>NZ_JAAGWK010000001.1 GCF_010685995.1 Goekera deserti | reverse complement strand
CGCGACGCCGACCGCTCCGCGCGGGACGGCGACCGTGGCGGCAACGACCGCAGCGGTGCGGCCCGCGACGGTGGCGACCGCAACGGCGGCGACCGGAACGGTCGCGGCCAGGCAGACCGGGGTCAGGCCGACCGGGGCCAATACGACCGGGGTCAGAGCGACCGGGGTCAGAGCGACCGGGGCCAGGCCGACCGGGGTGGTCCGAACGACCGCAGCCAGAACGACCGGGGCCAGGCCGACCGGGGCCAGGCCGACCGGGGCGGCCGCAACGCCGGCCGCGACGTCGGCCCGAACCCCAACGACACCGAGGACGACGACGAGTTCGACGCCAACGGCCGCCGGCGCGGGCGCCGGTACCGGGACCGGAACCGGCGCGGGGCCAACGGCCCCGGCGGCGGCAACCGCGACCGCTTCGACCAGGGCGAGCCGACCGTCAGCGAGGACGACGTCCTGCTGCCCGTCGCCGGCATCCTCGACGTGCTGGACAACTACGCGTTCGTCCGGACGTCGGGCTACCTGACCGGGCCCAACGACGTGTACGTGTCGCTGTCGCAGGTGCGCCGCTACGGCCTGCGCCGCGGCGACGCCGTCACCGGTGCCGTGCGCCAGCCCCGCGAGGGCGAGCGCAAGGACAAGTACAACGCGATGGTGCGGCTGGACTCGGTCAACGGCCTGGACCCCGAGCAGGCCCGCAACCGGCCGGAGTTCCACAAGCTGACGCCGCTCTACCCGCAGGACCGCCTGCGGCTGGAGACCGAGCAGAACCTGCTCACCACCCGGGTGCTCGACCTGGTGATGCCGATCGGCAAGGGCCAGCGGGCCCTGATCGTGAGCCCGCCCAAGGCCGGCAAGACCATGGTGCTGCAGGCGATCGCCAACGCGATCACCACGAACAACCCCGAGGTGCACCTCATGGTGGTGCTCGTCGACGAGCGGCCCGAAGAGGTCACCGACATGCAGCGCTCGGTGAAGGGCGAGGTCATCGCCTCGACCTTCGACCGGCCGGCGACCGACCACACCACCGTGGCCGAGCTCTCCATCGAGCGGGCCAAGCGGCTGGTGGAGATGGGCCACGACGTCGTCGTGCTGCTCGACTCGATCACCCGGCTGGGCCGCGCCTACAACCTGGCGGCCCCCGCCAGCGGGCGCATCCTGTCCGGTGGCGTCGACTCGACCGCGCTGTACCCGCCCAAGCGCTTCCTCGGGGCCGCCCGCAACATCGAGAACGGCGGCTCGCTCACCATCATCGCCTCGGCGCTGGTCGAGACCGGGTCGACGATGGACACGGTGATCTTCGAGGAGTTCAAGGGCACCGGCAACGCCGAGGTCAAGCTGGACCGCCGGCTGGCGGACAAGCGGGTCTTCCCCGCGGTCGACGTCAACGCCTCCAGCACCCGCAAGGAGGAGATCCTGATGTCGCCCGACGAGCTCGCCATCGTGATCAAGCTCCGCCGGGTGCTGGCTGCGCTGGAGCCCCAGCAGGCCATCGAGCTGCTGCTCGACCGGCTGCGCAAGACCCGTACCAACGTCGAGTTCCTCATGCAGATCCAGAAGACGACGCCGGGACCCGGCAACAGCGACTGATGAAGGACCCCGCTGCCCCCCGCCACGCGCTCCGCACGCGGCGGGGCCCTGCAGCGGGGCCGACCGGGGGGCGCTGCGGCGGGGTGCATCGGGTTCTGGGATGCTGGTCCGTCGCGGGCTGGGCCACGATGCTCCCGCCTCCCGGTGGAACAAGCCCACCGGGACCGGCGTTCGACCAGACGCACCGACACAGACCAGAAGAGGCGAGTCAGCGATGAAGACCGGCATCCACCCCGATTACCACGAGACCACCGTGACCTGCGGGTGTGGCAACACCTTCACCACGCGCAGCACGGCACCGAACGGCACCTTGAACGTCGAGGTCTGCTCTGCCTGCCACCCCTTCTACACCGGCAAGCAGAAGATCCTGGACACCGGCGGTCGCGTCGCCCGCTTCGAGAAGCGGTTCGGCAAGCGCGCCGGCGCCGACGCCAAGTAGCACCCTCGACGGCGCCCGCCCCACCCTCGCGGTGGAGCGGGCGCCGTCGCCGTGTCCAGCCACCGTGACTTTTTCGGGCTCAAGTCCCCGTGACTCTTTCGGGCTCAAGTGAGGGGGTTGTCGTGAGCAGCAGCACCGACGTCGGGCCGGACCGGCTCGCCGGCCTGCTGTCCGAGCACGCCTCGCTGGAGGCAGAGCTCGCCGACCCCGCGGTGCACGCCGACCAGGCCCGCGCCCGCCGGCTCGGCCGCCGGTACGCCCAGCTCGCGCCGGTGGTGGAGACGACCCGCGCCCTGGACGCCGCCCGCGCCGACCTGTCCGCGGCCCGCGAGCTCGCCGCCGAGGACGCCTCCTTCGCCGCCGAGGCGCAGTCCTTGGAGGCGGAGATCGCGGTGCTCACCGAGCGCCTGCAGGAGCAGCTGCTGCCCAAGGACCCCGACGACGAGAAGGACGTCATCCTCGAGATCAAGGCGGGGGAGGGCGGCGCGGAGTCCGCACTGTTCGCCGGGGAGCTGCTGCGGATGTACCTGCGCTACGCCGAGCGTCGCGGCTGGGCCACCCAGGTGCTGGAGGCGGTCGACGCCGAGCTGGGTGGCTACAAGGACGTCGCGGTCGCGGTGCGCTCCCGCAGCGACGAGGGCATCTGGTCCCGGCTGAAGTTCGAGGGCGGCGTGCACCGCGTGCAGCGTGTGCCGGTCACCGAGAGCCAGGGCCGCATCCACACCTCCGCCGTCGGCGTGCTGGTGCTGCCCGAGGCCGAGGAGGTCGACGTCCAGGTCGACCCCGGTGACCTGCGCATCGACGTCTTCCGCTCCTCCGGGCCGGGTGGGCAGAGCGTCAACACCACCGACTCCGCCGTCCGGATCACCCACCTGCCCACCGGCACCGTGGTCAGCTCGCAGAACGAGAAGAGCCAGCTGCAGAACCGGGAGTCCGCGCTGCGGGTGCTGCGCTCCCGGCTGCTCGCCGCCGCTCGTGAGGACGCCGCGGCCAGCGCCTCGGACGCCCGCCGCAGCCAGGTGCGCACCGTCGACCGCAGCGAGCGCGTGCGCACCTACAACTTCCCGGAGAACCGGATCTCCGACCACCGGGTCGGCTTCAAGGCGCACAACCTGGACGCCGTGCTCGACGGGGAGCTCGACCCGGTGATCGACGCGCTGACCGCGGCGCACACCGCCGAGCTGCTCGCCTCGCACGGGGCCGGCAGCTGAGCCCCGGGCACCGTCCCGCCCGCGAGCTGCTGCGCGAGGCGGCCCGCCGGCTCACCGAGGCCGGGGTGGAGTCCCCGCGGGTCGACGCCGAGCTGCTGCTCGCGCACTGCCTCGGCGTGGCCCGCGCCCGGCTGGTCACCCTCGACGACGTGCCGGACGACGTGGCCACCCGGTTCGCCGCCCTGCTCGACCAGCGCGCGGACCGGGTGCCGCTGCAGCACCTCACCGGCACCGCGGCCTTCCGGCACCTGGAGCTCGCCGTCGGGCCCGGGGTCTTCGTGCCCAGGCCGGAGACCGAGCAGATCGCCGGCTGGGCCCTGGAGCAGCTGGCCGGCACCGACCGGCCGCGGGTCGTCGACCTGGGCAGCGGGTCCGGGGCGATCGCGCTGTCCGTCGCGCACGAGCACCCGGGCGCCCAGGTCACCGCCGTCGAGCGCGACCCGGAGGCCATCGGCTGGACCCGGCACAACGCCGAGCGGCGCAGCGCCGCCGGGGACACCCCGGTCGAGGTGCTCGCCGGCGACATGACCGACCCCGCCCTGCTCACCGACCTCGACGGCACCGTCGACCTGGTCGTCTCCAACCCGCCCTACGTGCCCGACGACGCCCGGCTGCCCCGCGAGGTGGCCGACCACGACCCACCGATGGCGCTCTGGGGCGGGCCGGACGGCCTGGACGTCGTCCGGGGGCTGCTGGACACCGCAGCCCGGCTGTTGCGGCCCGGCGGCCGGCTGGCGATCGAGCACGCCGACGCCCAGGGCGGCTCGCTGCCGGCGCTGGTGCGCGCCCACGGCCGGTGGACCGACGTCGCCGACCACCCCGACCTGGCCGGCCGCCCACGCTTCACCACCGGCACCCGCCGAGCCTGATCCCACGCCCCGGGAGACGGGTGCCCGCCCGCCGCGGGGACGGCGCCGCCGACCGCCGCGGCGCGATGGGGGAGACTCGCTGCTCGTGGCCGACACCTACGACTGCTCCGACCCCGACCAGCGCGCCGCCGGCCTGGACGCCGCCGCGGCGGCCATCGCCGCCGGTGACCTCGTGCTCCTGCCCACCGACACCGTCTACGGCGTGGCTGCCGACGCCTTCACCCCGGCGGCCGTCACCCGGCTGCTGACCGCCAAGAACCGCGGCCGGGCCATGCCGGTGCCCGTGCTGGTGGGGGAGGCCTCCACCCTGGCCGGCCTGGTGACCGTCATCCCACCCGTCGCGCACGACCTGGCCGAGGCGTTCTGGCCGGGCGGGCTGACGCTGGTGCTGGAGCACGCGCCGTCGCTGGCCTGGGACCTCGGCGACTCCGAGGGCACCGTCGCCGTCCGGCTGCCGGACGACGACCTCGCCCGCGAGCTGCTGCGCCGCACCGGCCCGCTGGCCGTGTCCAGCGCGAACCGCTCCGGCCGGCCGGCCGCGACGTCGGCGGCCGAGGCCGACCAGCAGCTGGGCACCCGCGCGGCCGTCCTGCTGGACGGCGGTGCCCGCGGTGGCTCCGGTGCCAGCACGATCGTCGACTGCACCGGCCCCGCGCCACGGCTGCTGCGGGTGGGCGCCGTGTCGCTGGCCCGGCTGCAGGAGGTCGTGCCGGCGCTCACCGACGACTGAAGGAAGGACCCCGTCGCCCCCCACCCTTCGCAAGCTCAGTGCGGGCCCCTGCGACGGGGCCGTCAGGGGCTCGGGCTCGTCGGGACGGCGCCGCCAGGTGAGCCGGTGGCCGGGATACCGTGGGCGGGTGCTCGCCCGTCCTGCTCCCGCCGTGGGCAGCTGAGCCGTGCGCGAGTACGCCGTCGTCCTGCTCACCGCGGCGCTGGTCACCTTCCTGGCCACCCCGGTGGTGCGGATGCTGGCGATCCGGCTGAAGTTGATGGCCGCCGTCCGGGACCGTGACGTGCACGTGATCCCGACGCCTCGCGGCGGGGGCGTGGCGATGTACCTCGGGGTGGCGGCGGCCATGCTGGTCGCCCACCAGCTGCCGGCGCTGCGCCGCACCTTCGAGCTGAACAGCCAGACGATCGCGGTGCTCATCGCCGGCGGGCTGATCTGCCTGCTCGGCCTGCTGGACGACCGCTTCGGCCTCGACGCGCTCACCAAGCTGACCGGCCAGATCGCCTCGGCCGGGGTGATGGTGCTGCTGGGCGTGCAGCTGGCCTTCCTCTTCCTGCCGGTCGCCGACATCGGCACCCTCGTCCTGGGCCCGGACGTCGGCGTCCCGGTGACCATCCTGCTCACCGTGATGGTCGTCAATGCGCTGAACTTCATCGACGGGCTGGACGGGCTGGCTGCCGGTGTCTCGGCGATCGCCGCGCTGGCGTTCTTCGCCTACAGCTACAACCTCGGGCTCACCGGGTACGACGACGTGGCCAGCTCCCCGGCCCTGCTGACGGCGGTGCTGGCCGGTGCGTGCCTGGGGTTCCTGCCGCACAACTTCAACCCGGCGCGCATCTTCATGGGCGACTCCGGCTCCATGCTGGTCGGGCTGATGCTGTCCGCGGCTGCGGTGTCGGCGACCGGCCGGGTCGACCCGCAGTCCTTCGACTCCGCGGCGAGCGTGCTGCCGCTGGCGCTGCCCCTGCTGGTGCCGATCGCCATCCTGTTCATCCCGTTCATCGACCTGGTGATGGCGGTCGTGCGGCGCACCCGCAAGGGCCAGTCGCCGTTCTCCCCGGACAAGATGCACCTGCACCACCGGCTGCTGGCCATCGGCCACTCGCACCGCCGTGCCGTGCTGATCATGTACTTCTGGGCGGCGCTGCTCAGCTTCGGCGCGGTGGCGCTGAGCATCACCGGGGGCACCGCGGAGGTGCTGGTCGTCGTCGCCGTGCTGCTGGTCGTCGGCGTGGTCAGCGTGCTCAGCCCGCGGGCCGGGCGCGCCGCCCGCGCGCAGCGGCTGGCCGAGATCGAGGCCCAGCGCACCCGCAGCCGGATGGCCCACCCGAGCGCCCGGTACGAGCGCGAGCAGCGGGCGGCCGCCGAGCGCGGGCTCCCGCTGCCCGTGCCGCCGCGGCCTGCTCCGCCACCGCCCCCGGCGCCCACGCCTGCCCCGGCTGGCAGGCTCACCCCGTGAGCCCCTCCTCCCCGCCCCGCCCGGGCAGCGCGGGTCCGCGCAGTGACGCCCCCTGGGACCTGTCCTTCCTGCGGGTGGGCGCGCTGACAGCGCTGGTGCTCACCGTGGTGGCCGTGCCGGTGGTCGCGGTCGTCGCCGGGTGGCCGCAGGCGTGGGGCGTGCTGCTGGGGGCAGCGGTGGTCACCGCGTTCTTCTGCCTGTCCGGCCTGGTCGTGGCCTGGGCGGGGAAGATCGACGACACGTTCACCCTGCCGGCTGCCCTGGGCATGTTCTTCGTCAAGGCGCTGGTGCTGTTCTCGCTGCTCAACGCCCTGCCGGTGGACGGGTGGCTCGACCGTCGCGCGGTCGCCTGGACCGTGGTGGTCGGCGCCCTGGCCTGGAGCGGTGTGCAGCTGCGCTGGGTCTGGACCCGGCAGCTCTACTACGTGCCCCCGCCGGCCCCGCCGGCCGCCGACCGTCCCTTGCTGGACCGGGCGGGAGAGGGTGGCGTGCGGCCGGTCGCGCCCGGAGAGTCATCGCAGGCACCGCCGCCGTCACCGCCGTCCGGGGGCTGAGCCGCCCGCGGCCCTGGCCCGACATCCCGCGGAAACAGGGCTGATAGTGTCCCCTCGCGATGGCCGACGACACCTCCACCCGCGGAGCCGCTCGGCGTCCACCTGCCCGGTCGGCCCACCCGTCCACCAACGGGGCGGAGATCGGCTACGCGGTCGTCGGGACCATGGTCTCCGGCATGGCCGTGTGGGGTGGGATCGGCTGGCTCCTCGACAACTGGCTGGGCATCACCCTGTTCTTCCCGGTGGGCGTGCTCGTCGGCATGGCACTGGCCATCTTCATGGTGGTCAAGCGGTACGGCGCCCCTGACCCGGTCCCCGGGTCCGGCGCCCGCACGACCTCGGGCACACGACGGAACCGGCCGGTGCCCGGGAACCAGACGCAGAAGGGACAACGGTGACCTCCAGCGCCATCGCGCTCGGGAACGTGCTCGCTGTGGAGAGCGACAGCGGCGACACGGGCTTCCAGGCTCCTGGCCTCGGTGAGTTCTTCCCCGAGGCCATCGCCCGGTTCTCGCTCCTCGGGATCGACTTCGAGATCACCCGGATCACGCTGATCCTCTGGGTGGCGACGCTGGCCATGACGGCGTTCCTCTACTTCTCCTCCCGCAAGGCCTCGATCGTGCCCGGGCGGCTCCAGTTCGCCGGGGAGAGCGGCTACTCCCTCGTCCGGGACGGGATCGCCCGCGACGTGGTCGGCCCCAAGGGCGTGCCCTTCGCGCCGTTCCTGGCCTCGCTGTTCTTCTTCATCCTGGCGAACAACTTCATGGCGATCGTGCCGCTGGCGCAGATCTCGCCGATGAGCAAGTTCGCCTTCCCGGTCGTGCTCGCGATCATCTGCTACGTCCTCTACATCTACGTGGGCATCCGCGAGCAGGGCGCAGCGAAGTACTTCAAGGACATCTTCTTCCTGCCGGGCGTGCCCGGCTACATGTACGTGCTGGTCACGCCCATCGAGGTGCTGCAGAACTTCGTCGTGCGGCCGGTGACCCTGGCCATCCGGCTCTTCGCCAACATGTTCGCCGGCCACATGCTGCTGGTGGTGTTCTCCCTCGGCGCTGTCTACCTGTTCCAGGTCGGCAACTTCTCCGCCGTCTTCGGCCCGATCTCGGCGCTGATGGCGATCGTGATGACGTTCTTCGAGCTGCTGGTGATCATCCTGCAGGCCTACGTGTTCACCGTGCTGATGGGCACCTACCTCAACGCCTCGCTCGAGGCCGAGCACTGAGCCGCGCCACCCGGGCCTGACCGGCCCGCGGCCTCACCGGCCCCCCAGGACCGCACCACCGCAGGACCCCGCAAGCCGCCCGGCGCCCCGCCGGGCGACGACACAGGAGGAACACCCCGCAATGAACGAGGTTCTCGCAGAGCTCACCGGCGACATCGGCTCGGTCGGATACGGCCTCGCCGCCATCGGCCCCGGCATCGGTGTCGGCATCGTGTGGGCCGCCTACATCCAGGCCACCGCCCGCCAGCCCGAGTCGGCCGGCCTGACGCGTACCTACGCCTTCCTCGGGTTCGCCCTCTCCGAGGCGCTGGCCCTCATCGGCTTCGTCGCCCCCTTCATCTACTGATCCACCGCCGAGTCGCGTCGCCTCGCCTCGAGACAGGGACACTGAGCGCATGATCAACATCGCAGCGGAGAGCTCGAACCCGCTGATCCCGCCGGTCGGCGAGATCATCATCGGGTTCATCGCCTTCGGGGTGCTGGCCTTCGTGGTGATGAAGTTCGTCGCCCCGCAGTTCGAGAAGGCCTTCGTGGCCCGACGGGACGCGATCGAGGGCGGCATGGAGCGGGCCGAGGCCATGCAGGCCGAGGCCAAGGCATCGCTGGAGCAGTACCGCGCCCAGCTCGCCGAGGCACGCAACGAGGCGGCGCAGATCCGCGACACCGCCCGGGCCGAGGGCCAGCAGATCCTCGAGGAGCTGCGCGCCCAGGCCCAGGAGGAGTCCGCCCGCATCGTCGCCCGCGGCGAGGAGCAGCTGGCAGCCTCCCGGCAGCAGGTCGTCAACGAGCTGCGCGGCCAGATCGGCACCATGGCCGTCCAGCTGGCCGGCCGGGTCGTCGGGGAGTCCCTCGAGGACGACGCCCGCCGTCGGGGCACCGTCGACCGCTTCCTCGACGAGCTCGGCTCCATGAGCGCCAGCACCTCCGGTGCACCCGCCGGCACCCCCTCCGGGTCCACGGGTGGCAGCACCGGCGCGACGGCGTACACGCCGGGGGCTCCCGCCTGATGGACGCCTCCAGTCGCGCGGCGATCGTCGAGGCGCGCACCCGCCTCGACGCCGTCGCCGCGGGTCAGGGCGGCGACGCCCTGCTCGCACTCGCCGACGAGCTGTTCGCCGTGGCCCACCTGCTCGACGGCCAGCCCACGCTGCGCCGAGCGCTGGCCGACGCGTCGGCACGGCCGGAGGACCGCGCGGGCCTGGTCCAGCGGCTGCTCGGCCAGCAGGTCTCGGCCGGCACCCTCGAGGTCGTCCAGGCGGTGGCGCGGGCCCGCTGGTCCCGCCCGCTGGACCTGGTCGAGGCCACCGAGACCCTCGCCCGCGAGGCGGCCCTGGACGCCGCCGAGCAGCGCGGGGAGCTCGACAGCGTCGAGGACGAGCTGTTCCGGTTCGGCCGGATCATCGGCGGCGACCCGGAGCTGACCCGCCTGCTCGGCGACCGCTCGGCCTCCCGCGAGGGCAAGACCGTCCTGCTCGACCGCCTGCTCGGCGGCCGGGTGAGCCCGGTCACCGAGCGCCTGGTGCGGAACTCCCTCACCAGCCCGCACGTGCACAACGCGGAGAACTCGGTGGAGCGGCTCTCCGAGCTGGCCTCCAGCCGGCGTGGCCGCTCGGTCGCGCACATCACCAGCGCCGTCCCGCTCAGCCCCGAGCAGGAGCAGCGCCTGGCCGGTCTGCTCGAGCGCATGTACGGCCGGCCGGTGGGTCTCCAGATCGCCGTCGACCGTGAGGTGCTCGGCGGGCTGGTCATCCGGGTCGGGGACGAGGTCATCGACGGCAGCGTCGCCCACCGTCTCGACGAGGCCGGACGACGGCTGGCCGGCTGACCCACCTGCACCGCCGCACCACCCCAGCGCCGCACCGCGCGTGCACTCACTGACAGACCTGAGCAGGGAAGAGGACGCCACCATGGCCGAGCTGACGATCTCCGCAGACGAGATCCGCAGTGCGATCCAGAACTACGTCACCGACTACAAGCCGGACGTGTCCCGGGAAGAGGTCGGGATCGTCACCGAGGCCGGAGACGGCATCGCCCGGGTCGAGGGCCTGCCCTCGGTCATGACCAACGAGCTGCTCGAGTTCGAGGGCGGCGTCCGCGGCCTGGCGCTGAACCTCGACGTCCGCGAGATCGGCGTCGTCATCCTCGGTGACTTCGCGTCGCTGGAGGAGGGCCAGACCGTGCGCCGCACCGGCGAGGTGCTCTCCGCGCCCGTCGGTGACGCCTTCCTCGGCCGTGTCGTCGACCCGCTGGGCAACCCGATCGACGGCGCCGGCCCGATCGCGGCCACCGAGCGCCGCGCGCTGGAGCTGCAGGCGCCCACCGTGGTGCAGCGCCAGTCGGTGAAGGAGCCGATGCAGACCGGCCTCAAGGCCGTCGACGCCATGACGCCCATCGGGCGCGGTCAGCGTCAGCTGATCATCGGTGACCGGCAGACCGGCAAGTCGGCCATCGCGATCGACACGATCATCAACCAGAAGCAGGCCTGGGCGACCGGCGACCCGGCCCAGCAGGTGCGCTGCATCTACGTCGCGGTCGGCCAGAAGGGCTCGACGATCGCCGCCACCCGCGCGGCCCTCGAGGACGCCGGCGCGATGGAGTACACGACCATCGTCGCCGCACCCGCCTCCGAGCCCGCCGGCTTCAAGTACATCGCCCCCTACACCGGCTCGGCCATCGGCCAGCACTGGATGTACGAGGGCAAGCACGTCCTCATCGTCTTCGACGACCTGTCCAAGCAGGCCGAGGCCTACCGCGCCGTCTCGCTGCTGCTGCGCCGCCCGCCGGGTCGCGAGGCCTACCCGGGCGACGTGTTCTACCTGCACTCGCGGCTGCTCGAGCGCTGCGCGAAGCTCTCCGACGAGCTCGGTGGCGGGTCGATGACCGGCCTGCCGCTGGTGGAGACCAAGGGCAACGACGTGTCGGCCTACATCCCGACCAACGTCATCTCGATCACCGACGGGCAGATCTTCCTGGAGACCAGCCTCTTCAACTCCGGTGTGCGCCCGGCCATCAACGTCGGCATCTCGGTGTCCCGCGTCGGTGGTTCGGCGCAGGTCAAGGCGATGCGCTCGGTCGCCGGCCGGCTCCGCCTGGACCTGGCCCAGTTCCGCGAGCTGGAGGCGTTCTCCTCCTTCTCCTCGGACCTGGACGCCTCCTCCCGGGCCACCCTGGACCGCGGCCAGCGACTGGTCGAGCTGCTCAAGCAGGGCCAGTTCTCGCCGTACCCGGTGGAGAAGCAGGTCGTCTCGCTGTGGCTGGGCACCACCGGCAAGCTGGACAAGGTCCCGGTGCCGGAGGTCCGCCGCTTCGAGCGCGAGTTCCTGGAGTTCATCGGCCGCGGCGACAACGTCGTGTTCGACTCGATCCGCAGCTCGGGCAAGCTGGAGGACGACACCGTGAGCAGCCTCGAGCGCGCGGTCGAGACGTTCATGGGCCAGTACCGCACCAGCGACGACGAGTCCCTCGTGCAGGACGAGCCGGTCGAGGCCATGGCGGCGGGCGACCGCGGCCAGGAGCGCGTCCAGGTCAAGCGGGCCAACTGACATGGCCGGTTCCCTCCGCGCGCTGCGCCGGCGCATCCGCTCCACCCGGTCGACGAAGAAGATCTTCTCGGCGCAGGAGCTGATCGCCGGTGCGCGCATCGTGCGCGCCCAGGCCCGGGTGGAGGCCTCCAAGCCCTACGCCCGCGAGATCACCCGCGTGCTCTCCGCGCTGGCCGGCTCGGCGAGCCTGGACCACCCGCTGCTCACCGAGCGGGACCAGCCTCGGCGGGTGGCGGTGCTGGTGATCACGTCCGACCGCGGGTTCGCCGGGTCGTACAACGTGAACGTCCTGCGCCGCACCGAGGAGCTGCTCGGCCTGCTGCGCAACGAGGGCAAGGACCCGGTGCTGTACGTCGTCGGCCGCAAGGGCGAGACGTACTACCGCTTCCGTGACCGTCAGGTCGAGGACAGCTGGACCGGCTTCTCCGAGCAGCCCGGCTACGAGGACGCGCAGCGGGTGGGCAGCACGCTCATCGAGTCGTTCACCGCCGGCCTGGACGACGACGACGCGGGCGGCGGGGGCGCCGACGGCGTCCTCGGCGTCGACGAGCTGCACATCGTCTACACCGAGTTCCGCTCCCTGCTCGCCCAGGTGCCCGTCGCGAAGCGGATGGCGCCCCTGGAGGTCGAGGAGGTGGAGCAGTTCGACGACGAGCGCGCGGACGCCGCCGCCGGGAACAGCCGCTCGGAGGTCCCGACCTCCTACGAGTTCGAGCCCTCGGCGGAGGCACTGCTCGACGCCCTGCTGCCGAAGTACATCACCACCCGCATCTACGCGGCGATGCTCGAGTCGGCCGCATCGGAGTCGGCGTCGCGACGCCGCGCGATGAAGTCGGCCTCGGACAACGCGGAGGAGCTGGCGAAGAACCTGTCCCGCCAGGCCAACGCCGCCCGGCAGGCGGAGATCACCCAGGAGATCAGCGAGATCGTCGGCGGTGCCGACGCGCTGGTCACCGCAGGTTCGGACAACTAGCACGCCCCCCACCCCGGCGGCACGCGCCGCCGGGGTGGGGGACCATCGAGACACGACCACCAGACCCGAGAGTCGACCTGGGCGCAGGCGCCCGAGGGCAGGAGAGCTGTACAGATGACCGTCACCGAGGACCGAACGAGCACCCAGACCGGCACCGGCCGCGTCGTCCGGGTCACCGGGCCCGTCGTCGACGTCGAGTTCCCCCGCGACGCGATGCCGGACCTCTTCAACGCCCTGCAGGTCGAGGTCACCCTGGCCGAGATGGGCAAGACGCTGACCCTCGAGGTCGCCCAGCACCTGGGTGACAACGTGGTCCGCACGATCTCCATGGCGCCCACCGACGGCCTGGTCCGGGGTGCTCCCGTGCGCGACACCGGCTCGGCCATCTCCGTGCCGGTCGGCGAGGCCGTCACCGGCCACGTCTTCAACGCCCTCGGCGAGTGCCTGGACACCCCCGGCTACGGCGCCGACGCCCCGCACTGGACGATCCACCGGCACGCGCCGAAGTTCGACCAGCTCGAGGGCCGCACCGAGCTGCTGGAGACCGGCATCAAGGTCATCGACCTGCTGACGCCCTACGTCAAGGGCGGGAAGATCGGCCTGTTCGGCGGGGCCGGCGTGGGCAAGACCGTGCTCATCCAGGAGATGATCCGCCGGGTCGCCCAGGAGTTCGGTGGCGTGTCGGTGTTCGCCGGGGTCGGCGAGCGCACCCGTGAGGGCAACGACCTCATCACCGAGATGACCGAGTCCGGCGTCATCAACTCCACCGCGCTGGTGTTCGGCCAGATGGACGAGCCGCCGGGCACCCGGCTGCGGGTCGCGCTGTCCGCGCTGACGATGGCGGAGTACTTCCGCGACGAGATCCAGCAGGACGTGCTGCTGTTCATCGACAACATCTTCCGGTTCACGCAGGCCGGCTCCGAGGTGTCCACGCTGCTCGGCCGCATGCCGTCCGCGGTGGGCTACCAGCCCACGCTGGCCGACGAGATGGGCGAGCTGCAGGAGCGGATCACCTCGACCCGTGGCCGCTCGATCACCTCGCTGCAGGCGATCTACGTGCCCGCCGACGACATCACCGACCCGGCGCCGCACACCACGTTCGCCCACCTCGACGCGACGACCGTGCTCAGCCGGCCGATCTCGGAGAAGGGCATCTACCCCGCCGTCGACCCGCTGGACTCCACCAGCCGGATCCTCGACGCCCAGTACGTCGGGCAGGAGCACTACGACACCGCCCGCGAGGTGCAGCGGATCCTGCAGCGCTACCAGGAGCTGCAGGACATCATCGCGATCCTCGGCATCGACGAGCTCGGTGAGGAGGACAAGGTCACCGTGAACCGGGCCCGCCGCATCGAGCGGTTCCTCTCCCAGAACATGTTCGTGGCCGAGGCCTTCACCGGGCAGCCCGGCTCCTACGTCCCGCTCAGCGAGACGCTGGAGTCGTTCAAGGCCGTCGCGGCCGGCGAGTACGACCACGTGCCCGAGCAGGCGTTCTTCATGTGCGGTGGGCTCGAGGACCTCGAGCGGAACGCCGCCAAGCTCAAGAAGTAAACACCCCGTTCCCCTCAGCCCTCGTTCCTCGGGCCGAGCCTCTGAACGGGGCCGGGCGGAGCCCTCCTGGTGTTGCCAGGGGGCTCCGCCCTTCTCGTTCCTCGGGGCCGAGCCGCTGGAGGGAGTCGGGCGGAGCTCTCCCGGGTCGTCCGGGGGCCGAGGAGGCTCCTGAGCAGGCCGGCGGAGTGCTGCCCCCGTGGGTCACGGGGTTCGACGACGGCCGGGCTGCCCTCCCAGGGGTGGCCCGGCCGTCGTCGTGTGCGGTCGTGACCGGGTTGTGACCTGTTCTGGCCCGGAAGAGTGGACTTTCCCGGTGTGGGACCGTGTTCGCGGGTAGGACGGCAGAACATGACGGGACGGCGCCTGATCGACGGGCGCGACGGTGGGAGATCGACAGTGGACGACAGCGTGGCACCGGTGGACGCGGCCGAGTCGGCGGCGCCCGGTGGGCTGTCGCCGGCCGACGACCTCGACTGGACCTGGCCGCCCTTCGGTCCGCTGGACGAGGGTGGTGGCCAGCGGTTCGTCACCGAGGAGTGGGCGCCTGCCTCGACGGTGCGTCGCCCCCTGGTCCGCCTGGGCCGCTGGACGCTCGTCTACCGGCGCGGCAACACGCCGGGCAGCTGCTGAGTCGTCCGGCGGGACACGCCCGGGGGCACGCCACCGGTGCGCAGCTAGAGTGGGCGGGAACCGTCACCTGGTCCGGAGCCCGGACCGGTGACCTGAGCACCGTCTCATCGTGGACCCGAGGAGTGTCGTGGCGACCCTGCAGGTCGATCTGGTGGCTGTCGAGAAGAAGATCTGGTCCGGTGAGGCCAGCATGGTCATCGCCCGCACCACCGAGGGCGAGATCGGGGTGCTCCCCGGCCACGCCCCGCTGCTCGGCGAGCTGGCACCGGGTGGCGTCGTCCGCATCCGCGTCGTCGACGGCGAGGACCTGGTCGTGGCCGCCCACGGCGGCTTCCTGTCGGTGACCGGCAAGGGCGTCTCCATCCTCGCCGAGACCGCCGAGCTCTCCAGCGACATCGACGTCGAGCGGGCCCGGGCGGCGCTGCGCAACGCCGAGTCCGGCGACGACGACGAGTCGCTGGCCGCCGCCCGCCGCGCCCAGTCGCGACTGCGCGCCGCCGGCCAGGACGCCTGAGGCCCTGAGCGCGCCACGTACGCCGGCTGAGCAGGGCCGACCCCGGTGACCACGCTGGTGCTGGTTGCCGGGGGCGTGCTGCTCGTCGCGGTCGTGGTCGCGTTCCTGCTGCGCCGGCGTTTCCTGCTGTCCGGGCTGGGGGCGGTCACCATGTGGCTGCGCCCCGGCGGCGCACCCCGATGGGCGGTGGGCGTCGCCTGGTTCAGCGGGGACAGCCTCAACTGGTACCGGGCGGTCTCCCTGTCGGTCCGCCCGCAGCGCCGGCTGTGCCGTGCCGAGCTCGTCGTCCAGGAGAGCCGGCGGGCCACGCACGAGGACCTCGCGCTGCCGGTGGACACCGTGGTGCTCACCTGCCGCACCGCATCGGGTGCCCAGGAGCTGGCCATGGACGCCTCGACGGTGACCGGGTTCCTGTCCTGGGTCGAGTCCGCGCCCCCCGCCACCCGCTGAGGCGCGGGCACCCGTCGCCGTACGGAAGGGCGCCGGGTGCCCTCGGCTGCCGGCTCAGGACTCCCGGGCGGCCCGCTGGGCGTGGACGCCGCTGTGCGCGCCGGGCTCCCACAGCACGTCCCCGCCCGGGTTGGCCACGCGGGACAGGATGAACAGCAGGTCCGAGAGCCGGTTCAGGTAGCGGGCGGGCTCGGCGTTGACCCGCTGGGCATCGACCTCGATCAGCGCCCAGACGCTGCGCTCGGCCCGCCGGACGACGGTGCGCGCCTGGTGCAGCAGCGCCCCGGCGGCGGTGCCGCCGGGCAGGATGAAGCTGTCCAGCTTGGGCAGCTCGGCGTTCCAGCTGTCGCAGGCCTCCTCCAGCCGCTCGGTGTAGGCCGGGGTGACCCGCAGTGGCGGGTACTCCGGCTCGGACACCAGCGGGGTGCAGAGGTCGGCACCGAGGTCGAACAGGTCGTTCTGCACGCTGCGCAGCAGTTCGACCACCGGGGCGGCCGGGGCACCGACGGCGATCGCCACCCCGATGACGCTGTTGGCCTCGTCGACGTCGGCGTAGGCGGTCAGTCGCCGGTCGGTCTTGGCGACCCGGCTCATGTCGCCGAGGTGGGTCTGGCCCTCGTCGCCGGTCTTCGTGTAGATGCGGGTCAGGCGGACGGTCATGACCGGAGCGTAGGTGAGGGACCCTGCTGCCCCCGGCCCCGTCCCCGGGCTCGCCCGAGCCTGCGAGTGGGAGGACGGGGTCCTCCCACTCGCGGCGGGCCCCCGCAGCAGTGGCCGTACTGCCACTGCTCCCGCACGAGCCGGCCGAGGGGCGTGCGCACTCGTCGTCGAGGCGTGTCGGGAGAGCGTCGTAGGGTGACCGGGTGGAGTGCTTCGAGGTGGTCGGTGGCACGGCGCTGACCGGCCGGGTCCGGGTGACGGGTGCCAAGAACAGCTCGCTGAAGCTGATGGCGGCCGCTCTGCTCGCCGCCGGGCGCACCACCATCGAGGAGGTCCCCGACATCCTCGACGTCTCGATCATGAGCGAGGTGCTGCGCCGGTTGGGGTGCACCGTGGCGTTCCGGCCCACCGGCTCGGGCAGCGGCGTGGTGGAGATCGACGTCCCCGAGGCGCCGTCCACCGAGACCGACTACGACCTGGTGCGGCGGATGCGCGCCTCGATCAGCGTGCTGGGCCCGCTGGTGGCCCGCTGTGGGACGGCGAAGGTGGCCCTGCCCGGCGGCGACGCCATCGGGTCGCGCGGGTTGGACATGCACGTCAGCGGGCTGGAGAAGCTCGGCGCCACCGTCGTGAGCGAGCACGGCTTCCTGATCGCCACCGCGCCCACGCTGGTCGGCACGTCGATCTGGCTGGACTTCCCGTCGGTCGGCGCCACCGAGAACCTGGTCATGGCCGCGGCCCTGGCCACCGGCAGCACCGTCATCGACAACGCGGCCCGGGAACCGGAGATCGTCGACCTCTGCTCGATGCTCACCGCCATGGGCGCGCAGATCGAGGGCGCCGGCACCTCCACGCTCACCGTGCAGGGCGTGGAGTCGTTGTCCCCGGTGAGGTACACGACGGTGCCCGACCGCATCGTCGCCGGCACCTGGGCGATCGGTGCGGTGATGACCCGGGGCGACGTGGTCATCGAGCGCGCCGTGGCCGACCACCTCGTGGTGCCGCTGGACAAGCTGGCCTCGGCCGGGGCGCACGTGGAGGAGGTCGAGGGCGGCATCCGGGTGGCCATGGACGAGCGGCCGCGCTGCGTGGACATCGTCACGCTGCCGTTCCCCGGGTTCCCGACCGACCTGCAGCCGATGGCGGTCGCGCTGGCCGCGGTGTCCACCGGCACGGCGCTGATCACCGAGAACGTGTTCGAGGGCCGGTTCATGTTCGTCAACGAGCTGGTGCGCCTGGGCGCCGACGTGCGCATCGACGGCCACCACGCGGTGGTCCGCGGCCGGGAGCGGCTCTCCAGCGCCCCGGTGCTGGCCACCGACATCCGGGCCGGCGCCGGGTTGGTGCTCGCCGGCCTGCTGTCCGACGGCGTGACCGAGGTGCAGGACGTGCACCACGTCGACCGTGGCTACCCGGACTTCGTCGGTCAGCTGCGCGGCCTCGGCGTCCAGATCGAGCGCACCACCCGCCCCTGACGACGACGTCGGCGGCCACCTCCCCTCCTGCACCCTCTCTGTACAGAAAGTGCGGGAGGGTCGCGTACAGCGTGGTCCGGGCGGGTCAGGCGCCGTGGGAGAAGGAGGCGGCGAGAGTGCGGGCCCGGGCGGCGTCCTCCGGGAACACCAGGACGTCGGCCCGGTGCGCGGCGGGGAAGCGGATCGTCGAGCGGATGCCCGCGTCGGAGAGCACGGCCCGCAGCGCCAGCGCCGTCTCGCGGCGGGGCAGCGTGGCGACCCGGGTGAGCAGGCCCTCCTCCGGGGTGGACGCGCGACGCGTGGGCGCACCCGAGCCGAAGGCCCACCGCAGGAACAGGGCGAGCAGGCCCACCATGAGCAGCGCCACAACCGGTCCGACGAGGAAGTTCAAGCTGCCGGCCGAGATGGACACCCGCACACCCTCCGGTCGCACGCCCCGGCTGCCCGGGGTCACCTGTGACCCGAGTGTGCCACCGCTGAGCCCCGGACGGGGGAGTGCTACTGGCGGGTAACACCCCTACACTCCCGCCATGCCGTTCCCGACCTCCCCCTCGGAGCGCGACCGCCCCTGGGTCATGCGCACCTATGCCGGGCACTCCTCGCCGAAGGAGTCCAACGCGCTGTACCGGCGCAACCTGTCCAAGGGCCAGACCGGTCTGTCGGTGGCCTTCGACCTGCCGACGCAGACCGGCTACGACCCGGACGACGAGCTGGCCGTGGGCGAGGTCGGCAAGGTGGGCGTGCCGGTCAGCCACGTGGGCGACATGCGTGCGCTCTTCGACGGCATCCCGCTCAGCGAGATGAACACGTCGATGACGATCAACGCCACCGCGATGTGGCTGCTCGCGCTGTACCAGGCCGTGGCGCTGGAGCAGGCAGCGGACGGCGAGGCGGGGGAGTCCGGCGTCGACCGGGCCCAGGTGCTCAGCCGGCTGGCCGGGACGACGCAGAACGACATCATCAAGGAGTACCTGTCCCGGGGCACCTACGTGTTCCCGCCCGGGCCCTCGATGCGGTTGATCACCGACGTCGTCAGCTACACCGTGACGACGATGCCCAAGTGGAACCCGATCAACATCTGCAGCTACCACCTGCAGGAGGCCGGGGCGACGCCGGTGCAGGAGGTCGCCTACGCGTTGAGCACCGCCATCGCCGTCCTCGACTCGGTGCGCGACTCCGGCCAGGTCCCCGAGGAGCGCTTCGGCGAGGTCGTGGCCCGGATGTCCTTCTTCGTCAACGCCGGGGTGCGCTTCGTCGAGGAGATGTGCAAGATGCGCGCCTTCGGCCAGCTCTGGGACGAGCTGACGCTGGAGCGCTACGGCGTGCAGGACCCCAGGCACCGGCGCTTCCGGTACGGCGTCCAGGTCAACTCCCTGGGCCTGACCGAGGCTCAGCCGGAGAACAACGTGCAGCGCATCGTGCTGGAGATGCTGGCCGTCACGCTGTCCCGGGACGCCCGCGCCCGCGCCGTGCAGCTGCCGGCGTGGAACGAGGCGCTCGGCCTGCCCCGCCCGTGGGACCAGCAGTGGTCGCTGCGGCTGCAGCAGGTGCTCGCCTTCGAGACCGACCTGCTGGAGTACGAGGACCTCTTCACCGGCTCGGTCGTGGTGGAGGCCAAGGTCGCCGAGCTCGTCGAGGGCGCGCGGGCCGAGATGGCCCGGGTGCAGGAGATGGGCGGTGCGGTGGCCGCGGTGGAGTCCGGCTACATGAAGGGCCAGCTGGTCGGCTCGCTCGCCGAGCGCCGCCGCCGGATGGAGAGCGGCGACGACGTGGTCGTGGGGGTCAACCGGTTCACCACGACCGAGGAGAACCCGCTGATCGCCGACCTGGACACCGCCATCCAGACCGTCGACCCCGCGGTCGAGGCCGCCGCGCAGGAGGCCCTGCAGAAGTGGCGTGCCGAGCGGGACGACGTTGCCGCCACCGCCGCCCTCGACGCGTTGCGCGCGGCGGCGGCCACCGACACCAACCTCATGGTCGCCACCCTGGAGTGCGCCCGCGCCGGGGTGACGACGGGCGAGTGGGCCGGGGCGCTGCGCGAGGTGTTCGGGGAGTACCGGGCGCCCACCGGCGTGTCCTCGGCGGTCGGGCCGGGGGCAGCCGACGCCGCGCTCACCGAGGTGCGCCGGCGGGTGGCCGACACGGGTGCCGAGCTGGGCGGGCGGCTGCGGCTGCTGGTGGGCAAGCCCGGGCTGGACGGGCACTCCAACGGTGCCGAGCAGATCGCCGTCCGGGCGCGGGACGCCGGCTTCGAGGTGGTCTACCAGGGCATCCGGCTGACCCCGGCCCAGATCGTCGCCGCCGCGGTCGAGGAGGACGTCGACGTCATCGGGCTGTCGGTGCTGTCCGGCTCGCACCTGCAGGTGGTCCCGGCGGTGCTCGACGGCCTGCGCGCGGCGGGCCTGGAGGACGTGCCGGTGGTCGTCGGCGGCATCGTGCCCGACGCCGACGCCCGGCGGCTGCGCGAGCTGGGCGTCGCCCGGGTCTTCACGCCCAAGGACTTCGGGATGACCGACATCATGGGCCAGATCGTCGACGTCGTCCGCGAGGCCAACGACCTGTAGGAGGACCCCCGCGCCCCCGACCCATGCTCCGCGCGGGCCGGGACCCTGTGCGGGGGCCGTTCCATCGGGTCACCGAGCGCTGAGCGGGCCGAACCGGACGTCGACGCCGGGGGAGTACAGCACGCTGTCCGGGGCGCCCGCGATGCCGGGCAGGCCGGCCGGGGCGAGCAGCTGCTCCTCCAGGTGCAGCAGCTCGGCGCGGTGCAGCGGCCACTCGGGGTGCTCGTTGGGCCAGTACGCGGTGCGGCCGAGGAACCGCTCGTGCAGGCCCCAGCGGCCGGTGAGGAAGCGGGCCAGCGGGTCCGGGTCGGTCAGCCGTTCCCCGATCCGCACGTCGATCCGGCTGCTCGCCCCGACCGGACCGGGCCAGCGGCGCTGCGTGGTGTAGCTGATCCGCGAGCCGTCCCGGCGGATCCGCATGCGGGACCACAGGTAGGGCAGCCGGGCCACCCAGCGCGCGGCGAGCACCGGCAGCAGCCGGTCGGCGTCCAGCGACCGGAAGACGACGCCGCGGCGTCCCCGCTCGTCGACCGAGTACAGCCGGACGTTGGTCTCGGCGAAGCTGCCCAGGTAGGGCAGGCCGGGGGCGCCGAGGAAGCCGATCCGCAGCATCCGGAACGGGATGAGGCCGACGTAGGTGACGCCGTCCAGGGTGTCCGGCACGGTGCCCGCCGGCAGCAGCGGCGCGACCCGGTCGGGCTCCAGGGCCCAGTGCAGGAACGTGGCGTCCCGCCAGCCCTGGGTGAACACGGTGCGGGAGATCGGTCGGGGGGAGGTGCCGGTGACGGGCTCGGCCGGCTGTCTGCTCGCGGTCACCACCCGAGGGTGCCTGATCCGGCGGCGCGGGCGGTGGGCCCCGGTCAGTCCTGCGGCTGCCCGGCCAGCCGGGCCAGGGCCAGCTCGGCGATCGCGCGGGTGGTCGACTCCGCGCCCGCGCCGTCGCCGGCCGAGTCGTCCCCGCCGCCGTCGCCCGGGCCGTTCCCGGTGCCGATCGACTGCTGCGTGGTGTAGGTGACCAGCACCAGCCGGTCACCGGAGCGGGCCACCACGGCCCGGGTGACGGCGAGGACGCCGTCCCGCCCGCCGTCGTCGAAGCGGAAGGCCGCGGCGCCGTCCCCGAGACCGGCGGCCGGGTCGGTGACCTGGATCGACCCGCTCGCCGGTGACGAGCAGCTGCCCGCATCGGCCACCAGCCGGGCGAGCGCGGCCTCGGCGGTGGTCGCGTCGGCGTAGCCCAGGGCGTGCTCGGTGACGCCGGCACCGGCGACGGGGTAGCGGTGGCCGACGTCCCCGGTCGGTGCGCTCCAGGTCTGCGCCCAGTCGGCGGCGTCGCACAGCACCGGGAACTGCGGCGAGTCCTCGGCGACGGGCACGCCGGACTCCAGGCCGATCCCGGTCAGCTCCTCCGGGGGCAGCAGCACCTCGAACGTGAGCGCGCCCGGCGGTGCCTGCTCGATGCCGCTGCCCGCGGTGGGTGCGGTGGTGGCGGCGGCGCTGCTCGCCGACGGCGACGTCGGGGTGCCCGACGCGGCGGCCGGGGCCGGGTCGCGGTGGGCGTAGCTGAGGTAGACCACACCCAGCGCGCCGATCAGCAGCACCGCGGCCAGCAGCAGGTACAGCGAACCCGACGACCTGCTCGGCGTCCGGGCCCGGGTCGGAGTCGTGCGGCTGCCGGTCATCTGTGCCCCCCGTGTCGCCGGCCCCCGTCGGGCATCGGCGCTTGCCGGCCGGCCGTCGCCGTGGTGGGCTCCGGCCGGGGCGCCCCGCTGGGCCACCCCCCGGCATCTCGAAGGAGCAGCTGAGCATGACCAGCGACGGCGCACCGCGTGTCGAGCGCGACGGGGACACCGTCCGCATCACCATGACCAGGGGGCACAGGCGCAACGCGCTGTCCCGCGAGCACCTCACGCAGCTGCTCGCGGCGGTCACCGACGCCGGCGGCACCGACGCCACCGGCATCGTGCTCGCCGGGGAGGGCCCGGTGTTCAGCGCCGGGCACGACTTCGCCGACGTCGCGGGGGCCTCGCTGCCCGAGGTGCGCAGCCTGCTGGCGCTGTGCACCGAGCTGATGCGCACGCTGCAGGAGGTGCCCCAGGTGGTGCTCGCCCGGGTGCACGCCCTGGCGACGGCGGCCGGCTGCCAGCTGGTGGCCTCCTGCGACCTGGCGGTGGCCGCCGAGTCGGCGGGCTTCGCCGCCCCGGGCGGCAAGGGCGGCTGGTTCTGCCACACCCCGATGGTCGCCGTGGCCCGCAACGTCGGGCGCAAGCGGGCGATGGAGCTGGCGCTCACCGGCGACGTCATCGACGCCCGGACGGCGCTGGACTGGGGCCTGGTGAACCGGGTGGTGCCCGATGGCGACCTCGACGACGCCGTGGCCGACCTGCTGGGCCGGGCGACCCGGGGCTCGCGGGCGAGCAAGGCGTGGGGCAAGCAGACCCTCTACGCCCAGTTCGACCGGCCCGAGCGGGACGCCTACACCCACGCCGTGGACGTGATGGCCGCGGCCAGCCAGCTGCCCGGCGCCCGCGAGGGCATGGCCGCGTTCCTGGAGAAGCGCCCGGCCGCCTGGACCGACTGAGGAGCTCCACCGAGAGCACGCTCGCGGCGGGACGCCGCAGGGGACCGGTGCCGGCCGTCGTCCGGCGCGGCCGCCTGCTCAGGAGGTGAGGTCGGTGCAGTCGTCCTCGTGCGGCAGCAGCGGGCGCAGCGTGACCGACCAGCGGCTGCCGTCGGCGGTCACCCAGGGCGTGCGGGTGGTGGCCGTCGCGGCGGCGTCCAGGACGGCTCGGGCCTGGTCCCCGGTGGCCAGGGTGCAGCTCATCGAGGGCAGCCCACCCAGCGCGGTGCCCGGCAGCGGCGGCCCCGGCCAGGCGACGTCGGGGGTGGCCAGGCCGTCGTCGACGTCCAGGTGCTGGGTGGCGACCACGGCCAGCGCGCTGACCGGGTAGGGCCGCAGCTCGCGCTGGTCCGCCGGGGAGGCGACCGCCCGGGCGGCGTCCAGCAGCTCGAGCAGGTCGGCACGGGCGGCCACCTGCTCGGTCGACAGCCCCGGCCCCGCCGTCCACCCGGCGGACAGCGCGTAGGCGTCCCGCACGTGGGTCCCGTCGGCGTCGACGAGCACGAAGCGCGTGGTGAGGGCGTCCGCGACCGGAGGGGAGCCCAGGTCGGTGTCGTCGAGGACGCCGGCCCGCTCTGCCTCGGCGACGAGGTCGGCGACGGCGTCCGGGCCGACGTCACGCAGCTGCACCGACGGCAGGGCCGGCCCTGGGTAGGAGGCCGCGACCGGGCCCTGGGCGACCACCCGACCGTCGGCGTACACGCTGACCAGCGGCAGTCGCGCCGCGAGTTCCGTGGGCGTGGTGAAACCGCCGGTGAGGGCCACCTGGAACACGAGCCGGTCGTCGGCCGCCGCACCCTCCCGGTCCGGGGTCGCGCTCGCACCGGACTGCGCTCCGGCCGCCCCACCGTCCCGGTCGGCGCAGCCGGCCAGCACCAGCAGGCCCAGCGCACCCAGTGCGGTCAGCACCGCCGACCGCCCGGGACCGGATCGTGTCATGCCCCTCAGACGCGCGCCGAGCACGCTGCGTTCCCGCCGCGGACCACCCGGCGCACCCGCACCGTGCGGCCCACCGGGGGCCGACGGTCGTCGTGGCCGAGCGCGAGGGCAGCTCCGTCCGAGCCCGGCCCGCCCCCGGCCCCGGCCCCCCGTGGTGGGGGAGCGGGCCGGTAGCGTCGCTGCTCGTGCGTCTGGTCATCGCTCGCTGCTCGGTCGACTACGTCGGCCGGCTCACCGCCCACCTGCCCCCCGCCACGCGGCTGCTGCTGGTCAAGAGCGACGGGTCGGTGTCGGTGCACGCCGACGACCGCGCCTACAAGCCGCTGAACTGGATGAGCCCGCCCTGCTCACTCACCGACGAGCTGGTCGACACCCCCGACGGCGGCCGGGCCGGTACGTGGACGGTGACCAACAAGGCCGGCGAGCAGCTGATCATCACCATCGAGTCGGTCGACCTGGACAGCACCCACGAGCTCGGCGTCGACCCCGGCCTGCAGAAGGACGGCGTCGAGGCCGACCTGCAGCGGCTGCTGGCGCTGCACGTGGAGACCTTCGGTGCGGGCTGGTCGCTGGTGCGCCGGGAGTACCCGACCGCGATCGGCCCGGTCGACCTGCTCTGCCGGGACGGCGCCGGCGGCACGGTGGCGGTGGAGATCAAGCGCCGGGGCGAGATCGACGGCGTCGAGCAGCTGACCCGCTACCTGGAACTGCTCAACCGGGACACCCGGCTGGCGCCGGTCCGGGGCGTGTTCGCCGCCCAGGAGATCAAGCCCCAGGCGCGCGTGCTCGCCGCCGATCGGGGCATCTCCTGCGTGACCGTCGACTACGCCGTCCTCAAGGGCACCGACGACCCCTCGCAGCGGTTGTTCTAGGCCACCCACCGGGGTTACCCATGAGTAACCTCACTGTCCGGGACGGAGACGGGGATGCCAGACTGCCCCGATCAGGACGGACGGCGGGACCGGTGCGAGCCGGGCGCGCCCACGCGAGGAGGAGATGGCAACGTGGCCAGAGAACTGACCGAGGTCGGCGTCGTGGGGCTGGGCACCATGGGGGCCGGCATCGTCGAGGTGCTGGCCCGCGCGGGGCTGTCGGTGACCGCCGTCGACGTCGACGACGACGCGGTCGCCCGCGGCCGGGCGCACGTCGAGCAGTCCACCGAGCGCGCGGTCACCCGCGGCAAGCTCGAGGACGCCGACCGCACCGCGATCCTCGAGCGCGTGCGCTACACCACCACCCTGGCCGACCTGGGCTCCGCCGAGCTGGTCGTGGAAGCCGTCCCAGAGCGGATGGACCTCAAGGCGCAGCTGTTCGCCGAGCTGGACCGCATCTGCCCGCCGGACACGATCCTGGCCACCAACACCTCCAGCCTGTCGGTCACCGCGCTGTCGGTGGCCACCGGTCGGCCCAGCAAGGTCATCGGGATGCACTTCTTCAACCCGGCGCCGGTCATGAAGCTGGTCGAGATCGTGCGCACCGTCGTCACCGAGCCGGGCGTCGTCGAGGACGTCGAGGCGCTGGCCGCCCGGCTGGGCAAGGTCGACGTGACGATCGGTGACAAGGCCGGCTTCATCGCCAACGCGCTGCTGTTCGGCTACCTCAACCACGCCGTGGAGATGGTGGAGAACCGCTACGCCAGCCGCGAGGACGTCGACGCCGCCATGCGGCTGGGCTGCGGCCTGCCGATGGGCCCGCTGGCCCTGATGGACCTGATCGGCATCGACACCGCCTACGAGATCCTGCAGACGATGTACCAGCAGTCCCGCGACCGGCTGCACGCCCCCCGGCCGCTGATCAAGCAGATGATGACCGCGGGCCTGCTGGGCCGGAAGTCCGGTCGCGGCTTCTACACCTATGCCGAGCGCGGCTCCGCCGAGGTCGTGCCCGACGCCGCCACCCCGTCGGCGGCCGGTGCGGCCGAGGGGGCCCGCCCGTTCCGCTCCGTCGGCGTGGTCGGGTCCGGGACGATGGCCACCGGCATCATCGAGGTCGTCGCCAAGGGCGGGCTCGACGTGCGGTTCGTGGCCCGCACCGACGAGAAGGTCGCTGCGGTGCTCGCCGCGCTGACCCGGTCGCTGGACAAGCAGGTCGCCCGCGGTCGGCTGGACGAGGCCACCCGTGACGCCGTCCTCGCCCGGGTGGACGGCACCACCTCGCTCGACGAGCTGGCCGACCGGGAGCTGGTCATCGAGGCCGTCGTCGAGTCGCTGCAGGTCAAGCAGACGCTGTTCGCCGCGCTCGGGGAGATCACCAAGCCGGGCACCGTGCTGGCCACGACCACCTCGAGCCTGCCGGTGATCGAGTGCGCCAAGGCCAGCGAGCGCCCCGAGGACGTCGTCGGGCTGCACTTCTTCAACCCCGCCCAGGTCATGAAGCTGGTGGAGGTGGTGAGCACCATCGCCACCGCCCCCGACGTGGCCGCCACCGCGCACGCGCTGTGCCAGCAGCTCGGCAAGCACGCGGTCAGCTGTGCCGACCGCGCCGGCTTCATCGTCAACGCGCTGCTGTTCCCCTACCTCAACGACGCGGTGCGGATGCTGGAGGCGCACTACGCCAGCAGCGACGACATCGACGCCGCGATGAAGGTGGGCTGCGGCTACCCGATGGGCCCCTTCGAGCTGCTCGACGTGGTCGGCCTGGACGTGTCGCTGGCCATCGAGCGGGAGTTGTACACGGAGTTCCGGGAGCCCGGCTACGCCCCGGCGCCGCTGCTGGAGCACCTGGTCACCGCCGGCTACCTGGGGCGCAAGACCGGTCGCGGCTTCCGGGACCACTCCACCCGCTGACCCGTGGCAGGCTGAACGGGTGGGGAGGCGCGCCCGGGGGCGAGGACGACCGGGCGCGCCCGGTCCGTGGCGTCCGCGCCCGGAGCAGGTCGAGGAGGCCGGCGACGGCGACTGGGTCGTCCGGTCGGTCACCGGCTCGGCCACCGGCAAGAACTACCGCTGTCCCGGCTGCGACCAGGAGGTCGTGGCCGGGACGCCGCACGTGGTGAGCTGGCCGGCCTACGCCCGGGACTCCGACCTGGACCCGTGGGACACCGACTCGGCCGCCGACCTGCGCCGGCACTGGCACACCACCTGCTGGCGCGCCCGCTCCCGGCGCCGCCAGCGCTAGTGGTGCCCCCGCGGCGGCCCCGCCCCCGCCCCGCCCCGCCCCGCCCCGCCCCGCCCCGCCCCGCCCCCGCAGCATCGATCAGCTCAGCTGATCACCGTCCGGCCGAGCTCACCAGCGTTGGTGCACCCGGCCGGACGGTGGTGAGCTCGGCGGTAGTGCGGCCGGACGGTGGTGAGCTCGTGCGGTCGTCGGCCCGAGCACCCCGGCCCACCCCGGGGCGGGGACGGCGGCTCAGACCAAGCGGGCGAAGACGACGACGTTGTCGACGTAGCTGCGACGGGTGTGGTCGAAGACGCCGCCGCAGGTGATCAGCCGCAGCTCTGGGGCGCCGACCGGGCCGTAGACCTCCTCGGTGGGGAACTCCGCCTTGGGGTACTGCCCGACGCGGGTCACCTGGAAGGTCAGCACCGACCCGTCGGTGCGGGTGACGGTCAGCCGGTCACCGGGGGCCAGCTCCTCCAGCCGGTAGAACACCGCGGGGCCGGCCCGCGAGTCGACGTGCCCGGCGATCACGGCCGGCCCGACGTCCCCGGGCACCGTGCCCTCGGAGAACCACCCGGCCTGGGCGAAGTCGGTCGGTGGCACCAGCACGCCGGAGGCGTCGGTGCCGAGCGGGACGAGCGACCCCTGCACACCGATCGTCGGCATGGACACCGCGACCGGCGCCGGGCCGCCGGTCGCGGGGCTGGACCCCAGCACCGCGGGCTGCGCGTCCGGGGTGGTCAGCGCCTGCACCGACCCGCTCTGCCGCACGGTGGACGGTGCGCCGACCAGCACGGCCAGGACCGTCGCCGTCACGGCGACGGTGGCCAGCAGCGGCGCCAGCAGCGCGTGCCACTGCCGCTGGCCCCGCCGACGGTGCGCTCCGGCCACCGGGGGTCAGGACCGGGTCGCGGCGTGCCGCGGGCGGTGCGTCCCGGGCGAGCGCAGCAGCACGGTGGTGAGCACCGCGAGCGCGGCCATGGCGGCGATGCCGCCGGCCACCAGGGGCAGGGTGGCGGCGTCCTGGCCGCCGGCGGTGCCGCCGGCCCCGGTCTCGACCCCGCCGACCGGCACGACCTGCGGGCTGGCGGCGTCCAGGGCCAGCTGCACGGTGAGCCCGCCGTCGCTGTTGTCCAGCACGATGACGCTGTAGACCGACCCGGCCGCCAGGTCGACCGGCAGGCTGGTCGGCGCGCCGCTGCCACCGGTCACCTGCAGCGTGGTCGTGCCACCGGGCACGTCCACGTAGTCGGTGCGCGCGGCGAAGGCGAGCTTGCTGGCGACGCTGGAACCACCGGTCACCGCGACGTCCAGGGACGGCGCGGTGGCGGCCGCGGAGATGACCCGCACGCGGGACTGGCCGGCCGGCGGGAGCGCGAGGGAGTCGTCCAGGATCTCCAGCCCCAGGGAGGCGAAGTAGCCCACGCCGGCCACGGTGCGGGCGCTGCCCGGCTCGATCTGGACGGTGGTGGACAGCACCGGCGGGGTCGACGGGTCGGCGCCGGCCGACCGCATGCTCACCGTGTACGTGCCGGCGGGGACGCTCTGGTAGTCCGAGACGGTGCCGTAGGAGACGCCCGGCAGGGTGATCGCCTGGTTCGGGTCGGAGACCGAGTTGACGTAGACGTCGACGGACGGCGTGTCCGGGGAGAGGTGGGCCAGGCGCAGCAGGCCGGTGTCGGCGGCGCTGGCCGGGCTCATGCCCAGCAGTGCCGCGGCGGCACACAGCAGGGTGACCAGCAGGCCTCGGGTCGTGGTGGTCATCGGGGGCCTTCCGTCACAGGGTGCAGTCGGACGTGTGCACGGACGTCTCTACCCGCTCGGCGCCCCGGTTGCCAACCCGGGACGGGGCGTTCCGTCCCGACACTCAGGCGGTGGCCCGTTCGACCAGGGCGTCGGGGTCAGGTACGTAGTGGAACGCGAGCAGCAGCCCGTCGGGTGTCCGGCGCACCACGTCGGGTGCGAACGGGGCCCGCTGGACCGACAGCCAGGCCTGCAACCGGTCGACCCGCGCGGGGTCCTGGTCCAGTGGGACGCCGTCCATGCTGTCCAGCACCGCGACCCGGGTCAGCGTGCCGGTGCCCTCCTCCCCGGCCACCACCGGCAGGCTGTGCAGCCCCACGCCGAACTGTGCCGACATCCCGGCCAGCAGCGACAGCAGGCGCGGGTCGACGTCGCCGGCGGTGAGCTGACCGGTCGCCTGGCCGGAGTCGGAGGTGGTCGGGTTGGTGAGCAGCGCCGCGGCGAGCTGACGGCGCTGCTCGCGCGCTGCGGGTGTCGGGCTGCCCCGGTCCGGGTCCTCGACGTGCACCTGGACGCCGCTGGAGGTGAACGTGGCCACGGCGTCCGCCGGCTGCGGGGCCGCACCGGTCGTGGTCCGCACCACCAGGCGAGCTCCTGGTGCGTCGGCGGGCGTGTCCCCGGCCAGCTGCACCCGCGCCGGGTCGCCACCGGCGTGCACCAGCTCCGACCAGATGCGGCCGGACCCGACCAGCACCGCGTCCGGTGCCAGTTGCTGCTCCTGCCAGGCGAGGGTGGCCCGGTGTGCCCGGTCGCCGAAGTCGCTGGTGGGGGCCCGACCCAGCGCGAGGCTCGCGGTGACGACGGCGGCTCCGAGGGCGAGCGCGGCGGCCAGCTGCGTGAGCGGGAGCAGCCGCCGGGACCGGGTCGCGGACCCGGGACGCGGGCGGCCGGTGGCCGTGGAGGGCACCGCCGGCCGCACGGCCAGCACGCGGCGCACCGCGACCTGCGCGAGCGCACCCACCAGCAGGGCGGCCACCGGCAGGCAGACCTGCAGCGCCGACAGCCGGCCGGGGGAGGGGGCCACCGTGGTGGCCGCGGTCAGCGCCAGGGCGATCCCGGCGGCACGCAACCGGGGCAGGCCGACCGCGCCGAGCAGCCCGACGAGCACCAGCACCACCGTGACGGTCACCAGCTCACCGCTGGTGGCCCCCCAGCGGCCGGGGCTGGCGGGCTGGGGGTCCCAGCGGTCCAGGGTCAGGGTGGCCAGCAGGAACAGCGGCCCGAGCGCCAGGGCGCAGGCGAGCCGGCGACTGGCGGGCCAGCGGGGCAGTACTGCACCGGTCACCAGGGCCGCGGCGGCACCGGCGAGGCCCAGCAGCAGCACGTCGGGGGCCAGCAGCACCGAGAGCACCGCGGCAACGGCGGCCAGCACACCGCTTGCCGGCGCGGGCCGTCCCCCGGCCAGCAGGTACGCCGACAGCATCAGCCACGGCACGGCCAACGCCCCGGGGCTGCTGGCCAGGTACACCGGTGTGATCACCGGGACGGCGCCGAACGCCAGCAGGGCCACCGCGCAGCTGGGGTTGCTCAGCCCCACGCGCCGGGCGGTGCGCCACAGCAGCAGACCGGCCACCAGCACGCTGACCAGCAGGAGCTCGCGTCCGGCGACCACCAGGGTGGCGTGCCGGTCGAAGGCCCGGGTCAGCGTGGCGTAGACCGCGGTCTGCAGGGCGCCCAGTCCGTCGGGTGACAGCGCAGGCAGACCAGTGCCGCTGTCGCCGCGCAGCAGTGCGAACGCGGGCGCGGTGAGCCGGCCGTCGTCCGGCAGTCGGGTGCCGTGCAGCAGCCGGGCGCTCACCAGCCCGACGAGGAGCAGCGCGCCGATGGGCCAGAGCAGGCCGACGGTGAACCGCGGGCTGAGCCGCCGGGAGCGGGCGCGGTGCCGGGCGCGCCGGGCACCGGCCTGCTCGAGGGGGTCCTCCTCGGCCGCAGCAAGGAACAGCTGGGACCCGGGCCGGACCCCCGGACCCCCGCCGACCGGGGCGGTCCGGGTGGTGTCGCCCGACGGCGGTGTCAGCGGCGGCAGGAGGTCGTCCGCGTCGGGGGACGTCCGTACGGGGGCGGGGGACGGGCGGGGTCGACGGGCCCATCGCGGCGCAGCGGACGGTTCACGGGGTGGACCGGCTGCGTCCGGGGCCCACGCGGTGGTGCCGGGGGGCACGAGGCGCCCGGTGTCGGTGTGCGGCTCGTGGGCGCCCGGGTACCCGTCCGGGTCGGCGGTCGCCCACGGGTCGGTCCCGTTCCCGGTGCCGGACCCGGGAGGCTGGGCCGCCGGCGCCCCGGTGGAGCCGGCGACCTGGTCGCGCGGTCCGCCGGGCGGGACCGACCCCTGGTCCGGCACGCCGCGGCCGGTGACGTCCCGGCCGGTCCTGTCCCGGCCGGGCAGGCCCCAGCCGGGCAGGTCCCGGTCCGGGACGTCTCGGCCTGGCACGTCCCGGCTGCGCACGGGCCGACCCGGCGTGCCCTGGCCGGGGATGTGCCCGGACAGGTCCGCTTCGGGCAGGTCCGCAGAGGGCAGGTGCGCGCCGGCCGGACGCGGAGCGGGCTGGTCAGGAGCGGGCGGGGCCGGGGCGGCTCGCTCCGGAGCGGGCTGGTCCGGGCCGACGGCCGGGGCGGGCGTCGGGCCGGTGACCGGGTCGGACGCCGGGCCCGTGGGGGCAGCGGCGGCGTGAGCAGGAACGTCCTGTTCGGGGCGGGTGCCCTGTCCCGGGGCGGGTGAGCGGCGGAACCGTAGCCGCTCGCCCGGACCGCGCAGCCGGTGCCGGTCGGACGCGGGTCCGCGGGGACCGCGGAGCGGTGCGGGTGGGTCCGGGTGCGGTTCTGACACGGGGCCCCTCTCACGGATCGGCCCGGCCGACCGCCGGCGATGACGCCGGGTGGACAGGGGAGCGCTGGTGCGGACCCTGTCACGCCTGGTCACGCTGCGCGACGTGGATCCGGGGGCTCACCCTAGGTCACCAGGTGGGTGACGTCTCCCGTGGAGAGGACGGCGAGCGCTGGACGCGCCAGGCCACGACGGGAGCCGGCCGGTCACACCCGCTGGAGGGCGGGCGACCGGCCGGCCGCTGGGCGGCGGGGTCAGCGGACGGATGGGTCAGCCGACGGCCACACCGGCGCGCGGCCGGACCAGCGGACGGCCGGACCAGCGGACGGCCGGACCAGCGGACGGCCGGATCGACCAGCGGCCGGCTCAGCGGAAGGCGAGGTGAGCGCGCGCGCCGGAGCGCGCGGGCACCGCCAGGGCCTGGGCGCCGTGGCGCGCGAGCGGGTGAGGTCAGCGCGCGGGCGGGGTGCTCTCCGCGACGCGCTGCTGCGCCGGCTGCACGGGCAATGCCTGCGTGCCGGAGTCCCGGCCTCGCTCGGCCGGTGCCTGGCTCTGTGCGGCGGGACGCTGTGCACCGGGGGCGGCCCCGTCGCCGGCGGCCTGCCCCTGCTCATGGGCCGCGGCGGCGGCCACGGACATCGTGCCCGAGTCGGTCGACGCCGGCACGGCAGCAGGCCGGGCGGAGTCGGGCCCGGTGGCATGGGGCAGCCGGCCGCCCGGCTGGGACGGGACGGTGGGGCGGTCGGTGCCGGTCGCGCGCGGCGACCCTGCGGCAGGATCGCCGTCCTGCGCGTCGCCCTGCGCGACGGGCCGGCGCTGACCACCGCCGGTCGGACGGGCCGCGTCCGGCGCGAGCCGGTCGGTGAGGTCGGGCAGCTGGGTGAGCAGCTGGTGCACGCCGGCGAGCCGGTCGAGCAGGTCGTCGCGCACCCCCTGCACGCGGGCCACGGCGGCCTCGGCCTCGGCGACGACCCGGGCGGCGTGCTGCTCGGCGGCAGCGATGCGCTGCTGCGCGGCCGCGGCCGAGGCGTGCGCCCGCTCCTGCTCGATCTGGGCGGCCTCGGCGCGACGGGACCGCTGGGCGATCTCGAAGTCCTCCTCGATCTTGGTGCGGCGCGCCTGGGAGTCGGCGTCCAGGCGCGCGACCCGCTCCTGTGCCTTCTGCACCAGCTCGTCGGCGCGGGCCTGCGCCTTCGCCGAGATCTGCTCCGCGTGCTGGCGGGCCTCGGCCACGAGCCGCTCGGCCTCGTCGTTGGCCGCGGCGAGCCGCTGCGCGGCCGCGGTCTCCTCGGCGGCGAGGCGCTGGCGCAGGCCCTCGGCCTCCTCGGCGGTGGCCTCGCGCAGCGCGGTGGTCTCCTCCTCGGCGGTGCGGCGCAGCTCCGCCGCCTCCTCCTCGGCCAGCCGGAGCATGTGGGCGATCCGCTCGCCCATGTTCTCGAAGCTGGGGGCGACGGCGGTCGCGGCCTTGCGGCGCAGCGACTCCATCTCCTTGTGCAGTGCGGAGAGCTGCGCGGCCAGGTCGGCGGACCGGGCGACGGCGGCGTCCCGGTCGGCGAGTGCGACGCGGACGTCGGCGTCCAGGCGCTCGACCGTCTCGGCGACCTGGTGCTTGTCGTAGCCACGCAGGACGACGTCGAAGGAGACGGCGGCCTCACGCATCGGGACGAGGTCGTGCCGGGGGTCGCTCATGGGCCCATCCTCCTCACTAGAACCGGGCCGGTCCAGTTCGGCACGGGCTGCCCGCCCGACCTCCCGGCCCCGGTGGCCGGGCAGGACACGGCACCGGCGCGCACACCGTCATCGACCCCGGACAGCTGGTGACCGGGGGGACGGACGGTGGCGCGCCGGTGACCGTCAGACGTCGCGGAAGCGGTTGATCGCGTCGATGTGGCGCTCGCGCTTGGCGGTGTCGCGCACGCCCAGCCCCTCCTCGGGGGCCAGTGTGAGAACACCCACCTTCCCCTGGTGGGCGTTCCGGTGGACGTCCAGGGCGGCCTGGCCGACCTCGGCCATCGGGTAGACCTTCGACAGGGTCGGGTGGATCAGGCCCTTGTCGATCAGCCGGTTGGCCTCCCACGCCTCCTTGTAGTTGGCGAAGTGGGAGCTGAGGATCTTCTTCAGGTTCATCCACAGGTAGCGGTTGTCGTACTGGTGCACGTACCCGGTGGTCGAGGCGCAGGTGATGATCGTGCCGCCCTTCTTGGCCACGTACACGCTGGCGCCGAAGGTCTCGCGGCCCGGGTGCTCGAAGACGATGTCGACGTCCTCGCCGCCGGTCAGCTCGCGGATCTTCTTGCCGAGCCGCTGCCACTCCTTGGGGTCCTGGGTGTCCTCGTCCTTCCAGAACTTGTACTGCTCGGCCGAGCGGTCGATGACCAGCTCGGCGCCCATCCGCCGGACGATCTCGGCCTTCTCCGGGCTGCTCACCACGCACACCGGGATGGCGCCGCCGTTGAGCGCCATCTGCGTCGCGTAGGAGCCCAGGCCGCCCGAGGCGCCCCAGATGAGGACGGTGTCGCCCTGCTTCATGTTCGCGCCGTTGCGGCTGACCAGCTGCCGGTAGGCGGTCGAGTTGACCAGTCCGGGCGCCGCGGCCTCCTCCCAGGTGAGGTGGCCGGGCTTGGGCATCAGCTGGTTGCTCTTGACCAGGGCCAGCTCCGCCAGCCCGCCGAAGTTGGTCTCGAAGCCCCAGATGCGCTGCTGCGGGTCCATCATCGTGTCGTCGTGACCGGCCGGGTCCTCGAGCTCGACGGACAGGCAGTGCGCGACGACCTCGTCGCCGGGCTTCCACCGGTTCACCCCGGGACCGACCCGCAGGACGACGCCGGCCAGGTCCGAGCCGACCACGTGGTAGGGCAGGTCGTGCTTCTTCGTGAGCTCCGAGAGCCGGCCGTAGCGCTCGAGGAAGCCGAAGGTCGACACCGGCTCGAAGATCGACGTCCACACGGTGTTGTAGTTCACCGAGCTCGCCATGACGGCGACGATCGCCTCGCCCGGGCCCAGCTCCGGGGTGGGCACCTCGTCGACGTGCAGCGACTTGCGCGGGTCCTTGTCCCGGGTGGCGAGCCCGGCGAACATCTCCTGCTCGTCCTTGCGGACGAGCACGCCGCGGTAGGACTCCGGGACGGAGAGGCCGCCCAGCGCGTCGAGCTGGTCGTTGAGGATCGCGTCCCTGATCTGGTCCACGTGGTCTCCCGGGTCGTCGTTGGCTCGAGGGGGGGGCAGTGCGGTGCGCGGAGGTTACCGGCCGGTAACCAGGACTGAACAGACGTCTCAGACGTGTTCTGGACCACCAGCCGGCTCGACCAGCTCGACGAGCACACCACCGGCGTCCTTGGGGTGCACGAAGTTGACCCGGCTGCCGGCGGTGCCGCGCCGCGGCACGTCGTAGAGCAGGCGCAGTCCCCGCTCGCGCAGCGTCGCGCTGACCGCCTCGACGTCGGCGACCCGGAACGCCAGCTGCTGCAGGCCCGGCCCGGACCGGCCGATGAACTTCGCGATCGTCGACTCCGGGGTCAGCGGCGCCAGCAGCTGGATGCGGGTGGCGCCGTCGCCGACGGCCAGCATCGCCTCCCGGACGCCCTGCTCCTCGTTGGTCTCCTCGTGCACCGAGTGGACGCCGAACGCCCGGGCGTAGAAGGCGACGGCCTCGTCGAGGTCGGGCACCGCGATGCCCACGTGGTCGATGGTGGTGAAGAGCTCGGAGGGCAGGCCGGTGTGGTCGTCGGTGGTCACGGCGCGCATCCTGCCGCCGCGGACGCCCCAGGCCCAGCCCCTGTGGGCTGCTCCACATCTGGGCGACGCCCCTCCCCGTGGGTCCCGGAGTCGAACTATCCTCCCTGAGCCCGACGACGAGCCACGGCCGTCGAGGTGCCGTGACCAGCGGTGCCGCGGGCGGGTCCGCGTCCGCGCGGACCACGATCCTGAGGCCGCCGACGAGGGCGGCCCCGAGCTCCTGGAGGCACCATGTCCCGCTCCGTGATCGTCAGCGGCGCCCGCACCCCGATGGGCCGTCTGCTCGGCTCGCTCAAGGACTTCTCCGCAGCGGAGCTCGGCGGGGTCGCCATCAAGGCCGCCCTCGAGCGCGCCGGGATCTCCGGGGACCAGGTGGACTACGTGATCATGGGTCACGTCATCCAGGCCGGTGCCGGGCAGAACCCCGCCCGCCCGGCCGCCGTCGCCGGCGGCATCCCGATGTCGGTGCCCTCGTTCACCCTCAACAAGGTGTGCCTGTCCGGCCTGGACGCCATCGCGCTGGCCGACCAGCTCATCCGCGCCGGCGAGTTCGACGTCGTCGTCGCCGGTGGCATGGAGTCGATGACCCAGGCCCCGCACCTGCTGGCCAACTCCCGCACCGGCACCAAGTTCGGGGACACCGCGCTCGTCGACTCGATGAGCCACGACGGCCTCACCGACACCTTCGACCAGGTGGCGATGGGCCTGCTGACCGAGCAGGCCAACGCCCGCTACGACCTGACCCGCCAGGAGCAGGACGAGTTCGCCGCCACCAGCCACCAGCGCGCGGCCGCGGCGCAGAAGAACGGCCTGTTCGACGACGAGATCACCCCCGTGCTGATCCCGCAGCGCAAGGGCGACCCGATCGAGTTCCGCGAGGACGAGGGCATCCGTGCCGACACCACCGTGGACAGCCTGGCCCGGCTGAAGCCCGCCTTCAGCAAGGACGGCACGATCACCGCCGGCACCGCCTCGCAGATCTCCGACGGCGCCTGCGCGGTCGTGGTGATGAGCGCGGCGAAGGCGGCCGAGCTCGGCCTCACCCCGCTGGCCGAGATCGGCGCCCACGGGGTCGTCGCCGGCCCGGACGCCTCGCTGCAGAGCCAGCCCTCGCGCGCCATCGCCAAGGCCTGTGCCCGCGAGGGCATCGACCCGGCCGACCTGGACCTGGTCGAGCTGAACGAGGCCTTCGCCGCGGTCGGCATCGTCTCCACCCGGGAGCTGGGCGTCGACCCGGAGAAGGTCAACGTCAACGGTGGCGCCATCGCCCTGGGTCACCCGGTCGGCATGAGCGGGGCCCGGATCGTGCTCCACCTGGCCTACGAGCTCGGTCGACGCGGGGGCGGCGTCGGCGCCGCGGCGCTGTGCGGTGGCGGTGGGCAGGGCGACGCCCTCGTCCTGCACGTGCCCGCCCGGGCCGGCTCCGCCGCTTGACCGACCCGGCCGTCGGCCCCGCCGGCCCCCGGCGGGGCCGGCGGTCGGTCGACGTCCCGGAGCTCGTCCGTGGGGCCCGCTCCGGTGACCCCCGGTCCGTCGCCCGGCTGATCTCCCTGGTCGAGGACGCCAGCCCGCTGCTGCGGGAGGTGGCCGCCGCGCTCACCCCGCACACCGGCGGCGCCCAGGTGGTCGGCGTGACCGGCCCGCCCGGGGTCGGCAAGTCCACCACCACGACCGCGCTGGTGGCCGGGTTCCGCGCGGCCGGCCGGCGGGTCGGCGTGCTCGCCGTGGACCCGTCGTCCCCGTTCTCCGGCGGCGCGCTGCTCGGCGACCGGGTGCGGATGGGCGACCACGCGCTGGACGACGGGGTCTACATCCGCTCGATGGCGTCCCGCGGGCACCTCGGCGGGCTGGCCTGGTCCACGCCGCAGGCGCTGCGGGTCCTGGACGCCGCGGGCTGCGACGTCGTGCTGGTCGAGACCGTCGGCGTCGGCCAGTCGGAGCTGGAGGTCGCCTCGCTGGCCGACACCACGCTGGTGCTGCTGGCCCCGGGCATGGGCGACGGCGTCCAGGCCGCCAAGGCCGGCATCCTCGAGGTGGCCGACGTCCTGGTGGTCAACAAGGCCGACCGGGAGGGCGCCGACCGCACCGTGCGCGAGCTGCGGGCGATGCTCACCCTCGGGCATGAGCAGGACGGCTGGCGGCCCCCGGTGTGCCGCACCGTCGCCTCCAGGGAGTCCGACACGGGCGTGCCGGAGCTGCTGGCCCACGTCGAGGAGCACCGGCGGTGGCTGGTGTCGTCGGGGGAGGGCCAGCGGCGGCGCACCGAGCGGGCCACCCGGGAGATCGAGGCGATCGCGGTGGCCGAGCTGCGCTCCCGGATGGGCGACCTGCGCGGGTCGACCGCACTCGCCTCGCTCGCCGCCGAGGTGCTCGCCGGCCGCACCGACCCCTACCGGGCCGCCGACGAGCTCGTCCGGCAGCTCGGGCACGCCTCGGCGAGGATGGGCCCGTGAACGGGACCCCGGATGCCGTCGTCGTCGGTGCAGGACCCAACGGGCTCGCGGCGGCGCTGCGGCTGTCGGCGGCCGGTCTCGCCGTCCAGGTGGTCGAGCGTGGGGAGCGGGCCGGTGGCGGCATGCGCACCGAGGAGCTGACGCTGCCCGGCTTCGCCCACGACGTGTGCTCGACCGTGCACCCGATGGGTGCGGCGTCGCCCTTCTTCCGGGAGTTCGACCTGCCCTCCCGCGGGGTGCGGTTGCTGCACCCGGACATCGCCTACGCCCATCCCCTGGACGGTGGCCGGGCCGCGCTGTCCCACCGCTCGCTGGAGGAGACGGCGCGCGGGCTGGGGCGTGACGCGGACAACTACCGGCGGCTGTTCGAGCCGCTGGTTGCCCAGGGCGACGACATCGTGCGGTACTTCCTGTCCAGCGCCTTCCGCCGGCTGCCCACCTCCGGGGTCACCGGCATCGCCCGCTTCGGCCTCCAGGCGCTGCCGAACGTGCGCTGGCTGGCGCACCGGTACTTCGAGACCGAGGACGCCCGCGCGCTGATCGGCGGTGCCGCGGCGCACGGCATGCTCGACCTCACCCGGCCGCTGACCTCCGGGCTCGGCATGATCCTCGGGATGCTGGCCCACCACGCCGGCTGGCCGCTGGTCGAGGGCGGCTCGCAGTCGCTGGCCGACGCGATGGTGCGCGCGCTGGAGGAGCAGGGCAGCGAGGTGGTCACCGGGCACGAGGTCACCGACCTGCGGGAGTTCGAGCGCGTCCCGGCGGTCCTGCTGGACACCTCGCCCGGTGCGTTCGTGCAGATGGCCGGGGCCGGCGTGCACGAGGGCTACCGCCGCTGGGTGCGCCGCTACGAGCACGGGCCCGGCGTGTTCAAGGTCGACTGGGCGCTGTCCGGGCCGGTGCCGTGGACCAACCCCGACGTGCGGCGGGCCGGCACCATCCACCTGGCCGGCACGCTGGAGGAGACCATCGCCGGGGAGGCCGCGCCGGCCGCCGGGCGCACCACCGACCTGCCGTACGTGCTCGCCGTGCAGCCGACCGTCGTCGACCCCAGCCGGGCGCCGGAGGGCAAGCACGTGTTCTGGGCCTACGTGCACGTGCCGCACGGCTCGCCGGTGGACATGACCGACGCCATCGAGCGGCAGATCGAGCGGTTCGCCCCCGGCTTCCGCGACCTCGTGCTGGCCCGCGCCACCAAGAACGCGCCGCAGATGCAGGCCTGGAACCCCAACCACGTCGGCGGTGACATCTCCAACGGCGAGGCGTCCCTGCGCCAGATGCTGGCCCGCCCCGTCCCCCGCTGGAACACCTACAGGACGCCGATGGCCGGCCGCTACCTGGCCTCGGCGGCCACGCCTCCCGGGCCCGCGGTGCACGGCATGTGCGGGGACAACGCCGCGCGGGTCGCCCTGCGCGAGGTCTTCGGCGTCCGGCACGCACCGGCGCTGCGCGCCGCCTGAGGGAGCACCTGCACCCTCCTCCGAGGGGGCCCACCTCCCGACGCGCACGGCGGGCGGCCACCGTGCCGGTAGCGTCTGCGCCCATGGCACGCGCGCTCGGTCTGCCGTTCGACCCGATCGAGCGCGCCGGTGAGACCTGGGAGCAGCGTTTCGGGCCGGCAGCGTCCATGCGCGCGGCGACGTCGGTGTTCCGGGTGCAGCAGATCCTGCTGGCCCGCTTCGACGAGGCGCTGCGGCCGCACCAGCTGACCTTCGCCCGGTACGAGGTGCTGGTGCTGCTCACGTTCTCCCGCACCGGTCAGCTGCCGCTCAAGGTCATCGGCAGCCGGCTCATGGTGCACCCGACGAGCGTCACGAACGCCATCGAGCGGCTGCTGGCGGCCGGGTACGTCGTCCGGCGCCCGAACCCCAGCGACGGCCGGGGAGTGCTCGCCACCATCACCCCGCGCGGGCGGGCTGTCGTCGACGTCGCGACCGCGGCGCTGACCGGGCTGGACTTCGGCCTCGGCGACCTCGGTGACGACGAGCTGGACACGCTCTTCCAGGTGCTGCGCCGGGTGCGCTTCGGGGCCGGCGACGTGCGCACCGAGGACGTCACCGCCCCCGGCCAGGGCGGGACGATGCCGCCGGGGGACGCGGCACCCGGCGACCGCTGAGCCGGCTGCCGGGTGGGGGCCGGAGCAGGTGCCCCGGCCCGGTGGGAAGATCGGGCCATGCAGCCGAACCGCCCCGCTCGACCCGATCCGCGCTCCGACCCGCGCGCCGCTGCCCAGCAGGCCCGGATGGCCGCCTCGCTCGCCGGTGCTGTCGACCTCGCTGCCGTGAAGGCGCGCTCGGACGCGGCTGCCCGGGCCCAGTCGGCGCCCCCGCCGAGCGCCGACGCACCCGCCGGTGCCCCCGGCTCCGCGGTGGTCGACGTCGACGAGGCCAGCTTCCAGAGCGAGGTGCTGGACCGCTCCTTCCAGGTGCCGGTCGTGCTGGACCTGTGGGCCGAGTGGTGCGGGCCGTGCAAGCAGCTGTCCCCGGTGCTGGAGCGTCTCGCGGCCGAGGGCAACGGCACCTGGGTGCTGGCCAAGGTCGACGTCGACGCCAACCCGGCGCTGGCCCAGGGCCTGCGCGTGCAGGGCATCCCGGCGGTGAAGGCGGTGTGGCAGGGCCAGCTGGTCGCCGAGTTCAGCGGCGCCATCCCGGAGGAGCAGGCCCGCGAGTTCGTCACCGAGCTGGTCGCGGCCACCACCGGCGGCGCGGTGCCCGGCGGGCAGCCCGCCGACGAGGCCGAGGAGCCGGAGGACCCGCGCCTGGACGCCGCAGAGGCAGCCCTGGACCGCGGTGACCTGGTCGCCGCCGAGGAGGCCTACCAGGCGATCCTCGCCGTCGAGCCCGACCACCCGGTCGCCGGGCTGGCGCTGCGCCAGGTGCAGGTGTTCCGCCGCGCCGAGGAGGCCGGGCCGGACGCGCTGCAGGCCGCCGACGCGGCACCGGACGACGTGGCCGCCCAGACCCGGGCCGCGGACTTCCTGCTCGGCACCGGCGACGTCGACGCCGCCTTCGCCCGCTTGCTCGACGTCGTCCGGCGCACGGCCGGGGAGGACCGGGACGTCGCCCGCCGGCACCTGGTGGAGCTGTTCACCGTCGTCGGCGACGACGACCCGCGCGTCGGCCCCGCCCGCCGCGCCCTCATGACCGCCCTCTTCTGACGCCCGCTCAGCATCGATCAGCTCAGGTGGATTCAGGTGGTCGTTGCATCACCGGTTGGTTGAGGTGGTGAGAGTAGGTGGTTGAGGGCTTC
>NZ_JAAGWK010000038.1 GCF_010685995.1 Goekera deserti | reverse complement strand
GCGCGCTTCACGCACCCGCTCCCGGCGCCTGCTCCCGGCGCGCTTCACGCACCCGCTCCCGGCGCCTGCTCCCGGCGTCGCTCCCACCCCGCTTCCCCCGCCCGGCCGCAGCAGGCCGTCGGCGATGCCGTCGGCTCCCGCGGTCTCGCTGTCGCTCCTGCGGTGCTACAAGGCCGCAAGAGCGGCAACGGCACCGCAAGAGCAGCGTGGGTCCTCGCGGCCCGGACGGTCAGGCGCGGCGGCGGCCGCGCTCGAAGGCCCGGAGCAGTCGCTGGCCGATGACCGGCGGGGTGGACAGCTCGGGCCACGTCCACCGCACCACCTGCTGGTCGGCGTCGCGAAGTGCGTCCTCGCGCAGCTTCTCCTCGTAGACCGCGTCCGCCGCCGACTGCCCCGGCCGGAGCAGGCGCCCGTACTTGGTCCGCCCGTCGAACTCCCCCACCGTCCACAGGTCGGGCCAGCCGAAGTCGCAGCGGCCGATCAAGGTCCCGGCCGGGCTCAGCACCGGGATCTGCAGCACCGGGACGGGCAGGCCCAAGCGGTGCACGAGGACGCGGCTGCGACTCTCCCCGACGCTCTCGCTCCGGTCGTCGGCGAAGGCGAGCACCCGGGCGGCACGGCGCGAGCCCGGGACCGGGCCCATGCGCTCCAGGCAGGCCACCAGTTCCGCCGTGGTGGTCGCACCCCGGGCGAGCGCCGCGTCCGCAGTGACGACGGCCGACTCGAACGGCACGGACCGGGCCAGGTCCACCACCGTGCGGGTGACCGTGGTGACGGCGATGCCGGCCAGCGCGACGACCTCGGCCTGCGGGAGGCGAGCCACGTGCAGGTGCACCCGAGCGCTGCCACTGCCCGCGGCCTGGGGGCGCCGGACGAGGTGCACGCGCTCCAGCGGGATCGCGTACACGGGCAACCCGTGCAGCACCGCGGCCGACACATGGCCCACCGCACCCGGCAGGCGCAGTCCCGCCACCGTCGCCAGGACCGCAGACCGATGGCGCAGTTCCGCCGTCGCCGGCTCGGTGGCGAGGTACGCCCCGCGCTGCAGTCGGACGAGCGCGCCCCGGCGCACCGCCGCAGCCAGCTCGAGGTCGGAGAACCCGTACTCCAGGGCTCGGGCGCGGGTCAGCAGGCCGTCGGGCAGCGGGTCGATCGTCATCGCCGCAGTCCAACCGACGTCAGGGCCCGCCTGCGTCCCGGCCCTCGAGCTGTGGACGACGAGGCCCGCTGTGGACGCCGGCGAGCACTCCGCCCGCCGGCGTGTTCTCCCGCGGCGACGAGCACCGCGGCGACGAGCATCCCCGGCGGAGGCCGGCACGGTCCGGCACGCGGCTCTTGCGGTGTCGTCATCGCTCTTACGGTGCTGCACTGCCGCAGGAGCGGGGACAACTCCGCAAGAGCGAGAGCCGCACGAGCACGCGCGACGGGGCGCGGGCGCCTCGGCGCCCGGGCTCAGCTGCCGCGGTAAGTGCTGTAGCCGTAGGGGGCGAGCAGCAGCGGCACGTGGTGGTGGGCGTCGGGCTCGGCGACGGTGAAGGTCAGGACCACCTCCGGGTAGAAGGTGTCCCGGCCGGCCGCGGCGGTCCAGGGGCCGGTGCCGAACACCAGCCGGTGCGTGCCGGCGCCGGTCGGACCCTCGGCCAGCCGGCAGCGGCCGTCGGCGTCGGTGCTGCCCTCGGCGAGCAGCCGGTCACCGGCGTACAGCGCCACCACCATCCCGGTGGCCGGCCGGCCGGTCACCGAGTCGAGCACGTGCGTCGACACGCTCACGAGTCCCCCGTCCCCGTCCGCGGCGGCGCCGCGGAACCGCGCGCCGCACCTCCGCCCGCGCTCACGGCGTCACCAGCCCGCGCACCCGCAGGGCGGTGATCTGGGCCAGCTGCTCGACCACCTCGGCGCGTTCCGCCTCGGGGGAGTTGCTCAGCCGGCGCTCCAGCTCCGCGAGCATCTCGGCGGGTGTCCGGCCGGCGGCCCGGATGAGGAAGACGGTGTCGAAGCGCTGCTCGTAGGCCTGGTTGCCGGCCACGATGGCGGCACGCACCTGTGCGTCGGCGTCGCCCATCGCCGCCTGCTCGGCCCGGGAGGAGACGGCCTCTGCCGAGTCGCCCTCCACCCGTGCCCCGATCCGGGGGTGCCCGGCCAGAGCCTCGGACACCTCCGCCCAGGACAGTGACCGGCTCACCCGCCCGGCCTGCTCGACCAGCGCGTCCACCGAGGGGTAGGGCCGGCCGGCCACCAGTTCGGCGGCGAACCGGGGCGCCGCGTTACACGCCCGCAGCGCCTGCTCGGCCCGCTCGGCCGGCTCGGTGTTGAGGCGGTCGAGCGGGGAGTCGGTCTCGGGCCGGGGCACGGCTGAGAGGATGCCAGCCCGCCGTCCGTCCGGGCGAGCAGCCGCCCGCCGGCACAGGAGACCGAGGTGCGCCGATGAGCCACGACCAGGTGGTCGACGAGGAGCTGCTCGCCGAGCTGGACCGGCGGCTGGCCCCGGTGGACGCCGCCCGGCTGGCCGCGTGGCCGGGGGAGTCCCCGGCCCGTCAGCCGGTGCACACCTGCTACGTCCCGGCCGACGCCGTCGTCCCCGGGCTGGCCGGGGTGTGGGGCGCCACCGCGCTGGCCGCGCTGGACGAGCACGGCCTGCCCGACCTCGGCCTCGACCCGGAGCTCGTCGAGCAGCTGCTGCCCCGGGTGCGCGCCAAGCTCGGCTCCGAGCCGGTCGAGGACCTGCGGGTCGACGCCGAGGACGGCTACCGAGGCTCCCCCGACCAGGAGGACGACGACGTCCGGCGCGCCGCCCAGGTCATGGCCGACGACGTGCGCGCGGGGCGTGCGCCGGGTGGGTTGGGCATCCGGGCGAAGTCCCTGGAGGAGCCGACCCGGCGCCGGGGCGTGCGGTCGCTCGACCTGTTCCTCGGCGGCCTGGCCGGCAGCGGCCGCGAGCGGCTGACGGTGACGCTGCCCAAGGTCACCGCCGTCGAGCAGGTGTCGGCGTTCCTGCCCGTGCTGGACGCGCTGGAACGGCACGGCACCCCGCTGGACCTGGAGCTGCAGGTCGAGACGCCGCAGGCGGTGCTCGGCGCCGACGGCACCACCACGCTGGCCCGGATGCTGCACGCCGCCGGCGGGCGCTGCACCGGCCTGCACTACGGCACCTACGACTACAGCGCCTCGGTCGGCATCGCCGCGGCGCACCAGGCCTCCGACCACCCGGCCGCCGACCACGCCAAGCAGGCCATGCAGGTCGCCGTCGCGGGCACCGGGGCGCGGGCGGTCGACGGGTCCACCAACGTGCTCCCGCTGGGCGACCGCGACCAGGTGCACGCCGGCTGGGTGCTGCACGCCGGGCTGGTGCGCCGGGCCCTGGAGCGCGGCTTCTACCAGGGCTGGGACCTGCACCCGGCGCAGCTGGTCACCCGCTACGTGGCCACCTACGCGTTCTTCCGCGACGCACTGCCCGCCGCCGGGGCCCGGCTGGCGGCCTACGTCTCCCGGGTCGACGGCGGCGTGCTGGACGAGCCGGCGACGGCGCGGGCGCTGGCCACCGTGGTGCTGCGCGGCCTGGACTGCGGCGCCCTGGACGTGGCCGAGGTGGAGTCGGCGGCCGGGCTGGACCGGCCCACCCTCGACCGGCTGGCCGGGCGCAGCCGCCCGGCCCGGTGAGCACCCCGCGCCGGGCGCCCGGACACCGGGCGTCGTCCCCTGCGGTGAGCGCCCTGCGCCACGCGTCCGGACGCCGGGCGCCGTCCGGAGCCGGACCGGGCCGACGGGCGCGCCCGGTGTGGCGACACGCACACCAGCCGGGCACCGTCGTCCGGTCGGTCCGGGAGTGTGCAGCTCAGCGCCGCGCCCCCGCGGCAGGCGAGGGACACGGGGACGCAGGTGCGCGCGGACCCGGCGTGGTGGCCCACAATCCGTCCAGCGGCCGGTGCCCGACCGGCCCCGGCGCGTGTGGGGGGCGAGTGTCCGACAGGGACCGGGTCGACCGTCGGCAGGGCCACTCTCGGCAGGGCCACTGTCGGCAGGTTCGTCGTCGCCCGGGGGCAGGCGCGTGACGGGGCAGCCGGCCGGGCACGGTGCCGCCGCCGGGGGTCGCGCCCTGACCGAGCACGACCTCGCCGTCCCCGACTCCGTCGAGGAGCTGCTGGCCGTGGCGGTGCCCTACCTGCGGGAGGGCCTGGCGGCCGGTGACCTGACCCAGGTCTACGTCCCGGCGTCGCTGGCCGTGGACCTGCGGGCCGCGGCACCGGGCATCGAGGTGGTGTCGCTGGACGACTTCCGGGCGATGCGGAAGCCGGACGCGATCATCATGCGGCGCCGGCTGCTGGAGGAGGCGGGTGGACTGCCGTCCGGGCGGCTGCGGGTGCTGTTCACCGTGTGCGAGCCCTACCCGCGGGCCTGGCAGGAGCGGGAGCGCTCCGAGGCGGTGCACAACGCGGTGTATGCCGACGCCCCCACCTCGACGCTGTGCGTGTACGAGCGGGCCACCACCCCGCCGGAGGCCCTGGAGGCGGCGCTGCACACCCACCCGCACCTGCGCACCGCGCACGGTCGGGTGCCGAACCGGCACTACCGGGAGCCGCGCGCGCACCTCGCCTCGCTGCCCTTCCCCGACGAGCCGCTGGAGCGCACCGAGCCGGTGCTCGCGTTCGACGACGCCCCCTCGCTGGGTCAGCTGCGCCGCGCCCTCGCCCGGGCGCTGCGTGGACGCGGCGGCACCCAGGACGCCGAGGAGGACTTCCACCTGGCCTGCAGCGAGATCGCCGCGAACGCCTTCCGGCACGGTGGCCGCCCCGTGTCGGCCCGGCTGTGGGCGGGGCCCGACCGGCTGGTCTGCTCGATCACCGACGGCGGCCGTGCGCAGATCGACCCGCTGGCCGGGTACGAGCCCGCACACGGCGAGGACCTCTCGAACGGCGGCATGGGCCTGTGGCTGGCCCGCAAGCTGTGCGACCACGTCGACCTCGACCGCGCCGTCACCGGGCTGACCGTGCGGCTGGCGACCGCCGTCCGCCCGGCCACCTGACGGGCCGGGCTCAGCGCTGCAGGTCGCGCACGACGCGGGCCGGGTTGCCCACGGCCAGGACGCCGGGGGGCAGGTCCCGGGTGACCACCGCACCCGCCCCGACGACGGTGTCCGCGCCGATGGTCACCCCGGGCAGCACGATCACCCCGCCGCCGAGCCACACGTTGTCGCCCAGGGTGATCGGCGCCGAGCCCTCCCAGCCCTCCCGCCGCGGCCCGGCCTCCAGCGGGTGGGTGGCGGTGAGCAGCTGGACGTTCGGGCCGATCTGCACGTGGTCGCCGAGGGTGATCCGGCCGACGTCGAGGAAGACCCCGCCCCAGTTGACGAAGCAGTACGCGCCGATGCTGATCTGGTAGCCGTAGTCGCAGCGGAACTCCGACCGGACGGTGGTGCCGCCGCCGACCGAGCCCAGCAGCTCGATCAGCAGGTCCCGGCGCACCGCCCGGTCGAGTTCGGCGTTGTAGCGCGCGGTCAGCTCCGCGGCCCGCGCGCTGTCCGCGGCGAGGTCCGGGTCGTCCGCCCGGTAGGACTCGCCGGCCAGCATCCTGTCCTTCATCTCGCCCATGTCCGCACCCAACCAGGTCGTGGTCCCCGACACGCCCCGGGCCCGGCTTGACCCGCACCTGCCCCGGTGTTGAGGTGCTCGGGTGATCGTGGTGACGGCAGCTGCCGGCAAGACCGGCACGGCCGTCGTCCGCGCGCTGCGGGCCCGCGGGGAGGACGTCCGGGCGGTCGTCGCGGGACGCCGTCCCCGCCCGGAACTGACCGCGCTCGGCGCCGAGGTCGTGCACACCGACCTGTCGGTGCCGGCCGGTTGGGAGACGGTGCTCGACGGCGCCGACGCCTTCCACCTGATCTGGCCCAACTTCGACGCCGAGGAGCAGGACGGCGCGCCGGCGCTGTTCGCCCAGGCCCGGCGGGCCGGGGTGCCGCGCGTGGTCTACCACTCGGTCCTGCGACCGCAGCTGCGCGCCATGCCGCACCACGCCGCGAAGGACGCCGTGGAGGAGGCGCTGGACGGCTCGGGTGTGCGCTGGCGGGTGCTGCAGCCGTGCGCCTACGCCGACAACCTGGACGACCAGCTGCCCGAGGTCGAGCGCACCGGCGAGCTGCGCAGCCACTGGGGCCTGCTCACCGGCCAGTCCCTGGTCGATCTGCGCGACGTCGCCGACGCCGCGGTCGCCCTGCTCACCGAGGACGGCCTGGACGGCGGCACGTTCGAGGCGGTCGGCCCCCAGGCACTGACCGCCGAGCAGATCGCCGACGAGATGGGCCGGCAGCTGGGGCGCGAGGTCACCGCGGTCGACGTCGTCCCGCAGGGGCCGGTGCCGCAGGGCTACGTGTCCCGGTGCGCCCGCACCATGTACGACCACTACCGGTACCACGGCTTCACCGGCAGCCCCCGGGTGCTCACCGACCTGCTCGGTCGCCCGCCGCGCACCTACGCCGAGCACCTGGCCGACGTGCTGGGTGCCCGCGCGGTCCAGGTGCTGCCCGACGAGCCGGACGACCCCGTCGAGCGCACCCTGACCCGGCTGCGGGACGCCCGCGCGGCCGGCCGGGGCTGACAGCGCGGCCCGACCGCGACCAGCACGCCCTGAGGTGACCACCGCCACATCGAGGCGGGGATATCTGCATCAACCCGGTGGACGAGGACAGGTTAAGGTCTGCCCATGCCCCCGCTGCCCCTCCTCGTGGCCTGCCGCCACCTGGACCAGGGTCGGCTGAGCAGCAGCCTCTGTACGACGGCCTGACCGTCGCCCCCACCACCACCCGGGAGCGCGGCACACCTGCGCGCGCCCCGCCGCCGGTCGTCGTCGTGCCCTGCCCTGACCAGAAGGCACCATGACCTCCCTCTCGCTGCCCGGCCCCCGGCTGTCCCGCCGTCGGGCCCTCGCCGTGCTCGCCACCGTGCCGCTCACCCTCGGCCTCGCGGCCTGCGGCTCTGACGACGCCGCCGACGCTGCCGCCTCCGGTGGCGTCGCCGACGAGGTGCGCCTCGGCTACTTCGCCAACGTCACGCACGCAGCCGCCCTGATCGGCGTCCAGCAGGACCTGTTCACCGCCGAGCTGGGCGACACCACCCTCACCACCCAGGTGTTCAACGCCGGCCCGGACGAGGTCGAGGCGCTGTTCGCCGGCGGCCTGGACGCCGCCTACATCGGGCCCAGCCCCACGATCAACGCCTACGGCCAGAGCGACGGCGACGCGATCCGGATCATCTCCGGCGCCGCCTCCGGTGGCGCCTCCCTCGTCGTCCAGCCGGGCATCACCTCCCCGGCCGACCTGGAGGGCACGACGCTGGCCAGCCCCCAGCTGGGCAACACCCAGGACGTCGCCCTGCGCACCTGGCTCACCGACCAGGGCCTGGAGAACAGCGTGGACGGCGGCGGCGACGTCACCATCACGCCGACGAAGAACAGCGACATCGTCAACCTGTTCCGCTCCGGTGACCTCGACGGCGCCTGGGTGCCCGAGCCCTTCGCCTCCCAGCTGGTGCTCGACGCCGGCGGGAAGGTCCTGGTCGACGAGCGCGACCTGTGGCCCGAGGGCCTGTTCGTGACGACGCACCTCATCGTGCGCACCGAGTTCCTGCAGCAGTACCCGGAGACGGTCGCGGCGCTGCTGCGCGGCAACGTCGCCGCCGTCGAGCTGGCCGGGAGCGACCCGGTTGCCGCCAAGGCCGCGGTCAACGCGGGGCTGGAGGCCGCCGGTGGCTCGCCGCTGGACGCGCCGGTGCTCGACCGGGCCTGGGAGCAGCTGTCGGTCACCTACGACCCGGTCGCCAGCGCCCTGGAGCTGTCCGCGGAGCACGCGGTCACCGCCGGCACCGCCGAGGAGCAGGTCGACCTCGACGGCATCTACGACCTCGGCCCGCTGAACACCGTCCTCACCGAGCAGGGGCTGCCCACGGTCACTGCCGGCGGCCTCGGCAAGGAGTGACATGACCCAGGTCCGCGAGCAGGCACCGACCCGCAACACCGTCGCCCCGCCGCCGGCGCCGGCGGCCGTCCGGGTCGACGGCGTCACCCAGGTCTTCGAGCGCGGCCGCCCGCCGGTGCTGGAGGGCGTCGACCTGACGGTGGCGGCGGGGGAGTTCGTCTGCCTGCTCGGCGCCTCCGGGTGCGGCAAGTCCACGCTGCTCAACCTGGTGGCCGGGCTGGCCACGCCCACCGCGGGCCGGGTCGAGGTGAGCGCCGAGCGCCCGGCGCTGATGTTCCAGGAGCCGGCCCTGCTGCCCTGGCTGACGGCCCGCGGCAACGTCGAGCTGGCCCTCAAGGCGCGGGGGGTGGCGCGCGGCGCGCGGCGCACCGAGGCCGAGCGGCTGCTGGAGCTGGTCAACCTGGGCAGCCACGGTGCCAAGCGGGTGCACGAGCTCTCCGGTGGCATGCGGCAGCGCGTGGCGCTGGCCCGGGCGCTGGCGCAGGACAGCTCGGTGCTGCTCATGGACGAGCCGTTCGCCGCCCTCGACGCGATCACCCGCGACGTGCTGCACGAGGAGCTGACCCGGGTCTGGACCGAGCAGCAGCTGTCGGTCGTCTTCGTCACGCACAACGTGCGCGAGGCGGTGCGGCTGGGTCAGCGCGTGGTGCTGATGAGCTCGCGACCGGGCCGGATCGTGCGCGAGTGGCAGGTCGACATCCCGCACCCGCGCGCCATCGAGTCGCCGGCCGTCGGCGCGCTCGCCAGCGAGATCACCGCCGAGCTGCACCGGGAGATCAGCCGTCATGGCCGCTGACCAGCTCGCCCCCGAGCGGGACACCCGCGCCGTCGAGGCAGGTCTCGACGCCCTGGACGGCGGTGGCGAGCTGCTGCCACCGCGCCCGGGCCCGTGGCAGGTGTTCGTCCGCTCGGTGCTGCCGCCGGTCGTCTTCATGGCCGCGCTGGTGGGCGTCTGGCAGCTGGCCTACGTCGCCGAGCTCAAGCCGTCCTACGCGCTGCCCGGCCCGGCCGACGTCTGGCAGACGTTCTGGGGCACGGTGCAGGACGGACGCGCCGTCGAGGCGGTGTGGGTCAGCGTCAGCCGCGGCGGCATCGGGTTCGCGATGTCGCTGGTCATCGGCACCCTGCTCGGCCTGGCCATGTGGGGCAGCCGGTGGCTGCGGGCCGCCGTCGGGCCGATCGTCAGCGGGCTGCAGAGCCTGCCGTCGGTGGCCTGGGTGCCCGCCGCCATCATCTGGTTCCAGCTCACCGACGCCGCCATCTACACCGTCGTGCTGCTCGGCGCCGTGCCGTCGATCGCCAACGGCCTGCTCACCGGGTTCAAGCAGGTGCCGCCGCTGTTCGACCGGGTCGGCCGTGTGCTGGGCCTGTCCACCCTCGGCCGGGTCCGGTACGTGCTGCTGCCGGCCGCGCTGCCCGGCTACGTCGGTGGCCTCCGGCAGGGCTGGGCGTTCGCCTGGCGCTCGCTGATGGCCGCCGAGCTGATCACCTACTCGCCGTCGCTCGGCCTGGGGCTGGGTCAGCTGCTCAGCATCGGCCGCGACCTCTCCTCGATGTCGCTGGTGATCACCTCGATCGCCCTGATCCTGCTGGTCGGCGTGGCCATCGAGCTGCTGCTCTTCGCCCCGCTCGAGCGCCGCGTGCTGCGCACCCGGGGCCTCACCACCGACCGCTGACCCCGCTCCACGGCACTTTCTGTACAGAAAGTGCCGGGAGATGGTGGGTCAGACGAAGACGGGCTGGCCGGTGGCCTCGAGGACCGACAGCCACAGGTCGCCCTTGGAGTCGACCTGGTTGCGGCTGGCGGTGACCAGCGGGATCGGCAGGTGCACGAAGCGGCCGTGCCAGCGGCCGGCCACGATCGAGGTGCGCCCGGCCATGGCCGCGTGCACCGCGGCCTGGGCCAGCCGGGTGCAGTACACGCTGTCGTGCGCGTTGGCCGGCACGCTGCGGATGGCGTAGCCCGGGTCCACGTACCGCAGCGAGAACTCCCGCCCGCTGGCCGCCAGGTGCGCGGTCACCCGGTCGCGCAACAGGGCACCGATGTCGTGCAGCTTGGCGTTGCCCGAGGCGTCGGCAGCGGTGGACGCCGCGAACAGGTCCTGCCCGGCGCCCTCGGCCACCACCACCACGGCGTGGCCCTGGGTGTCCAGCACCCGCTCGATGTGCGCCAGCACCCCGCGCTCGCCCTCCAGCGGCATCGCCACCTCCGGGATGAGCACCAGGTCGGCGTCGTCGCTGGCCAGGGTGGCGTAGCAGGCGATGAACCCGGAGTGCCGGCCCATCAGCTTGATCAGCCCGACGCCGTTACGGGTCGAGCGGGCCTCGGTGTGCGCCGACCGGATCGACTCCGCCGCCCGGCCGAACGCGGTCTGGAAACCGAAGCTGCGGTCGATCCACGGGATGTCGTTGTCGATCGTCTTCGGCACGCCGACCACCGCCAGCGGCAGACCGCGGGCCTCCGCCTCGTCGGCGATCGCCTGGGCGCCGCGCAGCGAGCCGTCCCCGCCGATCACGAACAGCACGTCGATCCGCCGCAGCCGCAGGGTCTCGACCATCACGGCCGGGTCCTGGCTGCCACGGGAGGTGCCGAGCACGGTGCCGCCCTGGCTGTTGATCCACTGCACCGAGGTCGGGGTGAGCACCTCGGGCTCCTCGCCGTCGGCGGTCAGCCCGTGGTAGCCGTTGCGGAACCCCAGCACGTACCGGACGCCGTAGTGCTCGTACAGCTCCACCACCAGGCCGCGGATCACGTTGTTCAGGCCCGGGCACAGGCCCCCGCAGGTCACGATGCCCACCCGGGTGCGCGCCGGGTCGAAGAACAGCGTGCGGCGCGGGCCGCCCGGCTCGAAGGACGGCAGCTGCTCCACCGGGACGCCGCGGCGCACCGCCCTGCTCAGGCTGGAGTCGACGAGCACCCGGTCGTCCTCGGTGACGTAGTGCAGGCTCTCCCCGCGCTCCAGCAGGCCGCCGTCCAGGGGTGAGGGGAACGACCGCTCGCCGAGCGTGCGCACCACCAGGTCGTCCTGGGTGAGGGTCGGCAGTCCACCCGTGTCCATGCCCAGAATCATGCGGGATCGGTGTTCCCGTCCTGTGACGCCCCCGCCGGTCGACGCCCCCGGAGGCCCCGGCCGTGGTGGCCGCGACCTCGTGCAGCCGGAGTGCTGTGGGCGGCGTGGTCGCACCGGGCCGCCCGCTGCCGCGGCCCGGCCCGGCCCGGCCGGCGCTCCGGAACAGCCGGTCCGGGCGGGCCGTTGACGCTCCACGTGGAACACCGCCGGCTCACCCTCGCCGTGCTGGGCGACTCGATCGCGTTCGGCACCGGCGCCACCCACCCCGGCGACGCGCTGGGCCCGCGCCTGGTCCGGGTGCTGGCCGACGCCGGCATCGACTGCGAGCTCGCGGTGCACGCCGTGCCCGGGGCCGTCTCGGCCGACCTGGACGCCCAGGTGCGGCGCGCCGGGTCGCCGGACCTCGCCCTGGTCGTGATCGGCGCCAACGACCTCTCCCGCCTGGTGCCGCCGTCGTCCGCGGCGGCCCAGCTCGGCACCGCGGTCCGCCGGCTGCGCGAGCGCGGCGCCGACGTGCTGGTCGTCCCCGCGCCGGACATGTCGTCGATCCCCTGGGTGCCCCAGCAGTTCCGTGCCCTGGTGCGGGTGGCCAGCGACGAGCTGCACCGGCGCCAGACGGCGGCCGTGCAGGCGGCCGGCGGCGTCGTGGCACCGATCGCCGGCGAGCTGGCCAGCCGGTTCTCCGCCCAACCCACCCTGTTCGGGACGGACCGGTTCCACCCGTCGTCCTCGGGCTACGCGCTCATCGCCGAGGCGCTCACCCCGATCGTGCTGTCCATCGCCCGCACCCGCGCCGCCGCCTGACCCGCCCAGCCCCGCCCCGCCCCGCCTCCCCCGAGCCCACCCGGCGGGGATCATGGACCTGCGTGAGCGACACGCCGGCGCGCCGCTCACGCAGCTCCATGATCACCGAGGAGAGGGCGGGTGAGGGGCGGGCTCAGAGGTGGTCGAACTGGTTGTGGGTGGCGCCGCCGGAGAGCTGGGCGTAGCCGGGGCCGCGGTCGAAGAACGGCTCGTCGCCGGTGCGGGCCGATCTCATCTGCTCGCGCAGCGCGTCCGTGGCGCCCAGGTCGGCGTCGCCGTCGTCGTTGATCACGACGCCGTAGTCCCGCCGGGCGCCGGCCACGCTGACCTTGCGCCAGGCGACGTCCTGGAGCACCTCCTCCACCGGGCGCTCCAGCGGGTCGCCCCAGCCCCCGCCGCCGGTGGTGCGCACCCGCACCACGGTGCCGGCGCGCAGCGGCTCGGCGTCGGCCAGGGCGTCGACCTCGTGCTCTCCCGCGCCACCGGGGTCCACCGTGATCTGGAACGGCCGCCCGGCTCGGCCGCCGTTCACGCCCCAGCAGGCCAGGATCGAGCGGTCGGCGATGGACATGAAGTGCGCGTCGCGCAGCACCCGGATGTGCTTCTCGTAGCCGCAGCCCCCGCGGTACCGGCCCGGCCCACCGGAGTCCAGCGCCAGCCCCAGCCGCTCGATCCGCAGCGGGAAGCGGCCCTCGGTGAACTCGGTGGGCAGGTTCCGCGAGTCCGGGACGACGTGGATGGTGTCCTCCCCATCGGCGTAGTACCGCCCGCCCGAGCCGCCGCCCAGCACCTCGCGCATCAGGTAGGGCTCGCCGTCGGAGTCGGTGCCGTAGACGCCGGTGTAGCGGATCGTCTCCTGGTCGGCCGGCATGCGCCCGCCGGTGGCCTTGGCCAGCACCCCGGCCAGCACGCCCAGCAGCCGCAGGATCACGAACGTGCGGGCGTTGGTGGGGGCGGGGAACACCGGGGTGAGCAGCGTGCCCTTCTCCGGGAACACCATCCGGATCAGGGGGACGACGCCCTCGTTGACGTCCAGCTCGGCCATCCGCTCCGGCGTCTCGGCCAGGTTGCGCAGCACCGGGGCCAGCCACTTCTTCAGGAAGTTGCCGTCGGAGTAGTCGCCGCAGTGGTTGATCGGGCCCTTGGCCTGCGGGCCGGTGCCGGTGAAGTCGATGGTCAGCGGCACGTCGGCGGCCGAGTCCATGGTCAGCGTGATCCGCTGCCGGTGCAGCATCGGCGGGTCGACGCCGTCGTGCTCGGCGTAGTCCTCCCACACGTAGCTGCCGTCCGGGATCTGCGACAGGATCTCCCGCCGGTACACCTCGGTGGAGTTGGCCAGGATCGCGTCGAAGCACGCCTCCACGGCCGCCACCCCGTACCGCTCGAACAGCTCACCGAGCCGCCGCGCGCCGGCCAGGCATGCCGAGCACTCGGCGTCCAGGTCCGCGGCCAGCGAGTCGGGCATCCGCGAGTTGCGGGTCATGATCGTCAGCGCGGCCTGGTTGGGCACGCCGCGGTCCCACAGCTTGATCGGCGGGACCATCAGCCCCTCCTGGAACATCGACGTCGCCCCGCTGGGCATCGAGCCGGGGACGGCGCCGCCGATGTCGTCGTGGTGGCCGAACGCCTGGACGAAGGCGACCACCTGGCCGTCCGCGAACACCGGGACCGTCACGCACAGGTCGGGCAGGTGCCCGATGCCGCCCTCGGACAGGTAGACGTCGTTGTGGAAGAACACGTCGCCGACGTTCATGGTGTCGATCGGGTGGTCGCGCACCACGGGCTGCACCAGCGCGGAGTACGAGCGGCCGGTGAGCTTGCGCAGGTGCCGGTCGTGGATGCCGGCCCGGAAGTCGTGCGCGTCCCGGATCATCGGCGAGCGCGAGGTGCGCCCGATCGACGTCTCCACCTCCTTCTCGATCGCCGCCAGCGTGCCCGCCACGATCTCCACCAGCACCGGGTCCGCGTTCATGCCGGCACCCCCGCCCGCACCAGGACCGGTACGGGCAGCACCAGAACCGACACGAACAGCCCGCCAAGATGGCCATCTTGGCGGGTGCGGGTGCGGGTGGGGATGCGTGTGCGGGAGGGGGTCATGCGGACTCCTCGGGCCGGGTCTCGGTGCGGGTGAGCAGCAGGTTGCCGAAGCCGTCGACGGCGGCGGCGAAGCCGGGGTGCACCGGCACCGTGGAGCCGAACTCCTCGATCACGGCCGGACCGGTGACCACGTCGCCGGGGGCCAGGTGCGGGCGCCAGTACACCGGCGTGTCCGCCCAGGCGTCGAAGAACACCGGCCGGCTGCCGGTGCGGGCCCGCGACACGTCGCCGTCGCCGGGCTCGAGCTGCACCAGGTCCGGACGGCGGATCGGGCCGATGCCGCTGACCCGCAGGTTCACCCATTCCACGGCCTGGCGCGGGTCGGTGGCGAAGTCGTAGCCGTAGAGCTGGCGGTGGGCGGCGTGGAAGGCGGTGGCGACGTCCTCGACCGCCGCCCGGTCCAGGTCGCCGGCCGCCACCGGGACGCGTACCTCGAATGCCTGGCCCACGTAGCGGAGGTCGGCGGTGCGCTGCATGCGCTGCTCGCCCGGTGCGAACCCCTCGCCGTCCAGGGCGCGGCGGGCCTGCCCCTCCAGGTCGCCGACGACCGTCGTGAGCAGCGCGAGGTCCAGGTCGGCGTGCCGGGCGACGACGGTCTGCACGTAGTCGTTGCGCACGTCCACGGTGAGCAGCCCGAAGGCGCTGACGTTGCCCGGGTTCGGCGGCACGAGGGTGCGGGGCAGGCCCAGGACGTCCATCAGCCGGCAGGCCAGCAGCGATCCGGAGCCCCCGAAGGTGGTCAGGGTGAAGTCGCGGACGTCCAGCCCCCGGGCCACCGTCACCTGGCGCAGCGCGTTGGCCTGGTTCCAGGCGGAGATCTCCAGGATGCCGGTGGCCGCCCGCTCCAGTGACAGGCCGAGCTGCGCGCCGAGCGCCTCCAGCCCGGCGGTGGCCAGCGGGACCGACAGCGGGATCTCCCCGCCGAGCAGGTGCGGCGGGATCCGGCCCAGGACGACGTGCGCGTCGGTGACCGTGGGTTCGGTGCCGCCGGTGCCGTAGCAGATCGGGCCGGGGTCGGCGCCGGCCGAGCGCGGGCCGACCTTCAGCGTGCCCTCGGGCGACAGCCAGGCGACCGAACCGCCGCCCGCGCCCACGGTGACGACGTCGATCATCGGGATCTTCGAGGGGTAGGAGCCCACGGTGCCCTCGGTGGTGAGCGAGGGCTCGCCGTCGACGACCACGGTGACGTCGGTCGACGTCCCGCCGCCGTCGCAGGTCAGGATCCGGTCGAAGCCCGCGGCCGAGGCGATCAGCGCCGCTCCCAGTGCGCCGGCGGCCGGGCCGGACAGCATCGTGGTGATCGGCTGGTGCACGACCTCCTCGGCCGACAGCACCCCGCCGTTGCTCTTCATCACGTAGAACGGCACGCCGGGGGCCAGGGAGTCCAGCCGGCGGCGGATGCTGGTGACGTACGCGCCGACCTTCGGCTTCACCGCGGCGTCCACCAGGGTGGTGACCGACCGCTCGTACTCCCGGTACTCGCGCAGCACCTGACTCGAGATGCTCACCACGGCGTCCGGGTGCTCGGCGCGCAGCACCTCGAGCATCGCCTGCTCGTGGCCGTCGTCGGCGTAGGAGTGCAGCAGGCAGACGCCGATGGTGGTGACCCCGGCGTCCCGGAAGAAGTGCGCGGCGGCCACCGCGTCCTCGTGGGAGAACGGCCGGACCTCGGCACCCCGGTGGTCCAGCCGGCCACCGACCGCGCGCACCAGGTCCGCGGGCACGATCCGCGGCGGCTTGACCCAGAAGTAGCTGTTGCCGTAGCCGTCCGGCACCGACTGGCGGGCGATCTCCAGCACCGACTCGTAGCCCTCGGTGGTGATGAAGCCGATCCGGTCCAGCTCGCCCTGCAGCAGCTGGTTGGTGGCCACCGTCGTCCCGTGGCTCACCGCGGTGACGGCAGAGCCGGGCAGGTCCAGCAGCGCGAGCACCTTCGTCACACCGGCCAGGAAGCCGTCGGCCGGGTCGGCCGGGGTGGACGGCGTCTTGGTGGTCGTCGTCGCACCCGTCTCCTCGTCCACCGCGACGACGTCGGTGAAGGTGCCGCCGGTGTCGATGCCGATGCGGACCCGTCGGGGCGGTGCCGGTGCACTCATGACCACAACGTAGGGCGGCCACCGGCCGGCGGGTGACCCGGTCCGCGTCTCCGTGTCGACAGCCGGGATGCGGTCGCTCGACGAATCGCAGCCGGCACACGTCCACGTCCCGCAACCCGCGCACCAGTGGTCCCAGAGTCGTCCCGCCGGCCCTGGTCACGGGGCTCCGGGACTGGAGGTGGACGCGATGGGCACAGGACCCCGGAGCCGCGCGCTGCGGATCGTCGGCCTGCTGCTCGCCGCTGCCCTCACGGTCCTGACGGCCGGGGCGCTCACGCTGTGGGCGGAACCGGCCCGGGCCGTGCAGAGCCCCACCTCGTGCGCCGCCACCACGCTGGTCAACGGCGACTTCGAGCAGCCGGTCATGACCGTCCGGAACGGCGAGCAGCAGTACGCCAACGGCAACGTGCCGGGGTGGCGGACGACCGCCGTGTTCCAGCGCTACCTGGAGCTGCACAACTACGACTACAACCGCTACTCCGGCGAGCAGTACCTCAAGCTCAACGCCGCCCAGGGCACCACCGCCTACCAGGACATCGCCACGACGCCGGGGCAGCTGCTGCGCTGGGAGCTGGCGCACCGCGGCCGGTTCGGCACGGACACGATGGCCGTGGACATCGGTGCCCCGACCGGCACCCTGGCGCGGCAGGCGACGTTGACCGACTCGACGACCTGGACCAGGTACTCCGGGCTCTACACGGTCCCGCCCGGGCAGACGACGACCCGGCTGGGCCTGACCGGGCTGTCCACGGCGACCGCCCAGGCCCTCGGCAACCTGGTGGACGCCGTCTCCTTCGGGTCCGTGCCCTGCGTGGTGGCCACCGCGCAGGTGACGCCGAGCGGTGCGGTGAACGTGGGCGACCTGCTGACCTACACGGTCACCGCGACCAACGCGGGCGGCAGCGCAGGCACCGACACGGTCGTCGCCGACGTCCTGCCGGCGGGGGTGACCTACGTGCCCGGCTCGATCAGGTCGGTGAACGGGACGACGACCACGGTCGCCTCCGACCCGGCCGGCGACGACACCGGCGAGTACGACGCGGCGAACCGGGTGGTACGGGTCCGGCTGGGCTCCGGGGCCGGGTCGACCGCCGGTGGGTCGCTCCCGCCGGGCGGCGTCCGCAGCGTCCGGTACCAGGTCCGGGTCGACCGGGCGAGCGCGGCCGGCACGATCACCGACGACGCGGTGGTCACCTACACCGACCCGCTCACCTCCAGCGGCCGGACGTCGACGACGAACACCGTGTCCACCCCGGTGGCCGACGCGGCGGACCTCACCGCCTCCCTGACCCAGCAGACGGCGACGCTGGTGGCCGGCGCGCCGGTGACCTACCGCGCGGGCGTGCGGTCGTCCGGGCCGGGTGCCTCCCCGGGCACCACGCTGACCGTCGCGCTGCCGTCCGGGCTCACCGCGATCACCGCCACGCCGTCCAGCGGCTCGTGCGCGGCTGTCCCGCCCGGCTCCACCACGGTCACCTGCACCGTGGGCACCGTCGCGTCGGGCGCCTCCGCGTCCGTCGACGTCACCGGGACGGTGCCGGCCGGCGCCACCCCCGGTGTGCAGTACACGGCCACCGCGGTGGCCGGCGGAGCCCTCTACGACCCGGCGTCGGCCGACAACGCTGCCTCCGTCACCTCCACGGTGACCGCGTCGGCGGACCTCAGGCTCGGCCTGACCTACGCACCGATGCCCCCGACCGCGGGATCGGACGTCACCTACACCGCCACGATCAGCAACCTCGGGCCGTCCGTGGCCCGGTCGATCGTGCTGTCCGACCCGGTGCCCGCCGGGTCGACGAACCCGCGGGCGACGGTGCCGGGCGGCACCTGCACCGTGACCGCCGCGGACACCGTCGAGTGCCAGGTGCCCGACCTCGCCGTCGGCGCGTCGACCACGGTCACCGTGACGATGACGCTCAGCCCGGGCGGCGGTGGCGAGGTCGGCAACGCCATGGCCGTCGTCGCGGCGACGCCGGACCCCCAGCCGGCCGACAACACCGCCGCGGTGACCTCCGGCGGGAACGCTCGGGCCGACCTCGTCGCGACCCTGGTCGTTGCCCCGAGCACGGCACGCCCCGGTGGCTCCATGCCCTACACGCTCACCGTCCGCAACGACGGCCCGTCGACGGCCCGCAACGTGTCGTTCAGCACCAGCCTGCCGCCGGGGCTGACGCTCGTCCTGCCGGCCAGCCCCCTCTGCACGCCCACCGGGTGCACCATCCCCAGCCTGGACCCCTACGACGCGGGCACCACACCCCCCACCGGCGTCGTCCAGTTCACCGGAACGGTGCAGGTCGACCCGGACGCGGAGGAGGGACCGGGCCAGGCCAGCGTCACGGTCATCTCCACGACCGAGGACCCGGACCCGGCCGACAACACCGGGGTCGCGGCCGTCGAGGTGGTGCTGGAGGCCGACCTCGCCGTCAGCCAGTCGTTCGAGGACCCGGCGACCGGGCGCACCGACCGGGTCGTCGCCGGCGGGCCGGTCCGGTCGACGGCGGTGGTCGGCAACGCCGGGCCGACCCGGGCCGAGGGCGTCGTGCTGCGCCAGGCCATCCCGGCCGGGCAGCCGCTGCCGGTGGTCACGCCCTCCTCGGGCTCGTGCACGTTCGAGGGCCAGGTCGCCGCCGGCGTCTCGGTCGACGGCGGCTCCTACGTGTGCACGCTGGCCACGCTGGCTGCCGGCGCGACCTGGCCGGTGCGGTTCGACACGCAGCTGCCGGCGTCGTTCGCGGGGAGCACGTTCAGCCGCACCCGCACGGTCGGTGCCGCGTCCCCCGACCCGGACGCCACCGACGACACGGTGACCGGCAGCATCCCGGTGGTCCGCGTCGCCGACCTCGCGCTGACCCAGACCACGAGCACCCCCACCCCGGTGCAGACCGACCCGATCGCCTTCCGGGTGACGCTCACCAACACCGGACCCTCCGACGCCGTGGACGTGCTGGTGCGGCAGACCTGGCCGGCGGGCCTGACCGTCACCGCCGGCACCCCGGGCGCCGGCAGCTACGACGCCGCCACGGGGGAGTGGCGGCTGCCCACCTTGGCTGCCGGCGCCTCGACCGTGCTGGACCTGACCGGCACCGCCGTGGACAGCGGACTGTCGAGCGTCACCGCCACCGTGCTCGGGGCCGGCAGCACGGACCCCGACCCGGCCGACGACGCCGCCTCGGCATCGGTGACCGTCGCCCCCGCGTCCCGGTCCATGACGATCACCTCGAACGCGACCGTCACCCCGGCGGCGAACCAGCAGGCCGCACGGCTGGGCGACACCATCGCCTACAGCTACGTGGTCACCAACGTCGGCAACGTGGCCACGATCGGCATCTCGGTCACCGACACCACCTTCGGCCTGCCGGTCAGCTGCCCGCAGACCCGGCTGGAGGCGGGCGTCGCGATGACCTGCACGACGACCGGCTCGCACAGCGTGACGCAGGGCGAGGTGGACGCCGGTGGCGACGTCGTGGCGACGGCGCTGGTGACCGGCCTGGATGCCGGCGCGGGCGCCCCGCAGACGTTCGGTCCGGCGTCCGTGGCCGTGCCGGTGGCGCCGGTGGCGTCAGGCATCGTGGCGACCCAGAGCGCGCTCTGGACCGACGCCGACGCCGACGGCGCCCTGGACGTCGGGGAGGCCATCACCTGGTCGGTGACCGTCACCGACACCGGTGGGACGACGCTGCCCGACCTGGTCGTCACCGCCCCGGGAGCGCCGGCCTTCGTGTGCGGCCGCACCCGGCTGGACCCCGCGCCCGCGCCCGTCGCGGACCGCTCCACCACGTGCGTGTCCTCCGGGTACACCGTCACCGCCGCCGACGTGGCCGCCGGTCAGCGCACGTCGGTGGCCACGGCGTCGGCGGCCGACGTGCGGTCGGCCGGCCGGGTCACCAGCCTGCCGGCGACCGCCGGCGCCCCGGCCGTGGCCCGGCCCGCGCTGGCGCTGACCGTCTCCGGCGTCGTCGACCCGCCGGCGCACCAGGCCGCGGCCGAGCTGGGCGACGGCATCACCTGGCAGTACGTGGTGCGCAACTCCGGGAACGTCCGGGTCACCGGCGTCGCCGTCGACGCCCCCGGGACGACGTGCACCGACACCAGCCTGGACGCCGGGCAGAGCACGACCTGCACCGGCCCGGCCGGGCAGCTGGTCACCCAGGCCGACGTGCTCGCCGGGACGGTCGGCCACACCACCACGGCCACCGGCATCGACGTGGTCGGCGGCGGCCGGATCCGCTCCCCGATGACCACCGCCACCCTGGCCACCGCAGCGGTCCGCCCCGCGCTGGCCGTGACCCCGGTCGCCACCGTCACCCCGGCGGCCCGGCAGAACGCCGCCGAGGTGCGCGACCTGATCGAGTACCGGTACTCGGTGCGCAACTACGGCAACGTCACCGTCGACGGCGTCGGGGTGACCGGCACCCGGGGTGGGACGGCGACCTGCGCGGTCAGCACCCTCGCCCCGGGCGCGTCCACCGACTGCACCACCGGGCGCTCGCACCGGGTGACCCAGGCCCAGGTCGACGCCGGCGTCCCGATCTCCGACGTCGCCGTGGCCACCGGCCTGCCCGCGGGTTCGACGGTCCCGGTCTCGTCGCCGCCGGCAGCCGCCCCGGTGCCCGTCGCGGCGTCGTCGCCGGCGCTGCAGCTGCTGCCGTCGGTCGACCGGGACGACCCGGACAGCACCCGGGCACTCGTCGTCGGCGAGCGGATCCGGTACAGCGTGGGCGTGGTCAACTCCGGCAACGTCACGCTGACCGGTCTGGTCACCGCGCACCCGGGCGACCCCACCGAGCCCGACCTCAGCTGCGCCCAGACCGAGCTCGCCCCGGACACCGCGACCGTCTGCCGGGTCACCTACACGGTCACCCAGGACGACGTGGACGCCGGGTCCCGCGCGTTCCAGCCCACCGTGTCCGTCGTCGAGCCCCGCGGCGGCACCACCGTCGACTGGGTGGCGGCGCGCGCGACGGCGCCGTCCGCCGCCGCCCCCCGGCTGGGCATCGTCGCCGAGCCGCGGGTGTCCACCCCGGCCCGCCGGGACGCCGTGCTGCCCGGGGACACGGTGACCTGGTCGTACCGGGTGACCAACGTGGGCAACACGCGGATCACCGCGGTCCAGGTGACGGACCCGTCCGCCCGGGTGCTGCCCTGCGCCCAGCCGGCCCTCGAGCCGGGGCAGTCCACCACGTGCACCGGCCTGCTGGCGTACACGGTGACCGAGGACGACCTGCTCGGCGCCGGGGTCACCGACCTGGGCACCGTCACCGGTACGCCGGTCGCCGGCACCCTGCCCGCCCTGGCGCCGTCCGCCCGGGGGCTCGTCGCCGTCGCGCCCGTGGTGCGGGCGCTGACCCTCGCCGCCACGGCGACCTCCTCCACGGGCAGCGCACCCGCCGGGATCGGGGCGACCGTCTCCCACGCCTACACGCTGCGCAACGCCGGCAACCTCACGATGAGCGCGCTCGCGGTGACCGACCCGGTGGCCGGCCCGGTGGACTGCCTGGCGACCAGCCTGGCCCCCGGTGCCTCGACGACGTGCACCGGCCGGACCGGACACGTGGTCGACCAGGACGACATGGACGCCGGACCCGTGCTGCTCGGCAGGGCACTGGTCAGCGGCGTGCCGTACGGGTCGACCGACGCCCAGGACTTCGGGCCGGCCACGTCGGGCGTCCCGCTCGCGGCTGCGCTGTCCGGGTTGACCCTGGTGGTCACGCCGACGTGGGCCGACACCGGCGTGCCCGGCGCACTCGACGTCGGCGAGCAGGTCACGGCCGGCGCGGTGGTCACCAACACCGGGCAGCTGACGGTGCGCGACCTGCGGGTCGCCTTCCCGAACCGGACGATGAGCTGCGACCGCACCGTCCTCCGGCCGGGGGAGCAGGCGACCTGTGCCGACCCGCCGTTCCTGGTCACGGCCGCCAGCGTGGCCCTGGGCCAGATCGGCTCCACGATCACCGCCGGCGGCGCGACTGCCCGCGACGGTGCACCGGTGAACGCGCCCAGCGGGCGCTTCCTGGTGCCCCCGTCGGTCAGCACCGGGTTGCAGCTGACCCTCACCGGCGTGGTGACCCCCGCCGCGCGGCAGGCGGCCGCGGCTCCGGGGGACATCGTCACGTGGCAGTACGTCGTCCGGAACTCCGGCACCGTGCGGGTCGTCGGCCTCGGGCTCGACGTGCCCGGCGGTGGCGCGGTCACCTGCCCGGTCACCCAGCTGGACGCCGGTGCGCAGACCACCTGCACGAGTGCGGTGCCGCAGACGGTGACCGAGGACGACGTGCTGGCCGGCTCGATCACCCACCGCGCCGCGGCCGTGGGCACCGGCGTGCTCGCCGCGGCGGCCGCCCGCTCGGCCGACGCCACCGGGACCGTCGGCGTGGTGCTGCCGCGCTCGTCGCTGACGGTGATCGCCACCTCGACCGTGAACCCGCCGTCCCACCAGGCCGGCGCAGAGGTGCACGACTCGATCGACATCACGTACGTCGTCCGCAACGACGGCAACGTCACGCTGCGCGACGTCCGGGTCGAGGACGCGCTGGCCGGTCCGGCCCCCTGCGTCCTGAGCACGCTGCCGCCGGGGCAGTCCACGACCTGCGCCGGCGGCACCAGCCACCGGGTCACCCAGGCCGAGGTGGACGCCGGCGGGCCGATCTCCCAGCCGGCGACCGCCGTCGGCACGGCACCGCGGGAGACCACCCCGACGGTGTCGGCCGTGGTGTCGGACCCGCAGCCGGTCGTCGCCGCCGCGCCCGCGCTGGTCGCCACCACGATCGCCCGCTGGGACGACACCGGAGCACCCGGTGTCGTGGAGCCGGGCGAGCGCGTCACCTGGGTCGTGGAGGTGGTCAACACGGGGAACGTGACGCTGCGGGGCATCACGGTCGTCTCGCCGGTCGGCGGTGCCCTGGTGTGCCAGGCGGCCGTGCTCGCCCCCGGCGTCGCCACGCTGTGCACGTCGACCCAGCACACGATCACGGCTGCCGAGGCGGGCACGGTGCTCACCCTGCCGGCCGCGGTCAGCGGGATCGAGCCCCGCACCACCAGCACGGTCGTCGGGGTGGTGACCGCGGTGTCCGCGCTGGTGCCGCCGGCGCCGGTGCTCGGCCTGACCCCGGCCGGCCGGGTCCTGCCCGGTGGCGGCAGCGACGGCGCGCGACCGGGCGACAGCATCGAGTGGCGGTTCCGGGTCACCAACCTGGGCAACGTCCCGGTCAGCGGCCTGGTGGTCAGCGACCCGGTGAACAGCCCGTTCAGCTGCGCCCGGAGCGTGCTGCAGCCCGGCGGGTCCACCCTGTGCACCAGCGCCCAGCTCCGGCTGGTCGACCAGGACGACCTGCTCGCCGGGTCGGTGGTCAGCCCCGCCGCCTCGGTCACGGGGACGCCGGACGCCGGTGCGCCCACGGTCACGGCCGGACCGGTGTCCGCCGTGATCGGCGCGATCGCGGCCCGGCGGACCGTCGCGTTCACCGCCACCCCGGTGCTGCAGCGTGCCGGTGCGCCGGTGGCCGGGCCCGCGCAGGTCGGCGACCAGCTGGCCTGGACCTACCGGGTGACCAACGACGGCACCACGACCATCACCGACGTGCAGGTCGCCGACCTGCTCGCCGGCAGCGTGATCTGCCCGGCGGGGGACCTCGACCCGGGCGATGCCGTGACGTGCACGGCGGCGGCCCCCCGCACGGTCTCGCAGGCGGACCTGGACGCCGGGTCCTCGATCATCGGCCGGGCGACCGTGTCGGGCCTGCCCCGCGGCTCTCTCGCGTCGCTGCTCGCCGGGTCGGTCGGCACCGTGGTCGCCCTGCAGCCGGCCGCGCCGCTGCTGTCGGTCACCCAGACCGACGCCTGGGCCGACGCCGGGCGTGTGGGCGTGCTGGACGTCGGCGAGCAGATCGACTGGACGGTCACGGTGACCAACGCCGGTCTGCTGACGCTGCGCGACCTGGTCATCGCCGACCCGGTCAGCGGCCGGATGACCTGCCAGGCCACGGTGCTGGCACCGCTGGCCCGCACGACGTGCACCGGTCCGGCCCACGTGGTCACCGCCGCGGACGTGTCGGCCGGGCGCGTGGCGCACACGGTGGTCGCCTCGGCGGCCGAGCCCCGCACGGGTGCCCGGGTCAGCAGCGTGCCGCACACGGCCAGCGTGCCCCGCCCGGCCCAGCAGGTCGGCGCGCTGTCGGTGACGGTGGCGGGCGCGGTCGCCGACACCGGGCGCGACCGCGGCGCCGATCTCGGCGACACGGTGCGCTGGACCTCCGTCGTCACCAACGTGGGCACCGCCACCCTGGTCGCCGTCGACGTGGACCAGGCCGGGGGCGCCACCTGCCTGCTTGCCGTCCTGCTGCCCGGCCAGTCGACGCCGTGCACCGCCGACCGGACGCAGGAGGTGCTGGAGACCGACGTCCTCGCCGGCCGGGCCGGCACCGCAGTCACCGCGACCGGCCTCGGCCTCGGCACGCTGCAGCCGGTGCGCAGCGCCCCGGTGACCGCCACGGTGGGCACGGTGCCGCCCCGACCGGAGATCACCCTGACGGTGACGTTCGCGCGTGTCCCGACCGGCGACCGACCGCTGCCCACACCGGTCGCCCGCCCGGTGTTCGTCCCGGTGGGCGACCGCGGTGCGCTCCTCGCCGCGAGCGGCCCGGCGGGCACGCCGCCGGCGGGTTCCGTGCTCGCCGTGGTGGTGGGCGACCTGGTCCAGGTCCGGTACACCGCCCGCAACACCGGCAACGTCACGTTGAGCGGCATCGCGGTCCTCGACCCGGCCTTCGGCGAGGTGACCTGCGAGCGCGGCGTCCTGGCACCGCGAGAGGCGATGGGGTGCGCGGCCGACCGGCTGCACACGATCACCGCCGCCGACCTGGACCGCGGGAGCCTGGGCAACCGGGCCGTCGTCCGGGCGGACGCCCCACCCGGCGTGGGCACGGCCTCGGTCACCGGCGTCGCCTCGATCCAGGTGGACCTGGTGCCCCCGGTCGTCGCCGGTCCGGGCGACCCGACCGGGACGACCGGCCGGCCTCCGGGCACCCCGCCGCCGACCCCGCCGCCGACCGGGTCGACGACCGGGTCGACGACCGGGTCCACGGACGGGTCCACCGGCGGGTCCACGGCCGGCAGGACGCCGACGGGTGACCGGGCCGGGTCGGGCCCACCGACGGTGGACGGCGGTGGCCCGGGCACGACCGACGGGCTGCCCCCGGTCCCCGGCGACCCGCGCGCACCGACCGGGTCGACCTCGCCGGGGGGTGCGTCCCCGGGTGCCTCGGCGGGTGCCGCGGGCACCGACGCGGAGCCGGCGCGGCCTGCCGGGTCCCCGGGCGGGTGGTGGGCGGCCGGGCCGGTCGCCACCGGTGCACGGGCGCTCGGACTGCTCGTCGCCGGTGTGCTGACCGCCGGCGGCGTGACGCTGCTGGCGGTGCGCCGGCGCCGTCGGGACCAGGTCACCGACGAGGTCCCCGGTCGCTGAGCGAGGTGACCGGGAGCCGGTGACGCGCCCGTCCGGTCGCCGTGTCGACACCGCTGAGGAGGTCGCTCCGCTTTCTCCCGGACACGCGCGACACGTAGGGAGACGATCAGCAGATCGTGGTTGATTGAGTGCAGCGAGTGGCCGAAGTGGCCCATGTGACGGGGGAGGTGACGTGGTGGTGTCGAGTCGACGGCGCACTGCGGGACGGGCCGGGCAGGCGCTCAGACGGATCGCTGCGGCCACCGGCGTGGCGGCGGTGGTCGGGGCGCTGCTGGTGACCGGGCCCGTCCCGCAGGCCGCGGCCGTGCAGAGCCCGGCCGCCTGCAACTCCACCGTCGCCCTGCGCACGGGCGGGTTCGAGCTGCCGGTGCTGAAGGACAACAGCTACTCCTTCGTGCCCGAGGCGCAGGTGCCGGGCTGGTCGACCACGGCCAGCGACAAGCGGATCGAGATCTGGCGCGCGCCCTTCCAGGGCGTGCCCGCCGCGTCCGGCAGCCAGTTCGCCGAGCTCAACGCCACCCAGACCTCGACCCTGTTCCAGGACGTCGCCACCACCCCGGGTCAGTCGCTGCGCTGGGAGCTGCAGCACCGCGGCCGGGCGGGCACCGACGTCATGGCCGTGCACATCGCCGCCCCGACCGCGGCGCTCGCCCCGACCAACCAGCAGGGCCCGCTGATCAGCGACGGCAAGAACGCCTGGGGCACCTACTCCGGGCTGTACACCGTGCCCAGCGGGCAGACCACGACCCGGTTCTCCTTCAAGGCGGTCTCCACCGCCACCGGCGACCCCACCGTCGGCAACTTCCTCGACTCCATCTCCTTCGGCACCGGTGCGTGCCTGATGTCGACGACGACCGTCACGACCCGCTCCGGCGCCGCCGGCGCCAACGTGGGCGAGATCCTCACGTACTCGGTGGCCACGGCCAACGGCGGCGGGAACCCGGCCAAGAACACGGTCGTGGTCGACACCCTGCCGGCCGGTGTGGAGTTCGTGCCCGGCTCGATCCGGGCGATCACCGCCTCGGCCACCCAGGCGCGCACGGACGCGGCCGGCGACGACCAGGGCGAGTACGACGCGGCCACCCGCACGGTCCGGGTCCGGGTGGGCCTGAACGCGACCGCGACGTCCGGGGGCGTCGTCCGGCCGGAGGACGCCCGCAGCATCTCCTACCAGGTCCGGGTCACCGAGGCGCTGTCCGCCACGACGGTGCGCAACGACGCCCGCGTCGAGTACACCGACGACCTGGCGGGCGGGGCCGCGACGTCGGTGTCCACCGAGGTCGCGACACCGATCGCGGCAGCGGCCGACCTCGCCGTGACCGTGGCCCGCACGACGGCGCCGCCGGTCGCCGGCCGCCCGGTCGAGTACACCGCGACCATCCGGAACAGGGGCCCCTCCCCGGAGCCGGCCGCCCGGCTGGTGATCGACCTGCCCCGGTGGGCGGACGGCACGACACCCGGCCTGACCGGGGTCACGGCCGCCACGACCGGTGGGGGCAGCTGCACGGTCGCCACGCTGACGGTGACCTGCGACCACGGCGCCCTCGCACCCGGCGACCAGGCCACCGTGACGGTCGGCGGCGAGGTGCGCCCGGACACCCTCCCGGCCACCCCGTACCGCTTCCTCGCGGCGGCGTCCGGCACGGCCTACGACCACGTCCCGGACGACAACGCGATGTCCGTGGCCGACGCCGTCACCACCTCCGCCGACCTCGCCGTGGACCTCCTCGCGGACCGGACCGCCGGCACCGCGGGTGGTCCGGTCACCTACACCGCCACGGTCACCAACGCCGGGCCCTCCACGGCCCGCGAGGTGGTCCTCACCGACCCGCTGGGCGACGGGGTCACGGTCACGAGTGCCACCGTGACCAGCGGCAGCGGGAGCTGCACCACCGACGCGTCGACCACCACGGTCCGCTGCGCCCTCGGTGACCTGGCGCGCGGCGCCTCGGCGACCGTCGAGGTCCGGGTCACGCTGAGCTCGTCCGGCTCGGGCGCGATCGGCAACAGCGTCAGCGTCACCTCGGCGACCCCCGACCCGGTGGGCGCCGACAACCAGGACGAGGTCACCGGCACCGGCGAGGTGCTCGCGGACCTCGCGGTCGACCTGGTCATCCCCGTCACCGAGGCCTACCCCGGCGACACCGTCCCCTTCACCGTGCACATCGACAACCTGGGCACCTCCGACGCGGTCAACGTGTCCCTGCAGACCGTGCTGCCCCCGGGCTTCCGGGTCACCGCGCTGACCGGCATCACGTGCACCGCGCAGGCCGGCTGCCGCATCGCCCGCATCCCCGGTGGCGGCCGGGCGACGATCACCGGGCAGGCCCTGGTCCTCGCCGACGCCCCGGCGGGCACCACCATGGTCCGGGCCCGGGTCGTCTCCCCGACGCCGGACGGCACCGCCGGCAACGACGTCGACGAGTTCGCCTTCACCGTCCGGCTGGAGGCGGACCTGTCCGTCACCCAGACCATCGTCAACCCCGACGACGTCGGCGGTCCCGTCGTCGCCGGCGGCAAGGTGCACGCGGTGTTCACCGTGTCGAACCCCGGGCGCACCCGCGCCGAGGGCGTCGTCGTCCGGCAGACCATCCCGGCCGGGCAGCTGATGCCGGTGCTGACGCCGCAGGCCGGGCGGTGCGACGTCGAGGGCGACACCGTCGCCACGGCGCTCGGCCCGCAGTCGGTCGACGGCGCGGTCGTGGTCTGCTCGCTGGACGTGCTGGCCCGGGGCGCCACGTGGTCGGTCGAGTTCGACAGCGTGCTGCGCACCTCGTTCAAGGACGACACCTGGTCGCGCACCCGGCTGCTCACCTCGAGCACCGCCGACCCGGTCACGGGGAACAACATCGACACCGCGAGCATCCCGGCGGTGCGGCGCTCCGACGTCCAGGTGACGAAGACGACGTCCACGCCGATGGTGGTGCAGACCGACCCGGTGCGCTTCCAGGTCCAGGTGACCAACGCCGGCCCGTCGGACTCCCGGGACGTGCTGGTGCGGGAGACGCCCCGGCCCGGTGTGCTGATCGACTCGGCCACCCCGAGCGAGGGCGTCTACGCACCGGCCAACGGTGCCTGGCGGATCCCCTACCTCGCCGTCGGCCGCACCGTCACCCTCGACGTCGTCGGCACGGCCCAGTCCAGCACGGACGTCGTCAACGACGCGGTCTTCCTCAGCGCCGAGGACACCGGCCTGGACCCGGCCAACGACACCGGCAGCAGCACGGTCGACGTCACGCCGGCAGACCGGTCGCTGGCCATCACGGCGACCGCCACCGTCACCCCGGCCGCCCACCAGGACGCCGTCCGGGTCACCGACGCCATCGCGTTCACCTACCTGGTCATCAACACCGGCAACGTGGCCATGAGCGACGTCGCCGTGCGCGGCACGCTCGCCACCGGTGGGGTGACCTGCCCGTCCACCACCCTCGCGGCCGGCGCCAGCATGACCTGCGCGGGCAACGGCTCCTACCGCGTCACCCAGAGCGACGTCGACGACGGTCAGGCCGTCGAGGGCGCCGCATTCGCGTCCGGCGTCCCGCAGGGCTCGACCGCGCCGCTGGAGTTCGGCCCGGCCTCCGACCCGGTGCCGATCGACCCGCTCGCCGCCGGCCGGCTGGCCACCGTGCAGCTCGCCGACTGGGACGACGCCGACGGCGACGACGCCCTGGACGCCGGGGAGACGATCGTCTGGACGGTCGTGGTCACCAACACCGGTGAGCTGACCCTGCGCGACCTCACCGTGGACCTGCCGGAGGCCGCCGGCATCACCTGCGCGGCCACCGAGCTGGCGCCCGGCGCGCAGACCACCTGCACCGCGGCCACGTACACCGTCACCGCCGCCGACGTGCTCGCCGGCCAGCGGACCGCGGGCTCCACCGCGGCCGCCCGGGACCCGCGCGGGGGCCCGGTGGTGCGCAGCGCGGCTGCCTCCTCCATGTCCCCGGGGTCGCCGGTGCCGGCGCTCGGCGTCGTCGTCGACGGGCGGGTGGACCCCGCCTCCCGGCAGGACGCCGCCCTGCCCGGGGACACCCTGCACTGGGAGTACACCGTCACCAACCTCGGCAACGTCCGGGTGACCGGCATCAGCGTCGACGACCCCGAGGGCGGTGCCGTGACCTGCGACGACCTCGCGATCGACCCCGGCGCGGTGACCCGCTGCGTCGGCGCGGCGAGGCACCCGGTGACCGAGGACGACCTGCTCACCGGCGCGGTGACCAACGAGGCGGCCGCGACCGGCACCTCCGTCGTCGGTGGCGCGCTGGTGCGCTCGGCCCCCGGCCGGGACGCGGTCGGCATGGCGGCCCTGGTGCGGGCGCTCACCCTCACCACCACGGCGACCGTCACCCCGGCGGCGAACCAGGGCGGGGTGCGGGTGGGTGACTCCGTCCGGCACGCCTACGAGGTGACCAACACCGGCAACGTGACGATGCGGGACGTCGGGGTCGCCGACGTCCTGGTCGCCGGGCAGCCGGCCGAGCACGCCACCTGCTCCCGGGCGGTGCTCGCACCGGGGGACACGGCCAGCTGCACGGCCGGTGCGACCCGGCGGGTGACCCAGGCCGACGTGGACGCCGGCCAGCCGGTGACCCACTCCGCCACGGTGTCCGGCATCCCGGCGGGTTCCACGACCCCGGGCACCTTCGGTCCCGTCGCCGCCCCGGTCCCGCTCGCGGCCGCCAGCGGTGCGCTGCTGGCCAAGAAGGTGGCCAACTGGACCGACACCGGTGTCCCCGGTGCCCTCGACGCGGGGGAGACGATCGTCTGGAGCGTGGTGGTGACCAACACCGGCGAGCTGACGGTGGACGACCTGCTGGTCGACGACGTGACGGCCCCCGCGATGACCTGCCTCCAGCGGACCCTGCTGCCCACCGAGGCCACCACCTGCACGGCCGGCGGGTACACGGTCACCGGCGGGGACGTCGGCGGCACGAAGACCAACACCGCCACCGTGCGGGGCACGGACCGGCGCGGGGCAGTGGTCACCAGCAACGCCTCGACGACCGAGACGCCGTCGGTCTCCTCGCCCGAGCTCGCCGTCACCGTCGCCGGGGTGGTCGACCCCGTCGCCCGGCAGAGCGCCGCGGCGCCGGGTGACACCGTGCAGTGGACGTACCGGGTGACCAACGTGGGCAACGTCCGGGTCACCGGCGTGGGCGTGGACGACCCCGACGCCGGGGTGGTCACCTGCTCGGCCCCCGACCTCGACCCCGGGGCGTCGGCGACGTGCACGGGTGGCACGCCGCGCACCGTCTCCGAGGCCGACCTGTTCGCCGGCTCGGTGACCAACGCGGCGCTCGCCACCGGCACCGGACCGGGAGCCGTCCCGCTGTCCTCGCCCTCGGCGTCCGCGCGGGTCGGGGTGGCCGCGGTGGTCCGCGAGCTCACCATCGCCACGACCGCGACGGCCACCCGCGCCGGCGCCCCGGTGACCGGCGGCGTCCGGGTGGGCGACCACGTCGCCTACACGCACCTGGTGACCAACGCCGGCAACGTGGCGATGGGCGACCTGGAGGTGGACGACGTGCGCGGTGGCGCGGTGAGCTGCCCGTCCGGTCCGCTGGCCGTCGGCAGCACGGTCACCTGCAGCGTCGCGGCGGCCTACGTCGTCACCCAGCTCGACTTCGACCTGGGCGTCCCGGTCACGGACTCGGCGACCGTGTCCGGGACCACCGCCGCCGGCCCGGAGCGCACGTCCTTCGGCCCGTCGAGCGCGCCGGTGCCGGTGGCCGCCGGGACGACCGGCCTGACCGCGGTGAAGACCGCGGCCCGGACCGGCACGCCCGCCGGGGCGGCGCTGGCCGCGGGCCAGACGATCCGGTGGTCGGTGCTGGTCACCAACACCGGGGACCTGACGCTCTCCGACGTGTACGTCAGCGACCCGCTGGCGCTGTCGATGACCTGCGACACCACCACCGTGCTCCCGGGCGGGACGGCGCGGTGCGCGGCACCGGACTACCTGGTGACCGCCGACGACCGCGCCCGCGGGGTCAAGCAGAACACCGCGGTCGCCTCGGCGGTCGGCCCGCGCGACGCCGTGCGCGTGTCCGCCGCGCCGTCCTCGACGACCACGCCGTCCGCGCCGTCCGGCGCGCTCGCGCTGGAGGTCACCGGCACCGTCGTCGCCACCGGCCTGCCGGACGGCGCGGACGTCGGCGACGCGATCCGGTGGACCTACGCCGTGGTCAACACCGGCAACGTCCCGGTCTCCCGGATCGGGGTGGACGACCCGGACGCCGGGACGGTCACCTGCCGCGCGACCCTGCTGGAGCCGGGGGCGGCGACGTCGTGCACCGGTGCCGCCAGCACGTACGTCACCGAGGGCGACGTGCTCACCGGCCGGGTGGTCAACGCGGCGGCCGCGGGCGGCACCGCCGTCGCCGGCGGCGCGCCGGTGGCCGTGGCGACCGACAGCGCGACGGTCGTGACCGCCGCCGCGCGGCCGCGGATCACGGTGCGGACCCGGTTCGAGCTGGCGACGTCCGCCGCGGCGGTCCTCCCGCCCGCGCCGGTGCCGGCCGCCCCGGGTGCACCGCAGCTGGCTGCCGGCCAGGCATTGAGCAGCGTGCAGGTCGGCGACCGGGTGCGGGTCCTCTACCGCGTGGTCAACGACGGGAACGTGACCCTGACCGGCGTGCGGATCGACGACCTCTACGGCCCGGTGACCTGCGCCGGCACGGTGCTGGCACCCGGTGCGGCGACCGAGTGCCAGGCCGACCAGGTGCACGTCGTGACACCCGAGGACCTCGCGGCCGGCGGGCTGGTCAACGCCGCCACCGCCTACGGCGCGCCCCCGTCGGTGCTCGCCCGCCCGGTGGTCTCGTCCGCGGACTCGGCGACCCTGACGGTCGCCCGGCGCACGTCCGTGGACGACCCGGGTGGGTCCGGCGACCCGACGTCACCGACGCCCGTCGGTGGTCCGCCGCCCCCCGGTGGCCCGGGTGCCGGACCGGGCGCCGGTGGCCCGGCATCGCGTCCCGGGTCGGTGACCGCGTCGGGCGGCAGCGGGCTGACGGAGGGCCTGGCCCGGACCGGCGCCGAGCTGCTCGGCGGCACCGCGGTGGCGGCGCTGCTGCTGGTGGGCGGGGCGCTGCTGTGGCGGGCGGGCCGGCGACGGGGGGTCCGGACCGACTGACCGGGAGCCGGCGGGCTCAGCCGGTGCGCGGCGCGCCGTCGTGCTGCGCGGGGGAGCCGTGCCCGCCGGCACCGGGGACGCGGCTGCTGGAGCCGGTGTGCCGTGCCGGTCGGCCGGCGGCCGCGTCGAGCACGTCCAGGCGCGCGTGCAGCTCGTGCAGCAGCCGGGTCTGCTCGTCGGAGTCGTCGAGCAGCTCCACCTGCTCCTCGTGCGTGAAGTCGTCGTGGGTGCGGATGACCACCGCGGCGATCCGGCCCACGATGACGCCGATGGCCACGATGCCGGCGAACATGGTCAGCACCGCCACCACCCGGCCGCCGCCGGTGACCGGGGAGAAGTCGCCGTAGCCGGTGGTCGTCGTGGTGGTGAACGCCCACCAGACCGCGTCCCCGAACGACCAGCCCTCGAACAGTGCGATCGCCCAGGCGGCGGCCAGCACGGTGGCCAGGTAGGCGGCGACCGCGGCGGGGGTGCGGTTGGCGGCGTGCACCAGCCCCCCGTGCACGCGGCGGAGGGCGCGGGTGGGCAGGGTGTCGGGCGTCCGCTCGTGGGCGCGCCGGTCGGCGGGCATGACGCTCCTCGGGGTCGACGGCGGGGGGCCCATCCTGTCCGACCGGCGCCCGGCGGCGCACCGGGGTGCACCCGTCCGGGTACCCGGACGCGACGACGTGACCCACGTCGCACGGCGGTCCGTGACGGAATGTGTGCCCCGGGGGCCGGGTTCCGCCGACGACAGCGCTGCCGCGCGGGCTCCGGCCCTGCGGCGCCCCGCACCCCGGAAGGCATCATGGACCTCTTCGCACCGCTGACCCTCGGGGACATCGAGCTCGCCAACCGCGTCGTCATGGCGCCGCTGACCCGCACCCGCTCCGGGCAGGCCGGCGTGCCCGGCGACCTCGTCGTCGAGCACTACGCCCAGCGCGCCGGCATGGGCATGATCATCACCGAGGGCACCTACCCGACCGCCGAGGGCCGCTCCTACGACGGGCAGCCCGGCATCGTCACCGACGAGCAGGCCGCCGGATGGGCCCGCGTCGCCGACGCGGTGCACGAGCGCGGCGGCCGGGTCGTCATGCAGGTCATGCACGGTGGCCGCGTCTCGCACACCGCTGTCAACGGCGCGGCCCGGATCGTGGCCCCCAGCGCGATCGCCGTCTCCGGCGAGGTGCGCACCGCCGCCCGCGGCAAGCTGCCCTACGAGGTGCCGCACGCCCTCACCACCCAGGAGGCCCGCGCCGTCCTCGCCGACGTCGTGGCCGCCTCACGGCGCGCCGTGGCGGCCGGGATGGACGGCGTCGAGCTGCACTCGGCCAACGGCTACCTGCTGCACGAGTTCCTCTCCCCGGCGTCCAACCGCCGGGACGACGAGTACGGCGGCAGCCCGCAGGCCCGGGCCCGGTTCGTCGTCGAGGTCGCGACCGCGGTCGCCGAGGCGGTCGGGGCCGGACGTGTGGGCATCCGGATCTCCCCGGCGCACGGCATCCAGGACGTCGTGGAGGACGACCCGGCCGACGTGCTGGCCACCTACGGCGCGCTCGTCGACGGTCTGGCGCCGCTGGGGCTCGCCTACCTCAGCGTGCTGCACCGCGAGCCGGCCGGTGAGCTGGTGCAGGAGCTGCGGCGCCGGTTCGGCGGGCCGCTGGTCGCCAACAGCGGCTTCGCCGTCCCGATGACCCGGGAGTCCGCGCTGGAGCTGGTCGGCACCGGTGCGGCCGACGCCGTCGCGGTCGGCCGGCTGGCCATCGCCAACCCGGACCTGGTCGCGCGCTGGCAGGGTGGGCACGCGGAGAACGAGCCGGACCCGGCCACGTTCTACGGCTCGGGCGCCGCCGGCTACACCGACTACCCGACGCTGGCGCTCAGCCCGAGCTGACCCACGGGCTCAGCCGCAGCGGCACGACCGGGGACGTCGACGGCGCCCGCCACCTGCACACCCGACCGGACAGAACTGACACGAACCGCCCGCCAAGATGGCCATCATGGCCCGGGGTACGTCGCAGGTACCAGGGCGGCGGTCGGCCGGGGGCCCGTCGGGGAGGTGCCGGTCGGCGCGGTGGCCGCGGCCGGGTCGGCCAGCAGGGCGTGCGCCCGTGCCAGCGGCACCGGCCGGGACCACAGGTACCCCTGGCCGTAGTCGCAGCCGGCGGCGGTGAGCCAGGCCGCCTGACCGGCGTGCTCGACGCCCTCGGCCACGGTGGACAGGCGCAGCGACCGGCTCATCGCGATGATCGCCTCGGCCAGCGAGGCCCCCTGCTCGTCGCCGACGACGTGGTCGACGAAGGACTTGTCGACCTTGAGCACGTCCACCGGCAGGTCACGCAGGTAGGACAGCGAGCTGTAGCCGGTGCCGAAGTCGTCGATGGCGATGCGCACCCCGGTGTCCCGAAGCGCCGCCAGCACCGGGGCCACGACCGCCGCGTCGGCCAGCATCGCGGTCTCGGTGATCTCCAGGACCAGCGACCGGGTGTCGAACCCGGCCGCGGCCACGGCTCCGGCGACCAGGTCGGCGAAGTCAGGCCGGGTCAGCTGCTGCACCGACACGTTGACCGCCATCGACACCGGGCGCTCGCCCGGACGCTGCAGCGCCGCACCCGCCCGGCAGGCCTCCTGGAGCACCCAGGTGCCCAGCGGCACGATCAGCTCGTACTGCTCGGCCAGCGGGATGAACTCCACCGGCGGCACCATGCCGCGCACCGGGTGGTGCCAGCGCACCAGCGCCTCGAAGCTGGCGATCCGCGACGCGGCCAGGTCGACGGTCGGCTGGAAGTACAGCTCCAGCTGTCCGACGTCGAGGGCGCGCTGCAGGTCGGCCCGCAGCTGCAGCCGCTCCAGGGCCACCGAGTGCAGGGCCGGCTCGTAGGTGGCGGTGCCGTGCTTGCCGCCGTCCTTGGCCACGTGCACCGCGACGTCGGCGTTGCGCACCAGGTCCTGGGCGGTGATCCCGGTGTCCGGGGCGTGCGCGATGCCGATGCTCAGCGCCAGGTCGATCGTGCGGTCGCCGACGTGCACCGGGCCGGTGAGCCGGGCGTGCACGCGCGCGGCGATGGCCTGCGCCTCCGGCTCGGCGATGTCCTCGAGCAGCAGCGCGAACTCGTCACCGCCCAGCCGGGCCACGGTGTCGCCCTCCCGGGCCACCGCCACCAGCCGCCGGCCCACCTCGGCCAGCAGCAGGTCGCCGGTGTCCTGGCCGAACCGGTCGTTGACGAAGGCGAAGTCGTCCAGGTCGCAGAACAGCACGGTGAGCCCGTTGGTGTGCGAACCGCGCCGCCGCAGGCTGTGGGCGAGGCGGTCGAGGAACAGCCGGCGGTTGGACAGCCCGGTCAGCGGGTCGTGCAGAGCCTGGTGGGTGAGCTGCTCCTCGAGGGCGACGCGCGCGCTGACGTCGCGTGCGGTGATCACCAGCCCCTGGACGCCGGGGTCGGCCAGCAGGTTGGACAGCACGCCCTCGACGTGGCGCACGCGACCGTCCGGCTGGGGGAACTCCAGCTGCAGGGCGGTCTCGCCCTCCCGCGGACTGGCGAGCTGGGCGATGATCGCGGACCGGTGCGCGGGGAGCACGTGGTCGAGCAGCACGCTGTCCTGCAGCACCGCGGCCGGCACGCCGAAGACGGCCTCGGCCGAGTCGCTGGCGTACTGCACGATGCCCTCGGCGGTCAGCACGACGATGGCGTCGGAGCTGGTGCGCACCAGGCTCGCCAGCCGGCCCTCGCTGGCGGCGCGGGCCTGCTGCTCGGTGACCTCGGCCTGCAGGGCCCGGTGCCGGGCCACGAGCCGGCGGAACCACAGCATCCAGCCCACCGACGCGACGACGAGCATCGCGGCGTAGACGGCGGCGGCCTGCACGTCCAGCGACCGGCTGTGCTCGGCGAGCCGCTCGCCCAGGGCGTCGGCCGCCGCCCGCGCCTCCGCGGGCGTCCCGGCGGCCGCGGCGCGCAGGCGGTCGACGTCGTCGCCGTCCAGGCCGGCGTCGGACAGGTCGTCGGCCGCGCGGGTGACCAGGTCGGTCACGGGCGGGCCGCCGGCGGTGCCGGTCAGGTCGCCGGCGAGCCGGGCGACGACGACGCGCTGCGTCTCCACCGGCGCGGCCCGGTGGTAGACCCCGTAGAGCAGCAGGAACTCGACGCCGATGACCAGCAGCGTGCCGAGCACGGTGAGCGCTGCCCGGCCGGCTGCTGTCCTGACGGGGGCATCAGCCCCCGTGCTGCTCGATGCCATGTGCCGTCCCTGTGCTCGTCCTCGTGGTGCCGTGGTCGCGGCGGTCCCCCTCTCATCGACAGGTGGGCGCCGGTCCTGCAGTCCTCGGGTCAGGACTCCTCCCTCGGAGGGGAGTTCCGGGCACGACCTGGGTCTCCCTGTCGGCCGCCCGGCGCCCCCGGGTGGCGTGAGGGGGGATGCTCGGGGTCGTGCCCGCCTCGACCGCCGACCTCCAGCTGCCCGACGACGTCCGGTCCGGTGGTGGGCGCCGCTGGCCGGCCCCGCTCGCCGGGGTGGTGGCCAGCGCGGCCGGGCTGGGTGCGGCCGAGCTGGTGGGCGGCCTGGTGGACCGGGCGCCGTCGCTGGTGACCGCGGTCGGGGACACGGTGGTCGACCACGTCCCCCTGTGGCTGGAGCGCGCGGCGATCTCCCTGTTCGGCACGCACGACAAGCAGGTGCTGCTGGCCGGCGTCCTGCTGGTCGCCCTGGCGCTGGGCGCGGGGCTCGGGGTGCTCGCCCAGCGCCGGCCGGCGCTCGGCGCCGCCGGGTTCGCCGTCGCCGGTGCGCTGGCTGCCTGGGCGGCGCTGGGCGACCCGCGCCGGTCGGCGCCGTGGACGCTGGCGGTCGCGGTGCTCGCCGTGGTCGTCGGGGTGGCCGTCCTGCGGGCGCTGCTGGGCCGGGCCGCGCTGCTGGCCGTGCCGGCGTCGACCGCGGGACAGGAGCTGGCCCGGCGCAGCTTCCTGGTGGCTGCCGGTGGTACCGCGGCGCTGGCCGTGCTTGCCGGCGTGGGTGGCTGGCTGCTGTCCGGCCGGGACCGGGTCGAGCAGCTGCGCGAGGCGATCCGGCTGCCGCGGCCCGCGCAGCCGGCCGCCGCGCCCGGTACCGGACTGGACGTGCCGGGCCTGTCCCCGCTGTACACGCCCAACGACTCCTTCTACCGGATCGACACCGCGCTGCGGGTGCCAGGAGTCGACACCGCCGACTGGAGCCTGCGGGTGACCGGCATGGTCGACCGGCCGTTCTCGCTGAGCTACGCCGACCTCATGGCGATGCCGCAGGTCGAGGCGGACGTGACCCTGTCCTGCGTGTCCAACGAGGTCGGGGGCGACCTGGTGGGCACCGCCCGCTGGCAGGGCGTGCGGCTGCGCACCCTGCTGGACCGGGCCGGCGTGCAGGCCGGGGCGGAGCAGGTGCTCGGACGCTCGGTGGACGGCTTCACCGCCGGGTTCCCCGTCCAGGTGGCCCTGGACGTCGAGAACGCGCTGGTGGCGGTGGGCATGAACGGGCAGCCGCTGCCGATCGACCACGGCTTCCCGGCCCGGCTGGTCGTACCCGGGCTCTACGGCTACGTGTCGGCCACCAAGTGGCTCACCGAGATCGAGCTGACCACCTGGGGCGTGCAGGGCTACTGGGTCCCGCGCGGCTGGTCGCGGGAGGGCCCGGTCAAGACGCAGAGCCGTATCGACGTGCCGCGGGCCGGCAGCTCGGTGCCCGCCGGTCGGCAGGCCGTGGCCGGCGTGGCCTGGGCGCCCACCCGCGGCGTGCAGCGGGTGCAGGTGCAGGTCGACGACGGGCCGTGGACCGACGCCCGGCTCGCGCCGTCGATCGGCGACGACTGCTGGCGGCAGTGGTCGCTGGCCTGGGACGCGACACCCGGGGAGCACCGGATCACCGTGCGGGCCACCGACGGCACCGGTGAGGTGCAGACCGACCGGCGCACCCAGGTGGCCCCGGACGGCGCCTCCGGGTACCCGGTCGTCGAGGTGACCGTCGACGGCTGAGGCGTGGCAGCGCTCGTCCGGGTACAGCGTTGTAAAGAACTCGCTGTGAAGGCTTGATCTACTGGCTGTGCTGGTGTTGTGTGACTCCTGTCACCCACGTGGCATGGCGTCGTCCGGCTCTGCAGACGGCTGGCGCACCGCCCCGATCCTCCCTCTCCCGTGAGCCGTCCTCACCCGCGGTGCCGGACGCCCCTGTGGCGCCCGGCCCCCGGTCGGTGCCGGCTGTCCCGACCACGCCCTGGAGCAGCCCGTGACCCGTCGCAGACTCATCCGCATCTGGTCAGCCGTCGCCCTCAGCCTGGGTCTCGTGCTGACCGGCGCCTCCCCGGCCCACGCCCTGACCGGCGACTTCCGCGCCCACGACCCCACGATCGTCCAGTCCGGCAGCTGCTGGTACGCCTTCTCCACCGGCGACGAGTACGGCTACCGCAACGGCAACGTGCAGATCCGGCGTTCCTGCGGCGGCCTCACGGGCAGCTGGTCGCTGATCGGCTCGGTGTTCCCCACCGTCCCGGGCTGGATCACCAGCTACCTGGGGGCCACCCCGCCGAACCTCTGGGCGCCGGACGTCAACCTGGTCAACGGGGTGTGGCACCTCTACTACTCCGGCTCGAAGTTCGGCACGAACAGCTCGGTCATCGGCCTGGCCACCGCCACGAACATCGAGGGTCCCTGGACCGACCGCGGTGAGGTGCTGCGCTCCGGCTCGGGGAACAACTACAACGCCATCGACCCGGAGATCGCCTACACGATCTCCAACGGCGCCCGCACCGCGGAGTGGATGGTGTTCGGGTCCTTCTGGGACGGCATCAAGATGCGCCGGGTGGACACCGCCACCGGCAAGCTGTCCGGCGCGGACACCCGCACGTACTCCCTGGCCTCCCGGGGCGGCGGCGCGATCGAGGCGGGGTCGATCGCCTGGCGCAACGGGTTCTACTACCTCTTCGTGTCCTTCGACCGCTGCTGCGCCGGCTCGGACAGCACCTACCGCACCATGGTCGGCCGGTCGACCAGCATCACCGGCCCCTACGTGGACCGCAACGGCGTGGCCATGATGAGCGGCGGCGGTACCCAGCTGCTGTCGAGCTCGGGCAACGTCCGCGGGCCGGGCGGGGGTGACGTGACCCTCGACGGCACCACGTACCGGCTGGCGCACCACTACTACGACACGAACCTGGGTGGCGACTGGCGCATGCAGATCCGCGACCTCAGCTGGAGCAGCGACGGGTGGCCCACGGCCGGCGCCTCGCGCTGAGCCACCTGCCGCAGCGGCGCCGGGCCACCGTGGTCCGGCGCCGCTGCCGGGTGCCACGACCGCCGGTGCTCAGCCGGGGAGCGGGGTGCCGTCGGCGGCCACCCGGGTGACCGAGTCGATGACGCCGCTGTCCCAGAACTCCCACCGGTTGGGCGGCATCATCGCCGCCGCGTACACCGTGCCCGCGGTCAGGTCCACGGCCAGCGTCACGTGGATGGCGGCCGGCTTGACGATCCAGTGCACGAGCACCAGTCCTGGCCGGAGCTCCCGCGCGCGGTAGTCGAGCACCGGGGCGGGCAGCCCACCGGGTGCGGCGTCCAGCTCGGCGAAGGTGACGTGGCCGTCGTGGTCGAAGCTCAGCCGGTACCGCGTGCCCCGGGTGTACCGGTACTCCAGGACGGCGCCGGCGAGCGCGGTGGACGACGGGCCGTCCACGTGGTCCTCCTGCGGCGGCAGGCTCGCCGTCGGGTGCGGTGCTGCGTCGGGGCTGGTCATGCCGTCCTCCCGGGGTGGTGTCCGGTCACCGTGCCAGGCCCTGGGTGCGCCCGGAACAGGTCGATCGCTGATCCGGTGATCACCGCCGTGGATCCCGGTGTCGCGCGCGCCGGATGCCCGCGCGCCTACCGGCGGCCGAGCACCCAGCCGACCCAGACCGCCAGCAGGGTGAGCAGGCTGCCGCCGGCGGCAGCGAGCAGGGTCGGCGCCACGCCGGGGGACGACGGGCCCCGGGCCGGTCCGGACGCCGGGACCAGGCTGCCGGCCACCGCGGTGTCGTGCCCGGCTGCCACCGTCGGTGGGACGTCGGCGGCCGCTGCCGGCGCGGTGCCGGTCAGCTCGGCGTCGATGGCGCCGAAGAACTGGCCGGCCAGCCGCTTGGCGACACCGGCGATCATCCGCTGGCCGACGCCGGCCACCGCACCGGCGACGACGGCGTCCGCGCCGTAGGTCAGCCGGGTGCCACCGTCGACGGCCTCCAGCGAGATCGGCACCGTGGCCCGCACCGAACCCGGGCCACCGGCGCCGGAGGCGTGCATGACGTAGGAACGGGGGTGCTGCTTGTCGGCCAGCGAGACCTGCCCGGCGTACGTCCCGCGGACGGCCCCGACGCCGACGGAGACGACCATCGCGTAGCTGTCCTCGCCGGTGCGTTCCAGCGACTGGCAGCCGGGGATGGTCCGCGCCAGCACGGCCGGGTCGGTGATCACCGCCCACACCTGCTCCGGGGTGCCCTGCAGCATCGCGGTCCCGTCCAGTCTCACGCCATGGCTCCGGTCCGTCGGGGGGCGACGCGCCCGGCGGCGTCGTCGCGCACCAGGTCGTACAGCTCGGTGGGGGAGATGGGCATCGCCGCGATCCGCCGTCCGGTGGCGTCCTCGATGGCCGAGGCGATCGCCGCGGTCCCGGGGATGACGCCGGCCTCACCGGCGCCCTTGAGCCCCAGGGGGTTCAGCGGGCTGGGCGTCTGCTGGTGGTCGATGTCGATGTCGGGCACCTCGGAGGCGTAGGGCATGAGGAAGTCCATGAAGGAGGCGTTCTGCAGCTGCCCGTCGGCGTCGTAGGCCATCCGCTCGTACAGCGCCCCGCCCACGCCCTGGGCGACGCCGCCGTGCACCTGGCCCTCGACGATCATCGGGTTCACGATGGTGCCGCAGTCGTGCACCACCGCGTACTGCACCACGTCGATCTCCCAGGTCAGCGTGTCGATCTCCACCACCGCGGCGTGCGCACCGCTGGCGAACGTCGACCGCACGGGGGAGTAGTAGTCGACGTGCTCCAGGCCCGGGGCGTCGCCGGCCGCCACCGGTGGCTTCGAGTCGTCGCCTGGCCCGGCGAACTGGGTGGCCTGCTTCGCCGCCTCGTCGAAGGCGTAGCGCAGCGGGTTGGAGAGCACCGCGACCGTGCGCAGCGGGATGCTGATCCCGGGTGTGCCCTTGACCTGCACCAGGCCCTCGTCGATCTCCAGGTCGCTCGGGTCGACCTCCAGCGCCTCGCCGGCGATCCGCAGCGCCTTCTCCTTCACCCCGCGCGCGGCCAGCGCGATGGCGTTGCCGCTCATCACCGCGGCCCGGGAGGCGAACGTGCCCACGGCATAGCCGAAGCGCCGGGTGTCGCCGGTGGTCACCTCGACGTCCTCGATCGGGACGCCGAGCTCGTGCGCCACAATCTGCGCGAACGCCGTCTCGTGGCCCTGGCCCTGGCTGGTCAGGCCGGTGGACACGAGCACCTTTCCGCTGCCCAGCACCTGCACGTGCCCGCCCTCGTAGGGCCCGGGGCCGGTGCCCTCGACGTACATCGCCATGCCGATGCCGAGCAGCTTGCCCCGGGCGGTGGCCTCCGCCCGGCGTTCCTCGACGCCCGACCAGCCGACCAGCGCGGTGAGCTTGTCCAGCAGGCCCGGGTAGTCGCCGGAGTCGTAGATGACCGGCCGGCCGTCCTGGAACGTCAGGTGGTGGTCGTAGGGGAACTGGTCGGGCTGGATGAGGTTGCGGGCGCGCACCTCGGCCCGGTCCAGGCCGCGTTCCTGCGCGATCCGGTCCATCGTGCGTTCCATCGCGTAGCAGCCCTGCGGCCGCCCGGCCCCGCGGTACGGGGTCACGATGACGGTGTTGGTGTAGACGCTGTCCACCCGCACCCGGTAGGTCGGCACGACGTACGGGCCGACCAGCTGGGTCGCCGTCACGATCGGCACGATGATCCCGTAGGGCGTGTACGCGCCGTTGTCGTGCCAGATCCGGACGTCGAGCGCGGTCAGCCGCCCGTCGTCGTCGTAGCCGACCCGGATCTCCTGGCGCTGCTGCCGCTCGTGCGCCGAGGAGATGAAGTGCTCGCGGCGGTCCTCGGTCCACTTCACCGGTCGCTGCAGCGCGATCGCGGCCATCGGCACCAGCAGCTCCTCCGGCCACGGGTGCACGATCTTCACGCCGAACCCACCGCCGACGTCCGGCGCGACGACCTCGACCTTCTCCAGGGACAGCTGCAGCTTGGCCGCGATCGCCGCGCGCACCGACGTCGAGGCCTGGGTGGAGGTGTAGACCCGCAGGCTGCTGTCGGCGGGGTCCCAGGCGGCGTGCACGCCCTTGCCCTCCATCGGCATGCAGGCGCTGCGCTCGATGTACTGCGTGAAGGCCAGCGTGTGCGCGCTGGCGGCCAGCGCCGCCTCGACGTCCCCGGTCTCCTGGTGGTGCCGGGCCGCCACGTTGTCCGGGACGTCCTCGTGCACCGCGTGGCGTGCCTCCCGCGCCGCGTCGACCCCGACGACGACGGGCAGCTGCTCGTAGCTGACCGTGATCCGGTCGCAGGCGTCCTCGGCGACGTACCGGTCGGTGGCCACGACCATGACCACGGCCTCACCCATGTGGTGCACCACGTCCCGGACCAGCGGGTACCCGGTGCGTGGCGCGGTCAGCTGCGGGTGCGGGATGAGCACCGGCAGCGGCTCGGCCATCGGGCCGAGCAGGTCCTCGTAGGTGTAGACCGCCACCAGGCCTTCGACGTCGAGCGCGGCGTCCACGTCGATGTCGGTGACCCGGGCGTGCGCGTGCGGGCTGCGCACGAACGCCACCGCCAGCGCGTCGTGCCCGATGTCGTCCAGGTAGCGCCCCCGGCCGGTGATCAGCCGCCCGTCCTCCCGCCGGCGCACCGGCTCCCCGAACAGCTTCGTCGTCACCGCCGCCCCCCGACTCCCACTTTCTGTACAGAAAGCGCTGCGCATTCTGTACAGAATGTGTGGGTCTGGGCGCTCGCGCCGGTCATCGGGTGGCCTCGCGGATGGTGGCGGCGGCGTGGTGCACGGCCTTCTTGATGTTGGCGTAGCCGGTGCAGCGGCAGAGGTTGCCGCCGACCATGTCCTCGACCTCGTCGTCGGTCACCGGCTGCGCCGGGTCCCGCGCCTCCAGCCCGGCGGCGATGGTCATCAGGAAGCCGGGCGTGCAGAAGCCGCACTGCAGCGCGTGGCACTCCCGGAAGGCCTCCTGGACCGGGTGCAGCACCTCCCCGCCCTGGTGGTCCGACCGGGCCAGCCCCTCCACGGTGGTCACCGCCGCGCCCTGCACCTGGACGGCGAGCACCAGGCAGGACCGCACCGGGACGCCGTCGAGCAGGACCGTGCAGGCGCCGCAGACGCCGTGCTCGCAGCCCACGTGCGTGCCGGTGAGCCCCAGGTCGTGCCGCAGCGCGTCGGACAGCAGCCGGCGCGCGGGCACGGTGAACTCCCGCGGCGTGCCGTTCACGACCGCCGAGACGGTTCGCTCCTGGTCGACCTGGCCCATGGCTCTGTTCCGCACTCGCTCCGCTCCTCGGTCGCTGTCCCCCGCAAGCGGGAGGTGCCCCCAGCTCCCATCCCCGATGCTCACTCGCGCGTCACCTTCGCGTTCACGGTGTCCTCCCGGTTGCTTCGAGGGCGGCGGCGGCCAGGGTCCGCTCGGTGAGCACGCCCACCAGCAGCCGGCGGTAGTCGGCGCTGGCGTGCAGGTCGGTGTCCGGGTCGACCAGCGTGCGGGCCAGTGCACCGGCGGCGGCCCAGTCCACGGTGTCGACGGGGCGGCCGGCCACCGCCTCGGTCAGGTCGTGCACCTGCGGAACCAGACCCACCGAGATGTAGGCGGTGCGGGCCGCGCTGACCCGGCGGTCGGCGTCCAGCGTGACGACGGCGCCGGCGCCGCACACGGCGTAGTCGCCGCGGCGGCGGGACAGCTCGGCGAACGCGGTGCCCGAGCGCTGGGCGAGCGCGGGGAAGAAGGCGTCCACGACGACAGCCGGGCCGTGCACCGAGGTCTCCAGCGGGCCGACGAAGAAGTCCTGCCAGCCCACGGCCGAGCGGCCGGCCGGGGTGGCCACGGTGACCGACCCACCGGTCAGCGCCAGCACCGCGGTCATCTCCCCCGACGGGTCGGCGTGGGCGATCGAGCCGACGGTGGTGCCCCGGTTGCGGATCGCCGGGTGGGCGACGCTCGCCGTGGCCCGGGCCAGCAGCGGCTGCACGCCGGCGGCCGCGGCGTCGTCGAGCAGCCGGGCGTGCCGGACCAGGGCGCCCACCCGGACGCCGTCCGGCCCGGACTCGATCGAGTCCAGGCCGGCGACGCGGTTGATGTCCACCAGCGTGGTCGGTGCGGCGAGCCGCATCGACAGCAGCGGGAGGAGCGACTGCCCCCCGGCCAGCACCTTCGCGCCCTCGCCCTCGCGGCCGAGCACCTCGAGGGCCTCGGCGAGCGTGCGCGGGTCGGCGTAGCCGAACGGGGCGGGCTTCACCGGGTGTGCGGTCCCTCCGACGGAGCGGACGACGAGGAGCCACCGACGGTACGTCCGTCCCGGCCGTCGAGCGAGGACGGGTCGGACCCGCCCCGACCGTCCGCGGCCGGGGCCCCGTGACTGCCGGTGCTGCCCAGTGCCGGGCCGGTGCCGCCGACGTAGCGCCCCTCGTCCCGGAGGGCGGCCCGCATCTCGGCCGGAGCCAGGACCCGGGCCAGGTGCCAGCCGGCGACGGCGACGATCGTGCCCAGCGAGATGCCGGACAGCGAGAACGTGTCGGTGATCTGCAGGGCGACGTCGCCGATCCCGATGATGATCCCGGCGGCCAGCGGCACCAGGTGGACCGGGTTGGCGAAGTCGACCCGGTTCTCCTTCCAGATCTTGGCGCCGAGCAGGCCGATCATCCCGTAGAGCACGACGGTGATCCCGCCGAGCACGCCACCCGGGGTGGCGTTGACGATCGCGCCGAACTTCGGCACCAGCCCGAGCAGGATCGCGACCACGGCCGCCACGTAGTACGCCGCGGTCGAGTAGACCCGGGTGGCGGCCATGACCCCGATGTTCTCCGCGTACGTGGTGGTGGGCGAGCCGCCGACGGAGCTGGCGACCACGGTGGCGACGCCGTCGGCGAAGACGGCGCGGCCCAGCACCGGGTCCAGGTCGCGCTTGGTCATCTCCCCGACTGCCTTGACGTGGCCGGCGTTCTCGGCGACCAGCGCAATCACGGCCGGCAGCACGAGCAGGGTGAAGTTCACCGAGAAGCTCGGGCCGGTGAGGGTGGGCAACCCGAGCCAGTCGGCCTGGCCCACGGCGTCCAGGTTCACGCGGTCGTGCGGGAAGGCCGTGGCCGCGCAGTAGGGCCCCGGGGCGGCGCACGGGTTCCCGTCGGCGTCGGTGAGGTTCTGGCCCGGCAGCACCGAGGTGAGCTGACCCGACGTGGCGTCGAGCAGCAGCGACAGCAGGTAGCCGAAGACCAGGCCCAGCAGGATGGAGATGCGGGCCCAGAAGCCGCGCAGCGCCAGCGAGACCACGATGACGAAGGTCATCGTGGCCAGTGCCACCCACTGGTCCTGCGGCCAGTACGTCTTCGCCGCGACCGGGGCCAGGTTGAACCCGATCAGCATGACCACCGCACCGGTGACCGCGGGCGGCAGCACCGCGTTGATCAGCCGCGGCCCGGCGACCTGGATGGCCAGCCCCACCAGCGCCAGGACGACGCCGGCGACCAGGATCGAGCCGACGACGTCGCTGCTGTCCCCGCCCTGGCTGCGGATCGCGAGCACGCCGCCGACGAAGGCCGCGCTGGTGCCGAGGTAGCTGGGCACCTTCCCCTGCACGATGAGCAGGAACAGGATCGTGGCGATCCCGCTCATCATGATCGCCAGGTTGGCGTCCAGGCCCATGAGCAGCGGGAAGACGAAGGTCGCCCCGAACATGGCGACGACGTGCTGGGCACCGATGCCCGCCGTCAGCGGCCAGGAGAGCCGCTCCTCCGGGGCCACCGACTCACCGGGGGGTGGGGTCCTGCCGTCGCCGTAGAGCTTCCACCCGAACGCCATCGCCGAACTCCTCGTACCGCTGCACGGACACTGTGGGGGACCCGACGCCGGTGCGGCGGGGGTGGTGCCCGGAGGGGTGCCGGGCCTCCGGCGGGAGCTGCTCGCCACCGGAGGCGTCACTGTGGCACCCGCGCCGACGTCGGCGGAAGTACCCCGGTGTCACATCTGTGCGTCGGCTGATCACGATCCGAACACGGAGTCCCTGAACCGGGACTCGCCTACCGCGCACTCCCTTGCGGTCCGGGTGCCGCCCCGCCGGACGATCTCCGGCCCGCCGACCACCCACCGCCGGGATGGCGACTCCGGTAGCGTCCCGCCGGGTGAGCGCCCCCACGACCACCCCGGACATCTCGGACGGTGTCCGGCACGTGTCGCTGCGCAGCGGCGTCTACGCCGACTCGGTCCGGCTGATGCAGGTGAGCCGGGACGCCGGCTCGGGCGACGGCGTCACGGCGGTGCTGGTCGCCATGGCCACCCCGCTGAACCTCGAGCTGGCCGCCTCGATGGGCCTCGCCCCCGACGGCGACGCCTCGCCCGAGCAGCTGCTGATCGCCGTCCGCGCCCGGGACGACGAGGCCCTCGCCGCCGCGCTGGCCGCCGTCGAGGCGGCCCTCGCCCACCGGGAACGGTCCACCGGCACGGCCGGCGCCGTGCCGGTGCGGACGGTCGGCGCCGCGCTCGACGACGCCGCCCCGGACGCCTCGGTGCTCGCCGTCGTCAGCGTGCCCGGGCCGTACGCGGTGGCCGAGGCCCTGGACGCGGTCGCCGCCGGCCGCAGCGTGCTGGTCTTCTCCGACGGGGTGCCGGTCGAGCACGAGGTCGGCCTCAAGCAGGCGGCCCGCCGGGCGGGCGTGCTGGTCATGGGCCCGGACTGCGGCACCGCGATCGTCTCCGGGGTGGCCCTCGGCTTCGCCAACGTGGTGCGTCCCGGGCCGGTGGGCCTGGTGGCCGCCTCGGGCACCGGCGCCCAGCAGGTCAGCTGCCTGCTCGACGCCGCCGGCGTCGGGGTCTCCCACGTGCTCGGCGTCGGCGGGCGCGACCTGTCCGCCGCGGTGGGCGGCCTGGCCACCCTGGACGCGCTGGCCGCCCTGGACGCCGACCCGGCCACCGAGCGGGTGCTGCTGGTCTCCAAGCCGCCGGCCCCGTCGGTCGCTGAGGCCGTCGCCGAGGCCGCCGCCGGCCTGGCCACCCCGGTCCGGTCCGCGGTGCTGTCGGCGGACAGCCCGGACCTCACGGCCGCCGTCGAGGCGCTGCTGGGCGACCTGGGCGTCGACGTGCCGGCCTGGCCGTCCCGGCCGGGGCAGGGCACGGCCGCGCCGGGTGCGGTGCTCAAGGGCTTCTACTCCGGCGGCACCCTGGCCGACGAGGCCATGCTGCTGGCGGCGGCGACGCTCGGCGACGTCCGGTCGAACACGCCGCTGCGGCCCGAGCTCGACCCCGCCCTGGACTGGGGCACCGACCACGCCGCGCGCGGCCACGTCGTCGTCGACTTCGGCGACGACGCCCTCACGGTCGGCCGGGCGCACCCGATGATCGACCCCGCCCTGCGGCTGGAGGCGGTCGCCGGGCTGGCCGCCTCCGGGGAGCCGGCGGTGCTGCTGCTGGACGTGGTGCTCGGTCACGGCGCCGACCCGGACCCCTCCGTCACGCTCGTCCCGGTGCTGTCCGGGGCACCCTTCCCGGTCGTCGTCGCGCTGGTCGGCACCGAGGCCGACCCGCAGTGCTGGTCCCGCCAGGCCGACGCCCTGGCCGGTGCCGGCGCGGCCGTCTTCGCCTCCAACGCCGCGGCCACCCGGCACGCGCTCACCCTGCTGGGAGCCGCCTCGTGACCCCCGTGACCGGGCCGCTCGGCGGCCTGCTGGCCGCACCGCCGCAGGTGGTGGCGGCCGGCGTCGGGGTCTTCTCCGACGCCCTGCGCACCCAGGGGGTGTCCGTCACCGACGTCGAGTGGCGGCCGCCCACCCTCGGGGACGCCGACGACCTGACCGTGCTCGCCCTGGACCCCCGCCGGGCCACCGCCAACCGGACGGCGGTGGAGCGCGTGCTCGCCGCGGGGTCGGTGCTCACCGACGTGCTCCCCGCGCGCGAGGTGCTCGACCTGCCCGAGCGCACCCTGCTGCACTCCGGCCCGCCGCTGAGCTGGGAGACCGCGTCCGGACCGATGCGCGGGGCGTTCATCGGCGCCTGCCTCTTCGAGGGCTGGGCCGATGACGCCGCGGCGGCCGAGCGGATGCTGGCAGCCGGCGAGGTCGCCTTCGACCCGTGCCACCACCACCGGACGGTGGGCCCGATGGCCGGGGTGGTCAGCCCGTCGATGTGGATGTGGTGCCTGGAGGACCCGGTGCACGGCGGCCGGGCCTTCAGCTCGCTGAACGAGGGCCTGGGCAAGGTGCTGCGGATGGGCGCCTACTCCGCCGAGGTCGTCGACCGGCTGCACTGGATGACCCGCACGCTCGGGCCGGTGCTGCAGCGCGCGGTGCGGAGCCGGGCCGAGGACCCGCTCGACGTGAAGGGCGTGCTCGCCCAGATGCTGCAGATGGGCGACGAGGGCCACAACCGCAACCGGGCCGGCTCGCTGATGACCCTGCGCGAGCTGTCCCCGGCGATCGTCGAGGTCGACGCCCCGGCGTCCGACATCGGTGCCGTGCTGCGCTTCATCGGCGGCAACGAGCACTTCTTCCTCAACCTCGGCATGCCCACGGCCAAGCTCGCGATGGACGCCGCCCGCGACGTCCCCGGGTCGACGATGGTCACCGTGCTGGCCCGCAACGGCACCGAGTTCGGCATCCAGACCGCCGGCACCGGCGGCCGGTGGTTCACCGGCCCCGCCCAGACCCCGGTGGGGCTGTTCCTCGGCGACTACGGCCCCGACGACGCCAACCCCGACATCGGCGACTCGGCGATCATGGAGACCTACGGCGTCGGCGGCTTCTCGATGGCCGCGGCGCCGGCGATCGTGCGCTTCGTCGGCGGAACCGTGCCCGACGCGCTGGCCACGACCGAGCGGATGTACCAGATCACGCTGGCCGAGAACCCGGCCATGGCGATCCCGGTGCTCGGCTTCCGTGGCGCGCCGACCGGCATCGACGTCGTCGCGGTGGCACGCACGGGCTGGCTGCCGCAGATCAACACCGGCATGGCCGGTCGCGTCGCCGGCACGGGGCAGGTGGGGGCCGGTCTCGTGCAGCCGCCGCCGGAGTGCTTCACCGGCGCACTGGCGGCTCTCGCGGCCGCGGCGCGCGCCGCGGCCGTCTGAGGCGGGCGGCGGTGGACGGCCGGCTGGACGAGCTGGTCGTCGGTCCGGGGCGGACCGACGTCCAGCGACTGGTCCTCGGGCACGACTGGTCCGGCACGCCGCTGGGCGCCGAGGAGCACTGGTCGCCGCTGCTGCGCACCACCGTCGGCACGATGCTGAACAGCCGCTTCGGGATGCTGCTGATGTGGGGCCCCGAGCTGGTCATGGTCTACAACGACGGGTACGCGCCGATGCTCGGCGGCCGGCACCCCGCCGCGCTGGGCGGCCGGGTGCCCGAGGTGTGGCCCGACATCTGGCCGGACATCTCCGGGATGGTCGCCCGGGTCTTCGCCGGCGGCGTCGTCGCGATGGACGACCTGCCGCTGGTGATGACCCGGCACGGCCACCCGGAGGAGGCGTACTTCACCTTCTGCTACAGCCCGGTCATGGGGCCGGGTGGGCAGGTCGCCGCCCTGCTCACCACCATCGTCGAGACGACGCCGAGGGTGCTCGCCGCCCGGCGCCTCGCCGTCCTGCACCACCTCGGTGGGATGCCGCGGTCGGGCCACGGCAGCGAGGCCCAGGCGTGCGCCTCGCTGCTGCGGGTGCTGGCCGAGGCCCGCACCGACTGCCCGTTCGCCCTGGTGTACCTCGCCGAGGAGGGCGTCGTCGACGCCGGCGGTGCGGCGACCGTGCGGCTCGTCGCCTCCCAGGGCATCGGGCACGCGGACGCGCTGTCGGCCAGCACGCTGCCCGACCTGGTGGACGACGTCGTGCGCACCGGCGTGGCCCGCACGGCGACCGGACTCGCCGAGACGGTCCCCGGGCTGTCGCTGGCCGGGGCCAGCCCGGCCGGGGACGCCGACGTCGACGACGCCGTGGTGCTGCCGCTGGTGCTGGCCGGGCACGCCCGGCCGGTCGGCGCTGTCGTGCTCGGTGCCAGCCCGCACCTGCGCCTGGACGAGGAGTACCGCACCTTCCTGGGCCTGGTGGCCGGGCAGGTGGCCGCGACGGTCGCCGACGCGCGAGCCGTCGAGCGCGAGCGGCGGCTCGCCCGGGACCGGGCGGCGGCGGAGTCCGAGCGCGCCCGGTTCTTCGCCGACGTCGCAGTCACGCTGCAGCGGTCGTTCCTGGGGCCGACCGCGCTGCCGGCCGGTTTCGCCGTCCACTACGCACCGGCCACGGGCACGTTGGAGGTGGGTGGCGACTGGTACGACGTCGTGGACCTGCCGGGCGGGCTGTACGGCGTCGTCGTCGGGGACGTGGTGGGGCGGGGCCTGGACGCGGCCGCCGTCATGGGGCAGCTGCGCAGCGCCGCCCGGGCGCTGCTGCTGGAGAGCCGCTCGCCGCACCAGGTGCTGAGCGCGCTCGACCGGTTCGCCGCGCTGGTGCCCGGTGCCGTCTGCAGCACCGTGTTCGTGGCCGTGGTCGACCCGCAGACCGGGTCCCTGCGGTACAGCAGCGCGGGTCACCTGCCCGCGCTGCTCACCGACGGGTACGCCGTGCAGCACCTGGACCGGGCGCAGGGCCTGCCGCTGGCCGTGGCGCCGGACCGGGAGCGGCCGGAGGCCACCCTGACGACGCCGGGTGGTTCGGCGCTGCTGCTGTACACCGACGGTCTGGTCGAGCGCCGCGGCGAGGACCTGGACGCCGGCATCGCCCGGGCCGTGACCGAGCTCGCCGGTGGACGCGGCCTGCCGGCCGACGAGCTGGCGCGGCTGCTCACCCAGCGCCTGCTCGTCGACGACCTGGACGACGACGTCGCCTTCCTGGTCTACCGCGTGGGGGACAGGCCCCCGGGGGTCGGGCCGCGCGGGGACCGTCCCCGCCCGTGAGCGGCCCGCCACCCCCACCCGGGCAGTGGCGGGCCGCTCCGCTCAGGCCCGGACGATGGCGGCGACCGGGCCACCGCCGGACGGGCCCTGGTGCACGGCCGCGACCGAGACGAAGACCGCGGGGTCGCCGGTCACCGACGCCGCGACGCCGCCGACGGTGGCCTTGATCTGCCGGTGCCAGAACACGTCGGAGTCGTCGAGCATCGCGTTGCGCCGGCCGCGCACGTAACCGGTCGGGTCGGCCTCGCACTTGAGGAACACGTTGACCAGCCGGTCGCCCAGGTCGGAGGTGTGCGGCCGCTCGGGCAGCTCGAGGCCGGCGTCCCGGATGGCGTTCCAGATGCCGTCGGTGTCCAGGGCGTCGGTCATCACCGAGTGCCCGATCCGGTAGGCGCCGCCGTGCCCGCGCGCGTTGCCGACCACCACGATCTGCGCCCGGTCCAGCTCCACGCCGGACGAGCAGGACGCGACCGCGCTGAACAGGGAGAAGTCCCGCATGACCTGCTTCTGCTCGGGCAGCTCGATCTCGCCCAGGGCCAGCGCGATGCCCAGCGCCGTCGTCCCGTTGGAGAGGTCCATCGAGCCGTGCGGCTCCTCGTAGTACGTCTCCGCGCCGCGCGACTTGGCCTCGCGGATCGTCTCGATCGTCAGCAGCGGCGTCTTGGTCTGCACGTAGTGCACGTCCGCAGGGTCGGTGATCCCGGCCTCGGCCATCGCCCGGCGCACGCCCTCGGCGACCTTCTCCACCATGGTGATCCGGCCGATGTCCTCCGGCAGCAGCACCTCGCTCATCGCGAAGCCCACGGTGAGCCGCGGCTCGTCGGTCTTCTGCACCGCGTCCTCGGGCAGCGTCGCGAAGATCGTGGCGTGCGGGCTGATCACGCCGTCGGTGCCGCCGGACCAGACGATCGGGATCTCCCCGACCTGCTCCTTGGTGCGGGTGCCCTTCTCCATGAGCACCTCGCGGAAGGCGCGGTCGGCGATGATCCGCGTGTAGTCGTTGACCCCGCCGTTGCCCTCGGTCTTGCCGATCACGGCGACGACGCGGTCGGCGTCCATCACGCCGGAGTCGATGAGCTCCGCGAGCTCGGAGGCGTCACTGACGTTGTGCAGCGGGACCTTGCGGACCTCGATCGGTGCGGGCATGCGCGTCACTCTTCTCTGCTAGACGGTGGGGTCCTGACGGAGGTGCCGACGTCGGCGGCCGCCACCGCGTCGGCGATGTGCTCCAGCGAGGTGATCACGGCGCGGTTGCGCCGTCCGCCCGCGGCCGGGCCCTCGACGAAGCGCAGCGCCGCCTCGACCTTGGGGCCCATGCTGCCGCGGGCGAACTGGCCCCGGGCCGCATGCCGGCGCAGCTCGTCGGGGGTGACCGCGCCCAGCGGGCGGGCCTCCGGGGTGTCGAAGTCGACCATCACGTGGGGCACGTCGGTGGCGATGACCAGCACGCCGGCGTCCAGCTGACGGGCGAGCACCGCGGCCGTGAGGTCCTTGTCCACCACCGCCTCCACCCCGCGCAGCACGTCGCCGTCCTGCCCGTCGTCCACCACCGGGATGCCGCCGCCCCCGGCGCAGACGACGACGAAGCCGGCGTCGGCGAGCGCCCGCACGGCCGGGACGTCGAGGACCTCCTGCGGCTCGGGTGAGGCCACGACGCGTCGCCAGCCCCGGGGGCCGCGGTCCTCCCAGGTCTGCCCGAGGGCCACGAGCCGCTCGGCGTCCGCGCGGGGCAGGTGCCGGCCCACCGGCTTGGTGGGCTCGGTGAAGCCGGGGTCGTCGGCGAGCACGAGCGTGCGGGTGACCAGCGTGGCCGTGCGCTGCGGCAGCCCGCGTGCCTCGAGGGCGGCGTCCAGCTCGTCGGTGACGGTGAACCCGATGGTGGCCTGGGTCTGGGCGACGCACCAGTCCAGCGGCACCGGCGGCACCTCGTGCGCGGCGAGCTCGTTCTTGACCAGCAGGTTGCCCACCTGCGGGCCGTTGCCGTGGGTCAGCACCACCTGGACGCCGCTGGCCACCACGGCGGCGACGTGCTGCGCCGCGGCGGCGATCGCCTCCCGCTGGGCCCCCGGGGTCGCCGAGCCGTCGGGCCCGGTCATGGCGTTGCCGCCCAGCGCTATGACGACACGCTCCGGGATGGCCACCCCGGAGACCCTAGCGGCGCGCACCTCCGCGCCGGGGGGTCGGCGACGACGGGCCCGGGCCCCTCAGCGGCGCCAGAAGTCGAACCGGTCCCTGCCGGGCCGGAAGCCGGCTGCCTCCACGACGGCCACGGCCAGGTCGAACCGCTGCCCGACCGTCCCGGGCACGTGGGAGTCGCTGCCGAAGCTCACCGCCGACCCGCCCTCCTCGCGGAACCACCGCACCTGGTCGACCGAGGCGAGCGGGCTGGTGGTGTTGACCTCGAACGCGCGGTCGCCGGCGGCCAGGGCCCGGAAGACCGCGCGGTACTCCTCCTCGAAGTCCGACTCGGTGTACCGGCCGGCGCCCGAGGGCCAGGAGCGCCGCGGGTAGTCCACGTGGGCGAGCACCTGGAAGACGTCGCTGCTCTCCACCATGTGCACCAGCTCGGCCAGGTAGCGGCGCATCGTGTCCTTGGCGCCGGTGGCGGTGAGCATCCGGTTCACCCCGACCAGCCGGCCGTCCAGCTCCAGGGAGTGCAGGGAGCCGAGCACCCGGTCGACCGGAGCTGCCCGCAGGTGGGCCGCGACGCTGGCGGCGAACAGGTGGGGCTCCCCGGTCTCGACGCCGGACAGCACCCGCAGGTCGGGGAAGCGGCCGCGGCACTCGGCGATGCTCGCGGCGTAGCCCTCGACGTCGATGGGCTGGTGGTAGTCCGGCCGGCGACCGGTCAGCCCCAGGGCGGTGGCGGGGTCGTCAGGCGCCCACACCGTGTAGTCGAGGTGCTCGGTGAACGCCACCGAGGGCAGCCCGATGGCGACGGCCCGCTCGCAGGTGGCCAGCATGGACGCGCGTGGTCCGGTGTCCCAGGACCACTGGGAGTGCACGTGGTTGTCGGCGGGGAGCATCGGCGGTCATCCTCTCCCGCCGTCCACAGGCGGTGCACGGCGGGACACGGCTGTCGGTGCCGGTGCCTACTGTCGGGTCCATGAGCAGCGCCATGGCCCCTGACGTGCCGGCCGGGCTGCAGGCCCCTGACGTGCCGGCCGCGCCGGTGTCCGCCGACGAGGCGCTCGGTGTCCTGCGGGAGCTCACCGGCCGCCCCGACGCCGTCTTCCGGGAGGGCCAGGACGCCGCGGTCGCCGCGCTCGTCGACCGGCACCAGCGGGCCCTGGTCGTGCAGCGCACGGGGTGGGGCAAGTCGGCGGTCTACTTCGTGTCCACGGCGCTGCTGCGCCGCCGCGGCGCGGGGCCGACCCTGCTGGTCAGCCCGCTGCTGGCCCTCATGCGCGACCAGGTGGCCGCCGCCGCGCGCGCCGGCATCAAGGCCGTGGAGATCTCCAGCGCCAACGCCACCGAGTGGGACGACATCGCCGCCCGGCTGGCTGCCGACGACGTCGACGTCCTGCTCGTCTCCCCGGAGCGGCTGACCAACCCGCGCTTCCGCGACGAGCAGCTGCCCGCGCTGGTCAGCCGGTGCGGGTTGCTGGTGGTCGACGAGGCGCACTGCGTGTCCGACTGGGGCCACGACTTCCGGCCCGACTACCGCCGCATCCGGGAGCTGCTCACCCAGCTGCCGTCGGGCACCCCGGTGCTTGCCACGACCGCCACCGCCAACGAGCGGGTGGTGGCCGACGTCGCCGAGCAGCTCGGTGCAGGCGGCACCGAGGTGACCACGGTGCGCGGCCCGCTGGCGCGTGACTCGCTGCGCCTGGGCGTGCTGCGCCTGGACACCGACCGGGCCCGGCTCGCGTGGCTCGCCGCCCACCTGGAGGACCTGCCGGGCAGCGGCATCGTCTACACGCTGACGGTCGCCGCGGCGGAGGAGACCGCCGCGCTGCTGCGCGACTCCGGCCACGAGGTCCGCGCCTACACCGGCCGGCTGGACGACGCCGACCGGAAGGACGCCGAGGAGGCGCTGCGGGAGAACCGGGTCAAGGCCCTGGTCGCCACGTCCGCCCTGGGCATGGGCTTCGACAAGCCCGACCTCGGCTTCGTGGTGCACCTGGGGGCACCGTCCTCGCCGGTCAGCTACTACCAGCAGGTCGGTCGTGCCGGCCGCGCGGTCGACCACGCCGACGTGTTGCTGCTGCCCGGCCCGGAGGACATGGCGATCTGGCAGTGGTTCGCGACGTCGTCCATGCCCCGGGAGGACCACGCCGCCGCGGTGCTCACCGCGATGGCCGACGGCCGGGCCTGGTCGGTGGCCCGGCTGGAGACGGTCGCCGACGTGCGCCGCTCCCGCCTGGAGCTGCTGCTCAAGGTGCTCGCCGTGGACGGCGCGGTCGAGCGGGTGCAGGGCGGCTGGCGGTCCACCGGCGTGCCCTGGGTCTACGACGCCGACCGCTACGCCCGGGTGGCCCGCACCCGCGAGGCGGAGCAGCGCTCGATGCTCGCGTACGCGCGGCCGCTGGACTCCGCGGAGTGCCGGATGGCCTTCCTGCAGGAGGCCCTGGACGACCCGACGGCCGCACCGTGCGGGCGGTGCGACGTGTGCGCCGGCGCTTGGTACCCCAGCGACATCCCGGCCGGGGCGTCGGCGGCGGCGTCCGCACGGCTGGACCGGCCCGGTGTCGAGCTCGCCCCGCGGGCGCAGTGGCCCACCGGCGCCGACCGGCTGGGCGTGGAGGTCAAGGGCAAGATCGCGGCGTCGGACCTGCTGCTGCCCGGCCGGGCGGTCGCCCGGCTGACCGACCTGGGCTGGGGGCAGCGCCTGCGCACCCTGCTCGGCGACGACGGCGTGGGCGGGGTCGTGGACCTGGAGGCGCCTCCCTTGGAGGAGGACCCGGACGCCGCCTTCGACCACCCGGACCCCGCGGCCCCGCAGGCGCACCGCGCGTCCCTCCGGCGAGGTGACGCACCGCCGGACGAGGAGCTGGTGAATGCCTGTGCGCGGGTGCTCGGCGCCTGGGACTGGGCGCAGCGCCCGGGAGCGGTGGTCGCCGTGCCGTCCCGCCGCCGGCCCGCCCTGGTCACCGGGGTGGCCCAGGGGCTGGCCCGGCTCGGTCGCCTGCCCTACCTGGGCGAGATGTCCCTGGCGCACGGTGGCCCGACCGGCCAGCCCGGCGGCAACAGCGCCTTCCGGCTGGCCGGTGTCTGGCAGCGCATCGTCGTGGGCGACGAGCTGCGGGAGCGACTGGCCGAGGCCGGTGACGCCCCCGTGCTGCTCGTCGACGACCTGGCCGACTCGCGCTGGACGATCACGGTGGCCGGCCGGGAGCTGCGCCGCGCGGGAGCCGCCGGGGTGCTGCCGTTCGTGCTGGCACTGTCCGCCTGACGACGGTCCCCTGCTCCCGACCACGTGCGCGTGGCGGCCCTGCGGGAGAGCCGACGGAGTGGGCGGGCGCCGCCCGTCCACAGGTTTTCGAACAGCTGTGCGAAACGCGGGTTAGCGTGGCGGCATGGTGCTCGCTCATCAGCCATCGATGTGGGACGTGCTCGGCGAACCGTCGGTGCGGCCGCTGGCCGGATCCGTGGTCCGGCACGCACTGGGCCACGGCGCGTGGGTCGACCACCTCCCCGGCTGGGTCCAGGGCTCGGACGCCGTGCTGGACGTCCTGCTGGGCGACATCGGCTGGCGGGCGGACCGGCGGCAGATGTACGACCGCGAGGTGGCCGTCCCCCGGTTGCTCCGCTGGTTCGGACCGCGCGAGGCGCTCCCGCACCCGCTGCTGGCCGACGCGCGGTCGGCGCTGGACGCGTACTACGCGCCGGAACTGGGCGAGCCGTTCGTGTCCGCCGGCATGTGCCTGTACCGGGACGGCCGGGACAGCGTCGCGTGGCACGGCGACCGGGTCGGGCGGGGGTCCTCGCAGGACACCGTGGTGGCCATCGTGTCCTTCGGTTCGCCGCGCGCACTGCTGCTGCGCCCTGCGGGAGGCGGTCGCGCCCTCCGGTTCCCGCTGGGGCACGGGGACCTGCTCGTGATGGGCGGTTCCTGCCAGCGCACGTGGGAGCACGCCGTCCCCAAGGCTGCCCAGGCGGTGGGCCCGAGGGTGAGCGTCCAGTTCCGGCCCCGGGGCGTCGCCTGAGCGGTCGGCCGCGGGCGCTGCGCGTCCGTGGAGGAGGTCCCCGGGAGGGGCCTGGAGGACCCTGCGGGACCCCCGTGCACGACCCCCCAGAAGGCGTGTATGGTTCTCCATGCACCGAGCGACACCGACACGGGAAACCGGCCGGGACGCGGATAGGGACCCCCGGGTCTGACTGCCGCGGAGCTCGATGTAATGTAGGAAAAGCCGCTTCGGACGATGGCCTTCGGGTCGGGTTTCGTGTGCGTCCGCTCTTTGAGAACTCAACAGCGTGCCGAAAG
>NZ_JAAGWK010000037.1 GCF_010685995.1 Goekera deserti | reverse complement strand
GAGATCGCGCAGAACATCGTCGGGGTGAGCTCGGCGGCGGAGTCGACCACGCAGGCGCTGACCCAGACCCGGGTCGCGGTGGACGAGCTGTCCCGGATGGCCAGTGACCTGCGTGGCTCGGTGGCCCGCTTCACCTACTGAGCAGCCACGCCAGGACGCCGCACCTGCCCGGGAGGGAGCGTGCACCGTCTCCCCGGGACAGGTGCGGCGTCACCGCCAGCGGTACTCCAGCTCCGGCCGGCCCGCCCCTCCGTACCGCGGGGAGCGGGTGGCCAGGCCGCTCTCGGCCAGGTGCTCCAGGTAGCGCCGGGCGGTGATCCGCGAGGCCCCGATCACCGCCCCGGTCTCCGCCGCCGACAGCGGCCGGTCCGCGGCCCGCAGCGCCGCGACCACGGCGTCCAGCGTCTCCCGGCCCATGCCCTTGGGCAGCGGCCCGGATCGGGAGGGGCGCACCGCCTCCAGCACCCGGTCGACGTCCTCCTGCCCGCCGATGTCGCCGCCGCCGCGCAGCTCGTCGGCGTAGCGCGCGTAGGCCTGCAACCGGTCCCGCAGGGCCGCGTAGGTGAACGGCTTGAGCAGGTAGCCGACCACCCCGGCCGCGGCGGCGGCCCGCACCGTGGACAGCTCCCGTGCCGAGGTCACCGCCAGGACGTCGACGTCCACGCCGCGAGCGCGCAGCTGCCGGCACAGCGCGGTGCCGTGCGTGTCCGGCAGGTTCATGTCCAGCAGCACCAGGTCGACGGCCGGCTCGCCGCCGGGCAGCAGTGCGGCCAGGGCGGCGGCCCCGGTGCCGGCCACGGCCACGGTGCGGAAGCCCTCCGTGCGGTCCACGTAGGCGCGGTGCGCCTGGGCGGCCACCGGCTCGTCCTCCACCACCAGCACCCCCAGGTCCCGACGACTCAGCACGGCGTGCCCACCGCGCGCGGTGAGACCGGCACCTGCATCGGCAGCGAGACCCGGAACTCCGCGCCCGGGCCGGGCCGCAGCGTGATGCTGCCGCCGTTGCGGCGCACCGCCTGGGCCACCAGCGCCAGCCCCAGGCCGCGGCCGAGCCCGCGCGGCGCCCCACCGCCGTCCCCGCCGCCGGCCTCCTTGGTGCTCCAGCCGCGCTCGAACACGTGCGGCACCTGCTCCTCGGGCACGCCGGGGCCGGTGTCCTCCACCCGGATCTCCAGCCGGCCCTCCTCCTGCCATGCGGTCAGCTGCACCTCCCGCGGGGCGGTGCCGGCCAGGGCGGCGTCGATGGCGTTGTCCACCAGGTTGCCCACGATCGTCACCAGGTCCCCGCCCGGGATGCCGGTCGTGCCGACCGAGGTGGCCGGGTCGATCTCCAGCGCCACCCCCCGCTCCGACGCCGTGGCCGCCTTGCCCAGCAGCAGCGCGGCCAGCACCGGCTCCTCGACGGCGCCGACCACCCGGTCGGTGAGCTCCTGCGCCGAGGCCAGCTGCGCGGTGGCGAACTGCACGGCATCGGCCGTGCGGCCCAGCTCCACCAGCGAGACGGTGGTGTGCAGCCGGTTGGCCGCCTCGTGCGCCTGCGCCCTCAGCGACTCCGCGAAGGCCCGCACGCTGTCCAGCTCGCCGGTGAGCGCCTGCAGGTCGGTGTGGTCCCGCAGGGTCACCACCGCGCCGACCGAGCGGCCCGACGGGGTGGCCGGCGACTGGCTCACCACCAGCACCCGCGAGCCGCTGACGTGCACCTCGTCCACCGCCAGCCGCTGCGCGGACAGCGTCTCGGTCAGCTCCCGGGACAGCCCCAGCTCGGCCACGTGCCGGCCCACCACGTCGGCGTCCCCCAGTGCCAGCAGCCGGCGGGCCTCGTCGTTGACCAGCTGCACCCGCCGCTCGCCGTCCAGCAGCACCAGGCCCTCGCGCACGGCGTGCAGCACCGCGGAGTGGTACTCCAGCACCCGGGCCAGCGGTTCGGCGGCCAGCCCGCGGGTCTGCCGGCGCAGCCGCCGGCTGATCCCCCACGTGCCCAGCGCGCCCACGGCCAGGGTGGCCCCGGCCGCCAGCAGGATGCCCGGCAGGCTCCCGGACAGCTCGTCGCCCAGGGCGGCCACGGTGATGCCCACCGACACCAGGGCGACGACGTCCTCCGGGCGCTGGGTGGTGGTGCCCGGCCGGAAGACCGGCACCACCGCACGCACCGAGGGCCCGAGCGTCCCGGTGTAGGTCTCGGTGAACGGCTCCCCCCGTAGGGCCGGTGCGATGGTGCCCACGAACGGCTTGCCGATCTGCGCCGGGTCGGGGTGGGTGAACCGGGTGCGGTCCGGTGCCATCACCGTGATGAACGACGTGCCCGTGTCGACGCGCACCTGCTCCACGTAGGGCTGCAGCACCGCCGTCGGGTCGGGGCCGAGCACCTCGCTGCGCACCGCGGGCGCGTCGGCCAGCGTCTCCGCGACGCTGGTCGCCAGGTCGCCGGCCTTCTCCGTCACCGCCTCCTGCGCGTCCCGGTAGGCGGCCACGCCGAGCGCGAGCACCACCACCGTCACCACGGCCGCCTGCAGCAGCAGCAGCTGCCGGGCGATGCTGAGCCGTCCCGCCTGGGCAGGGCGGACGCCCCGGCGGAGCAGCGGTGTGGGCAGGCGCACAGTCCAGCAGTCTGCCCCGCCGGTGGGCACCCCGGGTGGCCGGTCACCCGGGAGGGGCGCAGCATGCGCGGTGAACGCTGTGAACGGAAGAGTGACGGCGGTCACCGCGTGCCTCACAGTCGTCCGTGCCGCCCTCACCGGCGACGACGGCTGGTCACCCGCCCGGCGCGCCCCGTGCGCCGGGCAGCGCGCCGCGCACCCTGCCGCCACCGACGCAAAGGAGCAGTCATGGCCACAGGCACCTCGTCCTCCCCGCCGACCCCGCCGAGCGGGGGCTCACCCGGGGCGCCGGCGTCCGGCGAGCCGGTGAGGGAGAAGCGCGACAAGACCCACTGGCTCTACATCGCGGTGATCGTCGCGGTGGTCCTGGGCATCGCCGTGGGGCTGCTGTTCAAGGACTTCGCCGTCGACCTGAAGTGGCTCGGCACGATGTTCGTCAACCTGATCAAGATGCTGATCTCGCCGGTCATCTTCTGCACGATCGTGCTCGGCATCGGCTCGATCCGCACCGCGGCCAAGGTCGGCCGGGTCGGGGGTCTGGCGCTCGGCTACTTCCTCACGATGTCGACCTTCGCGCTGGCCATCGGCCTCGTCGTCGGCAACCTGGTCCACCCCGGTGACGGCCTGCAGCTCACCGAGTCGGCGCGCGAGGCCGGCCAGCAGTACGCCACCCAGGCCGAGGGCGGTGGCGAGGGCGGCACGACCGGCTTCATCCTCGGGCTCATCCCCCGCACGCTGGTGTCGGCGCTGACCGAGGGCTCGGTCCTGCAGACGCTGCTGGTCGCGCTGCTCGTCGGCTTCGCCATCCAGTCGATGGGCAAGGCCGGCGAGCCGATCCTGCGCGGCATCGGTCACCTGCAGCGGCTGGTCTTCAAGATCCTGGCCATGATCATGTGGGTCGCCCCGATCGGCGCCTTCGGCGCCATCGCCGCGGTGGTCGGCGAGACCGGCGTCGAGGCGCTCAAGAGCCTCGGCCTGCTGATGGCCGCCTTCTACCTGACCTGCGCGATCTTCGTGTTCGGCATCCTCGGCGCGATCCTCAAGGTCGTCGCCCGGGTGAGCATCTTCAAGCTCTGCAAGTACCTGGGCCGGGAGTACCTGCTCATCGTCTCCAGCTCGTCCTCGGAGACCGCGCTGCCCCGCCTGATCGCCAAGATGGAGCACGCCGGGGTGTCCAGGCCGGTGGCCGGCATCGTCGTGCCGACCGGGTACTCGTTCAACCTCGACGGCACCGCGATCTACCTGACCATGGCCTCGCTGTTCATCGCCGAGGCCCTGGGCGACCCGCTGTCGGTCGGGGAGCAGATCGGCCTGCTGGTCTTCATGATCATCGCCTCGAAGGGCGCGGCCGGCGTCAGCGGTGCCGGCCTCGCCACGCTGGCCGGCGGCCTCTCCTCGCACCGGCCGGAGCTGCTGGACGGCGTCGGGCTGATCGTGGGCATCGACCGGTTCATGTCCGAGGCCCGCGCGGTCACCAACTTCTCCGGCAACGCGGTCGCCGCCATCCTGGTGGCCACCTGGACCAAGGAGCTCGACCGGGAGCAGCTGGACGCCGTCCTGGCCGGCCAGCGGCCCTTCGACGAGGCGACGATGGTCGACGGCGGGCACGGCGGCGGGCACGACGTCGTGGAGGAGGTCGCCCCGGTGGCGGCCGACCGGGTCACCACCGAGCGGATGCCGGCCGGTCGGCCCACGGCCTGAGGACCCCTCGTCCCCACGACGCGTCCCGCGCACCGCGGGACCCTGCGAGGGGGCCGGCTCCGGCGCCCACGTCCCCCTCGGGGGCGTGGGCGCCGCAGCGTCGCGGGGCCGTTCGGGGACGGTGGGGCAGACTCGGGCCCGTGGTGCAGGGGGCGCAGCCGGTCGACCGACCGGACGGGGTGGAGCCGGACCTCGTCCAGCAGGCGGTCGAGGGCATGCAGCGCCCGCTGTTCGTGCTCGACACCGGCTTCCGCATCCGGTACGCCAACCCGGCCGCCGTCCCGCTGTTCCAGCGTCCCGGTGAGGACCTGGTCGGGATGCACGTCTGGGAGGACTTCCCGCGGGTCGCGGGCACCGTCTTCCACCGCGCCTACGTCGCCGTGGCCCAGACCGGCCAGCCGCGCACCTTCGAGACGCTCGTCCCGCGCACCGGCACCTGGTGGCGGGTCGACGTGTTCCGCACCGACGCCGGGCTCGTGGTGACCATGGAGGACATCACTGACCGGATGCGCCTGCAGCACGCCCGGGACGACGCCGTCGCCGAGCGCGTCGCCGCCGCCGAGCGGGCCGCGGCGGCGGCCGCCGCGGCCGAGCGGGCCGGCCGGCACCTGATGATGCTCGGCGCGGTCAGCCAGACCTTCTCCGTGCTGCCCGACGTCGACGCCGCGGTGACCCGCCTGGCGCAGCTGTGCGTGCCGCTGCTCGGCGACTGGTGCCTGGCCGGGGTCGTCGAGGACGGCCGGGTGCGCCACCTCGGCCGGGCGCACCGCGACCCGGCCCGCGCCGCGGCCCTGCACGCGTTCGCCGAGGCACGGCTGGCCAGGGCCCGGTCGGTGGACACCCTGCCGCCGGCGCTGCTGGCCGGGGAACCGGTGGTGCTGCAGTCGCTCTCACCCGGCGACGCGCAGCAGTTGATCGGCGACCCTGCCTCGCGGGCCGCGCTGGCGGAGCTGGAGGTGGGCGCGCTGGCCGGGCTGCCGCTGTTCGCGCGCGGCGAGCTGTTCGGCGTGCTGGTGCTGGTCAACGGACCCGAGCGGGGCCCGTTCAGCACCGACGAGCTGCGCACCGCCGGCATCGCCGCCCGGCGGGTCGGGGAGATGCTGGAGAACGCCCGGCTGGTCGCGGCCCGCGAGCAGATGGCCGAACGGCTGCAGCGCAGCCTGCTGGCCGACCCGGTGCACCCCGACCACCTGGGGGTGGTGGTGCGGTACCGGCCGGCGACCCGGGGCATCGCGCTGGGCGGCGACTGGTACGACAGCCTCGTCCGGCGCGACGGCAGCACGGTGCTGGTCATCGGGGACGTGATGGGTCACGACGTCGACGCCGCCGCCGCCATGGCCCAGGTGAAGACGCTGGTCCGGGGCATCGCCTACGACCGGCTCGAGGAGCCGGCCGACGTGCTGCGCCGGGCCGACCGCGCCGTCGTCGGGCTGGGCGGGCAGGCGATGGCCACCGCGCTGGTGGCACGGGTGGACGAGCCCGGAGACGGGCCGCGCCAGGTGCACTGGGCCACCGCCGGCCACCCCGCCCCCCTGCTGCTGCTCGCCGACGGCACCGTCCAGGACCTGGTGGCGCCGGTCGGGCCCCCGCTGGGGATGGGCTGGTCGGGGCCACGGGTCACCGGGTGCGCGGACCTGCCCGCCGGCAGCACGCTGCTGCTGTTCACCGACGGGCTCTTCGAGCGCCGGGACGAGGACCTGGACGCTGGGCGCGGCCGGGTGCGCACCGTCCTCGCCGGTCTCGTGGGGGCCGGCCTGGACGAGCTGTGCGACACGCTGCTCGCGCGGCTGGTCGACGACCGGGTCGAGGACGACGTCGCCGTGCTCGCGGTGCGCGTGCCCGGCTGAGACCCGCGACGGGGCCCCGGGAGGGGCCCGGGTACGGCAGAGTGACCGGTGTGACCGGCACCGTCCCGTTCCGCCCACCGGGGGACGTCGAGCTGCTGCGGCAGGCTGTCGAGGGCATGACGCGCGCGCTGTTCGTGCTGGACGACCAGCTGCGCTTCCGCTACCTGAACCCCGCGGCGCACGCGACCCTGGGCGGCCGGCACCCGGGTGACCTGCTGGGCCGGCACATCTGGGACGAGTTCCCGCACGGGGTGGGCAGCGTGTACGACCGCGCCTACCGGCACGCCGCCGCGACCGGGGAGAAGGTGACCTTCGAGGCCTGGGTCGAGCGGCTGGACGGCTGGTTCCGGGTGGACGTGTTCGGCACCCGGGCCGGGCTGGTGGTCACGTACGAGGACGTGTCGTTGCTGCACCGGGTCGAGCGGTCCCGGGACGACGCGGTGGCCGCCCGGATCGCCGAGGCACAGCGCGCCGAGGCCGCGGCCCGCACGGCCGAGCGGGCCGGGCGGCACCTGATGCTGCTCGGTGACGTCAGCCGCACGTTCACCGTCCAGCCCGAGGTGCACGAGGCGGTGACCCAGGTGGCCGAGCTCTGCGTTCCGCTGCTCGGCGACTGGTGCCTCACCGCCCTGTTCGAGGACGGCCGGCTGCAGGACGTCGGCCGGGCGCACCGCGACCCCGCACTGCTGCCGTACGTGCAGGACTACGCCGAGGCCCGGGAACGCGCGAGCAACGGCGTCCCGGTGGTGCCGCCGGAGCTGCACACCGGCGCGGCGCTGGTCGTGCAGGACCTGACCCCGGAGCAGGTGGCCGGCATGTCACCGGACCCGGCGTCGCGCGCCGCGCTGGTGCCGTTGCGCCCGTCGGCCGTGGCGGTCTTCCCGTTCGTGGTGCGCGACGAGCTGGTCGGCCTGGTCACCCTGGTCACCGACACCGATCGTGGCCGGTTCACCGACGAGGAGCTGCGCACCGCCGAGATCGTCGCCCGCCGGGTGGCCGAGCGGGTGGAGAACGCCCGCCTGGTCGCCACGCGCACCCGGATGACCGAGCAGCTGCAGCGCGGCCTGCTCACCGAGCCGGTGCAGGGCGGTGCCGTGCAGATCGCGGTCCGGCACCGGGCCGCCCGCTCCCAGCCGCTGGGCGGGGACTGGTACGACAGCTTCCGGCAGCCCGACGGCGACACGGTGCTGGTCATCGGTGAGGTGGTCGGCCGGGACCAGGAGGCGGCCGCGGCGATGGGCCAGGTGCGGACACTGCTGCGCGGCACCGGTTGGGACCGCGGCGAGGAGCCCGCCCGGCTGCTGGCGCGCACCGACCGCACCGTCGTCGGCCTGGCCGTGCCGACGGTGGCGACCGCGCTGGTGGCCCGGGTCGAGGGCACCGCGCCGCACCTGTCGCTGCACTGGGCCTCGGCCGGTCACGGCGGGCCGCTGCTCGCCCTCCCCGACGGCACCGTGCAGGACCTCACCGGGCCGGTCACGCCCCCGCTGGGCACCGGCTGGACCGGCGAGCGCACCGGGGCCCGGGCCGACCTGCCTGCCGGCTGCACGCTGCTGCTGTGCACCGACGGGCTGGTCGAGCGGGCCGACCGGTCACCGGAGGAGGGCCGGGCGTCGCTGGCCACCGTGCTCGGGCAGCTGGCCGGGCTCCCGGTCGAGGAGCTCTGCGACGCGCTGCTGCACCGGCTGCCGGACGACGGGGCCGACCGGGACGTCGCGGTGCTCGCCGTCCGGGTCGGTGGCTGAGGGCCCTCAGCTGCCGCTGGCCGCCGCCGCCCGGACGGCGTCCTCGACCGCCTCGACGCCCTGGGTGGCCCACAGCACGGAGTAGTGGTCGGTGTCCGGCACCTCGACCGGCACGATGCCCGCCGCGTCCAGCCCCAACTGGGACAGCCGCACCTCGTCGTAGAGCCCGGGCACCTGACCCTGCATGCCCCGGGTCGCCCACAGCAGCACCGCGGGCACCGGCAGCTCGGCGGCGGGCTCCAGCACCCGCTCGTTGAGGAACACGTCCCCGCCGTCCACCCGGACCGCCTCCGGGACGACCGCGCTGCGCAGCTCGGGCTCGGTGCCGGTCAGGTCGCGCAGGAAGTAGCCGGTCACGGCCGGGTCGTCCACCCACGGCCCCAGCGCCGGGTGCGCCGCCCACCACGCCCGGACGGCGTCCCGGTCGGGGAAGGTGCGGCCGATCCGGTTCAGTGTCGGGCCCAGGCTGGCGGCGAGCACCGCGTCCAGGTCGGCGCCCGGCGGCGTCGGGAAGGCCAGCCCGCCGTCGACCAGCACCAGACCGTGCAGCAGGTCCCGGCCCGGGCCGGCTGCGGTCATCGTGGCCACGAAGCCGCCCATCGAGTGACCGACCAGCACGGTGGCCTGCGCCCCGGCGTCCCGGACGGCGCCGAAGTGCCGCAGCAGCGCGGTCACGTCGTCGGCGTGCGCCTCGATGCCGTAGGGCCCGGGCAGGTCCGCGCTCAGCCCACGGCCGCGCAGGTCGGGTGCGACCACCTCGAAGTCCCCGGCCAGCGCCCGGGCCACCGGCTCCCAGACCATCGCGTTCCCGGTGATCCCGTGCACCAGGACGGCGATCGGCGCGCCCGGTGCGTCGGCCGCCCAGTACAGCGCGGCCAGTTCCCCGCCGTGCACCGGCACCCGGATCTCCTCGGGGGTGCGGTCGGGGGCGTCGTCCGGGCGGTCGGGGCTCGTCACCCGCCCAGCCTGCCCGACCCGGCCCCGCCCGGCACCCGGGGCGGGCGGTTCCACGTGGAACCGCCCGCGCTCGGGCGAGCTCGACGGCGCAGGCGGGCCTGGCGCCGGGTCGGGCATGCCCCGGCGACGCCGGTACGACCGGAGCGCGGGGATGTGGTCAGTCGCCGGGCGCCTGCTGCACCCACGCGGTGGTCTCGCCGGGCAGCAGGTCGCCCTCGACCGGCGAGCTGGCGATGACCAGCCGGCCCGGCGGCAGCGGCACCGGGGTGTCGCCGAAGTTGGTCACCGAGGTCCAGCCGCCCGGCCGGGTGAACCGGACGACGTCGGCGGGGCCGTCGTCGTCCCAGGTCAGCGTCTCGGTGCCCTGCAGCCGGCGACGCTGCGCCAGCGCCTGCCGGTAGAAGGCCAGCGTGGAGTCGTCCCGGGCGGCCTGCACGTCGGTGGCGAACTCGGCGAACCAGGCGGGCTGGGGCAGGTGCGCGCCGGCGCTGCCGAAGCCGAACGACGGGCCGGTCGACGTCCACGGCAGCGGCACCCGGCAGCCGTCCCGGCCCTTCTCGGTGTGCTGCGAGCGGGCCCACACCGGGTCCTGCAGCGCGTCGACCGGCAGGTCGGCCACCTCGGGCAGGCCCAGCTCCTCGCCCTGGTAGAGGTACATCGAGCCGGGCAGTGCCAGTGCCAGCAGGGTGACCGCTCGGGCCCGGCGCAGGCCGCGCTCGGCGTCCGCGGCGGGCTCCCGGCCGTCCGACAGCAGCCAGGCCTTGAGGTCGGTGCCGGTGGGCAGCGCGTAGCGCGAGGCGTGCCGGACCACGTCGTGGTTGGAGAACACCCAGGTCGAGGAGGTGCCCGACTCCCCCGCCAGGTCCAGGTTGGCCTGGATCAGGGTGCGGAACCGGGCGCCGTCCCAGCCGGCCTCGAGCAGGTCGAAGTTGAAGGCCTGGCCCAGGCCCTCGGGCGAGGCGTACCGCGCGCGCCGGTGTGCCGGCACCCACGCCTCGGCGACGGCGGTGCGCGGCGGGTCGTAGGAGTCGAACACCTCACGCCACTCGCGGTACACGTCGTGCACCTCGTCGCGGTCCTCCCAGCGGTGCTGGCCCTCGGCGTGCGTGCCCGACTCCAGCTCGGCCTGGGTGGGCAGCGGGTGGCTCATGTCCTTGGTCAGCGCGTGCGCCACGTCGATCCGGAAGCCGTCGACCCCGCGGTCGGACCAGAAGCGCAGCGTGCGCCGGAAGTCGGCCCGGACCTCCTCGTTGGCCCAGTTCAGGTCGGGCTGCTCGGGGGTGAACAGGTGCAGGTACCACTCGCCGCCGCCGACCGGCTCCCACGCCGAGCCGCCGAAGATCGCCGTCCAGTCGCTGGGTGGGCGCTCCCCGTCGGGGCCCTCGCCGCGCATGAACACGTACCGGTCGCGTGCGGGTGACCCGGGTGCGGCGGTGAGCGCCTCGGTGAACCAGGCGTGCCGGTTGGACGTGTGGTTGGGCACGATGTCGACCACGACGCGGATGCCGGCGGCGTGCAGCGTGGCCACCATCTCGTCGAACTGCTCCAGCGTGCCGATCTTCGGGTCGACGTCCCGGTAGTCGTCGACGTCGTAGCCGCCGTCGGCGAGGGCCGAGGGGTAGAACGGGCTCAGCCAGACGGCGTCCACGCCCAGGTCGCGCAGGTGGCCCACCCGGCTGGTGATGCCGGGCAGGTCGCCGATGCCGTCGCCGTTGGAGTCGGCGAAGCTGCGCGGGTAGATCTGGTAGACGACGGCCTGCCGCCACCACGACGCGTCCGGGTGCGCCGCCGGTGCCTCGTCGACCTGCTGCGGGCCGGTCCGCTCCGGGTCGAGCAGGGGCGGGTCGATCGGTCCGTGGTCGCTCAGCTGGGTCACGCCGCTCCTGTCGTGTCCGGCGGCGCGCGGGTGCGCCGGCGGGGGGTGGGCAGGCTCCGAATCTAGTCGGGCGGGGTGTGGCCCGGCGCCCGGGCCGAGATGCGTCACGTGACGGAGGTGCTGGACGACGGGTGCCGCATCGCCGCGCCGGACCGCACTGCGATGCGCCCTCCAGCGGGGACCGGACCGGCTGGGCAGGGTCGAGAGCGAGCCCGGCGAGGTCAGCGGAGTCGGCCGGTCCGGGCGGGTCAGCCGGTTCGGCAAGGTCGGCCGGTTCGGCGGGGTCAGCCCGCGCGACCGGGCGCGCCGGTGCGCACGGTGCCGGCCAGTCGCAGCCCGGCGACGGCGACCGCCACGCCGACGGCGGTGCCCAGCGTGTTGAGCAGGACGTCGTCGACGTCGGCGCTGCGGCCGGTGACGTACTGCGACAGCTCGATGGCCACCGACAGCCCTCCCCCGGCGGCGACCACGGTGCCGGGCCGGCAGCGGGTGCCCAGCACGCCGAGCAGCCCGATCGGCACGAAGACCAGCACGTTGCCGGCCAGGTTGCCCAGCGCCAGGGACCCGTTGCTGCTGGCCAGCTGGGCGGCGATCGTTGTACCGGGCACCAGGTTGTAGGAGCCGGCGCCCCAGGCGGAGCCGGCCACCAGGGTCATCACCAGGACGGTCGCCACCGCCCCGGCCAGCAGCACCCGCACGCAGGTGCGGGCCGCCCCGCGCCGGTCCCCCCGCCGCAGCGCCGGGACGCCGGCCAGCGCGGTGACCAGCACGACGACCGCGACGGCGCCCAGGACCAGCGGCACGTCCAGGTACCGGAGGATGTCCACCCCGGCAGCCTGGCACGCCGGCCGGGCCCGCGGCGGCATCGCGGCCCTGGTAGCTGCACGGGGTGCGGTCGAGGAGTTCCACTCGTGCCCGCGGCCGCCCGCCCCGCCGATGCTCGGGTCAGGACGGCCCACCCGGCGCCGCGACGAACCCGGAGGCTCCCGTGACCCCCAAGACGACCGCCTCGACCACCAGCGCCTTCTTCCTGCAGGCGGTGATCGCGTTCGCGGTGAGCAGCATCGGCCTGCTGGTGGGCGTGGCCTGGCTGCCGCTGGATCTGTGGCAGCGCTCGTTCCTCGGCATGGGGAAGGACCCCCCTGCCCCCCACGCTTCGCAGGCTCAGCGCGGGCCCCTGCAGCGGGGCCGTGATCACCTCGGCGTTCACCCTGGCCACGGTGATCCGCGACCAGCAGGAGGGCAGCTCGGTGATCAGCCGCATCGACGAGGCCCGGGTGCAGGAGATGCTGGCCGACTACGACCCCTTCACCCCCGCCAAGCTCTGACCCCCGCCCCCGGGGCCCTTCAGCAGGCGGGCTGGCGGAGGAGGTAGCGGCCGAAGTGCGGCACGGTGAAGGCGATCTGCCCGCGCTCGGCCGAGTACACCAGCCCCTTCTTGATCAGCGAGTCGCGCGCCGGGGACAGTGACGCCGGCTTGCGGCCCAGCGCGCCGGCGACGTCCGCCGTGCCGACCGCCGAGCCGGCGGCGCCGCCGAGCTCGGCCATGGCGTGCATGTACTCGCGCTCGGCGGGGGTGGCCCGGTCGTAGCGGGAGCCGAAGAAGCCCACGGCCAGCTCGGCCTCGGCGGCGGGGGCGGCCATGGCGACGTCGGCGGCCGTGATCGGTGAGGACGCCGCGACGTCCCAGGTGACCTTGCCGTAGGCCTGCACGAAGTACGGGTAGCCGTCGGCGGCGGCGTACAGCGCGTCCAGGGCGGCCGGCTCGAAGTCGACGTCCTCCCGGGCGGCGGGTGCCAGCAGGGCGCGGTCGGCGGCCTCGCGGTCCAGCCGGTCGATGCGCAGGTACCGGAACAGCCGCTCGGAGTAGCTCTTGGACGCCGACAGCACCGCCGGCAGGTGCGGCAGTCCGGCCCCGACGACGATCAGCGGCGCTCCCTGCTGGGACAGCTCGTGGCAGGCGGCGCATATCGCGGACACGTCGTCGGTCTGCACGTCCTGCATCTCGTCGATGAACAGCGCGATGCCGCTGCCGACGTCGGCGGCCACCCCGGCGGCGTCGCTGAGCAGCTCCACCAGGTCGATCTCCATGTCCCCGGAGTCGGCCCGCCCGACCGCGGCCGGCACGTCGATGCCGGGCTGCCAGCGGTCGCGCATCCTGGCGTCGGCCGACGGGCGGGCTCCGGGGGCAGGGCGGGGTGCCGAGCGCAGGGCGAAGGCCTTGACGACGCCGAGCACCGACTCCATCGTCTCGACGTCCCGGTGCCGGGGGCCGAGTTCGCGCAGCGCCATGTGCAGGGCGGCCGACACGGGCCGGCGCAGCGACTGGTCGGGCCGGGCCTCGAGTTTGCCGGTGCCCCAGCCGCGCGAGATCGCCGCCGACCGGAGCTGGTTGAGCAGCACGGTCTTGCCCACCCCGCGCAGCCCGGTGAGCACCAGCGAGCGCTCGGGGCGGCCGTGTGCGATCCGCTCGAGCACCACGTCGAAGGCGGACAGCTCGCTGTCCCGGCCGGCCAGCTCGGGTGGGCGCTGGCCGGCGCCGGGGGCGTAGGGGTTCCGGACGGGGTCCATGTCGAGCACCGTATGCCCTCGTCTAGGGCTCGGGCTAGATGTCCGTAGAAGCCACTGTCCGGGTCCGGGTGCGCCGCCGGGCCAGCACCAGCGCGGCCACCGCGGCGCCCAGCAGCACGGCCGACACCGCGACGACGCCGCCGGTGCCACCCGCCACCGGGCCGCCGCCCACGCTGGCGCCGAGGGCGACCTGCAGCACGGTGCCGGGCACCAGGCCGATCGCGGTGCCGAGCAGGTAGCTGCGCAGCGGGGTGCCGGAGAGCCCGGCGGCGTAGTTGACCAGGGTGAACGGGGTGACCGGCACCAGCCGGCCGAGGGCCACGGCCAGCACGCCGTGGGCGGCGATCGCCGCGTCCGCCCGGGCCAGCCGGGGCCCGGCGAGGCGGGTGACCGCGTCCCGCCCCAGCGCGCGGGCCAGCAGGAAGCCGGCGAGCGCTCCGAGCATGCCGCTGACCAGGGCGATCACCAGACCGCCGCCGAAGCCGGCGAGCACCCCGGCGAGAAGCGACAGGGCGCTGCGCGGCACCGGCGCCAGGGTGACCAGCGCGGCGGCCAGGGTGAGCCCCACCCAGCCGAGCGGTCCGGCGCCGGCGAGCCACCCGCGCAGCTCGGACACCGCGGGGAGGTCGACCGACAGGGCGAGGGCGACACCGGCCAGGACGACCACCACCAGTGCCACCGCCCGGCGTCGGGTGCCCGGCGGCACCCGGCGGCCGGTCGCGGTCCCGGTCGCGACGTCCATCGGTCCAGTCTGCGGCACCGGCGGCGGGATCCGGGGAGGGGGCGGGAGGGACGACGCCGCGCCGCGGACCCGGGGGGACGGGGCGCGGCGCGGCTGGTCGGGCGGGGTGGGTGCGGGGGCTGCCCGGCACCGTGCGGTCACCAGCGGAACTGGCTGACCAGGCCCTGCAGCTCGCCGGACATCCGGGCCATGTCGTCGGCGGCCTGGGCCGTGTGGGTGGCGCCGGCGGTGGTCTCGGCGGCGGCCGCGGCGACCCCGCTGACGTTGCCGGCGATCTGGGCTGCGCTCTGCGCGGCGTCGGCCACGCTGCGGGCCATCTCGTTGGTCGTCGCCGTCTGCTCCTCGACTGCCGAGGCGATCGTGGTCTGCCGGTCGCTGATCTGCGCCACGATGTCCGAGATCGCCTGGATGGCGGTGCCGGCGGCGACGGTGTCGCCCTGGATGGCCGCGATCCGCCGGGTGATGTCCTCGGTGGCCCGGGCTGTCTCCTGCGCCAGCTCCTTGACCTCGTTGGCCACGACGGCGAAGCCCTTGCCGGCGTCCCCGGCCCGGGCGGCCTCGATGGTGGCGTTGAGGGCCAGCAGGTTGGTCTGCTCGGCGATCGAGGTGATCGCCTTGACCACGGTGCCGATCTCCTCCGAGGAGGCGCCGAGCTGGGCCACGGTGGCGGTGGTGCTGGCTGCCGTGGTCACCGCACGGTCGGCCACCTCGCTGGCCTGCGCGGCGTTCTGGGCGATCTCCCTGATGGAGGCACTCATCTCCTCGGTGCCGGCGGCGACCGTGGACACCGCGCTGGCGACCAGCTCGGTGGACGACGACACGGCGCCCACCTGGGCGGAGGACTCGGCGGCGTTGACGGACAGCTTGGTCGAGGTGGCCATCAGGGCGCCCGAGGCGGTGGAGAGGGTGGTCGCGTTGTCGCTGATCTGGCGCATCGCGGAGCCGAGCGACCCGATCGCCCGGTTCAGCGCGCGGGCCATGTCGCCCACCTCGTCCCGGGTGTCGACGTCCAGCGTGCGGTCCAGACGGCCCTCGGCCAGGCCGGTGAGCACCTCGACGCTGCGCACGAGCGGCCGGGTGATGGACCGGGTGAGGACCGTGCCCAGCGCGACGACGAGCAGGACCCCGACGGCGAGCGCGACCCAGACCGTGGTCCGGGTGCCGGTGGCCGCCTCCGTCGACGAGGCCGAGCGCACGACCAGCAGCCCGGACTCCTCGGCTCGCGCATCCGCCAGCAGCGTGCCGATCTGCTCACCGACCGCCTCACCGGCGTTGGTGAGCACGATCGCCTGGGCCGCCGCGAAACCGGCCGTGCGCCGCGTGTCGATGGTGGACTGCATCTCGGTGAACTTGGTGACCACCAGCGGCCGGAGATCGGCGAACCGCTCCTGCTGCTCCGGGTTGTCCGCCGTCAGGGCGGCCGCCGCGTCGATGTGCGCGTCCACGGTGGACGCGGCGTCGGTGTAGGACCCGAGGTAGCTGTCGTCACCGGTGACGAGGAAGCCGCGCTGGCTGCTCTCGGCGTTCTCCAGGTCCTGGGAGATCATGTCCACGGCGTCCATCACCTCGTAGGTGTGGGTGACGGCGGCCGCGTTGCCGTCCAGCGTGGCCACGTTGCCGAGGGTGAGCCAGGACGTGATGGCCAGCGGCAGCAGCGCCGCCGTGAACCCGATGCCGAGCTTCTGTGCGGTGCGCAGGTCGGCCAGTCGGCGGCGCGGACGCCGGTCCGTGACTGCCCGGACGTGTCGGTCGGTGTCCATCGTGGTTCCCCCTGGCTCGCGGTGACAGCACGCCGTCACGGACCCCGTACGTCGAGGCCACAGCTGTCTACGGCAGGGACCCGCTCGTCTGCACCCGACGTGCCGGTTCGGTATCGGAACCGCACAGGAACACTGCCGACCGTCCTCCGGCGGTCACCGAGTCGACGCGGCCACTCTTGTCGACAGTTCTCTACCGTCGTGTTCTCTCGACGCGAGACGCGGCTAGAGAGCCGTAGCCGTCGTGGCAGGCACGCGCGGCGCTAGCGTGCACCCGTGTCCACGATCGTGAAGTTCGCCCTGCGGGTCGCCGTGCTGGCCGTGATCATCTACGCGGTCACCGAGCTGGTCACCGGCATCACCGTCGTCGGCAACCCGGACGGCATCCTCGGCGAGGCCGGCAGCTACCTGTGGGTGGCGTTGCTGTTCGCGGTGGTCAACTCGGTCGTCGGGCCGGTGCTGCGGCTGCTCTCGCTGCCGTTCGTGCTGCTCACCCTGGGCCTGTTCCTGCTGGTGATCAACGCCGCGCTGCTCGGGATCACCGCCGCGCTGTCCGACCGGCTGCAGGTCGACGGTTTCGTGCCCGCGGTGCTCGGCGGGCTGCTCATCGCCCTGTTCAGCTGGATCGCCGAGCTGCTGCTGCCGCTGAAGGTGCGCGCCGACTGAGGAAGGACCCCCTCGCCCCCCAGCACTCGCAGGCTCGCGGCGGGCCCCTGCGAGGGGGCCGTTCCAGGCGGTCACGATGGCGAGCCGGGGTCCCAGCGGCCCTGACCGGCGGGACGCGCCGAGGGGGCGCTCGTGATGACGGGCGCGCGCCCGGGCCACTACCGTGGGCCGACATGGTCAGCCCTGGGTCGCCCTCCGGTTCGACGAGCACCCGGGCGCCCGCCCTGCCCCCGGACCCCGACGACGACGGTCCGGCGCACGACGCCACGGACGGCCTGTCGGCCTCCCTCGTGCCCCCGGACCTGGCCAGCCTGCAGGCGGCCCAGGACGAGAAGCGGCACCTGCTCGACCAGGCCGCCGAGGCGGTCGTCGGGCAGCTCGACGGCGCCGCCCTGCCCGCCGGTGTCGCGGCCGCCGAGGTACCGGCGCTCATGCACCGCTTCTACGGCGGGGAGCCCGCCGCCGAGGTCGTCGACCACGAGCCCGCCGAGCTCGCCCGGCTCGCCCTGGACCACCTGGCCCTGGCCGCCGTCCGGCCGCAGGGCAGCGCCCTGGTCGACGTCTCCCGGGCCGGCAGCCGGCCGGTGGTGCGCGTGGTCACCGACGACATGCCGTTCCTGGTCGACTCGGTCACCGCCGAGATCGTCCGCCAGGGCATCACGCTGGACCACGTCGTCCACCCGGTGGTCGTGGTGCGCCGCGACCTCGCCGGCCGGCTGTTGGCCTTCTGCGACAGCGGCGACCCCGCCACCTGCGGCAGCGACGCGCTGGCCGAGTCGTGGATGGTCGTCGTGCTCGACGCCCCGCTCGACGAGGAGGCGGCCACCGACCTGGTCGCCGGCCTGCGCACCGTGCTCGGCGACGTCCGCGGCGTGCACGAGGACGGCGCCAAGCTGCGCGCCCGGGCCGCCGAGCTCGCCGACCGGCTGGAGGCCCTGCCCCCCGGCGAGGACGCCGACGCGGCCGCGGGCGCGCGCGAGGGTGCGGCGTTGCTGCGCTGGCTCACCGAGGGCAACTTCGTCTTCCTGGGCGCCCGCGACGTCGACGTGACCACCGCCGCCGACGGCGCCACCACCGTCACCGCGGTGCCCGGCTCCGGGCTCGGCGTGCTGCGCAGCGACGACGACGGCCAGCGCGTGGTCCCACCGTCCACGGCCGCCGCCGAGCACGGCCCGCTGCTGGTCACCAAGGGCGACGCCCGGGCCACCGTGCACCGGCCGGCCTGGCTCGACGTCGTCGCGGTGCGGCTGCCCACGCCCGAGGGCGCCGTGCGCCAGCACCGGCTGGTCGGGCTGTTCCCCGCCGCGGGCCTCACCGGCAGCGTGCGGGAGGTGCCGGTGCTCCGGCGCACCGTCGCCGCCGTGCTGGACCGCTCCGGGGTGCCCGCGGACAGCCACTCGGGCAAGGAGCTGCTCGACGTCCTGGAGAGCTACCCCAGCGACGAGCTGCTGCAGGTCGACGCCGACGAGCTGCTGCCGGTGTCGCTGGCCGTGCTGCACCTGCGCGAACGCCGGCAGACCCGGCTGTTCCTGCGCCGCGACCCGTTCGGCCGGTTCTTCTCCGCCCTGGTCTACCTGCCCCGCGACCGGTACACCACCGACGTCCGGCTGGCCATGCAGCAGCTGCTGCTCGAGCGCCTGGGCGGCACCAGCATCGAGTACACGGCCCGGTCCACCGAGTCGGTGCTCACCCGGCTGCACTTCGTCGTCCGGGTGCCGGTCGACCGTCGCGGCGGGACGACGCTGCCCGACGTCGACGTCCCGGCGCTGGAGGCCGCGCTGGCCGCCGCCGCCCGCAGCTGGACCGACGACCTCGCCGACGCCCTCGCCGCCCGGCACGGGGCGGAGGCCGAACGGCGGCTGGCCCGGGTCGCCGACGCCTTCCCGGCCGCCTACCAGGAGGACTTCCCGGCCACCACCGCCGTGGAGGACCTCGCCCGCCTCGACGCGCTCGCGCCGGGTGAGATCGCGCTGAAGCTGCAGGCCCCGGGAACGGCCGAGCCCGGCGAGCGCCGGCTCACCGTCTACCGGGTGGGCGAGCGGCTGCTGCTGTCCGACGTGCTGCCGGTGCTCCAGCACATGGGCGTGGACGTCGTCGACGAGCGGCCCTACGAGATCGACCGGATCGGTGCCCCGCTGGCCTGGGTGTACGACTTCGGGCTCACCGCCACCTCCACCGGCATCGACCCGCCGGCCGCGCACACCCTGGCCACCCGGTTCACCGAGGCCGTCGCCGCCGTCTGGCGCGGCGACGCCGAGGACGACGGGCTGGGCGCGCTGGTGCTCGCCGCCGGCCTGGACTGGCGGCAGGTCGCCGTGGTGCGCGGCTACGTGCAGTGGCTGCGCCAGGGCGGGCTGCCCTTCGGCCAGAGCTACGTCGAGGAGTCCCTCGCCGCCCACCCGCAGGTGGTGGCCGCGCTGCTGGAGCTGTTCCGGGTGCGCTTCGACCCCGACCTGCTCGGTGACCGGGCACGCCGGGAGACCCGGCTGGCCGACGTGCTGCGCGAGCGCATCGCCGCCGTGGACTCCCTGGACCAGGACCGGGTGCTGTCCGCGCTGTTCGCCGCGGTCTGCGCCACCCAGCGCACGTCGGCCTACACCACCGGGGCCTTCGCCGGGGGCGCGCCGCTGGTGCTCAAGCTCGACCCGCACGCCGTCCCGGACCTGCCCGAGCCCCGCCCCGCCCGGGAGATCTGGGTCAGCTCGCCCCGGGTGATGGGCGTGCACCTGCGCTTCGGTGCCGTCGCCCGCGGCGGGCTGCGCTGGAGCGACCGCCGGGAGGACCTGCGCACCGAGGTGCTCGGCCTGGTCAAGGCCCAGACGGTGAAGAACACCGTCATCGTGCCGACCGGCGCCAAGGGCGGCTTCGTGCCGCTGCGGCCCACCCCCGAGGGCGCCACCCGGGACGAGGTGCTGGCCGAGGGCCAGGCCTGCTACCGCATCTTCATCAACGCGCTGCTCTCGCTCACCGACGACCTGCGCGACGGCGAGGTCGTGCCGCCCGAGCGGGTCGTGCGGCACGACGGCGACGACACCTACCTGGTGGTCGCGGCGGACAAGGGCACCGCGACCTTCTCCGACCTGGCCAACTCGGTGGCGCTGGAGCGCGCTTTCTGGCTCGGCGACGCCTTCGCCTCCGGCGGCTCGGTCGGCTACGACCACAAGGCCATGGGCATCACCGCCCGTGGCGCCTGGGAGTCGGTGACCCGGCACTTCCGCGAGCTGGGCGTGGACACCCAGAGCCAGGAGGTCACCGTCGTCGGCGTCGGCGACATGTCCGGGGACGTGTTCGGCAACGGGATGCTGCTGTCCGAGCACCTGCGCCTGGTGGCCGCCTTCGACCACCGGCACGTCTTCGTCGACCCCGACCCGCACGCCGCGACGTCCTTCGCCGAGCGCCGGCGGCTGTTCGAGCTGCCCCGCTCCTCCTGGGCCGACTACGACAGCTCGCTGATCTCCGCCGGCGGCGGCGTGTGGCCGCGCACCGCCAAGTCGGTGCCGATCAGCGAGCCCGCCCGCCGCGCCCTGGGCCTGGACGACGGCGTCGACCACCTGACCCCGGGCGAGCTGGTGCGCGCGGTGCTGCTGGCGCCGGTCGACCTGCTGTTCAACGGCGGCATCGGCACCTACGTGAAGTCCTCGGCGCAGAGCCACCTCGACGTCGGCGACAAGGCCAACGACGCCGTGCGGGTCGACGGCGAGCAGCTGCGGGTGCGGGTCGTCGGCGAGGGCGGCAACCTGGGGCTCACCCAGCGCGGCCGGGTCGAGTACGCGCTGGCCGGCGGCCGGGTGAACACCGACGCCATCGACAACTCCGCCGGCGTGGACACCTCCGACCACGAGGTCAACATCAAGATCGCCCTGGACCGGGTCGTCCGGGCCGGGCAGCTGGACGCCGAGGGCCGGGTCGCCCTGCTGGCCGAGATGAGCGACGACGTCGCCGCCGGGGTGCTGGCGGACAACTACGACCAGAACGCCGCGCTGGCCGCCGAGTGCTCCGCCGCCCGCGGGCTGCTCGACGCCCACCAGCGGTTCATCCGGGCCCTGGAGCTCTCCGGCCGGCTCGACCGCGCGGTGGAGGACCTGCCCGACGACCGGGCGATCGGCGAGCGCCGGCGGGACGGCTCCGCGCTCACCGGCCCGGAGCTGTCGGTGCTGCTGGCCTACGCCAAGCTCGAGGTGGCCGACGCGGTGCTGCACTCCACGCTGCCCGACGACCCGGCGCTGGGGCCGCTGCTCACCTCCTACTTCCCGGCCCCGCTGCGCCGGCGCTTCCCCGACGCGGTCGCCGCCCACCCGCTGCGCCGGGAGATCATCGCCACTTCGATCACCAACCGTGCGGTGAACGTGGCCGGTGTGACCGGCCTGTTCCGGCTCGCCGAGGAGACCGGTGCGCCGCTGGTCACCGTGGTGCGCGCGCACGCGGTGGCCCGCGCCGTGTTCGACATCGACCGCATGTGGGACTCCGCCCGCGCCCTGGACAACCGGGTGCCGGCCGCCGTCCAGGTGCAGCTGCGCACCGAGGCGACCCGGCTGGCCGAGCGGGCCGCCCGCTGGCTGCTGCGGGTGCCGGAGCTGTCCGCGGAGCCCGCGCCGTCGCTGACCGGCGTGACCGGCCGTTTCGCCGGTCCGGTCGCCGAGGTGCGGGCGGGTCTGCCCGACTGGCTGCTCGGCCCGGACGCCACCGCCCACGCCGCCCGCGAGGCCGAGTTCCGGGCCGCCGGGGTGCCCGCCGACCTCGCCGCGGAAGCGGCCACCGCGCCGGTGCTGCCGGTCGCCCTGGACCTGGCGGTGGTCGCCGAGCGGACCGGGGCGCCGCTGGCCCAGGCCGGTCAGGTGATGCACCGGCTCGGCGAGCACCTGCAGCTGGTGCCGCTGCGCGAGCTGGTGATCGGCCTGCCCCGCGACCGCCGGTGGCCCTCGATGGCCCGGGCGTCGCTGCGCGACGACCTCGCCGCGGAGCAGGCCGCGCTCACCGCCGACGTGCTGGCGCTGCGCGACGGGGACGACGACGGGCCGGTCGCGCTGGTGGACGGCTGGGTGCAGCGCTGGGACACCACGCAGCGCCGCGCCGCCGCGCAGCTGGCCGAGCTGTCCAACGGCGACCGGCACGAGCTGGCCGAGCTCGTCGTCGCCGTCCGGACCCTGCGGGGGCTGCGCCGGCGCACCTGAGCCCCCCGGTCCCCGCTCGGTCACCAGGTGGCAGAGTCGGGGCCGATCGGGGGGTCACCGCAGGTGAGAGGGGCCGGTGCGTGGACGACGAGCGCGAGCACGACCCGGACTCGCCCGAGGGCCGGGGAGCATCGGCGGCGGTGCTGCCCGCCGGGCCGCCGGACACCGGCCGCCGCGGGTTGGACCGTCGGCGGGTGCTCGGCGCCGCCGTGGAGTACATCGACCAGCACGGCCTCGGGGCCCTGACGATGCGCCGGCTCGGCGCGCACCTGGGCGTCGAGGCGATGGCGCTGTACCGGTACGTGCCGGGCCGGGAGAACCTGCTCGACGGCGTCGTCGAGACGGTGATCGACGAGCTGTACGGCGACCCGGACGTGCACATGCAGGCCCAGCACGGCTGGCAGGACTTCCTGCAGCGACTGGCCCACGGGGTGCGTCGCATCGCGTTGGCCCACCCCGAGGTGTTCCCGCTGATCGCCACCCGGCCACCGGCGGCGCCGTGGTTGCGCCCGCCGCTGCGCAGCCTGCGCTGGCTGGAGACCTTCCTGGACGCGCTGCTCGCCGCCGGGTTCTCCGACGAGGCGGCGGTGGCCGCCTACCGGGCGTACTCCAGCTTCCTGCTCGGCCACCTGCTGCTCGAGGTGTCGCACCGCGGCGTCAAGATCAGCCCGGAGGACGAGCCGGAGGGCGGGGCGGCGGACGCGACCGCCGACCTCGAGCAGCACCCGACGATCGACCGGCTGGAGCCGCTGCTCTCCCGGGACGAGTCCGCCGCGGAGTTCGAGGAGTCGCTGGAGACCCTGATCGAGCGTCTCGGGCGGGTGCTGGAGGAGTCCTCCGCCCGCTCGGCCCGCCGCTCCACCTCCTGACCCGCCCACCGCGGCGCCGGACGGCCCAGGCGCCGCACCGGGCACCGCACTCGGGACCGCCGGGTGTCGCCGGCGACCCATGCGGGTACCACCACTGCAGCGGTGCCTCCAGCACGGCCGCGCGCCCCGACCCGAGGGGCGCTCTCGGCGCAGCACCGTGTTTACAACGTAAAGCACCTGGGCAGTCAAGAGCCGCGGCGCACGAGACCCCCGGGGCCCTGCAGCCGCCCACAGTCCAGTGCCACCCCAGCACCACACCGAGAACGGGAGAACTCCATGCTCAGCGAGACCCAGCTCGACCAGGTGATCGGCAGCACCGCCTACGACCGCGACGGCGACAAGATCGGCAAGGTCGGCCAGCTCTACCTGGACGACCAGACCGGCCAGCCGTCCTGGATCACCGTGCACACCGGCCTGTTCGGCACCAAGGAGACCTTCGTGCCGGCCGGCGAGGCCACCTTCTCCGGTGGCGACCTGCGGCTCCCGGTCGAGAAGGGCCAGGTCAAGGGCGCCCCGAAGGTCGACGTCGACGGTCACCTCGACCCGCAGGAGGAGGAGGAGCTGTACCGCTACTACGGCTTCTCCGGCAACACCACCACGGACACGAACACGACGACGACGGGCACCGCGGGGCAGGGCCTCACCGGCCAGACCACCGGCCAGGTCACCGGGACCGACACGAACCACCACGGCACCGTCGGCCACGACACCTCCGGCCCCATCACGGACGACGCGATGACGCGGTCGGAGGAGCAGCTGCACGTCGGCACCCAGCGGGTGGAGACCGGCCGCGCCCGGCTGCGCAAGCACATCGTCAGCGAGAACGTGACGCAGACCGTCCCGGTCCGCCGCGAGGAGGTGCGGATCGAGCGCGAGCCGATCACCGAGGCCAACCGCGGCGCGGCCTACGACGGCCCGGCCATCTCCGAGGAGGAGCACGAGGTCACGCTGCACGCCGAGCGCCCCGTGGTCGCCAAGGAGACCGTGCCGGTCGAGCGCGTGCGACTGGACACCGAGACGGTGACGTCGACCGAGACGGTCACCGACACGGTCCGCAAGGAGCAGATCGAGGCCGACACCGACGCGGACGTCCGCACGCGTCGCTGACCCACCCCGCCTCCCGGGCCCGCTGACGGCACAGCGCCAGCAGCGGGCCCGGCAGTCCGGCCAGTTCCAGCAACCCCCACAGGGTCCCCGCCCTCCTCCGCTGCCGCACCGGCAGCGCTGTGCAGGCGCCTCCGGGACCGCCGCCGGACCACCGCAGTGGCGCCCGGACCCACCCGCACCGACCTCCAGGAGCACCCGATGAACCAGCCCGACCACACCACCGGTGCCGCCCAGCGCGCCACCAGCTTCAGCGACAACGTCGCCGGCAATGCCGGTGCGCACCCGACCAAGGGAGCGGCGCGCGACGCCGTCGACGCCCAGCACGCCCGCTTCGGTGGCATCAAGTGGGGAGCCGCCTTCTTCGGCTGGCTGTCGGCCAACGGCCTGGCCGTCATCCTGCTCGCGTTGCTCTCCGCGGCCGGGGTCGCCTTCGGCCTGAGCCAGGGCGTCAGCACCGACGCCGCGGCCGACGCCGCCACCGGGGGTGCCGCGGACACCATCGGCATCGCCGGCGGCATCGCACTGCTGGTCGTGCTGTTCCTGGCCTACCTCGCCGGTGGCTACGTCGCCGGCCGCATGGCCCGCTTCGACGGCATGAAGCAGGGCATCGCGGTCTGGGTGATCGGTCTGCTCGTGACCATCGCCCTGGGCGTCCTGGTCGCCGTGGCCGGCTCGCAGTACGACGTGCTCTCCCAGCTCAACCTGCCCAGCCTGCCCTTCAGCGGCAGCACGATGACCACCGCGGGCATCGTCGCCCTGGTGGCCACGCTGATCGTCACGCTGATCGGCGCGATCCTGGGTGGCAAACTCGGCGAGCGCTACCACCGCAAGGTGGACCGCGCAGGCTTCACCGCCTGACCCCGCACTCCCCCGCGACCCCGGTCACCGTCAGGTGACCGGGGTCCCGTGCTGTCCTGGGGTGGGACTGCGAGCCGGCATCGTGCGGTGTTCTGCAGCTCTCCCAGCGCGCCGCCGCGCACCGTGGCGCGGCCGGCACACCCGCGCGGGCGCCGGTGCGCCCCGCCTCGACCGTGCCGACACTCGTGGACGAAGCGGCCGCCCGTCGGCACATGTGGACGAACCGGCCCTCTCCGCCGACCGGACACCCTTCTGCGGAGGCTTGTGCTCTGCTCGCGTACAGCGAGCAGAGCACAACTGTGCTCCAGGTCCTGGTCGGGGCGGTGGCGCGGGGACAGGTCAGCCCGTCACCGGGCCCTGATCACCGGACCCTGATCACCGGGCCCTGATCACCGGGCGTCAGGAGTGACGCAAGCGTCGGCTGAGCGGGTGGCGGTCCGAGGTCGGGTGCTGACGAGCGGAGAAGAGCCGACCAGTCTCTGTCTCCGTCTCACCCATGCGCTAGAGAAGCCTAGACAGCGGTCGAGAACGCCGGGCGACGCAAGCCGAAGCCGGTGGCCTGCTCGAAGGCGTGCCCCACCTCCAGCACCCGGCGGTCCGCGCGCGGGGCGCCGACGACCTGCAGCCCCACCGGCAGACCGTCCGGCGAGAAGCCCCCGGGCACCGACAGCGCCGGGCAGCCGGTGGCCGAGACCAACGTGCACGAGCGCATCCAGGCGACGTAGTCGGCCAGCTCCACCCCGTCCACCTCGGTGGGGTACTCCGTCTCCACCGGGAACGGCAGCACCTGCGTGGTGGGCGCCAGCAGCACGTCGTAGCGGTCGAAGAACGCGACCACCCGCTCGTACAACCGGGTGTGCGCGACCTCGGCCCGGGCCAGGTCGGCGCCGGTGAGCGCTGCCCCGACCGCGGCGTTCCAGCGGATCGTCTGTTTCACCTGGTCCGGGTGCCGGCGCACCAGGTCACCGAAGCTCGCGTCGAACAGCCAGGCCCGGAGGGTCCCGAACACCTCGTCGGCGCCGGTCAGGTCGGGGCAGTCCTCCTCCACCGTGGCGCCCAGCTCGCCGAACACGCCCAGCGACGCCTCCAACGTGCTGAGCACGGCCGGGTCGACCGGGACCCGGCCGCCCAGCGTGGGCGCCCAGGCGACCCGCAGCCCGGTCAGCTCCGTGGGCAGCGGCGCGGCCAGCCCCGGCTCCGCCGCCAGCGAGATCGGCACCCGCGGGTCCGGCCCGGCCAGCACCGACAGGCCCAGGGCGACGTCGGCGACCGTGCGGCCCATCGGGCCCTGCACCGACAGCTGCGACCAGGCCGTCGCCGTCGGGTGGCTGGGCACCCGACCCGGCGTGGGCCGCAGGCCGACCACGTTGCAGAACGCCGCCGGGTTGCGCAGCGAGCCGCCCATGTCGCTGCCCTCGGCGACCGGGACCAGCCCGGCGGCCAGCGCCGCGGCCGCGCCACCCGACGAGCCGCCGGCGGAGAAGCCGTGCCGGTACGGGTTGTGGGTGGCCCCGAAGAGCGTGTTGAAGGTGTGCGACCCGGCCGCGAACTCCGGCACGTTGGTCTTGCCGACCCGGACCGCACCGGCGGCCCGCAACCGGGCGACCACCAGCTCGTCGCGGGCCGGCACCGTGTCCCGGTGCAGCGGCGAGCCCCAGGTGGTGCGCATGCCCCCGGTCTGGTGGGTGTCCTTGTGGGCCACCGGCAGCCCGTGCAGCGGACCCAGCGGGGCGCCGGAGGCCAGCTGCGCGTCGGCGGCGTCCGCGGCCGCGCGGGCGCCCTCCGAGTCGAGCGTGACGATCGCGTTGACCAGCGGGTCGAGCCGCTCGATCCGGGCCAGGTGCGCCTCCAGCAGCTCGCGGGCGCTCACCTCCCGGGCGCGCACCATCGCCGCCAGCTCGGTGGCCGGGCGGGTGCAGAGGTCCTCGTCGCTCACCCCGCGGACGCTAGTGCAGCACCGCGCGGGCGGCCCGGGTCAGGATGCAGCGTGCCCACCACCGTGCGACCCGCCACCGCCGACGACGTCCCCGCCCTCACCGAGGTGTACGCGCACCACGTGCTGACCGGCACCGCCACCTTCGACGTCGACCCACCCGACGAGGCCGCCCGCCGCGAATGGCTCGCAGGGCACGCCGGCGGCCCGCACCGCGTCGTGGTGGCCGAGGTCGACGGGCGGGTGCAGGGGTTCGCGGCCAGCAGCCGGTTCCGCCCGCGCGCCGCCTACGACACCTCGGTGGAGACCAGCGTCTACCTGCGGGCGGGCGCCGTCGGGCAGGGGCTGGGCTCGGCGCTCTACGCAGGCCTGTTCGACGCGCTGGCCGATCAGGGCCTGCACCGGGCCTACGCCGCCGTGGCGCTGCCCAACCCGGCATCCGAGGCGCTGCACCGGCGGTTCGGGTTCGCGGTCGTCGGCACGCTGGGTGAGGTGGGCTTCAAGTTCGGTCGCTTCCACGACGTCCGCTGGTTCGAGAAGCCGCTCGCCCCCTGAGGGACGGCGTGACGCAGGTCGCCACATGCGCGGCGAGCAATGTGGACGTGACCGGGGTAGCCAGGAGGGGACGGCGTGTGCGTCCTGTGGACCGCGCCGGCCCCGCACCCGATCCGAGGAGCCCAGCACCGTGCCCACCACCGTGAACGCCCGCTCCACCGCCGGCCCCCGCGTGCCCTTCCAGCGCACCACGATCGAGCGCCGCGACCTGCGCCCGGAGGACGTGCGGATCGACATCGCCTACGCCGGCATCTGCCACTCCGACATCCACACCGCGCGCGGTGAGTGGGGTGCCACGAACTACCCGCTGGTGCCCGGCCACGAGATCGCCGGCACCGTCGCCGAGGTCGGCAGCGCGGTGACGAAGTACGCCGTCGGCGACCGGGTCGGCGTCGGCTGCTTCGTGGACTCCTGCCGCGAGTGCGAGAACTGCCTGGCCGGTGAGGAGCAGTACTGCCTCCAGGGCGAGACCGGCACCTACGGCGGCGTGCAGGACGGCAAGCCCACCGACGGCGGCTACTCCCAGCAGATCGTCGTCGCCCAGGACTACGTGCTCGGCATCCCCGAGGGCATCGGCCTGGACGTCGCCGCCCCGCTGCTGTGCGCCGGCATCACCCTGTACAGCCCGCTGAAGCACTGGGGCGCCGGCCCCGGCACCAAGGTCGCCGTCGTGGGCCTCGGCGGCCTCGGCCACATGGGCGTCAAGATCGCGCACGCGCTCGGCGCCGAGGTGACCGTGCTGTCGCAGAGCCTCAAGAAGCAGGAGGACGGCCTGCGCCTGGGCGCCGACCACTTCTTCGCCACCAGCGACCCGGAGACCTTCCAGCAGCTGCGCGGGCGCTTCGACCTGATCGTCAACACCGTGTCGGCGACCCTCGACCTGGACGCCTACCTCGGCATGCTCCGGGTCAACGGCACCCTCGTCGAGGTCGGCGCCCCCGAGCAGCCGATGACCGAGGCCGCCTTCTCGCTGATCCAGAACCGGCGCAGCCTGGCCGGCTCGAAGATCGGTGGCATCCGGGAGACCCAGGAGATGCTGGACTTCTGCGCCGAGCACGGCCTGGGCGCCGAGATCGAGGTCATCTCCGCCGACCAGATCGACGAGGCCTACGAGCGGATCGTGGCCTCCGACGTGCGCTACCGCTTCGTCATCGACGCCAGCACCGTCTGACCCGGTCCCTGCCGCTGCTCCTGCGGTGTCCCTGCCGCTCCTGCGGTGGTGCAGCACCGCAGGAGCACGCGCGACACCGCGCGAGCCCTCGTGCGCCACGGTTCGAGCACCGGTGCTCCGGCCCCGCCAGCGCCGGGGCGCATGCTGCCGGGGCACCGCGCGCACGGACGTCGTGGCCGGATCAGCGCACGACGGCGTCGGCAGGCACCACCAGGGTGAGCTCCTCGGGCGCGTGGTGTTCCACGTGCAACCCGGCCCGGCGCAGCAGCGCCCGCAGCCGCACGACGGAGTCCGGCTCGGCGGTGGTGAGCGCGAGCAGTCGGGCGATCCGGCCCTTGTGCGCCTTGTTGAAGTGGCTGACCACCGAGCGGGTGCCGTCCGGGCGCTCGCTGAGCACCTGCACGGTCACCGCGCCCGGCACCGGCGCCAGGTCCGCGTAGCCGCCGGAGCGCAGGTCCACCACCAGCTCGCCCGCGCCGGCCAGCACCGGGGTCAGCACTGGCTTCCACAGTGCCCGCAGCGTGGGCAGCCCGGGCAGCTGGGAGCCGGCGGACAGCCGGTAGGCCGGTACCCGGTCACCCCCGCGCAGCAGGCCGAACAGCGCCGAGCCCACCGCCAGCCGGGCGTCGGCCCGCCGGCGCTGGCCCCGGGTGAACGACCGGACGTCGAGGGCGTCGTAGAGCACGCCGGTGTAACGGTCCAGCGCCGGCAGCGTGGGCGCGCTGCGGACGGCGGCGTTGCGGGCGATCTCGTCGTCCTGGGTGCGGCCGAGACCCAGCGCCGCCCGGGACGCCGGCACGTCGGCGGCCAGGGCCTCCACCGCGGCCACGAGCCGCTCGCGCACCGGGTTCAGCTCCGGGGAGCTGAGACCGGGCAGGTCGAGCGGGGCGCCGTCGCCGCCGGGGTGTTTGGTCTCCGACGGGGGCAGCAGCACGAGCACGACGAGCCAGCCTAGGGGGCGCTCGCCTCGCGGGCGTCCACGGGCAGGGCGCGATGGGCCCGCCAGGCGGCGAGCGCGTCGGCCCGGGCGCCGTCCGGGTGCTGCAGGTGCCAGGCGCGGACGAACCGGTTCAGCTCGAACTGCTCGCCGATCTCGCCGCGGGGCCGGGCCCGGGTGGTGTGCCAGTGCTCGAGCGCGTCGCCGAGCGTGCGCCCGGCGCCGCCGGCGACGAACTCCCGCATCGGCCCGTCGAAGCGGAACGCGGGCCCGACCTGGGCGGTGAACCACGCCCGCAGCTGCTGCGTGCACCGCTGGCCGGCCGGCAGCACGGTCGCCTCGGTGAGCGGCTCGGGCAGCCGGGCCGCGCCGACCCCCCGCCGGGGCGCCGGGGCGACCGGCCGGCCGTCGAGCGCGGCGGCCAGCCGGTCGGTCAGCTCCTGCTTGCCCCCGCCGCCCGGGACGCCGAGGGTGCGGGCGAGGGGGGCGAGCTCCGCACGCAGCCAGTACCAACGGCGCAACTCCGCCCCGGACAGCGCGGGCGTCAGCGGCGGTCGGGACTCGGGCACGCCCGGATCATCGCACCGCCGGGCGCCGCGGCGGCTCAGTCGCGCGAGCGGTCCACCAGGACGACGTCGTAGGACGCCGCCTCCGGCGAGGCGACGCCGAAGCGGGCGTTGACCGCGAACAGCCGGCCGGCGGCCTGGGTGACCGTCGTCGGGACGTCGAAGTCCGGGTCGGTGAGCGTGTCGACCACCTGGCCCGAGGGTGCGCCGGGCGCCAGGTGCAGTCGGATCCGGACGATCTCGTTGAGCCGGTTGCGCACCGCGTACAGCGTCGAGCCCTGCAGCAGCAGGCCGTCGCCGTTGCTCAGCGAGGCACCGCCCAGGTCGACGGTGGTGGCGACGCCCGTCTCCGGGTCGACGGCGAACAGCAGCCCGGTGTTGCTCTGCACGACCAGCAGCACCTGCCCGCCCCGGGCGTCCTCGATGCCGTTGGCGTTGATCACCCCCGGGGTGAAGGCGATGTCGCCGGTCAGCGGCAGCTTCTGTGCCTGATCCGGCAGCACCCCGCCCGGGGTCGGCACCACGATCAGCTGGGCGACGTTCGAGTCGGTGACGTAGACGGCGTCGGGGGTGACGGTGAGGTCGTTGAGGAAGCCGGTGCCGCCCGGCGTCCAGCTGCCCAGCAGCGTGCCGCTGGCGGCGTCGTAGACCGTGATCTCGCCGCTGTTCCCGCCGGCGACCCAGAGCCGGCCGGTGGCCGGGTCGTACTCGGTGCCGATGGCGGCCTCGCCGGTGGCACCGGGCACCAGCACCGCGCCCTCACCGGTGCGCAGGTCGCCGCGGTAGATCGCGCCGGTGGTGCGGGAGCCGACGTAGAAGGTGGTGCCGGGGCCGGAGGTGATGCCCTCGGGCTGGAAGCCGGCGGGCAGCGGCACGGTCTCGGGCAGCCGGGTGCCGGCCGACGCGGGGGTGGCGAGCAGCACCGACGTCAGGGCGACCGACGCGACGGTGGCGAGCAGGGCGGTGGCGGGACGACGCACGGGAGTACCTCCGGGGCTGGGGGCGGACAGGTCGATCGTGCGTCATCCGATCGTGGGCCGCCCGTCAGCGTCCGTGCCGGGGTCAGGTCCAGTACAGCAGCTGGGCCTCGGGCAGCCGCTCGGCGATCGCGCCGGCGAACCAGCTGCGCAGCTCGCCCATCACCGGCTTCGGGTACACGTGCTTGACCGCGCCGAACTTGCCGCGCTTCTGCACGCGCAGGTCCTCGTCCATCTCCAGCCGGGTGCGCGGGTACCAGTCGGTCAGCGTCGCCTTGCTGTTCGGGGTGAACCGGTGGGTGATGCACTCGACGGTGAGGTCGGCGCCGTCGGGCAGCACCGCGCCGACGGCGTCCAGCAGCTCGCCGTAGCCGGCCCGCCAGTCCTCGACCGGCATGATCGGGGCGATCGTCAGGCCCACCGGGTAGCCGGCCCGGGCCACCGTGCCCAGGGCGGCCAGCCGGGCGGGCACCGACGCGGTGGCGCCCTCGAAGCGGCGGGCGACCAGTGCGGCGTTGACCGAGAAGCGCAGCCGGGTGCGGCCGTGGTGCGGCAGGTCGAGCAGGCCGGCGACGTCGTCGAACTTGGTGGTGGCCCGCAGCTGCACCGGGCCCGACCAGTCGTGCGTGCCGACGTGGGTGATCGCCCGGGCCAGCCCGCCGGTGACGTGCTCGATGGCCAGCGGGTCGGTGTAGCAGGACGCCTCGAACGTGGTGCCCTCCCCGCCGCGCTCCACGGTGCCGCTGGTGACGCCGCCGCGGCCGACGTAGCCGTCCAGCGAGGCCAGGACGTCGTCCAGGTCGGCGAACACGCGGGTGATCGGCGGGCCGGTCAGCGACCCGGCGAGGTAGCAGTACTGGCAGTGCGCCGGGCAGCCCTCGGCCAGGTCGAAGCGCCAGTCCGCCGACGGCGGGATCGGCTGCAGCCGCCGCTTCGACGGCGCGCCCACCACGACGGCGAGGGTCTGCTTGGCGGCCATGAACGCGGCCCGGTCGCCGTCCCCGCGCAGGTTGGGCAGCCGGTCGCCGGACAGCAGCTCGACGTCGCGCACCCCGGCGGACTCGAGGCGTTCCAGGATGCGGCGGCCGTGCGGCAGCGCGGCGGCCGAGCGGGTGACGAGCACGCGGGACGGCGTCCAGAGGCGGGGGCGGGCGGGGGCGGTGGGCGCTGCGGAGGTCATCACCGAGGACAACACGCCGCCCGGAGCGGGCCCTCCCGCACACCGTGCGTGCCGGGTCACACGACGGAAACGTGCGTCACCGATGCTCCACGCAACGGTTCCCGGTGCGGAGGTGGCTCGACCATGACGATGACGTTTGACCCGGAGCAGGTCGAGCCGGCCGGCGCGGCCGAGGAGAGGTCGAAGCTCCAGCAGCACTTCGGCCGGGTGGACATCTTCTTCTTCCTCGTCTGCACCCTGGTCGGGATCGACGGGCTGGGCACCCTGGCCACGGTCGGCGGCGAGGGCTTCAGCTGGCTGCTGATCTGCCTGCTGCTGTTCGCGGTGCCGTCGTCGATGCTGCTGGCCGAGCTGGGTGCTGCGTACCCCGCCGAGGGCGGGCCGTACGTGTGGGTGCGGATGGCCTTCGGCCACCTCGCCGGGGCGGTGAACAACTTCTTCTACTGGGTCACCAACCCGGTGTGGATGGGCGGCACGCTGGTCGGCACCGCGCTGGGCGGGCTGGTGGTCTTCTACAACGGCGGCGAGGACTTCTCCACGCCGTTCACCTACGTGTTCGCCGGGGTGTTCATCTGGGCCGGGACGCTGTTCGCGATCCTGTCCTTCCGGGTCGGCAAGTGGGTGGCCACCATCGGGGCGCTGGCCCGGTTCCTGCTGCTCGGCGTGTTCAGCGTGCTGGTGGTCGCCTACGGGGCCGAGAACGGCTTCGACGGGCCCAGCCTCGCCGAGTACGGACCGAGCTTCAGCGGGTTCGTGGCGCTGGTGCCCCTGGTGCTGTTCAGCCTGGTCGGCTTCGAGCTGCCCAGCGCGGCCGGCGAGGAGATGACGGACGCCGCGAAGGACGTCCCGGCCGGCATCCGGAAGTCCGTCGTCGCCACCGGGCTGCTGTACGGCATCCCGCTGCTCGGCATCCTGCTGGTGCTGCCCACGGATCAGGCCAGCGGGCTGTCCGGGTTCCCCGAGGCGATCCGGCAGTCGCTCACCGTCTTCGGCGGCGAGGTGACCACCGCCCCCGACGGCACGGTGACCGCCACCCTCAGCGGCTTCGGCACCGGCGTCGGGTACCTGCTCGGCGCCCTGGTCGCGCTGGTCGCCTTCACGTCCGGGCTCACCTGGATCATGGGCTCGGACCGCACGCTGGCCGTCTCCTGCTACGACGGCGCCGGCCCGCGCTACCTGGGGGCGTTCTCCGCCCGCTTCGGCACCCCGCTGCGGGTCAACGTGCTCTCCGGCGTGCTGGCCAGCGTGGTGTTCGTGGCCGCCACCGAGATCACCGACGGTGACCTGGGCAAGTTCTTCGGCGTCGTGCTGGCGCTGGCCATCTCCACCACGCTGATCTCCTACCTGGGCATCTTCCCGGCGGCCTGGAAGCTGCGCCGCGCCGACCCCGACCGGCCGCGCCCCTACCGCGCGCCCGCCCTGGGGCTGCTCACCGTGGTCTCCTCGGCCTGGATCGCCTTCGCCACCGTGCAGCTGCTCTTCCCCGGCCTGGGCGACGAGTGGTTCGGCGAGGACTACCGGCTCGACGGCTGGGCGCAGGACGAGAAGTGGCTCTACCTGCTCACCGAGCTGGTGCCGCTGGCCGTCTTCGTCGGCATCGCCACCGCGTTCTGGACCGCCGGACGGCGGCACGTCGCCCGGTCGCGCCCGGTCGAGCCGGCCGAGCGGTCGACGACCTGAGCGAGGCTCACTCCCCCAGCTCGACGACCACCGGCGCGTGGTCGCTGGCGCCCTTGCCCTTGCGCTCCTGCCGGTCGATCAGCGCACCGCTGACCCGGCGGGTGAGCGCAGGGGAGCCGAGCACGAAGTCGATCCGCATGCCCTCCCGCCGCGGGAAGCGCAGCTGGGTGTAGTCCCAGTACGTGTAGACGCCGGGGCCGGGCGCGTGCGGGCGCACCACGTCGGTGTAGCCGGCCTCCACCACCGCCCGGAAGGCGGCCCGCTCGGGCGGGGACACGTGGGTGGAGTGGCTGAACACCGACATGTCCCACACGTCGTCGTCCTGCGGGGCGATGTTCCAGTCCCCCACCAGCGCGACCTGGGCCTCGGCGTCCTGCGCGAGCCACTCCCCCGCGGTCACCCGCAGGGCCTCCAGCCAGGCCAGCTTGTAGTCCAGGTGCGGGTCGCCGAGCTGGCGCCCGTTGGGCACGTACAGGCTCCACACCCGCACCCCGCCGCAGGTCGCGCCGATGGCGCGGGCCTCCACGGCGGGCTCCACGCCCTCCTTGGCCGACCAGGTCGGCTGGCCGGGGAACCCCACCTGGACGTCGTCCAGGCCCACCCGGGAGAGCAGCGCGACGCCGTTCCACTGGTTCAGCCCCACGTGCGCCACCTGGTACCCGAGCGCGGTGAACCGTTCCTCCGGGAACTGGTCGTCCTTGCACTTGGTCTCCTGCAGCGCCAGGACGTCGACGTCCTGGCGCTCCAGCCAGGCGGCGACCCGGTCGACCCGGCTGCGGATGCTGTTGACGTTCCAGGTGGCGAGGCGCACGGGAACCCACCCTAGGCGGGCCAGCCTTGATCAGCTGAGCTGATCAACGCTGGCCGCAGGCACCAACGTTGGTGAGCTCGGCGGGACTGTGATCAGCTGAGCTGATCAACGCTGGGCTCAGGCCTGGGCGAGGGGGCGGATTCTCTCGTCGGAGCGGGCCTGCATGCGGGCGCGCATCCGCTCCCGGCTCTCCACGAACTTGGTGGCCTGGGCGTCCAGGCCGTCCATGAACGCCGCGAGCTCGTCGCGGGCGGCCTCGCCCTCGGGGCCGAGGTCGGTGCGCTCGAAGACGTTCCACGCCCGCAGGACGGGCGAGACGACGTCGTCGTGGTGCAGTCGCAGGTCGTAGATCCCGGCCTTGGCGATGATCACCGAGTTCTTCCGGAAGCCGGCCATGGTGGCGCCGGGCATCTCGAAGCCGACGACCTCCTTGGTCACGGCCTTCATGGTGTCGTCCGGCGCGATGTCGAAGGCCGCCGCGACCAGGTTCCGGTAGAAGACCATGTGCAGGTTCTCGTCCTTGGCGATCCGGGCGAGCAGCTTGTCCGCGATCGGGTCGCCGGTGGCCTTGCCGGTGTTCCGGTGGCTCACCCGGGTGGCCAGCTCCTGGAAGGACACGTAGGCGACGGCCTCCAGTGCGGTCTTGTCCCCGGAGTCGTAACCCGAGGTCATGTAGTCCATCCGGGCACGCTCGAGCTCCACGGGGTCGACGCCGCGGGTGACGACGAGGTAGTCGCGCAGCGCGATGCCGTGCCGGTTCTCCTCGGCGGTCCAGCGGCCGACCCAGGTGCCCCAGGCGCCGTCGGTGCCGAAGTTGGTGGCGATCTCCCGGTGGTAGCTGGGCAGGTTGTCCTCGGTCAGCAGGTTCGTGATGAGCGCGGCCTTCGCCGTCTCGTCCAGCCGGGACTGCTCCGGCGCCCAGTCCTCACCGCCGAGGAAGGCGAAGTCGCGCCCCTGCGACCACGGGACGTAGTCGTGCGGGTGCCACTCCTGGGCCATGGAGATGTGCCGGTCCAGGTTCTTCTCGACGACCGGCTCGAGCTCCCGGAGCAGGTCTGTCTGCGAGGGATCGGACACGGTACCTCCTGGTGAGCGGGACCTTCCTGCAGGCCACGGTACGGCGCAGCAGGTGGTTGGGTGCCAACGAGGTCAGTACCCGCGGCCGGTCACCCCATGCCTGCGGTGACCGCCGGATCACCGCCTGCTGCCGCCGCGTCGGTACGCGCCCGCCCGGCGCGTGGCGTGCACCTCGATCGGGGTCCGTGGTCCTCGGCGAGTCGGCCTCGGCGCGCCGACGGTGCGACCATGGTCGGGATGACCAGGACCAGGACGGCGTCGTGGGCGTGACCCGCGACGAGCAGACGCCGGCACCCGACCGGCCGCCGGCCGGTGCCGGCCCCGCCGAGGGCAGCACCGGCGTCGGCGGCCGGCACGTGGCACCGTCGTTCGGCCGGGCCGTCGGCCTGACCGTGCTCGGTGCCGTCGTCCCGGGGGTCGCGTTCCTGGCCGCCGGGCGACGCCGGCTCGGGCTGGTCACCCTCACGGTCTTCCTGCTGGTCGTCGCCGGCGCCGTCTGGCTGGCCACGGCCGGGCGCCGCACCGCGGTGCGCGCCTCGGTCGACCCCACGCAGCTGACCTGGCTGGTGGCCGCGATCGTCGCCGCCGCGACGCTGTGGGTCATCGTCGTGCTCGCCGGCTACCGGATGCTGCTGCCGCGCCGCGCGCGCGGCTGGCAGCACGCGGTCGGCACCTTGGTGGTGCTGCTGCTCGTGGGCGCCGTGGTGGCGCCGTCGGTGGCCGGGGTGCGCCTGGCCAACACCCAGCGCGGGCTGATCGACTCCGTGTTCGCCGACGACCGGCAGAGCGCGACCATCGTGCCGCCGCCGGACGCGGCCGACCCCTTCGGGGACAAGGAGCGGGTCAACGTCCTGCTGCTGGGCGGGGACGGCGGCGCCGGGCGCGAGGGCGTGCGCACCGACACGGTGATCGTGGCCAGCATCGAGACCGCGACCGGCCGGACGACGCTGTTCAGCCTGCCGCGCAACCTGGAGAACCTGCCCTTCCCGGCGAGCAGCCCGCTCGCCGCGCTGTACCCCCGGGGGTTCGTCGGCGCCTCGGAGAGCGAGGGCCTGCTGAACGCCGTCTACCGCAACGGCCCGGCGACGTACCCCGACGCCCTGGGGCCCAGCAGCGACCCCGGCGCCGACTGGCTCAAGCTCGGGGTCGGCGAGGCGCTGGGGCTGCCGATCGACTACTTCGTGCTGGTCAACCTGGACGGCTTCAGCCAGCTGGTGGACGCCCTGGGCGGCATCACGGTGAACGTCAACTACTACGTACCGGTCGGCGGTGAACCGACGCGCGGCATCCTGCCCGACTCCTACATCGCCCCCGGCCCGGACCAGACGATGAGCGGCCCGCGGGCGCTCGACTTCGCCCGCGGGCGCTTCGGGCTCTCGGACTACCAGCGGATGGACCGCCAGCGCTGCGTGCTGGACGCCATCGTCGCCGCCGCGGACCCGGTGACGCTGCTCAGCCAGTACCAGCGGCTGGCCGCCACCACGGCCCAGATCGTCAGCACCGACATCCCGCAGGCGGTGCTCTCGGACTTCGTCGACCTGGCCTTCCTGGTCAAGGACGCCGGCATCCGCAGCGTCGTGTTCGATGACACGGTGATCGACCCGGCCTACCCGGACTACCCGCGGATCCGCTCGCTGGTGCAGCAGGCCCTCGGCGCCGACACGGCTGCTCCCACCGGCCCGGGCGGCACGACCGCACCCACCACCGCACCGACGACGACGGCGCCGACACCGGCAGCCGTGCCGACGACCCCGGCGCCCGCGCCGACCGGTGCCGTGGGCGACGACGTGTCGAACGTGTGCGCCTACGACCCGGTCGCCGCCCAGGCGGCCATCGCCGCGGGCCAGCCGCCGACCAGGGGCGGCTGACCCGGCCTGCCGCCGGTGCGCCGGACAGCTCGGTCCCCCCCCGGTCGGGTGGGGCGGTGCGGTCAGCGGTCAAGGCCCCCACCGGAGCCGCCGATCACGTCCCTGTGACCGGGACCCTGCTGCTCGCCTGCTGCATCACCCTGTCCTGGCTGCTGCTCGACGCGGCCGGACGCCGGCCGCGCCGCCGGGTGCGCACCCCGGAGCGGACCGCTGCCGTGGTGCCGGACAGGACGCGTGGACCCGTCGGCACCGGGACCGACCCGCTGGACGCCCCGCTCGAGGACCGGTGCCCCGACGTCGTCCCTGCGCTGCACGCCTTCGCCCACTCCGGTGCCCCGATGCGGCTGCGCTCCCGCCGGGTCCGCGGCCGCCGCCGCGGGTGCGTCCGGCCGCGCGGCCTGCGTCCCGCCGGCCCCCGGCCCCGCACGGCCCGCGTGCACTGACCGCCCTCGACCCGCACACCACCGCTCGACCCTGACCACCGCCCGGCCCTGACCGTCGGTCCTGGACTCCGTCGCGCACGGCGGCGAGGGACGGCCGTTGGTCAGCCCTCCGGCTGGTCCGCCGCCGGCTCGGCCCGGTGGGCGCACCACCCGGCCCACGCCGAGGCGACCATGTCCACGAGGTCCCGCTCGGCCCGCCATCCCAGCGCACTCTCCGCGCGCCGCACGTCGGCGACCACCCGGGCCGGGTCGCCGGGGCGCCGCGCGGTCACCACCGGCGGCAGCGTCGGCACCCCCGCCCCGGCGAGCACGGTGCCGATCACCGCACAGACCTCGGCGACGGTGGTCTCCTCCCCCCGCCCGAGGTTCAGCGTGAGCGCCCGCTGCCCGCCGTCGGCCAGCGCGGAGGCGGCGGCCACGTGCGCCGAGGCGATGTCGGCGACGTGCACGAAGTCCCGCACGCACGTCCCGTCCGCGGTGTCGTAGTCGCCGCCGAAGACCGCCGGCGGCTCGCCCGCGTCGACCCGGGCGAACACCTGGGTCACCAGGTTCGCGACGGCGGTGTCGGCGAGCACCGGGTCGGCGGCCCCGACCACGTTGAAGTAGCGGAGGTTGGCGTAGGCCATCCCGGTGGCCCGGGCGACGTCGCGCACCATCCACTCACCGACCAGCTTCGTCTCGCCGTAGGGGTTCACCGGCCGGCAGGGCAGGTCCTCGGTCACCCGGGCGACGTCGGGCTCGCCGTAGACGGCGGCGCTGGAGGAGAACACGAACGACCCGACGTCGGCGTCGGCGGCCGCGGCGAGCAGCCGGCGCAGGCCGCCGACGTTCTGCTCGTAGTAGTGCATCGGCCGGGCCACGGACTCGGCGACCTGCTTCTTGCCCGCCAGGTGCACGATCCCGCGGACCCCGTGCCGGGCGAGGACCTCCCGGACCGCCGACTCGTCGAGCAGTGACGCGCGCACGACGGTGGCGTCGTCCAGGCGCCGCTCCAGCCCGGTCGACAGGTCGTCGAGCACCACCACGTCCAGCCCGCGCGCCGTCATGGACCGCACCACGTGCGACCCGATGTACCCGGCTCCCCCGGTCACCAGCCACGTCATGGCGGGCAGGGTAGGCGGTACCCCGCACGGGGTAACCGAGACCGTGCGGTGGGGCCGACTGCCCCGGGAGCCCGCGTGTGCTGGCATCGTGTGGCCATGACAGCCTCGATGACCCGGCCTTCCCCTCCCGCGGCGGCCCCGTCGGTCCCGGCCCTGCACGTGAAGCCCGGCACGGAGTGGGCCGCCGTCCTGGGCAGGGCGGCCGACCTCGCGCCGGAAGCCTTCGGCACCGACCGCCTGCACAACCTGATCGACGGCAGCTGGCGGCCGATCGGCGACCCCGAGCCCCTCGTCAGCCCCGTGGACGGCACCCGGTTGACCGGTCTCCCCCGGCTGTCGGCGGGCGAGGCGCAGCACGCCGTGCTGGCCGCAGCGGCCGCGCACCGGGACTGGGCCCGGACACCGCTGGCCGAGCGCAAGGCCCGGGTGAGCGCCGCGGTCGACATGATGGTCGACGCCCGCGACGAGCTCGCGCTGCTGCTGTCCTGGGAGATCGGCAAGCCGTGGAAGCTGGCCTGCGCCGACGTCGACCGGGCCCTGGACGGCGTGCGCTGGTACGTCGAGGAGATCGACGACATGCTCGTCGGCCGGGAGCCGCTGGCCGGCCCGGTGAGCAACATCGCCAGCTGGAACTACCCCATGTCGGTGCTGGTGCACTCCGAGCTGGTGCAGCTGCTGGCCGGCAACGCCGTGCTGGCGAAGACGCCGTCCCAGGGCGGGGCGACCTGCCTGACCCTGGCGCACGCGCTGATGGTGCGGGCCGGGCTGCCGGTCACCCTGCTGTCCGGTGGCGGCGCGGAGCTGTCCAGCGTGCTCGTGCGCTCCCCCGAGATCGGCGCGCTGGCCTTCGTCGGCGGCCGCTCCAACGGCGGGAAGGTGGCGGCGAACCTGCTGGACACCGGCAAGCGGCACATGCTGGAGCAGGAGGGCCTCAACGCCTGGGGCATCTGGGACTTCTCCGACTGGGACGGGCTGGCCGCGCACCTGCGCAAGGGCTTCGAGTACGGCAAGCAGCGCTGCACCGCCTACCCGCGCTACGTCGTCCAGCGGGAGCTGGTCGACAGGTTCCTGGCCACCTACCTGCCGGTGGTGCAGTCCCTGCGCTTCGGGCACCCGCTCGCCGTGGAGTCCGACGGCGACGACCTGCCCACGCTGGACTTCGGGCCGGTGATCAGCGCCGCCAAGGCCGAGGAGCTGCACCGCCGGGTCGAGGACGCGATGCACCGCGGCGCGGTGCCGCTGTACCGCGGCGACCTCGCCCAGGGCCGGTTCATCACCGGGCAGGACACCTCCGCCTACGTCGCACCGGTCGCCCTGCTGGCTCCCGGGGGCGCGAGCGCGCTCATGCACACCGAGCCGTTCGGCCCGGTGGACACCATCGTGGTGGTCGACTCCGAGGCCGAGCTGCTGGCCCAGATGAACGCCTCCAACGGCGCCCTGGTCGCCAGCCTGGCCTGCGACGACGAGGACAAGGCCCGCCGGCTGGCCCGAGAGGTCCAGGCCTTCAAGGTCGGCATCAACAAGCCGCGCTCCCGGGGTGACCGGGCCGAGGCCTTCGGCGGGCGCGGGGCGTCCTGGCTGGGCTGCTTCGTCGGCGGCCCGCTGCTGGTGCAGGCGGTCACCCAGGGGCCGCCCGACGAGCTGCTCTACGGGAACTTCCCGGAGCACAGCCGCTACCCCGCGGCGCTGTGACCGGCGCGCCGTCGCCGTCGAAGGACGCCGCCCGCAGGCGGCAGGTGGGCCTGGCCCTGCTGGCCGTGGGGGCGGTGCTGCTGTTCTCCAGCGCCACCTGGTTCGGCAGCGGCCAGCCGGTGGTGGGCGTCGTCCAGGTGGTGGTGGCGCTGGTCGTGGCCGCGGCCGGCGGGGCTGCGCTGCGCCGCTCCCGCACCACCTGACGGCCCGGTGCCGACCCGGGGGCAGGAGGCCGGCCTCCTGCCCCCGGGGTGACGGTGTGCAGGGTCAGCCGGCGTAGGGGCGCTCGCGGGCGAGCTCCTCCTTGGCCACACCGCGGACGTGCACCGCGTCGGGGCCGTCGACGATGCGCAGCGTGCGGGCGTGGGCGTAGAAGCTGGCCAGCGGGGTGTCGTCGCTGACGCCGGCGCCGCCGTGCACCTGGATGGCCCGGTCGATGACGTCCAGGGCGACCTTGGGCGCGGCCACCTTGATCGCCGAGATCTCGGTGCGCGCGCCCTTCGCGCCGTACTTGTCGATCAGGTCGGCGGTCTTGAGCACCAGCAGCCGGGCCTGGTCGATCTCGATGCGGGACAGCGCGATGGCCTCCCGCACGGTGCCCTGCTCGGCCAGCGGCCGGCCGAAGGCGATCCGGGCCTTGGCCCGCTCGACCATGAGGGCCAGGGCGCGCTCGGCCATGCCGATGGCCCGCATGCAGTGGTGGATCCGCCCCGGACCCAACCGCGCCTGGGCGATCATGAACCCGTCGCCCTCGCCGGCGAGCATGTTGGTCGCCGGCACCCGCACGTCGGTGAAGCGCATCTCCGAGTGCCCGTGCTGGTCCTGGTAGCCGAACACCGGCAGGTGCCGCACGATCTCCAGACCCGGGGTGTCCCGCGGCACCAGGATCATGGACTGCTGGCGGTGCGGCGGCCCGTCCGGGTCGGTCTTGCCCATCACGATGAAGATCGCGCAGCGCTCGTCGGCGGCGCCGGAGGTCCACCACTTGCGGCCGTTGATCACGTAGTCGTCGCCGTCGCGGACGATCGAGGTCTGGATGTTGCGGGCGTCGGAGGAAGCGACGTCCGGCTCGGTCATGCCGAAGCCGGAGCGGATCTCCCCGGCCAGCAGGGGCTCCAGCCACCGCGACTTCTGGTCGTCGGTGCCGAAGAGCATCAGCGTCTCCATGTTGCCCGTGTCCGGTGCCCCGCAGTTGATCGCCTCCGGCGCGATGACCGGCGACCAGCCGGTGATCTCGGCGACCGAGGCGTACTCCAGGTTCGAGAGGCCCCCGAGCTCGTGGTGGAACAGGTTCCACAGGCCCCGGCTGCGGGCCTCCTTCTTCAGCTGCTCCATGATCGGCGGCAGGCCGTGGTCGTCGTGACCCCGGTCGGCGCGCCACGCGTCGTAGACGGGCTCGGCGGGGAAGACGTGCTCGCGCATGAAGTCCCACATGCGCCCGCAGACGTCCTCGGCCCGGGCGGAGGGTGCGAAGTCCATGTGCGCAACGTAACCCCCGTGAGGGGACGCGCGTCACACGACCCCGGAGACGACGCCGCCCCGCCGTCCGGTGCGGGGACCGGACGCGCGGGGCAGCGGCGTGCTCGCCGACCGGGCGGTCAGCGCTCCTTGTCGCTGAAGCTGACGTCCGGGCCGCGGGCGGTGCTCACGGTCTTCACCGGGCCGAGGGCCATGGCCAGGCCGACCAGCGCGGTGGCGATGTGCAGCACGTTGTCGGCGGTGTTGAGGTTCAGGAAGTCCCAGTCCTCACCGATCGCGATCAGGCCGTAGACGAACGCCGCGCCGTAGCCCACCGCGAGCAGCCAGCCGTAGGTGCGGGCACCGGCCAGGCTGCGGGACAGCGCGATACCCACCAGACCGATGAGGATGTGCACCACGTTGTGCATCGGGTTGATCATGAAGCCCAGCAGCGTGTCCATGTGCGTGGCGGACGCGCCGTTGTGGTTGCCGAAGAAGTCGCCGAAGCCGGTGATGAAGAAGCCGATGATGCCGATCAGCGTGTAGACCACGCCGAAGACGAGGGCCAGGATCTGCGGCCAGGGCATCGCGCGCTGTCCGGTCCCGGGGCCTGCTGCGTTCGCCATGGGGTCTCCTGTACTGGTGCTGCGGCGCCGAAGCTGAGCGCCGAACCGCCGGTACCCACGGGTTCAGCAGGGAAAACGCCGCCGGGCGTCGCAGGGGACCACCACCAGCCCACCAGGATCGACACGAACAGCCCGCCAAGATGGCCATCGTGGCGGGCTGTTCGTGCTGTACAGGGGGTCAGCGGGTGGTGGCCTTCGGTCGGCGGACGACGAACGGGCCGATCGCCAGCAGGTCCACCGGCGCGGACCCGAAGCACTCCAGGGCGTCGCGGGGGTCGTCGACCATCGGCCGGCCGGCGGTGTTCAGGCTGGTGTTGACCACGATCGGCAGGCCGGTGCGGCGCTCGAAGCACTCCAGCATCCGGGCGACCAGCGGCTCGTCGGCCCGGTCCACGGTCTGGATCCGCGCGGTGCCGTCGACGTGCGTGACCGTGGGGATGCGGTCGCGCCACTGCGGCGCCACGTCGTGCACGAAGAGCATGTACGGCGACGGGATCGGCCCCCGGCTGAAGACGTCCGCGGCGCGCTCGGCCAGCACCATCGGCGCGACCGGGCGGAACTGCTCGCGGCCCTTGACGTCGTTCATCCGCTCGAGGTTGGCCTCGTAGCCGGGGTGGGCGAGCAGCGAGCGGTGGCCCAGCGCGCGGGGGCCGTACTCGCTGCGGCCCTGGAACCAGGCGACGATCCCGTTGTCGGCCAGCACGGCAGCGACCGCATCGGCGACGTCCCGCGGGCGCTCGTAGTCGATCGCCGCGGTGATCAGGAACGCCTCGATCTCCTCGTCGGTCCAGCCGCGGCCGAGGTCGGCGCCGGGCATCGCGGTGGTGGTGTCGCCCAGCTGCTCGGCCAGGTGCAGCGCGCCGCCCAGCGCGGTGCCGGAGTCACCGGCGGCGGGCTGCACCCACACGTGCTCGAACGGCGTCTCCGCGGCGATCCGGGTGTTGGCCACGCAGTTGAGCGCCACGCCGCCGGCGAGGGTGAGCGCGCTGTCCCCGGTGCGCTCGTGCAGCCAGCGCGCCAGCTCGATCAGCACCTCCTCCACCCGCAGCTGCACGCTGGCGGCGAGGTCGGCGTGGTCCTGCGTCCAGGGCTCGTTCTTGCCCAGCCGCGGCGCGAACTCGCCGAAGTCGACCTTCTCGGTGCGGAACCCGCCGTCGCCGGTCGAGCGGACCGCCTGCTCCAGCTCGGCGGCGAACCGCGGCTTGCCGTAGGAGGCCATCGCCATGACCTTGAACTCGTCGGAGCTGCGCAGGAAGCCCAGGTGCTCGGTCAGGTCCTCGTAGAACAGGCCGAGGGAGTGCGGCAGCGACTGGGTGGCCAGCACCTCGAGCCGGCCGTCGGTGTAGCGCCCGGCCAGGTGGCTGATCGCCTCCCCGCGGCCGTCGGCCACCAGCACCGAGTTGGTGCGGTACGGCGATGCCAGACCGGCCGAGGCGGCGTGCGCCACGTGGTGCTGGACGAAGTGCACCCGGTCCTGCGCCAGCCCGGGCAGCGAGTGCGCCAGGAAGGAGGGCGCCTTCTCGGCGTACATCTTGCGCATGACGTCGCCGTCGTCGAAGAGGCCGGACTCCTCGGGCGTGCCCATCAGGGCCGGGTCGAAGGAGTAGGAGACCGCGTCGACGTCCTCCGGGCGCAGCCCGGCCTCGGCCAGGCACCAGGCCGCCGCCAGCTCGGGCAGCTCCCACGCGCTCCACGGCAGGGGCCGCTTGCCGTGCTTGCGCCGGCTGAAGCGCTCCTCCTCCGCCGCCGCGACGACCTCGCCGTCGACCACCAGGGCCGCCGCCGGGTCGTGGTAGAGGGCGTTGACGCCCAGGATCTTCACCGCTGCACCTCTCGCATGACGGCGACCTACCCCATGATCACCGGCTCACACGCGGGTGAGCAGGCCCCTCTCGGTGACCGCGGCCACCGAGAGCGTGCGGTAGCCCACGGTGTCGAACAGCACCACCAGCCGGTCGCCCTCGTCGCGCATCACCACGCCGGTGCCCCACTCGGCGTGCGTGACCGTGGCGTCGACCGGGAACTCGGTGGCCTCGTCCGGCGCGGGGGCGGCGCACGCGGTGCCGGCGCTGCAGGTGTCGCAGTTGCCGCAGGGACCATCGAGCTGCTCGCCGAAGTAGGTCAGCAGGAACTGGCGCCGGCAGCCGGTGGTGTCGGCATAGCCGCGCATCATCTCCACCCGGCTCTCGTCGACCTGCTGGTGCTGCTCGGCCAGCTGCCGGGCGGCCGCGGCGGCCTGGCCGGGGGCGGGTGCGCCTGGGGCGACCGATGCGGTGCCGTCGTCGGCCAGCTCGACCGCGCCCACCTGCTCCAGCAGGTTGAGGTCGCGGACCAGCGGTGACGCCGCCCGGCCGGTCTCCTCCCGCAGGTCGGCGACCGCCACGCCGTCCATCCCGGCGGCGTCCCCGGCGGCGACGAGCCCGCCGACCTGCTGCAGCTCGTGCTCCGACGGTGCCCCGGCGGCGAAGAACCGGCGCAGGCCGAGGTCCTCGGCCCGGTACACCAGCACCGCGACGGCGGGCTCGCCGTCCCGGCCGGCCCGGCCGATCTCCTGGTAGTAGCTGTCCACCGAGTCCGCGGGCTCGGCGTGCACCACGAAGCGCACGTTCGGCTTGTCGATGCCCATGCCGAACGCGGTGGTCGCGACGACGACGTCCAGCTCGCCCTGCATGAAGGCGTGCTGCACCTCCTCACGCTCGGCCTTCCGCAGGCCGGCGTGGTACGCCCGGGCCCGCAGCCCGCGCTCGGTGAGGGCCCCGGCGAGGTCGAGGGTGCCCTTGCGGGTGGCGCTGTACACGATGCCGGTGCCGCGCGCCGGCCGCTCGTCGCCCCGCCGGCCGACCTCGGCGCACACCCGGTCCAGCACCGCGGTCCGCTTGGCGGCGGGGTCGGCGTGCTGCTCGACCTCCAGCCGGATCTCCGGCCGGTCGAACCCGGCGACGACGACCGCGGGATCGCGCATGCCGAGGCGCTGCACGATCTCGGCCCGCACCGGTGGCGCGGCGGTCGCGGTCAGCGCGAGGACCGGGGGCGAGCCGAGCTGCTCGACGACGGTGCCCAGCCGCAGGTAGTCCGGGCGGAAGTCGTGGCCCCAGGCGGACACGCAGTGCGCCTCGTCCACCACGAACAGCGCCGGGCGGGCCGCGGCGACCGCCTCGGTCACCTCCGGCTTGGCCAGCTGCTCCGGGGCGAGCAGCACCACGCGCACCGACCCGTCCCGCAGCCCGTCCAGCACCGCACGCTGGTCGGCGGCCGACCGGCTGGAGTTGAGCAGCTCCGAGCGCCCCAGCGCCTCGGCGCCGGGCTGCCCGCCCAGCTCCCGCAGCCGGTCCAGCTGGTCGCGCTGCAGGGCGATCAACGGGGACACGACGACGACCGGCCCGTCCAGCAGCACGGCGGCGACCTGGTAGACCGCGGACTTGCCGGCGCCCGACGGGAGCACGGCCAGGGTGTCGCGGCCGCCGCAGACGGCCTGCATCGCGGCCTCCTGGCCCGGCCGGAACCCCGGGAAGCCGAGCACCTCCAGCGCCGTCCGCCGGATGCGCCGGGTGCGCACCGACGCCGAACCGCCGGCCGGGGAGCCCTCACCGGTGCGGCGCCGGCGCGGTGACCGGTCCCCGGTGCGGGACCGGGCGTGCGGGGCGGGGAACCTGCGTCGACGTGGCGGCACGGGGCCCGACTTCCCCGCGCCCGGTGATCGGCAAACCGTCCCCAGGTGGTGGGGGCAGGGGCGGCGGGACGGCGGGGAGGGGCGGCTGCCGATGTACCTTGCACGGGCATCCCGGTTCCGGAGCAGGGGCCGGTGTCGTCCCTGGCGGCGCGATCGCCGTCCTCGACCAGTCCGGGAGGTGCACGTGGGAGCTGGACGTCCAGCCGGCCGCGGCACGCCCGGTGGCCCGCCCGCCGACGCCGGGGTCTTCGCCGGCGGCGGCGAGTGCGGGCTGATCATGGCCGGGCACGACTGGGACTCCAGCCCCGTCGGGCCGGTCAGTGGCTGGCCCGCCAGCCTGCGGTTCGCGGTGCGCACGGTGCTGGCCTCGCGCTTCCCCATGGTGCTCACCTGGGGGTCGCACTTCACCCAGTTCTACAACGACGGGTACGCACCCTGCATCGGCGCGAAGCACCCGGCGATCGGGGAGGACATCCGGGTCACCCTGGCCGAGGGCTGGGACGCGCTCGGGCCGCCGATCGAGCACGCGATGACCACCCACGAGGCGTCCTGGCTGCCCCGGTTGCCGCTGCCCCTGGAGCGGGCCGGCTACCGGGAGGAGACGTACTTCACCGTCTCCCACGCGCCGGCCTTCGGCGACGACGGCGCGGTGGCCGGGATGCACGCGGTGCTCACCGAGGTGACCGGCGAGGTGCTGGGCGAGCGCCGCCAGCACCTGCTGCACGAGCTGTCGACGGCGGTGCGGCAGCTGGGCGACGAGCGGGAGACCGCGGCCCAGCTGTGCGCGGCGCTGGCCGCCGCCCCGATGGACGTGCCCTGCGCCGCGGTGTACCTCCGGGCCGGCGCCGGGCTGGAGCGGATCGCCGTCGTGGGCTGCGCCGACGACGCGTTCCCGGCCCACGCCGGCACCGGCGACGACGCCCTGCCCCGGGGGCTGGCCGAGCACGGCGTGACCGGGGGGCCGTGGGGGGACCCGGTGACCGAGGCGGTCGCGCTGCCGCTGGCCGCCGGACCCGACGGCCTGCCGATGGGCGTGCTGGTGGCCGGGGTGAACCCCAACCGTGCCCTGGACGGGGAGTACCGCGCCTTCCACGCGCTGCTGGCCGGCCAGTTCTCCAGCGCCCTGGTCGACGCGCGCGCCTTCGACGCGGAGCGGCGCCGCTCCGAGGCGCTGGCCGAGCTGGACCGGGCCAAGACGGCGTTCTTCGCCGACGTGAGCCACGAGCTGCGCACCCCGCTGACCCTGCTGCTGGGGCCGCTGGCCGACGTGCTGGACGACGGGGCGGCGCTGTCCGAGGGCAGCCGGCAGCAACTGGACATGGCGCTGCGCAACGGCCGGCGGCTGCAGCGGCTGGTCAACGACCTGCTCGACTTCGTCAGCATCGAGGCCGGCCGGGCCGGCGCCGTGCGCGTGCAGACCGACGTCCCGGGGTTCACCACCGAGCTGGTCGGTGTGCTGCGTGCCGCGGCCGAGCGGGCCGGGCTGCGGTTGACCGTGGACTGCCCGCCGCTGCCGCGGCCGGCCCACGTCGACCCGCGGATGTGGGAGAAGATCGTGCTCAACCTGGTCTCCAACGCGGTCAAGTACACCTTCGTCGGCGGCATCGACGTCGTGCTGCGGGCCGACGGCGACCAGTTCGTGCTCACCGTGGACGACACCGGCATCGGCATCGCCGAGCAGGACCTGCCGCACCTGTTCGAGCGCTTCTACCGCGGCGCGCAGAACTCCGCGCGCAGCCGGGAGGGCACCGGCATCGGGCTGGCGCTGGTGCGGGAGCTCGCCGAGCTGCACGGCGGCACCGTCACCGCCCGCAGCCGGGCCGGGGCGGGCAGCTCGTTCACCGTGCGGCTGCCGTTCGGCGCCCCGGACGCCCCGGGCGGGCCGGTGGTGGCCATGCCGTCGCCCGGCGCGCGCGGGGTGGTGGCGCCGTGGGTGGAGGAGGGCGCGCCGGCCGAGTGGCCGGCCACCCCGCCCGGAGCGCCGGTGGTGCTCGTCGTCGACGACAACGCCGACATGCGCACCTACCTGACGCGGGTGCTGTCGCCCGGCTGGTCGGTGCGCACCGCGGCCGACGGCCACGCCGCACTGGCCGCCGCCCGCCGGGAGGTGCCGGACCTGGTGCTGACCGACGTGATGATGCCGGGCATGGACGGCTTCGACCTGCTCCGCTGCCTGCGCGAGGAGCCGCTCACCCGCGGGGTGCCGGTGATCATGCTGACGGCGCGGGCCGGTCAGGAGGCCGCCGTCGAGGGGCTGGAGGCAGGCGCCGACGACTACCTGGCCAAGCCGTTCCAGGCCGCCGAGCTGACGGCCCGGATGCGGGTCGCCCTGGACCGGGCCCGCGGTGTCTCGCCCGAGGCCGGCCCGCCCACGCCGCTGGGGGAGCCGCTGCCCTTCGAGGACCTGCCCGGCGACAGCCGTCCGGCGCCCGCCCCGGTGGTGCCGGTCGTCTCGGTGCCCGCGCCCGTCGTGGTGCCGCAGCAGGAGCCGGCCCCGTCGGGGGACCGGGGGGCAGCGGTGGTCGCCGACTGGCAGTTCCCGGCCGAGCCGGCCTCGGTGCCGTCGCTGCGCCGCCGGCTGCGCACCCTGCTCGCCGGGCTGGAACTCGACGACGACGAGGCCTACGACCTGCTGGTGGCCACCTGCGAGGCGGCCACCAACGCCGTGGAGCACGCGCAGGACCCGAGCGAGCCGCGGATCGACGTCACCGTGCGGGTGCTGGGGGACCGGGTCGAGGTGGCCGTGCGCGACCACGGCCGGTGGCGGGAGCGGGTGCCGAGCATGGACCGGGGGCGCGGGTCGGTGCTGATGAGCGCCTTCGCCGACGTCAACGCGGTGCCCAGCCCCGAGGGCACCACCGTGGTCATCCGCACCCGGCCCAGCTGACCCCCGCCGGCTCCCTCTTCGTCCGCCGTGCCGGACGCAGCCACATCCGAGCTTTCTGTACAGAGAGCGGGGAGGTCGCGGGCCCGCGGATCCGACCGTCCCGCCGGTTGTCCTCCCGCATCCGCGGAACTAGCCTGCGCAGCGTGCCCGCTTCCTACCGCATCTCCGAGGCGGCCGCCCTGCTGGGCGTCAGTGACGACACCGTGCGCCGCTGGATCGACAGCGCCCGGCTGCCGGCCAGCCGGGAGGGCACCGGCCCGGCGCAGGTGCCCGGCGCCGACCTCGCCCGGGTCGCCACCGAGCTGCACGAGGCGCCGCAGCCCGGCGCCACCCGCTCGTCGTCGGCACGCAACCGGCTCACCGGCATCGTCACCGGCGTCGTGCGGGACACGGTGATGGCCCAGGTCGAGGTGCAGGCCGGGCCGTTCCGGATCGTGTCGCTGATGAGCCGCGAGGCCGCCGACGAGCTGGGGCTGGAGGTCGGCGTCCGGGCGGTGGCCACGGTCAAGGCCACCCAGGTGAGCATCGACGTCCCCTGATCGCTCGCAGCTGCGGAAGCTTGGATCTGGTACAACCGCATCCGCGGTGATCGGTCGACCGCCTCGCTGACGAACGGACCCCCATGCTGCTCCGCACCCGCCTCGCGCTGACGACCGCCGCCGTGCTCGCGCTGACCTCGTGCGGCGGCTCGTCCACGGGGTCGACGTCCGCCGGGTCGTCCTCCGCCGGGTCGAGCTCCGCCTCCGCCGGCGGCGACCTGAGCGGGACGCTGACCGTGTTCGCGGCGGCCTCGCTCACCGAGGTCTTCGGCGAGCTCGGTGACCAGCTGGAGGCCGAGAACCCGGACCTGACGGTGCAGTTCAACTTCGCCGGGAGCTCGGCGCTGGCCACCCAGCTCACCGAGGGCGCGCCGGCCGACGTGTTCGCCTCGGCGAACGAGCAGCAGATGACCGTGGTCACCGACGCGGCGCTGGCCGAGGGCACGCCGACCGTCTTCACCGAGAACGTCCTGGAGATCGCCGTGCCGCCGGGCAACCCGGGCGACGTGATCGGGCTGGCCGACTTCGCGGACCCGGACCTGACCCTGGCGGTCTGTGCGGCCGCCGTGCCGTGCGGTGCGGCGGCACAGGCGGTGTTCGCCGACGCCGGCATCACGCCGGTGCCGGACACCGAGGAGGAGGACGTGAAGGCCGCGCTCACCAAGGTGCAGCTGGGTGAGGTCGACGCCGCGCTGGTCTACGCCACCGACGTGCAGGCGGCCGGCGACGCGGTGGAGGGCATCGAGTTCCCGGAGGCCGAGCAGGAGGTCAACTCCTACCCCATCGCCGTCCTGGCCGCGGCCCCCAACGCGGACGCCGCGCAGGCGTTCGTCGACCTCGTGCGGTCCGACACCGGGCAGCAGGCGCTCGAGGCGGCCGGCTTCCGCAGTCCGTGACCACCGCCTCCCGGCGCCGGGTCCGGCGGCAGGGCCGCCGCGACGGCGGCGTCCCCGCACCGCTGCTGGTGCCGGCCGCGGTCGCCGTGGTGTTCCTGGTGCTGCCGCTGGTCGGGCTGGTCGTGCGGGCGCCGTGGAGCGACCTGGGTGCCCAGCTGACCGACCCGCGGGTCGGTGAGGCACTGCGGCTGTCCCTGGAGACCGCGACCCTGGCCACGCTGCTCTCCCTGGTGCTCGGCGTCCCGCTGGCCTGGGTGCTGGCCCGGTCCCGGGCGCGGGGCCGGGCGGTGCTGCGGGCGCTGGTGACCGTGCCGCTGGTGCTGCCCCCGGTGGTGGGCGGCGTCGCGCTGTTCCTGGTGCTGGGCCGGCGCGGGCTCGTGGGGCAGTACCTGGACCAGTGGTTCGGCTGGACCATCCCGTTCAGCACCACGGCCGTGGTGATCGCCGAGACGTTCGTGGCGATGCCGTTCCTGGTGATCAGCGTGGAGGGCGCGCTGCGCGCCGCGGACGCCCGCTTCGAGGACGCCGCCGCCACCCTCGGCGCCGACCGCTGGACGACGTTCCGGCGGGTCACCCTGCCGCTGATCGCCCCCGGGGTGGCCGCCGGCGCGGTGCTCTGCTGGGCGCGGGCGCTGGGCGAGTTCGGCGCCACGATCACCTTCGCCGGCAACTTCCCGGGCACCACGCAGACCATGCCGCTGGCGGTCTACCTCGCCCTGCAGTCCGACCCCCAGGCGGCGATCGTGCTGTCGCTGGTGCTGCTGGCGGTGTCGCTGGCCACCCTGCTGCTGCTCCGCGACCGCTGGCTCGGCCGCGCCGGCGCCGGCCCGTGAGCCTGGCGGCGCACGTGGTCGTGCAGCGGGGCGGGCTGCTGGTCGACGTGCGGCTGGCGGTCGCCGACGGCGAGGTGCTGGCGGTGCTCGGGCCCAACGGGGCGGGCAAGTCCAGCGTCCTGCGGGTGCTGGCCGGGCTGCTCGTGCCGGACGACGGCCGGGTCGTCGTCGACGGCGACACGGTTTGGGACGACGAGCGGGTGCACGTGCCCGCGCACCGGCGCGCGCTGGGCATGGTGTTCCAGGACCACCTGCTGTTCCCGCACCTGAGCGTGACCGAGAACGTCGCCTTCGGCCTGCGCACCCGGGGCGTCGCGCGCGGGCCGGCCCGCGCGGCGGCGGACGGGTGGCTGACCCGGGTGGGGCTGGACGGGATGGGCGGCCGGCGGCCGGGGGAGCTCTCCGGCGGGCAGGCGCAGCGGGCGGCACTGGCCCGCGCGCTGGTGGGGGAGCCCCGGCTGCTGCTGCTGGACGAGCCGCTGTCGGCGCTGGACGCGCGCACCCGGCTCACTGTGCGCGCCGAGCTGCGCCGGCACCTGGCCGAGTTCGCCGGCGCCACGGTGCTGGTCACGCACGACCCGGTGGACGCCCTCGCGCTGGCCGACCGGGTCGTCGTCGTCGAGGACGGGCGGGTGGTGCAGGAGGGCCGGCCTGCCGACGTCGCGCGCCGGCCGCGCACCGACTACGTCGCCCGGCTGGTCGGCATGACGCTGCTGGCCGGCACCGGGCGCGGCGACGTCGTGGACCTGGACGGCGGCGGCACGGTCGCGGTGGGGGAGGAGGCGACCGGGCCGGTGTTCGTCGCGGTGCGCCCGGAGTCGGTGGCGCTCTACCTGTCCCGTCCCGGGGGTGCGGACCCGGCGTCGGGGCGGAGCTGGGGCAGCCCGCGCAACGTGTGGCCCACCCGGCTGGTGACCGCCACGCCGCACGGTTCCACGGTGCGCTGCGACCTGGACGGCGAGGTGCCGCTCACCGCCGACGTCACCGTCACCGCGTTCGCCGAGCTGGGGCTCGCGCCCGGGGCGACCGTGTGGGCCTCGGTCAAGGCCAGCGAGGTCGCCGTCTACCCCCGCTGACCGGCACGAGGTGCGGGGGCCGTGACCGGGGCAGGGCACGAAGTGGTGCCCCCAGGAGTGGGCACATCTGCCCGTGGAGGGGCTGGGAGGAGGCTGCACCGGGATGGCAGGGTGGCGCCCGTGACCGAAGTGGAGCCCGTCGTCGCCGCCGTCGTCCTCGCTGCCGGGGGAGGGTCGCGCTACGGGATGCCCAAGGCGCTGGTCTCCTACGAGGGCAGCATGCTGGTCGAGCGGGCGGTGGTCACCGCGAGCGAGGCCTGCGACCCGGTGCTGGTGGTGCTCGGCGCGCAGGCCGTCGAGGTCTGGCGCAAGGCCGACCTGGTGGGTGCCGCGGTGCTGGTCAACAGCGACTGGGCGACCGGGATGGCCTCCAGCCTGCGCACCGGGCTGGAGGGCGTGCGCGGCTGGCCGTCCCGGGTGGACGCCGCCCTGGTGATGCTGGTGGACATGCCCGGCATGACGCCGGCGGCGCTGCGCCGGATGGCCGAGCACGCCGCGCCGGACGCGCTCGCGGTGGCCACCTACGACGGCGAGCGCGGGCACCCGGTGCTGATCGGCCGGGACCACTGGGCCGGGGTGGCGGAGTCGGCGACCGGCGACGAGGGCGCGCGGGCCTACCTGGCCGCCCACCCGGTGGTGGAGGTCGACTGCACCGGCCTGGCCGACCCGACCGACCTGGACGTGCCGCCGGCCTGAGCCGCACCGGACGCCGCGGGCAGCAGCCAGGCCAGCTCGTCGGCCGGCCCGGGGGTGGCGAACAGCGGGCCCTGGGCGTGCTGGCAGCCCAGCCGGCGCAGCGTGTCCGCCTGGGCGGGCCGCTGCACGCCGTCGGCGATCACCTTGAGCCCCAGGCTGCGGCCCAGCGCGAGCAGGGCGGCGAGGAAGCGCTGCGCGGCCGGGTCGCCGTCCAGGTCGTCGGCGAAGCGGCGGTGCACCTTCAGGGAGTCCAGGGTGATCTGCTGCAGGTGCAGCAGCGAGGAGTGGCCGCTGCCGAACTCGTCCAGGGCCAGCACCGTGCCCAGCTCGCGCAGCCGCCGGGTCACGGCCGAGGCGGCCGCGACGTCGCGCAGCAGCGACTCCTCGGTGATCTCCAGGACCAGCTGGCGGGCGTCGACGTCGTGCCGGGCCAGGCAGGCGGCCACCCGGTCGGGGAACTCGGGGTCGGTGAGCACCTCGGCCGGCACGTCGGTGCCGACCTGCACGTGCCGGTGGCCGAGCTCGGCGTTCCAGCGGGCCAGCTGGGTGCACACCTGCTCCAGCGCCTGGTCGGTGAGCGTCTCCAGCAGCCCGCTGCGCGCGGCGACCGGGAGGAACACCTCCGGGGGCACGTCCTCGCCCTCGTGCTGCCAGCGCACCCGCGCCTCGAAGAGGGTCACCTCGTCGCCGCGCAGCGAGATGATCGGCTCGTAGGCCAGCTCGACCGCGCCGGTCACCACCGCCACCCGCAGCGGCTCGCGCAGGGTCAGGTCGCGGCCGGCCGGCGCGTCCGGGGCGGACGTGGAGCGCACCAGCCGCGCGCCGCCGGCGCGCTGGGCGCTGCGCGCCGCGACGGCGGCCCGGGCCAGCAGCGTGCGCGCGTCCGCGGCGTCCGGGCCGAGCTCGGCGACGCCGGCGCTGGCCCGCACCGACACCTGGCCGGCTGCGAGGCCGAAGGGCGCCTGCATGCGGTTCAGCACCCGCTCGCCGAGGGCGGCCGGGTCGGCGCCGTCGTCGACGAGCAGGGCGAAGCCCTCGCCGCTCACCCGGGCCAGCGGGCGCCGGCCGGGCAGCACCCGGCCCAGCCGCGCGGCCACCGCGGTCAGCAGCTGGTCCCCGGCCGCGTGCCCGAGCAGCTCGGTGGCCTCGGCGAAGTCGTCCAGCTCGATCAGCAGCACCGACAGCGACGCCCCCTCCTCCACTTTCTGTACAGAAAGTGCTGCGCTTTCTGTACAGGGAGCGGGGAGGACGGCGCTTTCCGTACAGGGAGCGGGGAGGGCGGCGGCGGGGTGGGCGGCGAGGGTGCGGGTCAGCAGGTCCAGGAAGGCGGCCCGGTTCGGCAGCCCGGTGAGCGGGTCGTGGTCGGCCCGCCAGGTCGCCGCGGCGGCGCGCTCCTCGGCGGCGACCCGCAGCCGGTCGGCCTCCCGCACCCGCTCGGCCAGGTCGGCCAGCTGCGCGCGCAGCTCGTCGGGATCGTCCTGCGCCCGCTGGGCGCCGGCCGTGGGCCCCGCCGGGGCGGTCACGCGCTGTCCCGGGCGGGCAGGCCGTCGATCGGCAGCCGCAGCGTGAACGTGCTGCCCACGCCCACCTCGCTGGTCACGGTGACGGTGCCGCCGTGACCCTCCTGCACGACCGAGCGCACCAGCGGCAGGCCCTGGCCGCTGCCCCGTCCGACGTCCTTGGTGGTGAAGAAGGGGTCGAACATCCGGCGGCGCACGTCGTCGGGGATGCCGCCGCCGGTGTCGGTGACCGAGACGGTCACGCTGTCGCCGTCGACGGCGGTGGACACCCGGATCGAGCCGTACGCGCCGGTGTCCTCCACCGCGTCGGCGGCGTTGACCACCAGGTTGAGGAAGACCTGGTTCAGCTCGGCGACGTGGCAGCGCACCGGCGGCAGCGCACCGAGGTCCAGCTGCAGGTCCGCCACGCTGTGCACCTGGTGCCGGGTCACGGTCACCGTCGCGGTCAGCGCCTCGTTGAGGTCGGCGTACACCTGCTCGGCGTGGCCGGGGTGGCTGAAGGTCTTCATCGCCCGCACCACGGTGGCCACCCGCTCGATGCCGGCCAGGGTCTGCTCGACGGCGCCGGGGATCTCCGCGGCCAGGTCGTCGACGTCGATCTCGGCCTCCAGCCGGCGCACCGCCGCCACCCGCTCGTCCCAGTCCATCGGCTGCCCGGAGGTCAGCAGCGACCGGTAGGTGTCGATCAGGGTCAGCAGCTCGCCGTAGGAGTCGGCCAGGAAGCGGGCGTTGTCGCCGACGAACTGGATGGGGGAGTTGATCTCGTGCGCCAGCCCCGCCGAGAGCCGGCCGAGGGACTCCAGCTTCGACTCCCGCGAGCTCTGCTCGTCCCGCGCCCGGCGGTCGGTGACGTCGCGGGCGCTCAGGTCGACCTCGACCACGGTGCCGGCGGCGTCCCGGACCAGGGTGCGCAGCGCCTCCACCCACACCCAGTGCCCGTCGGCGTGCCGCAGCCGCAGCGCCAGCTCCACCGGCACGCCCGGGTCGGGCTCGCGGCGGTACAGCTCCTGGACGTCGTCGGGGTGCACCAGGCCGTGCACGTCCACGCCGAGCAGCTCCGCGGGCTCCACGCCGAGCACGTGCAGCGACGCCGGGGACACGTAGACCAGCCGGCCGTCGGGCTCGTGCTGGGTGACCAGGGCGCCGGTGGCCGCGGTCAGCAGCCGGTTCTCCTCCTGCAGCCGGGTCAGCACCTGCCGCTCGCCGGCGTCCCGCAGGACGGCGTACCGGGCGCTGCCGCCGGGCCAGCCGGCCGGGCCGAGGAGCACCTCCACCGGCAGCTGGCCGCCGTCGGCGTGCAGCGCCCGCAGCTCGCTCGGGGCGGGGTCGGCGCCCGCGCGGACCTCGCGCAGCCGGGCCCGCAGCTCGCCGCGGCACTGCGGGGCCACCACCAGCTCGGCGAGGTCGCGGCCGACGACGTCCGCGGCACGCCAGCCCAGCAGCGCGGTGGCGGCTGCGTTCCACTCGCGCACGGTGCCGTCCTCGTCCAGCCCGGCGTACCCGGCGCCGACGCCGTCCAGCAGCACCGCGACCGGGGACGGGGTCGGGGTCGGGACGACCGTGGTCACGCCCGGACGATGACCGGGGCGTGCACGCGGTCCTGGTCCAGGTGGTTCTCCAGCCGGGCGATCAGCGGCTCGGACACCACGGTGCCGCGGCCCACCAGCAGCACGCCGTCCACGGTCTCGATGTCGTCGAACACGACCATGCCCGGCTCCAGGTCGCGCAGGTCGATCTTGCGGGGTGCGGCACCGATCGCGTGCAGGTCCAGCGACCGGATCAGCGCGTCGAGCACCTCCGGGTCGTAGGCGCCCGGGTCGGCCCGCATCACGTCGACCGCCTCCCGGACCGAGCCGCGGCGGGTGGTCTCGGCGTCCAGGTCGGCGGCGGCGCGCAGCATCCGGGCACCCAGCGGGAGGTCCTCACCGCGCGGCTCGCCGGCCTCCCGGCCCGCACCGTCGAACCGGACGCGCTGCAGCCCGATCGACGCCGCGACCTCCTCCAGCCGGGGGATGGCCGCCACGAGGTCCCGGCTGACGGTGGCCACCCGGGCCTCCATCGCGCGGTCGGCGTCGGTGAGCCGCTCACCGGAGTTCAGCTTGTGCAGCAGCTCCGGCGGCAGGGTGACCGCACCCAGGTGGGCCAGCATCGCGGTGATCTCCACCGCCCACGGTTCGGCCAGGCCCATCGCGGCCGCGGTCTCGGTGACGGTGCGGGTGACCCGCGCGGCGCGGGCGAACGCGGCGGGCTGGGCCAGCGACAGCGTCGCGGTCAGCGCCTCCACGGTACGCCGCAGCGTGATCGCCAGCAGCTCCTTCTCCGCGGTGACCAGCCGGTTCATCTCCACCGCGCCGGCGATCTCGTCGGCCAGCACGATCGGGGAGCAGGGCTTGGTGAGGAACCGGTAGACCTGGCCGTCGTTCACCGCGGCGATCGCCGACTGGGTGTCCGCCTGGCCGGTGAGCAGGATCCGGACGACGTCCGGGTGCCGTTCCCGCACCCGGGCCAGGAACGTGGCTCCGTCCATCTGCGGCATGCGCATGTCGGACACGACCACCGACACCGGCTGGGACTCCAGCAGCTCCAGGGCGGCCGCGCCGCCGGTGGCGGTGTGCACGGCGAAGCGCTTGCGCAGCTGCCGGCGGAGCCCGTCCAGGATCGCCTCCTCGTCGTCGACGAGGAGGATCGACGGCTGGAAGCCGGGCTGGGTCGTCATCGGGGCGTGCTCCTCCAGGTCGCGCTCCGGTGGATCCGGTGGCACCCCGGTTCTCGGCGCCCGGCGCGGGCGAGTGCAGCCGAACCGGACGCGGGATGCCGAACCGGTACCCGCACCGGGGGTGGGCGCCCCGGCCGCGGCCACTTGTCGACCGCGGGTAGCTTCGCGGCCGTGAGCACCGGTACCGCGCCGCTGGCCAGGGTCGTCGACGAGCCGCTGTCGGTCGCCGAGCACGAGGACGCCGTGGCCGGGCCGGCAGCCGGTGCGGTCGTCTCCTTCGCCGGGGTGGTGCGCGACCACGACCACGGCCGCGCGGTGACCGAGCTGGAGTACGTCGGCCACCCCACCGCGCAGGACCTGATCACCGAGATCGCCGACGGGTTCGCCGCCCGGCCCGACGTGCACGCGGTCGCCGTCAGCCACCGGGTCGGTCTGCTGGGCATCGGTGACGTGGCGCTGGCCTGCGCGGTGAGTGCCGCGCACCGCGGCGCGGCGTTCACCGCCTGCGCCGAGCTGGTCGACGAGGTGAAGGCGCGGCTGCCGATCTGGAAGCGCCAGGTGTTCGCCGACGGCGAGGAGGAGTGGGTCGCCTGCCCCTGAGCGCGACGGAGTGCCGGCGGCGAGTGTTCCTGCGCGGTGGCACTCCACTGCGGGTGTCAGCGGGCGCCGGCGAGCCCGTCGTCGTCGGTGCGGCGCCGCTCGGCCGCGGCGGCCTCCTCGGCCGCCTCGCCCTCCAGCCGGTGGGCCTCGCCGTCCAGGGTGGCCGCGGCGTCGCCGTGCGACTGCCCGTAGAGCTCTTCGGCCCGGCCGGCCAGCTCCTCGACCTTGGCCTTCGCCCTGTCCCACGCACCGCTCACAGCAGCCTCCTCCTCGCGCCCGGGCCCGTTCATCGGTGCACCGAGTCCCTGATCTCGCCGACCAGCTCCTCGAGGATGTCCTCCAGGGCCACCACGCCGACGACCGTCCCAGCCTCCACCACGGCGGCGAGCTGGGCACCGCCGGCCTGCATGCGCTCCAGTGTGCTGCGCAGGTCGCCCTCGGCGGGCACCCGGGGCAGCGGCCGCACGATGTCGGCGACCTGCACGTCGGGCTCGCCGTCGGCGACCAGCACGTCCTTGAGGTGCACGTAGCCGCTCAGCTCGCCGTCAGGGCCGACCACCGGGAACCGGGAGAAGCCGGTGGCCGCCGACGCCCGCTCCACGGCCAGCGCGTCGTCGCCGGAGCCGACGACGGTCAGCTCGGCCCGCGGCACCAGCACGGTGCGCAGGTCGTGGTCCTCCAGGGCCAGCGCGCCGGTGAGCAGGTCGTGCTCGCCGGCGTCCAGCATGCCGCCGGCCCGGGACTCGTCCAGCAGCCCGGACACCTCGTCGCGGGTGAACGCGCTGGTCACCTCCGACCTCGGCCGGACGCCGAGCAGCCGCAGCACGCCGTTGGCCACGGCGTCGAGCGTGACGATGACCGGCTTGAGCGCGGTCACCACCATCGACAGGGCCGGGGCGAGCAGCAGCACGGCCCGGTCCGGCCCGGCCAGGGCGAGGTTCTTCGGGACCATCTCACCGATCACCACGTGCAGCGCGACGACGACGGTCAGCGCGAGGACGAAGGCGATCGGGTGCACCGCGCCCTCGGGCACCGCGAGCGCGTCGAACACCGGCTCGAGCAGGTGCGCGACGGCGGGCTCGCCGATGGCGCCGAGGCCCAGCGAGCACACCGTGATGCCCAGCTGGGCGCCGGCCATCATCAGCGACACCCGCTCCATCGCGGCCAGCGTGGTGCGCGCCCGGCGGGACCCGGCCTCGGCGAGCGGCTCGATCGCCGATCGGCGGGCGGAGATCAGGGCGAACTCGGCGCCCACGAAGAACGCGTTGGCCCCCAGCAGCACGACCGCCGCCACCACGCCGGCCCAGTCGCTCACGACCCCACCCCCACCGGGGCGTCGTCGGCGACGGCGGGGCCGAGCAGGGCGCCCACAAGGGCGCGCTCGACCCGGGTCCCGTCGACCCGCTCGACCCGCACCCAGACACCGTCGCGGTGGTCGTCGGCCTCCTCGACGTACTCGGCCGGCAGCTGCCGCTCGGCCTCGATCCGGTCACCGACCTCCGGGATGCGCCCCAGGTGGTGCAGCACGAGCCCGCCGATCGTGTCGTAGTGCCGGTCGGCCGGGACGGTGAGCCCCGTGACGGCGGCGATCTCGTCCGGGCGCAGCAGCCCCGAGACCGACCAGGTGCCGTCGCCCCGGTCGTGCACGTCGTCCTCGACGACCTCGTCGTGCTCGTCGGACAGCTCGCCGACCAGCTCCTCCACCAGGTCCTCGATGGTCACCACGCCGTCGGTGCCGCCGTACTCGTCGACCAGCACCGCCATCTGCAGCTGGCCGCGGCGCAGGTCGACCAGCAGGTCGTCCAGCTGCCGCGACGTGGGCACGAACAGGGCCGGCACCAGCACGTCGCGAACGAGGACGGCGGACCGCCTGTCCCGGGCGACGGCGAGGGCGTGTTTCACGTGGACCATGCCGACGACGTCGTCGACGCCGGCGGCGGTGACCACCGGGAACCGGGAGTGCCCGGAGTCGCGGGCGGCGGCGAGCACCGCGGCCACCGGGGCGTCGTCGGCCACGGTGGTCATCTGCACCCGGCGGGTGGCGACGTCGCTGGCGCGCAGCTCACCGAACACCAGCCCCCGCTCGAGCAGGACGGCCGTCTCGGCCGGCAGGGTGCCCTGGGTGCGCGAGCGGCGCACCAGCGAGGCCAGCTCCTCCGGGGAGCGGGCACTGGCCAGCTCCTCCTGCGGCTCCACGCCGAACACCCGGCGCAGCACCCGGTTGGCCAGGGAGTTCAGTACCCGGATCACCGCGCTGGTGCTGCGGGTGAACCCGCGCTGGAACCCGGAGACCGCCTTCGCGGTGCGCAGCGGCTCCGCGATGGCCAGGTTCTTGGGCACCAGCTCGCCGAACACCATGGTCAGGGCGGTGGCCAGCACCAGCGCCAGGGTGATCGACACCGTGCGCGAGGCGCCCTCCGACAGCCCGGCCGAGCCCAGCGGGCCGCGCAGCAGTGCGGCGATCGAGGGCTCGGCGACGAAGCCGATGGCCAGGTTGGTGACGGTGATGCCCAGCTGGGCACCGGAGAGCTGGGTGGACAGCGTGCGCATCGACGCCAGCACGCCGGGGGCGCCGCGCACGCCCGCGGCGGCCTCGCGCTCGACGGTGGCCCGGTCCACGGTGACCAGGGCGAACTCGAAGGCGACGAAGGCCGCGCAGGCGGCGATCAGCAGGACCCCGACGGCGACGAGCAGCCAGGCGGTCACGTGGGGGAGGCGGTGCGGGCGGAGGAGCGGCGGTCGGAGGGGCGATGGTGAGGCAGGGCGCTCACGGTGGGGGAGTTCAGCCTCCGGCGAAGGGGGGCAGGACGTCGACGACGGCCCCGGGTCCCAGCGTCAACGAGCGGTCCCGGGTCTGTGTTCCGTCCACGAGGAACGAGCACGCGGTGATCACCCGCTCGAGTCGCTCGCCGTGGGTGAGGACGATCGTGCCGACCAGCTCCTCGAGGGTGGTGGCCTGCAGGATCTCGCTGTCGACCCCGGCGGCTGCGCGCGCGCCCGCGAAGTAGCGGACGACGACCGACCCGGCGGGGGCGCTGACCATGCTCAGCCGCCGATGGCCGACATCGGCCGGCTCGGCTGCAGGAAGCTCGGGTCGTCGATGCCGTGGCCGGGCAGCTTGGACAGCGTGGCGATGCGCCAGCGGTCGGCGATCTCAGCGTCGGTGGCACCCGAGCGCAGCGCGGTGCGCAGGTCGGACTCCTCCCGGGCGAACAAGCAGTTGCGGATCTGCCCGTCGGCGGTGAGCCGGGTCCGGTCGCAGGCGCCGCAGAACGACCGGGTCACCGAGGCGATCACGCCGACCGTGGTGGGCCCGCCGTCGACGACCCAGCGCTCGGCCGGTGCGGCACCGCGGTCGGCGTCGTCCGGGACGAGGGTGTGCGCGGCGGTCAGCTGGGCCAGGATGTCCTCGGCGGTGACCATCTCGCCGCGGGTCCAGGCGTGGTGGGCGTCCAGTGGCATCTGCTCGATGAAGCGGAGCTCGTAGCCGTGTTCCAGGCAGTACTCCAGCAGCGGGACGGCGTCGTGCTCGTTGATCCCGCGCAGCAGGACGGCGTTGACCTTGACCGGGGTGAGCCCGGCTGCTTTCGCCGCGGCCATCCCGGCGAGCACGTCGGCCAGCCGGTCGCGGTGGGTGATCTGCCGGAAGCGTGCCCGGTCCAGGGTGTCCAGGCTGACGTTGATCCGGTCCAGCCCGGCCGCGGCCAGGGCCGGTGCCATCCGGGACAGCCCGATCGCATTGGTGGTCAGGCCCACCTCGGGCCGCGGGGACAGCGCGGTGACCGCGGCGACGATGCCCGGCAGCCCCGGGCGCAGCAGCGGCTCGCCCCCGGTGAACCGCACCTCGCGGATGCCGAGGTGCTCCACGCCGATGCGCACCAGCCGGACGACCTCGTCGTCGGTGAGCACCTCCACCTTGGGCAGCCAGTCCAGGCCCTCGGGGGGCATGCAGTAGCTGCAGCGCAGGTTGCAGCGGTCGGTCAGCGAGACGCGGAGGTCGGTGGCGACCCTGCCGTGCCGGTCGACCAGCCCACCGGTGCCCGGGGTGGCGATCGCCGCAGGGCGCACCCGGGGGTCGGGCAGCGGGCTCGGGGTCGTCACCCCCGCGAATGTACCGGCGGGGCCCCGCTGCGGACCGGTCGTCCGCGCATCCCGGAGTGGCTCTCCGCGGATGCGGAGACGGCTTCGCCCAGGGGTCGCAGGAGCGGTCCCGGCCTGCCGGGTGGACGACGCGCGAGCCCCGCTGTGACCACGCTGTTACCGTCAGGAGGCCACCCGAGAGCCCGGCGGACACCTCTCCGCACTCGCCTGTGGCCAGGAAGCGCGAGCCCGCCGTGTCGCCCCGCACCGTCTTCTCCCCGTACGCCCGGCTGTTCGCCGCACCCGGCCGGCTGCCCTTCTTCCTGGCCGGCTGGCTGGCCCGCGTGCCCATCTCCACCACCGGCCTCGGCGCCATCCTGCTGGTGGAGTCCGAGTCCGGCAGCTACGGCCTGGCCGGCCTGGTGGCCGGCACGATCGCCCTGGCCTTCTCCGTCGCCAGCCCGCAGTGGGCCCGGGCGATGGACAGCCGCGGTCAGGGCCGGGTGCTGCGCTGGGCCATGGCCGCCTACCTGGTGGTCGGCCTGGCGTTCGTGGCGGCCGTGCTGGCCGGCACCCCGCACTGGTCGTGGTTCGCCCTCGCCGCACTGGTCGGGGCGAGCGAGGCCAACGTGGGTTCCGCGGTGCGGGCCCGCTGGGCCCACGTGCTGCCCGACGCCGACCAGCGGCAGACCGCCTTCGCCTTCGAGTCCGTGGTCGACGAGTGCGTGTTCGTGATCGGCCCGCCGCTGGTCACGTTCCTGGCCGCGCTGGTCGCCCCGCCCGCCGGGTTCCTGACCGGCCTGGTGCTCGGCGTCGTGGGCGGCTGGCTGCTGGCCGGGCAGGAGTCCAGCCAGCCCCCGGTGCACGCCCCCGAGCCGGGCGTGCGCCGCTCGCGCACGGCCGCGCTCACCCCGGCGGTGGTGCTGGTCGCCGTCGTCCAGCTGGCCGTGGGGACGGTGTTCGGAGCCATGGACGTCGTCGTGGTCGGGTTCGCCGAGGAGGCCGGCTCGCCCACCACCGCCGGTGCGGCGCTCGCCGTCTACGCCGGCGGCAGCCTGGTGGCCGGCCTGGTCTACGGCGTCGCCCGGCTGCCGGGCAGCCTGCTCACCCGCTTCGTCGGCGCCGCGGTGCTCTTCGCCGTCGCCGCGCAGGCGCTGCTGCTGGTCAGCTCGCTCAGCCTGCTCATCCCGGTCGCGTTCCTGGCCGGGCTGACCATCGCGCCGGTGCTGGTGGCCGGCATCTCGCTGGTCGAGTCGCGCACCTCGCGGGCGTCGCTGAACGAGGCGATCGCGTGGGCGACGGTCGGGGTCACGCTGGGCCTGACGCTCGGCTCGGCCGTGGCCGGGCTGGCGGTGGACGCGTGGGGTGCGGAGACGGCTTTCGCCGTCCCGGCCGCGGGGGCCGCGCTCGCCGGTGTGCTCGCCCTGGGCGGCGGGCTGCTGCTGCACCGGCTGCCGGAGCCGGACCCGGCCGGCGGCCGGGACCCCGAGCGCGAGCAGGCCCGCTGACGTCAGGCCGGGTCGAGGTACGAGTCGGCCGACCCGGCCAGTGCCGTGCGGCCGCGTCCGGTGCGCTTGACGGAGTACAGCGCGGCGTCGGCCTGGCGCAGCGCGGCGTCCAGACCGAGGGGCACCGACCAGGGCGCCACCCCGGCGCTGACCCCGACCTCGGGCGGCGTGCGCTCCCGCAGCCGCGCCACGGTGCGCACGGCCTCCTCCAGCCCGCCCGGCAGCAGGACGACGAACTCGTCACCGCCGGTGCGGGCCAGCACGTCGTGCCGGCGCAGCTCGCCGGTCCACCCGCGGGCCACCTCGACGAGCAGGTCGTCCCCGGCCTGGTGGCCGTGCCGGTCGTTGACCTGCTTGAAGCCGTCCAGGTCGATCGCCACGACGCTCCAGCCGCTGCCGGAACGGGCGGCGTGCTCCGAGCTGCGGTCGGCCGCCTCCTCCAGGCCGCGGCGGTTGAGCAGGCCGGTCAGCTCGTCTCGCCCGGCCTGCGTGCGCAGCAGCTGGGCCAGCGAGGTGCAGATGACGGTGATCCCGGCGTACACCGGGGTGGTCACGGCGAGGGCGGTCAGCGCCCCGGACGTGCCGATCTCGGCGGTCAGGGCAGTGCTGCAGCTGGCGCCCAGGAGCAGTACGTGCAGCACCACCGACCGGGTGGGGAAGTACAGGCCGGCGAAGACGATCGGCCAGGTGAACAGGCTGGAGTACAGGACGGCGAGCAGTTCGCTGGTGGCGAACAGCACCAGGCCGGTCATGAAGGCGTTGCCGGTGAGCACCCCGGCGTGGGTCATCCACGGGCGCCAGCTGTCCGACCGGGTGCGCGCCAGGACGACGAAGTAACCGCCGCCGACCACGCTGGACAGCACCATCATCCCGACCGTCGGGGTCAGCTCACCGGTCAGCGACTGCAGCAGCAGGGCGATGTTGAACAACCCGACGCCGACGACGGCGAAGACGGCCACCCCCCAGGCGGGGTGCGTGGGCGGTGGGCCGGGCCGGCGGTCCCCCGGGACGCCGCGGGCGAACAGCAGGGCAGCCGGCGTCCGGGCCGGCTCGACGGCGCCGGCTGCGGCATGACGGGGTTCCACGGTCTGCTCATCGGCCGATGCACCCCCGGTGTTGAGGGCAGTCCCCCTCACGGGTGCCCGAGCGCTGGTCGCCTCCGACCGCGCGAGGCCCGATGCGGCGCACCCGCGGGCCGAACGCGTGTCGACATGCGGGTCTGCCCGGGCTGGTGGGGCGCCGGATCGGTGACGGTCCGGCCGCTGTCACCCACTCGGCTGATCTGAGTCGGCGTCGTGCCGATAGTCGAGCTGCCCGGTCGCCCGCCTCGGACGGCCGATCCTCGTCGTGCCCTCGACCCTCCGGAGCCAGCCATGGACCGTTCGACGACAGCAGGTTCCCCCGCCACGTCCACCCGCACGACGCCGTCCTGGTGGGGTGACCGTGGGGTGAAGACGAAGGTGCTCGCCGTCGGCGCGGTGGGTGCCGTGGTGGCCGGCGTCATCGGCGTGACCGGGCTGTCGGCGCTGGGCGGCTCGGCGGACCGGACGGCGGAGATGTTCGAGCGCGACGTGGTGGCGATCGGCCTGCTGGGCGAGGTGGCCAACTCCAGCCAGCAGCTGCGGATCGACGGTCGGGACGCGGTGCTGGCGCCTCCCGGCGCGCCCAGTCAGGCCGCGCTGGACGCCCAGCTGACGCACGCCGACGAGCTGCGCGCGCACCTGGCCGCGCTGCTCGAGCTGGACCTCACCGACGAGCAGCGCGCGCAGGTGCAGAGCATCTCGGACACGCTCGAGGAGATCATGGTGGTCTACACCACGGTGCTCGCGCCGCTGGCGGTCTCCAACCAGTACGACGTCTGGTACGCGACCAACGGCGCGCAGGTGCGCCCGCTGGTGCTGGAGATGGTGGAGACCGCCGAGGCGCTGCGGGATGGCGCTGCGGGGGATGCGGCGGCGAGCGCCGCGGCGGCTGCCGACTCCTACGCGGCGCAGCGCACCCAGACGCTGGTCGCCCTGGCGCTCGGTATCGCGGTGGCCATGGGCCTGGGCCTGTTCGTGGCGACGGGCATCGCGCGCAGCGCCTCCCGGGTGCGGGACACCGCCGTCGCGCTGGCCGCCGGTGACCTGACCGCGTCCTCCGGTCTGACCACCGACGACGAGCTGGGCCAGATGGGGCGTGCGCTGGACGAGGCGATGGGGTCGTTGCGCGCCGTCATGGGCTCGGTGGTGGCGTCGGCGGAGGCGGTGGCGGCGTCGTCGGAGGAGTTGAGTGCGTCGTCGGCGCAGATCTC
>NZ_JAAGWK010000036.1 GCF_010685995.1 Goekera deserti | reverse complement strand
GAAGCCCTCAACCACCTACTCTCACCACCTCAACCAACCGGTGATGCAACGACCACCTGAATCCACCTGAGCTGATCAATGCTGAGGGCGGGCGGGGTCAGGAGGTGACGTCGCGGCGGGAGAAGTGCCAGAGCCCCAGCGAGGTGAAGACGGCGGCGTACACCAGCGACTGGACGACGCCGCGGAACAGGTCGCCGGAGTCGACCGGGCTGAGCAGCAGGTCGGTCCAGGCATAGTTCTCCGCAGTCGGGAAGTAGTCGCGCACCGCGCCCAGCTGCTCGATCTGCTCCAGGATGGCGAACACGATCGTCATGAACACCGCACCGCCCACGGCCGCCAGCGGGGCGTCGGTGATGGTGGACAGCCAGAACGCCAGCGTGCCGACCACCAGCAGGTGCACGGTCAGGTAGCCCACCATGCCGGCCAGCCGCACCAGGGCGTCGCCCTGGGGGATGGAGAGGCCGACCGTGGTCTGGATGTCCCCGAAGCCGAAGAAGAGCCCGCCGGCGACGACCGACACCACGGTCAGCAGCAGCAGCGAGGCGACCGACAGCGTGAACGCCGCCAGCCACTTCTGCCGGAGCAGCCGCAGCCGGGGCACCGGGGTGGCCAGCGTGTAGCGCAGCGAGCCCCACTGGGCCTCGCTGGCCACGGTGTCGCCGAAGAACAGCGCGAACACCACGACCAGCAGGAAGCCGGTGGTCGCGAACAGCACGAACAGCGTGAAGTTCAGCCCGCTGGCGGTGGCCAGGTCGACCAGGCTGACCGCGGTGTCGCCGTTCTCGTCGTCGGAGGCGCCGAGCTGGAGGGCGGCGATGAGGACCAGCGGCAGCGCGACCATCAGGCCGACCACCCCGAGGGTGCGCCGGCGCTTGAACTGGCGGCGCAGCTCGACCGACAGCCGCAGCGTGCGGCCGGGCCGGTAGCCGGCCACCGCGCCGGTGGGCTGCACGCCGGTCGCCGGGGCGACCCCTTCGCCGACGGTCGCGCTCATGAACTCTCCCCCACCAGTGACAGGAACGCGTCCTCGAGACGGCGTCGCGGGCTGAGCTGGTCGACGCCGACCCCGGCGGCGACCAGTGCGGCGATGGCCGCGGCCCGGCTGACGTCGCCGAGCTCCACCACCAGGCCCTCGTCGGTCCGCTCGACCGCGGGCCGGCCGGGCAGGCCCTCCAGCACCGCGACGGCGCGGTCGGTGTCGGCCGGGTCGGCCAGCCCGACGAGGACCGCTCCCCCGGTGCCGATGATCTCCTCGACGGTGCCCTGGGCGACCTTCTGCCCCTTGGCCATGACGACGACGTGGCTGCAGGTCTGCTCGATCTCGCTCAGCAGGTGGCTGGACACGATCACGGTGCGCCCGGTGCGCGCGTAGCTCTGCAGCACCTCGCGCATGGCGTGGATCTGCGGCGGGTCCAGGCCGTTGGTCGGCTCGTCGAGCACCAGCAGGTCGGGCAGCCCGAGCATGGCCTGGGCGATGGCCACGCGCTGCCGCATGCCCTGGCTGTAGCTGCGCACCCGCTTGTCGATGGCACTGCCCAGCCCGGCCACCTCGATGGCCTCGGCCATGTGCGCGTCCTCCGGCGGGCGCCCGGTGGCGGCCCAGTACAGCGTCAGGTTGTCCCGGCCGGACAGGTGCGGCTGCAGGCCGGTGCCCTCGACGAACGAGCCCAGCCGGGAGAGCACCGGGGCGCCGGGGCGCGCGGCGTGCCCGAACACCGAGATGGTGCCGGCGGTGGGCCGGATCAGGCCCATCAGCATGCGCAGCGAGGTGGTCTTGCCGGCGCCGTTGGGCCCCAGCAGGCCGAGCACCTGGCCGCGGCGCACCTCGAAGGACAGGTCCCGGACGGCGACGAAGCCGTCCTTGTAGCTCTTGGTCACGCCCTCGAACCGCAGCGGCACGTCCTCGCCGTCCGCGTCGGCGGTGGACAGCTGCCGTTCCCGGCGCCGGCCCCACACCCGGGCGGCCAGCCAGCCCAGCAGGCCCAGCAGCAGGACGACGCCGAGCAGCACGAACCAGCGCGAGGACCCGGCCACCGGCTCGCCCTCGCCCTGCACCTGCGGCACCGACAGCGCGCTGGCCGGGTCGGCCACGCCCACGGTGTAGACGGCGGCGTCGGCCGGCAGCGCGTAGGCCTGGTCGGTGCTGGAGACCACCAGCCGCACCCGGTGCCCGGCCTCGAAGCGGTGGTCGATCGCCGGCAGGGTGACCGTCACCGTGCTCGGGGCGGTCGGGTCGGTGGACAGTCCGGTCAGCGAGACGGGCGCCACCAGCCCGGACGGCAGCGACTGGCTGCCGTCCTCGGCGACGTCGTAGAGCTTGGCGAACAGCGTGGCGGTGCCGGTGGTCGAGGCAACGGTGAGCTGCACCTGGGTCGCGCCGACGACGTCGACGCCCTCGTCCAGCGGCTCGGTGTCGAAGCGGGCGAACTGGCCGGGGATCTCGATCGTCGTCCCGCCCAGGGCCGCGCTGATCGCGCCCAGGGCGGGGATGGTCGTGTAGGCGGCGGGGCTGCCGCCGGCGGGGGTGACCACCGGCTGGGTGCCGCCGCCGACCGGCAGCACCCGGCGCTGCGCGGGGTCCCCGGTCAGCCCGGGGTAGCTGTCGGCGGTGACCGTGCCGGCGTCCCGCTGCCGGCCACCACCACCGCCGCCACCACCGCCGCCGCCCAGCGCGTTCTGCGCGCCGGCCGGCTGCGGGTAGAGGAACGGCGTGCCGGGGTCGGGGCCGCCGCGCAGGAAGTGGTCGAACCAGCCGGCCACCTGGTCGCGCAGGTCGGCGGTGACCGAGTCCGACGCGGTGCTGTCGTGCCCGCCGTCGTACCAGACGACCTTCACCGGGGTGCCGTTCGCGGCGATGCCGCGGGCGTTCGCGTCGGCCTCGCCCAGGCCGAACAGCGAGTCCCGGGTGCCCTGGATCAGCAGCGTCGGCGCCTGGATGCGGTCGATCACCGAGGCCGGGCTCGACCGGTCGAGGACGGCGGCGACCTCGGGGCTGAGGGTGCCGGTGGAGGCCGCCGACTGGTAGGCCGCGCACACCTCGGGCCGGAACGCGCCGCAGGTGAGCGTCTGCGTGGCCGTGGCGGGGTCGATGGTCGGCGGCGCGGAGCCGGTGAGCCCGCCGAGCAGCCCCTGCACGTTCAGGGCGCCGGCGGCGAAGAAGATGCCGGCCCAGTCCCGCTTGAACACCCCGGTGCCCGCCGCGGTCGTGGTCGGCGTGCCGGCCACCGTGGTCGCGGCCGACCCGGTGGCGGTGCCCTGGGAGGGGAACAGCGCGGTGGTCAGCGAGTTCCAGGTGATCTGCGGCGCGATTGCGTCGATCCGCTGGTCGTAGGCGGCGCCCAGCAGGGAGAGCGCACCGCCGTAGCTGGCCCCGGACACCCCGACCCGCGGGTCGCCGGGCGCGTCGAGCAGGACGTCGTCCCGGGTGGCGAGCAGGTCGATGAGCGTGGACAGGTCGGCGACCTCGTACCGCGGGTCGTCCAGCCCGATCTGGCCGGTGCTGGCGCCGAAGCCGCGCGCGGAGTACGTGAGCACCACGTACCCGAGGTCGGCCAGGTGCTCGGCGTCGCTGCGCACGCTGTCCTTGCTGCCACCGAAGCCGTGCGCGAGCACGACGGCCGCTGCCGGGTCGTCCGCGGTGGCGGTGTCCGGGACGAACAGCGACGTGTCCAGCTCGACGGCGTCCGGGCCGGTGCCGGAGGGCACCGTCGTCTCCTCGGTGGCCACCTCCCCGGCGGCCGCCGCGGGCGCGGCGGGCAGCAGGACGAGGGACGACGCGGCGAGCAGCGGGGCGAGGAGGCAGGCGAGCAGTCCACGGGCGCGGGCGCGCGGGACGGGTCGCGCGGTCCCACGGGAGTGGCGCACGAGCGGCTGAACGCGCGGGGGTCCGGGCCGGTTCCCCGGCGGGTGGTGCGGGTGCGGTGGAGCTCCGGTCACGGACGCCAGTCGCCCATGGCCACCACGACGACCCCGGCGTCCGGTGCCTCCGGGATCTCGAAGAAGCGGACCGCCGGGCCGGTGAGCTGGGGGAACTGCTCGACCAGCTGGGTGGCGGCCGCGAGCTGGGTCGGGTCGCCCTCGGTGTAGTAGACGGTCGACACCGGGATCTGGTCGGAGTCGATGGTGCCGGTGGCCGGCACCTCCCACCCCGCCTCGGTCAGCACGGCGCCGATGTCGCCGGCCAGCCCGGTGATGCCGGTGTTGTTCACCACGGTCACCGGCAGCCGGACGGGCACCGCCGGGTCGGGGGCGGGGACCGTCTCCGGCAGCAGCGGTGGCTCGACCACCGGGGCCGACGCGTCCGGCGTGGCCGGGGCCGGCGCGCTGGACGTGGTGCTCTCCGGCGCCGGCCGGGTGGCGGACGACGGCTGGGTGGCCGGGGACAGGAACGACCAGGCGCCGAGCACGATCAGCGCGACGAGCACCACGGCCACCAGCACCCGGGCCGCGCTCTGCGGGGTGTGGCGGGCCGGTGGCGTCGTGCGGACCTCGCCGCTGCGCGGACCACCCGGGCGGGAGCCGGACACCACGTCCCCCGCCCGGACGCCGCCCGGGTCGGTCGGGGGGTCGTCGGCTGCGGTGCGCGTGCCCCGGCGGCCGCTGCGCTTGCGGGCCGCCTCGGCTGCCTGCCGCTCGGCCCGCAGCGCCGCACGGCCCTGGGCGGGGGCACTCGTCGGGTCGTCGCCGGTCCGGACGCTGCGGCGTCCGGGTGCGGTGTCGGTGGCGTCGGGGTCCTCGGCACCGACACCGGGTCGCGCCGTCGGGTCGCCGACGGCCGACGCCACGACCGTGCGGTCGGCGTCGGCACCCGGGGCTCCGCGGGCCGCGGCCGGGCCGCCCGCCGGTGGCGTCGCCGACCAGCGGGTGCCGGGACGGTCCTCGCGCCGGTCGGTGGAGGGCAGCCCCGCGGCGGGCGCGGCCCAGGTCGGCTGGTCCAGCGCCGGGGACCCCGTGCTCCAGGACGTGGACCCGTTCGGAGACGCCCCGCCCGGCTCACCGGCGGACCACCGCGGGTCGGACGGGCCGGCCCACGACGAGCCGGACGCGGGCACGCCGGAGGACGGGACGGCGTCCGAGGGGACGTCCCAGGTCGGTGCGGGCGGTGACCAGCTGGTCCGGGAGGTCTCGGCCGGGTCGGCGGGCGGAGCCGGCGGCGCCGACCCGGCCGGCGAGGCCCAGGTCGGCTGGTCCAGCGGCCCGGCGGACCCGTTCCAGGACGACGAGCCGGAGGATGCGTCCCAGGGGTCGGCCGCCCCCTCCGCCGCCCACCGGTCCGCGGCCGTGGACGGGCGGTCGCCGTCCGAGGACCACCGGTCCTCCGATGCCGTCAGCCGGTCACCGTCCGAGGGCCACCGGTCGCCCGCCGCGGCCGGGAGGTCGTCGCCCGCGCGCCACCGGTCGCCCGACGCGGCCGGGAGGTCGTCCCTGGGGGCCCAGCGGTCTTCCGGTTGCTGCCGGGGAGCCGGGTCAGCCGCCGGGCGCGGGGGCACCGACGGGCGCACGGGGGTGCCCGGTCCGCCTCTCGGCGGGGACGGCCAGGAGTCCGGGGAGTCCGGCGCCGATCCAGGGCGGCTCGCCCGGCCGGGCACCGGCGGGCGCAGGTGTCCGGACCGGTCACGGGGGGCGGGCGGGGGGCGGAGGGGCCCGGAGGCGGCGTCTACGACCGGGTCGCGAGGACCGGGGGCAGCCGGGCCTCCGGCGCCGGACGCACCACCGGGCGTCGGGCGTGCCGGGGCTGCCGCGCCGCCCCTGGGGGGAGGCCCGGGAGCTGCACCGCGCCCGGCGGGGGACGCCGGGCGCAGTCGACCCGAGGCGATCAGGCCGTCGTCCGGCGAGGTGGGCCGGGACCGACCGGGCGCGGTGCCGCTGTCGACCCGAGCCGGGCGGTCACCGGCGGGCGGGACGGGGCGTGCGGGTGCCCCGCTGCGGGCCGCCGCCGGGCGCATCCGGGACTCTCCGTCGACCGGAGCGGACGAGGACGGCCGGAGCCGGCCCGACGCGGCTCCGGAGTCGCCGGGCCCGGGCCGGGCACCGTCGGCCGGCGGCGGGCGCAGCCGACCGGAGGGGGCGTCGGCCGGGGTGGGACGGCCCGCCGCGGGCGGCCGCGCGGGCGCCGGACGCCCGACCGGCGCCTGGGGTCGCGGGGGGCCGACAGGCCGGCCGAGGCCGGTGGGCGCGCCGCCGGACCGCGGGTGGGCGGCGGACGCGCCGGGATGCGGCTCGTCCCAGACGGGCAGCAGCCCGTCCCGGCGCCGGTCGGCCCTGCTGCCCGACGGCCCGGTGCGCGGGCCGTCGTCCGGACCGTTGTCCGGGACGGCACGACGGCGGTCGGCACCGGTGGGCAGGTCGCCCGCCGGATCGGTGGACCGCCGGACCCCGGGCGGGGCCGGCGGCGGGACGGGTCGGCGCTCCGGGGCGAGCGGCGGCCGCTGGGCGGCGGACTGCACCCCGGTGGCCGGCGGCTGCGGACGGCCGGCGGGAGAGCTGCCGGCCGGGCGCTGCGATCGCTCGGGGGCGGAGCGGGGACCGCCCGGTGACGGGACGCGCGGCGACGAGGAGGGCGCCGGGCCGGCCGACGGACGGTTGCCGGCACGCGGGTCCTCGGCCGGCGGCCGGGGCGGGGAGGTCGGCGACACCGGTCGCCCGGCGCGCGCCGGGGTCAGCGGGACCGGCTGCGCGGGGCGGGGCGGCCGCGAGGCCGCGGGGTTGCCCGGTGGGCGCGAGGACACGGACCGCTGCTGGCCGGTCTCCGGCGTCGTGCTGGCGCGGTTCGTCGAGGCGGGTGGCGTCTCCTCGTCACGGCCTGATGCCGCGTGCCTCCCCACGGTCACCAAGACTAGTGGCCGCTGTGCCCGATGCCCAGCGCACACCCGGGCGGGAGCGCTGCCGCGTCGCGCGCAGCCGGCGCAGGCGGCGGACCACCAGCGGGTCGGCGGCGAGCGCCTCGGGACGGTCGATCACCGCGTTGAGCACCTGGTAGTACCGGGTCGGCGAGATGCCGAAGGTCTCCCGCACCGCGGCCTCCTTGGCCCCGGCGAAGCGCCACCACTGCCGCTCGAAGGCCAGCACGTCACGGTCCCGGGCGGAGAGGCCGGACGCCTCCGGGCGCGACGGGGCGGCTGCGTGCTCCGCGGGGCGCTGGACGGGGTCGCTGGTCATGCGGGGAGAGCCTCCGGGACGTGGTGCGTCGCCGGCCACGGGGAAGGCGGGCCGGACACCGGGAAAGCTAGCCGGGCCCACCGACAGTCCCCGGTTCCCCGCGCCCGGGGGTGTCGCGGGTCACCGGGACGCGTCAGGCGGCCGGCGCCGCGGCGGCGACCGCCCGGGCGTCCCGCCGTCCGGAGCGGGCCCGGCGCAGGCTGTCCACGCTGAACACCGCGAGCGCCAGCCAGACGATCGCGAAGCCGGCCAGCCGCGCCGGCGGCATCGGCTCGTCGTAGACGAACACCCCGATGGACAGCTGCATCAGCGGCGTCAGGTACTGCAGCAGGCCGATGGTGGACAGCGGGATCCGGCTGGCCGCCACGGCGAACAGCACGAGCGGGACGGCGGTGGCCACCCCGGTGCTGGCCAGGAGCGCCACGTGCCCGGGGCCCTCGGAGGCCAGCGTGCCCGTGCCGTTGCCCTGCAGCACGCCCAGCACCACCACCGCCGGGACGACGACGACCGCGGTCTCCACCAGCAGCCCCGGGACCGGGTCCACCTGCACCAGCTTCTTCATCACCCCGTACAGCGCGAACGTGGCCGCCAGCGTCAGCGCGATCCACGGCGGCCGGCCGTAGTCGACGGTGAGCACGCCGACCGCCACCGCCGCGATGCCGACGGCCAGCCACTGCAGCCGGCGCAGCCGCTCGGCGAAGAACGCCACCCCCAGCAGCACGCTGACCAGCGGGTTGATGAAGTAGCCCAGCGACGTCTCGACCACGTGGCCGGAGTTGACGCCGTAGACGAAGGTGACCCAGTTGACGGTGATCAGCACGCCCGCGGCGGCGAGCACCAGCAGGCTGCGCCGGTCGGTGACCGCCGCCCGCACCTGCCCCCAGCCGCCGGTGACCGAGAGCACCACGGCGACCAGCAGCAGCGACCAGACGATCCGGTGGGCGACGATCTCGAACCCGCCGGCCGGCTCGAGCAGCGGGAAGTACAGCGGGAAGAAGCCCCAGAGCACGTAGGCGCCGAGGCCGGCGAGCACGCCCACCCGCCGCTGGTCCACGAGCGGAACCTACGCCGCGCCGACGCACGGGCGCGGACGGCGCTCCACGGATACCGTGGGTGAGGAGGCGAGTCCGGGCAGGACCCGGACGAGCTCTGGAGGCCCGGGAAGCGGGCCCGCGCCACAGACCCGGCGTGCCCCAGGTACCGAGAGGCCTGTATGAGCGCAACACCTGTCACGTCCGCACGCCCGGAGCGGGTCCGGAGCGACTACTCCGAGCTCTCCAGGCAGATCCGCGACGCCGGGCTGATGGACCGCCGCCCCGGCTGGTACCTCGCCACGATCGGCACCACGGTGGGCGTCTACGCCGCCGGCTGGGCCGCGTTCGTCGTCATCGGCGAGAGCTGGTGGCAGCTGGTCACCGCGGTGTTCCTGGGCATCGCCACCACCCAGGTGGCCTTCCTCGGCCACGACGCCGGCCACAAGCAGGTGTTCCGCACCCGCCGGGCCAGCTACCTGATGGGCCTGGTGCACGGCAACCTGCTGGTGGGCCTGAGCTACGGCTGGTGGGTCGACAAGCACAACCGGCACCACGCCCACCCGAACCACGAGGAGCTGGACCCCGACGTCTCCCCCGACGGCCCGTTCCTGTTCATCAAGGGCCAGATCGAGAAGCGCTCGGGCCTGTCCCGGTTCCTGACCCGCTACCAGGCGTGGTTCTTCTTCCCGATGCTCACCCTGGAGGGTCTGGCGCTGCACGCGGCGAGCATCCGGGCGCTGATGGACGGCACGGTCAGCCAGCGCTGGCGCGAGGGCACGCTGCTGGCGGTCAACCTGGTCGCGTTCGTGACGGTGCCCTTCCTGGTGCTGACCCCGCTGCAGGCGGTCGCGTTCATCGCCGTCCACCAGGCGGTGTTCGGCTTCTACATGGGCTGCTCGTTCGCCCCCAACCACAAGGGCATGCCGCCGCTGACCGACGAGGAGGAGGCCGACTACCTGCGCCGCCAGGTGCTCACCTCGCGCAACATCCGCGGCGGCGTCGTCACCGACTTCGCGCTCGGCGGGCTCAACTACCAGGTGGAACACCACCTGTTCCCGAGCATGCCGCGGCCGAACCTGCGGCACGCGCAGCCGCTGGTGGCGGCGTTCTGCGCCGCCAAGGGCGTGCGCTACGTGGAGACCAGCGCCGCCGACTCCTACGGTCAGGTGCTCAAGCACCTGGACGACGTGGGCACCCCCGCCGCGCACTGAGCCACGCACCCCCGCCGACGGCGCCCCGCTCCCCACCCGGGAACGGGGCGCCGTCGTCTGTGCGTGTCGTGTGCGGGAGGCCTACCGTCGGGGGCGTGACCGAGCGCGCCTGTCGACCCGGACCCCTCCGGTGGCTCTGGTACGCCTACGGCGGCGGGCTGCCCTTCGAGCTCAGCCCCTGGGTGCTGTCGGACACCACCCGGCCCACCTGGGTCTGGCGGCACCTGGCCCGCTCCGTGGTGCAGTTGCTGCCGCTGCTGGTGCTCTTCCTGCTGGTGCCGCCGGTGCCGCTGGAGTTCCGGCTCACCGCCGCGGCCGGGGGCCTGCTGATGGGCCTGCTGTTCTCCGCGGCGTACATGACCGAGACCACCGAGCACCGCGCGGTCAAGGCCGGCTACGCCCCCGGCACCACCGCGCTGGTGCGCGAGGAGCGCGCCGAGCAGCGCCGGTTCGACCGCGCGCTGGCAGCGGAACTGCGCCGGCTGGAGCGCGCGGCGCAGTTCCGCTCGGGCGTCGAGCTCAGCGACCAGGTCGGCCGCGGCGCGGCGCGGCAGCGGTCCGACCGGGGCTGAGCACGTCGCCGGGGGCGCTCAGTCCTCGACCCGGAAGCCGATCTTCATGGTGACCTGGAAGTAGGCGACGTCCCCGTCGACGACCTGACCGCGGATCTCGCTGGTCTGGAACCACTCGATGTTCCGCACCGTCTGGCTGGCCTTGCGGACGGCCACCCGGATGGCGTCGTCGACGCTGGTGGGGCTGCTGCCGACGATCTCGCTCAGCCGGTAGACGTGGTCGCTCATGGGCACTCCTCGGTCCGGCCCACCCGGACGGCGGGCACGACCCCGACGGTCGCACGCCCGGGCCGGGCCCGCTGCGCGCGGGCGCCGCAGCACGGCCCGGCGCGGGGTGACGGAGCCCCGTGTCTGGATTGAACAGACGACCGCTCGCTTACAAGGCGAGTGCTCTACCACTGAGCTAACGGGGCGGTGACGGGGAGCGGGTCCCGCCCCGATTCTAGGGACACCCCCGGCGGCGCCGGGCGAGGCCGGGGGTGTCCTGCTCAGAGCCGCGGGTCGACCGGCTCGGACTCCAGCGCCAGGACGGCGAAGACGCACTCGTGCACCCGCCACAGCGGCTCGCCGCGGGTGAGCCGCTCCAGGCCCTCCAGCCCGAGCGCGTACTCCCGCAGTGCCAGCCCGCGCTTGCGGCCGAGCGACCGTTCCCGCAGCCGCTCCAGGTGCTGCGGCTCGGTGTGGTCCGGACCGTAGACCAGCCGCAGGTACTCACGTCCGCGGACCTTCAGGCCGGGCTGCACCACGCCGCGCCGCCCACGGGTGAGGTTGGCCGCGGGCTTGACGACCATGCCCTCACCACCGGACGCCGTCATCTCCTCCCACCACGCCGTCGCCGCGGCCTCGCTGGTCGGGTCGGTGACGTCGACGGTGAGCGAGCGGGTGCCGCGGACGAGGTCGGGGTCGGTCGCGGCGAGGCGGTCGGCGAGGGTCAGGTGCCAGGCGTGCGGCCGGTCGGAGTACGTCGCGCCGGCGGAGGCGAGCAGCTGGAAAGGCGCGACGGTGACGCCGCTCAGGCCGTCGGTGGGCCAGCAGTAGCGCCGGTACACCTGCGTGAACGCCTCGGCGTCGGCGACCCGCCGCCGCTGACGGTCGAGCACGTCCCCGACGTCGAGACCCCGGGCGGCCGCCTGCTCCAGGGCCGACACGGCAGCCGGCAGCGCCGTCCGTGCGGCAGCACCGACCGCGGCGTACTGGCTGCGGATCAGGTCGCCCGCCTTCACCGACCACGGCAGGAGCTCGGCGTCGAGCAGCAGCCAGTCGGTGTCGAGCTCCTCGAACAGCCCCGCCTCCCCCACGGCAGCGGCGAGGCGGCCGAGGAACTCGGTGGTGAGGCCGGGGCCGAAGAAGGAACGGCCGGTGCGGGTGTGCAGCACGCCGCTGCCGTCCCGGCGGACCAGCGCGACCGCGCGGGAGCCCATGTGCTTCTCCTGGCAGACGACCTCGGCCACGCCCTCGCCGCGGAAGTAGCTGAACGCCTCGGCCGGGTGCTCCAGCAGCCCCGGCCGGACCGAGGTGGCGGACGGGCTCATCGTCGGTGGCAGGTACAGCAGCTGCTCCGGCGCCACCGCGAAGCGGCTCATCACCTCGATCGCCGCCGCGGCGTTCTCCTCCCGCACGGTCACCCGGCCCGACAGCCGCGTCTCCACGACCCGCTTGCCGAGCACGTCGCCGACGTCGAGGACGTCGTCCCGGCGCCGCGGCTCGGACAGCGGGGCGGCCTCGCCCTCGGCCAGGAACGGGCGGGCCGGCTCGTAGTACGTCTGCGCGGCCGCGACGCCGACCAGCTCCCGCTCGGGGTAGCGCAGCGCGGTGAGCCGGCCACCGAAGACACAGCCGGTGTCGAGGCACAGGGTGTTGTTGACCCACTCCGGCGTGGGGACCGGGGTGTGCCCGTAGAGCACCATCGCGCGGCCGCGGTACTCGGTCGCCCACGGGTAGCGCACCGGCAGGCCGAACTCGTCGGTCTCCCCGGTCGTCTCGCCGTAGAGGGCGAAGTCCCGCACCCGGGCGCTGGCGCGGCCCTGCAACGACTCCTTGAGCCCGGCGTGCGCGACGACCAGCGCTCCGCCGTCGAGCACGTAGTGGCTGACCAGGCCGTAGCAGAACTCCTCGACCCGGCGGCGGAAGTCGTCGTCCTCCGCCTCCAGCTGGGCCAGCGTGCGCTCCAGGCCGTGGGTGATCTGCACGTTGCGCCCGCGCAGGGCGCGCACCAGCTTGTTCTCGTGATTGCCCGGCACGCACAGGGCGTGCCCGGCGGCGACCATGCCCATGACCAGGCGCAGCACCCCGGGTGAGTCCGGGCCGCGGTCGACGAGGTCGCCGACGAAGACCGCGCGGCGCCCGGCCGGGTGCTCGGCGTCCACCGGGCGCCCCAGCCCGTCGCGGCGGAGCTCGTAGCCCAGCTCGCCGAGCAGCTCCTCCAGCTCCGCGCGGCAGCCGTGCACGTCGCCGACGACGTCGAACGGGCCGGTGTCCTCGCGGCGGTCGTTGTAGGCCTTCTCGTAGGAGATGACCGCGCGGTCGACCTCCTCGGTGCCGTCCAGCACGTGCACCTTGCGGAAGCCCTCGCGGCCCAGCCCGCGCAGCCCGCGCCGCAGGTCCGACCGCTGCCGCCGGATCACCCCGGCGACGATGTCGCGGTCCGGCCGGGCGGCGTTGCGGGCCAGGCACTCGCCCTCCGGCACGTCGAGGACGATCGCCACCGGCAGCACGTCGTGCTCGCGCGCCAGCGCCACGAGGGAGGCGCGGTCCTCGCGCTTGACGTTGGTCGCGTCGACCACCGTCAACCGGCCGGCGCGCAGCCGGACCCCGGCGATGTGGTGCAGCAGCGCGAACGCCTCCGGGGTCGCCGACTGGTCGTTCTCGTCGTCGGCCACCAGGCCCCGGCAGAAGTCGCTGGAGAGCACCTGGGTACCGCGGAAGTGGCGCCGGGCGAAGGTGCTCTTGCCCGAGCCGCTCACGCCGATCAGCACGACCAGAGCCAGCTCGGGGACGACGACGGTGCGCGGCTCGCCGGCCGGGCGTTCCTCGGTCGGCGTGGTCATGCCGCCACCCCCGTCGCCGCGCCGCGGGTGAACACGGCCATCTGCGTGGGCGTGCCGACGGCCGGGTCGTCGTCCCCGACGCCGAGCAGCCGGACTGCGTAGGCGTACCGGTGCCCGACCGCGGCCGCCCAGTCGGCGAACTGCTCGCGGGTCCACTCGAACCGGTGGTCCCGGTGCCGGAACGTGCCGGCCGGCAGGTCCGGGTAGCGGACGTTGTACTCGGAGTTCGGCGTGGTCACCACGACGGTGGCCGGAGTCGCGGCGCCGAAGACGGCGTGCTCCAGCGCCGGCAGGCGGTCGAGGTCGAGGTGCTCGACGACCTCCATCAGCACGGCCGCGTCGTAGCCCCGCAGCCGGGCGTCGGTGTAGGTCAGCCCGCTCTGCAGCAGCGTGATCCGCGCCCGCTGCCGCTCCGGGAGCCGGTCGAACCGCAGCCGCCGGGCGGCCACCTCCAGCGCCCGGGCGCTGACGTCGACGCCCAGGATCTCGGTGAACGCGGGCTCCGCCAGCAGCGCCGGCAGCAGCGCACCGGCTCCGCAACCGAGGTCGATGACCCGCTGAGCACCGGCCGAGCGCAGCGCGGCCAGCACGGCCCCGTGCCGCAGCGACGCCAGCGGGACCGGCCGGTCGGCCGCGTCCCCGTCGTCGGTGGTCTGCGGGCCGCCGGCTGCCGCGAGCGGCGGTGCCGTCGCGTCGTCCAGCGTCTCGGGGACGGCGTCGTCGACCTCGGCGAGCCGCTCGATGGCCCGGCGGGTCAGCGTGGTCCGGTGCCCCAGGTAGCGGCGGGTCACCAGGTCGCGGTCCGGGTGCGTGGCCAGCCACCCGCTGCCGGCGCGCAGCAGCTTCTCGATCTCGTCGGCGCCGACCCAGTAGTGCTTCGCGTCGTCCAGCACCGGCAGCGCGACGTAGAGGTGGTTGAGGGCGTCGGCGAGCCGGAGCTCACCGCTCAGCCGCAGGTCGACGTACCGGGACGCACCCCACTCCGGAAGGGTCTCGTCCAGCGGCACCGCGGTCGCGTCGACCCGCCAGCCCAGCGGTGCGAAGAACCGGTGCGCCATCTCCACGCCACCGCGGCACGACAGTGCCGGGACGTGCACCTCCAGCGGCAGGGCGACGTCCACCAGGTCCGGTCGCTCCTTGCTCACCCCGCGGCGCGCACTGGAGAACGCCTTGCCCAGCGCCACCGCGAGCAGGCTCGACGCCGCGTACGGGCGGTCGTTGACGTACTGGGCGAGCGGACCGTCGTCCCCACCGGCCCGGGCTGTGCGCACCAGGCCGATCGGGTCGACCTCGAGCAGCAGCGCGGCGGTGCACCGGTGCTCGCCGGCCTCGGTGTAGAAGACGTGGGCCGTGCCGGTCGAGACCTCGACCTGCTGGGGCCGCGCCGGGTTCTTGTGCAGCAGGAAGCCGAGGTCGGTGGCCGGGGTGTGCGTGGTGGACAGGGTGAGGAGCACGCCCGAGTGTCACCGGGCGATCGCGTCCGGTCGAGCTGTTTCCCTCCGGCGCGGTACCGGTGACCCGTCCTGCCGACCGGGCGCCGCGGGCGCAGGATCGGGCCATGACCTCTCCTACGCCCGACTCCCCTGCCCGGACGGGCACCCCGACCGTCGCCGTGCTCGGCACCGGCGTCATGGGCGCCGGCATGGTGCGGTCGCTGCGGCGGGCGGGCATCGTCGTCCGGGCCTGGAACCGGGACCCGGCCAAGGCCCAGGCGCTGACCGGCACCGGCGCCGAGGCGTGCGACTCCCCCGCCGACGCCGCCCGCGGCGCGGACGTCCTGCTCACGATGGTCTTCGACGCGGACGCCGCGGTCGACGTGGTCCGGCAGGCGGCCCCCGCGGCCGGGACCGTGTGGCTGCAGACCACCACGGTCGGCGTCGAGGGCGCCGACCGCACGGTCGAGGTCGCCCGGGAGCTCGGGCTGGTGCTCGTCGACGCCCCCGTGCTGGGCACCCGCAAGCCCGCCGAGGAGGGCGCCCTGGTGGTGCTGGCATCCGGCCCGGAGGAGGTGCGCGCCGGGCTGGAGCCGGTGCTGGAGGCCATCGGGGCGCGCACGCTGTGGCTCGGCGAGGCCGGGGCCGGCAGCCGGTTGAAGCTGGTCTGCAATGCCTGGGTGCTGTCGCTGACCGCTGCCGTCGCGCAGTCGGTCAGCCTGGCCGAGGGGCTCGGCGTCGACCCGCAGCACTTCCTGGACGCCGTCCGAGGTGGCGCGGCGGACAGCCCGTACGCGCACGCGAAGGGCGCCCAGATGATCGCCGGTGACTTTCCGGTGAGCTTCTCCCTCGCCGGTGCGGCCAAGGACGCCCGGCTGATCCGCTCGGCGCTGCAGGCCTCCGGTGTCACCGACGCGCTCACCGCCGCCGTCCTGCACGCCATGGACGGCGCCGCGGCGCAGCTGCCCGACGCCGCCGCGGTGGACATGGGCGCGGTGGTCCGCGGGTTCCGCCCGGCCTGACGCCGGTGGGTCAGGTGACGATCGGCCGGTCCGGACGGCCCTCGCCGGGGGCCGGGTCCGGGGGCTGGGGCGGGTAGGAGGAGGGGTCGACGCCCTCCGGTGCGCCGTCGGCCAGCCAGCCGGCCACCGACTCCGGGTTGCGGCGCTCCATCTCGTCCAGCAGCGCCCGCCGTCGGTCGGCGACGTGCTGCCGGGTGGCCGGCTCCAGCGCCGCGTCCAGCGCCGCCGCGCTGCGCACCCACTCCCGGCCGAGCGCCTGCGTGCTCAGCGAGCGCACCGGCGTCAGACCCGGGACGGGCGGCGGCTCGGGTGACGCCGCGACGTGACCGGGGCCGAGCTCCGGGCCGGCGTCGAGACGAGGGTCGGGGTCGGCCGCACCGGGCCAGAGCAGCCCGGCCACCACCAGGCCGGCCAGCCCGGCTGCGACCGCGGCGACCGCGCCGGCGACCACCGTGAGCCAGGACAGCACCGCGACGACCAGCAGCCCGTGCACGAGGACGCGCAGCGCGCGGCGGAGCGGCACGTGACGCCTCCCCGGGCAGTGGACGTGGTCAGGCGGCTCCGACGGCGTCGGTGACCGAGGACGGGCAGTGTTCGGTCCGGTGCCGCTCACCGGATGGGCGGGGCGTGCAGGGAGTTCACAGCGGAGGGTCAGTTCCGGCTCAGTGCGGGGTCGCACAGTGGTGTCATCGCGGCAGGAACCCCTGCCGACCGTGGGGAGGCACAGCTGTGACCGAGCAGAACCGACCGGCCGACGAGACCGGCGAGAACACGGGGGCCCAGGGCGGCTCCGCGCCCGCCGACCGCGCCGCGGGCGCTGTCTCCGGCGCCACCGGTGGGACCACCTTCCCGACCGCGGGCACGCCCGCACCGGGCACGCAGACGCCGGGCACCCAGTCGTACGGCAGCCAGGCGCCGGGCACCCAGGCGGGCGGCTGGCAGCAGCCCGGGCAGGCGGCCTGGGGCACCCCGCCGCACCGCGAGCAGACCCAGCAGTTCCCGTCGGCCCAGCACCCCGGGCAGCCGCAGCCGGCGCAGTACGGCGGGCAGCCCACCTACCAGGCCCGCCCGCCGGCCGGGTACCCGCAGCCGGCGTGGCAGCAGGCCGGTGACCACGCGTCGGTCGGCGCCGGGCACGGCGGACACCTGCCGCCGACCGGGGGGCTGCCGCCGGTGTTCCAGCCGCCGGCCGCCCCGCAGCCGGCCAAGCGGGCCGGCCGTGGCCGGCTGGTCGTCGCGGCGCTGCTGGCCGGCGCCCTGATCGGCGGCGGCGCCGGCGCCGGCGTCGTCGCACTGGACGACGACGGGGGCACCGCCACCGCGGCCACCGCCTCCGCGCAGAGCGTGGTGATCAAGGACGCCCAGAACGCCACCAGCAGCACCGCGGCGGCGGCCAAGGCGGCACCCAGCGTGGTGACGATCTACGTCAGCGGAGCCCAGGGCTCCGGCTCGGGCTCCGGGATCGTCTACAGCGCCGACGGCTACGTGATCACCAACAACCACGTGGTCACGCTGGACAGCAGCACCGACGACGCGACCATCCAGGTGCGCACCTCCGACGGCACGCTCTACGACGCCTCGGTGGTGGGCACCGACCCGACCTCGGACCTCGCGGTGGTCAAGCTGGCCGACGCCAGCGGGCTCACCCCGGCCACCTGGGCGGACTCCGACGACGTGCAGGTGGGCGACCTGGCCGTCGCGATCGGGTCACCGCTGGGCCTGGAGAACACGGTGACCGACGGGATCATCAGCGCCACCGACCGCGCCGTCGCCACCGGCTCGGACGCCGACCAGACCGTGATCCAGGCGCTGCAGACCGACGCCGCGATCAACCCGGGCAACTCCGGTGGTGCTCTGGTCGACGCCGCCGGCGCGGTGATCGGCGTCAACTCCTCGATCGCCACGGTGTCCGCCGGCAGCAGCGCGCCGGGTCAGCCGGCGGCGCAGAGCGGCAACATCGGTGTCGGCTTCGCGATCCCCGGCAACCTGGTGCAGCGCATCGCCGACGAGATCGTGCAGACCGGCAAGGCGGAGCACGCGCTGCTGGGCGTGAGCGCGGCCACCGCCAGCGAGAACGGGTCGCAGGTGGGTGAAGGCGCGCAGGTGCAGCAGGTGAGCGCGGGCGGCGCCGCCGCCGAGGCGGGCATCCAGCCCGGTGACGTGATCACCTCGGTCGACGGCGAGCCGGTGACCAGCTCCATCGAGCTGACCGCCGCGGTGCGCAGCGCCGAGCCCGGCGCGAAGGTCACGCTCACGGTGCAGCGGGACGGCAACACCCGGCAGGTCGACGTCACGCTGGGCACCGCCACCAGCTGACCCCCGGCCACCGGGCCACACCGACCGCCCCTCACGGCACACGCCGTGGGGGGCGGTCCGGCCTGGCTGCAGGGGCCCGCGGTGCCCGCAGGGTGTCGTGGGGGGCAGTACGGCCTGACTGCAGGGGCCCGCGGCGCCCGCAGGGTGTCGTGGGGGGCAGTCAGGTCCTTTACCTAGGCTCCTGGGGGTGGTCGCCCCCTCCCGGTCCGTTCCCCTGGTCGCCTCCCTCGACGACCCCGCCCGGGCGCGTGACCTCCGGCGGATGAAGCTGCTGGCCACCGGGCTGTTCCTCGTCGCTGCGCTGGTGTTCCTGGCCTGCGTGCTGGCCGGGGACGACGCCGGTGCCTGGGTCGGCTACGTCCGGGCCGCCGCGGAGGCCTCGATGGTCGGCGCCCTGGCCGACTGGTTCGCCGTCACCGCGCTGTTCCGGCACCCGCTGCGGGTCCCGGTGCCGCACACCGCGATCATCCCGCGGAAGAAGGACCAGATCGGGGCGAGCCTGGGCGCCTTCGTGCAGGACAACTTCCTCACCCGGGCCGTCGTCGACGAGCGCATCGCCGCCGTCGACGTCCCCGGCCGGCTGGGTGAGTTCCTGGCCGGCCCCGGCCGGGCCGAGCGGCTGGCCGGGGACGCCGGGGCCGCGCTGACCGCGCTGACCGACCTGCTGGCCGACGACGAGGTGCGCGAGGCGGTGTCCGGGTTCGCCGACCGGAAGCTGCGGGAGACGCCGGCGGCACCGCTGCTCGCGCGGGTGCTGGAGCTCGTGGTCGACGGCGACCGGCACCAGGAGGTGCTGTCCGCGGGGCTGACCGGCCTGGCGCAGTTCCTGCAGGAGAACCGGCTGGTGTTCCGGGCGCAGCTGGGCGACGCGTCCCCCTCGTGGGTGCCCGACTGGGTCGACGACCGGGTCTTCGACCGGGTGTTCGCCGGCCTGCAGCAGTTCCTGGCCGAGGTCGGCGAGGACGACCGGCACGAGCTGCGGCGCAGCTACGACGTCCGGCTGCGGGCCTACGTGCATGCCCTGCGCACCGACCCGGACACCGCCGCGCGGGTCGAGCAGCTGAAGCTGGAGCTGCTCAACCAGCCCGCGGTCCGCACCTGGTCCGGCTCGCTGTGGGGCACGGTCAAGACCTCGGTCGTCGCCGCGGCGGCCGACCCGGACTCCGAGCTGCGTGCCCGGGTCGCCGGGCTGATCCGCCGGGTGGCCGGCCTGCTGCGCACCGACCCGCACGTGCGCGAGCTGGTCCAGCGCCAGGCACGCCGCGGCGCCGGGTACGCCGTCGAGCGGTTCTCCGGGGACGTCGCGGACCTGGTGGGCAGCACAGTGGCCCGCTGGGACACCGAGGAGACCAGCCGGCGGATCGAGCTGCAGGTGGGCGCCGACCTGCAGTGGATCCGGGTGAACGGCACCGTCGTCGGGGGGCTCGCCGGGCTGGTCATCTACAGCGTCGCCGAACTGATCGGGTGACGGCTGCCCCGGTCACCGCCCGCACAGGGCCCGGACGTCGGCGAGCAGCACCTCTGCCGAGGCGACCGCCCGTTCCAGGTCCCCGGGCAGGGGACCGAGGCCCGTGAGCACCCCGTGTGCGCGACGACCGAGGTCCGCGGGGACGCCGGGTAGGCGAGCGGCCGACGCGACCGCCCCCTTCTCGTTCACCAACCAGCGGCCCGCATGCCCGTGCAGGGCGTGGGCCGACAGTCCCACCAGCCGGAACAGGCAGCCGGCCACGTACGTGGCGTCAGCGCGGGACACCGCCTTGCGGGCGATGCGGAGGCTGAACTCGGCTTCCCACAGCCCGGCAACCAGGGCCTCGCGCAGCGCCGGCGGGTACTCGGCCGCCTGCCTGCGGAGCGCCGCGAGCTCACCGGTCGGGTCGCTCAGCACCCGACCGAGCGCGACTTCCCCGATGTAGGCGAAGTCGGGGACGCCGAGCGGGTGGCCGACCTGTGCGTGGAAGCGATACCGCCCCTGCCGGGCGTCGTCCCAGGAGGTCCGTACGCGCTCGACGTCGCGATAGATCCAGTCGACGGCCAGCCCGTCGACGTGCAGCCAGGCCCCTCCGTCCACCCACGGCCCCCAGTCGCCGGGTTCGGTCACCATCGCGTGCGGGCCGGCCAGTTCACGGGCCAGGGCGCCGAGCGCGGCGGTGTCCAGGGAGCCTCGGTAGTACACACCGAGGTCGACGTCGGACTCCGGGGTCGCGTCGCCACGTGCCCGGCTGCCTCCGAGCAGCACGCCGACGACGCCCCGTACGGCGGTGAGCTCGCGGGCGATGTCGAGCAGCCGGGCGTCGTCGAGCACGGCACCACCATGGCAGCGCGGTCCCGTCGCCGCGAGGTCCGGTCAGCGCAGGTGGAAGCCCGACCACTGGAAGCCCGGCGAGACCACGCAGCTGACCAGCACCTCGACGTCGGCGGCCGGCCTGGCCCGCTGCCAGCGGCCGGCCGGGACCAGACCCTGCGGCGTCCCCGGGCCCAGGTGCAGCACCTCACCGGGCTCGCCGAGCTCCAGGACCAGGTCGCCGGGGCCGTGCCACAGCCAGAGCTCGTCGGCGTCCACGGTGTGCCAGGCCGACTCCTCCCCCGGCGCGAGCAGGAACAGGATCGCGGTCGCCGCGGGCCGCCCGTCCAGCTCGGCCGGCGAGGCCCAGGTGCGCCGGAACCAGCCGCCCTCCGGGTGTGCGGCGAGACCGAGGCGCCGCGCGGTCGCCGGGGGGCCGGCGGGCGGCTCCCCCGGCCCTGCGGTGGTCACCGGACGGCGGCGCGCCGGGCGGTCGCGGCGGCGAACAGCGCGATGCTGGCCGCCACGCTCACGTTGAGCGACTCGGTGGCCCGGCCGATCGGGATGGACACCACCACGTCGCAGCGGTCGCGGACCAGCCGGGACAGCCCGGCGCCCTCGGCGCCGACGACCAGCGCGACCGGGTCGGCGAAGCCGTCGTAGTCGTGGATGTCGATGTCGCCGTCGGCGGCCAGGCCCACCGTCTGCAGGCCGGCGTCCTGGTAGGACGCCAGTGCCCGGGACAGGTTGACCGCCCGGGCGACCCGCAGCCGGGCGGCCGCGCCGGCGCTGGTGCGCCACGCGGACCCGGTCATGCCCACCGACCGGCGCTGCGGGACGACGACGCCGTGCGCGTCGAAAGCCGCCGCCGACCGGATGACCGCGCCCAGGTTGCGCGGGTCGGTGATGCCGTCCAGCGCCACGATCAGCGGCGGGCGCTGCGCGTCCCGGGCGATGCCGAGCAGGTCGTCGGGGTGCGCGTAGTCGTAGGGCGGGACCATGAGCCCGATGCCCTGGTGCAGGGCACCGTTGGACATCCGGTCGAACTCGCCCTTGCCGACCTCCATCAGCGGCAGGCCGCGGTCGCCGGCGATCTGCACCGCCTCGGCGATCCGCTCGTCGGTGCTGCCCCGCGTCGTGTCGCCGGTGACCACGTACAACGCCGTCGCCGGGATGGACGCGCGCAGCGCCTCCAGCACCGGGTTGCGGCCCAGCAGCAGCTCGGGCTGCTCCTGCGACCGGGCCCGGGCCCGCTGGTAGGTCTCCCGGCGGGCCGCAGCGGCCTGGGCGCGCGCGTGCGCCGGGTGGTTGGGTCGCGCGGCGGCCGGTGGGGTCGCCCCGCGCCCGGCCAGCGACCGGCGGTTCTTGCCGCCGGTGCCGGCGGTGGCCTTCTTCTTGCCTGCGCCCTCGGAACGACCGCGGCGCTGACTGTTGCCCGCCATCAGCGGGTCACCTCTCCCTGTGCTCCCCCCGCGGCGGACCCGCTGCTCTTCAGCGGGTCACCGCCCAGCGGGGGCCGTGCGGTGTGTCCTCGACGGTGACGCCGAGGGTGGTCAGCTGGTCGCGGATGGCGTCGGCCGCCGCGAAGTCCTTGCGCGCGCGGGCCGCCTGGCGCTGCTCCAACGCCAGGGACACCAGGCCGTCGGTCACCTGGGCGAGCCGGTTGTCCTGCCCGCCGCCGGTGGCCCACTGCGGGTCGAGCGGGTCCAGCCCCAGCACCCCGAGCATGGCACGGACGGCGCCCACGGCCACGACCAGCGCCTCGTCGTCGTCCTCGGCCAGGGCGGTGTTGCCCGCCGTCACGTGCTCGTGCACCACGGCGATCGCGGCCGGGGTGCCCAGGTCGTCGTCCAGGGCGGCGGCGAAGGCGTCCGGCACCGCCCCGACCTCGGTGCTTCCGACCCGCTCGACTGCCCGCCGCACGAAGGACTCCAGCCGCCGGTAGGCCGAGGCGGCCTCCTCCAGCGCGGTGTCGGTGAACTCCACCGTGGAGCGGTAGTGCGGGGTGACCAGGTAGTAGCGCAGCTCGACCGGCCGGACCCGGGTCACGACGTCCTCGACGAGTGCGGTGTTGCCCATCGACTTGCTCATCTTCTCCCCGCCGAGGGTGACCCAGCCGTTGTGCAGCCAGTACCGGGCGAACGGGTCGCCTGCGGCGCGGGACTGGGCCTGCTCGTTCTCGTGGTGCGGGAAGCGCAGGTCGAGCCCGCCGCCGTGGATGTCGAACTCGGACCCCAGGTACTTGCCGGCCATCGCCGAGCACTCCAGGTGCCAGCCGGGCCGGCCGCGGCCCCACGGCGTCGCCCAGGACGCCGACTCCGGCTCCCCCGGCTTGTGCGCCTTCCACAGCGCGAAGTCCCGGGGGTCGCGCTTGCGGTCGTCGGTGTCGGTGTCGGCGGCGGGCTGCAGGTCGTCGGCCCGCTGCCCGGTGAGCTCCCCGTAGGCGGGGAAGGAACGGACGTCGAAGTACACGTCGCCGCCGGCCGCGTAGGCGTGCCCGCGGTCGATCAGCCGCTGCATCAGCTCGATCATCTCCGGCACGTGGCCGGTGGCGCGGGGCTCGTAGGTGGGCGCCCACGTGCCCAGCACGTCGTAGGCCCGGGTGCAGGCCAGCTCGTTGCGGTAGGCCCAGTCCCACCACGGGACGCCGTTCGCCTCGGCCTTGGTGAGGATCTTGTCGTCGATGTCGGTGACGTTCCGGACGTAGACGACGTCCAGCCCGCCGTGCGTCAGCCAGCGCCGCAGGACGTCGAAGGCCAGGGCCGCGCGCACGTGACCGACGTGCGGGGGGCCCTGCACGGTGAGGCCGCAGACGTACACGGAGACCTGTCCTGCACGCAGGGGCGTGAAGTCGCGTACGGCGCGCGTGGCCGTGTCGTACAGGCGGAGGGTCACCGCCCGAGTCTACGGAGCGCGTGCCCCCGGGCCGCGCGGACCGGGGGCGCCCGACCGGGGACGGGGGCGGGGGGCGTCCACCGCACGGGCAGCCCCGGTCCGGGGCGCGTCTACCGTGGACCGGTGCCCGCGCCCGGTCCCGTGACGTCCGCTGCCCGGGGCGGTGTCCCGCAGGACCCCGCCCGGGTGCCCGTCGAGGGCGTGCTGGCCGTCGTGGTCGACCGCGGACCGCGCAGCGCGTCGGGGCTGCGGCTGTTCGGCCGGCCGCTCGTCGCCCACGCCCTGGAGTCGGTGCAGGGCGTGCAGGGCCTGGACGTCGCCGTGGTGGCCGGGCGCACCCGCGGGGTGCCCCCGTCGGCGGTGCTCGCCCCGGACGCGCCGTGGCGCGGGAGCGCGTCCTCGGGTCTGCTGGTGCACGACCCGATGTGCCCGCTGCTGCCCAGCAGCGCCGTCCGGGAGTGTCTCGCCGCCCTGCGCCCGGACGGCGCCGTCGTCGGCCTGCGCCCGGTCACCGACACCATCAAGCAGGTCGACGACGGGTGCATCGTGGGCACCGTCGACCGTGAGCGCCTGGCGGCCCTGGCGTCCCCGCTGGTGGTCGGCGAGCAGCTGCTGGACCGCCTGGCCGAGGCGTTCCCGCTGGCCGGCGACCTGGCCGACCTGCCGCAACTGGTGGAGTTCGTCGCCGGGGCCGTCGACGTCGTCGAGGTGGTGGTGCCGTCGCTGGCCCGCCGGATCACCGACGACGACGACGTCGCCCTGCTGGAGTGCCTGCACGCCCTGCGCCGCACCCTCCCCGAACGCTGACCCCGCCACCCCCACGCTCTCTGTACAGGGAGCGCAGTGATCACCCGCCCCACCACCACGCTCTCCGTACAGAAAGCGGGACCGGGGTCACGACACAGAGAGCGGGACCGGGGTCACGACGTCACCCAGACCGTTCCAGGTCGGGGGACGAGCGGGCCAGCAGCGCCTCGGCCAGGACGACGTCCTCGGCAAAAGTGATCTTGATGTTGGTCGGCGTCCCGGGCACGTGGTGGATGACCACGCCGGCGGCGAAGCGCTCGACGCAGGCCGCGGTGTCCGACCCGTCGAAGTCCTGGCCCGCGGCCGCGGTGTACGCCGCGAGCAGCGGTGCGGCGGCGAAGGCCTGCGGGGTCTGCACCGCCACGGCGTCCCCGGCGCGGCGGGTGAGCCCGTCGCGGTGCAGCAGGGCGGGCTGCAGGCGCCCGGGGACCGCTCCGCCGTGCCGGCGGGCAGCGGCCACGACCGAGCGGAACAGGGCCGGCCCGCTGAGCGGCCGGGCTGCGTCGTGCACCACCACCACGTCCACCTCGCCCCGCTCGATGTCCGGCCGCAGCGCCTGCAGGGCACGCCACTCCGAGGAGTGCCGGCTGGCTCCGCCGACTACGACCCGCACCTCGCGCCCGGGCGCCTCCTGCGCGAGGACCTCGTGCGCGGCGTCCTGCTCGTCCTCGCGCACCACCAGCACGACCGGGCCGATCTCGGCGAGATCGCGGGTGGCGTCCAGCGACCAGACGAACACCCGGCGGCCGGCGAGGGACAGGAAGACCTTGTTGGTGCGGTGACCGGTACGGGTCCCCGACCCGGCGGCGAGCAGCACGAGAGCGGCACGCCGGGGGGCCGGGGATCCGCTCACCCGGTCAGCGTAGAGCCGACGGCTCGGGCCGGACGCCGCTCGGCGCGGCGACCAGGTCGGACCTGGCTGCGGCGGTGCACCGCGGGGGCGGGCGGGGCGTGCGCGGTGCAGGTCAGCCCCGGACGGGGACGACGAGGGCGACGGCCGTCGCGGCGAGCCCCTCACCGCGGCCGGTGAGCCCCAGGCCGTCGGTGGTGGTTGCGCTGAGCCGCACCGTGGCGCCGAGCGCCGCGGACAGCACGTCGCGAGCCTCGTCGCGGCGGCGGCCCAGCCGGGGCACCGCCCCGATCAGCTGGACGGCGACGTTGCCGATCTCGTAGCCGGCGGCGCGCACGCGGCGTGCGGTCTCGGCGAGCAGGTCCACGCCGGCCGCACCGGCCCACCGGGGATCGCTGGTGCCGAAGACGGAGCCGAGGTCGCCCACCCCGGAGGCACCGAGCAGCGCGTCGCAGGCGGCGTGCGCGACGACGTCACCGTCGGAGTGACCGGCCAGGCCGGCGGGCTCGTCCGGCCAGTGCAGACCGGCGACCCAGAGCGGGACGCCCACGGCGAGCGCGTGCACGTCGGTGCCGACCCCGACCAGGGGCAGTGCCGGTGTGTCCACCGGGCCATGGTGTCACCACGCCGGTCGAGAAGCGTCGAACACCTCGTCGTAGCGGGCGTCCCGGTCGGTCTACGCGAGCACCGTGCCGCCGGGTGACACCGCGTCCAGCAGCGCCCCGATCACGGCATCGGGCCCGTTGAGCAGGCGACCGACCCGGCTCAGCGCGCCCTGGCCAGGACGCCGTCGCCGGGTCGCAGGCCGAGTGCGCTGAGGTCGGCGCGCAGGGAGGCGCGGGTGACGAACACCTGACCGACCCGAGGTGGGCCGGCTGAAGACGGGGCCCGGACGCGCGACACCCCCCGCCGGACGAGCCGGGCGGGGGGTGTCGGTGGGCAGAGCGATCAGCTGGCGAGGACCTCGTCCAGCAGGATCTCGGCCTTGTCCTCGTTGGTGCCCTCAGCGAGCGCGAGCTCGCTGACGAGGATCTGCCGGGCCTTGGAGAGCATCCGCTTCTCGCCCGCGGAGAGGCCACGGTCCTTGTCCCGACGCCACAGGTCGCGGACGACCTCGGCGACCTTGTTGACGTCCCCGGAAGCGAGCTTCTCCAGGTTGGCCTTGTAACGCCGCGACCAGTTCGTCGGCTCCTCGGTGTGCGGAGCCCGCAGCACTTCGAAGACCTTGTTCAGGCCGTCCTGCCCGACCACGTCGCGCACGCCCACGATCTCGGCGTTGTCCGCCGGGACCCGGACGGTCAGATCGCCCTGCGCCACCTTCAGCACCAGGTAGGCCCGCTCGACGCCACGCACGGTGCGCTGCTCGATCGCCTCGATCAGAGCGGCCCCGTGGTGGGGGTAGACAACGGTCTCGCCAACAGTGAAGCCCATGTGGATGTGACCCCTTTCGCTGTGGACCAGGTTACCACGGCAGACTGTTCGCCGGACCGGACGAGACCTGCAAAAGTGCTGGTCAGAGGCCCACCCCGGGGAGGATCTGGGGTTGACAGCGAGGGGTGGGTGTGCGTGTGACGGAGGGTCGGACACCCCGGGGCGGATGGCACACGGCACGCTCGATGGCCCTGGCGACCCACCTCGGACCCACCGTCGGGGTCACCCTCGTGGCCACCCTGCTGGCCGTCGCAGCCGGGGTGCAGGCGGGACGTGTGGGACTGGTGGGACTGGCCGTCCTCGCAGGTCAGGCGTCCATCGGGTGGAGCAACGACTGGCTCGACGCCGACCGCGACCGCGCCGTGGAACGGGCCGACAAGCCGGTCGTCCAGGGGGCGCTGACCCCGCACCTGCTGCGCTCGGCGGCACTGCTCGCGGCGCTCGCCGCGGTCGTCCTGTCGCTGCTGCTGGGCCTCGTGCCGGGGCTGCTGCTGCTCGGCGTGGTCGTGTGCGGGTGGGCGTACAACTGCGGGCTGAAGTCGGGCGTGGCGTCGATGCTGCCCTACCTCGTCGCCTTCGGGCTGCTGCCCGCCGGCGTGGTCGCCGCCGCCCCCGGGACGCCGGCCGCGCCGTGGTGGCTGGTGGCCGCCGGCGCCTGCCTCGGCGGTGCGGCACACCTGGCCAACGTGGCACCCGACCTGGAGGACGACCTGGCCACGGGCGTGCGGGGGCTGCCGCACCGGCTGGGTGCCACCGTCTCCGCAGTCGCCGGCGCGACACTCCTGTTCGCGGCCACCCTGCTGCTGGTGGCCGGGCCCGCCGGTGCGCCGGGCGCCACCGGGTGGGTGGCCCTGGTCGTCGCCGTCCCCGCGGTGGTGGTGGCGGCGCTGGCCGGGAGCGCCCGCTTCCGCCGGCTGGCCTTCCCCGCAGTGATCCTGCTCACGGTCACCGACGTCGTCCTGCTCCTGGCCGGCGGCGCGTCCCTGACCTGACAGAGAGGCCCCTCGTGAGAGGGGCCGCCGTCAGGGGGGCTGGGTGCCGCGGCGCTGCTCCTGCTCGACGACGGCGTCCAGGTCCTTGAGCCGGCCCAGGCCCGACAGCGGCTGGCGCATCCGCTGGTTGCCGGCCAGCCGCTCGCGGTTGCGCTCCAGGAAGCCCCAGTAGCCGGCGGTGAAGGGGCACGCGTCGTCCCCGAGCCGCTTCTTCGGGTCGTACCGGCAGCCGCCGCAGTAGTCGCTCATCCGGTCGATGTAGGCCCCGCCGGCCGCGTACGGCTTGGTGGCCAGCACACCGCCGTCGGCGTGCTGGCTCATGCCGACGACGTTGGCCACCATCACCCAGTCGTAACCGTCGACGAAGGAGGCGTGGAACCAGTCGGCCATCGCCAGCGGGTCGATGCCGCGCTGCAGCGCGTAGTTGCCCAGCACCATCAGCCGCGGGATGTGGTGCACCCAGCCGTCCCGGCGCACGTCGCCGAGCACGCCGCTCAGGCACGCGGCGTCCACCGCGCCGTCGTCCAGCTCGGTCATCCAGTCCGGCACCGGCTCGTGCGCGGCCAGCGCGTTGCCGTGCCGGTAGTCCCGGCCCAGGTACCAGTAGAGGTGCCAGATGTAGTCGCGCCAGCCCATCACCTGCCGGGTGAACCCCTCGACGGAGTTCAGCGGCAGCGGGTCACCGGCGGCCAGGCTCTCCCGGTAGACGGCGTCCACCCGGTGCACCACCTCGGCCGGGTCCAGCAGCCCCAGGTTGAGCGCCGGGGATATCAGCGAGTGCGCCAGCCAGCGCTCGCCGGCCAGCATCGCGTCCTCGTGCGGGCCGAAGGCACCCAGCCGGTGGGCCAGGAAGTCCTCCAGCCGGGTGCGTGCCTCGGCCTGGGTGACCGGGAACAGCCGCGGCCCGTCGTCCCCGACGAAGGAGACGTCGCCGTCGGCCTCCCAGCGGTCCAGGTCGGCCCGCACCCGCTCGTCGATCTCGTCCTCGACCGGCCACCACGGCTCCGGGGCCGGGGACCGGCCGTCGGCCGGGGGCGGCTCGCGGTTGTCGTGGTCGAGGTTCCAGGTGCCGCCCAGCGGCTCCGCGCCGTCCATCAGCACGTCGTGCCGGCGCCGGGCGTCGCGGTAGAAGTCCTCCATCAGCAGCCGGCGCCCGCTGGGCCGACCGCCCCGGGTGCGGCGGCCGGCCCACGCGGCGAAGTCGGCCTCGGAGGTGACGAACCCCCGGGCGGCCAGCACCTGCACACCCGGGCGGCGCAGCACCAGGTCGCGGCTGCCCCAGCTCGTGGGGGCGCACACCGACAGCGGCTCGCGCACCTGGTCCAGCGCCTGGCCGTAGGTGTCGGTCTGCAGGTACGTGACCCGCTCGCCCAGCTCGGCGGCCCGGTGCCGCAGCGCGGAGAGCACCAGGTGGGCCTTCTGCCGGTGGAACCGCATCCGCCGGAAGACCGCCCGGGACTCGACCAGCAGCACCGGCTGGTCGGGGTGGTCCAGGAAGTGCGGGCCGAGCTGGTCGGCGAAGCACCACCGCGTCGTGCCCGGGGCCTGCTCACCGAACACCGCGGTGGCGGGGTCACCGTCCACCGACCGTCCGACGTCGATCGACGACATCGCTCACCTCCCGGTGCACATCCTGTGCAGGCCGTTAGGCTGGGCGCGAGTCGTGGTCGACGAGCACCGCCGCCCCGGCCGGCCCGCCCCGCACGTCCCCGCCTGGAGGTCAACCGCTGTGAACCGCGCACTGCGCGCCGCGACCATGGGCGTCCTGCTCCTCTCCCCGGTCGCGCTCGGCGCCTGCAGCGCCGGCCAGGTCACCCAGACCGCCACCCAGGACCGGGACAAGACCGGTGCGATGGCGACCGTCGGGGAGCTCCAGCTGCGCGACGTGCAGCTGGCCTACCCGCTCACCGGGGTCTACCAGGCCGGCGGCGACGCCCGCCTGCTGATGGCGATCGCCAACCCGACGGGCACCGACGACCGGCTGATCTCGATCACCGGCGAGCAGTTCGAGGGCGTCGAGGTCGTGCCCGACCCGGCGCTCGCCGCCGCCGCCCCGGCCGCCGCGCCGACCGACCCGAGCACCGTGGACATCGCGGTCCCGGCCAACCAGAACGTGTACGTCGGCGAGGGCCCGCAGGTCACCCTGACCGGCCTGACCGAGGAGCTCACCCCGGCACAGACCGTGGACGTCGTGCTCACGTTCGAGAACGCCGGCGAGATCACCGTCCCGGCCCTGGTCGGCGTGTCCAGCCGGGCCCTGCCCCGCGGGGAGGCGTTCGACTTCCACGAGGAGGAGGGCGCCGGGGGCGGCGACACCGAGGGCAGCCAGGCCTACGAGGAGGACACCGAGGCCGACGGCGGCCGGGGCTCGGAGAGCGGCGACAACTGACCTGCCCGACGGTCCCGCGCGGCTCGCGCGGGACTGTCGGTGGGGGCCGCTAGCGTCGCTCGCGTGCCCCCTTCCGGCGTGAAGTCCGCCCGCCCCGCCCACCGCTGCACGGAGTGCGGCCACGCCTCGCCCAAGTGGGTGGGCCGCTGCCCCGAGTGCCAGGCGTGGGGCTCGCTGACCGAGGTCGGCGCCCCCTCCTCACCGCTCCGGGCCGTGCACGCCGGCCCGGTCACCGCGCCCGCCCGGCCGATCGGCCAGGTGGAGCTCGCCGGCGCCCGCGCGGTGCCCACCGGCATCGGTGAGTTCGACCGGGTGCTGGGCGGCGGCCTCGTGCCCGGCGCGGTGATCCTGGTGGCCGGTGAGCCCGGGGTGGGCAAGTCCACGCTGCTGCTGGAGGTCGCGCACCGGGTGGCCGCGGCCGCCGGCCCCACGCTGGTCGTCTCCGGTGAGGAGTCCACCGCCCAGGTGCGGCTGCGGGCCGAGCGCATCGGCGCCCTGCACGATCAGCTCTACCTGGCCGCCGAGACCGACCTCTCCGCGGTGATCACCCACGTGCAGGACGTCGCCCCCACGCTGCTGGTGCTGGACAGCGTGCAGACCGTCCGCTCACCCGCCGTCGAGGGCACCGACGGCGGCGCCACCCAGGTCCGGGCGGTCGCCTCGGCGCTGATCGCGCTGGCCAAGAGCCGCGGGATGACGACGATCCTCGTCGGCCACGTCACCAAGGACGGCGCGATCGCCGGCCCCCGGGCGCTGGAGCACCTGGTCGACGTGGTGCTCTCCTTCGACGGCGAGCGGCACTCGACGCTGCGCATGGTGCGCGCCACCAAGAACCGGTTCGGCCCGGCCGACGAGATCGGCTGCTTCGAGATCGGCGACAGCGGGGTCGTCGGTGTGCCCGACCCGTCGCACCTGTTCGTCTCCCGGCGGTCCGCACCGGTGCCGGGCAGCTGCGTCACGGTGACCATGGAGGGCAGCCGGCCGCTGCTCGCCGAGGTGCAGGCCCTGGTCGCGCCCTCCGGCGGTGGGTCGCCCCGGCGGGCGGTCAGCGGCCTGGACCCGGCCCGGGTGGCCATGGTCAACGCCGTGGTCGAGCGGCGGGCCGGCGTCAAGCTCGCCGACGCCGACGTCTTCGCGGCGTCGGTCGGCGGGGTGCGCATCACCGAGCCCGCCGCCGACCTCGCGCTGGCACTGGCCATCGCGTCGGCGGCCGCCGACCGGCCACTGCCGGCCGGGCTGATCGCCCTGGGCGAGGTGGGGCTGTCCGGCGAGATCCGGCGGGTCGGCGGCACCGGCCGGCGGCTGGCGGAAGCGGCCCGGCAGGGCTACACCGCCGCGCTGGTGCCCGAGGACTCCGGCACGGGGCCGGCGGGCATGCGGCTGGTGCCGATCAGCGACCTCGGCGCGGCCATCCAGCGGCTGTTCTGACCTGCCGGCTCGCGCTGCTGCTGTGAGCCGCCTCCCAGCAGGTGCAGGAGTGCTCGGGAACCGGCTCCCCGCAGCCGCCCACTAGACTCGGCTCACCCGTCATCGGACCGTCAGGAGCGCTCGTGCCCCCCGAGGTGGACTCAGAGGTCGCCCTGCGCGAGCTCCTCGGCCGCATCGCCCCGGGCACGGCGCTGCGCGACGGGCTGGAGCGCATCCTCGCCGGTCGCACCGGCGCGCTGATCGTGCTGGGCTACGACCGGGTGGTCGAGTCGATCTGCACCGGCGGTTTCGCCCTCGACGTCGCCCTGTCCGCGACGCGGCTGCGCGAGCTGGCCAAGATGGACGGCGCGGTCATCGTCTCCTACGACGGGCTGCGGATCGTCCGGGCCGGCGTGCACCTGATGCCCGACCCGACCATCCCCACCGAGGAGTCCGGCACCCGGCACCGCTCGGCGGAGCGGGTCGCCCTGCAGACCGGCTTCCCGGTGATCTCGGTCAGCCAGTCGATGCACATCATCAGCGTCTACGTGGCCGGGCGGCGCTACACCCTCGAGCACCCGACCACGATCCTGGCCCGCGCGAACCAGGCGCTGGCCGCCCTGGAGCGGTACAAGCTGCGCCTGGACGAGGTGGCCAGCACGCTGTCGGCGCTGGAGATCGAGGACCTGGTCACCGTGCGCGACGCGATGAGCGTCAGCCAGCGGCTGGAGATGGTGCGGCGCATCGCCGACGAGATCGAGGGCTTCGTCGTCGAGCTGGGCACCGACGGCCGGCTGCTGGCCCTGCAGCTGGACGAGATGCTGGCCGGCGTCGAGGAGGACCGCGGCCTGCTGGTGCGGGACTACCTGCCCAACAGCGGGCGGCGCACCCGGTCCGGCGAGCAGGTGCTCACCGACCTGCGCGCCCTGTCGGCCACCGAGCTGCTCGACCTGTCGGCCGTCTCCCGTTGCTACGGCCTGCCCACCTCGCCCGACTCGCTGGACAGCCCGGTCAGCCCCCGCGGCTACCGGCTGCTGGCCCGGGTGCCGCGGCTGCCCGCCGCCATCATCGACCGGCTGGTCGCCCACTTCGGTGGGCTGCAGAAGCTGCTGGCCGCCACCATCGAGGACCTGCTCTCCGTCGAGGGCGTCGGCGAGGCCCGTGCCCGCGGCATCCGCGAGGGCCTGTCCCGGCTGGCCGAGACCTCGATCCTCGACCGCTACAGCTAGGCCCCGTCCAGCGGTGCGGGTCAGACCAGGCTGAAGGCGGCGTCCGCGCCGGTCTTGGTGTCCAGCCGGCCGCGCAGCACGTACTGACCGGCCGGGAGGGTGACCCGGGCCGAGGAGCAGCCCGGTGCGCTGCTGAGCCCGCTCCAGGTCAGCGGCAGGCGCACCGCCTCCCCCGGCGCCAGCGTCCGGGTGTCGGAGGTGGACTCCGGGAAGCAGTCGTTGCTGCCCCAGACCCGCTGCCCGGAGGAGTCGAACATCTGGATCTCCTGCACGCCGCCGTCCAGCGACCGCACGCAGGGCACCGAGCCGGTGTTGGTGACCACCAGCTCGAAGGTCGGCCGGCTGCCCACCGGCGCCTGGGCCGGGGTGGGCGCCACGTCGACGGTCAGGGCGTCGTCGCCGCAAGGCCCGGGCGCCGCGGGCGGGGGCGGCTCGGTGGTGGGGGCCGGGGCACCGGTGTCCGGCGCGGCGGTCGAGCCGGTCTGCGCGGTCGGCACCTGCACGCTGGCCAGCGACGGCAGCACCTGCTCCAGCGCCGGTGTGTCCGACGGCGACGCCGACGAGCTCGCGCCGGCCGGGGCCGCGGTCACCTCCGGCTCGCCGCCGGTCACCGAGGTGAGCAGCCACGCCAGGCCGGCGAGCAGCACGAGCACCACGGCCAGCAGGAGGGCACGCCGCCGCCAGTAGACGGAGGCGGGCAGGTCTCCGACCGGGTGCAGCACACGAGCACGGTAGCCGCGCCGCCGACCGGGCACCGACCGGCACGCCGCCGGCCCGGCCCGCCCCGGGTGCTCCGGGCCTGTCCAGCGTGCTGCGGGGGCCTCCCGGTGCGCCGGGCGGTGGCGCGCGGGCCATCGACGTGCCAGCCTGCGGCCATGATCCTCGTCATCGCCGCCGCCCACGCCCGCCCCGACCGCCGCGAGGACATGGTGGCCCTGCTGGCCGGCCTGGCGAGGCGCTCGCGCGGTGAGCAGGGTTGCACGAGCTACGTGTTCACCAGCGACATCGAGGACCCGAACGCGTTCACCTCGATCGAGCAGTGGGAGTCCCGGGAGGACCTCGACCGGCACATGGGCACCCCCGAGCTCGCCGAGGCCCTCTCGAAGCTGCCGGACATGATCACCGCGGAGCCGACCATCACGGTGCACGAGGTGTCCCGCACCGCCCCGTACGGCAGCTGAGCCCCGCGGCACCGCCCGTGTGCGTGACGGGGCGGTCGTGGCCAGCCACCGCGGGAGCGGGGAGACTGGGCACCCGTGACCAGCACCCCTCGCACCGACGACCGCGGTGACCTGATCGTCGACTGGTACGACCGGGCCGCGCGTGACCTGCCCTGGCGCCGTCCCGGTGTGGACGCATGGGCGGTGCTGGTCAGCGAGGTGATGCTGCAGCAGACGCCCGTCGCCCGGGTGGAGCCGGTCTGGCGGGAGTGGCTGGCCCGCTGGCCCAGCCCGGCCGCGCTGGCCGCCGCCAGCCCGGCCGACGTCATCCGCGCCTGGGGCAAGCTCGGCTACCCGCGGCGGGCGCTGCGGCTGCGCGAGGCCGCCGCGGTGGTGGCGGCCGAGCACGGCGACGTCGTCCCGGACGACGTCGCGGTGCTGGAGTCGCTGCCGGGCATCGGCACCTACACCGCGCGGGCGGTGGCCTGCTTCGGCTACGGCCAGCGACAGCCGGTGGTGGACACCAACGTGCGCCGGGTCGTCGCCCGGATGGTGCACGGCCGGGCCGAGGCGGCACCGGCCCGGGCCACCGACCTGCTCGACATCGCGGCACTCGCGCCCGCCGACCACGACCGCGCCGTGCGCTTCTCGGTGGCGGTGATGGAGCTGGGAGCGCTGCTCTGCGTCGCCGGCACCCCCCGCTGTGGGGCCTGCCCGGTGCGCGACCGCTGCGCCTGGCGGCTGGCCGGCTCCCCCGCGTACGACGGCCCGGCCCGGAAGGTGCAGAAGTTCGCCGGCACCGACCGGCAGGTACGGGGCCGGCTGCTCGACGTGCTCCGCGCCGCCACCGCGCCGGTCGAGCAGGACCAGCTGGACCGGGTCTGGGACGACGCCGTCCAGCGCTCCCGCTGCCTGGACTCCCTGCTCGCCGACCGCCTGGTCGACCAGACCCCGGACGGCCGCTTCACCCTCCCCACCTGACCTCCGTCCGGAACCAGCTCCCGCCCACCATGGGATCCCGAGGAGACACGAACTGCCCGCCAAGATGGCCATCTCGGCGGGCAGTTCGTGTCGATCCTGGCGGCAGGGTGGGGGGCTCGCGCGTGACGTCCACGGCCGGGCGGCCGCGCGGGTCCGGCCCGGGACGACGGAGGCCGCCCCCGCTCGTGGGAGCGGGGGCGGCCTCGGTCAGCAGGCCCCCGTGCAGGGCCCCGCCGCGAGCGTGCTCGTGGTGGGGGGCACGGGGGTCCTTCGTCAGTCCGCCTGCGGTGCCGCGGTGGACCCGTCGCCGTCGTCGTCGGCGCCGGTGAGGGCGACCGGCGGCGTGTCCGGCAGGTCGACCGGCTTGGACTCGCCACGGAACGTGAACTTCGACTTGGTGGTGTCGGTGTCCTCGTCGACGTCGACCACGATGATCTGCCCCGGGGACAGCTCGCCGTAGAGGATCTTCTCCGAGAGCGCGTCCTCGATCTCGCGCTGGATCGTGCGACGCAGCGGCCGCGCGCCCAGCACCGGGTCGAACCCGCGAGCCGCCAGCAGCTTCTTGGCCGCGGGCGTCACCTCGATCGCCATGTCCTTGTTCTGCAGCTGCGTCTCGACCCGCGCGAGCAGGAGGTCGACGATGTGGACGATCTCGTCCTCGGTCAGCTGGTGGAACACGACGATGTCGTCGATGCGGTTGAGGAACTCGGGCCGGAAGTGCTGCTTGAGCTCGTCGTTGACCTTGAGCTTCATCCGCTCGTAGTTGCTCTGGTTGTCCTGGCCGGCCTGGAAGCCGAGCCCGACGGCCTTGGAGATGTCCCGGGTGCCCAGGTTCGTGGTCAGGATGAGGATCGTGTTCTTGAAGTCCACGATCCGGCCCTGGCCGTCGGTGAGACGCCCGTCCTCCAGCACCTGCAGCAGCGTGTTGAACACGTCCGCGTGCGCCTTCTCGATCTCGTCGAAGAGGACCACCGAGAACGGCTTTCGCCGCACCTTCTCGGTCAGCTGACCACCCTCGTCGTAACCGACGTAACCGGGAGGTGCACCGACGAGCCGGGACACGGTGAAACGGTCGTGGTACTCGCTCATGTCGATCTGGATGAGCGCGTCGTCGTCGCCGAAGAGGAAGTTCGCGAGCGTCTTGGCGAGCTCGGTCTTCCCGACACCCGAGGGGCCGGCGAAGATGAACGAACCACCCGGACGGCGCGGGTCCTTGAGGCCGGCGCGGGTGCGACGGATCGCCTGGCTGACGCTCTTGATCGCCTCGTGCTGGCCGATGATGCGCCGGTGGAGCTCGTCCTCCATGCGCAGCAGGCGGGTGGTCTCCTCCTCGGTCAGCTTGAAGACCGGGATGCCCGTCCAGTTGGCCAGGACCTCGGCGATCTGCTCGTCGTCGACCTCGGCGACGACGTCCATGTCGCCGGCCTTCCACTGCTTCTCCCGCTCGGACTTCTCGACCAGCAGCTGCTTCTCCGTGTCACGGAGGGCAGCGGCCTTCTCGAAGTCCTGCGCGTCGATCGCGGACTCCTTCTCGCGACGCACACCGGAGATGCGCTCGTCGAACTCGCGCAGGTCCGGCGGGGCGGTCATCCGCTTGATGCGCATGCGCGCCCCGGCCTCGTCGATCAGGTCGATCGCCTTGTCGGGCAGGAAGCGGTCGGAGATGTACCGGTCGGCCAGGGTCGCCGCAGCCACGAGCGCGCTGTCGGTGATGCTGATCCGGTGGTGCGCCTCGTACCGGTCGCGCAGGCCCTTGAGGATCTCGATCGTGTGGGTGAGCGTGGGCTCGCCCACCTGGATCGGCTGGAAGCGGCGCTCGAGGGCGGCGTCCTTCTCGAAGTGCTTGCGGTACTCGTCGAGCGTGGTGGCCCCGATGGTCTGCAGCTCACCGCGGGCGAGCATCGGCTTGAGGATGCTGGCCGCGTCGATCGCGCCCTCGGCGGCACCGGCACCGACGAGGGTGTGGATCTCGTCGATGAACAGGATGATGTCGCCGCGGGTGCGGATCTCCTTGAGCACCTTCTTGAGGCGCTCCTCGAAGTCACCGCGGTACCGGGAACCGGCGACCAGGGCGGAGAGGTCGAGGGTGTAGAGCTGCTTGTCCTTCAGCGTCTCCGGGACCTCGCCCTTGATGATCGCCTGCGCCAGACCCTCGACGACGGCGGTCTTGCCGACGCCGGGCTCGCCGATGAGGACGGGGTTGTTCTTGGTGCGGCGCGACAGCACCTGCATGACGCGCTCGATCTCCTTGGCGCGCCCGATGACCGGGTCGAGCTTGGAGTCGCGCGCGGCCTGGGTGAGGTTGCGGCCGAACTGGTCGAGCACCAGCGACGTCGACGGCGTGCCCTCGGCGGGGCCGCCGGCCGCGGCCGGCTCCTTGCCCTGGTAGCCGCTGAGCAGCTGGATGACCTGCTGGCGGACGCGGTTGAGGTCGGCACCCAGCTTGACCAGGACCTGGGCGGCGACGCCCTCGCCCTCGCGGATCAGGCCGAGCAGGATGTGCTCGGTGCCGATGTAGTTGTGGCCGAGCTGCAGCGCCTCGCGCAGCGACAGCTCGAGCACCTTCTTGGCCCGCGGGGTGAAGGGGATGTGGCCGGACGGGGCCTGCTGACCCTGGCCGATGATCTCCTCGACCTGCTGGCGGACACCCTCGAGGGAGATGCCCAGGGACTCGAGGGCCTTCGCGGCGACGCCCTCACCCTCGTGGATCAAGCCCAGGAGGATGTGCTCGGTGCCGATGTAGTTGTGGTTGAGCATCCGGGCTTCTTCCTGCGCCAGGACGACCACGCGACGGGCTCGGTCGGTGAACCGTTCGAACATCTCACTTCTCCTCTGCGCGGTGCGGACCTGCTGTGCTCAGTCCCCCCGCCGCAGCGGGGAGAGGTGTCACCCGACGTCATGTCGGCGCTCGCTGAGGGCACCGGTCTTTCCACTGTAGTCATGGACCACGCTGCCCTGCCGGTGATGACCCACCTTGGTGCAGAAGTGGCTGCCCGGTCCAACTGACGGTGCCGGATCGGTGTTCCGCCGGCGTTACGCCCTCAGCGGACGCCCTGCCGGTCCCCAGGGACGACGACGGCCCGCCCCCGCTCAGGGGACGGGCCGTGACCGCCTGCGCGGCCCCCTCGGGGAGGCCACCGCACGCCGGGTGGGACGACCCCTCGGGGAGGCCACCGCACGCCGGATGGAACGGCCCCTTCGCAGGGCCCCGCCGCGAGCTCGTTCGTGGTGGGGGGCGAAGGGGAGAAGGACCTCGTCCTCCTCCCCGCACGCTCCGCGCGCGGCGAGCCTCGGGACGAGGCCTCAGTGAGCGGCTTCGTAGGCCTCGACGACGCTGGCCGGGATGCGGCCGCGGTCGCTCACCGCGTGGCCGTTCTTGCGGGCCCAGTCGCGGATGGCGCCGGCCTGCTCGCGGTCCATCCGGCCACCGCCGCCGGTGGCGCGGGAACGGCCGGCACCGGAGGCGCGCGAGGTACCGCGGGTCACCTTGCGGGCGGCCTCGACATAGGTGGAGAAGGCCTCGCGGAGTGCGGCGGCGTTCTTCTCGGAGAGGTCGATCTCGTAGGCGGTCCCGTCGAGTGAGAACGAGACCGTCTCGTCGGCGGGGATGTTCTCGTCGAGGTCGTCACTCAGTACGACCGTGACCTTGCGAGCCATTGTGTTCTCTCTCCTGGAATTCGGGCCCCCGTGGCCTGTTCTGGATCGCCCGGGTGGACGACCAGGCCATTTCACCACACATTGCGCGGGGAAGTGCATTCCCGGCGTGTTCATGAATGCGCGGGTGGACGAATGTCATCCATGCGGGGTGAGCGGCCGGACGAGTGGGAAGAGGATGGTCTCCCTGATCCCCAGTCCGGTGAGCGTCATCATCAGCCGGTCCATGCCGAATCCCATGCCACCGGTCGGCGGCATCCCGTACTCGAGTGCTTCCAGGAAGTCCTCGTCCAGCGCCATGGCCTCGGGGTCGCCGGCCGCCGCCAGCAGTGCCTGCGCGGTGAACCGTTCCCGCTGGGCGACCGGGTCGACCAGCTCGGAGTACGCCGTCCCCTGCTCGATGCCGCCGATGTACAGGTCCCACTTCTCCGCCAGGCCGGGCGTGGTGCGGTGGGCCCGGGTCAGCGGCGAGGTGTCCAGCGGGTAGTCGACCACGAAGGTCGGCGACTGCAGCGTGTGCTGCACGAGGGCCTCGAAGAGCTCCTCCACCACCTTGCCCGGCGACCAGGCGGGGTCCACGCCGACCTCGTGCCGCTCGGCGAGGGCGCGCAGCGCCTGCACCGGGGTCTCCGGCGTGACCTCCTCGCCCACCGCCTCGGAGACGGCGCCGTAGAGCGGCACCTGCGGCCACACCCCGGAGAGGTCCAGCTCGGTGCCGTCGTGGTGCCGGGCCACGTGGTCGCCGAACAGCGCGACGCAGGACTCCTGCACCAGCTCACGGGTCATGGTGGCCATCGACTGGTAGTCCCAGTACGCCGCGTAGGCCTCGAGCATGGCGAACTCGGGCGAGTGCGAGCTGTCCGCGCCCTCGTTGCGGAAGTTGCGGTTGATCTCGAACACCCGGTCCAGCCCGCCCACGATGCAGCGCTTGAGGAAGAGCTCCGGGGCGATCCGCAGGTAGAGGTCGAGGTCGAAGGCGTTCATGTGCGTGCGGAACGGCCGCGCGGTGGCCCCGCCGTGCACGTTCTGCAGCATCGGCGTCTCGACCTCGAGGAACGACCGGGCGGTGAGGCCGGCGCGCAGGGTGGACATCACCGTGGCCCGCTGGTGCACCGTGCGCCGGGCCTCGTCGCGCACGATCAGGTCGACGTAGCGGCGGCGGACCCGCAGCTCCTCGCTCATCGGCTTGTGCGCCACCGGCAGCGGCCGCAGCGCCTTGGCCGCGAGCTGCCAGGAGTCGGCGAACACCGACAGCTCGCCGCGCCGGGAGGTGCCCACCTCGCCGGTGACCAGCACGTGGTCGCCGAGGTCGACGTCGGCCTTCCACGCCGCCAGCTGCTCCTCCCCCACCCGGTCGCGCGACAGCATGACCTGCAGCTCGGTGCCGCCCTCGCGCAGGGTCGCGAAGCACAGCTTGCCGGTGTTGCGGGAGAAGATCACCCGCCCGGTGACGCCGACGGTCTCCCCCGTCATCGTGTCCGGCTCCAGGTCCGGGTGCGCGGCCCGGACCTGCGCCAGGGACGTCGTCCGGGCCACCGCGACCGGGTAGGGGTCGACGCCCGCGCCGCGCAGCCGGTCCAGCTTGGCGCGCCGCACCCGCACCTGCTCGGGCAGTTCGTCGTCGGTCGGGCCGGGCGGTTCCTCGATCACGGTGCCGAGCCTACGGACCGGGCCCCGGCCGCCGGGCGCGGTGCCGCGGGGGCCGGTCAGCGCCCGGCGTGGTGCCGGGCGAAGGCCAGCCGCAGGCCGTGCACGGTGAGGTCGGGCTCCCGCTCCCCGATCGAGCGGCAGCTGTCCACGACCAGTGGGGCCAGCCCGCCGGTGGCGACGACGACCGGGGCGGCGCCGAACTGGGCGACCAGCTCCGCCGCGATCCGGCCCACCAGCCCGTCGACCAGCCCGGCGAAGCCCAGCACCAGCCCGGACTGCAGGGCGGCCACGGTGTTCTTGCCGATCGCCTGGGCCGGGGTGGTGAGCTCCACCGAGCGCAGCTGCGCGGCCCGGTCGGTCAGCGCCTGCAGGCTCACCTCCACGCCGGGGGCCAGCGCGCCGCCGAGGAACTGCCCGTCCGGGCCGACGGCGTCGACGTTGGTGGACGTGCCGAAGTCGACGACGACGACCGGCCGGCCGGTGCCGTCGGGCCGGCGGCCGAACATCTCGTGCGCGGCCAGGGCGGTGACCACGCGGTCGGAGCCGACCTCGCGCGGGTTGTCCACGTGCAGCGGGACGCCGGTGCGCACGCCGGGGCCGATCAGCACCACCGGCAGGTCGAGGCGGGCCAGCAGCTGGCGCAGCGCCGGCAGCAGCGCGGGCACGGTGGAGCACGCCGCCACCGCGGTGACGTCGGCGTCGCGCAGCAGCCCGCGCCAGAGCAGCTGCAGCTCGTCGGCGGTGGCCCGGGCGTGGGTGGTCACCCGCCAGCAGCCGACCCGGCGGTCGCCGTCGAAGGTGGCCAGGACGGTCTGGCTGTTGCCGATGTCGACCGCGAGCAGCATCAGCCGGCCGCCCGCAGGTCCAGGGCGAGGTCGAGGATCGGCGCGGAGTGGGTGAGCGCCCCGACGGAGAGGAAGTCCACGCCGGTGGCGGCAACCTCGCGGGCGACGCCCAGCGTCAGCCCGCCGGTGGCCTCCAGCTCGGCCCGCCCGGCGACCACGGCCACCACCTCGCGGAGCACCGCGGGCGGCATGTTGTCGCAGAGCAGGAAGTCCGCGCCGGCCGCGACGGCCTCGGCCGCCTGCGCGACGGTGTCCACCTCCACCTGCACGGGGACCGACGGGGCGCACTCCCGCACCAGCGCGACGGCGTCGGCGACCGAGCCCGCGGCGGCGACGTGGTTGTCCTTGACCATCGCCACGTCGTAGAGGCCCATCCGCTTGTTCGATCCGCCCCCGCAGCGCACGGCGTACTTCTCCAGCGGCCGCAGGCCGGGGGTGGTCTTGCGGGTGTCCAGCACCACGGCCCCGGTGCCGGCGACCGCCTCGACCCAGGCGCGGGTGGCGGTGGCGATGCCGCTGGCCCGGCTGGCGATGTTGAGCGCGCTGCGCTCGGCGGCGAGCAGTGCCCGCACCGGCCCGCGCACGGTCAGCAGCACGTCGCCGGTGGCCACGGTGTCGCCGTCCCGGGCGCCGGCGGTGAGCGTGACGCCCGGTGCCAGCCGCTGGAACACCCGGGCGGCCACCGGCAGCCCGGCGACGACGCCGGGCGCCCGGGCCACCAGGTCGGCGGTGCCGAACCGGGTGGCCGCGATGGTCGCCGAGCTGGTGACGTCGTGCCGCACCGCCAGGTCGGGCGCGTGCGGCAGCGGCGGGCCGCCGGTGAGGTCCTCGGTGAGGGTGCGCTCGACCAGCTCGGTCACCCACGCCTCGGACAGGCCGGTGCCCTCCAGCGACGCCGGGTCGGCCGGAGTGCTGCTCACCACGGCTGCACCACCGGGACGCCGACCGGACGGCGGGTCAGCTCCGGCCCGTCCTCGCCCAGCCGGACGTCCAGGTGCACCCGCCAGTCCTCGACGGCGTCCGGGTGGTCGGCCCGCCAGTGGCAGCCGCGCGTCTCGGCCCGGGCGCTGGCGGCGACGGTGAGCGCGCTGGCCACGGCCAGCAGGTCGGTGGCCTCCCAGCTGGCCACCCCGGGGGTGGGCAGCGGGCCCCGGCCGACGGAGCTGCGCAGCCGGGCCAGCTCGTCGGTGGCCGCGGCGAGCCCCTCGGCGGTGCGCAGCGCCCCGACCCGGCCGGACATGGTGCCGGTGAGCTGGTCCCGCGCGCCGGGGTCCAGCAGGCCGTCCTGGTCGGGGCCGGGTGCGGCGGGCTCGCCGGCCAGCGGCAGCCCGGCGGCCAGCGCGGCCCCGATCCGCCCGGCGAACACCAGCCCCTCCAGCAGCGAGTTGGACGCCAGCCGGTTGGCCCCGTGCACGCCGGTGCAGGCCACCTCGCCGCAGGCGTACAGCCCGGGCAGGGTGGTGCGGCCGTCGAGGTCGGTGGCCAGCCCGCCGGAGGCGTAGTGCGCGGCAGGGGTCACCGGGACCAGGTCGGTGACCGGGTCGATGCCGGCCTCGCGGCAGCGGCCCACGATCGTCGGGAACCGCTGCGCCAGGTCGGGCACCGCCCGGGCGTCCAGGTGCACGTGGTCGACGCCGTCGCGCAGCTGCACGCGGGTGATGGCCTTGGCGACGACGTCGCGCGGGGCGAGGTCGGCCAGCGGGTGCACGTCGGTCATGAACCGCACGCCGTTCCGGTCCAGCAGCACGGCGCCCTCCCCGCGCAGTGCCTCGGAGACCAGCGGCTGCTGACCGCGCAGCCCGGCGCCCAGGTACAGCGAGGTGGGGTGGAACTGGACGAACTCCAGGTCGGTGGCGACCGCGCCGGCGCGCAGGCCCAGGGCGACGCCGTCCCCGGTGGACACCGAGGGGTTGGTGGTGGCGGCGTACACCTGGCCCATCCCGCCGGTGGCGAGCACGACGGCCCGGGAGCGCACCGCGCCCACCCCGTCGGCGGTGCCCTCGCCGAGCACGTGCAGCGTCACCCCGGCGGCGCGGCCGTCCACGGTGGTCAGCAGGTCCAGCACCATCGCGTGCTCGATCAGGGTGACGCCGGGGTCGGCGGTGACGGCGTCCTGCAGGGCGCGCTGCACCTCGGCGCCGGTGGCGTCCCCGCCGGCGTGCACGATCCGGTCGGCGTGGTGCCCGCCCTCACGGGTGAGCAGCAGGTGCCCGCGGTGGTCGCGGTCGAAGGCGGCGCCCCAGCAGATCAGCTGGTGCAGCCGCTCCGGGCCCTCGGTGACCAGCGCGTGCACCGCCGCCGGCTCGCACAGCCCGACCCCGGCCACCTCGGTGTCCCGGGCGTGGGCGGCCGCGGTGTCCCCGGCACCCAGGACCGCGGCGATCCCACCCTGCGCCCAGCGGGTCGAGCCGTCGTCCACCTGCACCTTGGTGACCACCGCGACCGACAGCCCCGCGGCGCGGGCGTGCAGCGCCACGCAGAGCCCGGCGACCCCGGAGCCGACCACGCACACGTCCGCGGTGAGCTCCCAGCCCGGCGCCGGCGCGGTGAGCCGCCGCGGCAGGGCGGCGCCCGCGGACGTCGGCGCGTCCGCGGTGCGGGTGCTCACCTCGACGCGGTGGTGTCGCCGCGTACCTGCCCGAGCACCCCGGGGGACGGCGCGGCCGGGTCGGCACCCAGCTCGACCACCCGGTTGGCGGCGTCGACGTGCACCACCCGGGGCAGCAGGCTCTTCGCGTCGGCGTCGTCGACCAGCCCGTAGCTGATCAGGATGACCAGGTCGCCGGGGTGCACCAGGTGGGCGGCGGCACCGTTGATGCCGATCACCCCGCTGCCGCGCTCCCCCGGGATCACGTAGGTCTCCAGCCGCGCGCCGTTGGTGACGTCGACGATGGCCACCTGCTCGCCGGCCAGCAGGTCGGCGGCGTCCATCAGGTCCTCGTCCACGGTGACCGAGCCGACGTAGTGCAGGTCGGCCTGCGTGACGGTGGCGCGGTGGATCTTCGACTTGAGCATGGTGCGCATCATCGGGGGTCTCCGAGGTCGATCGGGGCGTTGTCGAGCAGCCGGGTCGAACCGGCCCGGACGGCGACGAGCAGCCGGGCCGGGCCGCGGGCGGGGGCCGGGGCGAGGTCGGGGTCGGTGAGCTCCAGGTAGTCCGGCACCAGGCCGGGCTCGGCGGCCAGCACGGCGTGGGCGGCGGCGAGCACCGCGGCGGGACCCGCCGGGCCGGCTGCGGCCCCGGCGCGGAGCGCGGCCGAGACCACGGCGGCGGCGCGGCGCTGGTCGCCGGACAGGTAGCGGTTGCGGGAGGACAGCGCCATCCCGTCGGGCTCCCGCACGGTCGGCACCCCGACCACCTCGACGCCGAGGGCCAGCTCCCGGGCCATCGCCCGGATCAGTGTGAGCTGCTGGTAGTCCTTCTCCCCGAACACGGCGACGTCCGGCCGCACCAGGCCGAAGAGCTTCGCGACCACGGTGAGCACCCCGGCGAAGTGCCCGGGCCGGACGGCGCCCTCCAGCACCGAGCCGAGTGGGCCGGGGTCGACGCCCACGCCGAGTGCACCCGCGGGGTACACGTCGGCCACGCCGGGGTGGAACACCAGGTCGGCGCCCTCCTCGGCGAGGGCCGCCAGGTCGGCGTCCCAGGTACGGGGGTAGCGGTCGAAGTCCTCACCGGGGCCGAACTGGGTGGGGTTCACGAACACCGAGACGACCACGCTGCCCCCCCAGGCGCGGGCGGCGCGGACCAGCGTCCGGTGACCCTCGTGCAGGGCGCCCATCGTGGGCACCAGGACGACCGGGCCGGGCAGCGCGGCGCGGGCGGCGCGCAGGTCGGCGACCGTCTCGGCCACGGCGGGCAGCACCCCGATCACCGTGCGGCCCCGTTCTCCTGCGCCGCGGTGGCCAGCAGGTCCAGCAGCGGGGCGCCCTCGTGCGGCTTGAGCCGGCCCGCGGACAGCGCCCGCTGCGTGGTGCGCCGGGCCATGGCGACGTAGGAGTCCACCGCGGCCGGGGCCCGGTCGGTGAGCGTGACGACGTGGTCGTGCACCGTGCCGACGTCGCCGCGGCTGACCGGCCCGGTGAGGCCCTGGTCGCCGTGGCGCAGCGCGTTGTCCAGGGCGGCGGTGAGCAGCGGGCCGAGCACCCGCGCCGGGGACTGCACGCCGGCGGTGCGCAGCAGGTCGGCGGCCTCGGCGACCAGCGTGACCAGGTGGTTGGCGCCGCCCACCAGGGCCGCGTGGTAGAGCACCCGGTCGGGCTCGGCGACCCAGAACGGCTCGCCGCCCATCTCCAGCACGAGCATCTCGCCGACGGCGCGGTGCTCGGGCCGGCTGGTCACCCCGAACGGGGCGCCGACGAGCCGGTCGGCGTCCTCCGGCCGGCCGGCGAAGGTCATCGCCGGGTGCAGGGCGAGGCTGAGCACGCCGGCCCGCTCGGCCGGGGCCAGCACGGCGAGGCCGTGCGCCCCGGAGGTGTGGAAGACCAGCTGGCCGGCGCGCCAGCCGCCGGTCCCGGCCAGGCCGGCGACCAGCCCGGTCAGCGTGTCGTCGGGGACCGCGAGCACGACCAGGTCGCTCATCGCGACCACCTGGTCGGTGGGCAGCAGCGGGACACCGGGCAGCAGCCGGGCGGCGCGCTCGTGCGACCCGGCGGAGAGGCCGGCGGCGGCGACCACCTCGTGGCCGGCGGCGGCGAGGGCGGCACCGAGGACCGCACCGACGCGACCGGCGCCGACGACGCCGACGCGGAGCCGGGCGGGCGCGGAGTCCGCGGGGGGCAGCCCGGCGGGCAGGGGGCGGCGGACCGGGTCCGGGGGCAGGGCGGGGTCCGGGGGCAGGGCGGGGTACCGGGCGGGGTCCGGGGGCAGGGCGGGGTACATGGTGGTCACCTCTCGTTCCAGTCCCTCTCGGGTACCGGACTCGGGCGTTCCTCCGGTGCGACTGCGTCGTCGACCGGTCGTGCGGTGGTGGGGCGGTGCGTGTGCGGCCCGCCGCCTGCTGCAACCGGATGTGTCGCGCAGGTGTCGGGCTGGCAGCAAGTGTGTTGCCCGGTCCCCCGGCCCACAACGGGAGGGGCCTGTGTCCTCACTCACCCGCGGGACCCGGTCCCGCTCCGAGCCCGCTCCCGCCCGGCGATACGTTGACCCGACGGGCCGGCTCCGGCCCCCGGCAGCTGACTGCCGCGCAGCGAGGCGTGGCGGGCCCGATGACGTGGAGGACACCGTGGGCACCATGGACGGACGGACGGCGCTGGTCACCGGCGGGAGCCGCGGCATCGGGCTGGCCATCGCGCAGAGCCTGGTGGCGCGGGGCGCGCGCGTGGTGCTGACCGCGCGGAAGCCCGACGCGCTGGCCGAGGCCGTCGAGTCGCTCGGCGGCCCGGAGGTCGCCGTCGCCGTGCCGGGCAACGCCGGTGACGCCGAGCACCGCGCCGAGGCCGTGCGCACCGCGGTGGACACGTTCGGCAGCCTGGACATGCTGGTCGGCAACGTCGGCATCAACCCCACGTACGGGCCGCTGATGGAGACCCCGCTCGACGCCTACCGGAAGATCATGGACACCAACGTGGTGGCCAGCCTGGGCCTGGTGCAGGAGGCCTGGCGGGCGTGGATGGCCGAGCACGGCGGCTCGGTGCTGATCGTTGCGTCGGTCGCCGGCCTGAAGTCCTCGCTGGGCATCGGCGCCTACGGCACCAGCAAGGCCGCGCTGATCAACCTGACGACGCAGCTGGCCGTGGAGCTCGGGCCGACGGTGCGGGTGAACGCCGTGGCCCCCGCGGTGGTGAAGACCCGGTTCGCCGAGGCGCTGTTCACCGGTCGCGAGGAGGCGGTGGCGGCGCAGTACCCGGCCGGCCGGCTGGGCGTGCCCGCCGACGTCGGCGAGGCCGCCGCCTACCTGCTCGGGGACGACGCCGGCTGGGTCACCGGCCAGACCCTGGTCCTCGACGGCGGGGCCCTCTCCCAGGGCCCCATCTGAGAGAGGACCCCCTCGCAGGCTCGAAGTGCGTCGCGGGGAGGGGCGCGGTCCGTCCTCAGTCGCCCCGGAGCACCCGGGCCAGCACGTCGTCGTCGCCGTCGTCGTCGTCGCGGTGCCGGCGGCGGCGCCGGCCACCCGTGGAGACGCCGTTCTCGGCCAGGATCTGCGCCAGCCGCTGGTGGCCGCTGGGCTCCTCGACGTCGTCGAACGCCCCGGCGGGGGCCGGGGCCTCGTCGTACCCCGGCGCCTCGTACGCATGTCCCTCGTAGGCCGGTGTCTCGTACGCAGGTGTCTCGTACGCAGGCGCCTCGTACGCAGGCGCCTCGTAGGCGGGTGACGCGTACGCGGGTGTCGCGTAGGCGGGTGGCGCCGAGGACCGCGCGTCGTACGTCGGCGTCCCGCTGGCGGCGTCGTCGTCCCAGGGGGCCGCGGGCGGCAGGGCACCGGGCACCGGGGCGACGGCGTCGTCGTCCGGCTCGGGTGCCCGGCGGCGGTGCCGGCGCCCCTCGGCCGGTGCGGCCCGCCAGGGGTCGACCGGGGCGGGGTCCCACTCGACGGGCACCGGGACGTCGGGCTCCACGGGCGCCGGCGCGGGGACCGGCACCGCGGGTGCCGACTGCGGCCGGACCAGGCCGTGCGCGGGCTGCACCCCGGAGGGCGTGGGCTCTGCCGAGGGCGTCCGGGGCCACCGGGAGGCGCTGCTGCCGGCCGCAGGCCGCGGCGACGCCGGGCGCAGTGGTGCAGGCGTCGGCGCGACCGCCTGCGGGCCGGCCGCCGGCGCGTCGGACTGCGCCGCCGAGTGCTGGGCGGCCGGGGGCTGGGCGGCCGAGGGCTGGGCGGCCGAGGGCTGGGCGGCGTCCGGCTCGGCGGCCGCGGGCCGGGCGGCGGGCTGGGGTCCGACCGGGGCCTGCCCCGCGCCGGACCGCCTGCCCGGCACCGGCGACGCGGGGACCGGCTGTCCCGCAGCCGCCGGCTGGGCGGCCGGGCGCAGTGGCGAGGCGGGGGTGCGCGGGGCTCCGGCGGGCCGGGCGACCGGGGTGCCGTTGGCCCGCGGAGCGGCCGGCCGGTGGCTGCCGCGGGGGTCCGCCGGCGGGCGGGGGCCGTCGTCGGTGACCCGCGCACCACCCAGCGGGGCACGGCCGATCACCTCGGTCCGGGCGGGCGGCGCAGGGTCCTCGGCGGGCGGACCGTCGTCTGGCAGGGACGCACCGTCGTCCCCGGCGCGGTCGGGGTCGTGGGACCGGTCGGCGGCGTGGGCCGGTGCGCCGCCGGCCGCGGCCCGGCCACCGGCCGCGGGGCCGCCGGGCACGGGCTCCTCGGACGGGTCCAGCTGCTCGGTCCGCTGGTCGTCCTGCCAGCGCTCGTCCCAGGCGGTGGAGCCGGCGAGCACGGTGCCGCTGCCCTCCAGCGAGGGCCGGTCGGCCGGCATCCGGATCGACTGGGTCCGCATGACGATCCGCTCGACCAGCATCTCCCCGGAGAGCTGCTCGGTGAGCTCGGCCCGCATCCGGGACATGTCCTGCCGGAGGTCCGAGCGCAGCGCGGAGAGGTCCTGCAGCTCCCCGCGCAGCTGGGCCAGCGAGGACAGGTCGCGGCGCATCGCCTCGACCTCGCTGCGCATCGCCTCCTGCGCCTCGCGCCGCAGCTGGTTCTCCAGCCGCAGCTCGTACTCCCGGCGGGCGGCGACCTCGCGCTCCAGCTCCAGGTCGTAGGAGTGCCGCAGCTCCTGCTCGCGGCCGGCGGCGACGATCTGGTCCGCCCGCCGGCTGCCCGCCGCCAGCAGCGCGATGGCGAAGGCCCAGGCGACGCCGAGCACGGCCAGCCGCAGGTACAGCGGGTCCTCGGTGATGAAGGCGGCCAGGCTCGCACCGATCGCGAGCACCACGCCGAGGGCCAGGGCGGCGACCCGCAGCGAGGGTGAGCGCGCCCCACCCGGACCGGGGTCGGCCGCCGGTGCGGCGATGCGCGACTCGGGCACCCGCGAGCCGGTCGCCGGCGCGTCCTCGGCACGCGGCTCCGGGGCGGGCTCGTCCAGTGGCGGGGACCCTGCGCCCGGGGGCACGGCCGCCGGCGGCCAGGCAGCCGGCGGACCGGCGGCCCAGGGCTGCTGCACCCAGGGCCCGGGGGTCAGCGCCTCGGTCGGCGGGGCACCGGCAGGCGGCCACGGACCGGAGGACTCGTCCACCGGTCCCCCGGTCGTCTCGTCCCGACGCCCGGCCATGACGCTCAGCGTAGAGGCTGTGACTGCCCGGGCCGGTCCGGTGGCGGGCGTGCCACAGTGGCCGGATGTCCCTCACCCTGCTCGACTGGCGACGCCGGGTCGCCGGCCTCTACGCCGCGGCGCGCGCGGCGACCGATCCCGAGGCCGGGTGGCGCACCTGGCGGGACGGCCGGGACGAGCTGTTCGCCGGCCACCCGGACTCCCCGCTGGGCGAGCAGGCGCGGGCGTCGTTCACCGGCCTGCCGGTCGCGCCGTACGACCCGGCGCTGCGCTTCGACGCCGTCCTGGACACCGCCCTGCCGCCGACCCGGGTGGAGCTGCCCACCGCCGACGACGGCGTGGTGGTCCTGCGGCGGTCCGGCCGGGTCGCCCTCGGCGCGCTGGGCACGGTGGACGTGTGGTGGCTGGGCGGGTACGGCGGCGGGCTGTTCCTGCCGCTGCGGGACGGCAGCGCCGGCCGCGGCACCTACGGCGGCGGGCGATACGTGCTGGACACCGTGAAGGGCGCCGACCTCGGCGCGACCACCACCCGGCTGGTGGTCGACCTGAACTTCGCCTACCACCCGTCGTGCACCTACGACCCGCGCTGGTCGTGCCCGCTGGCCCCGGAGGGCAACCGGACCGACGCCGTCGTCGCCGCCGGGGAGCAACTGCCGCCCGGCGGGTGGTACTGACGCAGCGAGGCGGGCACCCGGGGTGCCCGCCTCGCTCGGCTCGAACGGCTGGCTGCAGGGCCCGGCGCCGCGCGGAGCGTGGCGTGGGGGCAGCCGGGTCCTCTCGCTACTGGGCGAAGGCCGGGTCGGTGCTGTTGGACAGGCCGAGGGAGACCACGCCCTGCTTCACCGCGTTGTTGATGTTCGGGCCCAGCTCCAGGGACTCGACGCTGGCGAAGGAGAGGCCGTAGGTCTGCTCCAGGCCGACCTGGCACAGCGGCCGGGTCTCGCACTCCGGCGTGCCGCCGAGGACCAGGGAGCCGTCCGAGCACGCCTCGGCCAGCTCGGAGAGCGTGGTGATGCCACCCAGCGCGTCCTGCAGGGTGGTGGTGATGGCGAACGCGTTGGCGTCGACGGCGTCGGCGGGGGTGCCGAAGGACAGGCCGGCAGCCTGGCCCAGCGTGGTGAGCTCGACCAGGGTCGCCTGCAGGTCGGCGGTGGCCACGGCGGTGTCCGGGTTGCCCTCGAGGTACTCGGTCAGCGTGCCGACGTACTCGGGGAACAGCTGGAACTCACCGCGCTGCAGCGCCGGCAGGTAGCCCTCGCGGGCACCGACGGTCTGCACGGTGGCGGTGAAGCCGGCCGCGTTCAGCGCACCGGCGTAGACCGCCGCCAGGATCTGGCTCTCGGTGAAGCTGGCCGCCCCGACGGTGACCGCGCCGCTGCCGGTGACACCGGACCCCAGGTCGTTCTCGGTCACGTACTCCGCGGCCACGTCGGCGACGCTGCGCCGCTCGTTGTCCACGGCGGAGTTCAGCCCGATCAGGTCCTCGGTGGTGAGCACGGCCGAGACCGTGTCCAGCGCGTCCAGGGCGGTCGGGTTCGCGGAGGCGTACGCCGCGTTGGCGGTCGGGATGACGTTCTCCGCGGGCTGCAGGCCCTTGTCGTCCTCGAGCGGGACGAGCTGGTCACCGGGGACCGGGGCGCACGCGTCGCCGGAGGCGGTGCCGCCCGAACCGGTGCCGCCGCCGCTGTCGGAGGACCCGGAGTCACCGCACGCGGTGAGGGCGATCGCGGCGACCGCGAGGATGCTGATGTGTCGGGCACGCATGCGCATGGCATCCGCCTTCTGTGTCCCGTGCGGCCGCTTCTGGCCGCAACGCGTGTCTGGCGGGACGTTCCCGCGGTGGCCCACTGAACCTCCCCCTCCCGCAACACGCAACGCATCAGGCACAGTGTTGCCAGCTCGTTACCGAGTGCCCGGCGTCACACTCGCAGGCCGCTGACCTGCACACTCCCGCTCGTGACGACGTCCTCGCCCACCGGGCGGACGCTCGCTGCCCGCCGGAACGGCAGCTCCCGGGCACCCGGGGTGACCAGCCAGCCGACCACCGACAGCAGCAGCTCGGTGGCCATCGCCAGCCCGGCGACGAGCAGCGCCCCGGCGATGATGATCCCGTTGTCCTGCCGGGCGAAGCCGATCCGGATGACCTGGCCGAGCGTCCCGCCGCCGAGCAGCGCGGCCAGCGTGGCGGTGGCCACCACCTGCACCGCGGAGGTGCGGATGCCGGTGAGCATCATCGGCGTGGCCAGCGGGAGCTCCACCCGGAACACGATCTGCCGGCCGCTCATCCCCATGGCGCGGGCGGCCTCGACGACGTCCCGGTCGACGCCGCGGAAGCCGACGTAGGTGTTGGCCAGGATCGGCGGGACGGCGAAGATCGCCAGCGCGATGACCGGCGCCCAGATGGTGAAGCCGATCGAGGTGACCGCGAAGATCGCCAGGATGGCCAGCGTCGGCACGGCGCGGGAGATGTTGACCAGCCCGACGGTGAAGCCGCCGCCGGTGCCGCGGTGGCCGAGCACCGCCGCCAGCGGGACGGCGATCAGCAGCGCGACGGCCATGGCCAGCAGCGAGATGCGCAGGTGGTCCCCGAGCAGGTCGAGGATCCCGTTGGGCCGCGACCAGTTCAGCGGGTCGTTGAGGTAGACGAAGGCGTCGCGGAAGGCGTTCACGCGGCGGCCCGGGTGCGGTTCCAGGGGCTCAGCACCCGCTCGGTCAGGGCCAGCAGCTGGTCGGCGACCAGGGCCAGCAGCACGCAGGCCAGGGTGCCGAACACGATCGGCGGGCGGTAGTAGTTGGCGCTGAAGCCGTTGACGATGATGATCTGCCCCAGCCCGCCCTGCCCGACCAGCACGCCCACGGTGACCAGCGCGATCGTGGACACGGTGGCGATCCGCAGCCCGGCGATGATCGAGGGCAGCGCCAGCGGGACCTCCACGGTGAACAGCAGCCGGGCCGAGCCGTAGCCCATGCCGCGGGCCGCCTCGCGCACCTCGTCCGGCACCGCCTGCAGGCCGGCCAGGAAGTTGCGCACCAGCACGACGAGCGAGTAGAGCACCAGCCCGACGATCACCGTCCGCTCGGTCAGCCCGGTGTAGGGCGACAGGAACGCGAACATCGCCAGCGACGGGATCGTGTAGATCAGCGTGGACAGCCCCAGCACCGGCGCGGCGAGGTACCGGCTGCGCCGCGCGAGGAGCGTCAGCGGGAAGGCCAGCAGCGTCCCGATGGCCACCGAGACCAGGGTCAGCCGCACGTGCTGCTCGAGCAGGGGCATGATGACCGACCAGTTGTCCACCACCCATGACGAGCTGAACCACGGGTTCGGCCCGGCATCGACGGCCAGCACGGCACCGCCCGCTCCGGTCACGACTGCGCCCACGACTGGGCGCCCAGCAGGAAGGTCACACCGTGGACGCTACTGCCCCCCGCGCCGAGCAGGTCCTCGCGGACACCGGCGGAGCCGAGCCGATCCGCATGCAGGGCGTCAGCAAGGTCTACCCCGACGGCACCGTCGGGGTGCAGGAACTGGACCTCACCTTCGCGGCCGGTGAGCTCACGGTGCTGGTCGGTCCGTCCGGCTGCGGCAAGACGACGACCATGAAGATGATCAACCGGATCATCGAGCCGAGCACCGGCCGGATCCTGCTGGGCGAGGACGACGTGACCCGCGTCGACCCGAACCTGCTGCGCCGCCGGATCGGCTACGTCATCCAGAACGTGGGCCTGTTCCCGCACCAGGACGTGCGCGCCAACGTGGGCACCGTGCCCCGGCTGCTCGGCTGGGACAAGAAGCGCACCCGGGAGCGGGTCGACGAGCTGCTCGCCGTCGTCGGCCTGGACCCGGCCACCTTCGGCAGGCGGTACCCCCACCAGCTCTCCGGCGGCCAGCGCCAGCGGGCCGGCGTCGCCCGGGCGCTGGCCGCCGACCCGACGGTGCTGCTGATGGACGAGCCGTTCTCCGCCGTCGACCCGGTGGTGCGCGAGCGGCTGCAGACGGAGTTCCTGCGCATCCAGGACACCGTGCGCAAGACGATCGTCTTCGTCACCCACGACATCGAGGAGGCCGTGCGCCTCGGGGACCGGATCGCGGTGATGAGCGAGGGCGGGAAGGTCGAGCAGTTCGCCAGCCCCGCCGAGCTCCTCGGCCGCCCGGCCAGCCCGTTCGTCGCCGACTTCGTCGGGTCCGACCGCGGGCTCAAGCGGCTGGCGGTGACCGGCATCGACGCCGCCGACCTGGAGCACCCCCCGGTGGTCCGGGTGGACGACGACCTGGCCGCCGCCCGAGCCGCCATGCAGGGCGCCGGGGCCCGCTGGGCCGTGGTGCTCGGCCCGGACGACGAGCTGCACGGCTGGATCTCCCAGGAGCGGGCCGAGGGCTCGGGGACGGTGGGGGCCGCGGGCAAGCGGATGGAGGCGTGGGTGCCTCACGACGCCACGCTGAAGACCGCCTTCGCCCAGATGCTGCAGCTGGAGGCCGGCTGGGTCGCCGTGCTGGACGGCAGCCGGTTCCTGGGCGTGCTCACCCCGGAGTCGCTGCACGCGGCGCTGCGCCGCTCGGTCGAGGGCACCGCGCCGGAGACCGCCGGCGCCGCGCTGACCACCGTCGGCTGACGCCCCTCCCCCGCCGGGGTGGCTGGGCGGACCCGGCGCCGGCAGCGTCGATCAGCTGAGCTGATCACCGTCGCGCCGGGCTCACCAACGTTGGTGAGCCGGGACGGACGGTGGTGAGCCCGGTGGGCCCGCCCGTCCGCACCCCGGCGGTCGGGGCCGTCAGTCCGGGACGCGGCAGATGCGTTCCAGGTACAGCGCCGAGGCCGCGAGCGCGAGCGCCAGGACGGCGCCGACCACCGCGGTGCGGGCGTCGCCCGGCGCGGCCGCCAGCCGGCTCAGCTCGGACACCGTGTGCAGCAGCACGCCCAACCACAGGCCGGCGATGGCGGCGGCGGTCACCGCGCTGGCCTGGGCGAGCACCGCCAGCCGGGCCACCAGCATCGGCTCGACCCGGCGGGCCAGCGGCGCCGGTCCGCCGGCCGCCGCCGTGCGGGCAGCGGCCTCGCTCCCCCGGGCGGCGGACGCCTCGCCCCGGGCCGCACCCCGGGCGGCACGCTCCTCGGCCAGCCGCTGGGACAGCGTGCGCGCGCCCAGCGCCTCGGCCACCGCGAGCGCGCCCACCGGCACCGGCAGCCACCAGTCCAGCGCGGGCAGGTCGCCGTAGAACCGGCGCACCAGCAGCCAGCTCAGCAGCGCGACGACCGCCCCCAGGGCCACCAGCTCCCGCCGGCGCAGCGGCTTCACGCCAGGTGGTCCCAGCCGACGACCCCGGCGACGTCCTCAGGGGGCAGCGCGGCCAGCAGGTCGGCCACCGGCCCGTGCCCGGGCAGCACGGCCCGCGGGTCCAGGCTCAGCCACGGCACCAGCACGAACGCCCGCTCGTGCGCCCGCGGGTGCGGCAGGGTCAGCTCCGGTGCGTCGCTGAGCACCGGCGTGCCGTCGGCGGCGGTGACGGTGACCAGGTCGACGTCCAGCGTGCGCGGGCCGAAGCGCACGTCCCGGGTGCGGCCGGCGGCGTCCTCCAGCTCGTGCGCCCGGGCCAGCCAGCCTGCGGCGTCGCGCTCCCCGACGACGACGGCGACCGCGTTGAGGTACGGCGGCTGCTCGACCGGGCCCCAGGGCGGGGTCTCGTAGAGCGTGGACCGGGCGACCAGCCCGTCCCCGGCGAGCTCGGTCAGCGCCGCGCGCAGGGTCGCCGCCCGGTCGCCGAGGTTCGCGCCGAGGGAGAGCACCACCCGGGTCCGGCCCGGACCGGTCATCGCCCGCCCGTCCCGTCACCCGAGGCCCGCTCGCGCCGGATGGACACGGTGACGTCGTCGGCGGGCACGCCGAGGTCGGCGTCCGGCTTGTGCACGGTGATCTGCACGGCGTCCACCAGCGGCGAGGCGAGACAGACGTCGGCCAGCCGCTGGGCGAGGGTCTCGATCAGGTCCACCGGCTCCCCGGTGAGCACCGCGTGCAGCTGCTGGGCGAGCTCCGCGTAGTTGACCGTCTCCTGCAGGTCGTCGGTGGCGGCGGCCGGCGCGGTGTCCACGTCGAGCACGGCGTCGACCCGGAAGGTCTGGCCCTGCTCGCGCTCGAAGCCGTAGACGCCGTGGTGGGCGTGGGCGGTGATGCCGCGGACGGCGATCTGGTCAGGCACGGTCTCTCCTCTGCTCGGCACGGGCGGCCCGGACGGCGGCGACGGTGCGCACGGCGTCGACGGACGGGCCGGCGTCGTGCACCCGCACGCCCCAGACACCCGCCTGGGCGGCCAGCACGGTGGTGGCCAGGGTGGCGGCGTCCCGCTCGTCGGCGGGACGCGGGGTGCCGTCGGGGGCGGCGAGCAGCCGGCCGAGGAAGCTCTTGCGGGAGGCGCCGAGCAGCACCGGCAGCCCGAGGGCCACCATCCGGTCCAGCCCGGCGATCAGCGACCAGTTGTGTGCCGCGCCCTTGGCGAAGCCGAGCCCGGGGTCGAGCACGATCTGCTCCGGCGCCACCCCGGCCGCGACGACGTCCTCCACGCGGGCGGTCAGCTCGGCGCAGACCTCGGTGACCACGTCGCCGTAGTGCGCGGCGGCCTGCATCTCCCGGCTGTGGCCGCGCCAGTGCATGAGCACCCACGGCACGCCGGCCTCGGCGACCAGCGGGGCCATGCCGGCGTCGGCCAGCCCGCCGCTGACGTCGTTGACCAGCACGGCACCGGCCTCCAGTGCCGCCGCGGCCACCTCGGCCCGGGTGGTGTCCACGCTGACCCGGACACCGGCGGCGACCAGCTCGCTGACCACCGGCAGCACCCGGCGGCACTCCTCGCCCGCGGCGACCCGGTCGGCGCCGGGCCGGGTCGACTCCCCGCCCACGTCGACGTAGTCGGCGCCCGCCGCGGTCATCGCCAGCCCGTGCGCCACCGCGGAGGCGGTGTCGGCGAAGCAGCCGCCGTCGGAGAACGAGTCGGGCGTGACGTTGAGGACGCCCATCACCACGCAGCGGCCCGGCCACGGCAGCAGCGAGGGGGTCACCGCCCGAGGATGAGGCTCATCGCCTCCGCACGCGTCGCGACGTCCTCGCGGAAGACGCCGCGCACGGCCGACGTCATGGTGCGGGCGCCGGGCTTGCGGATGCCGCGCGAGGCCATGCACAGGTGCTCGGCCTCGATGACGACGATGACCCCGCGGGGCTTGAGCACCTCGTCCATCGCGTCGGCGATCTGGGTGGTCATCCGCTCCTGCACCTGGGGACGGCGCGCGTACACCTCGACCAGCCGGGCGAGCTTGGACAGGCCGGTGACCCGGCCGTCGACGCCCGGCACGTAGCCGATGTGCGCCACGCCGTGGAAGGGCACCAGGTGGTGCTCGCAGGTGGAGTACATGGCGATGTCCTTGACCAGCACCAGCTCGTCGTGGTGCTCGTCGAAGGTGGTGGAGAGGATGTCCAGCGGGTCCTGGCGCAGGCCGGCGAACAGCTCGCCGTAGGCCCGGGCCACCCGCGCCGGGGTGTCCAGCAGGCCGGGGCGGTCCGGGTCCTCCCCCACGGCCAGCAGCAGCTCGCGGACGGCGGCCTCGGCGCGGGGGGCGTCGATCCCGTCGGTCGCGGTGCGGTCGCGGGACGTGCCGGCGACGATGGGGCCGACGTCGGAGCCGGCCCGGTCGCTGGTGGTGCTGGCGCCGCGGCTCATCGCTGCGACGCCGGGGCGTTGACGTCGCCGACCGCGGTGGCCCCGTGGCCGGTCCCGTGGTGGCCGTTGCCGTTGCCGGCGTAGGCGCCGTTGGCCCCGGCGCGCTCGGCCGGGGTGAGCACCGGCGGCTGGTCGGACGGCGCCCGCTTGCCGAAGCCGTTGTACGGCGCCAGGTTGGGCCGCTTCACCACGCCGGCGCAGATGCGCGCCATGTCCTCGCGGCTCAGCGTCTCCTTCTCCAGCAGTTCCAGCACCAGCTGGTCGAGCACCGGCCGGTACTCCACCAGGATCTCCCAGGCCTCGTCGTGGGCCAGCTCGATCAGCGCGCGCACCTCGGCGTCGATGTCCGCGGCCACGGCGTCGGAGTAGTCCGGCCGCGAGCCCATGTCCCGGCCGAGGAACGGCTCGGAGTCGGTGCTGCCGTACTTGACCGCGCCCAGCTTGGCGCTCATGCCGTACTGGGTGACCATCGAGCGGGCCATCGCGGTGGCCTTCTCGATGTCGTTGCCCGCACCGGTGGTGGGCTCGTGGTAGACGAGCTCCTCCGCGGCCCGGCCACCCAGGGCGTAGGCGAGCGTGTCGATCATCTCCGAGCGGGTCTGGGTGTACTTGTCCTCGGTGGGCAGCACGAGCGTGTGCCCCAGGGACCGCCCACGCGGCATGATCGTGACCTTGTGCACCGGGTCCAGGTTGGGCAACGCGTGGGCGACCAGGGCGTGACCGCTCTCGTGGTAGGCGGTCACCTTCTTCTCCTTGTCGCTCATGGCGCGCGTCTTGCGCTCGGGGCCGGCGGTGACCCGGTCGATCGCCTCCTCCAGGGCGGCGTCGGTGATCGCCGTGCCGTTGTGCCGGGCGGTGAGCAGCGCCGCCTCGTTGAGCACGTTGGCGAGGTCCGCGCCGGTGAAGCCGGGTGTGCGCCGGGCGACCGTGTCCAGGTCGACCTCCGGGGCCAGCGGCTTGCCGGTGGCGTGCACCCGCAGTACGGCCTTGCGGCCCTCCAGGTCGGGGCGGTCGACGGCGATCTGCCGGTCGAAGCGGCCGGGCCGCAGCAGCGCCGGGTCCAGGATGTCGGGCCGGTTGGTGGCGGCGATGAGGATGACCCCGCCACGGACGTCGAAGCCGTCCATCTCCACCAGCATCTGGTTCAGCGTCTGCTCGCGCTCGTCGTGCCCGCCGCCCATGCCGGCGCCGCGGTGCCGGCCGACGGCGTCGATCTCGTCGATGAAGATGATCGCCGGGGCGTTGGTCTTGGCCTGCTCGAAGAGGTCGCGGACCCGGCTGGCGCCGACGCCGACGAACATCTCCACGAAGTCCGAGCCGGAGATCGAGTAGAACGGCACCCCGGCCTCGCCGGCGACGGCCCGCGCGAGCAGCGTCTTGCCGGTCCCGGGCGGGCCGAACAGCAGCACGCCCTTGGGGATCTTCGCGCCGATGGCCTGGAACTTGGCCGGCTCCTGCAGGAACTCCTTGATCTCGTGGAGCTCCTCGATGGCCTCGTCGGCACCGGCCACGTCGGCGAAGGTGGTCTTCGGGGTGTCCTTGCTGACCACCTTGGCCTTGCTCTTGCCGAAGGCCATCACGCCGCGGCCCCCGCCCTGCATGGAGCTGAACAGCCAGAACATCAGCCCGAGCAGCAGCAGGATGGGCAGGAAGCTCAGCAGCACGCTGAGCAGCACGCTCTCCTCGGTGACGTTCGTGTCGAAGGACAGGCCGTTGCCCTCGGCGTCCCGGACGAGGTCGAAGACCTGCTCGGAGGCACCCACCGGGTAGGAGGCGGTGATCTTCTGGTTGCCGTCGACCGCCTGGGACAGGTCCAGGTCGAGCGTCTGTTCCTTGTCGTTGATCGTCGCCGACGTGACGTTGCCGTCGGCCAGCTGCGCCAGCGCGGTGGAGGTGGAGACCTGCTCGTAGCCCCCGTTGCCCCCGATGTTGGAGAGCGCGACGGCGGCGAGGACCGCGACGAACACGACCCAGAGCCAGGGGCTGCGGAAGAGCTTCTTACGGTCCATACACAGATGCCGGGCTGGGGAGCGCGTGCCCCGCCTGCCCGTCGACCCTCCTGAACGTCACCGGACGCCGCGTACGGCCGGGAGAGGCCCCCGCCGCAGAGGGCGACGTCGTTGCGACGACGGTACACCGGGGATGCTGTGCGCCCGCTCGACGAAGGCCGACCCCCACCTGGACGAGGGACGACGACGCCGGACCCCGCCCGCGGCGGGGCCGGTGGCTCAGGAGCTGTAGACCTCGGGCCTCAGCGTGGCGATGTAGGGCAGGTCGCGGTAGCGCTCGGCGTAGTCCAGGCCGTAGCCGACGACGAACTCGTTGGGGATGTCGAACCCGATGTACTTCACCGGCACGTCGACCTTGACCGCGTCGGGCTTGCGCAGCAGCGCGCAGACCTCCAGGCTCGCCGGGCGCCGGCCGCCCAGGTTCTTCAGCAGCCAGGACAGCGTGAGGCCGGAGTCGATGATGTCCTCGAGCACCAGCACGTGCTTGTCGGTGATGTCCCGGTCCAGGTCCTTGAGGATCCGGACGACGCCGGAGGAGCTGGTGGCCGACCCGTAGGAGGAGACGGCCATGAACTCCATCTGGGTGGGCAGCTGCAGGGCGCGGGCGAAGTCGCTCATGAACAGCACCGCGCCCTTGAGGACGCCGACCAGCAGCACCTCGCGGCCGGCGTAGTCGACCGCGATCCTCGTGGCCAGCTCGCGGATCTTCTGCTGGATCTGCTCCTCGGTGAGCAGCACGTGGTCGATGTCGGGGCCGTAGCCGTGGTCCGGGCCCAGCGGGCCGTCGACAGGGCTCCCGGGGGCCGGCTCGCCGGCGGCCGCTGCCTCGGGTGCGGGGACGGACTGGCTCACGCTCGGGTCTCCTCGGCTGTCGTGCACCGGCCCGGGACGGGCGGCGGCGCCCCCCGGGACCCGGGTGGGCTCGAGGGCCAGCCTGCCAGACCGCCGGACCACCCCGACACCGCCCGGCAGGCTCACCGCCCGCTGCCCGCGCCAGCCGGTCACCAGCGCGTCGACGGCGAGCAGGTGCACCGACTGCAGGTCGGCCACGCCGGCGCCGGTGAGCCAGCCGCGGAGCACCCGGCGGCGCAGCGCGGGCGGCAGGTCGGCCAGCGGTGCCGCCGGCAGCGTGCCCGCCGGCTCCAGCAGCGCGGCCAGCCGGGCGGCGGCCAGGGCGTCGAGGGCGTCGAGGTCCTCGCGCAGCAGCGCGGCGGTGCGGGCCAGCGCGGGTGCGACCCCGCCGCCCAGGGCGTCCTCCAGCAGCGGCAGCACCTCGGTGCGCAGCCGCACCCGGCGGTAGGCCGGGTCGGTGTTCCAGGGGTCCTCCCACACCGGGAGCCCGAGCGCCCGGCACGCCGCGCGGGTGGTGCCGCGGCGCTCGGCCAGCAGCGGTCGCCACCAGCGCAGGTCCCCGTCGTCCCGGTGCTCGACCATGCCGGCGACCGAGCGCGGCCCGGAGCCGCGGCCGAGGCCGAGCAGGACGGTCTCGGCCTGGTCGTCCAGCGTGTGCGCCAGGGCCACCGTCACCGGGCCGGCCACCGTGCCGGCCACCGAGCGCACGGCGGCCAGCCGCGCCGCGCGGGCGGCGCCCTCCGGCCCGCCGTCGGCGGCGACCTCGGCGCGGGCGACCAGCACCGGGTCCAGGCCCAGCCCGCGCACCAGCTCCGCGGTGGCCGCGGCGCGCGCGGCCGAGCCCTGCTGCAGCCCGTGGTCGACGGTCACCGCCCCGCACCGCACCCCGGCCCGGGGCGCCTCGACGGCGAGCGCGGCGGCCAGCGCCACCGAGTCCGCTCCCCCGCTGCAGCCGACCAGCACGGTCCTGCCCGCGGCACGCGCCAGCCCGGGGCGCACCGCGACGCGCAGGGCGGCGACCGCGGGGTGCGGCCCGGCCACGACGGGTGCGGGGCTCAGGCGTGCACGGCCGGGCTCACGCCCAGCACGCGCTGCACCCACTGCTCAGGAGCGGTGAGCTCCTCCTTGAGCGGCAGCGTCTCCGGACCGGTCCACACGGTGTTGAACCCCGTCATGCCGACCTGCGCGACCACGCCGGAGACGAAGTGCCGGCCGTCGGCGTACTGCTGCATCTTCTGCTCCAGGCCCAGCAGCCGGCGCAGCACGCGGTCGATCGGCCCGCGGCCCTTGCGCCGCTGGTTGAAGCGCTTGCGCAGGGTCACCACCGAGGGCACGACGTCCGGGCCGACGCCGTCCATCACGAACTCGGCGTGCCCCTCGACCAGGCTCATGACCGCCGTGACCCGGTCCAGCACCGCGCGCTGGGCGGGGTCGCTGACCAGCGCCATCAGCCCCTGCGGGGCGTCGTCGTCGGCGGTGGGGGTGCCGCGGACGGCGTCGGACAGGCTGCGGACGACGTCGCCGAGGCGCTCGCGCAGCAGGTCGGGGGTGAGGTCGGTGGCCTCGATGAACTCGCCCATCTGCGCCTCGAGGTAGGGCTTGAGCCAGGGGACGGCGGTGAACTGCAGCTGGTGGGTGACCTCGTGCAGGCAGACCCACAGCCGGAAGTCCGAGGGGTCCACGCCCAGGCGCCGCTCGGTCTCCACGATGTTGGGCGCGACCAGCAGCAGCCGGCCGTCGGTGCCGAAGACCTCGTACTGGCCGAGCACCCGGGAGGAGATGAAGGCGAGCAGACCGCCGGCCTGGGCGCCGGTGACCCGGGACCCGACGGCGGTGGCCAGCCGGCCGGACTGCCGGCCCTGCTTCTCCTGCAGCGCCGCGGCCAGCGGGGTGATCAGGGCGGACATGCCGGCGGCGTTGGCGTCCACCCAGCCGGGCCGGTCCACCACGGCGACGGTGGGCTCCGGGCCACCGGGCACCGGGTGCAGGCCCGTGAGCCCCTCGACGTGCGACACCGCCAGCGCGGCGGCCTCGTGCAGCTCCCGGACGACCGCGGCGGCCTCCTCGCGGGTGGTGGCCGGGCCGGGCCGGAGCAGCCGGCGGGCCGTGCGCCCGGCGAGATCCCAGTCGACCAGGGACGAGGGGCTGCTCATCGCCCCACCCTAACGTCGGGCCGGCGCGCCCCCGCCGCCGCGGACCGGCCGGTGGGCGACCCCGGGCAGCGTCGTGCCGCCACGGACAGGATCGACACGAACAGCCCGCAGAGATGGCCATCTCTGCGGGCTGTTCGTGTCGGTCCTGCGCGGGTGGGTCAGCGGCAGCCGCAGCCGGCGAGGGCGGCGGCGACCCGGTCCAGTGCCGCCTCGGTGGGGTCCAGCCCGCCCACCGCTCCGTCGGCCAGGACGGCGAACACCAGCAGCCGGCCGTCGGCGGTGAGCACGGTGCCGGCCAGCGCGTTGACCCCGAGCAGCGTGCCGGTCTTGGCCCGGACCGAGCCGGGGGCGGCGCCGCCGGTGGGGTCGCCACGGTCGGCCAGCGTGCCGTCGAAGCCGGCGACCGGGAGCCCGGAGAGCAGGTCGGCGGCGGCCGGCAGGCTACCGTCGCCGGCGGCCCGGAGCAGGCCGGTCAGGGTGGTGGCCGGCACAAGATCCCCGGCGGACAGGCCGCTGGCGTCACCCAGGACCACCCCGGTGACGTCGATGCCCGCCTCCCGCACCGCGTCGGTGACCGCGGTGCCGGCGCCCTCGAAGGTGGCCGGCAGGCCGCGGGTCAGGGCCACGTGCCGGGCGAGGGTCTCGGCCAGCAGGTTGTCCGACAGCGAGAGCGCCTGCTCCACGAGCCGGGCCACCGGGGCGGACTGCACGCGGCCCAGCTCCCGGGCCTGCGGCGGCGCGGCGCCCAGCGTCACCGGCACCGACGGGGCGCCGAGCGCGCGGGCCAGGGCGACCCCGGCGTCGGTGCCGGGCTGCCCGCTGCGCGCCAGGCCGCCCGGGGCGAGGCGGGCGCCGTCCACCGCGGCCGCCGTCACGGGCGCGGCGTACGTGGACGGCGCGTCGTCGGCGCCCCAGCCGGCGGCGGTGAGCGGCCCGCTGAACAACGAGTTGTCGACGACGACGGAGGTGACCGGGGCCCCGGCGAGGGCGGCGGTCACCTGCCGGGCGAGGTCGTCGACGGTCGGTGCGCCCGGGTAGGTGGCCGAGGGCGTGGTGCGCGACAGCGTGGGGTCGCCGCCGCCCACCAGCACCACCTCGCCGGGGGTGGCGCCGGCGACGACCGTGGTCGGGAGGGTGGCGGCCGGGTCCAGGGTGGTGAGCGCGGCGACCGCGGTGAGCAGCTTCGCCGTCGAGGCCGGGGTGCCCGGGTCGGAGCCGTCGCGGTCGAAGAGCACGGTGCCGGTGCGGGCGTCGACGACCTGGGCGGACAGGCCACGCCCGAGCGCCGGGTCGGCCAGCAGCGGGGCCAGGGTGGAGTCCAGCGCGGTGGGCTGCGGCGCGTCCGGGTCGAGGTCGGCGAGCACCGGCGGGGCGTCGCCGACCGCGGGCAGGACGGCGTCCGGCACGGGTGCCGCGGCCGACCCGGCACCGGCGGGACCGCCACCCCGCAGCACCAGCAGGACGGCGGTGAGCAGCAGCGCGACCACGATGACCAGGACCATCGCGACGGTGGCGCCGGTGCGGCGCGGCGCGGCGGCCGCGGCCTGCTGCCGGCGGGCGGCGCGGGTCGTCGGAGCAGGCGTCGTGACCGCCCCCACCCCCCTTCGGAGGACCTTCCCCTGCAGGTCCGGCACCTCGTGGGCCACACTACCCAGCGTGCAGTTCGACGTGACGGTAGAGATCCCCAAGGGCCAGCGGAACAAGTACGAGCTGGACCACGCCACTGGACGCATCCGGCTGGACCGGATGTTGTTCACCTCGACGCGGTACCCGGCCGACTACGGGTTCATCGAGGAGACGCTAGGACAGGACGGTGACCCGCTCGACGCGCTCGTGCTCCTGGAGGAGCCGACCTTCCCGGGGTGTCTGATCACCTGCCGGGCGATCGGCATGTTCCGGATGACCGACGAGGCGGGTGGGGACGACAAGGTCCTCACCGTGCCGGCCACCGACCCCCGGATGGCCCACCTCAAGGACATCACGGACGTGTCGGAGTTCGACCGGCTGGAGATCCAGCACTTCTTCGAGACCTACAAGGACCTCGAGCCGGGCAAGAGCGTGGAAGGCGCCGACTGGGTCGGCCGGGCCGAGGCCGAGGCCGAGATCGAGGCCTCCTTCCGGCGCGCCCGCGACGCCAAGCACTGACCTCCCGACCGACCGGCCCTCCTCCGCGAGCGGCCGCCGAGCCCTCCCGGACGACCGACGGCGACGCACCCACCGGGTGCGTCGCCGTCTGCGTCCGTGCCCCCGGCCTGCACCGACACCTCACCCGACCGGGCTGCCGCCGACGACGCACCGGGCCGGTGCCGTCATCCTGGTGCCGTGACGTCCCAGACCCGCGCGGCCGAGACCGGTGCCCCCGTCGGCCTGACCAGCAGCGAGGCCGCCGCCCGGCGCGCCCGGGGCGAGGGCAACGTCTCGGTCACCGGCACCTCGCGGACCTACGCGCGGATCCTGCGGACCAACGTCTTCTCCTTCTACATCATGATCCTGTTCACCATCGGGGTCGCGCTGCTCGCGCTGGGCCGGTGGAGCGACGCGCTGATCAGCGTGGGGCTCGGCGTGATCACCGCCGGGATCAGCGCCGCCCAGGAGATCCGCGCCAAGCGCCAGCTCGACCGGCTGCAGCTGCTGGCGCGGGGCACCGTCGTCGTCGTCCGGGACGGGCGGGAGACCGAGGTGCCACCGGAGGCGGTGGTGCGCGGTGACGTGCTGGCGGTGCGCCCCGGGGACCAGCTGGTGGTCGACGGGCCGGTGCTGACCGGCCGGGTCGAGGTGGACGAGTCGCTGCTGACCGGCGAGTCCGAGGCCCAGGTCCGTGGCCCGGGCGCGGACCTGCTGTCCGGCAGCCACTGCGTGGGCGGCGGCGGCACGCAGCTCGCCCGGGACGTCGGACCGGCCAGCTACGCCAACCGGCTCACCGCCCAGGCCCGCCGCGACTCCACCGACAGCACCCCGCTGCAGCAGCGGATCTCCTTCGTCATCCGGCTGACCATGGTCCTGGTCGTGCTGATGGGCGGGGCGATCCTGGCCCAGACCGTGCTGGAGGGCTACTCCCTGCTGCGCGTGGTGCAGACCTCCGCGGTGCTGTCCGGCCTGGTGCCCTACGGGCTGTTCTTCATGATCGCGCTGAGCTACACCGTCGGCGCGGTGAGCAGCTCGCGGGAGGGTGCGCTGGTGCAGCGGGTCAACGCCGTGGAGTCGGTGAGCAACGTCGACGTGGTGTGCACCGACAAGACGGGCACGCTGACCACCGGCCGGCTCACCGTGACCGAGGTGCTGCCGCTGGGCGCTCACACGCTGGACGACGTCACCGCCGCGCTCGGCGCGGTGGCCCGCAGCACCGGGGCGCCGAACCTGACCAGCGCGGCGCTGGCCGCGCACCTGCCCGCGGAGCCGGTGCCGGTGGTCGAGGAGGTGGCCTTCACCTCGTCGCGGCGGTGGAGCGCGCTGCGCACCCGCGACGACACCTGGGTGCTGGGTGCGCCGGAGGTGCTGGTGCCGGCCGCGCCCGGCCCGCACCCCGACGTCGACGTGCGGTCCCGGACGGCGCAGGGCCTGCGGGTGCTCGTGCTGGGTCGGGCCACGACGCCGGGTGCGCCGCTGCGGGGCGCCGACGAGCGGCCGGCGCTGCCCGAGCTGGAACTGGTGGCCCTGGTGGCGCTGGCCGACGAGCTGCGGCCGGACGTGCCGGAGACGCTGGCCCGGTTCGCCGCGGAGGGCATCGAGCTGAAGGTGCTGTCCGGCGACGACCCGGACACGGTCGCGGCGCTGGCCACCCGCGCCGGCCTGCCGGACGCCGTGCCGGTGCACGCCGGGCACCTCGACCAGCTCTCCGACGCCGAGCTGGACGGCGTCGTCGCCGGGGGCACCGTGTTCGGGCGGGTCGCCCCGGAGCAGAAGGAGCGGATCGTCACCTCGCTGCGCCGGCAGGGCCGGTACGTGGCGATGGTCGGGGACGGGGTCAACGACGCGCTGGCCCTCAAGGCGGCGCAGGTGGGTGTGGCCATGCGCAGCGGCAGCGCCGTGGCCCGGGACGTCGCCGACATCGTGCTCACCGACGACTCGCTGGCCGCGCTGGCGCCGGCCCGGCGGACCGGCCGCCGGATCATCGACGGGATCACGACCTCCGCGCAGGTGTTCCTGGCGCGGGTGGCCACCCAGGGGCTGGTCATCGTGGTGGTGACCATGCTGGGTCTGGGATTCCCGTACTCCCCGGCCCAGGGCGGGCTGACGCTGTTCACCGTGGGGCTGCCCAGCCTGGTGCTCACCGCGTGGGCGCGGCCGACCGCCCCGGACCCGCACGTGCTGCGCACCCTGGCCCGCTTCGTCATCCCCGCCGCCGTGCTCACCGCAGCGGGCGGGGCCACCGTCTACGCCGTGCTCTACACCGAGGTGGCCGGTGGCTTCGCCTCCTCCCGGGTGCCGGCCCAGGTGATCGCCGACTTCGAGCGGTACACCGGCCTGACCTACGGCGTGGACGGCGACTTCGCCGCCGCCGCGGCCACGATCGGGGCGCAGACCGGCCTGTCCACGTTCGTGTCGCTGGCCTCGGTGCTGCTGGTGCTCTACCTCAAGCCGCCGGCCCGGCTCTTCGCCGCCTGGACGGCGTACACCGGTGACCGCCGGCCGGCCTGGCTGGTCCTCGGGCTGCTCGTGGTGCTGGTCGCCGCGCTGGTCACCCCGGTGACCAGCGACCTGTTCGGGCTGACCGGCGCCGCACCGCCGGTGTACACCACGGTGCTGCCGGCGCTGGTCGTCTGGTTCGGTGCCCTGGGGCTGGCGTACCGGTTGCGGCTGATGGACCGGCTGCTGGGCCTGCGGGAACCGGCCGGGTGAGCGGGTGGGGTGGCGTGGAGCCGCCTGTCGGAATCGAACCGACGACCTTCTCATTACGAGTGAGATGCTCTACCGACTGAGCTAAGGCGGCGTACGTGCGGGGATGAGCCTACGACACCGGCCGCCGCCGGCCGGGCAGCACCTCCGGCGTCATCCCGGGAGTCGCAGTCGCACGGTGAGCGCCTCGATCGCCACCTGCGGTTTCACGTTCTGCTCCAGGGCGGTGCGCGCCTCCAGCACCCACTGGATGCGGCGCAGCGCACCCTCGGCACCGATCTTCCGGGCCAGCTCGACGGCGTCCGCGCGCCGGTCGGGGTGGTTGAGCGTGGGGACGGCGGACGACAGGACGTCGGGGCCGGCGGAGTCGAGCACCAGCGCGTCCCGGTAGAGCCCGGCCAGGTCGACCAGCGCCCGGTCGAGCGAGTCGCGGCCGAGCCGGGTGGCCCGCGACTTCTGCCGCTTCTCCAGCTCCTTGAGCGCGCCGGCCCCCCGGCTCGCCGCGGCCATCCCCGGGCCGCGCGCGCCCACGCCGAGGCTCGCCTTCACCGCCTCGGTCTCCGCGCCGTCGATGCCGGCGGTGGTGCGGTCGGACTCGTCCTTCGCGGTGGCCACCAGGTCGTCGGCGGCGTTGAGGCACGCGGCCAGCGACACCAGCGACAGCGGCACGTCCAGCACCGCCTTGCGGGCCAGCCGGGCGTCCTCCTCCTGCGCGAGGTGCCGGGCCCGGCCGACGTGCCCGCCGGAGGCCGCCGCCGACCACGCGGCCAGCGCCGGGTCGACCCCGTCGCGGCGCACCAGCACGTCGGCGATCGCCTCGACCTCCGGTGTGCGCAGGCCCACCACGCGGCAGCGCGACCGGATGGTGACCGGCACGTCGTCGGGGTGCAGCGAGGGCGCGCACAGCAGGAACACCGTGCGGTGCGGCGGCTCCTCCAGCATCTTCAGCACGGTGTTGGTGGCCTGCTCGGTCATCCGGTCGGCGTCCTCGATCAGGACGACCTGCCACCGGCCCTGGGACGGCGCCCGCCCGGCGGTGCGGACGATCTCGCGCACCTCGGCGACGCCGATCGACAGGCCCTCGGGCACCACCCGGTGCACGTCGGCGTGCGTCCCTGCCAGCACGGTGCGGCAGGCGTGGCAGGTGCCGTCGCCCCCGGCGGGGCACTGCAGCGCGGCGGCGAACGCCCGGGCGGCCACCGACCGCCCGGACCCCGGCGGCCCGGTGAACAGCCAGGCGTGCGTCATCGAGGCCGGCTCACGGACCGCGGTGCGCAGCTCGGCGACGACGGCCGGCTGCCCGACCACGTCGTCCCAGACGCCGTCGGTCACGAGCCACCAGCCCCGTCGGCGGGGGCGGCCGCCGCCTGCCGGGGCAGCCCGGCCAGCAGCATGCCGACCCGTTCCCGCACCGCCGCGGCCACCTGGTCGGGGTCCTGCGTGGCGTCCAGCACGAGGTAGCGACCGGGGTCGGACTCGGCCAGGGCCCGGAACGTGCGGCGCACCCGCTGGTGGAAGTCCAGCGACTCGGCCTCCAGCCGGTCGGCGGTGCCCCGGCCGCGGGCGCGCGCCAGGCCCACCTCCGGCGGCAGGTCCAGCAGCACGGTCAGGTCCGGGCGCAGGCCCTCGGTGGCCCAGCGGGAGATCATCCGCACGTCGTCCATCGGGATGACGCGGCCGGCGCCCTGGTAGGCCAGCGAGCTGTCCACGTAGCGGTCGGTGATCACCACCTCCCCGGCGTCCAGGGCCGGGCGCAGCACGTCGTGCACGTGCTGGGCCCGGTCGGCGGCGTAGAGCAGCGCCTCGGCCCGGGCGGCCAGCCCGACGGTGTCCGGGTCGAGCACGATCCGCCGGATGCCCGCCCCGGACGGCGTGGCACCGGGCTCGAAGGTGGCCCGGGTGACCAGGCCGTCGGCGGTGAGCCACTCCTGCAGCCGCCGGACCTGGGTGGACTTGCCGGCGCCCTCGCCGCCCTCGAAGGCGATGAACACCCCGCCGCCGGCCAGCCGCCGGCGCGCGGTGGTGTCCCGGCGCAGGGCGGTGACGACGTCGCGGACCAGCGGCACCGGCCGCCGGTCGTCCATCTGCCGGTAGGCGCCCACCCCGACGCCGACGGCCACCAGACCGGCCAGCCCGAGCAGCAGGCGCTCGCCGGTGACGGTGAGCGACCCGATGCCGAGGTCGAGCACGTGCCGGCCGAGCAGGCCCACCGCGAACGGGGTGAGCGCCAGCGACACGATCAGCCCGGCCCGCACCAGTGACTGCACGAGGGCGAAGGTGCGGCCGCGGACGGCGTCGTCGACCTCGGTGCCCAGCAGGGTGAAGCCGGCCAGGTAGGCGATGCCGGCGAAGAAGCCCATGGCCACCACCAGCAGCAGCGCGATCCACAGCTCCGGGGTCCAGGCCAGCAGGGACACCGCGATGCCGGCCGCCACGATGGCCACGCCGAACAACCGCTCCCGGGCCAGGTCCCGCGCGACGCTCGGCCCGAAGGCGATGCCGGTGCCCAGCCCGATGAACACCGCGCCGAACAGCAGCCCGTAGGCGGCCTCGCCGCCGCCGAGGGAGAGCGCGAAGGCCTGGCCGGTGGCGATCACCACGCCGGCGGCGACGAACGCGCCGGTGATGCCCACGACCAGCCCGCGCACCAGCGGGGTGTGCCCGGCGAAGGAGAAGCCGCTGACCAGCGAGGCCAGGAAGCTCTCCTCGTGCACCGGCTTCACGCCGGCGGCCCGGCGTCCGCTGATCGAGGGCAGGTTCCAGATGACGACCGCCGCGACCAGGAAGGTGAGCGCGTTGACGTACAGCGCCAGGTCCACGGCGCTGACCGCCAGCAGGTCGCTGATCCGCTCCCCGATCGTGGTGAGCACGGCGAAGACGACGGCCGCGGCCACCGGGGTCAGACCGTAGGTGGTCACCAGCGACAGCTGGTTGGCCGGCTCCAGCTGGTCCTTGCGCAGCATGTTCGGCACCGCGGCGTCCTTCGCCGGGATCCAGAACAGGCTCAGCGCCTCGATGACGAACTGGGCGACGAACAGCCACACGAGGTTGTCCACCAGCGGGATGGAGGCGAAGAAGCCGAACCGCAGCACGTCGGTGACCACCATGGTGCGGCGGCGGTCGAACCGGTCGGCGAAGGCACCGGCCAGCGGCCCGAGCACGATCGCCGGGAGCAGGCGGAACAGCAGCACGCCACCCAGGGCGAAGTTGGCGGCGGCGAACCCGTCGACCAGCGAGGTGGCGGTGGCGGTGATCGCCAGCAGGCCCAGCCAGTCGCCGAAGCTGGACAGCGCGGTGGAGAGCCAGAGCTTGCGGAAGTCGGGCACCCGCAGCACGGCGCGGACACGGGCGACCAGGCCGACCTCGGTGCCCTGCACGTCGTCGTCGCCGGCCGGCGGACCGGCGGCATCCGGACCGGTCGCGTCGTGGCCGGTCGGACCGTCCTCGGACGGCGGTGGCGGCTGCGCGGTGATCGGGACTCCCGGTGGTCGTGACGGACGCCGCGGCGGGCGGGGCCGCCGGGCAGGCGACCCGCTGCTCAGGACCTGCGCGCAGGCCCCGCGGCCGGGTCCGGGTCGCGCCGGACACGCCCCGGGCCCGGGACGACGGTACCCGCGAGGTCCGACCGGACCGGCCGGCCGGCGCAGCGGCACACCGGCCGGTGTGGTCGGGTACGCGCCATGGCACCCCCCACGGCACCGGACGGCGCACCCTCCACCGGCAGCGACTGGGACCCGGCCGGTTACCTGCGCTTCGCCGGGGAGCGCGCCCGCCCGGCCGCCGACCTGGTGCAGCGGGTAGGCGCGATCGAGCCCGCGGTGGTCGTGGACCTCGGCTGCGGGGAGGGCGCGCTGGCCGCGGCCCTGGCCGCCCGGTGGCCGGCGGCCCGGGTGACCGGGGTCGACCTCTCCCCCGCGATGCTGGCCGCCGCCGCCCGGCACGCCGTCGCGGGGCGGGTGGACTTCGTCGCCGGCGACGTCCGGGACTGGGCACCGGCTGCGCCGGTGGACGTGCTGGTCAGCAACGCGGTGCTGCACTAGGTGCCGGGCTACCCGGACCTGCTGGCCCGCTGGGCCGGGCACCTGGCGCCGGACGGCTGGCTGGCCGTGCAGGTGCCCGGCAACCACCGGGCCCCGACCCACGCCCTGCTCGCCGACCTGTGCCGCTCGCCGCGCTGGGCCGGGCTGCTGGCCGCGGCCGCGCCACCGGCGGACGCGGTGCCCGACCTCGGCGTCCACCTGGACGTGCTCACCGGGGCGGGGCTGGTGGCCGACGTCTGGGAGACCACCTACCTGCACGTGCTGACCGGGCCGGACCCGGTGCTGCGCTGGGTGGCCGGCACCGTGCTGCGCCCGGTGCTGGACCGGCTGGCCGACGCCGACGCCGCGGCCTTCCGGGCCGCCTACGCCGACGCGCTGCGCTCGGCCTACCCCGCGCGCCCCGACGGCACGACGGTGCTGCCCTTCCGGCGGGTCTTCGCCGTGGGGCACCGGCCGGCGCGGGTCAGCGGGGCGTGAGCCGGTAGGACCGGGTGACGTAGGGCAGGTCCAGGGTGGTCGCGCCGCGGGTGTCCGGGTGCTCGGCCAGCAGGGTCCGGACCCGGCCGAGGAAGTCCGCCCGGGTGGGCTCGTCCATCGTGGCGACGTAGCTGCGGGTGCCGATGCCCCCGACCACCTGCTCGGAGGTGAGGTGCTGGACGACGGAGGACTCGTGCGTCTCCACGCGGGCGGCCAGCTCGCGACTCAGCGCGAACGAGGCGACGACGCCCTCGTCGGCCTCGTGGTCGCGGGCCTCGGCGGCGAGCAGCCGGCCCAGGTCGGCCACCCAGGGCACCCGCTCGTCCCGGGAGTTCCAGACGAACCCGACCCGTCCGCCGGGGCGCAGCACCCGGGCGATCTCGGCGGCGGCAGGTGCCGGGTCGAACCAGTGCGCGGCCTGCCCGGCCACCACGGCGTCGACCGAGGCATCGTCCACCGGGACGTCCTCGGCCCCGCCGACGGCGACCCGGACCTCGGGGTGCCGTGCGCGCAGCTCGTCCAGCATCGGCGCCGACGGGTCGACCGCGACCACCCGGTGCCCGGCGGCGAGCAGGGCGTCGGTGAGCAGGCCGGTGCCCGCACCGAGGTCGAGCACGTCCAGCGGGTGCTCGCCGAGCAGGAAGGTCACCGCGTCAGCCGGGTACCCCGGCCGCAGCTGGGCGTAGCCGGCGGCGACGGCGCCGAAGGAGCGGCCGTGCTCCTGCCAGGTCTGGCGATCCTGGTGCGGACCGATCACGGTGCCCGCTATCAGCTGCCGGCCGGGACCTGCCCGGCGGTGTCCCCGGCGACGGCCTTCCCCCGGGCCGTGGTCGCAGCCTTGGTCGTCTTCGCCGTCGTCTTCGTGGCCGTCGTCTTCGTGGCCGTGGTGTTCTTGGCCGTGGTCTTCGTGGCCGTCGCCTTCGTGGCCGTCGCCTTCTTCGCCGGGGCCTTCGTGGCGGTCGTCTTCTTCGCGACCGTCTTCTTGGCGGCCTTCTTCTTCGTCACCGGAGCGCGCTCGCGCCGCTCGACGAGCAGCTCGGCGGCCCGCTCCAGGGTGATCGTCTCGACGTCGTCGCCCTTGCGCAGGCTGGCGTTGCTCTCGCCGTCGGTGACGTAGGGGCCGAAGCGGCCCTCGCGCACGGTGACCGGGCCCTGGCTGACCGGGTCGATGCCCAGCTCCTTGAGCGGGGCCTTCGCCGCGGCCCGCCCGCGCTGCTTGGGCTGGGCGAAGATGGCCAGCGCCTGCTCCAGCGTGACGGTGAACAGAGCGTCCTCGCTCTCCAGCGAGCGGGAGTCGGTGCCCTTCTTGATGTAGGGCCCGTAGCGGCCGTTGAGCGCCTGGATCTCGACACCCTCGGGGTCGGCGCCGACCACCCGCGGCAGGGTGAGCAGCTTCCGCGCGTCCTCCAGGGTCACCGTCTCCGGCGTCATGGAGGAGAACAGGCTGGCCGTGCGCGGGGCCTCCTTGCTGCCCTCGGGCACCAGCGTGGTGACGTAGGGCCCGTAGCGGCCGGCCTTGAGCACGATCGTCTCGCCGGTGTCCGGGTCGGTGCCCAGCGTGCGGTCCGCGGACGGCGCGGCCAGCAGCTCCGCGACCTTCTCGCTGGTCAGCTCGTCGGGGGCGATGTCCTCGGGCAGGCTCACCCGGGCGCCGTCCTCCCCGCCGGCCTGCATGTAAGGCCCGTAGCGGCCGACCCGGACGACGACCGGCTCCCCGGTCGGGCCGGTCGCCGACAGCGGGATCGAGTTGACGCCGCGGGCGTCGATCTCCTCCAGCCGCTGACCGACGACCGACTTGAGCCCGCCGGACGCCGCGATGCCGCCGGCGTGCCCGCCGTCCCCGCCGAAGTAGAACTCCGTCAGCCAGTCGACGCGCTGCAGGTTGCCGCCGGCGATCTCGTCGAGCTCGCGCTCCAGCGAGGCGGTGAAGCTGTAGTCGACCAGCGGCCCGAAGTGCAGCTCGAGCAGGTTGACCACGGCGAAGGCGACGAAGGACGGCACCAGCGCCGCACCCTTCTTCCACACGTAGCCACGGTCCTGGATGGTCTGCATCGTGGCGGCGTAGGTGGAGGGCCGGCCGATCTCCAGCTCCTCGAGCGCCTTGACCAGGCTCGGCTCGGTGTACCGCGACGGCGGCTGGGTGGTGTGGCCCTTGGGTTCCAGCGCCGTGGTGTCCAGCCGCTGGCCGCGCTCCAGCCGGGGCAGCCGGCGCTCGGCGTCGTCGGCCTCGCTGTCCTCGGCGCTGCCCTCGTCCTTGCTCTCCACGTAGGCGCGCAGGAAGCCGGGGAAGGTGATCGTGCGCCCGCTGGTGGAGAACTCGACACCCTCGTCGGTGCTCGAGCGCCCGGCGAGCCGGACCGACACCGTCTGGCCCACCGCGTCGGCCATCTGGGAGGCCACGGTGCGCTGCCAGATCAACTCGTAGAGGCGGAACTCGTCCCGGGCCAGTTGCCCGGCGACCTGGCCGGGGGTGCGGAAGGCGTCGCCGGCAGGCCGGATCGCCTCGTGGGCCTCCTGCGCACCCTTGTTCTTGGTCGCGTAGCGGCGCGGCTCGGCCGGCACGTAGGCGTCGCCGTACAGCTCGCGCGCCTGGTTGCGCGCCGCGGTCAGCGCCTCGTTCGACAGGTTCGTCGAGTCGGTGCGCATGTAGGTGATGAAGCCGTTCTCGTACAGCCGCTGGGCGACCCGCATCGTCTGCGCCGAGGACCAGCCCATCTTGCGGCCGCCCTCCTGCTGCAGTGTCGACGTCATGAACGGCGCGTACGGGCGGCGTCGGTAGGGCCGCTCGTCGACCCGGGTGACGGTGACCGCGCTGCCCTCCAGCCGGGCGGCGAGCCCGCGGGCGCCGGCCTCGTCCAGGTGGACGACGTCGCTCTGGGTCTGCCCGGTGTCCGGGTCGAAGTCCTTGCCGGTGGCCACCCGCCGGTCGTCGACCGTGACCAGCGTCGCCGACAGCCGGGCCGGCTCACCCGCGTCGGTGGGGTCCGCCTTCTCGGCGACCTGGAAGGTGCCCTCCAGGCCCCAGTAGTCGGCGGACCGGAAGCGCATCCGGGCCCGCTCGCGCTCGACGACGATCCGGGTGGCCACCGACTGCACCCGGCCGGCCGACAGCTTGGGCAGCACCTTCTTCCACAGCACCGGGGAGACCTCGTAGCCGTAGAGCCGGTCGAGGATGCGGCGGGTCTCCTGCGCGTCGACCAGTGCGGTGTCGAGGTCCCGGGGGCTGGCGAGGGCCCGGGCGATCGCCTCGGGGGTGATCTCGTGGAAGACCATCCGGCGCACGGGGACCCTGGGCTTGAGGGTGTCGACCAGGTGCCAGGCGATGGCCTCGCCCTCGCGGTCACCGTCCGTCGCGAGGTAGACCTCGCTGGCGTCCTTCATCAGCGTCTTCAGCCGGGCCACCTGCTGCTTGCGCTCGGGGCTGACCACGTAGAGCGGGCTGAAGCCGTTGTCCACGTCGACGCCCAGGCGGGCCCAGGACTCGCCCTTGTGCGCGGCCGGGACGTCCGCGGCGTTGCGGGGCAGGTCGCGGATGTGGCCGACACTGGACTCGACGACGTAACTGCTGCCGAGGTAGGCGCCGATCTTCTTGGCCTTCGCCGGGGACTCCACGATGACCAGCGGCCGGCCACCGACCGCTGCCGTGCGGCGACGCGCCGGGGGCGCGGGGGTGCCGGCCTCGCTCGTCTCGTCGCTGGTCGGGACGGTCTTCGTGGTCCTGGTGGGCACGGTGCTCCTGTCGGTGGTGCTGTGTCGCAGTCGCCGGGTGGGACCCGGCGTGGTCGGGCGCTTGCGGTGCGCACCCGCTCGGCCAGGCCACGGTAGGCCACGACCGGCGGCGCAGCCCGGTCGAGGACTCCCGGCGGGCGTGCCGTCGGTGTGTCGAACGACTCCCGCCGGACGGTGTTCCGCGCTGCGGTCGAGATCACCCCGTGTGGTCAGGGCCTCCCCGTCGCCGGTGACGTCCCTGCTCAGCGCGTCGCGACCGGCGGGTGGCCACGGGTCAGCGGGTGCCGGCGACCACCTCGCCGATCGCCTCCAGCGTGGGTCGGTCGGCGTCCAGGTACTCGGTGTGCCACTGCGTGATGTCGGTCGGGAGGCCCTCGGACCCCCAGAGCGGCATCCAGGTGTTCTGTCCGAACCAGCTCACGTAGGACACCGGGTCGGCCGGGCTCGCTGCGTCGTACACCTCGTCGACCTCGAGGCCACCGGCCGTCCACTCCGACACCCCGGGGCTGCCGAGCAGCACGACGGCGTCCGCGGCCAGGGCGCCGTCCTCGTCGGCGGCGTGGTCGACCACGGTGGTGCCGTAGCTGTGCGCGACCACGGTGGTGCGTGCTGCGGCCGGGCCGGGCCGTGCCGCCGCCAGCCCGTCCAGCGCCCGGTCCAGGGCACGCCCGCCGCGCTCGGCGGCGAACGGGAAGGGCGCGGTGAGCAGGCCCGGGGTGCGGTAGCCGAGCCACACCAGCACGGCGGCCTCGACACCGGGGGCGGCCTGTTCCGTGGCGCCGACGATCCGCACCGCCGCGGCACCGAGCCCGTCGAGGTCGTCGCCGGCGGTGGTCGTGATGCCCGGGACGAACACGGCGACCTCGCCGGCGGCGTCCAGGTCGCCGATCGCGATGCCGACCAGGCCCTGGTCCAGGTCCAGCCGGTGCAGCTGCACCAGCCGGCCGTCCTGTTCCTGGGCACGCAGCTGTGCGGCCACCGCCTGCGCCGTGGCGTGCCGCTCGCTGGTGGTGTCCAGGCTCTGCACCTCCGCCTCCAGGACCGCCCGGTTGGCGAGGTCGCGGGCCCAGGCCGGCACGCCGTCGAGCCCGCCGACCACAGCCGGCTGCTCGGCGATCGCGGTGTACTGCTGGGCGGAGGTGAGCCCGGACCACCAGCGCGCCGCCTGCTCCGGTGTGTGGTGCGGCGGGAGCAGCGGCAGGACGACGACGTCCGGCGCCAGGGGGCCGGCCAGGTCGGCGAAGTCGGCGGCCGGACCGCCGGGGCGCAGCGGGGTGAGGGCGTCGGCGGCGCCCCGCGCGTGGGCCGCGACCTGGGTGACCTGCTCCTGGGCTGCCGCGGCCAGGGCGACGGCGAGCCGGCCGGCGTCGGCCATCGCGTCCAGGGCGGCCAGCTGGTCGGGGGCCATCGCGCTGCCGGGCAGCAGCGGTGGCGCCGACAGCGAGCCGTCGTCGAGCAGGGTGACCGGGCCGGCGGCGGCCGCGGCGAACGCCTGGGCCGCCAGCTCCTGCGCGCTGGTGGCCGCGGTGAACAGCAGGGTCAGCTGCTCGACAGACGGCACCAGCGACTGCTCCACCCCGCTGGTGACCGTGGACAGCTCGACCAGCACCCCGGCGGCCGCGGACGCCGCCGGGCCCGACCAGCACACCGCGCGGGACAGCTCCTGGGTCACCGCGTCCAGCCGCAGGCGCCAGGCGCCGGTGCGGCCGGCGACGAGGTCCAGGGTGCCGACGGAGCTGCGCAGCTGCACGACGTCCCAGGTGAGCACGGCCGACAGCGGGACCGGGGCGCTCACCGGGCGACCGCCGAGCGGCCCCGGGCGCCGGCCACCAGCTCCGCGGCCGACCGGTCCAGGGCGCGGTAGCCGGCGACGGCGGCGCTCAGGGTCGCCCCGACCTCCGTCGCACGGCCGGCCAGCAGGCCGAGCACGGTGCCCCACTCGTGACCCACCGCGGCGGTCTCCGCGCCGGGCCCGCCGTCCAGGGACCACCCCAGCGAGGTGCCGCAGGCGGTGCTCACGTGGGCGTCGTCGGCGAGCTCGGCCCCGAGGGCGGTCAGCTCGGCGGCCAGGCCGTCGAGGACGTCCAGCTGGACGGTGAGGGGGTCGGACACGGTGCCTCCCGGGCGCCGCGGTCTCCGGGTGAGACCGACGCCGGGGACGCTAGGGAGACCGTCGACGTCCGTGGGGGCCGTCGTCCACAGGCTCGGGTGGTCTCCACAGGTCGGTCGCAGGGCTGGTCAGGCCGCCGGGACGGCCCCGTCCGCCCCCTGCGAGATCGCTCACAGACGCCCGGTCCCACGCCGTGGGCGTGCGCTCGACCGACACGAACCGCCTCCCAGGTGTGACAGTGGGGGAATGACATCGGTGTCACCCGCCCGCGCCCCGGTCGGCGGCGACCCGGTGGCGTGGGACGGGCCGGAGGCGCTGCCCGGCGGTGAGCTGCTGGCCGCGCTGCTGGCCGGGTCGGACCCGGAGGCGGACCCGGTCACGCACGTGCACCGGGTGCCCACCCGCAGCAGCCGCACCGCCCCCTGGCCGGAGTGGGTGGACCGGGCGCTGGTCGACCGGCTCGCCGAGCGGGGCGTGCACCGGCCGTTCAGCCACCAGGTGCGCGCGGCCCAGCTGGCCCGGGACGGGCAGCACGTCGTCGTGGCCACCGGGACGGCGTCGGGCAAGTCGCTGGCCTACCAGCTGCCGGCGCTGAGCCGGCTGGCCGAGGACCCGCGGGCCTGCGTGCTCTACCTGGCCCCGACGAAGGCGCTGGCCCGCGACCAGCTGGCCTCGGTGGCCGCGCTCGCGGACCCGTCGGTGCGCCCGGGGGCCTACGACGGCGACACCCCGGGCGAGGAGCGCGACTGGGTGCGCCGGCACGCGCGCTGGATCGTCACCAACCCGGACATGCTGCACCGCGGGATCCTGCCCGCCCACCAGCGCTGGTCGAGCACCCTGCGGCGGGTCGCCTACGTGGTGGTCGACGAGTGCCACGCCTACCGCGGGGTGTTCGGCTCGCACGTCGGGCACGTGCTGCGCCGGCTGCGCCGGATCTGCCGCCGCTACGGCGCCGAGCCGGTGTTCGTGCTGGCCTCGGCCACCGTCGCCGACCCCGAGGTGGCCGCGACCCGGCTGGTGGGCGCGCCGGTGACGGCGGTGACCGAGGACGGCTCACCCCGCCCCGGCGCCACGTTCGCGCTGTGGGAGCCCCCGCTGACCGAGCACACCGGCGAGCACGGTGCCCCGCTGCGCCGCTCCGCCGCCTCGGACACGGCCGGGCTGCTGGCCGACCTGGTGGAGCAGGGCGCCCGCACCCTGGCCTTCGTCCGCTCCCGGCGCAGCGCGGAGTCGGTGGCCGAGCAGGCCCGGCGGGTGCTGCACTCCCGCGGCCGGTCGGACCTGGTCGGCCGGGTCGACTCCTACCGCGGGGGCTACCTGCCCGAGGAGCGCCGCGCGCTGGAGGGCCAGCTCTCCCGGGGTGAGCTGCTCGGGGTGGCCACCACCAACGCCCTGGAGCTGGGCATCGACATCGCCGGGCTGGACGCGGTGGTGCTGGCCGGGTACCCCGGCACCCTGGCGTCGATGTGGCAGCAGGCCGGCCGGGCCGGACGCGCCGAGCGGGAGTCGCTGGTGGTGTTCGTGGCCCGCGACGACCCGCTGGACCACTACCTGGCCCACCACCCCGACGCCGTGTTCGGCCGCCCGGTGGAGGCCACCGTCACCGACCCGTCCAACCCGCACGTGCTCGGCCCGCAGCTGTGCGCGGCGGCAGCCGAGCTGCCCCTGCAGGCCGACGAGCTGGAGACCTTCGGCGGCGCGGCCGCGCAGGCACAGGTCGCCGCGCTGGTGGCCACCGGCGACCTGCGGGCCCGGCCGACCGGCTGGTACTGGGCCGGCCGCGGCCGGCCCGAGGTGGACATCCGGGGCAGCGGCGCGGAGCCGGTGACGATCATCGAGGGCAGCACCGGGCGGCTGCTCGGCACGGTGGACGGCGACGCCGCGCACGCCACCGTGCACACCGGGGCGCTGTACGTGCACCGCGGGGAGACCTTCGTGGTGGACGACTTCCACCCCGACGACGCCTGCGCCCAGGTGCACCCGGAGAGCCCGGAGTGGACGACGGTCGCGCGGGACGTGACCGACCTGGGCATCGTCTCGGTCGACACCACCCGCCGGCTCGGCACGGTCACCGCGCACACCGGCGTGGTCGACGTGACCAACCAGGTCGTGGCCTACCAGCGGCGGCGCGCGGGCACCGGCGAGGTGCTGGCCGAGTTCCCGCTGGACCTGCCGGCCCGCCAGCTGCGCACCCGGGCGGTGTGGCTGACCCTCGACGAGCGCGCGGTCACCCGCGCCGAGCTGGACGGCGTGAGCCTGCCCGGGTCGCTGCACGCCGCCGAGCACGCCGCGATCGGCCTGCTGCCGCTGATGGCCACCTGCGACCGCTGGGACCTCGGCGGCGTCTCGACCGCGATGCACCCGGACACCGGCGCGGCCACGATCGTCGTCTACGACGGCCACCCCGGCGGTGCCGGCTTCGCCGAACGGGGCCACGCGGTGCTGCGCACCTGGCTGCGGGCCACCCGGGCCACCGTGGCCAGCTGCGAGTGCGAGTCCGGCTGCCCGTCCTGCGTGCAGTCGCCCAAGTGCGGCAACGGCAACGACCCGCTGGACAAGGCCGGGGCGGTACGCGTGCTGGACGTGGTGCTCGACGAGCTCGCCGCCGACGAGGACCCCGGACCGGGTGGGCCCGGCCTGCCGAACACCGCCGAGGAGCAGCCCGCCGACTGAGCCGGCCGGGCCGGGCATCGAACCGGTCCCCTGGCTCCCCATCAGGCACGGTGGGGCGGTGGAACTCGCGGCAGACGCCGTTGCGTCGGCCGCCCGCAGGGCCACGAGGAGGAGCCGCCATGGGCGGTTCTGGGTTTCGCGCATCACGCGCTGGTGCCTTGGAGGCGGCGCGGGGACTACGAGCCCGTTCCCCATCAGCCCTACGAGTTGAGCAAAGCCCAGCCGGTGGGGGCAGCCGCGTGTCCGATGTTCCCGCGATCGGGTGATGAGGCCGGACTCGGGCGTCTCGCTCCCGCCGCCTGAGATGCGGCCCCGGAGAGCTCAAGGTCCGAGCCCTCATTGCCGAAGTTCGCTGGGTGCGCCATCGGGCAGCACACCCATGAGGAAGGGAACAGCCATGGACGACCTGACCGAACGGACGCTCTGGGCGCTCGCGGCCGCCGACTACCCGGTTGTGTCGGCGCAGGACTTCAATGCGGTCTACCGCACCTTCGGCCCGGCCTTCGGCCCGTGGCGGCCGGTCGTCGTCGGGCAGGAGGGCGGTCACCGCACCGTGCTCGCCGCCGGTGGGAACACCGACGCTGTCACGGCGATGACTGCCGTGGCTCAGGAGTGGCGGGCGCTGTGCGACCCGCCTTCTTCGCAGGTGGCCCTGGCTCCCTGCCCGGAGAACCCCGCCGCGGGGGACGTTGCCCGTAACGCGCCGCAAGGCCTGCTCCTGCGCCAGGGACTTGCCCGGCTGGACGGCTGGATCGACCGGATCGACGTTGCAGGCGAGTTGCCGCTGGAGGGGCGCCCCCGCGCCGCCAGGTGACTCCTTGTCGCTCGATCGGGTGATTCGGGATCTCCGCTGCCCCCGGAGCACCCGGTTCTGTCGGAGACACCCGGCACTGTCGCTGCGTCCCCTTCACCCCATCCGAGGAGTTCACGTGCCGACGACCTCTCCCATCAGCGTGCAGCCGTTCGCCCCCACCGTGCCGATGTCCCAGGACGTCGTGGCGACCGAGGCGGCTGAGCACCTTCGACGAGCGGACTTCCTCACCGAATGCGGCACCTTCGGGAATCTGACGACGGCCGAGGTGCTCCTCGCCGACGGCCGCCGGCTGGTCCTGGTGCCGATGGTGGAGACCCTGTATGGGGATTTCGAGGATCCCGACGTCGACCTGTGGCATCTGCTCCTCCGCGACTCGGACGGCACCTACCTGGAGTTGTCCGACGACACGCTGTGCGTCGATGAGTGCCCGTCGGTGCTGTGGGCCCAGCGGATGGGCGTCGATCCGGCGGTGGCGGTCCACCTGGTGGTCACCGCGCTCGCCGATGCTGACGTCTGGGCCGATCTGGGCCTGTCCGCCTGACCCCGAGGAGACACATGGCTCACCACATCAAAGGCGTCTCCGGCAGCAACCTGATGCTGCTGCCGAGCGGAGAGGAGCACCGCTGGCTGGCGGTGGGCGGCGCGGTGTCAGTGGACCGACAGTTGCGCACCGAGGGGTACTCCTGGTGACCAGAGGAAGAGCTGACCTCCGAGGAGGCCACGCGCATCGCCGGCGAAGGACCGGCGGACGTCGTCGTCTCCCACGATCGCCCGCAGGCCGCTGCCGTTGCCCTCGGTGACCTGCCCGGGCAGTGGTGGGACCGGGCTCCCCGGGCTTGGGCCAGGGACGACCTAGCTCGGTCCGACTCGCACTCAGCACGGGTGCAGTCGGTCATCGACGCGGTGCGGCCCCGGCATGTCTGGCGCGGGCACCTTCACCAACGAACCGACGCCGTCATCCGCCCCACCGCCTGGGGAGACGTCTGCGAGATCCACGGATTGGCAGCGGACGGAATGCCGTGGAACAAGTCCACCGTGGTCGTGGGTCTCGATGGAGCAGGGGTCGGTCTTCAGCGCGACGCGTGAGGTACGTGTTCGGCTCAGTAAGTCCGCCAAGCCTGGCGGGACCCTCCTTGACGACCCTGAAGGCATCGCCCAGACGTCTATGGAGATCGGCGTCTCCGAAGCCGCTTCCTGGCTCGGGGAATCTGTGCGGCGAGTCCAAGCACTGGCCCAGGCTGGGCGGTTACCGGCCCGACGCGTGTCCGGCGTCTGGCTCATCGATGCCGTTAAGATGCGGCGACCGCTGCGCCGGAGTCGACCGATGAGCCCTCGGATCGGTGCCGCGTTCGTTCGGCTGCTTTCTGACCCCAATGCGTCCTTCGCCGACCTAGGGCATGTCTCCTAAGTCTGTGGGGGTCGGGCATGATCTTGGGCGTGGCGCCGCTGGCTGAGTTGACGGATGGGCAGTGGGCGGTGATCGAGCCGCTGATGCCGCAGGTCAGGGGACGGTCGCGGCCGTATCGGGAGCATCGGCAGGTGGTCGAGGGGATCGTGCACCGCTACCGGTGCGGGGTCGCCTGGCGGGATCTGCCGGAGCGGTTCGGGCCGTGGCAGACGGTGTGGAAGCGGCATGCCCGCTTCTCCCGGGAC
>NZ_JAAGWK010000035.1 GCF_010685995.1 Goekera deserti | reverse complement strand
CCCGCTGATTCGCCCGTGTCACTGCCACCCATCCCACCCCTCAGCTGGGGTGATGCAACGACCCCCTGACGCCGGGTGAGCTGATCAACGCTCGGCCCCCGGCGTCACAGGGAGGCGAGGACGGCCTCGGCCCAGCCCTCGCCCATGGCGCCGTCGGTGGCCGTGGCGTTGCCGATGCCGGCGATCAGGTCCGCCATGCCCTCGACCCCGGCGCCGTTCGCGGTCACGTACAGCCGGCCGACCGCCGGGGCCATCTCCAGGTCGCTGACGCTGTCGCCCACCGCGACCGCGTCCGCGGGCGGGATTCCCCGGCGGGCGAGGTCCCAGGTGATGGCCGCGCCCTTGGAGATGCCGCGCGGCATCAGGTGGTAGACCCGCGGCGGCAGGGCGGCCGGCTCCAGGCCCATCCGGGACGTCGCCGGGATGCTGCCGTTGTCCTTCAGGGTCAGCCACCCGGCGCCCCGCTCGGCCAGCCACGCGTCCACCGCGACCGGGTCGACCACGCCGCGCAGCAGGGCGTCGGCCGAGTGCGTGGCGTGCCAGGGCGCGTGCCACTCCAGCCGGCCGGGGTGCGCGGCGAGCAGCTCCTCGACAACGCCGAGGGAGGCCATCACCGACATCGGGGTGCGGCCGGCGTGCTCGGCGGGCAGGTCCCCGGTGAGCAGGTGGGTCTCCCTGCCGCCGTCCCAGCTGACCAGCGAGCCGAGCTCGGCGATCGACCCGTCGGCGGCGAAGATGCGCGCGGCCTCCACCAGCTGCGCGTGCGTGCGCCCGGACACCAGCACCAGGACGACGCCCGCCCGGTGCAGCTCCAGCAGGGCCGCCGCGGGCGCGCCGGTGGGCGTGCGGTCGGCGGTGTGCCAGAAGGACCCGCGCGGTCCGACCATCGTGCCGTCGAGGTCGGTGTAGACGATCCGGGTGCTCACCGGGCCATCTTGGACGGCGCCGCCCCGCCCGGGTGACCAGGGGTGCCGCCGCCCCGGGAGGCCGCTCTGCCGGTACAGTCCCTGGCGTTCCACTCATCCAGAGGGGCAGAGGGACACGGCCCGATGAAGCCCCGGCAACCGCTGACGCGCGTCCACGTGCGCCAGCAGGTGCCAATTCCGTCCCGCGCGGCTCGACGGCCCGGCGCGGGGAAGATGAGGAGGTAGTCGTCGGATGACCCTGACCACCGCTCGCCCCGCCAGCAGCACCCAGCCGGTACCCCCCAACCCCGCTCGGGGCCTGGTGTGCCGCAACTGCGGTGCCACCTTCGGGCTGATCGCCTCGCACGCGTGCGCCGAGTGCTTCGGGCCGCTGGAGGTCGACTACGACCCCGAGCTGATGCGCGCGGTCACCCGTGAGCAGATCGAGGCCGGCCCGCACAACATCTGGCGCTACAGCGCGCTGCTGCCGGTGGGCCAGGACCCGGCCGACCGGGTCACCCTGGACCCCGGCATGACGCCGCTGGTCAAGGCCGACCGGCTCGGCGCCGAGCTGGGCTTCACCGCCGACCTGTGGGTCAAGGACGACTCGGCCAACCCCACCCACTCCTTCAAGGACCGCGTGGTGAGCCTGGCCGCCACCGCCGCCAAGGGCTTCGGCTACCAGAAGATCGCCTGCGCCTCGACCGGCAACCTGGCCAACTCGGTGGCCGCGCACGCCGCCCGCAACGGCCTGCCCTCCTTCGTGTTCGTGCCCAGCGACCTGGAGCCCGGCAAGATCGTGCAGTCGGCGGTCTACGGCCAGGCACTGATCGCCGTCGACGGCTCCTACGACGACGTCAACCGGCTGACCAGCGAGCTCGCCGAGACCGACGAGTTCGAGGACGCCGCCTTCGTCAACCAGAACGTGCGGCCGTACTACGCCGAGGGCTCCAAGACGATGGGCTACGAGATCGCCGAGCAGCTCGGCTGGCGGATCCCGGCCCAGGTGGTCATCCCGATGGCCTCGGGCTCGCTGCTCACCAAGGTCGACAAGGCCTGGCGGGAGCTGGTCGCCGCCGGCATCGTCGAGGACACCGGCTGGAAGGTCTTCGGCGCGCAGTCCGCCGGTTGCGACCCGATCGCCACCGCCTTCGACAACGGCTGGGACGTCGTCAAGCCGGTCAAGCCGACCGGGATCGCGAAGTCGCTGAACATCGGCAACCCCGCCGACGGGCCCTACGCCCTCGACGCCATCCGGCGCACCGGCGGCTCGGTCGGCCGGGTCGGCGACGCCGAGATCGTCACCGGCATCCGCGACCTCGCCCGGACGACGGGCGTCTTCGCCGAGACCGCCGGCGGCGTGACCGTCGCGGTGCTGCGCCAGCTGGTGGAGCGCGGCCTGCTCGACCCGGCCGCGGAGACCGTCGTGCTCAACACGGGGGAGGGGCTCAAGACCCTCGACCCGCTGATGCCGGTCGTCGGCCCCACCCACCGGGTCGAGCCGTCGCTCAAGTCGCTGCGCGCCGCGGGTCTGATCGGCTGAGCCCTCGGTGACCGGGCCGCGACCGGGCCCGGGGACGCCGGTGCCCGGGCGGCGGTCCTGGCTACCGGCCGTGCTGACCGGTCACGCGCTGGCCACCGGCGCGCTCGCGGTCGTGTCGGCGGCACTGCTGCTGACCAGGCTGCGCGGGGACGGCGTCGTCCACCCGGCGTGGTCGGTCGCCTGGGGTGCCGCTGCCCTCGCCGTGCTCGTGCTCGCCGTCCGGTGGGTCGGCGTGCGGGAGCCGGCGCGACGCGGGTACCTCTGGTCCGCGGCCGGTGCCTGGGTGCTGGTGCCGCTGACCTGGACCGCCGCCCTCGTCGGGTCCCTGCAGCCGTGGGGCTTCATCGAGGCGTGGCTGTACCTGGGCATCGGCTTCTCCCCGGTGCTGCTGGCGCTCGCCGTGGCGGGTGCCGGGGTCGCGTGGTCGCTGTCCCCCCGCAGGTGACCCCTGCTTGCACTCGCCAGGGTCGAGTGCCAGACTCAGGGCTGGCACTCGGCAACCCTGAGTGCCAGCCAGGTCGGAACGGTGAGGCACCGGCGCGTGGACCACAGAGCGTCCACGACGTGGGTGTCGTCCGTCGCGGGCGCCGTCCGACCTCAGTGATCCACATGGAGGACACCACCACATGGCCAAGATGATCGCGTTCGACGAAGAGGCGCGCCGCGGGCTCGAGCGGGGCATGAACACCCTCGCCGACGCCGTCAAGGTGACGCTCGGCCCCAAGGGCCGCAACGTCGTGCTGGAGAAGAAGTGGGGCGCCCCCACGATCACCAACGACGGTGTCAGCATCGCCAAGGAGATCGAGCTCGAGGACCCGTACGAGAAGATCGGTGCCGAGCTCGTCAAGGAGGTCGCCAAGAAGACCGACGACGTCGCGGGTGACGGCACCACCACCGCCACCGTGCTCGCCCAGGCACTCGTGCGCGAGGGCCTGCGCAACGTCGCCGCCGGCGCCAACCCGATGAGCCTGAAGAAGGGCATCGAGAAGGCCGTCGCCTCCGTCTCGGAGTACCTGCTCTCGACCGCCAAGGACGTGGAGACCAAGGAGCAGATCGCTGCCACCGCCTCCATCTCCGCTGCTGACCCCGCGATCGGCGAGCTCATCGCCGAGGCGATGGACAAGGTCGGCAAGGAAGGCGTCATCACCGTCGAGGAGAGCAACACCTTCGGCCTCGAGCTCGAGCTCACCGAGGGCATGCGCTTCGACAAGGGTCACCTGTCGGCCTACTTCGTGACTGACACCGACCGCATGGAGACCGTGCTCGACGACCCGTACATCCTGGTCGTCAACTCGAAGATCTCCACGGTCAAGGACCTCCTCCCGCTGCTGGAGAAGGTCATGCAGTCCGGCAAGCCGCTGGCGATCATCGCCGAGGACGTCGAGGGCGAGGCCCTCGCGACCCTGGTCGTCAACAAGATCCGTGGCACCTTCAAGTCCGTCGCCGTCAAGGCGCCGGGCTTCGGTGACCGCCGCAAGGCCATGCTGGGCGACATCGCCATCCTCACCGGTGGCCAGGTCATCAGCGAGGAGGTCGGCCTCAAGCTCGAGAACGCCGACATCTCCCTGCTGGGCCGCGCCCGCAAGTTCGTCACCACCAAGGACGAGACGACCATCATCGAGGGCGCGGGTGACGCCGACCAGATCCAGGGTCGCGTGAACCAGATCCGCGCCGAGATCGAGAAGTCGGACTCCGACTACGACCGCGAGAAGCTGCAGGAGCGCCTGGCGAAGCTCGCCGGTGGCGTCGCCGTCATCAAGGCCGGCGCTGCCACCGAGGTGGAGCTCAAGGAGCGCAAGCACCGCATCGAGGACGCCGTGCGCAACGCCAAGGCCGCCGTCGAGGAGGGCATCGTCGCCGGTGGTGGCGTCGCTCTCGCGCAGGCCACCAAGGTCGCGTTCGACAAGCTCGACCTCGAGGGTGACGAGGCGACCGGTGCCAACATCGTGCGCGTCGCGCTGGAGGCCCCGCTGAAGCAGATCGCCATCAACGCCGGCCTCGAGGGTGGCGTCGTGGCGGAGAAGGTCCGCAACTCGGAGACCGGCTGGGGCCTCAACGCCGCCACCGGCGAGTACGTGGACCTGATCGCGGCCGGCATCATCGACCCGGCCAAGGTCACCCGCTCGGCCCTGCAGAACGCCGCCTCCATCGCGGCGCTCTTCCTCACCACCGAGGCCGTCATCGCCGACAAGCCGGAGAAGAACCCGGCCCCCATGGGCGGCGGCGGCGACGGCGGCATGGGCGGCATGGACTTCTGACGAAGGACCACGTCGCCCCCCACGACGCGCTCCGCGCGCCGCGGGTCCCTGCGACGTAGCCGTTCCAGCGCCACCTGCACTGCCCGACAGGGGCGGTCCCGCATCCGCGGGGCCGCCCCTGTCGGCGTCCCGCACCCTGTCGGCGTCGGCACGGTCACCGCAACCGGCCCTTCCCGCGGAAGTGGCCGTGCCAGACGGCCCTTTCCGCGGAAGTGGCCGTCCAGCGCGGCCGTTCCCGCGGAAGTGGCTGGTCGGAATGTGGTTGTTCCCGCGGAAGTGGCCGTCAGGGGCGGCCGTTCCCGCGGAAGGGGCCGTGGGAGGCGTGTCAGTCGACGGCGTGGCCGATGGCGCGCATGGTGACGCGCAGCTCGACAAGCCGCTCGGCCACCAGTTCGCCGGCCCAGCGGGCGTCGCCCAGGCCGTCGAGTGCGGGGGCCGGAGCCTCGCCCAGGTGCCCGAGCAGGCCGGCGACCCGGCCGAGCGCCAGCACCCCCGACGTCGCCGGCGGGTGCGGGCCCGGGGGTGCCGAGCCGAGCGCCCGGTCGGACGCGACGCGTCGGTGCTGGAGGTCCTCGAAACCGCGCGCGGCCCAGCGCAGCGACCAGCTGTGCTGCCGCCACACCCCTGCTGCGACCAGGTGGGACGACCAGTCGGCGAAGCCGAGGCGTCCGGCGTCCAGCCAGTCGAGCAACGAGCCGTCGCCCTCGTCGGCCTCGGCCGCGACCGCGGCCAGCCCGAGGGCCGCCGCGCGGTCGTGGTCCATCTCGACGGCGTCGTCGGTCTGCCGCAGCGCGCCGCCCAGCGCGAGGTCGACGACCAGCCCACCGCGCACCAGGTGGTCGTCGAACGTCAACCCGCGAGGCCGCCCCCGCCGTCCCAGGCACAGGGCAGCCAGCCGGGTGGTGACGAGCTCGGCCAGGCTCGCGGTCACGCGGGGTCGGGGGCGAAGACGCAGAACTCGTTGCCCTCCGGGTCGGCGAGGACGTCCCAGGTGATGCCGCCGTCCGCGGGGTCGTCGTCCGCCCCGGCGTCGCGGGCGCGCAGCAGGGTGGCGCCGGCCGCGACCAGCGAGGCGGTGTCACCGACGACGTCGTGGTGCATGCGGTTCTTGCCCGGTGTCGGGTCGGCCACCGGGACCACCCAGATGACCGGACCGTGCCCTTCGGGGTCGGCGATCGGTACCGGCCACTCCACCGGACGCACCCAGCCCTCCTCGTCCGGGGTGAGGGTGTCCCGGCGCACATGGCCCATCGCGGCGCACCACCAGTCGGCGAGCGACTGGTGGTCGATGGCGTCCAGGCAGAGGTCCTTGAAGCGAGCGGGCACGGGACCGATCTCAGCAGCCGGCACGGACGGCGTCCACCGGGGAACGCCCCCGGGCATGACGGTGCTCGTCGGGACGTCGGGATGGCAGTACCGCGACCGGCGCGGCCGGTTCCACCCGCAGCGGCTGCCGCAGCGGCTGTGGCTGGAGCACCACGCGCAGCACTTCGCCACGGTGGACAGCAACGCCGCCCTCTACCGGCTGCCCGAGCGCTCCACGTTCGAGGCCTGGCGTGCCCGCACCCCGCAGGACCACCGGTGGGCGGTCAAGGCCAGCCGGTCCCTCACCCACGTCAAGCGGCTGCGCGAGCCGGTGGCGCGGCTGGTCGACCGCGCGGCCGGGCTGGGCGACCGGCTCGACGCCGTCCTGCTGCAGCTGCCGCCCACGCTGCGCGCCGACCCCGAGCTGCTCAGCCTCTGCCTGGCCCAGTTCCCGCCCGGCAGCCGCGTCGCCGTCGAACCGCGGCACGCCAGCTGGTGGACCGATGACGTCCGTGACCTGCTGGAGCGATACGGCGCGGCGCTCTGCTGGGCCGACCGCGCCGAGGAGCCGGTCACGCCGCTGTGGCGCACGACCGACTGGGGGTACCTGCGACTGCACACCGGGCGCGACGGCTGGGGGTATCGCCTCGACACGCTGCAGGCGTGGGCCGACCGGCTGGCCGAGACCTGGACCGACGAGCAGGACGTGCTCGTCTACTTCAACAACGACCCCGGCTGCGCCGCCGTCGCCGACGCCATCACCTTCGCTGCGTGCGTGCGCCGGGCCGGCCGCACCCCGACCCGGGTGCCGTCGAGCCGGAGGCACCGGCGGCCTGACCCACGCCGACTCGGGTGGCGCAGAGGAACTCGCCCGTCGCACTCCGCCCGGGGACGGTCAGAGGACGCCGGTGGCCTCGGTGAAGCTGACCCCGAGCTGGCCGGCCGCCTGCTCCAGCACCTCCATGACCGCCACCGTGTCCGCCAGCGGCATGATCGAGCTCTCCGGCCGCCCGTCCCGCACGCCCTCGGTCACCTCGATCAGCTCGTGGGTGTACCCGGTGCCGGTCTGCGGCAGGGTGATCTCCTCGGGCTCGGCGCCGGCCCGGTGCAGCACGATGGTCTGCGGGTGGTGGAAGCGGGGCAGCACGTCGATCCAGCCCTCGGTGCCGAACACCCGCGCCTGGCCGGGCAGGGAGTTGCGCAGCGAGGTGAGCAGCGTGGCGGCCCGGCCGTCGGACCAGCCCAGCAGCAGCGCGGCCTCGGCGTCCACACCGGTGGGGAAGCGGGAGCCCGCGGTGGTGACCGTGTCCGGCGTGCCCAGCAGCATCTGCGCGAAGCTGACCACGTAGACGCCCAGGTCGAGCAGGGCACCGCCGCCGAGCTCCGGGGCGAACAGCCGGTCCTCCGGGTCGAACTCGCGGGCCACGCCCAGGTCGGCCTGCACCGAGCGCAGCTCGCCGATCGCGCCGTCGGCGACCAGCTCCCGCAGCCGCACCACCGCGGGCTGGAACCGGGTCCACATCGCCTCCATCACGAAGGCACCGGTCTGCCCGGCCAGCGCGACCACCTCGCGGGTGCCGGCGGCGGTCGCGGTGAACGCCTTCTCCACCAGCAGGCCCTTGCCGGCGCGCAGCGCGGCCAGCGCCAGGGCGTGGTGCTGCGGGTGCGGGGTGGCCAGGTACAGCACGTCGACGTCCGGGTCGGCGATCAGCTCGGCGTAGCTGCCGTGCGCGCGCTCGACGCCGTGCCGGTCGGCGAAGGCCCGCGCCCGGTCCAGCGACCGGGAGCCGACGGCGACGACCTGCGCGCCCGGCACGTGCGCGAAGTCCTGGACGACGTTCTCGGCGATGCGGCCCGGCCCGGCGATGCCCCAGCGGATGTCTGTGCTCACCCGCCCGACGCTAACGCCTGCGGTGTGGCCCGGTGCACACAGGGGAGCCGAGGGGACGGGCAGACTGGTGGGCGTGGCCGTGCTGATCGACACCCCGGTGTGGCCCTGGCGCGGACGGGTCTGGTCGCACCTGGCCAGCGACGTCTCGCACGAGGAGCTGCACGCCTTCGCCGGCGCCGCCCTGGGCATCCCGCGCCGGGCCTTCCAGGGCGACCACTACGACGTGCCCCAGGAGCTCTACGACCGCGCGGTCGCCGCCGGCGCCGAGCCGGTGGGGTGCCGGGAGCTGCTGCGCCGGCTGACCGGTGCGGGGCTGCGGGTCAAGAAGCCCCGCGGGCCCGCAGCAGGCTGAGCTCGGCGGCCATGTTGGCGCGTGCGAGAAGCGTCCACTCCTCGGCGACCTCGGGCACCCGGTACAGCCGGGGCAGCGCCAGCAGCTGCTCCAGCACCGCCGCGCGGCCGGCGGTGAACGTGTCGTCGTCCAGGTGCGCGTACTCCTCGCGCACCGCCGAGGCGTAGCCGGCGTAGGCCGCCGGCGGGCTGGCGAGCACGGCCAGGTCGGCGTCGCAGAGCACCGCGCCGTTGGCGTCGTCCGGCTCGGGGTCGTGCCCGGCGGTGAGCAGGACCAGCCGCCGCACCTCCGCGACCCGGGCCTCCTCGACCAGCCCGACCAGGCCGATGGCCGCCCGGTCGGCGCTGATCTGCTCGTTGTCGCGGGAGCGCGGGTCGTAGGAGACGTCGTGGTACCAGGCGGCCAGCCGGACGGCGTCCGGGTCGGTGGCGTGGGCGGCGAGGGCGTCGACCAGCCCGAGCACGGCCGCCAGGTGCACCAGGTCGTGGTAGCGCCGGTGCGGTTCGGTCCAGGCGCCGACGACGCTGGCCCACTCGGTGCGCGAGGTCTCCGAGTCCCCGGCCAGTGCCGCCCAGGCCGGGAAGTCCACGCCGCTCACCCGGCCATCATGCACCGGCGGCCGGTGGCTCAGCGCACCCCGCAGGAGCGCACGGCGAGCAGGGCCAGGGCGCGCGCGGTGGTGAGCACGTCGTCGACCGGCACCGACTCGCGCGGGGCGTGCGCCAGGGTCACGTCGCCCGGGCCGAACTGCAGCGTGGGGACGCCGGCGGCGGTGTAGAGCCGCAGGTCGCTGCCGTAGGGGGCGGCGCGCTCGGGGGCCGCGCCGCCGCCGACCTGGGTGACCGCGCCCTGCACGGCCGGCAGCAGCGGGGACAGCTGCGGCAGCTCGCCGCTGGCGAAGCTGCCGCCGATCCAGTCGACCCGGACCGGGTGCTCGGCCAGCCACGGGTGCGCGGCGCTGACCCGGGCGACGCAGGTCTCGAACGCCGCGCGGGCGCTCTCCACCGGCTCGCCGAGCCGCACCCCGTACCGGCCGTCGGCCACGAGCCGGTCGGGCACGGTGCTGGCCCACTCGCCGGACTGCACCCGGCCGATCGACAGCCCGTACGGGTGGTGGATGCCGCGGAAGCGCTCGTCGGTGTCGCCCTGGCGGCTGGACTCGAACTGCACCAGCGACTGGTACAGGTGCAGGAACAGCTCGACGGCGCTGACCCCGGCCTCCCGGGTGGCCCCGTGCGCGGCCCGGCCGGTGACCTCCAGCCGGAAGGTCAGCGCCCCGGCGTTGGCGGTGACGACGGCGCCGGCGGTGGGCTCGGGGATCACGCACGCGTCGCCCAGGTGACCGCGGGCCAGCGTGGCCCAGGCGCCCAGCCCGCCGTCCTCCTCGCCGACCACGCTGTGCAGCGCCAGCGGACGGCGCAGCCGCACCCCCGACCGGTGGACGGCGTGCATCGCGGCCAGCGCCGCGGCCAGGCCGCCCTTCATGTCGCAGGCACCCCGGCCGTGCAGCGCGCCACCGGACACCCGGGGCGTGTACGGGTCGCCGGGCCACAGCGCGAGCTCACCGGCGGGGACGACGTCGACGTGCCCGCAGAACACCAGCGCCGGGGCGGTGTCCTGCTCGTCGCCGCTGCCGGGCAGCGTGCCGACCAGGCCCCAGGCCTCTTCGCGCAGCACCTCCTGCCCGGGTGCGTCGTCGGCGGTGGCGGCGGCGGCCAGGTCGATCGACCAGTGGTCGACGTCGGCGTCGAGCTCACGCAGCCAGCCGCTCATCAGCAGCTGCACGTCGGACTCGGCTGCGGTGCCGCCCACCGAGGGCACCGTGACGAGGTCGCGCAGCCGGTCGACGGCCCAGGCGTCGTCGAGGGCGGTGAGGACAGCGGATTCTTCGCTGGTCAGCTCGGGCACGCCGGGAGCATGGCACGCAGATCGGGATCGGCGGGGGCCACGCGCGGGCCCCGCGGTGGCCGCCGCCCCACCCGTCCCGCCCGCCGCTCCCGGAGCAGCGTCGCGGTCCGGTGCCCGCGCGCGGGGGACAGCGGCGGGGGAGCGGGGGTACCCTGGGACGTGCTCGAGCCGGGCGATCCGTGTCCCCGGGCTCCACTTGGAATGGCCGCTGCGGAACACCGCCCTCCGGGGGTCTGGAGCCGCAGATGTGCACAACGCCGCGAGGCGACCGGCGTCCGGCTCGGGTCCCACGTACGCAGCAGCCCCCGTCCAGCGGACGGGGGCTGCTGCGCGTCGCGGGTCAGTCGCGGTTGCGGCCGACCACCCAGCTGCACGGGCCGGGCAGCTCGTCGGCCGCGACCGGGCCCCACGAGCCGCCCGGGTAGGGCTGCACCGCGGGCGGTGAGTCCAGCAGCGGCTGGGCCACCCGCCAGGTGTGCGCCAGGCCCTCGCTGGTGGTGAACAGCGAGCGGTCACCGGTGATCACGTCGTGGATCAGCGACACGTACGGCGGCAGCGGGTTGCCCCCGGCGATGTCCTTGAGGTCCAGCGTGGTGGTGGCCGGCGCCAGCGACAGGTCGGGCCCGGGCAGCTTCGCGATCAGCTGCAGCGACAGCGAGCCGGCCCCGGACAGCGACAGCGACACCACGTTGCCGTGCCCGGGCACGGCGGCGACCGGCCCGTCGGGCTTGCGCAGCACCAGGCTCACCCGCTGCTCGCTGACCGCCATCTTCTTGCCGGTGCGCAGCAGGAACGGCACGCCGCGCCACCGGTCGCTGTCCACCCACAGCCGGGCGGCGACGAAGGTGTCGGTGCGGGAGTCGTCGTCCACGCCGTCGATGTCGGTGTAGCCCTGGAACTGGCCGAGCACGACGTCCTCGGGTGCCAGCGGCCGGAACGCGGCGAGCACCGCCTCCCGGGCGGTCTGCAGGTCGGCCGGGTCCAGGCTGGCCGGCGGCTCCATCGCCACCTCCGCGGCGACCTGGAACAGGTGGGTGACCAGCATGTCCAGCGTCGCGCCGGTGGCGTCGTAGAAGTCGGCGCGCTGGGAGACGTCCAGGGTCTCCGGGACGTCGATCTGCACCTGGCTGACGTGCTCGGCGTCCCAGACGTGCTCGAACAGGCCGTTGGCGAAGCGCAGCACGTGCAGGTCCTGGGTGCCCTCCTTGCCCAGGAAGTGGTCGATCCGGAAGACCTGGTCCTCGCCCAGCACCGACAGCACCAGCTCGTCCAGCTCCCGGAAGGACTCCGGTGAGGTGCCGTAGGGCTTCTCGAAGACCACCCGGGACCCCTCGGCCAGCCCGTGCTCGGCCAGACCCGAGACCAGACCGGCGAAGGCACCGGGCGGGACGGCGAGGTAGTGCACGTACTGCGCCTCGCCCTCCAGCTCGTCGTTCTCCAGCTCCGACAGCACGTCGAGCAGGCTTCCCGGGTCGTCGGAGGCGAAGCCGCCGCCGGCGAAGCGCAGCCGCTTCGAGAAGTCGGCCCAGGGCCCCTCGTCCGGGTGCGGCCCGAACTCGGTCAGCGCGTCGTGCACCCGGGCGGTGAAGTCCTCGTGCGACACGTCGCCGCGGCCGTTGCCGACCAGGTACCACTCCTCGGGCAGCAGCCCCTGCTGGGCGAGCTGGAAGAAGGCGGGCAGGACCATCCGGCGGGCGAGGTCGCCGGTGGCGCCGTACAGCACGAAGATCGTCGCGGGCAGGTCGTTGGTCGTCGTCCCGGTGTCGGGCACGGCGCTCCTCTCGGGTGGGTCCCGCCGTGGGCGGCGGGGCGGGTGCTCCAGCAGGACTTCTTCCCCGCACCGACCGGTGTACCCCTCCCCGCGGCGTCACGGGCGGCCGAGTCCGCATGAGAACCGCCTCATGATCGGCTCATCGTGGGCACGCCGACACCGACCACGATGGGTGCATGACCCGCTCACGCCTGCTCCTGTCCGCCACCGCCCTCGGTGGGGTCCTGCTGCTCTCCGCCTGCGGCTCCGACGACGGCACCGCGACGGCGTCCACCCCCTCGTCCTCCGCCGCGACGTCGGCCGCACCGGCCCCGTCTGCCGTCGGCGGCTCCGACCCGGCGGCCGGCGGGGGCATCCAGGCGGCCGCCGACGTCGAGTTCGAGGACCAGTCCGGCGCCGGCGACAGCGCCGTCGTCGAGCGGGTGTCCTCGCCCGACGGCGGGTTCGTCGTCGTCACGATCGACGACGACGATGACGACGCCCGCGAGGACGCCGGCGCGGTGCTCGGCGCGACGCCGGTGCCCGGCGGCACCACCACCGACGTCGTCGTGCCGCTGGCCCCGCGGCTGGACCGGGAGACCGACCTGGAGGCCACCCTCCACGCCGACACCGACGGCAACGGGGCCTTCGACGCCGCCGTCGACCAGCGCGTCGCCGAGCCGCAGGACGGGGACGACGACGAGGACGACGAGGTCTCCGACGACGCCGAGTACACCGTCCGCTGACCTGCCCGGCTCAGCGCGGCGGCCGCCCCCGCCGCCGCGACCGCAGCACCGCGCCGGTGAGCAGCAGCACCAGCGCCAGCACCAGGACGACGACCCCCGCGACCACCAGCAACCCGGCCAGGATGTTCTCCCCGAACACCGGCTCCGGGCCGCTGAGCAGCCAGCCGCCCACCACCAGCGCCAGCCCGGCCACCGCCGCCGTCAGGGCCACCCGGGCGGTGCGCGTCACGGCCGGACCGGCGCCGAGGAGCGCGGCCGGACCGGGTCCGCCGGGTCGCGGGGCGCCGGCATCGCGCTGGTCCTGGTGACCGGCCGGGCGGCGAGCTCGTGCACGTGGGCGCAGGCACCGGCCAGGTCCAGCGCGGCCCCCTCCGCGGTCGCCGGGGCGTGCTCGCCCGGGGCGAGGGCCCCGCGGGCGGCCTCCACGTACCGCTGCCCGTCGACCGGGTCCATCCGCAGCGGGTCGTAGCCGACCCGCCGGGACAGGCTCTGCACCGCGCCGAGCAGCACGACGGCGTCCCGGGCCCGGCCGGTCGCGGCGGCCGCGCCGACCGCGGCGAGCAGCCCGGCCAGCGTGCCCGTGGTGTCGCCCTCGCGCACCGTCCGCTCGACCATCTTCGACAGCGCCGCCAGGGCGAGGTCGCCGTGGCCCATGTCCACCAGCACCTTGGCCCGCACCCACTGCACCGACGACCACGCCCAGCTGTGCCCCAGGTCCTCGGCGATCTGCTCGGCGCGCGCCAGGTGCTCCAGCGCGCCGTCCCGGTCCCCGGCGGCGCGGGCGAACTGGCCCAGCGTCATGGCCAGCTCGGCCCGTACCCAGCCCAGGCCGCTGCGCTCGGCGACGGCGATGCCCCGGGCGGTGTCCAGCGCGATCTGGTCGGCGGCGTCCGGCTCACCGAGCAGCGCCCGGACGAAGCCGCGCAGCACCAGGGCGAGGGCGAGGTGGCCGTCGTCCTCCGGGGCGATCGCGACGACCTCGCCGGTGCGCGCGCCGATCGCGGGCACGTCGCCGGCCAGGTAGGCCAGCAGGGCGTCGCCGATGAGGGCGCGCACCCGCACCGCGGCCGGTGCGCCGGTGTCGGCGTCCAGGGCCGCGGCCAGCCAGCGCCGTCCCTCCTGCACGTGCCCGCGCCGGTACCACCACCAGCCCACCGACCCGGCGATCCGCAGGGCGGTCGTCGTCCGGCCGGTGTCCAGGCAGTGCTCCAGGGCGGCGCGGACGTTGTGCTGGTCGGCGTCCAGGCGGGCCCAGCCGGGTGCGGCGTCCCGGGTGCGCAGGGTGGGCTCGATCGCCTCGGTGAGGTCGGCGAGGAACTCGGCGTGCCGGTCCCGCAGCCGCCGGCGGGTGCCGGCGTCCAGGTCGCCGTCGGCGTACTGGCGCAGCGTCTCCAGCATGCGGTAGCGCGCGCGGCCGTGGTCCAGCTCGACCAGCGACGCCGCGACCAGGGCGCGCAGCGGCCCGATCGTGCCGCCGGGCACGTCGGGGCCGGCGACCGCCTCGACCGCGTCGGGCGCGAAGCCGCCGGCGAACACCGAGCACGCGGCGAACACGGTCAGCTCGGCCGGGGCGAGCAGGTCGACGCTCCACTGCACCGTCGCGGCCAGCGTGCGCTGGTGGGCCGGGGCGTGCCGCGAGCCGGCGGACAGCAGCGCGAACCGGTCGCGTACCCGGGCGGCCACCTCGCCCAGCGGCAGGGTGGCGAGGCAGGCGGCGGCGAGCTCGACGGCCAGCGGCAGCCCGTCGAGCTCGCCGCACACCTGGCGCACCAGGGCCAGCTCGGTGGGGGAGGGCTCGGCCACCGGGGCGCCGGCCAGTCGGGCGCGGTCCAGGAACAGCCGCACCGCGTCGCCGTCAGCGGTGTCGGTGGACATCGGCCCGCACGGCACCACCGCCTCCCCGGGCACTCCCAGCGGGCGGCGGGAGGTGGCCAGCACCCGCAGCCCCGGGCAGCGGGTGAGCAGGGCGAGGCAGAGGTCGGCGGCCGCCTCGAGCACGTGCTCGCAGTTGTCCAGCAGCAGCAGCAGGCGCCGCTGCTCCAGCGCGGCGCCCAGCGCGCCGACCGGGTCACCGCCGCTGACGCCGACCCCCAGCGCGCCGGCCACCTCGGCGGCGACCAGCCCGGGGTCGCCCACCCCGGCCAGCTCCACGAGCACCGGGGGCAGCCCGTCCGGCAGCCGGTGCCGGGCCGCCTCCAGCGCCAGCCGGGTCTTGCCGCTGCCCCCCGGGCCGACGAGGGTCACCAGCCGCTGGGCGGCGACGGCGGCACCCAGCGCGGTCAGCTCGTCGGCGCGGCCGACGAAGCCGGTGAGCGGGACAGGCAGGGCCGGCGGCGCCGCGGGCGGCTGCTCCACCGCGCCGCTTCCGGCCGGGTCGGGCGCTGCGAGTCCGGGGTCCTGCCGGAGCACCCGGCCGTGCAGCCGCTGCAGCTCCGGGCCGGGGTCGACGCCGAGCTCGTCGGCCAGCAGCACCCGGCCCTCCTCGTAGACCTGCAGCGCCTCGGCCTGCCGGCCGCAGCGGAACAGCGCCGTCATCAGCGACCCGCGCAGGCCCTCCCGTAGCGGCGCCTCGCGCACCAGCGCGCGCAGGTGGTCGACCACGTCGTGGTGGCAGCCCAGCCGCAGGTCCAGGCCGGCGGCGAGCTCCAGGGCGGACAGCCGCAGCTCGGCCAGCCGCTCGGCCTCGGCGACGGCGAACGGCGCGCTCACGTCGGCGTAGGCCGGGCCGCGCCACAGGGCCAGTGCCGCACCGACTGTGTCCCGGGCCTCCTGCACCCGGTCGGCGGCGTCCAGCTCGCGGGCCCGGCGCAGCAGGTGGGTGAACCGGGAGGCGTCGACGTCGTCGGGGTCCACGGCCAGCCGGTAGCCCGGCGCCTGCGTGCGCAGCACCTGCCAGGCGCCGTCCCGGACGTCCGGCTCCAGGGCTCGGCGCAGCTTGGACACCGTGGCGTGCACGGTCGCCGACTCCGCGCCGGGCGGCCGCTCGTGCCAGGCCCGGTCCACGAGCACGTCGAGGGGCACGGTGCGGCCGGCGTCGACCAGCAGCGCGGCCAGCACGGCACGGTGCCGCGGGGGCGGCGTGGGCAGCGGGACGCCGTCGTAGAGCACCTCGACGGACCCCAGGACCCGGAAGGTGGTGCAGGTCACGGTGCGAGACCCTAGCGTCTCACCGTGCACCGGCACAGTGCTCCTGCGCTGGTCGGGGAGTCGACCGGCTCACAGCATGGTGCGCAGCCGCTCCTTCCGGGCGCGCAGCACGTCCACCGACGCCGACGCCGACGGCGGGCCGGGCACCGACTGGCGCAGCTGGGTGTGCACCACCGCGTGCGGCGTCGAGGTGCGGGCCGACACCTTGCTGACCAGGCGGTTGATCTCCCGGCGCAGCTCGGCGGCGTCCCGCCACCCGGAGCCCTCGTCGACGTCGGGCAGCTCGTCGAACAGAGTGCTCTCGTCGTCGTGGCCGGCGCGGTGCTGGGCGGCGATCCGCAGCCGCAGCTCGTCGTCCCGCCTGGCCAGCAGCTCGGCGGTCTGCGACGGGGTGAGCAGCCCCGGGATGCCGAGGAACTCCTCGTCCTCCTCACCGAGCGCCACGACGGCGCCGCTGCCCTCACCGGTGTGCGCGGTGCCGCCGTGCAGCACGTGGGCGAACCGGGCGTCGGCCTCCAGCGCCTCCCACTGCGGCAGCGCCCCCTCGCGCTCCTCCCGCGGCGGCAGGTCCAGCGCCTCGAGCTCCTCGTCGGTGGCGGCCTTCGGCGGCGGCATCACGTGGTTGCGCTGCTGCTCCAGGGCCGCGGCCAGGGTCAGCAGCGGCCGGACGGCGGGCAGGAACACCGTCGCCGACTCGTGCGGGTTGCGGGCGCGCACCACGCGGCCGACGGCCTGGGCGAAGAACAGCGGCGTGCGGTAGGAGGTCATCCAGGCCAGCACGGCAGCGCGCGGGATGTCCACGCCCTCGGACACCATCCGCACGCAGACCGCGATCCGGGCGTCGCTGGTGGCGAACCGCTCGATCTTCTTCGACGCCTTGGGGTCGTCGGACAGGATCAGCTCGGGCGCCTTGCCGGTCACCCGGCGGACGATCTTGGCGTACTCGCGGGCGTCGTCCTGGTCGCTGGCCAGCACCAGGCCCGCGGCGTCCGGCACGCCGGTCTCGCGCAGGTGGGTGATCCGGTCGTCCATCGCCGCGATCACGTGCGGCACCCACTGGCCCTTGGGGTCCAGCGCGGTGCGCCAGGCCTGCATCTCCACCGACTTCGTCCCGGCCTCGGACAGCGACGCCGCGACGACCTCACCGGCCGAGTTCCGCCAGCGGGCGGTGCCGGTGTACGCGGCGAACACCACCGGCCGGACGACGGCGTCGGCCAGGGCCTCCTTGTAGCCGTAGGTGAAGTCCGCGCGGCTGGCGAGGCCGACCCCGCCCGCGCTCTGTCCCTCCCCCGGGAAGTCCCCCTCGAAGGTGTCCTCCTCGTAGCGCACGAAGGGGATCCGCTCGTCGGCCTTGGTGCGGAACGGGGTGCCGGTCAGGCACAGCCGGCGGGCGGCCATGCCGAACGCGTCGCCGATCGCCTCGCCCCAGGACAGGCCGTCCCCGGCGTGGTGCACCTCGTCCAGGATCACCAGTGCCCGCACCGAGGTGGCCCGGGCGGCGTGCAGCATCGGCTTGCCGGCCACCTGCGCGTAGGTGGTCACGTAGCCCTGGGTGCCGGCGCGCACCGGGCCGACGGCGTTGGTCAGGCCCGGGTCGAGCACGATCCCGGCCCGGTCGGCGGCGTCGGCCCACTGCAGGCGCAGGTGGTCGGTCGGGCAGACGACGATCACCCGGGCCACCTCGCGGCGGGCCAGCAGCCGCTGGGCCAGGGTGAGGGCGAAGGTGGTCTTCCCGGCGCCCGGGGTGGCGGTGACCAGGTAGTCCTTGGGCGCCAGCTCGTCGTACCGGGCCAGCGCCGCCGACTGCCAGGCGCGCAGCCGCGGGGCCGAGGGCTGAGCCGTGTTCGCCTGAGTCTGCGCGCGCGCCAGTGCCGTGTCTCCCATCGCCTGCCCATCCTGTGTCGGATCGGTCCGACACGCCCAGCCCGCGGACCTGCCGGCGAGCCGCGTCGGCGTGTGGTCGCCGGGGGCTCCCGCAGTCTCCCAGCAGGTGGCGGGTGGGTGCCGCCCCGGCTCGGTGGCGGATCTCACCCGCCCGACCCGCCGGAGTCCGGCGACGGTCAGGCCGCGTGGCGGCCGAGTGCGCCGTCGTGGTCGCCGTCCCCGGCGCGTCCGACCGTGTCGGCGACCCGTACCGCGCCCTCGGCCGCGGGGCCGGTCAGGGCAGGGAAGGCAGCAGCGCGTCCAGGGTGATCGGCAGGTCGCGTACCCGCACGCCGGTGGCGTGCCAGACGGCGTTGGCGACGGCGGCCGCGGCGCCGGTGATGCCGATCTCGCCGATGCCCTTGGTGCCCATCGCGTTGACCCAGGGGTCGTGCTCGTCCAGCCAGTGCGCCTGCAGGTCGCCGACGTCGGCGTTGACCGAGATGTGGTACTCGGCGAGGTCGTGGTTCACCACGTGGCCGGAGCGCGGGTCCAGCAGGCTGTTCTCGTGCAGGGCCATCGACAGGCCCATCGTCATGGCGCCGACGAACTGGGAGCGCGCGGTCCGCGGGTTGACGATCCGGCCGGCCGCGAACACGCCGAGGTGTCGCGGCACCCGGATCTCGCCGGTGTCGGCGTCCACCCGCGCCTCGACGAACTGGGCGCCGAAGGCGTAGGCGGCGTGGTCCTCGTCCTGCGCGGCCTGGTCGACGCCGGTCTCCATCTCGTCGCCGTCGGCCGGGTCGGTGCCGTACTCGCCGCGGAAGGCCCGCGCGGCCTCCACGACCGCCGAGCCCCAGGTGTTCAGCCCGGACGAGCCGCCGGCCACCGAGGCGATCGGGTAGCGGGTGTCCCCGATCCGCACCTCGACGTCGTCCACCGGCACGTCCAGGGCGTCGGCGGCGATCTGCGGCAGCGTCGTCCAGGTGCCGGTGCCGATGTCGGCGGCCCCGATCTCGACGGCGTACCGGCCGGCCTCGAAACGGATCAGCGCGGTCGAGTCGGCCATCCGCATCGTCGGGTACACCGAGGACGCGACACCGGTGCCCACCAGCCAGCCGCCCTCCCGGCGCACGCCCGGGCGGGGGTCCCGGCCGGTCCAGCCGAAGCGCTCGGCGCCCTCGCGCAGGCACTCCACCAGGTGCCGGCTGGACCACGGCTTGCCGGTCTCCGGGTCGACCTCGGGCTCGTTGCGGATGCGCAGCTCGACCGGGTCGATGCCGAGGTCGTGGGCCAGCTCGTCGAGGGCCACCTCGGGGCCGAACATGCCGGGGCACTCGCCGGGCGCCCGCATCCAGCTGTTCACCGGCAGGTCGAGGGCGGCCAGCCGGTGGGTGGTGCGCCGGTTCGGCGAGGCGTACATCATCCGGGTCGGCACCCCGGTCTGCTCCGCGAACTCCTTGACCTTCGACGTCTGCTCGACCACGTCGATCGCGATCGCCGACAGCCGTCCCTCGGCGTCGGCGGCCACCTGGACGTGCTGGATCGTCGGCGTGCGGTAGCCGGCCAGGGAGAACATCTGCTGCCGGGTCAGTGCCAGCTTCACCGCCCGGCCGGGCAGCACCCGGGCGGCCATCGCGGCCAGGACGACGTTGACGTGCGGGGTGCCCTTGGAGCCGAACCCGCCGCCGACGTGCGGGGCGACCACCTGTACGTGGTCCTGCGGCAGCCCGAGCACCTGGCACACGGTGGCGCGGGAGGGGTGCACGCCCTGCGTGGAGTCCCACAGGGTGAGGAAGCCGTCGCCCGCCGGGTCCCACAGCGCCGTCGTCGCGTGCGGCTCCAGCGGGTTGTTGTGGTAGGTCGCGGTGGAGTAGGTGTGGTCGACGGTCGCGTGCGCGGTGGCCATCGCCGCCGCGACGTCGCCCTCGGCGGTGTCGGTCTCGAAGCCGGGGTTCACCTTCTCCGGGGTGTACAGGTCGTCCCGGTCGGCCCGCAGCTCGCTGTCGTGCGGCTGCTCGTCGTAGGTGACCTCGACGAGGTCGGCTGCCTCCCGGGCGGTCTCCGACGTCTCGGCCAGCACCAGTCCGACCACCTGGCCGCGGAAGGCGACCTCGGCGGTCTGCAAGGCGGCGAGCTCGGCGTCCTCGACCGAGGCCAGCCGCTCGGCGGTGAACACGGTGACCACCGCCAGCACGCCGTCGAGCGCCTCGGCGGCGGCGGTGTCGATCGCGGTGACCCGGCCGCGGGCGACGGTCGCCTGCACGAGCGCGCAGTGCGCGGGGCGCTCGGCCGGGGTCTCGAACGCGTACGTGGCGGTGCCGCGCACCTTGGCCACGCCGTCCCGGCGCACCAGGCCCTGGCCCATCGCGCGGGGCTCCAGCAGCTCGGTCATCTCAGCCCTCCTGGGCGGCGGTGAGGTCGCGCAGGGTGGCGACCAGGGTGCGGGTGACCAGCGGGACCTTGAAACCGTTGCCGCCGTCGATCCCCGGCTGCGGCCGGGCGTCGGCCAGCTCCTCGGCCGCGGCGGCGGCGAACGCGTCGGGAGTCGCCGGGCCGCCACGCAGGGCCTGCTCGGCGCGGGTGGCCCGCCAGGGCTTGTGCGCGACGCCGCCGAGGGCGATCCGCACGTCCTGCACGACGCCGTCCCGGACGTCGAGGACGGCGGCCACCGAGACCAGCGCGAAGGCGTACGAGGCCCGGTCGCGCACCTTGCGGTAGGCCGAGGTGCGCGCTGCGGGCAGCGGGGGCAGGCCCATCGCGGTGATCAGCTCGCCCTGCTCCAGGACGGTGTCCCGGGACGGGTCGTCGCCGGGCAGCCGGTGCAGCTCGGTGAACGGCACGGTGCGCTCGCCGGTGGGCCCGAGCACCTGCACGCAGGCGTCGAGGGCCGCCAGCGCCACGGCCATGTCCGACGGGTGGGTGGCGATGCACGCCTGCGACGCCCCGAGGACGGCATGGTTGCGGGTGGTGCCGCCGATCGCCGAGCAGCCGGTGCCGGGCTCGCGCTTGTTGCACGGGGTGGTGACGTCCTGGAAGTAGACGCACCGGGTGCGCTGCAGCGGGTTGCCGCCGGTGGTCGCGGTGTTCCGCAGCTGCCCGGTGGCCCCGGCCAGCAGGGCCTGGGCCAGCACCGGGTACCGCTCGCGGACGCGCCGGTCGGCGGCCAGCTCGCTGTTGGTCACCGCGGCGCCGGCCCGCAGGCCGCCGTCCTCGGTGTCGGTGACCTCGCGCGAGGTCAGCGTGCGCACGTCCACCACCAGGTCCGGGCGGGCGACGCCGAGCTTGAGGTGGTCGACCAGGTTGGTGCCGCCGCCGAGGAAGACCGCGCCGGGCAGCGTCGCCACCCGCACGGCCTCCGCGACGTCGCCGGGCCGGGCGTAGTCGAAGGGCTTCACGACCGACCTCCGGCCTGCTGCACGGCCGGGACGATGTTGACGTAGGCGGCGCAGCGGCAGAGGTTGCCGCTCATCCGCTCGGAGACCTCGTCGTGGTCCAGCTCCGGGTCGGCGGTCAGGTCGGTGCTGGCGTGGCTGGGCCAGCCACGGGCCACCTCGTCGAGCACGGCCACCGCCGAGCACACCTGGCCCGGGGTGCAGTAACCGCACTGGAAGGCGTCCTGGTCCAGGAACGCCTGCTGGACCGGGTGCAGCTCACCGGGCGGGGCCAGGCCGTCGGCGGTGGTGATCTCCGCGCCGTCGTGGGCGACCGCCAGGGCGAGGCAGGGCAACTGCCGCTCGCCGTCCAGCAGCACGGTGCAGGCCCCGCACTGGCCGTGGTCGCAGCCCTTCTTCGGGCTGGTGACACCCAGCCGCTCGCGCATCGCGTCCAGCAGCGTGGTCCGGGTGTCCACGGTCAGCCGGTGGGCCTGCCCGTCGACCCGCAGCGAGATCTCGGCGTCCATGGCAGCCGTGGTGCCCTCCCGGGGGCTCACCAAACGACAGCGTTGTAGTGGGCAACGGGTCGCCGGGGCGGCTCTGCCAGGCTGCGGGCGTGACCCACACCGTGCCGACCCTCCGCTGGCTCACCTCCCCGGCCGCGGCCGACCCGGCGCTGCGCGCGGCGCTGACGGCCTGCTGGCGGGACGTGGCCAACGGGGGCGGAGCCGTCGGCTTCGCCCGGCAGCTGCCCGTGTCGGCCGACGTGGTGCGCCCGGTGCTGGACGCGATCGCCGACGGCCTGGGGGACCTGCGGCGGATGCTGGTCGCCGAGCGGGACGGCGAGCTGGTCGGCTGGCTGGTGCTCACCGGCAACGCCAGCCCGGTGCTCGCGCACTGGGGTCACGTCACCCGGGTGATGACCACCCCGGCCGCCCGCGGCACCGGCGTGGCCCGGGCGCTGGTGACCGAGCTGCACCGCGCGGCCCGTGACGACCTCGGCCTGGACCTGCTGCGGATCGAGGTGCGCGGCCGGACCGGCCTGGAGGACTTCTACGCCCGCTTCGGCTACACCGTCGTCGGCCGCTGGCCGGGGGCGCTGCAGATCGGCCCGGACGACCGCCGCGACGAGCTGCTCATGTCGGTCGCGCTGCGCTGAGGGCGCCTCAGCGGTGTTCCGGCACCGAAGGCGGTGGCTCCTGCGGTTCCGCTCCTCCTCCTGCGGTGCTGCAGCACCGCAGGAGGGCCGGGAACACCGCAGGAGCGGCAGGGGGCGCGGGCCGCGCGTGTCAGGACGGCGGGAATCCGCGCCTCTGCCGACCGGGTCACGACCCGGGTGTCGTCCAGCACCAGAGCCGGGTCCTGCACACACGCCGGAGCGGCGCCATGACGAGGTGCTGATGGACCTGGGGTTGCGTCGTGGCCCTGCTGTTCGCCGCGACAGCTGCGCTGCCCATGTCCGTCGCCCTGCGCTGAGCCGCGGTGGCTCTCCCGGCGTCGGTGGCTCAGGTGGGGGAGACGGTGGCCAGCCCGGCCGCGTGCGCGGCGTCCACCTGCCGGTGGTCGTAGCTGACGAAGACCTCGACGTCGGGGCCGAGACCCAGGGCCGCTGCCAGGTGGACGGCGTCGAGGCTCCGCAGCTCCGGCGGCCGGAGGGCAGCCGCCCGGTCCAGCAGAGAGCGGCTCATCGGGACGAGGTCGATGCCATCGAGCAGGGCCCGTGCCGACTCACGAGTCGAGGGGTCGGCTCGAACGACGGCTCGCGTGACCTCCACGACGCAGAGCTCGCTGGCTGTCCAGCCGATGTCGGGTCTCGCCGCGAGCCACCGTGCCAGCGCATCGCTCTCCGCCTCGTCCACGATCAACTTCACGAGCGCAGACGTGTCGAACGCGATCACCGGTCGTCGGCGCGTTCGGCGGCCAGCGCCTCGCTGGCGGTCGGGTGGCCCGGGGGGGGCGCGACCCGCGGCGGGAGCACCCGGGGTCCGGTGGCCGGGATCAGTCGCCCCTCGGCGATGAGCCGCTCCCGCGCGGAAGCCGCCGGGGACGGCGGGGTCAGCAGGGCCACGAGCACACCCCGTTCGGTGACCTCGATCGTCTCGCCGCTCTTGACCCGCGCCAGGTACACGCTCGCGTTCTGCCGCAGCTCCCGTACCCCTATGCGCTCCACGGCAGCAAAGTAGCACCTGACCTGCTATCGGGAGGTGCGGCATGATTGCCGACTCGGCCGGTCCTGGACGCTCAGCTCACCTCGGTCTCGTCATGCCGGGGTCGCCGTGGCGTGGGCCCTCGGCTCGGTACCGGGATCCGGTGGCCCGGAGCCGGCGTGGGATCCCCCGGCGGGGCTGTCAGTCGGCGGGCTCGTCCACCCAGTCGGGGCCGTTGACCTCACCCGGGCCGGCCAGGTCGGCGGCGTCGATGATCGTGTAGGCGTAGCCCTGCTCGGCGAGGAACCGCTGCCGGTGCGCGGAGTACTCGCTGTCCAGGGTGTCCCGGGCGACCACGGAGTAGAAGTGCGCCTGCCGGCCGTCGGCCTTGGGGCGCAGCACCCGGCCGAGCCGCTGGGCCTCCTCCTGCCGGGAGCCGAAGGTGCCCGACACCTGCACCGCGACCGCGGCCTCGGGCAGGTCGATGGAGAAGTTGGCCACCTTGGACACCACCAGCGTGCGGATCTCGCCGGTGCGGAACGCCTGGAACAGCCGCTCGCGCTCCTTGTTCGGCGTCGAGCCCTGGATGACCGGGGCGTCCAGGGCCACCCCGAGCGCGTCGAGCTGGTCGAGGTAGGCGCCGATCACCAGGGAGTGCTCGTCGGGGTGCCGCTCCAGGATCCGCTTGATCACCGGCATCTTGGACGCCGACGTCGCCGCGATCTTGTAGCGGTCCTCCGGCTCGGCGACGGCGTAGGTCATCCGCTCCTCGTCGTCCATGGAGACCCTGACCTCGATGCACTCGGCGGGCGCGATGTGGCCCTGGGCCTCGATGTCGCGCCACGGGGCGTCGTAGCGCTTGGGCCCGATCAGGGAGAAGACGTCGTCCTCCCGGCCGTCCTCGCGGACCAGCGTCGCGGTCAGCCCGAGCCGGCGGCGGGACTGCAGGTCGGCGGTCAGCCGGAAGATCGGCGCCGGCAGCAGGTGCACCTCGTCGTACACGATCAGGCCCCAGTCCTGGGCGTCGAAGAGGTCCAGGTGCCGGTACTCGCCCTTCCGGCGGGTGGTGATCACCTGGTAGGTGGCGATGGTGACCGGGCGGATCTCCTTGCGCTCGCCGGAGTACTCGCCGATCTCCTCCTCGGTCAGCGAGGTGCGGGCGATCAGCTCCCGCTTCCACTGCCGGCCGGAGACGGTGTTGGTGACCAGGATCAGCGTGGTCGCCTTCGCCTCGGCCATCGCCGCGGCGCCGACCAGGGTCTTGCCCGCCCCGCACGGCAGGACGACGACGCCGGACCCGCCGGCCCAGAACCCGTCGACGGCCTGCTGCTGGTAGTCCCGCAGCTGCCAGCCGCTCTGGTCGAGCTCGATCGGGTGGGCCTGGCCGTCGACGTAGCCGGCGAGGTCCTCGGCCGGCCAGCCGACCTTGAGCAGCGCCTGCTTGAGCCGGCCGCGCTCGGAGGGGTGCACCACGATCGAGTCGGCGTCGATCCGGGCGCCGAGCATCGGGGCGACCCGCTTGCTGCGGACGACCTCCTCCAGCACGGCACGGTCGGTGGTGGTGAGCACCAGGCCGTGCACCGGGTTGTTGGCCAGGGTGAGCCGGCCGTAGCGGTCCATCGTGTCGGCCACGTCGACCAGCAGGGCGTGCGGCACGGGGTAGCGGGAGAAGCGGACCAGCGCGTCGACCACCTGCTCGGCGTCGTGGCCGGCCGCCCGGGCGTTCCACAGCGCCAGCGGCGTCACCCGGTAGGTGTGCACGTGCTCGGGCGAGCGCTCGAGTTCCGCGAACGGCGCGATCGCCGAGCGGCACTCCTTGGCCAGCGGGTGGTCGACCTCGAGCAGCAGGGTCTTGTCGGACTGGACGATCAGGGGGCCATCAGTCACCACGCCACGGTAACCGCGCCCGCGGCGTCGACCTTCCCGCCGCGGGCACGGTCAGCGGGTCACCTGCGCTTCCCTCAGACCCACTCGGTGCGGCGGAGCGGGGGCTCCACCGGCCCGGGCCGGCGCACCAGCACCTGGTTGACGCCCAGCGAGCCGTTCTCGAACCCGAGGGCGCTGGCGGCCATGTAGAGCCGCCACACCCGGGCGCGGCCCTCGCTGGTCGCCGCCACCGCGGCGTCCCAGTGCGCCTCCAGGTTCGCCACCCACGCGCGCAGGGTGAGCGCGTAGTGCCGGCGCAGTGCCTCGACGTCCAGCACCTCGAAGCCGCCGGCCTCCAGGGCGCCGACCATCGTGGCCATGCCGACCAGTTCGCCGTCGGGGAAGACGTAGCGGGCGATGAAGGAGTCGGGGTTCCACTGGTTCTCCCCGGCGTTGAAGGCGATGGCGTGGTTCAGCAGCCGCCCGCCGGGACGCAGCAGGCCCCACAGCCGGGCCACGTACCCGGGCAGCTCGGCCCGGCCCACGTGCTCGGCCATGCCGATCGAGCTGATCGCGTCGTAGGGGCCGTCCGGCACCAGTCGGTAGTCCTGCACCCGGATCTCGACCCGGTCGGTCAGCCCCGCGTCGGCGACCCGCTTGCGGGCCAGCTCGGCCTGCTCCACCGACAGCGTGATGCCCACCACCCGGGCGCCGTACCGCCCGGCCGCGTGCACGGCCAGGCTGCCCCAGCCGCACCCGACGTCGAGCAGCCGGCTGTCCGGTCCGAGCCCGAGCTTGCGGCAGACCAGGTCCAGCTTGGCCTCCTGGGCGGCGTCCAGACCGACCTCGGGGGACTCCCAGACGGCGCAGGAGTAGACCATCGACGGGCCGAGCACCAGGGCGTAGAAGTCGTTGCCGACGTCGTAGTGGTGGGAGATCGCGGCGGCGTCCCGGCCGCGGCTGTGCCGGCGGCCGCGCCCGACCGGGGCCTCCTCCGGCGGCGGCGCGGGCTCCGGGCTCAGGGCGTGCAGCTGAGCCGCGGTGCGGGCCAGCTCCCACCGGTCGTGCAGCGTGGCGGCGCGGAAGGCGCCCTTCTCGGCCAGCTTGCCCGCCGAGCTCAGCGCGGCGAACGCCGCGTACACGTCGCCCTCGACGTCGATCTCACCGGCGACGTAGGCCCGGCCCAGGCCGAGCTGCCCGGGCGACCAGACCATCCGCCGCAGGGCCAGCGGCGACCGGACCGAGATCATCGGGGCGTCCGGCGGACCCGCCTCCGACCCGTCCCAGCCGCGCAGCCGCACCGGCAGCTCTGCCGTGCCCAGCACCGTTCCCAGTGCCCTGGTCAACCCACTCGCGACGCTCTCGTCCATGTCCGGTCCTCGGTGCCCACTCCGGCGGCCCCCCTGACCCGCCTGTCCAGGTCTTCTCGCGGAGCAACTGTCCCGGACAATGCCGAGAGCAGGCCTTGCATTCCCGCAGGACCCCGGTCGGGGCAGCCTCAGCCGGTGGCCTCGGTGACCAGGGCCACCGAGGTGATCCTGTGCACCGCGAAGGTCCGGTTCTCCCCGCGGCCCTCGTCGAAGCCCTGCAGGAACCCGCCCACCAGGGACGACGGCCGCACCACCCGCTGGCTGCCGCTGCCGGCGGCGTCCACGTAGCCCAGCCACACCGGCAGCCCGTCGGCGACCGCGCGGGACAGCAGCTCCAGCGTGCTGGCGGTGGTCACGCCGGGGATCTGGCGCACCGGGTCGGTGCGGCGGGCGGCCAGCGCGGCGTCGCCGGCGCGGATCTCCCGCACGGTCGCCGTCACGTCGCCCGGGGCCATCGGCCGGGGGGCGGTCGGCGGCGCCGACGAGCCGGGGCGGCGCCCGGCGGCCCGCGGCTTGGCCGGCGGCCGGGTCAGCACCGCACCGCCGGAGGACTCACCGGCCGGGGCGTAGCCGGATGAGCGCAGCACCGACAGCACCTCGTCGGCCTGCAGCCCGCTCACCAGGACGCCGGGGGCCAGCCGGCGCAGCTCGGCGGGGGCGGTGCGCCGGTCGCCGAGCACCTGGGACAGCAACCCGTGGTCGTCGGAGCGCACGTAGCACTCGATCGAGCCGACCCGGAGCCGGCCGTGCTGGCGGGCGACGTCGTCGACCAGGTAGTCCAGTGCCTGCGGCACCGGCGTGCGGGAGGCCCGGGCGAAGAACTCGTGCAGGTCGGTGGCCGACCAGCCGCGGTCCAGCGCCCGCCGCACGCTGGCGTCGGACACCCGGTACACCGTCGCGCCGCCGGAGGACTCGACGTCGGCGACCACGGCCAGCGTGGTGGCCAGCTCGGCGACCAGCGGACCGGGCGCGACCAGGGAGAGGTCGGGCTGGGCCAGCACGTGGTCCAGTGGCTCGGGCAGCAGCTCGCGCACCCCGTCCGCGGCGCCGTCCTCCCCGTCGGTGAGCAGCAGCCGGCCGGCCCCGGCGAGCACGCCGCCGACGCTGATGCCCAGCCGGTCGGCCTCGGCGAGCACGGCCGGCACCGGGGCCAGCCGGTCGGCCCGGCGCGGGGTGCGCCAGCGCAGCACCGTCAGCAGGTCGTCCGGGGTCAGCCCGCTGCCGGGCGGGGTCTCGGCCAGCGCGGCCAGCGCCGACCGGCGGACGGCGGGCGCGGTCTGCCGCACGATGTCCGGGGACAGCGCGTTGACCGCCTTGCCGGCGACGGTGCGCTGACCCACCAGCGACGGCAGCCGCACGCTGGTCAGCCAGCCCCACACCAGGGTGGCCCAGCGGGTGGGCAGGTCCTGCTCGCGCCACAGGTCGTAGGCCCGGGTGGGCAGCCACTCGTCGCGGTGCGCCCCGCCGACGTCCAGCAGGCCGGCGGCGAAGGCCAGCTCGGCCAGGAAGGTCGCGTCGGACTCGGGCACGTGCAGCTCGCGGGCCAGCCGCTTCTGGTCCCGCACGGCCATGCCGCCGCTGCGCAGCAGCCCGGCCGGCTCGTCCTCCAGCAGCACCAGCAGCTCACCGACCCGGCCGATGACCTCCATCGCGGCACCCGCGGCCTGCCGGTCGACGTCGGCCTGCGGGCGGCGACGCAGCTCCGGCTCCGGGCGCACCCGCGGCGACCCGAGCGGCCGGTCCCCGCGCAGGGCCAGCCCGACCTCCCGCGGCAGCTCCACGTTCACCGCGTCGATGCGCGCCAGCAGGCCCAGCTGCAGCAGCCGCCGGGCCGGTGACCCGGAGGTGGCCGGGCCGTCGGGCAGGTGGCCGACCGGGCGGTCGCCGGCCAGCCGCTGCAGCACGTCCCGCTCCTCGGCCGACAGCTCGGCCAGCGTGCCGGGCAGGTCCCGGGGGAGCTGCACCCGCAGGTCCACCGCGCGCCGCCCCAGCCCGGCCGGGTGCCGCACCGAGCGGCGCACCGGCTCCGGGGCTCGCAGCTCGTCGTCGCCCCACAGCAGCGCGCGCTCGGTCAGGGTCTGCACACCGCGCTGCACCACCTCGGCCGGCACGTCGGGGAGCAGGGCGGCCAGCTCGGCCCGCGCGACACCGTCGCCCTCGGACAGCAGGACGGCGTCCAGCACCTGCAGCGTGGCGGCGTCCAGCTCGTCCAGCGCCCGGTCCACCGAGATCGGGACGGCGAGCCGGCTGGCCAGGCTGACCACGTCGGACGGCGCGGGCCGGGCGACGTCGTGCCGGGCGAGCAGCAGTGCGCCCAGCTGCTCGTCGCTGCGGGTGCGCAACCAGGCGGCGAGCGTGGCGGGCTGGTCCTGGGGCATCCGCACCACGTTACGACGACGGCGCCACCACCTGCCCCGTGGCGCCCGGCCACGCGCGGGGCTCTGGGAGCATCCGGGGCGTGACCCCCGCCCTGGACGACCCGGGTACCCGGGACGCGCTGGCCGCGCACCGGGCCGGGGCCCTGCGCTGGCTCGGTGGCGGGGTGATCGGCGTGGTCCTGGCCGTGCTGGTCGGGGTGGCGGCGTCCACCGTGGTGCGCTCCGGGGGCGACCGGGTCGGCGGTGCCGGCCTGGTGCTGCTGGTGCTGCTGCTGGGCGGGCTCGCCGGCGTCGTCGCCGGTGTGGGTGCCCTGCTGCGCACCCGCCGCTGGGCCGCGGCCCTGGCGGTGACGCCGTGGTCGACCGGCCGGCTGCGCAGTGCGGGCCCGGCGCTCCTGCTGGTCGAGCCGGACGACGCCGACCCGCTGGCCGACCCGCTGCGCCTGCAGCTGCTGAGCACCGCGATCTGGCGCACCCGGGCCGTCTCCGCGCTGCAGGACGCCGAGGTGCGCTACGCCCCGGCCGGGGCCGGGCAGTGGGTGCTCACCGCCGACGCCACCGGCACGCTGCTCGGCGCCCGCGACGCTGCCCGCCGGGCGCGGCGGCGCGCGGGCTGACCGGCAGCGGGTCCGCAGCAGACCCGCAGCGACCTCACGGGGCGCCCACCGGTGCGCAAGCGCCCTCCGTCGCGAGAAGATGGCGGGGACGGTCCGCGCACCCGCCCGGGCCCCCACGTGCACGGAGGCGACATGGCCAAGAGCGGCAAGAAGAACGCCCACCTCAAGGAGCCCACCTGGGGCCAGTCCGAGGGCGGTGGCCCCCCGCTGACCGAGCTCGTCGCCGAGACCGCCGGGTCGCTGTCGCCGTTCGGCGAGGACCACGAGTTCCCGCTGCCGGCCCACCGGATCCGGTACGCCCACCCCACCGACAAGCCCAACCGGGCGGGTGTCCAGGCCGGCGAAGGACGGTGACCGGCGTGTCGGGCTGCACGGACACCGTCGTCAGCGTCCCGGCATGACCGCCCCCGCACTGCCCTCCTACAGCAGTGGCACCTCCACGGTGCCGCTGCTCGGGGACACGATCGGGGCCGACCTGGACCGCACGGCCGCGCGGGTCGGCGACCACGAGGCACTCGTCGAGTGCGCCACCGGCCGGCGCTGGACCTACCCGCAGCTGGTGGCCGACGTCGACGCGTGCGCCCTGGGCCTGCACTCCCTGGGCCTGCAGAAGGGCGACCGGGTCGGCATCTGGGCGCCGAACTGCGCCGAGTGGGTCCTCGTCCAGTACGGCACGGCGAAGCTCGGCGTCGTCCTGGTGAACATCAACCCCGCCTACCGCACGCACGAGCTGTCCTACGTGCTGCGCCAGGCCGGCATCTCCGTGCTGGTCGCGGCCCCGAGCTTCAAGACCAGCGACTACCGCGCGATGGTCGCCGAGGTGCGCGCCGACTGCCCCGACCTGCGCGAGGTCGCGTTCCTGGGTGACCCGGAGTGGGACGCGCTCATGGACCGTGGCCGCTCGGCCGACCGCGGGCTGCTGGCCGAGCGGGCCGGGCAGCTCACCGCCGACGACCCGATCAACATCCAGTACACCTCGGGCACCACCGGCTTCCCCAAGGGCGCCACGCTCACCCACCACAACCTGCTCAACAACGGCTTCTTCGTGGGCGAGGGCTGCGGCTACACCGAGGCCGACCGGGTCTGCATCCCGGTGCCCTACTACCACTGCTTCGGCATGGGCATGGGCAACCTCGGCTGCACCTCGCACGGGGCGACGATGGTCATCCCCGCGCCCGGCTTCGACCCCGCGCTCACCCTGCAGGCGGTGCAGGACGAGCGGTGCACCTCGCTGTACGGCGTCCCGACGATGTTCATCGCCGAGCTCGCCCTGCCCGACTTCGCCTCCTACGACCTGTCCAGCCTGCGCACCGGGATCATGGCCGGCTCGCCGTGCCCGGTCGAGGTGATGAAGCGCGTGGTCAGCGAGATGGGCATGCAGGAGGTCACCATCTGCTACGGCATGACCGAGACCTCGCCGGTGTCCACGCAGACCGGTGCCGACGACGACCTCGACCGGCGCACCTCCACCGTGGGCCGGGTGCACCCGCACCTGGAGGTGAAGGTGGTCGACCCGGCCACCGGGCTCACCGTGCCGCGCGGGGTGACCGGCGAGTTCTGCACCCGCGGCTACTCGGTGATGCTCGGCTACTGGGAGCAGCCGGAGAAGACCGCCGAGGTGCTCGACGCCGCCCGCTGGATGCACACCGGCGACCTCGCCGTCATGGACGAGGCCGGGTACCTGAACATCGTCGGCCGGATCAAGGACATGGTGATCCGCGGCGGGGAGAACGTGTACCCGCGCGAGGTCGAGGAGTTCCTCCACACCCACCCGGACGTCGTCGACGCGCAGGTCATCGGCGTCCCCGACGAGCGGTACGGCGAGGAGCTGATGGCCTGGGTGCGGCTGCGCGAGGGCGCCGAGCCGCTCACCGCGGAGGCCCTGCGCACCTGGTGCGCCGGGAAGCTCGCCCACTACAAGGTGCCCCGCTACGTCAAGGTGGTCACCGAGTTCCCGATGACCGTCACCGGCAAGGTGCGCAAGGTGGAGATGCGCCAGGTGTCGGTGGAAGAGCTGGGCCTGCAGGGCGCGGCCGCCGTCCGCAACGCCTGAGGGGACCGGGCCGAGGTCAGGGCAGGAGGGCGACGGCGGCCAGGCCGGCCAGGGCGGTGAGCACGACCACGCCGGTGGCGAGGGCCGCACCACGTGCGGCCCGGCCGCTGCCACCGGTCTCCGCCGCCTGCCGCGCCGTGCGCAGTCGGTGGGGGCCGGCGGCGCCCAGCAGGGCCAGCCCGGCCAGCGCCACCACGGCGGCCGGCAGCACGACCAGCGGCCGGTCCCGCACGACCGCGGCCCGGGCCAGCAGCGCGGCCACCGCGAGCACGCCGAGCGCGGTGCGCTGCCAGGCCAGCGCCGTGCGCGCCGGCTGGGTCTCCCCGGGCCGGCGGGGCACACCACCGGCCGGCGGGGGAGCGGGACTCACCCGCGCAGCGCGTCGACGACCACGAGCGCGCCGACCAGCACCACGAGCACGGCGACGGTCGCCGCCGCCCAGCTGCCCATCGACCCGTCGGGCAGCGGGGCGTCCGCGGCGATCGCGGCCTCGGCCCGCCGGTACCGCCGGTGCCCGGCCAGCGCGGTGACCAGCCCACCGGCGAGCAGCAGGACGGCGACGACGGTGCCGCCGTGCGGCACGCCCAGACCGGGGGCGAACTGGGCGATCGCCACGCCACCGGCCACCAGGGCCAGCGCGGTGCGCAGCCAGGCCAGCAGGGTGCGCTCGTTGGCCAGGGAGAACCGGTAGTCGGGGTGCCCGGCCCCGGTCGGCGGCGGACCCGGGGCGGGCGCGGCGGACGGCACGGGGTCAGCGTAGGCGCGCCGGCCGTCCGCTCCCCGGGCGCGGAAACCAGCGGGACCGGCGGCGCGTGGCCCGACTAACCTGGACGCGGCGGCGCACGCAGCTGCCCCAGGTGCCGGCCAGCTCCACCGGCGACGACGACCCGAAGGAACAACGTGCCCAGCGGCAAGGTGAAGTGGTTCAACGCGGAGAAGGGCTTCGGCTTCCTCGCCCGCGACGGCGGCCCCGACGTGTTCGTGCACAAGGACGCCCTGCCCAGCGGCACCACGGAGCTGAAGCCCGGTCAGCGCGTCGAGTTCGGCATCGTCGAGGGCCGGCGCGGTGACCAGGCCCTGCAGGTGCAGGTGCTGGACCCGCTGCCCTCGGCCGTCGCCGCGACCCGCAAGAGCCCCGACGAGCTCGTGCCGATCATCGAGGACCTGATCAAGCTCCTGGACGGCGTCTCCACCGGCCTGCGCCACGGTCGCCACCCGGACAAGCCGGTGGGCCGCAAGATCGGCTCGCTGCTGCGCGCCGTCGCCGGCGACCTGGAGGGTTGAGGCCCGGTCAGCCGGCGGGGGCCGGGGTGGCGGGGGCGGTGGTGTCGCTGATGGCGCCACCGGCGCGGATGAAGCCGACCGGCCACGCGCCGGACAGCCCGTTGCAGTCCTCGCCGGCGTCCTGGACGACGACCAGGTAGAAGCCCGGCGGGCTGACGTCGGAGCTGTTGATCTCGCTGAACACCTCGGTGTCGGCGCCCACGTCGACCTCACCGATCTTGGTGGCCAGCTGGTCGTCGTACACCTGCACCGACCAGCCGCTGTCCGCGACCTCCGACGGCACCCGCAGGGTGATGGCGGTGTCGGGGGACACGTCGACGACCGGCGGCACGATGTCGTAGCGCTCGCCGCCCTCGTCGCCGAAGCAGAACTGGGTGGGCTGCAGCACGATCTGCTGGTCGGCGGTCTGCACGCTGACCGTCGGCGGTCCGTCGTCGGCGGCGCTGCCGCCGCAGCCCGCGGTCAGCCCGAGCAGTGCCGCGCCGACCGTGGCCCGGGCTGCCCGCCTCGTGGTGCGCCTGCTCACCAGTACCGGTCCTCTCCGCCTCGCCCGTCCGTGGGCCCGGGGTCGGTGTCCCCGGCGTCCGGCGGGGTGGGTCGGCCGAGGCGTCCCGACGGTCCGGATGCGGTGCGGCCGCGGCGGTGCTGGCCCCACAGGACCAGGCCGACCGCCAGCGCGAGCAGGGCGGCGGCCACCGCGAAGCCGAGCCGGCCGTTCGCCGGCAGGGCCACCGCGACGGCGCCGCCGGCGACCCAGGCCAGCTGCAGCCAGGTCTCCGACCGGCCGAACGCCGAGGCGCGCAGGGCCTCGGGCACCTCGCGCTGGATGATCGCGTCCAGCGCCACCTTGCCCAGCGCGTTGCTCACCGACGACACGGCGACCACCAGCGCGGCCACCGGGAAGCTGTAGAGCAGCGCGGCGATCACGGTGATCACCGCCGCGGACCCGGCGGAGACCAGCACCAGGGTGTCCGGGCGGGCGGCGTGCAGCCGTGACCCGACGGCGGTGCCGGCGAAGCTGCCCACCCCGGCGGCCACCGCGATCACGCCCAGCGCGCCGGTGGCCTCCCACCCGTCGGGGAACGTGGCCTGGGTGAGGAACGCGGCGAAGATGGTGAGGAAGCCGCTGAGCCCGCGCAGCGCCGCGGTCGCGCGCAGCGCGGTGACCACGTGCGGCCCGGCCGAGGGACGCCGGGTCCGCTCGTCGGAGAGGTCCTCGGTGGTCAGCACGGTGGCCGGGGTCTCGCCCTGCGGCAGGTCGACGTGGGCGGGCAGCCGGAAGGCGAGCACCCCGCCGGCGAGGAACACCGCGGCCGTGGCACCCAGCTCCCAGGAGAAGCCGAGGGTCGCGGCCAGACCCGCGCCGAGCCCGCCCAGCACCCCGGAGGCAGCCAGGCCGAAGACCGACATCCGTGCGTTGGCCGACGTCAGCGACATCGCGTCCGGCAGCACCCGCGGGACCACGGCCGCCTTGAGCACGTTGAACGACTTGGACAGCACCAGGACGCCGAGCGCGGCCGGGTAGAGCCCCAGGTCGTCGAAGTGGAAGAGCATCACCAGGGCCAGCACGGTGCGCCCGATCAGCGCGCCCGCCATCGCCGCGCGGCGCCCGCGCTGCAGGCGGTCCAGCAGCGGGCCGATCACCGGCGCGAGCAGCGCGAACGGGGCCACCGTGACCAGCAGGTACAGGGCCACGTTGGTGCGCTGGGCGTCACCGGCGGCGGCGAAGAACAGCGTCCCGGCCAGCGACACCGCGATCATCGCGTCCCCGGCGGCGTGCAGGGCGTTGACCCAGAGCAGGCCGGTCAGCCCGCTCTCGCCCGCCCCGTCGGCCCGGCTGGCGTCGTCCACCCGCCGGACGGCGTTGCGGGTCAGCTCGCGGGTGCGTGCGGCGGCCACCCGGGTGACGGTCAGCTTCCTGGGCACGCCCGTCGCAGCGGCGGGTGGTGCCGGCTGCTCGGCGGGCTGCTCGGGGGAGCCGTGGGGCGGCGGCGCGTACGGCTCCGCGTACGGCGCGGTCCCGGGGTGCGGGGCACCGTACGGCGGAGCGCCGTACGGGGGAGGCCCCGGAGGCGGTCCGTACTGGGGCGCGCCGTACTGCGGTGGCCCGTAGGGGGATCCGCCGTGCTGCGGTGCGCCGTACGGGGGCGCGCCGTACGGGGGTGCCTGCCCCGGGTACGGGAGCGGGCCGGCCGAGTGCGGAGCTCCCGGGTGCTGCTGGGGTCCCTGGTACGCCGGCCCCGGCTGCTGCTGGGGTGGCTGCCACGGGCCCTGATGCGACGGGCTCTGCTGCCAGGGGCCCTGCTGCGACGGGCCGGGCTGCCGCGGGTCGGGCTGCCGCGGGTCGGGCTGCCACGCGCCGGGCTGCCACGGGCCGGGCTGCCACGGGCCGGCGTCCGGGGAGCCTGCGGGCGACCCCGCGGGGGCCTGCGTGGACGGCGCGCCCGGGGGCTGCCCGCCCAGGGGCCGCGCGGTCGGGGACTGGTGGCCCGGGGCGTGCGGTGCGGGGGACCAGGCGGCCGGGCCGGGGCCGCTCGCCGGAGGCCACGCCGAGCCGTCGGGCTGCGGCGCGCCGCCCGGGCGGGCCGGGACGACCTGCACCACGGTCGGGTGGTCGTCGCCCGGCGGCTGGTGCCCGGCGACCGGCAGCGGTGCGGTCTCCACCCGGGGGACGTGCAGCGGCGTGGTGTCCAGCCGGTCCTGCTCCGCCGGCGCGGCACGACGCCACGGTGACCTGCGGCGCGGCAGGCGGCGGTCGGGGGACGAGGGCACGGGCCAATCGTGCCTCACCCAGCTGAGATGCCGGTCGGAGCGCGCTGGCGCCTGCGGGGGATGATGGTGCGGTGTCCGACTCCGAGCAGGCCCTCCCGGTGCCCGACGAGGCATCCGCCACCGCCCCGTCCGGCCCCGTGAGCTCGCTCGCCGCGGCCGTCGAGCTGGCCCGCGCGGCCGCCGTCGACGTCGCCGGCGACCCGACCGCGGTCGGGGAGCACCGGGGCACCAGCACCGAGACGGTCGTCAGCGACCTGCCCGACGTGCCTGCCGAGGCACTGGGCCAGCTGCTCACCCACCACTTCGCCGCGTCCCTGCCCGGCTACGTCGGCTGGACGTGGGCGGTCACCCTGGCCGGCGCGCCCGGCGGTGAGCCGACGCTCGACGAGGTCGTGCTGCTGCCCGGTGACGAGGCGCTGCTGGCCCCCGAGTGGGTGCCGTGGCAGGAGCGCCTGCGCCCCGGCGACCTCTCCGTCGGCGACGTGCTTCCCTCCACCGAGGACGACGACCGGCTGGTGCCCGCCTACCTCGTCGACGACGACGCCGCCGACGACCCGGCCGCCCGCGCGGTGGCCACCGAGATCGGCCTGGGCCGCGAGCGCGTGCTGTCCCCGCGCGGGCGCAGCCAGGCCGTCGCGCGCTGGCTGACCGGCGACTTCGGGCCCGACTCGCCGATGGCCCGGCAGGCACCCGGCCGCTGCGGCACCTGCGGCTTCTTCCTCCCGCTGGCCGGCGTGCTCCGCCAGTCGATCGGTGCCTGCAGCAACGCCTACGCGCCGGCCGACGGCCGCGTCGTCCCGGTCGAGTACGGCTGCGGCGCGCACAGCCAGGCCACGCTGGTCGACAGCGGGGGCGCGCCGGCCGAGGTCGTGCACACCGCGCGCTACGACACCGCGGACTTCGACGTCATCTGAGCCGGCTCGGGCAGGGACCCGGGCGGAGGTCGTCCCGCGCTGAGGTCGGACCCTCCTCGGGCAGGGCTCAGACCCCTCCGCCGTGGACCGTGGTCGGCTCCGCGCGCCGGGCGTCGCGCTGCTGCTGGTGCCGGAGGCAGAGCGCGCCGGCGGCCAGCACCGCGGTGCCGAGCACCAGCAGCTGGGCGGTACGGGCCTCGCCGTCGCCCATCGGGCGGCCGAAGCCGGGGGGCAGCAGAACCGCCTGTGCCGCCGCGCCGAGCGGGACGACCAGCCTGCCCACCAGCCCGAGCAGGTCGCGCCGGCGCGCCAGTCCACCTGCGGCGCCCAGCGCCGAGCCGAGCAGCAGCGCCGCGACGGCCCAGAACAGCAGCTCCGCCGCCTACCCGGACAGCTCCTCTCCGCGGCCGGCCGCGTCGGTGACGTAGTAGGCCGGCACGGCACCGAGCAGGGCCAGGGAGCCGGTCAGCGCCCCGCGGCGCACTCCACCCGCCAGCCACCCACCGGCCACGGCGAGGGCAGCCCAGGCCCACCCGGCGTCCAGCAGCAGGCTGGCCACGACGGCGAGCCGGCGCAGCGGCCCGTCGGTGAGCGCCAACTGGCCGTACGGGGAGGAGAGAGCGTTGACCAGCGACGTGGTCGCCCCGAACACTGCGCCCCCCGCCACGGCCAGCGCCGCGGTCGTGCCCGGTCCCCGGTCCATGGGCGGAGATGGTGGTCGGTCGCGGCCCGGGTCGTCCGCCGCCACGCCGCAGTCATCGCGCCGCGCGCCCGACCGGGCCGTCGTCCGGTCGGGGTCAGTCCCGGCGGCGGCGCAGCTGGCCCTGCCAGCGCATGACGCCGAGGCCGCCGGAGGCCAGCACCAGGGCGCAGACGCAGGTCCAGGTCCAGACCCGGTCGACCCGGTCGCCCAGCAGCAGCAGGACCACCAGGGCCACCGCCCACGCGACCATCCCGATCACCACCACCCGGGCCGTGTCGACCTCCAGGGGCAGCGGCGCGGGCCGGGTGGGTGCGGGCACGCGCCGACTCTAGGGCGTGCCCGGCCGGGCGCGGACCCTGGCGTGCCGGCCGGGCCTCGTCCTGCCGGTACGTGTCGGTGGACCGCCGCACCCCCGGGCCGGTCGGGGGTGTGGCACGCTGTCGCCGCTCGAGACCGTCCCACCGCACCGGCCCGGGGAGACACCCCGCCGCCTCGGTGGCCACCCGGGGAGTCCCGCCGTGCCCGACAAGTCCCGTCCCGCCGGTGCGCCACGCGCCGCCGGGAGCACCGCCGCGACCGGCGCCAGCGCACCCCGGCGCAGCCCGGGGCCGCAGATGCGCCCGAAGAACGGCCTCGACCGCTACTTCGGCATCACCGCCCGCCGCTCCACGGTGACCCGTGAGGTGCGCGGCGGCGTCGTCACCTTCTTCACGATGGCCTACATCGTGGTGCTCAACCCGATCATCTTGTCCGGCCCGGACGTCACCGGCGCCACGCTGCCGTTCCCCGCGGTCGCGGCGCTGACCGCCTTCGTGGCCGGCGTGCTCACCATCGCGATGGGCGTCATCGGGCGCTACCCGCTGGCCCTGGCGGCGGGCCTCGGGATCAACGCCGTCGTCGGGGTGTACGCGGCGACCCAGCTGACCTGGCCCGAGGTCATGGGCCTGGTCGTGCTGGAGGGCCTGCTCATCTCGGTGCTGGTGCTCACCGGCTTCCGGCGGGCCGTGTTCACCGCGATCCCCGCCCAGCTGAAGACGGCGATCGCGGTCGGCATCGGCTTCTTCCTCACCCTGATCGGCCTGGTGGACGCCGGGTTCGTCCGGCGCGCGGAGTCCGGCACGGTGCCGATCAGCTTCGGCGTCGGCGGCGAGCTGGCCGGTTGGCCGCTGCTGACCTTCGTCGTCGGCCTGGCGCTCACCAGCGTGCTCGTCGTCCGCAAGGTCCGGGGCGGGCTGCTGATCGGCATCATCGCCACCACGGTGCTGGCCATCGTCATCGAGGCGATCGCCTCGGTCGGCCCCGCCGTCGGCCCGGACGGCGCGCTCAACCCGCGCGGCTGGGCGCTGCAGGTGCCCCGGCTGCCCGACGACGTGGTCGCCGCCCCCGACTTCTCCATCGTCGGCAACTTCTCGCTGTTCGGCGGTTTCGAGCGGATCGGCGTCGTCGCCGCGCTGCTCATCGTGTTCGCGCTGATGATCGCCGACTTCTTCGACACCGTCGGCACGGTCACCGCGGTCGGCGCCGAGGGCGACCTGCTCGACTCCGACCGCAACCTGCCCGGCTCGCAGCCGGTGCTGCTGGTCGACTCGATCGCCGCCGCGGCCGGTGGCGCGGCCAGCATCTCCTCCAACACCACCTACGTGGAGAGCACCGCGGGCGTCGCGGACGGCGCCCGCACCGGCCTGGCCAGCGTCGTCACCGGCCTGCTGTTCCTGGTGGCGACGTTCTTCTCCCCGCTGGTGGAGGTGGTGCCCTCCGAGGCCGCCGCGCCCGTGCTGGTGATCGTCGGGGCCCTGCTGATCAGCCAGATCCGCGACCTGGAGTGGGGCGACCTGTCCCTGGTGATCCCGGCGTTCCTGACCATCGCGCTGATGCCGTTCACCTACTCGATCACCAACGGCATCGGTGCCGGCGTGGTCAGCTTCGTGCTGCTGCGCGCCGCCGTGGGCCGGGTCCGCGAGGTGCACCCGCTGATGTGGGTCGTGGCCGGGCTCTTCGTGGTCTACTTCGCCCTCGAACCGCTGCAGCAGCTGTTCTAGTTCATTACCTCTGCTCACGGGTTAGGGTGACGCCGTGCCACGCACCACGTTGGACACCGCCGCCCTGGCGCACGACCTGCGCCTGTCGGTCATGCGGTTCTCCCGGCGACTGCGCAACCAGCGCGTGGACACCTCGGTCACGCTCACCCACCTCGCCGCGCTGTCCACGCTCAAGCGGCACGGGCCGATGAGCCCGGGCGAGCTGGCCGGGCACGAGCGGGTGCAGCCGCCGTCCATGACCCGGGTCGTGGTGGCGCTGGAGGGCATGGGCCTGGTCACCCGGACGCCGCACCCGACCGACGGGCGCCAGGTGGTCATCGGTCTCACCGACGCCGCCGAGGACCTGCTGGCCGCCGAGGCCCGGGCCCGCGAGGCGTGGCTGTCCGGCCGGCTGCACGAGCTCACCGCCGAGGAGCGGACCGTGCTGCGCGACGCCTCGGTGATCATGGAGAAGCTCGCCGGTGGGTGACCGGTACGTCGGCTGACCGCGGGGCCTCGACCGGCATGTTCCGCGCCCTCCGGGTGTGGAACTACCGGCTGTTCGCCTCCACCAACCTCGTCAGCCAGACCGGCATGTGGGTGCAGCGCATCGGCCAGGACTGGCTGGTGCTCCAGCTGTCCGGCGACAGCGGGGTCGCCCTCGGGCTGATCACCGCCCTGCAGTTCGGCCCCGCGCTGGTGTTCAGCCTGGTCGGCGGCGTGCTCGCCGACCGCTACGACAAGCGCCGGCTGATCATGGTCACCCAGACCGTCATGGGCCTGCTGGCCCTCGTGCTGGGCAGCCTCGTCGCGCTCGACGTCGTCCGGCTGTGGCACGTGCTGGTGCTGGCCCTGCTGCTCGGGGTGGTGTCGGCGATCGACGCGCCGCTGCGGCAGTCGTTCGTCTCCGAGCTGGTCGGGCCCGGACTGCTGACCAACGCGGTGGGCCTCAACTCCACGATCTTCAACAGCGCCCGGTTGATCGGCCCCGCCGTCGCCGGCGGGGTGATCACCGCCTCCGGCGGGTCGACGACGCCGACGTTCTTCCTCAACGCGGCCAGCTTCGCGGTCACCATCGCGGCGCTGGCGCGCATGCGTCGCCACGAGCTGCACCCCAGCGACCCGGTGCCGCGGGGGCGCGGCCAGCTGCGCGCGGGCATCGCCTACACCCGCGGGCGGCCGGACCTGGTGCTGGCGATGGTGCTGGCCTTCGTCGTCGGCACGTTCGGGTTCAACACCCAGGTGACCATCGCGCTCATGGCCCGCCAGGTCTACGACGCCGGCGCCGGCGCGTTCGGCTTCCTCACCACCTGCTACGCGGTGGGCTCGCTGTGCGGGGCGCTGCTGAGCACCCGGCGGCAGGCCCGGCCGCGGCAGCGGTTCCTGGTGCTGGCCACCATCGGCTTCGGCCTGCTCACCGTGGTCTGCGGCCTGATGCCGAGCTACGCCACGTTCGCCGTGGCCCTGGTGCCGGCCGGTGCCGCCGGCCTGCTGTTCGCGGTCGCCTGCAACAGCTTCGTGCAGCTGGGGGTGGAGCCGCAGATGCGCGGGCGGGTGCTCTCGCTCTACCTGATGTGCTTCCTCGGCGGCACCCCCGTCGGCGCACCCACGGTGGGCTGGCTCGCCGAGCACCTCGGGGCGCCGGTGGCCTTCGTGGCCAGCGGGGCGCTGGTCGTCGTCGCCGGGTGCGCGGCCGGGCTGGTGCTGTCCCGGGGGCGGCGGGTCCGGCTGGAGGCACACGTCCTGCCGCCGCGGGTGCGGCTGCACGTCGGTGCCCGCACCGGCTCCGCGGTGCCGGACCCGGTGGCCGCGGGGCGGTGACCCCCTGACGGTCCAGCGCGGCCCCCGGCCACGTCGTCGGTGTGCCCGCTCGGCCCGGGCGTGGCGCCGGTGACCGGCTGCCCAGCGCCGGGCCGCCGCCCGGCCCGGCTGTTCGGAGGCGGTGACCCCGCCACCGGCCGCCGTCGACCACCTCGCCGCCGCGCTGGCCTCGCTCCGGGACGTACCGGGCGCTCCCCGCTGGACGCCGCCGGCCCGCTGGCACCTGACGCTGGTGTTCCTCGGCGACGTGCCCTCCGACGTCACCGCCCGGCTCGCCGACCGTGCCGGGCACGTGGTCCGGCGGTGCCCGCCGCTGTCGGTGCGGCTGGCCGGGGGCGGCAGCTTCGGGGTGCGTCGTCGTCCGGGCGTGTGCTGGGTGGGGGTGGCCGGCGACGTCGAGGCGCTGGCCGACCTGGCCGGCCGGCTGGCCGGGTCGGCCCGGGACGCCGGGGTCGACGTGGAGCGGCGGGAGTTCCGCGCCCACCTGACCGTGGGCCGGTGGCGGCCCGGCGCGCCGGTGGACGCCGGGCTGCCCGCGCGGCTGGACGGCTACCGCGGGCCGGTGTGGCCGGTCACCCGGGTGCAGCTGCTGCGCAGCCACCTGGGCCCGGACGCCCGGCACGAGCCGCTGGCCGGCTGGCCGGTCGGGGTGCCCGCGGACGGGCACCCCGACGCTCACCAGGCGTAGTGCTCCGGCGCCGTCCGGTACCCGGGGAAGAGCTCGTCGAGCGCGGCGAGCTGCTCGGTGCCCAGCGTGACGTCCAGGGCGCCCAGCGCACCGGTGAACTGCTCCATCGTGCGCGGGCCGATGATCGGGGCGGTGACCGCGGGCTGGTGCAGCAGCCAGGCCAGCCCGACGTCGGCCGGGGCGGCGCCCCACTCGGCGCACAGGTCCTCGTAGCGCTGCAGCTGCGGCCGCAGCTGCTCGATCTTCGCCTTCGCGCGCTCGTTGTGCCGGCGGCTGCCCTCCTGCTTCGCCAGCACCCCGGCCAGCAGGCCCTGCTGCAGCGGGCTCCACGGGATGATGCCGATGCCGTAGTGCTGCGCGGCCGGGATCACCTCCAGCTCGATCTCCCGGGTGAGCAGGTTGTAGATCGACTGCTCGCTGACCAGGCCGAGGAAGTGCCGGGAGCGAGCCGCCTCGTTGGCCGCGGCCAGCTGCCAGCCGGCGTGGTTGCTGGAGCCGACGTAGAGCACCTTGCCCTGCGCGACGAGCGTCTCGCAGGCCTGCCAGACCTCCTCCCACGGCGTCCTCAGGTCGACGTGGTGGAACTGGTACAGGTCGATCCAGTCGGTCTGCAGGCGCTGCAGCGAGGCGTCGACCGAGCGCACCAGGTTGCGGGCGGACAGGAACGTGTCGTTGGGCCAGTCGGTCATCGAGCCGTAGACCTTGGTGGCCAGCACGGTCTTCTCCCGGCGCTGACCGCCCTGCGCGAACCAGGTGCCGATGATCTCCTCGGTCCGGCCCTTGCCGGCGGCGAAGCCGTAGACGTTGGCGGTGTCGAAGAAGTTGACCCCCTCCTGGTGGGCGCGGTCCATGATGGCGTGCGAGGTGGCCTCGTCGGTCTCCGGGCCGAAGTTCATCGTGCCCAGGCAGAGCCGGGACACGGACAGACCGCTGCGACCGAGGTGCGTGTACTCCATGCCCCCCACCCTGGCACCCTGCCCTGTGTGCTGCAGACCCATGACCAGGACTCCGGTTTCGCCCGCTCCACCGCCGTGCGCCGGGACCACGAGGGCCGGCTGACCGCCCAGCTCGACGGCGGCTGGGAGGTGGGCGGCGGGATCCTCAACGGCGGCTACCTGCTGGCGGTGGCCGCCCGCGCCGCGGTGCTGTCCTCGCCGCACCCGCACGCGGTGGCGCTCGCGGCGAGCTACCTGCGCGCCGGTGCGGCCGGCCCCGCCCACCTGCAGGTCACCCCGGGCCCGACCGGGCGCACGCTGGCGCACTCGACGGTCGTGCTGGCCGACGAGGCCGGCCCGGTGATCAGCGTCCAGGCCACCACCGGCACCCTGGACCCCGGCCCGCAGACCTACACCGACGACGACACCGCCCCGCCGTCGGTCACCCCCGTCGAGGACTGCATCGACGTCGCCGCCGCGGCCGCGGGCGGGAGCACGGTGCCCGGCGTCGTCGCGCCGGGCCTGCTGGCCGAGCTGGACTGCCGGCTGGACCCGGCCACCGCCGGCTGGGCGGTCGGCGCCCCGGCGGGGGAGGCCGTCATGCGCGCCTGGGTGCGGCTGGCCGACGGCCGCGACCCCGACCCGCTGTCCCTGGTCGCCCTGCTCGACTGCCTGCCGCCGTCGATCTGGGGCGCCGGCACCCTCGGCTGGGCCCCGACCGTGCAGCTGCAGGCCCTCGTCCGGGCCCTGCCGGCGCCGGGCTGGTGCCTGGTCGAGTCGCGCACCGGCCAGGTCGCCGGCGGGTGGATCGACGAGGACTACCGCGTCTGGGACGCCACCGGCCGCCTCGTCGCCGTCAGCCGCCAGCTGGCCCGCACCCCCCGCCCCTGATCCCGCCGTCCTCAGCATTGATCAGCTGAGCTGATCACCGTCCGGCCGAGCTCACCAACGTTGGTGACTGTGGGCAGCGTTGATCAGCTGAGCTGATCAACGCTGGGCGGGGGGCTGGGTCAGGCGTCCTCGCGGAGGACGGAGGCGGGGTCGGCGCGGTCGGCGGCGTGCTGGGCGTAGAGGGCGGCCAGGCCGGCGAGCACCAGCGCCAGGACGGCGGTGACCAGCCCGGCGGTCCAGGGCACGTCCAGCAGCGGGGTCGGCGGGCGGATCAGGTCGACGTCCAGCCGCCGGTAGACCACGGCGACGGCGCCGGCGGCGAGCAGGGTGCCCAGCACCAGCCCGGCGACGGCGACGCCGCCCAGCTCCAGCAGCAGTGAGCGCAGGTGCGCCGCGCGGGTCAGGCCCAGCCGCCGGGCCATCACGTACCCGGACACCCGGCTGCGGCTGCGCGCCTCCAGGTACAGCAGCAGCCCGCCGGCGGCGATGACCCCGACGAAGACCGCGAGGGCCGACAGGTAGCCGAAGGTCCAGGTGATGCCCAGGAAGTTGGCCGTGTTCAGCACCAGCGCCTGGTCCACCACCCGCAGCGGGACGCCGCCGGCGGCGGTGAGCGCCTCGACGGCCGGGGCGGTGGGGCCCTCGGTCCAGATCTCGGCGGTGCGGTCGGCCCGGGCGCTGCGGTCGACGTCGGGCAGCCGGCTGGCGTCGACCAGCAGCACCGGGTCGGCCGTGCGCCGACCCGGCAGCACCCGGGCCTCCGCCACCACCTGCACCGGGACGGCGAGACTGCCCAGCTCCAGGTCGGCCGGCCCCGGCGCCAGCCCGGCGGCGACCACCGGCGGGCGGCCGTCGACGTCCGGCCCGCGCAGGGCCTCCAGGAGCTCCGGCAGCGGGGCGTCGGCGAAGGAGTCGTCCCAGAAGGCGGTGCGGGCGAACGTGTCGGGGTCGACCGCGAGCACCTGGACGTCGACCCGGCCGGCGCTGTCGCCGTCCTGCCCGGCCGGGGCCGGCACGCTGCCGTCGCCGTAGCGCACCACGTAGGTGCCGACGGCGTCGATCGCGGGTGTGGGGTCGAACCGGGACACCGAGGTGACCGCCCGCCCGGTGGTGCCGATCTGTACTCCGACCTTGGCGTCCAGCGTGGTCTGCGAGCTCTCGGTGAGCGTCGCGGTGTACCCCAGGACGGCGACCGGCAGCGTCACCGCCACCAGCAGCGTGGCGGTGGCCAGCCGGGCGGCGGCGAGCCGGTTGACGGCGAGGAACACCGCGGGGGAGCGTCGCCCGGCCCAGCGCCGCAGCCGGGGCAGCAGTGCGCTGAGCAGCCGGGCCAGCAGCACCGCGGAGCCGGCGATGGCCAGCAGCGGGAAGGCCACCAGCAGGCCGTTGACCTGCGCGACCCCGGCGTCCTGGCGGACGGCGTCCTGGCCGCGCAGCAGCACCCAGCACCAGCCGGCCGCGACCAGCAGCGCCAGCTCCCACGGCACCCGCGAGGGCCAGCGGGCGGCCGCGCCCAGCGGGCGCTCGGCGGTGCCCCGAGCGCGCAGCCCGGCGACGCCGGCCGCGCAGCCCAGGCCGACCACGAAGGCGGCCGCGCCGGCCCACAGCGCCGCGGTGGTGGCGGCGGGGTCGAGGTCGTCGGCCGGGCCCAGCACGGCGATCAGCCCGCGGGCCACGGTCCAGCCGAGCGCGGCCCCGGCCAGCGCCGGCAGCGCCAGCTCCAGCGCGGCCTTGCCGGCCAGCGGCAGCGGACCCACGCCGCGGGCGGCGAGCAGCCGCACCTCGGTGGCCCGCCGGTCGGCCCAGAAGCTGCCGGCCGCGGCGACGAGCACCAGCGCCAGCAGGCCGCCGGCGACCGCGACCGGCACGACCGGCCCGCGCAGCCCTGCCTCGATCAGCTCGGCCCGCGCGACGACGCCGGGCAGCCGCTCGTTGGGCACGAACGCTCCGGTCGCCGGCGGCGGGGTCGGCACGCGGCCCTGCGCCCGCGCCTGGGCGGCGAGCAGCTCCCGCGCGTCGGTGACCGACAGCTCGTCGGCCGCGACCGGCACCTGGGCCAGGCGGGCGGCACCGGTGCCCGCGGTGACGGCGTAGAAGGTGGCCTCGTCGGTGGCCAGCAGCAGGGCCGGCGGGGCGGTGTTGCCCGAGGCGTCGTTGGCGTACAGCTGGCGGTAGTCGCACCAGTAGGTGCTCTCGGGCACCCGGAACAGGTCGGTGTAGACACCGACCACCCGCACCGGGACGCCGGCCACCTCCACCTCGTCGCCCGGCGCCAGGCCGCTCGCCTCGGCGTAGGTCTGCGGCACCCACACGCCCGCGCCGTCGACCGAATCGACGACCTCGATGTTCTCCGCCGCGCCGGGCCGGTACAGCAGCCCGGCGGGCAGTGACAGCGGCTCGCCCCGCGCGTCGACCACCGGCAGCGCGCCCGGCGCCACGTCCGAGGTACCGATCCGGGCGAAGGCGAGGGCCGGCACGCTGACGCGACCCTCGGCTGCCCAGGCGGCGGCGAGGTCGGCGTCCGCTGCCTGGGAGACCGGTGGGCCGCTGTCCACCCCGATCTGGCCCCAGCCCACCTCGGCGCAGCCCTGCGCCAGTTGCTGCTGCAGCGCGGCCGACCGGGCGGAGGAGAGGAACAGCGGGGCGGAGGCGGCCGCGCAGGCCAGGATGGCCGAGGTGACCAGGACCGCCAGCACGGCCGCCGGCTGGCGCAGGCCCAGCAGCGGCGCGCGGGTCCAGGGCGCCAGCCGCCAGAGCGGGGGCCGGCTCATCGCGGCGCCCCCTCGGTGAGCCGGCCGTCGCGCATCGACAGCACCCGGTCGGCCCGGCCCCAGGCGACCTCGTCGTGCGTGGCCACCAGCACCGCCGAGCCCGCCCGGGCCTGGCCCACCACCTCGTCGAGCAGCAGGTCGGCGTGACCGCGGTCCTGGTGGGCCGTCGGCTCGTCGGCCAGCAGCACGGCCGGGCCGAGCAGCAGCGCCCGGGCGACGGCGACCCGCTGCTGCTCCCCGAGCGAGGCCTGGTGCGGGGCGCGAGCGGCGAGGTGGTCGATGCCGAAGGCCTCCATCAGCTCGCCCGCGCGCGGCCGCGAGGCGGCCAGCGCCCCGGTCAGCCGGGCCGGCAGCAGCACGTTGTCGGCCAGGTCGAGGTCGGCGAGCAGCCCGAGGGCCTGAGGCACCAGCGCCAGCTCCGGCCAGCCGAAGGTGTCCGCGCGCCGCCCGGCCAGCGCGCCGCCGTAGGTGACGCTGCCGGCGTCGGCGGTCTCCCACCCGCACAGCAGCGCCAGCAGCGTGCTCTTGCCCGAGCCCGACGGCCCGACCAGCGCCACGAACTCACCGGCCCGCACCCGCAGGTCCACGCCGTCCAGCGCGGTCACCGTCTCCGCCCCCCGGGTGAACCGCTTCACCGCGCCCCGCACCTCGACGGCGGGGCCGTCGTCCGGCCCCGTCACAGGGTCCCGCCCCGCGCGGAGCGTGGGGTGGGGGGTGAGGGGGTCCTCTCGCCGTGGTCCAGGTGCACGAAGCCGTCGGCGATGGCCATCACCCGGGGGTCGTGGCTGGACAGCACGAACGCCACCCCACCCCGGGCCAGCTCCTGCATCGCGGCCAGCACCCGCTCGGCGGCGGCGGTGTCCAGCTCCGCGGTCGGCTCGTCGGCGACCACCAGCGCCGGGTCGCCGACGACGCCGCAGGCCACCGCCAGCCGCTGCTGCTCCCCGCCGGACAGCTGCCGCGGCACGTGGTCGGCCCGCCCGCCCAGCCCGAGGCGCTCCAGCAGGTCGCGCACCTGGTCCGCGCCCACTCGGGCACCGCGCAGCTGGGCGGCCAGCTGCACCTGCGCGGTGGCGTCCAGGTAGGGCAGCAGGTTCTCCCCGGGTCGCTGGAACAGGTAGGCCACCTGCTGCTGGCGCAGCCGCCGCCGGGCCCGGGCGTTCAGCCCGTCCACCCGCCGGCCGGCGACGAGCACCTCGCCGGCGTCCGGGCGGTCGATGCAGGCGAGCAGCCGCAGCAGCGAGGACTTCCCCGACCCGGACGGGCCGACCACCACGGTCACCTGCGCGCGCGGGATCTCCAGGGAGACCCGGTCGAGCGCGGTGACGGTCTCGGTCGCCGTCCGGTAGGTCTTGACCACCGACCGGCAGACGGCGGCGGGGCCGGTGGTGGCCGAGTCCGCGGCGGCGAACACCGGGGCGTCGAGCGGGTCCTCGGCGTAGCCGGCGGGCTCCGTGTCGCTCATCGCCGGGCAGCCTAGAGGCAGCTCCTCAGCCCGCGGTCCGGGCGAGCTCGACGCCGAGCGCGTGCCCGGACGTCCACGCACCCTGCACCTTGGACGGGACCGACCAGCCGTCCCCGCAGATGCCGATGCCCTCGGCGAGGTGGAACGGCTGCTCCCGCGGGCTGCTGGGCTTCGCGAAGGTCCACCGGTGGGCGTGCGTCCACTCCGGCTCGGCGTCGATGCCGAGGCACTGCCGGACGGCGGCGACCACCTCGGCGACCGCGCCGTCGGGCTCGGCCAGGTGCTGCTCGGCGAAGGCCGGGGTGGTGTGCGCGACCAGCACCGGTGCGCCGTCGCCGCGCCGGTCGCCGTCGTCGGCGACCCAGTCGACGACGGGGGAGTCGTGCACGAAGGCCCCGTGCAGGTCGGCGGGCCACTGCCGGTCGGCGAACCCGAGCACGACGGCGATCGTCGCCTGCCAGCCGCGGGCGTCCAGCGCCTGGTCGGCGAGGCTGCCCCGCTCCAGCAGCCGGCGGGCCTGCGGGTCGGGCATGGCGAGCACGGCCGCGGCGCAGTCCTCGCCGTCGACCCGCGGCCCGGGGGCGACGTCGGACACGGTGCGCCGCTGGACGACGTCCAGCCCGCGCGCCAGGTCGACGACCAGCTCGCGCAGGCCACCGGAGGCGGCGTAGCGCATCGGCCCGCGCTTGACCTCGCCGATCCCGCCCGGACCGGCGACGGCGAAGGTGTCGGTCCACGGCCGGGCCAGCCCGCGCTGCACCCAGGCGGCCACGACGGCGGCGAACGGGGAGTCGTCGGTGGCGGTGAAGTAGGAGGCCCCGAGGTCGACCACCCGGCCGTGCAGGGTGCGGCCGCTCATCCGGCCGCCGGGGCGGTTGCCGCGGTCGAGCACCTGCACGGCCACCCCGGCCTCGGACAGGGCTCGGGCGCAGGCGATGCCGGAGATGCCGGCGCCGATGACGGTCGTGCTGGTTCTGGGCACCCCCTGATCCTCCGTGCCGCGTCGTGCGGGCGCCCGTCGGGGGTGGCGTCCGGGGCGGCGGGCATGATCGCGGGGTGCCTGCCGCCGTCCCGATCACCGACCCCGGCGACGAGCGGGTGGCCGACTTCCGCGACCTCAAGGCCGGTGACCGCCCCGCCGGCACCGAGCGCGGCACCGGGCCGGTGATCGTGGAGGGCGTGCCGGCCGTGCAGCGGCTGCTGGCCTCCCCCTACCCGGTGCGGGCGGTGGTGGGCATCCCGGGCCGGGTGTCGGCGCTGGACCTGCCGCCGGGGGTGCCCGCCTACGAGGCGGACAAGTGGGTGCTGTCGGAGCTGATCGGCTTCCGGCTGACCCGCGGGGTGGTCGCCTCGGCCGACCGGGTGCCCTTCCCGGACGTCGACACGCTGCTGCGCGGGCCCGACCCGGCGGCGCCCCGGCGGATCGCGGTGCTGGAGGGGCTCAACGACCACGAGAACATCGGCTCGATCGCCCGCTCGGCGGTGGCGCTGGGCATCGACGCGCTGCTGCTGGACCCGCAGTGCGCCGACCCGCTGTACCGGCGCTGCGTGCGGGTCTCGATGGGCCACGTGCTGTCACTGCCGATGGCCGTGCTCGGCTCCTGGCCCGGCGACCTGGAGCGGCTGCACGCCGCCGGGTACCGCACGGTCGCCCTCACCCCGGCCGACGACGCCGTCGACCTCGCCGACGTCGACCCGCGGGCGCACCCGCGGACCGCGGTGCTGCTGGGCGCGGAGGGCCCGGGGCTCACCCCGGCGGCCCAGCAGGCCGCGCAGGTGCGGGCACGGATCCCGATGCGGGGCGGGGTGGACTCCCTCGGCGTGGCCGCAGCCGCCGCGGTGACGTTCGCCCAGCTGCGCTGAGTCGCCCCGCGACAGACCCCGGCCAGGGTGACTCCCCTGGTGTGCACCTGCTGGTCAGCAGGGGCCGCAGGCCGTAGCGTCCGGCCATGATGTTCTGGATGCCGGTCGTGGTCCTGCTGGCGCTGGTGCTCGCCGCGGCGGCGTGGCACGACCGGCGGACGCGGGCCCGGGGGCAGGTGCTGGCCACCGACATGGGGGCCCGGGTGGCCCGTAAGCCCAGTCATGGGCACGCCGACGCGCACCGAGGCGCCGACAGCCTGAACCCGAACACCGGTCGCGGCATGGGCCTCTGACCGCTCCCTGAGCAGGGCGTCGCTCAGTCGCGCAGCGACAGGCGGGCGAGCAGGTTCCGGGCGGCCTCGGCGTGCGCCGGGGCGCACATCACGTCGTAGCGGGCGGCCACCACCGAGTTGGTGCTGGTGAAGTCGCGCTTGCCGCCGGTCGCCGCGTAGCCGGCGAAGCCGTACAGGGCGCCGAACACCAGACCGATCAGCAGGCCGGAGAGCAGCGAGCCCACCCACGCGGCACCGTCGGTGGAGAAGATGCCGAGCAGCAGCCCGACGAAGATCCCGAACCAGGCACCGCTCAGCGCGCCCGCCGCGACGGCGCGCCCGCGGGTCAGCCGGCCGGTGACCTTCTCCACCATCCGCAGGTCGCTGCCGATGATCGTGACGTGCTCGACGGGGAACTGCTCGTCGGACAGGAAGTCCACGGCCCGCTGCGCGCGGGGGTAGTCGTCGTAGGAACCCACCTGGACGCCCCCGAGGGGCATCGACACCGAAGCGGTCATCACACGTCTCCATCTCGTCCTGCGCCGGCCGGCCGGCCGGTCCTCGGGCCGGGGCTGGGCCGCTGCCCGCCTCGTCCTGCCTGGTCAACGCACCGGCAGGTGAGCGGTGTTCCCAGAAGGTCCCCTCCCACGAGCCCTTCGCAGGCTCAGGCCACGACCGGAGGGGGCCGCACGACTGCGTCGCGTGGCCAGGCCGACCGCGAGTTGCCTACACGAGGCTGTCGGCCCAGGCGCGGTGCAGATCGGCGAACCGGCCGCGGCCGGCGACGAGGTCGGCGGGGGCACCGTCCTCCACCAGCCGCCCGGCCTCCATGACCAGCACCCGGTCGGCCACCTCCACGGTGGACAGCCGGTGGGCGATGATCACCGCGGTGCGGTCGGCGAGCAGCGTCTGCAGGGCCGCCTGCACCAGCCGCTCGCTGGGCACGTCGAGGGAGCTGGTGGCCTCGTCCAGCACCAGCACGGCCGGGTCGGCGAGGAACGCCCGCGCGAAGCTGACCAGCTGCCGCTGGCCCGCCGACAGCCGGCCGCCCCGCTTGCGCACGTCGGTGTCGTAGCCCTCGGGCAGGGCGGTGATGAACCCGTGCGCACCGATCGCGGTCGCCGCGGCCTCGATCTCGGCCCGGGTCGCCTCCGGCCGGCCGAAGGAGATGTTGTCCGCGATCGACCCGGAGAACAGGTAGCTCTCCTGGGTCACCATCACCACCGCGCGGCGGAGCTCGGCGTCGGTGACCCGGTCCAACGGCACGCCGTCGAGCCGCACCTGCCCGCCGTCCGGGTCGTAGAAGCGGGCGATGAGGCGGGCCAGCGTGGACTTCCCGGCGCCGGTCGCACCCACCAGGGCCACCGTCTGGCCGGCCGGCACCACCAGGTCGAACTCGGGCAGCACCGTGGTCTCGCCGTACCCGAAGCGCACCCGGTCGAAGGTCAGCTCACCGCGCGCGTGCGGCAGCGGCAGCGGGTCGACCGGCTCGGGCACCGTGGATGCCTCCTCCAGCACCCCGGACAGCTTCTCCAGCGCCGCGTTCGCCGACTGGTAGCTGTTGTAGAACATCGCGATGTCCTGCAGCGGGTCGAAGAACCGGCGCAGGTAGAGCAGGAACGACACCAGCACGCCGACGGCGAGGTCGCCGTCCATGACCCGCAGCGCCCCGTAGCCGAGCACGGCGACGGTGACCAGGTTGGCGATCATCGTGACCGCCGGGATGAAGACGGCGATCAGCCAGAACGCCTGGTCGTGGGACTGCCGGTTCTCCTCGTTGAGCGCGGCGTGCAGAGCGTCGTTGCGCGGCTCGCGGCGGAAGGCCTGCACCGCACGGATCCCGCCGAAGGTCTCGGTGAACTGCACGATCAGCGCCGCGACGGTCTCCCGGGTGCGCCGGTAGGCGATCGTGGAGTTGCGCTGAAACCAGCGGGCCAGCCAGTACAGCGCCGGGAACCCCAGCAGGGCGACCAGCCCGAGCGGCAGGTCGAGCACCAGCAGCACCAGGCCGATGCCGACGATGCTGAACAGCGCCGTGAGCAGGCCGTTGAGACCCTCGTCCAGCAGCTCGGCCAGTGCCTCGACGTCGCTGGTGAGCCGGCTGATCGTCTTGCCCGACGTGTAGCGCTCGTGGAAGGCCAGCGGCAGCGACTGCACGTGCCGCAGCACCCGTCGGCGCAGCGTGAGCAGCACCTCCTGGCCGACCTGCCCGCTGCCGATCAGGAAGCGGTAGCGCAGCGCGGCGTCCAGGCAGGCGGCGGCGACCATGGCCAGCGTCGTCCAGACCAGTGGCCCGGCGTCGCCGTCGAGCAGCGCGGGCACCGCGACGTCGATGCCGACGCCGATCAGCAGCGGCCCGGCCAGCCAGGCCAGGTTCTGCACCAGGATGGTGGCGAACAGGACCCACAGCGCGCGCCGGTGCGGGCCCAGCAGCTCCCTCAGCAGCCGCCGGGAGCGCCCGCGCAGGAACACCCCGGCGGACGCCGACAGGTCCTCGGCGCCCTCGGTGGCCACCCCGCGCCAGTCGGCCGCCTCGTCGGGCACCGGCGTCGTGGCCCCGGTCGCCGGGGTGTCGGGGCCGGGTGGGACGCCGGGCCGGTCGGCGGTCACCGGCTGCCCAGCTCGCTCAGCACGGGCTGCTGGCCGCCGGGGCCCAGCTCGGCGTCGGAGGACAGCAGCTGCCGGTAGGCGGGCACCTCGGCCAGCAGGTCGCTGTGCCGGCCGACGGCGGTGATCCGGCCGTCCTGCAGCAGGGCGACCCGGTCGGCCAGCAGCACCGTGGACGCGCGGTGCGCCACCACCAGGGCGGTGGTCTCGGCCAGCACCTCGCGCAGCGCCCGCTCCACCAGGGCCTCGGTGTGCACGTCGAGTGCCGACAGCGGGTCGTCCAGCACCAGCACCGAGGGCCGGCCGAGCACCGCGCGGGCCAGCGCGAGCCGCTGCCGCTGCCCACCGGACAGCGACAGGCCCTGCTCGCCGATCCGGGTGTCCAGGCCCCAGGGCAGGTCGTGCACGAAGCCGGCCTGGGCCACTCGCAGTGCCTCGGCCACCGACTCCTCTCCTGCGTCGGGCCGGCCCAGCGTGAGGTTCTCCCGCACGCTCATCGAGAACAGCGTGGCGTCCTCGAAGGCGGTGGCCACCACGGTGCGCAGCTGCGCCAGCGGCAGGTCACGCACGTCGTGCCCGTCCAGGGTGACCCGGCCGGAGGTGACGTCGTAGAGCCGGCCGACCAGCGAGGTCAGCGTGGTCTTGCCCGAGCCGGTGGCGCCGACCAGCGCCACGGTCTCCCCGGGCCGGACGTCGAGGTCGACGTGCCGCAGCACCGGGTCGGCCGAGCCCGGGAACCGGAACCCGACGCCCTCGAAGCGCAGCCGGGCCGGCGTGCCCACCGGCCTCGGCTCGACGCCGGGGGCGTCGGTGACGGTCATCGGCGCGGCGAGCAGCTCCCCGATCCGGTCGCACGCGCTGGCCGCCTCCTGCGCCTGGGCCAGCAGGAAGCCCAGCGACAGGATCGGCCACAGCAGCACGGTGAACAGCGCGACGAACCCGACCAGCCCGCCCACGGTGAGCGCACCGCTGCCCACCGCCAGCGACCCGCCGACCAGGATGACGGCGAGGGTGACCTGCGGGTGGAACTCGAACAGGCACCAGATCTTGGTCAGCGTGCGCACCTTGGACAGCTGCAGCGCCTGCAGTCGCAGCGCCTTGCGGTCGTAGCGGGCGAACACCAGCTCGCTGCGGCCCAGGCTCTTCACCACCCGGATGCCCTGCACGGCCTCCTCGACGTCGGTGGTCAGCTCGCCCTGCTCGTCCTGCACCAGGCGGGACTCGGTGTTGTAGTCCTTCTCCCAGCGCAGGCCGAACACCGTGAGCGGCAGCGTGGTCACCAGGACGGCGACGCCCAGCGGCCAGTAGGTGAGCAGCAGCAGGACCGCGACCACCGAGCAGGTGACCAGGTTGACCACGAGGAAGACGGCGCCGAAGCCGATGAACCGGCGGATGGTGGACACGTCGGTGGTGGCGCGGGAGAGCAGCTGCCCGGAGGCCCAGTGGTCGTGGAAGGACACCGGCAGGCGCTGCAGGCGCTGGTAGAGCACGTCGCGCAGGTCGCGCTCCATCTGCAGGCTGCCCTTGGTCATCGCCCACCGGCGCAGGAAGAACAGCGCGGCCTCGGCCACCCCGAAGGCGAAGGCGAGCCCCAGCAGCGGCACCAGCCCGGCCCTGTCACCCCGGGCGATCGGGCCGTCGACCACCGCCCGGGTGACCAGCGGGACGGCGAGCTGGGCCAGCGAGGCCAGCAGCGCGCCGAGGAAGGTGAGCGCCACCAGCCCGCGGTAGGGGCGGGCGAAGGGCAGCAGCAGGCGCAGCGCGCCCAGCCGGCCACGCTCGTGGACGGGGGAGGGTGTGGTGTCCGACATGGCCCGGCCAGGCTATGTGCCGGTAGTGACACCCGCGAACGACTTACGGCCCGGCTGCAGGGTCCCGCGGCGCGCGGAGCGTGTCGTGCGGGGGCAGTCGGGTCCTTCCTCAGCGGCGCCGGCGGACCCCGAAGACGATGTCCTCCCAGGCCGGGATGGTGGCCCGCGGGTCCGAGGGCTCCTCCGGCGCGAGGTCCTCCAGCCGGCCCAGCACGACGGTGTCGTGCGCGTCCGGGTCCTCCTCCTGCTCGGGGGTGGGCGTCCCCGGGGCGGGGGAGGGCTCGGTGGCGACGTCCTCCCGCGGGGGCGGGGCCGGGCCGCGCAGCACGCTGACCGGCCGGGACGGCGCACCGGTCGGCACGTCGGGGACGACGCGCACCAGCCGGGTGCCCTCGGCGAAGTCGGTGGTGGCGGCGTCGGCGGGGGTGGCGGTGCGGGCCGGCAGGTCGAAGGCCCAGACCGTGGTGCCGGCCTTGTGCTCCGAGCGCCAGCCGACCGAGACCAGCCAGGTGCCGTCCTCGCCGCGGTGGGCGTCCCAGCTGACCTCGTCGACGTCGCCGCCCAGCAGCCGCAGCCGCTCGGCGACGAACTGCTGCAGCGGGGTGCCGGTGGTGCCCTCGCTGAGCCGCACCCGCGCGTCGCGTGCCTGCTCGGCCACCCGGGCGCGCTCCAGCAGCACGGGGTGGGCGAAGCGCAGGATCCGCTCCACCTTGGTGCCCGAGGCCTCGGCGACCTGCTCGGGGCTCTCCCCGGCCCGGATGCGCGACTGGATGACCCGGGGGGACAGCGCCGTCCCCAGGTCGAGCTCGATCTGGCCGAGCCGGTGGGCGTCGCCGCGGGCGGCGGCGCGCACGCGGTCGTCGATCACGACCTCGAACCGCTCACCGGGATCGCTGCCGTCGGTGCCGTCGGCGGCCAGGACCATCCGCGTGCCGTCGTCGGAGAGCGCCAGGAGACGCAGGGTGCGCACGGTCGCGACCTCCTCGGCGGTGACAGACCACGGTCCGCGCCGGGAGCGCGGACCGTGCCCGAGGTTAGTGGCGCCGGTGGACGGGCACTGCGCCGACACGCCCGCCCCGGCGCGTCGCCTGGACAGCGGCCGACAAAGCGCTCGCACTCGGTGTGCGAGCGGTGGCTCAGGGTCTGGGAGCATGGCCCGTCACCTCCCGGAAACGTCCCGAGGGCAGTGTGGGGGTGGCTGTCGGCGCCCGACCGGGCCCGGCTGGACGACCGGGAGGGGGCCGACGTGTGCGGCATCTCAGGTGAACTCCGGTTCGACGGCGGCGTGGCCGACGCCGCCGCCGTCGCCGCCATGTGCACCACGCTGTCCCGCCGCGGACCCGACGGCAGCGGGGGCTGGCAGTCCGGCCCGGTCGCGCTGGGACACCGCAGGCTCAAGATCATCGACCTGACCGACGCGGGCGCGCAGCCGATGGTCGACAGCGAGCTGGGCCTGACGCTGGTGTTCAACGGGATCGTCTACAACTACCGCGAGCTGCGCGAGCAGCTGCAGGCCGCCGGCTATCGCTTCTTCTCCACCTCCGACACCGAGGTCGTGCTCAAGGCCTACCACCGGTGGGGTGCGGCCTGCGTCGAGCGGCTGATGGGCATGTTCGCCTTCGCCGTCGTCGAGCGGGACACCGGCCGGGTGGTGCTGGGCCGGGACCGGCTGGGCATCAAGCCGCTGTACGTCAGCCGCGGGCCGGGCCGGGTGCGGTTCGCCTCCAGCCTGCCCGCACTGGTCGCCGCCGGCGGGGTGGACACCAGCATCGACCCGGTCGCGCTGCACCACTACATGAGCTTCCACGCCGTCGTCCCGGCGCCGCGCACGATCCTGGCCGGGGTGGGCAAGCTGCCGCCGGCGACGGTGCGCACCTACGAGCCCGACGGCAGCGAGAGCGACTGGGTGTACTGGGCGCCGGTGCACGAGCGCCGCGCCGACCTGGCCGCCCTGGACCCGCGGGAGTGGCAGGAGCTGGTGCTCGAGCAGCTGCGCACCGCCGTCCGGCGCCGGATGGTGGCTGACGTGCCGGTCGGGGTGCTGCTGTCCGGCGGGCTGGACTCCAGCCTGATCGTGGGCCTGCTCGCCGAGGAGGGCCAGCGCGACCTGGCCACCTTCTCCATCGGCTTCGAGGCGGTCGGCGGCCGGTCGGGTGACGAGTTCGCCTACTCCGACGTGATCGCCGAGACCTTCTCCACCGACCACCACCGGTTGATGGTGCCCAGCGCCGACGTGCACGCCGGGCTGGAGGGCGCGATCGCGGCGATGAGCGAGCCGATGGTCAGCCACGACTGCGTGGCCTTCTACCTGCTCGCCCGGCAGGTCGCCCAGCACGTGAAGGTGGTGCAGAGCGGGCAGGGTGCCGACGAGGTGCTGGCCGGCTACGACTGGTACCCGCCGCTGGACGGCGTCCCGGTCGAGCGCGCCGTGGACGCCTACACGAGCGTGTTCGTCGACCGGCCGCACGCCGAGCTCGCGCGCGTGCTCGGCGACCGGTGGATGCTCACCGAGGACGTCAGCCGCGCCTTCGTCGCCGAGCACTTCGCCCGGCCCGGGGCCGACACCACGCTGGACCGCGCGCTGCGGCTGGACTCGACGATCATGCTGGTCGACGACCCGGTCAAGCGGGTGGACAACATGACGATGGCCGCCGGCCTCGAGGCGCGGGTGCCGTTCCTGGACCACGAGTTCGTCGAGCTCGTGGCCGCCGTCCCGCCGGAGCTGAAGCTGGCCTCCGGGGGCAAGGGCGTGCTCAAGGACGCCGCCCGTGCGGTCATCCCGGCGCACGTGATCGACCGGCCCAAGGGCTACTTCCCGGTGCCGGCGATCATCCACCTGGAGGGGCAGTACCTGGACTCGGTCCGCTCGGCGCTGCACGCCCCGGAGGCCAAGGAACGCGGCCTGTTCCGGACCGAGTACGTCGAGCGGCTGCTCGCCGAGCCCAACAGCCACCGCACCACCCTGGGCTCCAACCAGCTGTGGCAGGTGGGGCTGCTGGAGTCGTGGTTGCAGCAGCACGGCATCCGCTGAGGGCGTGAGCCGATACACGCCTGTGCCGGGGGAGGCGGGCGTGCCGCCGGCTGCTGCACCGGCGCCGGACGCCGCACGCCCCGCCGTCCGCGCCCGACCACAGGGAGGTGGCATGACGCCTTACCAGACCGACCACGCCGACATGAGCGGACTGCCCACCGAGGTGCGGCTCGCCCTGGCCGAGATCGCCGCCGCCGCCGGGGCCTGGTGCCCGGCGCTGTCGCCCGACGGCACCCGGGTGGCCTACGTCAGCGACCGCTCCGGCATCCCCCGGCTGGAGGTGGCGACGCTGGAGCAGGAGACGCACCCGGCCGTCGTCTCCGGCCCCGGGGAGGAGGTCGTCTCCGTCGCCTGGTCACCCGACGGCCGGCAGCTCGCCTACCTGGTCAGCCCGTACGGGTCGATCTGCGCCGAGCTGCACGTCGTCGCCCCGGACGGCAGCGACCGCCGGCGGGTGGCCGGTGGCGACCCCCGGGCCACCGTCTTCGCCGGCACCTGGACCTCCCGGCCCGGCCACTACGCGTGCACCGTCGCCGACGGCGTGGGCCCGGACGCCGACATCGTGCTGGTCGACACAGCCACCGGCGCGCAGACGGTGCTGGCCACCGGCGGTTTCCTGGCGCTGACCGCGGTCTCGGCCGACGAGCGCCGGGTGCTGGCCCGGCGCGGCCCGCGCGGGCAGCGCCGCGTCGTGCTGATCGACGTCGCCACCGGTGAGCAGCAGCCGGTCGTGCCGCTGGGCGCGCCCGGCGGAGCGGCGTCCGAGGACGGCCGGTTCGGCGTGGACGGCCGCTCGGTGTACCTGCGCGCGGCCCTGCCGGGCCTGCCCGGCGCCGACCGCACCGCCCTGCTCCGGGTGCCGCTGGACGACGACGGCGTGCCCGGTCCCGCCGAGGTCGTCGTCCGCCGCGGTGGTGCGGACCTGGACGGCTACGCGGTGCGCGCCGACGGCACGGCGCTGTGCGTCTGGAACGCCGACAGCATCACCGAGCTGCAGGTCGTCGATCTGTGCGACGGCAGCGTGCTGCACGACGTCGAGCTGCCGCTGCCGGTCATGCCCGGCTGGTCGCTGGCCGGCGACGGCCGGTCGCTGCTGGCCGAGCTCACCGGGCCGGGGGACCCGCGCGGGCTGTGGCGGGTCGACCTGCCGACCGCGATCGCGGCCGACCCGCCGGAGGCCGCGACGCTGCTGCCCTCGGCGCCCCGCCGGCCCAACCCCGACCTGCTCGTGCAGCCGGCCCGGCACCGCTACCTCGCCGCCGACGGCCTGGAGCTGGACGGCTGGCTCTACACCCCGCCCGGCGTGCACGGTGCCAACCGCACCGTGGTCAGCTTCCACGGTGGCCCCGAGGGGCAGGAGCGCCCGGTCTACTCCCCGGTCGCGCAGGGCCTGGTGGCCATGGGGCTGACCGTCTTCGCCCCGAACATCCGGGGCTCCGGTGGCCGCGGCGGCGCCTTCATGGCCGCCGACGACGGCCCCGCGCGGGAGGCGAGCTTCGCCGACGTCGTGGCCACCGTCGAGCACCTGGTGGACGCCGGCATCGCGCTGCCCGGGCGGGTGGGTGCGCACGGCTGGTCCTACGGGGGGTACCTGACCCTGGTCGCGCTCACCCGCTGGCCCGACCTGTTCGCCGCCGGCGTGTCCCTGGCCGGGATGAGCGACCTGCGCACGTTCTTCGCCGGCACGGAGCCCTGGATGGCCGCGGCGTCGGTCACCGAGTACGGGCACCCGGTGCACGAGCGGCACATGCTGGCCGGGATCTCGCCGATGACGGCGCTGGAGGAGCTGCGCTCGCCGGTGCTGCTCGCACACGGCAACCGGGACAGCAACGTGCCCGTGGCCGAGTCGGTGCAGGCGTACCAGGGGTTGTCCGCGGTCGGTGCGCCGTGTGAACTGCTCCTGCTGCCCGGGGAAGGGCACACCATCGTCGGGCGGGAGAACCTGGTGCTGCTCACCGAGCGGGTCGCCGAGTGGTTCGACCGCTGGCTGTGAACCAGAGGAGGAACACGCCATGACCGACGCACTCAGCGTCTTCGCCGGGTATGCCGGGTCGGCCGTCGACGAGGCGGTGGACGGCGGGGGACGTCTGCTCCCCGGGTACGGCGAGGTCGGCCCGGTGCTCGACGGCCTGGGCCCGGAGCGCCTGGCGGCTGCTGCCGCGGAGGTCGATCGGCAACGGGTCGCCCGGGGCGTGGTCTTCGGCTCCTTCACCGACGGCACCTTCGAGGAGACCACCTTCCCGATGTGCCCGGTGCCGCGGGTGGTCCCGGCGGCCGACTGGGCGCACCTGTCCGCCGGGGTCGAGCAGCGCACGCGCGCGCTCAACGCCTTCCTGGCCGACGTGTACCGGCCCGCCGGCCGCCGGCGCAGCGACGTGGAGAAGCAGCCGGAGGTCGTGCGCGCCGGCGTGCTCCCGGAGTGGGTGGTGGCCGACAGCCCCGGCTGGCGGCCCGGCGCGGTCTCGTTCGCGGCCGCCGGGCAGCAGCGGGTCACCGTGGCCGGCCTGGACCTGCTGCGCGGGCCCGGCGGCCGGTGGGTGGTGCTGGAGGACAACCTGCGGGTGCCCTCGGGCATCGGCTACGCGATGGCCAACCGGCAGAGCAGCCGCGCGGCCCTGCCGCAGCTGTTCGCCGAGGGCCGGGGCGCGGCGCTGACCGACCCGGCCGGTGCCGCGGTCGTGCTGCACGAGGCGCTCACCGAGGCCGCCCCCGCCGGGTGCGCGGGCAGCCCGCAGGTGGCCCTGCTGACCGACGGCGCGATGAACACCGCCTGGTTCGAGCACCGCCTGCTGGCCGAGGCGATGGGCGTCCCGATCGCCACCCCGGACGTGCTCTGGCCCACCCCCGACGGCGGGGTGGCGGTGGAGGTCGACGGCGAGCGGGTGCCGGTCGACGTCTTCTACCGGCGCTTCGACGACGACGACCTCGCCGCGCACGTGACGCCCAGCGGCATGCTCCTGGACACGCTGCTGCGCGAGGCGGTGCGGGCCGGCCGGCTGGCGGTGGCGAACGTGCCCGGCAACGGCGTCGCGGACGACAAGGCCACCTACTGCTACGTGCCGGAGATGATCCGTTTCTACCTGGGCGAGGAGCCGGTGCTGGCCACCGTGCCCACCTGGGTGCTGGCCGACGACGACGACCTGGCCGCCGTCGTCGACCGGCTGCACGAGCTGGTGGTCAAGCCGGTCGACGGGTACGGCGGGCAGGGCGTGGTCTTCGGGTCCACCTGCAGCGCCGCGCAGCTGGCGCAGCTGCGCGCCGACGTGCTGCGCGCGCCGCACCGCTTCGTGGCCCAGGAGCCGGTCGACTTCTCCACCGCCCCCACCTGCGTCGACGGCGAGCTGGTGCCCCGGCACGTCGACCTGCGGGTCTTCGCCGTCGCCGGCGCCACCACGCGGGTGCTGCCCGCCCCGCTCACCCGGGTCGCCCTCGCCCGCGGCTCGATGGTGGTCAACAGCTCCCGCGGCGGCGGCAGCAAGGACACCTGGCTGATCGGCTGACCCGCGCCGACGTCGCGTCGCTGTACGGTGATCAGCTGAGCTGATCACCGTACGGCCTGGCTCACCAACGTTGGTGAGCTCGGCCGGACGTTGATCAGCTCAGCTGATCAACGCTGGGGGCGGCGCGGGTCAGAGCTTGCCGACGACGTGGTCGATGCAGGCGGTCAGGGCGCTGACGTCGTCGGGGTCGACGGCGGGGAACATGCCGATCCGCAGCTGGTTGCGGCCCAGCTTGCGGTAGGGCTCGGTGTCCACGACGCCGTGCGCGCGCAGCGTCGCGGCGATCACCGTGGCGTCGACCGACTCGTCGAAGTCGATGGTGCCCACGACCAGCGAGCGGTGGGCCGGGTCGGTGACGAACGGCGTCGCGAACGACGACGCCTCCGCCCACGAGTACAGCCGGCTGGAGCTGTCGGTCGTGCGGGCGACGCAGCCGTCGAGCCCGCCGAGGCCGTCGAGCCACTCGACCTGGTCGGCGAGCAGGAACAGCGTGGCGACCGACGGCGTGTTGTAGGTCTGGTCCTTCGAGGAGTTGTCCACCGCGGTCGACAGGTCCAGGAAGCCCGGGATCCACCGGCCGCCGGCCTTGATCTCGGCCACCCGCTCCAGCGCGGCGGGGCTCATCAGCGCCAGCCACAGCCCGCCGTCGGAGGCGAACCCCTTCTGTGGGGCGAAGTAGTAGACGTCGGTCTCCCGGACGTCGACCGGCAGCCCGCCGGCGCCGCTGGTCGCGTCGATCAGCACCAGCGACCCGTCGTCCGCGCCGGTGGGGCGGGCGATCGGGGCCATGACACCGGTGGAGGTCTCGTTGTGCGCCCAGGCGTAGGCGTCGACACCGGCGACGGCCTCGGGCAGCGCCAGCGAGCCCGGGTCGGCCTTCGTGACCACCGGGTCGGCCAGGAACGGTGCCTCGGCGACGGCGCCGGCGAACTTGGCCGAGAACTCGCCGTAGGTGCCGTGGGCGCTGCGCTCGCGGACCAGCCCGATCGTGGCCGCGTCCCAGAAGGCCGTGGACCCGCCGTTGCCCAGCACGACCTGGTACCCGTCGGGCAGGTCGAACAGCCGGCCGAGGCCCTCGCGGACCCGCCGGACCAGGTGCTTCACCGGCGCCTGCCGGTGCGAGGTGCCCATCACGTCGGCCCCGGAGGCGGCCAGCGCGGCCAGCGCCTCGGGACGCACCTTGGAGGGCCCGCACCCGAACCGGCCGTCGGCGGGCAGGAGCTCGGTGGGGATCGTGATGCTCATCCAGGGTGCCTCTCGGGGTGTGCGGGTGGTGCCGGGGTGGGTGACCGGACGTGCCGACGGCCCGGCCCCGCGGTGCGCGGGACCGGGCCGCCTGTCGCCTCCTGCGGGGCAGGAGGTCCTCCTACTGGCCGATCTCCTGGACCGCGACGGTGTCCCAGCCCTCGACGTCCTCGGGCTTGCGGGGGTCGGGGCCGACGTAGCGGGCCGACGGGCGCACGAGGCGGCCGGTCTGCTTCTGCTCCAGGATGTGCGCACACCAGCCGGCGGTGCGGGCACAGGTGAACATCGAGGTGAACATGTGGCTGGGCACCTCGGCGAAGTCCAGCACGATCGCGGCCCAGAACTCGACGTTGGTCTCGACGGGGCGGTCCGGACGCCGCTCCCGCAGCTCCTTCAGCGCGGCGTTCTCCAGGGCCAGGGCGGCCTCGAAGCGGGGGGGCGCCCAGCTCCTCGGCGGCGCGGCGGAGCACGCGGGCGCGGGGGTCCTCGGCGCGATAGACCCGGTGGCCGAAGCCCATCAACCGCTCCTTGCGGTCGAGCAGGTCCTTGACGTACGCCACCGCGTCGCCGGACTTCTCCACCTCGTCGAGCATGTGCAGCACCCGGGACGGCGCGCCACCGTGCAGCGGGCCGGACATCGCACCGATGGCACCGGACAGCGAGGCGGCGACGTCGGCGCCGGTGGAGGCGATGACGCGGGCGGTGAAGGTGGAGGCGTTCATGCCGTGCTCGGCGGCGGACGTCCAGTAGGCGTCGACGGCGGCGACGTGGCGGGGGTCGGGCTCGCCGCGCCAGCGCACCATGAAGCGCTCCACGATCGTGGAGGCCTCGTCGACCCGCTTCTGCGGCACGGCCGGGACGCCGATGCCGCGAGCGGACTGCGCGACGTAGGACAGCGCCATGACGGCGGCCCGGGCGAGCTCGTCGCGGGCCTCCTCGTCGGTGATGTCCAGCAGCGGGCGGTAGCCCCAGATCGGGGTGAGCATCGCCAGCGCGGCCTGCACGTCGACGCGCACGTCGCCGGTGTGCACCGGGATCGGGAACGGCTCGGCCGGCGGCAGGCCGGAGCCGAACTTGCCGTCGACCAGCAGGCCGAAGACGTTGCCGAAGGTCACCTTGCCGACGAGGTCCTCGATGTCGACACCGCGGTACCGCAGGGCGCCGCCGTCCTTGTCGGGCTCGGCGATGGTGGTCTCGAAGGCGATGACGCCCTCGAGCCCGGGTACGAAGTCGTCAGCCATCTGTCCGGTGCTCCCTCTGCGCGCTGGTCACGTGCGGGCGACGGCGTCGGCGCACGGCTGCGACCCAACTTAGGGGCACGGGGGCCGCGGGACACAGTCGGCCCCGTCGCCCCACGGGTCCTGTGCGACGTCGGTCACAGTCCGTGCGCGGGCCGGGTGGGCAGCGCGGTGACAGCATGGCGGTCGTGCCCGACCTGAGCAGCATGCGCAAGGACTACGACGGCAGCGGCGACGTGGGCGCCTTCGGTGACGACGTGCTCGCCGCCTCCTGGCTGGAGCAGTTCGACCGCTGGTTCGCCGACGCCGTCGCCGCGGAGGTCCCGGAGCCGAACGCCGTCGTCCTGGCCACCGCCGACGCCGACGGCGCCCCCGACGCCCGGGTGGTGCTGGTGAAGGGGTACGACGCCGACGGCTTCGTGTTCGCGACCAGCTACGCCTCGACCAAGGGCGCGCAGCTCGCGGTCAACCCGCGCGCGGCCCTGGTCTTCCCGTGGCACGCCCTGCAGCGCTCGGTCCGGGTGACCGGCACCGTGGAGCGGGTCGGCCCCACCGCCTCCGACGCGCTGTGGGACCCCCGCCCCCGCGGGGCCCAGCTGGCCGCCGTCGCCTCGGTGCAGTCGACCGTCGTGGAGTCGCGCGCGGAGCTGGTGGAGCGGATGCGGCGCCTGGACGAGCAGACCGCCGGGCAGCCGGTGCCCCGGCCCGACGTCTGGGGCGGGTACCGGGTGCTGCCGCAGCGGGTCGAGTTCTGGCAGGGCGGGCACGACCGGCTGCACGACCGCATCGTCTTCGCCCGCGACGACGAGGAGGGTGGCGTCTGGGGCGTGCAGCGCCTGGCCCCATGAAGGACCCCATGGAGGACCGCACGAAGGACCCCGTCGCCCCCCACGACTCGCAGGCTCGCCGCGGGCCCCTGCGACGGGGCCGTTCCAGCACGTCACCCGCGCCGGTCGACGCGGTCGAGGGCTCTGCCCGGGCCGAGCAGCCGCAGCCGGCTTCCTCGCGCGCCCGCGGGCTGGCCATCGACACCGCGCCGCTGCGCATCCCCGCCTTCCGCCGGCTGTTCGGCGGGGTCGCGGTGACCATGCTCGGGCAGCAGATGACGCTGGTCGCCGTCCCGTACCAGGTGTACGAGCTGACCGGCTCCTCGCTGATGGTCGGCGTCACCTCGGTGGTGGCGCTGGTGCCGCTGATCGTCTTCGGGCTGCTGGGCGGGGCGATCGCCGACGCGATGGACCGCCGCCGGCTGATGCTGGTCACCTCGGTGGGCGCGGCGGTGACCTCCGCGCTGCTGGCGGTCCAGGCCGCGCTGCCCGGCGACGGCCACCTGGCCGTGCTGTGGGTGCTCACCGCGCTGGTGTCGGCGTTCGCTGCGGTCAACCAGCCCGCCCGCAGCGCGGTGATCCCGGCCCTGGTGCCGGTTGACCAGGTGCCGGCGGCCAATGCGCTGGCCATGACCATCCGGCAGATCGGGGTGATCGCCGGGCCGCTGCTGGCCGGGCTGCTCATCGGTCTCGGCGACCTCTTCCTTGCCTACGCGGTGGACGCGGCGGGCTTCGCCGTCGCCGTCCTGCTGCTGCGCGGGCTGCCGGCTCTCCCCCCGGTCGGGGTGATCGCCGAGCGGCTGCGGCTGGGTGCCGCGGTGCGTGGCGTGGGTGAGGGGTTCGCGTTCCTGCGCACCCAGCCGGTGCTGCTGATGACCTTCGTCGTCGACGTGATCGCGATGCTGTTCGCCTGGCCGCAGGCGGTGTTCCCGGAGCTCTCCACCGGGCTGTTCGCCGGGGACGCCAACAGCCTGGGCTGGCTGTTCGCCGGGGTCTCGATCGGCTCGCTGGTCATGGGGCTGACGTCGGGCTGGGTGAGCCGGGTCGACCGGCAGGGCGCGGTGGTGCTGGTGGCCATCGCGGTCTGGGGCGTGGCGATCATCGGCTTCGGGTTCGCCTCCACCCTCTGGCTGGCCGTGCTGTGCCTGGCCGTCGCCGGCGCCGCGGACATGGTCAGCGCGGTGCTGCGCTCCTCGATGCTGCAGCTGGCGGCGCCGGACGAGATGCGCGGCCGGATGCAGGGCGTGTTCCTCGTGGTGGTCGCCGGCGGCCCGCGGCTGGGGGACCTGCGCGCCGGTGCGGTGGCGGCCGGGTTCGGCGTGACCGCGGCGATGGTCTCCGGTGGCGTGCTGATCATCGTGGCGATGCTGCTGATCGCCGTCCTGGTGCCGTCGTTCTGGCTGTTCCGCGCCTCCCACACCGAGACGTCCGCCGGTCGCTGACCCGACCCAGCGTTGCCCCACCGCCGGCCAGATCGCCCCGCCGTCTGGCCGACGGCGGGACAACGCTGCCAGACGGGGGTGAGCAGCGGCCCGGGTGCGGCCAGGAAGGCCGCACGAGTGGCGCTGCCGCGCCCGCCGCGCCGCCCGCGAACCGGTTGATCATCGGCAGGTGGCGGCACGACACGCCGGCGGAGGGCCGGTCGCGCGACCACGTGCCGATGATCGACCACGCGGAACCGCGTCCCGGTCAGGTCGGGACCCTGCTCCCGGGTGTGCGGGACGGCTCCCGCCCGACGCTCGTGCCACGCCGGCAGGAACAGCCTGCCGCAGCACGAGAGGCACCACCGTGACCACGCTCGCCAGCCCCACCCGCACCGCCCCCGCCCCGGCCGCACTGCCCGGACGGCGCCTGGCCGTCGTCGGCCTCGCCGTCGGCGCCGCACTCAACACCACCGAGGCCGTGCTCGCGCAGTTCCTGCCCGAGCGGCCCGACTCGATCGCCGAGGAGCTCCGGCTGGTCGCCGAGCACTCCACGCTCTACGGCGCCCGCGCGGTGATCGGCACGCTCGCCGTCCCGTTCATGCTCGTCGGCTTCCTGGCCGCCGCCCGGCTGCTCGCCGCCCGGGCCCGGCGCACCGGCTGGACGGCGGGGTCGCTGCTGGCCGTCGGCATGTGGGGCTTCGCCGGGGTGCACGTGCTGGCACTGCTCTCCCTGCCGCTCGCCACCGGGGGCGTGCCGGGGGCCGCTGCGGTCGCCGAGGAGCTGCAGTCCTCGGCTCCGCTGGGCGCGCTCACCTACCTGCCGTTCCTGGCCGGCACCGTGCTCGGGATGCTGGTGCTCTGCGTGGGCCTGCTGCGCACCGGCGCCGTCGCCCGCTGGATCCCCGCGACCTGGCTGGTGTTCCTGGCGCTGGACTTCACGATCGGCGCCGTCGGCCCGGTCGACCCGCACTGGCTCTTCCTGGCCGGCGCGCTCGGCCTGGCCCGGGAGATCGCCCGCGGCACCGCGCCGCGCGCCTGATCCGGCACTCCGGCGTCCCGCGCACCTAGGTTCACCAGCCATGCGCTCCCGCCCGTCCAGCAGCCGGGCCGCCGTCCCGGTGGCCCGGCTGCTGGCCGCCGTCGCCTGCCTGGCGACGGCGGTCGCGCTGGTCCTGCCACTGCTGACCGGCGGCGACTGGCTCCGGCAGCTGTTCGACACCCCGGAGCCGGTGCTCGCGCCGTCGTTCGGCCTGGTGGGTGCCCTGCTCGTCGGGGTGCCGGCCGCACGCCGGCTGGGCTGGCTGCTGCTGGCCGTGGGGCTCTCCGCGGCGGCGTACGTGCTGGCCACCTCCTGGTCGACGGCGACCGGCGGCGCGACCGCGGCGGACTGGCTGCGCTCGTGGGCCTGGGTGCCGGCCTTCCTGCTGGTCACCACCGTGCTGCCCCAGGTGCTTCCGTTCGGCGTCCCGCTGCCCGGCCGCTGGCGGCTGCCCTGGGCTGCGGCGCTGGCGCTCACGCTCGTGACGACGGCCGGCCTGGCCCTGCCCGGCGGACCCCGGACGCCGTTCGCGGTGCCCGGCTTCGCCCCGGTGCTCGCCGTGGGCGTGCTCACCGCGCTGGTCTCGCTGGGCGTGCGGGTGCGCCGCGGCGGGCCGGACGAGCGACGCCAGCTCGGCTGGGCCGGCTACGGCGTGGCGATCGCCGTCGCCACCACGTTCCTCGCGCCGTGGTGGGGTGTGGCGCTCGGCGTGCTCGCCGTCCCGGCCGGGCTGGCGGTCGCCGCGCTGCGCTACCGGCTCTACGCGATCGACGCCCTGGTGGCCCGCACGCTGGCCGGCGCGGTGCTGTTCGGGCTCACCGCGCTGGTGTACGCCGCGGTCGCCGGCTGGGCCGGGGCGCTGCTGGGCGCCCGCAGCGGCGCGGCCCCGTTCGTGGCCGCCTTCGCCGTCGCGCTGGCGTTCCAGCCGGCCCGCACGCAGGTGGAGCGCGGCGTCGAGCGGCTGCTGTACGGCGGCCGGCGGGACCCGTACGCGCTGCTCACCCGGCTCGACGAGGCGCTGCGGTCGGCCGGCACACCGCGGGAGGCGCTGCGCGAGGGGGCCGCCGTCGTCGCCGGTGGCCTCGGGCTGGCCGGCGTCGCCGTCGAGGCCGGGCCGCCGGGCGCCGTCCGCACCCGGGAGCAGGCCGGCGAGGTCGACGACGACGCCGAGCGCATCCCGCTGGTGCTGCACGGCGAGCCGGTCGGCACGCTGCTGGTCGCCGGGCGGCGCCGGCACCCGGCCGACGTGCGGCTGGTGCACGACCTGGCCGGCCGGCTCGCGGCCGCCGCCTACGCCGAGCGCGCCGCCGCCGAGCTGCGCGACTCCCGGGAACGGCTGCTGGAGGCCCGGGAGGAGGAGCGCCGCCGGCTGCGCCGCGACCTGCACGACGGGCTGGGCCCGCAGCTGTCGGCGGTGGTGATGACCCTGGACACGGCGGCCTCGGCGCTGCGCCGGGGCGACGGTGAGCGCGCCGGGGTGCTGGTGACGGCGGCCAGCACGCACGCCGCCGACGCGGTGGTCGACGTCCGCCGGCTGGTGCACGGGCTGCGCCCGCCGGCGCTGGACGACCTCGGCCTGGTCGGCGCGCTGCGCGCCGGGGTGCCGGTGGGCGCCGAGGGCGGCCCGCGGGTGGTGGTCGAGGGGGTCGGCGACCTGGACGACCTGCCGGCCGCCGTGGAGGTGGCCGCCTTCCGCATCGCGCAGGAGGCGGTGCACAACGCGGTCCGGCACGCCCGGGCGGGGCAGGTGCTGGTGCGGGTGGCCGGGAGGGACGACGACGTGGAGGTCGACGTGGTGGACGACGGGGTGGGGCTGCCCGAGCAGCGGACCGCCGGGGTGGGCCTGGCCTCCATGCGGGAGCGGGCCGCGGAGCTCGGCGGGCACTGCGAGGTCACCGACGGCTCGCCCGGCACCCGGGTGCGGGCCGTGCTGCCCCGGCAGCGCCGGTCGTGACCGCCGTGCGCGCGGTGGTCGCCGACGACCACCCGGTGTTCCGCGCGGGCCTGCGGGTGCTGCTGGAGGACCTCGGCGTCGACGTCGTGGCCGAGGCCGGCGACGGCGAGGAGGCGGTCGCCGCGGTGCTGCGCGAGCGACCCGACGTGGTGTTCATGGACCTGCAGATGCCGCGGCTGGGCGGCATCGAGGCCACCCGCCGGCTGGTCGCCGAGGACCCCGACGTGCGGGTCCTGGTGCTCACCATGGTCGCCGACGACGACGCTCTGTTCGCCGCCGTGCAGGCCGGGGCGCTGGGCTACGTGCTCAAGGGCGCCGGTCAGGCCGAGATCGGCCGGGCACTGGCCGCGGTCGCCGCGGGGGAGGCGGTCTACGACGCCCAGGTGGCCCGCCGGCTGCGCGCGTTCTTCACCGCCGGCGCCGGGGTGGTCGCCCGGCCGTTCCCCGAGCTGACCGACCGGGAGCGCGAGGTGCTCGACCTGATGGCCGCCGGCCTGCCCAACGCCACCATCGCCCGGCGGCTGTTCGTGTCGGAGAAGACGGTGCGCAACAACGTCACCGCCGTGTTCGCCAAGCTCGGCGTGCGCGACCGCGCCGAGGCCGTCGTCCGCGCGCGGGAGGCCGGTCTGGGCCGCAGCTGACCAGCCGCGGTCGAGCTCACGGCCGGCGCGCGCGTCCGCTCAGGTCCGCGACGGGGGCGTCACCGGCGGGGCCGGGGACTCGTCGGAGGGCGCCTGGCCCACCGCGGGAGCCCCGGCCACCGGTCGTGGTGGATCCCGCTCCGTCGCGCGCAGGCACAGCCGGCCACACCGCCTGACCGCGGCCGGGCAGTGGCCCGGGCGCGGCCGGGAGCCCCCCGCGAGTGGCCGCTGCGGGGCCACCGCCCCGCCGTCAGCAGCGCTCAGCCGGCCCGCCGTCAGCAGGGCTCAGTGCGCTCTCGCCCGCCGCGCGGCGAGGATGCGTGCCAGGCAGCCGATCGCGCCCGCGACCCTGCTGTCGAGCCGGGCGGTGAGCGAGCCGGGCGGGACGGCGGGCCACCAGTCCAGACCCCGCCCGCATGCCGCCGCGCAGCTGCAGACGAAGACGAGCGGCACGCCGACGAACTCCCACCAGTCGCCGGTGAACGCATCGGGAGACGGTCCCCCCTGGTAGACCAGCAGCAGCCACACCGCCGCCGCGACCACCGGCCCCAGCAGGACCAGACCGCGGATGCCGCGGGCGCCCAGCCCGCCCAGCAGCAGGCCGACCAGACCGCCCAGCATGGCCCCGACCGGCGCCGCGACCAGCAGGCCCAGCACCATCGTCGCGAAGGCGGCAGCGGCGAGGTCGGCGAACAGGCCGTCGGCCGGGGTGGGGTCCTGCAGCAGTGCGAGTGCGGCCCCGCCGAAGTAGGTCGCCGCGACCCAGCCCACACCGGCGGTCACGCCCCAGCGGACGCCGGTGGCGCCGCCCCGCTCGGTCAGCCCGGGCCGTGTCCGTGTCCACCACCGCCCCGTCCCGGGCACGATCTGGTCCCGACCCGCGCCGTGCTGGCCCGCGGACACGGGAGGGTCGACGCCGTGCGGCCCTGCGACGCGCGGCCCGACGGCGGGCAGCGACGTCGCGTCGGGTCGGGACGTGCGCAGCCAGCGGTCCAGGCGGTGGCCGCCCCACGCGGCGCTGACGACGCTCGCGACCAGCCAGGTGTGCACCCGGGCGACCAACCCGAACACCCCGCCCCCGTCCAGCACGGCTCCGCCGACCAGGAGCCCCACGGTCCACAGGACGGCGACCACGGCCGGCGCGACCACCGCCAGCGGCCCGGTCCCGGCGCGGGCACACAGCCCGACCAGCAGGCCGACGACGGCGCCGACCACGATCCCGAGCGGCGCGGTGACGATGCTGACGAGCGCCAGCACGGCGAGGAGGCGGCCCGGTTCCCCGAGCCCGCCGGGCGCCAGGCGGAGCAGCGCACTGCCCACAGCGGCGACCGCCCCGCACAGGGCCCCGAGCCGGACGCCGCGACCTACGGCCCCGCTCACGGGCGCCACCACCTGCCTCATGACGGCATGCTCACACCTGGACGCCCGCCGTACCAGACCCGCGCCTCGCCGATCCGGACCCAGCCGGGGGACGACGACCCGGACGGGTCCGAAGCGCTCACGCCAGGGCGTGCGCGACCACCTTCAGGTCGGCGACCAGGGCGTCGTAGGCGGCGGCGCGGCCCTCGTCCGGGGTGCGCAGGATCGCCGAGGGGTGCGCGGTGGCGAGCATCCAGGTCTGGGCGGGGGCGCCCTCGTCGGGCTCGTCGTCGCCGTCCTCGGCGGCCGCGACGCCGGGTGGGGTCCAGGGCAGCAGCTGCCCGCGCTCCCTGGTGATCCGGAACGACGGCGAGATCAGCGCCTTGGCCGCCACCGCGCCCAGGCACACCACGATCTCCGGCTTGAGGACGGCGAACTCCGCCTCCAGCCACGGCCGGCAGGCCCGGAGGTGCTCGGCGCCCGGGGACTGGTGGATGCGCCGCTTCGGCGTCGGGGTGAACCGGAAGTGCTTGACCGCGTTCGTGATGTAGGCATCCCGCCGGTCGATGGCGGCGTCGCCCAGCGCGCGGTCCAGCAGCTTGCCGGCCGGGCCGACGAACGGCTCCCCGGCACGGTCCTCCTGATCGCCGGGCTGCTCGCCGACGAACACGATCCGGGCGGTCTCCGGGCCCTCGCCGAACACGGTCTGGGTGGCCGGCTCCCACAGCTCGCAGGCCCGGCAGCCGGCGGCGGCCTGACGCAGCTCGCCGAGGCCAGCGTCGCTCGGCACCTGGGCCGGGTGGTTCTCGGTGCTCATGTGCTGATGACACCCCACCGCGCGCGGTCCCGCAGGGCGAGCCGCTGTGGGGCGACTGTTCACCGAGACCCGCTGGTCAACATGATCCACTCGGCGCTACGGTCGTGACCCAGGCTCAGGACCACCCCAGGAGACGGACGTGCTGGAGATCGACGGCCTTTACAAGGCCTACGGCGACAACCGGGTGCTGGAAGGCGTGGGCTTCACCGTCGCGCCGGGCCAGATGTTCGGCTTCTGCGGTTCCAACGGCGCGGGCAAGACGACGACGATGCGCATCGCGATGGGCCTGGCCCGCGCGGACGCCGGCGAGGTGCGCTGGCGCGGCCGGCCGGTGGACGAGGACGTGCGCCGGCGGATCGGGTACATGCCGGAGGAGCGCGGCCTCTACCCGAAGATGCGGGTGCGCGAGCAGCTGGCCTACTTCGCCCGGCTGCACGGGATGGAGGCCGCCTCCGCCGGCCGCGCCGCCGAGCACTGGGTCGAGGTCCTCGGCCTGGGCGAGCGGCGCGACGAGCGGGTGGAGAAGCTGTCGCTGGGCAACCAGCAGCGGGTGCAGCTGGGCGCCGCCCTGGTCAGCGAGCCCGAGGTGCTCATCCTGGACGAGCCGTTCTCCGGCCTGGACCCGGTCGGCGTCGACTCGCTCGCCGAGGCGCTGTTGCAGCAGGCCCGGCGCGGGGTGCCGGTGATCTTCTCCAGCCACCAGCTGGAGCTCGTCGAGCGGCTCTGCGACGCGGTCGGCATCCTGGCCCGCGGTCGGATCGTGGCCAGCGGCACCGTCACCGACCTGCGCGCCCGCGAGGCCGGCCGGCAGCTGCGGGTCGTCGCGCCGGACGCGCCGGCCGGCTGGGCCGCCGCGGTGCCCGGCGTCCGCGTGGTGTCCGAGCAGCGCGGTGACACGGTGCTGGAGCTCGCGCCGGGCACCGACGACCAGCAGGTGCTCAGCGCCGCGCTCGCCACCGGCCGGGTCACCCACTTCTCCTGGCGGGAACCCACGCTGGTCGAGCTGTTCCGGGAGGCCGTGGCCGCCCCGACCGGCCCGTCGGCGGGCGGCCCGGACGCCACCGGCAGCACGGCGGTGGCGGCGTGAGCGCCCCCGAGGCGCCGACGGTCACCCGGCCGAGCAGCCTGCGCCAGGTCGGGCTGGTGGCCCGCCGCGAGGTGAGCACCCGGATCACCGACCGCACCTTCCTGGTCACCACCGTCGTCACGCTGGTGCTGATCATCGGCCTGCTCGTCTTCCAGGTGCTGCTCAACAGCGACGACGACCCGACCCGGGTGGGCGTCGTCGGCTCGTCGTCCACGATCGAGCCGTTCCTCACCGAGCAGGCCACGGCGTTCGGCCAGGAGGTGCAGGTCTCCTCCGCCGCGGACGAGGCCGAGCTGCGCACCCAGGTCGAGGACGGCGACGTCGACGCCGGGCTGGTGCTCGGCGACCGGCCCCAGCTGCTGTTCGACGAGTCGGCCGACGACAGCGTCGTGTCGATCGTGCGGGGTGCGGTGGCAGCCGAGTCGGTGCAGGAGCAGCTGGTCGCGGCCGGCGTGCGCCTGGACTCCCCGCCGGCGGTGCAGGTCGTGGAGCTCCAGCCCCGCCAGGCCGGCAGCGACCAGCTGATCGGCGTCGCCTCGGCCGGTGCGTTCCTGACCTACTTCCTGCTGATCCTCTTCGGTCAGTTCGCCGCGCAGGGCGTGGTGGAGGAGAAGTCGAGCCGGGTGGTGGAGCTGCTGCTGTCCACGATGCGCCCGTGGCAGCTGCTCGCCGGCAAGATCCTCGGCCTCGGCGTGCTGGGCCTGCTGCAGATCGTGCTCCTCGCCGTGATCGGCCTCGGCGGGGCGCTGGCCGCCGGCGTGCTCGACCTGCCGGGGCAGGCCGTCGGCACCGTCGCGCAGTCGCTGATGTGGTTCATCCTGGCCTACGCGCTGTACGCGTCGCTGTTCGCCGCCGCGGCCTCGCTGGTCAGCCGGCAGGAGGACCTGGGCAGCGTGCTGACACCGATGACCATGCTGCTGGTGGTCGGGTTCATCATCGCCGTGCAGGCCATCGGCAACCCCGGGGGCACGCTGGCCACGGTCACCTCGTTCGTGCCCGGGGTGTCCCCACTGGTGATGCCGATCCGCGCGGCGGCGGGGGAGGCCTCCGTCTGGGAGGTGCTGGTCGCGGTGGCCCTCATGCTCGTCGCCGTGGTGCTCGTCGTCCGGCTCGGTGGGCGCATCTACGCCGGCGCCCTGCTGCGCACCGGCGGCAAGATCAAGTACCGCGAGGCGCTGACCGCCGAGCGCTGAGGAAGGACCCCCTTCCTCTCACCCCACGCTCCGCGCGGGGCGAGCCCCCGAAGGGGGCCAGGCGGTTGGTGGGGCGGGGGAGCGGGGTAGCCCGGCGGCATGACCATGCAGCTGGGCTACACGATGATGACCGAGCAGGCCGGCCCCCGTGACCTCGTCTCGCACGTGGTCGGCGCCGAGGAGGTCGGCTTCGACTTCTCGGTGTGCAGCGACCACTACTTTCCGTGGCTCAGCGAGATGGGGCACGCCCCCAACGCCTGGGTGACGCTGGGCGCCGCGGCGCAGGCGACCAGCCGCATCCCGCTGACCACCTACGTGACCTGCCCGTCGTTCCGTTACCACCCGGCGATCGTCGCCCAGCAGGCCGCGACGCTGCAGATCCTCTCCGAGGGCCGCTTCACCCTGGGCCTGGGCTCGGGGGAGAACCTCAACGAGCACGTCGTCGGCGCCGGCTGGCCGCCGGCCGACATCCGGCAGCAGATGCTCGTCGAGGCGGTGCAGATCATCAGCTCGCTGTTCGACGGCGAGGGGTCCACCAACTTCCGCGGCGAGCACTTCGACGTCGAGTCCGCCAAGCTCTGGGACCTGCCCGAGAAGCGGGTGCCGATCGGCATCGCGGTGGGCGGCAGGCAGGCCGCCGGCATCGCCGGCGAGCACGGCGACCTGATGATCGCCACCGAGCCGATGGGGGAGTACGGCGAGTGGTTCGACGCCGCCGGCGGCACCGGCAAGCCGCGGATCGGCCAGATGCCGATCAGCTACGGCACCGACGCGGCGGAGGCGACCACCCGGGCGCACCAGCTGTTCCGCTGGTTCGGCCTGGGCTGGAAGGTCAACCCCGAGCTGCCCGGCCCGGCGTCCTTCGACGCGGCCAGCCAGTTCGTCCGCGAGGAGGACGTCGCGTCCTCCATCCCGTGCGGGGACGACGTCGACGCCGTGATCGAGGGCGCGAAGGCCTACGCCGACGCCGGGTTCACCCACCTGGCGCTGGTGCAGATCGGCGGCGACCAGCAGGCGCCGTTCCTGGAGTGGAGCGAGAAGTCGCTGATGCCCGCCTGGCGCGAGGCCTTCGCCTGAGGGACCCCGCTGCCCCCCACCGCACGCTCCGCGAGCGGCGGGACCCTGCACCGGGGCCGTTCCATCAGCTCAGCGTTGGCGGAGGCCGTCGACCGGGCCCCGGTAGGCGTACGCCGGCGGGCCGGTCACCCCCGGCCGGACGACGAACAGCCGCCCGGCGTCCGGCTGGGCGGCGCGGGCCTCGGCCGGCAGCCCGTGCCGGGAGGTGCTGACCACCAGCAGGTCGCGGCCCGGGCCGGCGAACGCGCAGCTGGACGTGTTGTCGGTGCCGACGTCCACCACGGTGAGCAGGTCGCCGTCGGGGGAGTACCGGCGCACCTGGCCGCCGCCCCACAGCGCCACCCACACGCAGCCCTCGTCGTCGACGGTGAGCCCGTCGGCGGGGCCGTCGTCGCCGGTGAGGTCGAGCAGCACCCGGCCCTCGCCGAAGGCGCCGGTCTCCAGGTCGTAGGGATGAGCCCGCACCGTGGCCTCGCCGGAGTCCGCCAGGTACACGGTGCGGTCGTCGGGGCTCCAGTCGATGCCGTTGCTCACCGTCAGCCCGTCCAGCACGGTGGTGACGGTGCCGTCGACGTCGAGCCGGTACAGCGCGCCCGCGCCGGGCCGCTCGTCGAAGGCCATCGTGCCGGCGTAGAACCGCCCGGCCCGGTCGCAGGCCGCGTCGTTCATCCGGGTGCCGCCGGCGTCGGCGTCCCCGCCCTCCCCGCGCAGCTCCAGCAGCACGCGGGCCCGGCCGTCCTCGGTGAGGTGGGTGAAGCCGGGGCCGGCGGCCAGCAGCCAGCCGCCGGCCGCCGCGGGCACCACGGCGCCGACCGTGCCGCCGACCCGGTGCTCGGCGACGTCGTCCACGACCCCGTCGGCGGCCACCGAGGAGCGGCGGACGATGCCGGCGGTGATGTCCACCCAGAGCAGCTCACCCCGCCCGGCGTCCCAGGTGGGGCCCTCGCCGTGCTCGGCGGCGGCAGGGGCGGCGGGCAGGGCGGTGAGGCGGTCCACGACGCCCATCCTCCCCGGGGCGGGGCCCGGGGGCAGGGCGGGCGCGGGTCCCGGCCGGCCCGACACCTCCTCGTCACAGACACCCCCGATACTCCCCTCGTGTCCGAAGCCAGCGTCGACGTCGCAGACCTCCGCCAGCCCGGCGGTCCCGCCCAGCCCGACGACCGTGAGGACGACGCCCCGCTGCGCGCCGACATGCGGTTGCTGGGCAGCGTGCTCGGGGAGGTGATCGAGGAGCAGGCCGGGCCCGACGTGCTCGCCCTGGTCGAGGCCGCCCGGGTGGAGGCCTTCCGGATCCGCCGCTCGGAGGTGGACCGCACCGGCCTGGCCGAGCAGCTCGCCGGGCTGGACGAACGCTCGGCCAACCACGTGATCCGCGCGTTCAGCCACTTCTCGCTGCTGGCCAACCTGGCCGAGGACGTGCACCACGAGCGCCGCCGCCGGCACCACCGCCGGGAGGGCTCGCCGCCGCAGAAGGGCAGCCTGGCGCACGCCTTCGACCTGCTCGACGACGCCGGCCTGGACGCCGCGACCGTGGCCCGCGAGCTCCAGGGTGCGCTGGTCACCCCGGTGGTCACCGCGCACCCCACCGAGGTGCGCCGCCGCACCGTGTCCCAGGTGCAGCGGCAGGTCGGTGACCTGATCCGGCAGCTCGACCGCTCCGGCGGCGACGTCGACCCGGCCTGGTCGGGCCAGCTGCGCCGGGCGGTGCTCACGCTCTGGCAGACCGCGCTGCTGCGGCTGAGCCGGCTGCGGCTGTCCGACGAGATCGACGAGGCGCTGCGCTACTACGAGCTGTCGCTGTTCTCGGTGGTGCCGGCGATCAACACCGAGCTGCGCACCGAGCTGCGCCGCCGCTGGCCCGACGCCGACCTGCTGCCCACCCCGATGCTGGTCACCGGCTCGTGGATCGGCGGTGACCGGGACGGCAACCCGTTCGTCACCGCCGACGCCGTCCGCCGGGCCACCACCTGCCAGGCCGAGACGGCGCTGCGCCACCACCTGGCCGAGCTGGTCGCCCTCGCCGACGAGCTGTCCATGTCGGCCCGGCTGGTCACGCCCACGCCGGCGCTGCAGGAGCTGGCCGACGCCGCCCGCGACGACTCGCCGTTCCGGGCCGACGAGCCCTACCGGCGGGCGCTGCGCGGGGTGTACCGCCGGCTGGCCGCCACCGCCGTCCGGGTGCTCGGGCAGGTGCCCGGCCCGCTGCCGGACGTCGAGCTGCCCGCCTACGACACCCCGGAGGAGCTGATCGCCGACCTGGACACCGTGGCCGCCTCGCTGCGCAGCCACGGCGCGGGCGCGCTGGCCGACGACCGGCTGACCCGGCTGCGCGAGGCCGTGGAGGTGTTCGGCTTCCACCTGTGCGGGCTGGACATGCGGCAGAACAGCTCGGTGCACGAGGAGGTCCTCGCCGAGCTGCTGGCCTGGGCCGGCGTGTGCCCGGACTACCTGGCGCTGGACGAGGCCGCCCGGCAGGAGCTGCTCACCGGGGAGCTGCGGTTGCGCCGGCCGCTGGTCGGCGCGCACGCGGAGCTGTCCGAGCTGGCCCGCGGTGAGCTGGACCTGCTGCAGGCCGCCGCGGACCAGATCCGGCTGCTCGGCCCGCGCGCGATCCCCAACTACGTGATCAGCATGTGCGGGTCGGTGTCGGACGTGCTCGAGGTCGCCGTCCTGCTCAAGGAGGTCGGCCTGGTCGGCGTCGGTGCCGACGGCCGGCCGTCGTCCCCGATCATGATCGCGCCGCTGTTCGAGACGATCGACGACCTGCAGGCCGCGGGCACCACGCTGGCCGCGATGCTCGACGAGCCGCTGTACCGCTCGATGGTCGACGGCCGCGACGGCACGCAGGAGGTCATGCTCGGCTACTCCGACAGCAACAAGGACGGCGGCTACCTCGCCGCGAACTGGGCGCTGTACCGGGCCGAGCTGGACCTGGTGGAGGTGGCCCGCGCGCAGGGCGTGCGCCTGCGGCTGTTCCACGGCCGCGGCGGCACGGTCGGCCGGGGCGGTGGCCCCAGCTACGAGGCGATCCGCGCGCAGCCGCCGGGGTCGGTGGCCGGGCAGCTGCGGATCACCGAGCAGGGCGAGGTGATCGCGGCCAAGTACGCCGAGCCCGACCTGGCCCGCCGCAACCTGGAGGCGCTGGTCGCGGCGACGCTGGAGTCGACCCTGCTGTCCCTGGAGGGCCTGGACGGCGACGCCGAGGACGTCTACGCGCTGTTCGACGACCTGGCCGCTCGCGCCCGCGGTGCCTACGCCGCGCTGGTGCACGAGACGCCGGGCTTCGTGGAGTGGTTCCGCGCGGCGACGCCGGTGCGCGAGCTGGCCGAGCTGAACATCGGTTCCCGCCCGCCGTCGCGCAAGGCCGGGGACAAGATCACCGACCTGCGGGCCATCCCGTGGGTGTTCAGCTGGTCGCAGACCCGGATCATGCTGCCCGGCTGGTACGGCACCGGCTCGGCGCTGGAGTCCTGGGTGGACGGCGACCCCGACCGGCTGGCCCGGTTGCAGGAGCTGCACGGACGCTGGCCGTTCTTCCGCACCGTGCTGTCGAACATGGGCATGGTGCTGGCCAAGACCGACCTGGACCTGGCCCGCCGCTACGCCTCGCTGGTGCCGGACGCTGCGCTGCGCGACCTGGTGTTCGACCAGATCGTGGCCGAGCACGAGCGCACCTGCCGGATGCTGCTCGCCGTCACCGGCGACGACCGGCTGCTCGCCGACAACCCCGCCCTGACCCGGTCGATCCGCAACCGGTTCCCCTACCTGGAGCCGCTGCACCACCTGCAGGTGGAGATGCTGCGCCGCCGCCGGGGCGGGGACGACGGCGAGCTGACCCGCCGCAACATCCAGCTGACCATCAACGGCGTCGCCACCGCCCTGCGCAACAGCGGATGAAGGACCCCCCTGCCCCCCACCGCACGCTCCGCGCGCGGCGGGACCCTGCAGGGGGGCCGTTCCATCAGCGTGCGGGGTCAGGGGGCCCTTCCATCAGCGTGCTGGGTCTATGACACCCATCCGCTCGAGGAGGGTGACGAAGGTGGCGGCGAAGTCGTTGGGGGCGACGGTGCGGCGGACCTCGTCCCAGTCGACCTGCTCGCGCAGCGCGCGGGCGGCGGGGAACAGCCGGGTGTAGTCGCAGTACTTCTCGGTCAGCGCCATCAGCCGGGTGGTGACGATGTCGGTGGCGGTGATGACCGGCATCGTCACCGACAGCACGGGCAGCACCTCGGCCCGCTCGATCACGTCGGTCTCCACCGGGCTGCCGCACACCCGCCGGATGACGTCGACGAACGCCTCGCCCTCGTACACCTTCACCAGCCAGTCCTCGGCCGGCTGCCGTACGTCCAGGCCCGCGTCGACGAGCACCTTCGTGGCGCGGTCGGCCTCGTGCTCGGGCACCAGGAAGTCGGCGTCGTGCTCGGGCTCCGGGGCTCCGCGCACCCAGGCGGCGTAGCCACCGCACAGCGCGAAGGGCACGTCACCCTGCTTGAGCGCCACCGCCGTGCGCTTCAGGACGTCGCGGACCGCCTCCTGCGTCGGGAACACCATCCGCGCCCGCTACCCGGGACGCCGGCCGCTCACGCACCGACCGCCCCCGGTGTGAACGGGCTGGTCCCGGGCACAGGGCGTGGGTGCGCATCGCCACCTTCAACATCCTGCACGGGCGGACACCGGCCGACGACCGGGTCGACGTCGGCCGGCTGGACGCTGCCGTGCGCGAGCTGGACGCCGACGTGCTGGGCCTGCAGGAGGTCGACCGGGACCAGCCGCGCTCGGCCGGGGCGGACCTCACCGGCGTGGCCGCGGCGGCGATGGGCGCGGTGGACAGCCAGTTCGTCGCGGCGCTGGCCGGCACCCCCGGCGGCACCTGGATGGCCGCGACCGGCAACGAGCAGCCCGGGTCGGCGGCCTACGGCATCGCGCTGCTGTCCCGCTGGCCGGTGCAGTCTTGGCGGGTGGTGCGGCTGCCCGCGCTGCGCCCCGCCGTCCCGGTGCTGTTCCCGGGCGAGCGGCGGCCCAAGCTGGTGCGCGACGAGCCGCGGGTCGCCGTCGCCGCGGTCGTGGAGAGCCCGCACGGGCCGATGACCGTGGTCAACACGCACCTGTCCTTCGTGCCCGGCTGGAACAGCTGGCAGCTGCGCCGGCTGATGCGCTCGCTGGCCGGCACCCCGCAGCCGCTGGTGCTGCTCGGCGACCTCAACCTGACCCCGCCCCGGCCGGCCCGGGTGACCGGCCTGCGCAGCGTGGCCGGCGCGCCGACCTTCCCGCTGGAGAACCCCGACCGGCAGCTGGACCACGTGCTGGTGCGCGGTCGCCTGGAGCCGGTGGGGCAGGCCCGGTCGCTGCGGCTGCCGCTGTCGGACCACCGCGCCCTCGTCGTCGACCTGGCCCCGGCCCGCGGTTGACGCCGGGCCACGGCGCAGCCCCGTCCGTGGCTGACGGAGTGCCACGGCGCTGCTCTCCTCGGTCGTGGCCCTCCACCACGTGGGCGTCAGGCGCCGGTCAGCCGATGGCCTCGGCGGTCTGGGCGGCCTCGGCCGCCTGGGCGGTGCGCGCGGCGGCGAGCAGCTCGGCCCGGTCGTGCAGCGTCGTGCGCGGCCGGCCCCGGGTGGCGCCGAGGGCGACCTCGGCGGCGTCGATCGACTGCCACTGCGACAGCAGCACAGCGCCCACCCCGCGCGCGGCGAGCGTGTCCACCAGGTCGTCCACCGGGCCGCCGACGGTGAGCGCACCGGCGGCGACGTCGTCCAGCAGGCTGTGCACCGTCTCCCGGGCGTCGTGCTTGTTGGTGCCGACCACGCCGGTGGGCCCGCGCTTGATCCAGCCGGCCACGTACTCCCCGGGCGAGCGCACCCCGTCGCGCAGCACCCGGCCGTCCTCGTGCGGCACGGTGCCCGAGCGCTCGTCCAGCGGCAGCCCCGGCAACGGGTGGCCGCGGTAGCCCACCGACCGGACCACCAGGTCGGCGGGCAGCACCTCGACCTCCCCGGTGCCCACCGCCCGCCCGTCGGCATCGACAGCGGTGCGCTCCACCTCGACGCCGGTGACCCGGTCGGTGCCGAGCAGCCGCACCGGGCGGGCGTAGAAGCGCAGCCGCAGCGACGCCTTGCCCGGCTCCTCGGTGTGGTCGGCCCAGCCGCGCATGGTGGCCAGGTTGCGGGCCACGGCCCGGTCCACGGGGTCCGGGTCCTCGCCCACCTGCGCCGGGTCGACCAGCACGGTCGCCGCCTGCAGGTGGCCCAGCTCGCGCAGCTCCTGCGTGGTGAAGGTGGCCTGGGCCGGCCCGCGGCGGCCGAGCACCGTGACCCGCTCCACCGGCGCGGCGGCGAGCACGTCCAGCACGTGCTGCGGCATGTCGGTGGCCTCGAGCTCCGCCGGACACCGGGTCAGCACGCGGGCGACGTCGAGGGCCACGTTGCCGACGCCGACCACCACGACGTCGCGGGCGCGGGCCAGCACGGCCTCGACGCCGGCCCGGTCGGCGTCCGGGTGGCCGGTGTACCAGGTGACCACCGTGGTGGCGGGCATGCTGCCGGGCAGGTCCTCGCCCTCGATGCCCAGCCGGCGGTCACCGGCGGCGCCGTAGGTGTAGACCACGGCGTCCACGTGCCGGCGCAGCTCGTCCAGCGAGATGTCCACCCCGACCTCGACGTTGCCGACGAACCGCACCCGCTCGTGGTCCAGGGTGTGGTGCAACGTGTCGCGCAGCGCCCGCATCTTCACGTGGTCGGGGGCGATGCCGTGCCGCACCAGCCCGAACGGCGTCGGCAGCCGATCGATGAGGTCGACCGCCACCGGGACGTCGTCCTGACCGGCCAGGGCCTCGGCGGCGTAGATGCCGGCGGGCCCGGCGCCGATCACGGCCACCCGCAGCGGACGGCGTTCGGGAGCGGGTCCGGCTGCAGGGGTCACGACTGGCATCCTGACCCGCGAACCCGGCGCAGGCCAGGTCTCCGGCCCCCGAGCACGCAGGAGTGACCATGTCCGTCGTCGTCGTCGCCACCATCACGCCGCTGCCGGGGCAGCTCGAGGCGGTCCAGCAGGCCTTCCTGGAGGCCATCCCGCAGGTGCACGCCGAGCCCGGCTGCGAGCTGTACGCCCTGCACCGGGACGCCGAGACGCTGGTGGTGATCGAGCGGTGGGAGAGCCGGGAGGCTCTCGCGGTGCACGGCACGGCGCCGGCACTGACCGCGCTGGGCCCGGCCCTGGCCGGCAAGGTCGCCGGCCCGCCGGTGGTGCACGTCTACGACGCGGTGCCCGCCGGGGACCCCGACAAGGGCGCCCTGTAGTTCAGAGGGCTTGGCAGGTCAGACGGCGTGGCAGGTCAGACCGCTTGGCAGGTGGGGCACCAGAACAGGTTGCGGCCGACCATGACCTCGGTGCGCACCTCGGTGCCGCACACCCGGCAGGGCAGCCCGGTGCGCCGGTAGACGTAGCTGGCGTCCTCCCGGCGCAGCCCGCCCTTGCGGCGCGGGCGGTGCTCGGCCCGGGTGGTGACGATCCGGCCGGCCTTCACCCCAGCCCGCATCACCGTGACCAAGTCGCGCCACAGGGCCGTCCACTCCTCGGGCGTGATGTCGCGGCCGGGACGGAACGGGGAGATGCCGGCCCGGAACAGCACCTCGGCGCGGTACACGTTGCCCACCCCGGCGAGCACCGCCTGGTCCATGAGCAGCGCGCCTATGGTCACCCGGCTCTTGGCGATCCGGGCGTAGGCCTTGCGGGGGTCGGACTTCCGCAGCGGGTCCGGGCCCAGCCGGTAGAGGATCGCGTCGACCTCGGGGTCGGTGAGCAGCTCGCAGGCGGTCGCGCCGCGCAGGTCCGTCCAGACCCCGGCGCCGTCGGGGCCCGTGGCCTCCCAGCGCATCCGCAGCGCGCCGCGGGGCTCAGGAGCGGTGCCGGTGCCGGTGGTGAACTTGCCGTACAGGCCAAGGTGCACGTGCACCACGTCGCCGCCGAACCGGGCGAACAGGTGCTTGCCGTAGGACGTCACCTCGTCCAGCACCCGGCCGTCGACGGCCTCGGCGCCGGCGGTGAACCGCCCCTGCGGGCTGCTCACGTGCACCTCGCGGCCGACGAACAGCTCGTCCTGCTGCCGGGCCAGGCGGAACAGGGTGTGGCCCTCAGGCACGGCGCGGCTCGGCGTTCGGCATGCGACCAGCTTCGCCCGCGGTCGCCCGCCGTGCCACGACGGCCGACGTGACCGCCACGACACCACCCCCCACCGACCTCCCCCGCCCCCGGCCCTTTCCGCGGACGTGGCCGCTCGGGTGGGCCGTTCCCGCGGGAATGGCCGGTGGGTGAACCGTGTGTGCGGGGCCGGCCGGCCGCGATCAGGGCCGTTCCCGCGAAAGTGGCCGCTCGGGTGGGCCGTTCCCGCGGAAGTGGCCGCTCGGGTGGGCCGTTTTCGCGGGAATGGCCGGTGGGTGGGTCAGCGGCCGCGGGCGGCGGCGTAGCGGTCGAGGGCGACGCGGCGCTCGTGGGCGTGGTCGACGACCGGCTCGGGGTAGCCCGCGGGCAGCCCGTCGGGGGAGAGCCACGGCTCGTGCACGAACCTCGCCGGGACGTCGCGCAGCTCGGGCACCCAGCGGCGCACGTAGTCGCCGTCCGGGTCGAACTTCTTGCCCTGGGTGATCGGGTTGAACACGCGGTAGTACGGCGAGGCGTCGGTGCCGGTGCCGGCGACCCACTGCCAGCCGTGGTTGTTGCTGGCCAGGTCGCCGTCCACGAGGTGCTGCATGAAGAACCGGGCGCCGCGCTGCCAGGGCTGGTGCAGGTCCTTGACGAAGAACGAGGCCACGATCATGCGCACCCGGTTGTGCACGTAGGCCGACCCGCGCAGCTGCCGCATACCGGCGTCCACGATCGGGAACCCGGTGCGTCCCCCCTCCCAGGCCCGCACCCGTGCCTCGGACGCAGGGCCCGTGTCGACCTCGATGCCGGCCAGCTCGCGATTGAGCGGCTCGCGGGCAGAGTCCGGCCGGTGCCACAGCACGTCGGCGTAGAAGTCCCGCCAGGCCAGCTCGTCGGTGTACCGCTTGACGTGCTCGGGGCCGTCCTCGACGGTCGCCAGGTCGGAGAGCAGCGTGCGCGGGTGGATGCAGCCGTACTTCAGGTACGCCGACAGCCGGCTCGTGCCGTCGCTGCCCGGGGTGTTGCGGCCCTCGTCGTAACCCAGCAGCCGGACGTCGCGGAAGCTCCGCCAGGCGTCCATGGCCGCTGCCTCACCGCCGGCCGGCAGGTCGACGCCGTCCAGGTCCGGGGTGGGCGGCGGGTCCTCGGTGGGCACGTCGCGCAGCCAGCGGACGTCGTCCGGGCGGGGTGCCGGCCCGCGCCAGCCGTGCTCCCGCCACGCGCGGGAGAACGGCGTGAACACCTTGAACGGGGTGCCGTCGGACTTGGTCACCCGGCCGGGCGTGACCAGGTACGGCGAGCCGGTGCACACCAGGGGCACGTCGCCGAGCGCGCGCTCCACCGCCTCGTCGCGCTGCCGCCCGTAGACGCCGGTGTCGGTCGAGACGTGCACCGTGCCTGCGCCCACCTCCTCGGCGAGTGCGGGCACCACCCGGGCCGGGTCGCCGTGCCGGAACACCAGGGCGCCGTCGGTGGCGGCGCGCAGGTCGGCCAGGCAGTCGAGCAGGAACCGGCGCCGCGGTCCCCCGGAGGTGCCGAACAGCCGGTCGTCGAAGACGAACAGCGGCAGGACGGCGCCGTCGGGGCCGGCGGAGTCGATGGCGGCGAGCAGGGCCGGGTGGTCGGTCAGGCGCAGGTCACGCCGGAACCAGAGCAGGGAGGTCGGCACTCCCGGAGCCTAGGCACGGGCTCCGGGAGCTGCCGTCCGAGCGGGTGTCGGGTCTCAGTGGTCGACGGTGGCCAGCCCGAAGCGGGGGCGGTCGACCTCGGCCACCAGGTCGACGTCGTCGGGGTGGTCGTGCAGGTAGTGCCGGATGAACGAGCAGTAGGGCAGGACGGTGAGCTCCCGCTCGCGTGCGGCGGCCAGGACGCCGCGGACCAGTTCGGTGCCCAGACCGAGGCCCCCCAGGCTGGGGTCGACCTCCGTGTGCGGCAGGGTCATCACGCCGCTGTCGACGTGGTACGTGGCGAAGCCGGCCAGCCGGTCGCCCAGGAAGACCTCGAAGCGCCCACGGTCTGGGGCGTCCTCAACGATCATGTCCATGCTGTCGTTCCCACCTCTCGTCGCCGGCGTCGTTGCCGGGTCTCGACGTGCACACTCACAGTAACTGAACAGGACCCCGGTCGGCCGGTGTCTCCCTCCTCTGAGGAGCGCGTCGGCACCGGTGTGCGGGGGCTTGTGGTCCCGCGAGCGGAGCGTGGACGTACCCGTGAGCCCCTCACCCATGCACGGCGGACCCCTCTCCACCCGGACGGGTGACCGGGCCGGGTGGGGGTGCGGTGAGCAGCGGCTAGGCTCCTCCCGGCGTCCGGCGCGTTGCAGAGCGTTCCGTCGTCAGCGCCCCCGTAGCTCAGGGGATAGAGCATCGGTTTCCTAAACCGTGTGCCGCAGGTTCGAATCCTGCCGGGGGCACTCGCACGACCAGCCGTCTCGGCCTCCACGGCGAGCGTCACCCGCGAGGTCCGGGACCGGACGTGTTCGGGTACATCACGTCGGTGTTCGACACCTCGGTCCTCCACGGGGCGGGTCGGTCCGGACGACTCGTCCTCCACCTGGAGCTAGGTAGAGTAAGGGCATGGTCGAACTCCGGATGACCCT
>NZ_JAAGWK010000034.1 GCF_010685995.1 Goekera deserti | reverse complement strand
CGGCACCCTCACCGTCACCACCCCCGGCGGCATCACCCGCAGCACCACACCACCAGGACTGCTCGACACGCACGTGGCGGCCGGATCGAGGTCGTGGCCCGGCACTGCGATCGACCCGGCAGACGACCCGCCGCCCTTCTGATCGCAGCACGCGCCGCGCAGGTGGTCGGGCAGGACACGGCGCGCCCTCTCGCCGATGGGTCGTGTCACTGCGACCGGTCACTGTGTCGCGGCGGGCCAGACGCGCCGGATGTTGACCTTGGGACGGACGCGCGGGGGTGGGGTGTCGCGGCGCGACAGACGCACCGGATGTCGGTGTTGGGCGGACGCGCGGGTGTTGTCGCGACGACCGATCAGCCGCATGCGGTGCTGCGTCGGGCCAGGCCGGCTCCGTGCCAGACCATGCCGCAACCAGACGGTGCGTCCATCACCCGCGGCGCTGTCGTCAACGGGGGGCCGCCGGACAACCCACCGTGAGTGGACGTACGGCCACCGGACGGCACGAAATGCGACAACGGCCGAAGCCACCGACTCCGACCCCCGGCCCGGCCTCAGGTCCAGGGAGCCGAGATCCAACACCAAGGGGACCAGCGACCCCGGATGCCGAACTCTCGTGCCCCGGACCTCGGATCCTCGGACCCTCGGATCCTCGGACCCTCCACCCTCGGACCCTCCACCCTCGGACCCTCCACCCTCGGAACCTCGAGCCCTCGGGACCTCGGACCCTCCACCCTCGGAACCTCGAGCCCTCGGGACCTCGGGACCTCGAGCCCTCGGGACCTCGAGCCCTCGAGCCCTCGAGCCCTCGAGACCCGGATCCCGGCTCCCCAGGCACCCCGGGACCGGCGGGTCAGCGCCCCAGTGACCGCACGACGTCCGCGGCCGTCCGCAACCGCACCCAACCGGACGGCGCGCCCGGCGCGGACCCGGCCTGCACGCCCACCGCGGGCCGGATGTCGGCGTCCACCAGGGGCCCCAGGTCCAGGCCGGTCACGGACGCGACGTCGGCCACCGGCACACCGAAGGTGCGGAACGGGCCCAGCGGCGGCGGGTCGCCGGCGGCCTGGGCGCCGGCCAGCACACCGGGCACGTCCTCGACCTGCGGTGTCTGGTCCAGCAGGTACGCGGCGGCGGCCAGCGGACCGGGATCGGACCCCTGCTGACCGCCGTCCAGGAACGCCACCACCTTGAAGAACCGCAGCGGCACCTGCACGCCCCGGTACCGCGGGTCGTCGTCGTCCAGCACGGGGCCGGTGAACATCACGAGCCGCCGGTCGTACGTGGCCGCGTTCTCCAGCACCAGCGTCTCCAGGCCCAGCCACAGCGTCTCGCCCTGGTTGAACGACGCCGCCTGCGGCGCGGCGTTCGTGTAGTGGAACGTGTCCCGGTTGCCCTGCTGCGCCTCCGCCGTCGTCGACCCCCACACGGCGTCCGCGCGGCGCACCAGGTGTCCGCGGTCGAGGTCGTTGCGCGCGTACACGTCCTCACCGGTCTGCTGGTCGGCCGGCAACCGCGGGTCCAGCCGCCAGTCGATGCCCGAGCGGTCCAGGTCCTGCAGCAGCGCACCGTCCACCGCGACACCGGTCACCGCGGCCAGCCGCCGGTCGGTGCGCAGCAGCACGCTGAAGTGCGTGTACTCCAGCCGTACCGTCGGCACCGACTCGACCGGCCCGGGCAACGGCACCGGCACCCCCAGGAACCGCTCGTCGAGCCCGCTGCGGCCGGACAGGTCCTCGCGCTGCGCACCGGTCATGCCGCCGACGGTAGGGGAGCGGTCCGACACCCGGCGGCCGCCGGCACCCGGCCGGCGCCGACACCCGGCGGCACCTCCGCAGCAGAGCCACGGTGGACTGGTGCGGTGGCGACACAGCGACAGGTGCCGGCGCGGTTCGTCCGCGAGCACACCCAGCAGGTCCGCACCGACTTCGTGCCCGAGGTGCTGCTGCACGTCGCGGCCGACGTCGTCGCCCTGTGGGAGGCCATGGAGTCCGACGCCGGCGGCGCCGGTGACGCGCCGCCGTTCTGGGCAGCCGCCTGGCCGGGCGGGCTGGCCCTCGCCCGCTACGTCCTCGACCACCCGGACGTCGTCGCCGGCGCCCGCGTGCTCGACCTCGGCTCCGGCAGCGGCCTGGTCGCCGTCGCCGCCCGGCTCGCCGGCGCGGCCACCGTCGTCGCCAGCGACGTCGACCCGTTCGCGGTCACCGCTGTCCGGGTCACCGCCCGGGCCAACCGGGTCACCGGCATCACCGCGGTCGGCGACGTGCTGGACGCCGGCCCGCCCGACGTGGACGTCGTCCTGGCCGGTGACGTCTGCTACGACCGGGAGATGACCCAGCGGGTGCTGCCCTTCCTGGACGCCGCCCGCGCCGCCGGCAGCGAGGTCTTCATCGGCGACCCGGGACGGCCCTACCTGCCCGGTGAGCGCCTGGTCGAGGTCGCCGGCTACGACGTCCCGGAGACCGAGGGGCCGGGCATCCGGCGCACCCGGGTCTGGCGCCTGCCTTGAGCCACATACCGCACGATGATCACGACTCGTCACTCGCCGTCGCGGAGCCTTGACGAAACGTAGGCCCCGTGGTGGTCATCACTTGACAGGTTCCCTACGTTCGAGAGGTCCGGTCGGTCGTTCCTTCCCCACTCGGGGAGCCCGTGCCGGACGCCGCCGAGTCGCCCTCCCCCGGAGAGCGAGCCGGGGACCCACCGCAGCACCGGGGTGAATCCCGCACCGAGCCCAGCTCGGCGCGAGTAGGGCGCCTTCCCGCCCGAACCCGTCAGCTAACTCGGTAGGCGGCAGCGGAAGAACGGAGAGCCGCCCTGATGGCGCGCCCACGCACCGAGCGGGCACGATCACGTGCCCCGCAGCAGGACGCCGAGCACATGCTCGAGCAGCACCGCCACGAGCACACCGGACGTCGCATCCCACTGATGCGCGGCTGACCCGGAGCCGTCCGCAGCTGATCCGCCCGGGCCCACGAGCCCGCGTGCCGGACACCTCCCCGAGGCCCCTTCCCGTCCTCGGCTGAGCCGCTCCCGACGGAGCGAGCGCTGCAGACCGTCCCCCGGCCAGCTCACCGCCGCCGCCCCCGGCGTCGTCCACCCGAACACCGCTGCACCCGCGCCGCCCTCTCCGGCGGCCTGCCGGTGCGCGCCTCTCACCCGGAGCACCCCCTACACATGTCCCGCCTGCCCGCCCGCACGACCGCACCCGCCTCGACCGACGAGCCCACCACCACCCCGGTCGCCGCGACCGACACCACCGCCGCGACCACCACCCCGGACGCCGCCACCCCCGCGACCGACACCGCCACGGACGGGTCCGCCGCGACCACCGCGGACACCGCCGGCACCGCCCCCCGCCGCACCGGCTCGCACCGCGCCGCGATCACCCCCGCCCGCCGCCGACCGCCGAGGGGCGTGCGCCGCTCCGCCGCCTGCCTGGCTGTCGCCGCCACCAGCGCGGTGCTGCTCAACGTCATGGTCGCCGGCCAGCCCGCCGCGCAGGCCGGTGCCGCCGACGGCCAGCGGGTCAGCGTCGCCGAGCAGCTCAGCCTCACCGCCGCCGCGTCCGTGCCGGGTGCCACCGAGGTGACGCAGCGGCTCGCCGACGAGGCGGCCACCCGCTCCGAGCGCACCGCGGCCGCCGGCGCGGCCGCTGCCGCGCAGGCGGCCGCCGACCAGGCCGTCCGTGACGAGCAGGCCCGGCTCGCCGAGGAGGCCCGCAAGGCCGAGGAGGCCCGGCTCGCCGAGGAGGCCGGCAAGGCCGCCGAGGCCGCCGCCGCGGCAGCAGCCGCCGCCGCGACCCCGGCGTCATTCAAGGACTACGCGCTGCAGCAGCTGGGCGGCGACGCCTCGCAGTTCAGCTGCCTGCAGAGCCTGTGGGGCAAGGAGAGCGGCTGGAACCCGAACGCCCAGAACCCCACCAGCACCGCGTACGGCATCGCCCAGTTCCTCAACTCCACCTGGGCGCTGACCGGCTTCACCAAGACCTCCGACGGCTACCGGCAGATCGACGCCGGGCTGGTCTACATCGATCGCGTCTACGGCTCGCCGTGCGAGGCGTGGGGCCACTCGCAGGCCAACAACTGGTACTGATCACCACCCGGCGAGCACTCCGTCCGGACCGACCAGCACGGGGGAGCGCCGGTGGGGAAGAAGGGCAGGCGGGGTGACCGCCGGCAGGAGCCGCCGGCGGCGGACATCTGCTGCCGGTCCCGGCCCCGCTGCCCGGGCTGCCCGTTCACCGGCGGCAACCCGGCCCGCGGCGGCCGGTCCCGCCGCGGCCGCTGACGCGGCACCCCCCGGTCACCGTCGCGGCCCCGCCCGCCACCGGCGCGGCCGCTGATGCGGCACCCGCCGGCCACCGGGCGGTTCGCCGTCGGTGGTCTCGGGCAGGGTGGGCGCATGGACCCGTCGAACCCGCCCTGGTGGAGCACCGCCGTCGTCTACCAGGTGTACCCGCGGTCGTTCATGGACGGCGACGGGGACGGGATCGGTGACCTCGCCGGCATCGCCGCGCGGCTGGACCACCTCAGCGACCTCGGCGTCGACGTGGTCTGGCTGTCCCCGGTGTACCCCTCACCGCAGGCCGACAACGGCTACGACATCAGCGACTACCAGGCCATCGAGCCCACCTTCGGCACGCTGCAGCAGTTCGACGACTTGCTGGCCGCGCTGCACGCCCGCGGCATCAGGCTGGTGATGGACCTGGTGGTCAACCACACCAGCGACGAGCACCCCTGGTTCGTGGAGTCGCGGTCCTCGCCGGACTCGCCGAAGCGGGACTGGTACTGGTGGCGCGCCCCGCGCGAGGGCGCCACCCCCGGCACGCCCGGCGCCGAGCCGACCAACTGGCAGTCCTACTTCTCCGGGCCCACCTGGACCTGGGACGAGGCCAGCGGTGAGTACTACCTGCACCTGTTCGCCAGCAAGCAGCCCGACCTCAACTGGGAGAACCCGGAGGTCCGCCAGGCCGTCTACGCGATGATGCGCTGGTGGCTCGACCGCGGCGTCGACGGCTTCCGGATGGACGTCGTCAACCTGATCTCCAAGGTCGTCGGGCCGGACGGCGGCCTGCAGGACGGCCCGCTGGTGCCCGGCACCCCCTACGGCGACGCGTCGCCGCACGTCCTCACCGGCCCGCGCGTCCACGAGTTCCTCCACGAGATGCACCAGCAGGTGTTCGCCGGCCGCGAGCCGGCCGTGCTCACCGTGGGCGAGATGCCCGGGGTGACCGTCGAGCAGGCCCGCCTGTTCACCGATGCCACCCGGGCCGAGGTCGACATGGTCTTCCAGTTCGAGCACGTCGGCCTGGACACGGGGGGCTCCAAGTGGGAGCCGCGGCCGCTGCGGCTGACCGACCTCAAGGCCTCCCTCGGCCGCTGGCAGGAGGGGCTGGCCGACGTCGGCTGGAACTCCCTGTACTGGGACAACCACGACCAGCCGCGCGCCGTGTCCCGGTTCGGGGACGACTCCCCGGCGCACCGGCGCGATTCGGCGACCTGCCTGGCCACCCTGCTGCACCTGCACCGCGGGACGCCGTACGTCTACCAGGGCGAGGAGCTGGGGATGGCCAACGCCCCCTTCGCCTCCCTCGCCGACTTCCGGGACATCGAGTCGCTCAACCACCACGCCCAGGCGGTCGCCCTGGGTCAGGACCCGGACGAGGTCCTCGCGGTGATGCGCACCATGAGCCGGGACAACGCCCGCACCCCTGTGCAGTGGGACGCCTCCCCGCACGCCGGCTTCACCACCGGGACGCCGTGGATCGCGGTCAACCCCGACCACGTGGAGTGGAACGCCGCTGCCCAGCGGGACGACCCGCACTCCGTGCTGGCCCACCACCGGGCCTTGATCGCACTGCGGCACGACCTGCCGGTGGTCGCGCTCGGCGACTTCACCATGCTGCTGCCCGACCACGAGCAGGTGTACGCCTTCACCCGTGCCCTGCACCCGGACGACGGCGACGCCGAGACGCTGCTGGTGGTCTGCAACGTCTCGGGCACCGCGCAGGACCTCGCCGCGCTGCTGCCGCAGGCGCCCGGTACGGAACTGGTGCTCGGCAACCTGCCCGTCGCCGACCCCGCGGTGCTCGCCCCCTGGGAAGCCCGGGTGCTGCGCCGCTGAGCCGGGCCGCTACAGGTCGATCGTGAACGACGAGCGGGGGTGCGGGTCCTCGGCCCGCCGGTGGTCGCGGGCGGCGAAGAAGTCGTCGGCCCGGGCCAGGTGCCCGGGGTCCACCACGTCGACGCCGATCCGCTCCACCAGCTCAGCCAGCACCTCCGGGCCCAGCTCCCGGGTCAGCGCCCCGGACCGCCGGTCCTGCGCCACCGCGGTGACCAGTGGGTCCAGCTCGCCCCCGGCGTCCCCCAGCACGACGCCCTCGGAGGTGACGTGCGTGCCGGTGACGGCGTGCAGCAGCTCCCGGTCGCCCGGGGTCAGCCGGCTGAGGTCGTCCGTCCCGGGGGAGTAGCGGGCCCAGTCGTCGGCGGGCAGCCCGGCCGGCTCCTGAACGGCGGGCCACCGGGCCCACAGCGGCTCGGCGGGTGTCGCGTCCGCGGTGGCCGGCGGCAGCGCCGGCGCCTCGACCGGCGCCCGCGGCACCGGCGGGGGTGCGTACGCGGCGCGGACCACGGCCAGGCTCGCGGCGATCTGCACCTGGCGTCCCCTCCCCGGAACGGCGTCCGGCCGGCACGGGAGCCACCGCGCAGGTGCGCGGCCGTCGTCCCGTGCCGGTCATCGGCAGCCCGCGCCCCCGATCTGACCCCGCCCCACCCGGACCCCGGCTCACCCGGACCCCGGCCCGCCCAGAGCGCGGCCCGTTCTGATCCCGGCTCGCACCTACCCCCGGCCCGCCCGACCACCGGCCCGCCCGGACCCCACCTGACTTGAGCCCGAAAAGTGCGCCGGGGCGCCGGGGCGCCGGGGCGCCGGGGCGCCGGGGCGGCTCCGCGGGTCAGTCGCGGCGCGCGGCCGCCAGCCACACCTCCGCGGCCCAGGCCAGGGCCGCGGGGAGCCCCTGCACGTCGGTGCCGGTGATCGCCCGGAACCGGGCCAACCGGTGCTTCACCGTGTTGACGTGCACGTGCAGGGCCCGCGCCGCCCGGTCCTGCCGGCCGCCGCCGGCCAGGTGACAGCGCACCGTCTCGACCAGCGCCACGTGGTCGGCGTCGGTGGGGTCCAGGCCGGCCAGCAGCTCGGCGGCCAGCAGCGCGCCGAGCAGGGGCTGCTCGGCCTGCGCCACCGCCACCGCGACGTCGGCCAGCCGGACCAGGCCCGGCTCCTCGCGCAGCTCCAGCGCCGTGCGCAGCAGCGCGTCCGCGCGGGGCAGGTCCGCCGGGGCGAGCGGCCCGGCGGTGACCACCCGGTGGCCGGGCAGCTCCCCGGTCGGGGCCGCGGCGCTGACCGCGGTCACCGTGCCGTCCAGCCAGCCGGTGACCGCCCGGCCCAGCACGCCGGTGAGCGATGCCTCGGTGGCCCACACCGCCTCCCCGTGCCGGGGCCGGACCCGGGTCAGGTGCAGCGGTCCCCGCGGGTCGATGCCCTGCACCGCCAGCTCGTCCACCCGCCCGCCGGACACCAGTCTCCGCAGCACCGCACCGCCCCGGGCCAGCTCCAGCTCGACGTCGCGGTGGGTCAGCAGCACGTGCCGGCGCAGCTCCTCCACCCAGGCGTCGCCGAACCGGGTGAAGGCCAGCACGTCCGCCGCGGTGGCGTCCGGACCGAGCTCGGCGGCCACCGCGTCGGCGAACCGGCGCTGGGACAGGTGGATGCCGGCGAGCACGTCGACCACGCCGATGCCCAGCTCGGCGCGACGGGCCACGTGCCGGTCGCTGACCTGCAGTTGCGCCGGGGTGGGCCCGATGCCCCAGCGGGCGCCCTCGACCGCGGCCAGGTGCAGCGTCAGCACCAGGTCGTGCACGGCCACCCGCGGCAGCCGGGACAGTGCGGGCACCGCGGCCCGCAGCTCCTCGGCCAGCGTGGCGGCGAACGCCGGCAGGGCCGGCTCCAGCCGGGCCAGGGCGGCGAGCACGCTGGCCGGCAGCGGTGCAGGCAGCGGTGCCGGCGCAGGCGGGGACGCCGGGGGAGCAGCGGCCCGGGGTGGGCGGACGCCGGGGAGCCCGCCCGGTGGCGGGGGTGTGGTGGCCACGCCCCATCATCGCCCGGGCACGGGCCCCGCTGTCGATGACCGACCACCACATCGCCCGCTGGTGTCCGCCGGCGACCGTGCACAGCAGCCGCTCAGCCGCCAACCTGTGAGCCACACCGTCGACGAGGGAGTCGCATGAGCACGCACACCGCCGCCCGGGGGCAGACCCGTGGCTGAGACCTCACCGGTCGTGCTGGTCACCCTGCCGCTGGCCCTGGCCCTGATCATGGGCAGCCTGGGGCTGAGTCTCACCCCGGCCGACTTCCGGCGCGTGCTCACCCAGCCGCGCGGGGTGCTCATCGGACTGGGCAACCTGCTGGTCGTGTCCCCGCTGTTGGCCTTCGGCGTGGCCACCCTGTACGGGCTGGACGCGTTCTTCGCGGTCGGGCTGGTGCTGCTCGGCTCCACCCCCGGCGGCACCACGGCCAACATGCTCACCCACCTGGCCCGCGGGGACACCGCGCTCTCGGTGAGCATGACCGCGCTGTCCAGCATCGCCGCCGTCGTCACCGTGCCGCTGTACCTCGGCCTGGCGATCGACCGGTTCGACGCCGGCCTGTCCGCCGACGTGAGCCTGGTCGGCACCAGCGCGCAGGTCTTCGCCATCACCGTCGTGCCGCTGGCGGTCGGGATGCTGATCCGCAGCCGCCGCACCGACTGGGCGGTGGCCCGGCAGGAGACGGCCAGGAAGGTCGCCCTGGTGGCGTTCCTCGTCGTCGTCGTGGTGTCGGTCGCCTCCGAGTTCGGCCGGGTCGCCGACGACATCGCCGACCTGGCCCTCGCCGTGGTCACGCTGAACCTGCTGGCGATGGGCGTCTCGTTCGCCCTGGCCCGGCTGGGCCGGCTGGACGGCCGGCAGGCGACGGCGGTGGCCCTGGAGCTCGGCGTGCACAACAGCACGGTCGCCATCGCCGTCGGCTCGCTGATCGACCCGCGGCTGACCATCCCGGCCGCGGTCTACAGCGTGTTCATGTTCCTCACCGGCGGCGCCTTCGCCCGGCTGATGTCCCGGCGCAACGCCGCAGCCGAGGGCGCCGTCCCGGCGGGGCAGCCGGGCCGCTGACCAGCGCGATGCCGCCTGCCCGGCGGGCCGGTGCCCGTCGCCGGGGCACCCGCGCGGGCGGCGGCGGGTCACGGTGGGCCCGGTGAGCGTGCACGTCGGCACCTCGGGCTGGAGCTACGACCACTGGGACGGCGTGCTCTACCCGCCCGGCACGCCGCCACGTGAGCGGCTGCAGCACTACGTGCGCCGCTTCGACACCGTCGAGCTCAACGCCAGCTTCTACCGGTGGCCCCGCACCGCGACGTTCGCCGGCTGGCGTCGGCGGCTCCCGCCCGGCTTCGCGCTGTCGGTCAAGGCGCCCCGCGGGCTCACCCACGCCAAGCGGCTGTACGCCCCCGAGGCGTGGGCCGGGCGGATCGCCGCCTGCTGGCACGAGCTGGGCGACCGGCGGGCGGTGCTGCTGGTGCAGCTGCACCCGGCCCACGAGCGGGACGACGAGCGGCTCCGCTGGTTCCTGGGGTGCCTGCCGCCGTGGATGCGGGTGGCGGTGGAGTTCCGGCACCCCAGCTGGCACGAGGAGGCGGTGTTCGACCTGCTCGAGCGGCACGGCGCCGCCTACTGCGTGACGAGCGGCGCACGGCTGCCCTGCGTGCTGCGGGCGACGGCGCCGTTCGTCTACGTGCGGCTGCACGGTCCCGACCCGGACCACCTCTACGCCGGCTCCTACCCGGCGGCCGACCTGCACTGGTGGGCCGACCGGGTCCGGGAGTGGGCCGGCTCCGGCCGGGACGTGTACGCCTACTTCAACAACGACGGCGACGGCCACGCCGTCCGCAACGCCGCCGACCTGCGGGGCCTGCTCGGCGGCTGAGCCGGGTCGGGACCGGGTCGGGGCCGGGTCGGCCCGGCCGGTCAGACGGTGCGGCGCAGGAACTCACCGACCAGCTCGTCGACCCGGCCGGGGACCTCGACCGGCAGCAGGTGCGCCGCACCGTCGACGATCACGAACTCCGCACCGGGGACGGCGTCGGCCAGCGCCCGGCCCTCGGCCGGCGGGAACGTGCTGTCCTCCGCGCCGGCGACGACGAGCACCGGGGTGCTGATCGCGGTGAACAGCCGGCGCTGGTCGGGTCGGTCGACGACCACGCTGCGCACCGCCCAGGACACCGAGGCCATGTCCACCCGCTGCGCTGCCTCCCGCACGTACCGGACGGCGTCGGGCCGTTCGCGCAGCGACGTGGGTCCGAGGAAGGCGGACACGACCTGGCCGGTGAGCGGTGGGTGCAGCCCGCCGAGCAGCCGGGCCGACCGCAGCAGGGTGGCGATCTGCAGCCGCTGGCGCCGGCCGGCCGCGGTGGCGGTCGCGTTCAGCAGCACGCAGCTGCCCACTCGGTCGGGGTTGAGGGCGGCGAACGTGCCGCCCACCATGCCGCCCCAGGAGGCGCCGAGCACGTGCGCGACCTCGTGGTCGAGGTGGTCGAGCACCTGGCGCAGCGCGGTGGCGCAGTCGGTGAGGGTGAAGCCCCCGGTGAGCGGCTCGCTGGCACCGTGGCCCGGCGGGTCGACCAGCAGCACGGTGTGCCGGTCGGCCAGCAGCGCGGCCTGGGAGCGCCAGAGCAACCCGTCGGTCAGCAGGCTCGGCCACAGCAGCACCGCCGGCCCGCCGCCGCCCACGCGCACCCGGAGCCGGCCGAGCACGGTGGGCACGTCATGATCAACGAGCTGCATGGCCGCACCCTACGGGCGGGCCGGGCCCGCCGGGTCCCCCGGACGGGTGCACCGTGCCGTCCTGCTCAGGCGGGATGCGGCGTCCGGTAGATGGTGGTGAGCCAGACGTCGAGCAGCACGTCGACCAGCTGGTCCTCCGGTATTGCCGGGCCGTCGCCGCTGAAGGTCCCGTAGACGACCCGCTCGTTCATCGAGTTCAGCACGATCGCCAGCTGCCGCGCGGGCAGCCCGTCCGGCGCGGTGCCCTGGGCGCGGGCGGCCTCGATGACCTCGGTGGCGCGGAGCACCCACCCCTCGCACACCCGGGCCCACAGCTCCCGCACCTCGCGGTTGTCCGGCCGGGCGCTCGCCGCGGCGAGCGCCACCGAGCGGTGGGCACGGAAGGTGTCCACGTACGCCGTCAGTGCGGCTCGCCAGTTCTCCCGGGTGCCGCCCTGCAGGCCGTCGAAGACCCCGCCGGTGAACGCGGCGTCGGCCTCGGCGACCACCCGGTCGAGCAGGGTGAGCAGGACGGCGTCCTTGGAGGCGAAGTAGAAGTAGAAGGTGGGCCGGGAGATGCCGGCGCCCCGGGCCAGGTCGTCCACCGACAGCGCGCTCAGCGGCTTCTCCGCCAGCAGCCGCTCCGCGGTGGCCAGGATGGCCAGTTCCCGGTCGTCCCCGGACGGGCGCGCCGCCCGCCGGCCGCGAGCGGCGACGCGGGCCGGGGGGAGGGACACGAGCCCGAGGGTACGGCCTCCACCCCGCTCTCGACACACTGTTGACCGAATCGACGCCGTGTCGTTACGGTGGGACCGCGGAGCGCCGCCCCGGCCGCGCAGACAGGGGAGTCATGACACGCCACCACCCGGACGCCGATCCGATCGCCCCGTCCGAACCGGCCCCCCAGCATGTGGACGTGCTGATCGTCGGCGCCGGCCTGTCCGGCATCGGCGCCGCCTGCCACCTCACCCGGGAGTGCCCGGACAAGACCTACGCCGTGCTGGAGTCCCGCGAGGCCATCGGCGGCACCTGGGACCTGTTCCGCTACCCGGGCGTCCGCTCGGACTCGGACATGTTCACCCTGGGCTACGACTTCCGCCCCTGGCGCAGCGCCCGGGCGATCGCCGACGGTGCCTCGATCCGCGAGTACGTGGTCGACACCGCCCGGGAGCACGGCGTCACCGAGCACATCCGCTTCGGCCACCGGGTCGTCTCGGCCCGGTGGTCCAGCGCCGACGCCCGCTGGACGGTCACCGCCCGGCACGGCGAGCAGACGGTGCAGCTCACCTGCTCGTGGCTGTCGGTCTGCTCGGGCTACTACCGCTACGACGAGGGGTACACCCCGGTCCTCCCCGGCACCGAGCAGTTCACCGGGCAGGTCGTGCACCCGCAGCACTGGCCGGCCGACCTCGACGTCACGGGCAAGCGGGTCGTGGTCATCGGCAGCGGCGCCACCGCCGTCACCCTGGTGCCGAACCTGGCCCCGGACGCCGAGCACGTCACGATGCTGCAGCGCACCCCCAGCTACGTGGTGGCGCTGCCGGGCACCGACCCCCTGGCGTCCTGGCTGCAGCAGCGGCTGCCGGAGCGGGTCGCCCACCGGGTCGTGCGCTGGAAGAACGTGGTCATGACCACGACGTCCTACCAGGTCAGCCGCCGCCGGCCGGAGCTGATGAAGAAGCTGATCCGCACCGGCATGCTGCGACAGCTGCCGGTGGGCTACGACGTGGACACCCACTTCTCCCCGCCGTACCAGCCCTGGGACCAGCGGCTGTGCCTGGTGCCCGACGGCGACCTGTTCCGCGCCCTGAGGTCGGGGAGGGCGTCGATCGCCACGGGGCAGATCGAGACCTTCACCGAGCACGGCATCCGGCTGCGGTCCGGGGAGGAACTGCCCGCCGACGTGGTCGTGACGGCCACCGGGCTGAACCTGCTCACGATGGGCGGCATGACCGTGGAGGTGGACGGGCGGCCGGTCGAGCCGTCCGAGACCGTCTCCTACAAGGGGATGATGGTCTCCGGTGTGCCGAACCTCGCGCTGGTCATCGGCTACACCAACAACTCGTGGACGCTCAAGGCCGACCTGATCAGCCGCTACGTCTGCCGGCTGATCCGGTACCTGGACACCCACGACCTGGCCTCGGCCACGCCGGTGGCCCCGCCCGAGGGCGCCGACGCGCCGTTCCTGGACCTGTCCTCCGGCTACGTGCAGCGCAGCCTGGACGCGCTGCCCCGGCAGGGCTCCCGCGCGCCCTGGAAGCTGCACCAGAACTACTTCCGCGACCTGTGGCTCATGAAGCGCGGTCCCCTGGCGGACGAGGGCATGACCTTCCAGCCCCGCACGCCATCGTGGTCCGGCACCCCGGTCCCGACGCCCGTCGGCACCGTCCCCGAGAAGGAAGCAGTCGCCTGATGCAGCCCTACGTCGTCGCCGGCGGCACCGCCGTCGTCACCGGTGCCGCCGGTGGCATCGGCTCCGCCCTGGCCCACTCCCTCGCCGCCCGCGGCAGCCACCTCGTGCTCGTCGACCGGGACGCCGAGCGGCTGGAACTCGTGGCCAAGACCGTGCGCGCCGCGCACCCGGCGGTCACCCTGACCACCCACGTCGCCGACCTCTCCGACGCCGAGCAGACCCGCCGGCTGGGCGAGACGCTGGCCGCCGGGCACCCGGAGACCACCCTGCTGGTCAACAACGCCGGGGTGGCGCTCGGCGGGCGCTTCGACCAGACCACGCTCGAGGAGTTCGAGTGGGTCATCACGATCAACTTCACCGCCGCCGTACGGCTCACCCACGCTCTGCTGCCGGTGCTGAAGACCCACCCCGGTGCGCACGTGGTCAACGTGTCCAGCTTGTTCGGCCTCATCGCCCCGGCCGGCCAGACCGCCTACTCGGCCAGCAAGTTCGCCATCCGCGGCTTCACCGAGGCGCTGCGGCACGAGCTCGTCGACGACGGCATCGGCGTGACGTCGGTGCACCCCGGCGGGATCAGGACCGGCATCGCCGCGGCCGCGCGGGTGGCCTCCGGGGTGCCGCAGGCCGAGGCCGAGGCCGGCAAGAAGCAGTTCGAGAAGCTGCTCACCTTCCCGCCGGAGCAGGCCGCGGAGCTCATCGTGGCAGCGGTCGAGAAGCGCCGGCCCCGGCTGCTCATCGGCATGAGCGCCGTGGTGCCCGACCTGCTGGCCCGGGTCGCACCCGGCTCCTACGGCCGGCTGCTGGCCGGCCTGACCACCGTCACGGCCCGGCTGCGGAAGCGCCGGTGACCGCCACCACGGGCATCCGCCTGGTCGACGTCCGCGGGCGTCGGGTGCGGTACCGGGACGAGGGCAGCGGCCCGGTCGTCCTGCTGCTGCACGGCATCGCCCGCAGCCTGGAGGACTGGGACCCGCAGGTGCCGCTGCTGGCCGGCCGGTACCGGGTGCTCGCCCCCGACCTGGCCGGCTACGGCGAGTCCGAGCCGCTGCGCGAGCCGTACTCGCTGCCCACGCTGGCCCGGTCGGTCGAGGACCTGCTGGACGCCCTCGGCATCGACGGGCCGGTGCACGTGGCCGGCAACTCGCTGGGTGGCGCGGTGGCCATGCAGCTGTCGGTGCAGGCCCCGCCGCGGGTGCGCACCCTCACCCTGGTCAACAGCGCCGGTTTCGGCCGCGAGGTGACGGCGACGCTGCGGCTGCTGGCCATCCGGCCGCTGGCCCGGCTGCTGCTGCGCCGGCCCACGCTGGCCGCGGCCCGGCACACCGAGCAGTCGCTGTTCGCCGACCCGGCGCTGGCCACCGACGAGCGGGTGCGGCGCGGGTACCGGTTCGCCGGGCGACCGCACGGCACCCGGGTGCTGCTGGAGACCGCCAGCAGCCTGGGTGGCCTGCGCGGGGTGCACCCGCACTGGCGCCGCGAGCTGCTGGACCAGGTCCGGGCACACGGCATCCCGACCCTGGTCACCTGGGGCGACGCCGACCGGGTCCTGCCGGCCACGCACCTGGACGGCGCCCGCCGCGACCTCGCCCACGCCCGCACCCACCTGTTCCCGGGCACCGGGCACATGCCGCAGATCGAGCGCGCCGACGAGTTCGCCGAGCTGGTGCAGGCGTTCTGGGACGAGCACCCGGGCTGATCGGTCGCCCCCGGGCGCGTCCCGGTGGCCCGTCGTCCGGCAGGATGGTGGCGTACACCACCTGGAGGAGGACGGCTGACGTGGCCAAGCACCGAGCGACCGAGGCGGGCGCCACCGACTTCGACGTCGCCACGAGCGCCCTGGCCGACGTCACCGGGGACTACACCGTCGACGCCGCGCACTCCCGGATCGGGGTCCGCGCGCGGCACGCGATGGTCACCACGGTCCGCGGCGCCTTCACCCGGTTCGAGGGCGCGGCGCACCTGGACACGGCCGAGCCGCAGGCCAGCACGGTGTCACTGAGCATCGACGCCGCCAGCGTGGACACCGGCCAGCCCGACCGGGACGCGCACCTGGTCTCCGCCGACTTCCTGGACGTCGCCGGCCACCCGCGGATCACCTTCGCCTCCACCGGCGTGGAGCAGGTCGACGAGGACGTCTACCGGGTCACCGGCGACCTGACGATCAAGGGCGTCACCCGGTCCGTGGCCGTCGACTTCACCCTCACCGGCTCCGCGCAGGACCCGTTCGGCAACCTCCGGGTCGGTTTCGAGGGCGCCCTGGTCATCCGGCGCAGCGAGTGGGGCGTGACCTGGAACGCGGCGCTGGAGACCGGCGGGGTCCTGGTGAGCGACAAGATCCAGATCGAGTTCGACGTCTCGGCGATCAAGAACGGCTGACCTGACCAGCCCTGGGCCGCCCCCGCGCCCGGGGCCGGCCGACCGGTCCGGACCGATCCGGTTCCTCGGCTGGGCGGTGCGCCGGCAGCGTCGGCGGGTCGCCACCGGTGCCGTCCTCTCGCTGCTCTGGATGGCCGGCCTGGCCGTGCAGCCCCTGCTGCTCTCCCGGGCCGTCGACGACGGCCTCGCCCCGCGGGACACCGCCGCACTGCTGGGCTGGGCCGGCGTGCTGCTCGGGGTGGGGGTGCTCACCGCCGCAGCCGCCACCGCCCGGCACCGCACCCTCAGCCGGCTGCGGATGGAGACCCGGTACGCCGTCGTCCAGGTCGTGGTGCAGCAGGTGCACCGGCTCGGCTCCGGGCTCTCCCGCCGGGTGGCTGCCGGCGAGGTCACCACCATCGGGCTGGCCGACGTCGCCGACGTGGCGCTGGCGATGACCGTGACCGGGCCCGGGCTGGCCTCGGTGGCCGGCTACGCCGTGGTGGCGGTGCTGCTGTTCTCGGTGTCCCCGCTGCTGGCGGTGGTGTCGCTGGTCGGCGTCCCGGTGCTCGCGGTGCTGCTCGGCCCGCTGCTCGGCCGGCTGCAGGTCGTGCAGTCCGGCTACCGGCAGGCGCAGTCGGAGCTGACCGCGCGGCTGGTCGACGTGGTCGACGGCCTACGGGTGCTCAACGCCTTCGGCGGCAAGCAGGCCCACGGCGCCCGCTACCACGCCGCATCGGCCCGGCTGCGCGAGGAGGGCCACCGGGTGGGCGCGGTGACCAGCTGGGTCGACGCCCTGGCGGTCGGCCTGCCCGCCGTGTTCCTGGGTGCGGTGACCTGGCTGGCCGCCCGGATGGCCGCCGCCGGCACGATCAGCGCCGGGGAGCTCGTCGCCGTCTACGGGTACGCGGCGGTGCTGTCCGTGCCGGTGTACTTCCTGGTGGAGGGCAGCCAACAGCTGGCCCGGGCGGTGGTCGCCGGCCGGCGGATCGCCCGCTTCCTGGACCAGGAGCCGGTGCTGTCCCCGGGCGGCGGCGCGGCCGTGCCCGCGGCGCCGGCCGCGCTGGTCGACCCGGCGTCCGGGGTGCGGGTGGAGCCGGGCCGGCTCACCGCGCTGGTCGCGCGGGTGCCCGCGGAGTCCGCGGCCGTGCTGGAGCGGCTGGGCCGGTTCGTCGACTCCGACGCCCGCTGGGGCGACGTCCGCCTGGACGACGTGCCGCTGGACGGGCTGCGCCGGCAGGTGCTGCTCGCCGACGGCGACGCCGAGCTGTTCGCCGGCACGCTGCGCGAGGTGCTCCGCGGCCGCACCGACGCAGCCGACGGCGCGCTGACCCGGGCCCTGCACGCCGCCGCCGCCGAGGACGTCGTCCGCGGGCTGCCCGGGGGGCTGGACGCCCCGGTGCAGTCGCACGGCCGCTCCCTGTCCGGCGGGCAGCGGCAGCGGGTCCGGCTGGCCCGGGCGCTGGTCGCCGACCCGGCGGTGCTGCTCGCCGTCGAGCCCACCTCGGCGCTGGACGCGCACACCGAGGCCGCGGTCGCCGGTGGGCTGCGGGCCGCCCGCGCCGGGCGCACGACCATGCTCACCAGCACCTCACCGCTGGTGCTGGACCGGGTGGACACCGTGCACGTGCTCCGGGAGGGCCGGGTGGTGGCGACCGGGTCGCACCGGGAGCTGCTGGCCGCCGACGGGTGGTACCGCTCGATCGTGGCCCGGGACGACCCGGCGGGCACGCCGTGACCAGCGGTGCCGGGCTGCCGGTGGCCGGGCGCGGGCACGTGCGCCGGGCCGCGCTCGGCCTGCTCGCCCCCGAGCGCCGCGCCGGGGCGGGCGTGCTGCTGCTGACCGGGGCTGCCGCCGTCGCCGGGCTGGCCGGGCCGTGGCTGATCGGCCGGATCGTGGACACGGTGCTGGCCGGCGGGGGCACGGCCGCGGTGGACCGGCTGGCGGCCGGCGTGCTGGCCGCCGCCGCAGCCCAGCTGGTGCTCACCCGGCTCGCCCGCCGGGGCGGGCAGCGCCTCGGCGAGCGCGTCCAGGCGCGGATCCGGGAGACCTTCCTCGACCGGTCGCTGGCCCTGCCCGCGGCGGCCGTCGAGCGGGTCGACACCGGGGACCTGGCCACCCGCGGCACCAGCGACGTCGCGGTGGTGGGCGGCGCGCTGCGCGACGTCGTCCCGGCGGTGGCGGTGGCCACGGTGCAGGCGCTGGCCCTCGTCGTCGCGGTGCTGGTCGTCGACCCTCTGCTCGGCCTGACCGGCACGGTCGGCCTGCTGGGCGTCGCGGTCGCCGCGCGGTGGTACCTGCGGCGGGCCCGGGCCGGCTACCTGGCCGAGGGCGCCACCTCCTCGGTGCTCGCCGAGCAGCTCACCGCCGACACCGCCGGTGCCCGCACGATCGAGGCACTGGGCCTGCAGCAGCGGCGCACCGAGGCGTGCGGGGACGCCGTCGCGGCCAACCGGCGGGCCCAGCTGCACACGCTGCACCTGCGCAGCGTGCTGTTCCCCGCCGTCGACGTCTCCGCCGTGCTGCCGGTGGTGCTGGTGCTCGTGGTGGGCGGTGCGCTGGTCGACGCCGACCGGCTGGCGGTGGGCGCCGTCGTCACCTGCGCGCTGTACCTGCGCCAGCTCGCCCAGCCGCTGGACGTGGTGCTGCAGGCCATGGACCAGCTGCAGAGCAGCGCCGCCGCCTTCGCCCGGGTGGAGGGGGTGGCCTCCCTGACCGGGCCGCCGCCGCACCGCCCGTCCGCCGTCCCGGACGGGGACCGGATCGAGCTGCACGACGTGCACTTCGCCCACGGCGGCAGCGACCGGGACGCCGTGGCCGGCGTCCGGCTGACGGTGCAGCCGGGGGAGCGGCTGGCGCTGGTCGGGCCGTCCGGGGCGGGCAAGACGACGCTCGGGCTGCTGCTGGCCGGCGTGCACCGGCCGCGCACCGGCAGCGTCACCGTCGGCGGCGTGCCGGTGGCCGACCTGGCACCCGAGCAGCTGCGCCGGCAGGTCGTGCTGGTCACCCAGGAGCAGCACCTGTTCCTGGGCACCGTGCGGGACAACCTGGACCTGGCCCGGCCGGGGGCCGCCGACGACGAGCTGGCCGCCGCTCTGGTCGCCGTGGGTGCCGGCTGGGTGCTGGACCTGCCCGGCGGGCTGGACACCGTGCTCGGCCCGGACGGGCACCGGCCCGACGCCGCGGCCCTGCAGCAGCTGGCGCTGGCCAGGGTGGTCCTGGCCGACCCGCACACCGTGGTGCTGGACGAGGCGACGGCGCTGCTGGACCCGGCGTCGGCCCGGCGCACCGAGGCGGCGCTGGCCGCGGTGCTCACCGGGCGCACCGTCATCGCCATCGCGCACCGGCTGCACACCGCCAGTGCCGCCACCCGGGTCGCGGTGATGCAGCAGGGCCGGCTCACCGAGGTGGGCACCCACGAGGAGCTGGTGGACCGGGGCGGGGCGTACGCCGCGCTCTGGGCGTCCTGGCACGGCCGGCCGGACGGGTCACCGGCCCCGTAGCCGGCCGAGCAGGCCGCCGGCCCCGCCGAGGGTGCGGGCGGCGAGCTGCAGCACAGGTCCGCCGGGGATGCCGGGGGCGGCATGCACGATCGGGGCGAGTGCCAGCAGCCCCGGCAGGTCGTGCAGCACCAGCCTGCGCCGGGCCAGTGCCGCCACCGGGTTGGTCCTCCCCGCGGCCGCCTCCAGCAGCAGCGGCGCCGCGGCTTCGACCCCGGTCCCGGTCACCGGCCCGGCGGGCACCGCGCGCAGGGTCCACCCGTCGGGCCCGGCGGCGGACGACCAACCGCCGTCCGGTGTGGCCAGGGTGGTCCGGGTGGTGATCGAGCAGGCCGCCGCCAGCGCCCCGGTCACGTCGGCCAGCGCACCGAGCCCGCTGTGCAGCACCTCCGCCGCGACCGCGGGCGCGCCGGCTGCCTGCAGGTCCAGCCCGTGCACCGCCAGCTCGTAGCACTGGGCGAAGACCACGCCGAGCAGCGGCAGCCGGCCCACCGTGGACATCGTCGGGGCGGTGTCCAGCCAGGCCGGCTCGCGGGCCAGCAGGTCCGCGGTGGCCTGCCGGGCGCGCTGCAGGGCGGCGAGCACCTCCGCGCGGGCGGCGTCGCGGTGCGCGCCGACCACCCGGGCGTTCACCGCGTCGACGTCGGGGGGCGCACCGCTGCCGCCGGCGTGCGCGCCGGCCACCAGGTCGGCCAGCGCGGCGTGGTCGTGCCAGACGCCGAGGTGCACGCACACGTCGTGCACCCGCCAACCGGGCAGCCGGGTGGGCCGGGACAGGTCGGCGGCGGTCGCCTGCGCCAGGAAGGCGTCCCACGCGGCGAGCACCCGCCGGCCGACCTCGTCCCGGCCGGCGTCGGCCATGCCGTGCGTCCGGGTCGTCATGCCCCCGGCCCTACCCGGCCGCCCGCCGGTCACCCGCCGTGGTGCCGGCCGGCCCGTCCCGGGGGTACCCTCGGTCAAGTATGTTGACGCGTCAACAAGGCGCGTCCGTCGTCCCGGAGGAGCACCCGCATGACCAGGATCGCCGTCGTCTACTACTCGTCCACCGGCAACGTCCACCAGCTCGCCGAGGCCGTCGCCGCCGGTGCCGCCGACGCCGGTGCCGAGGTGCGCCTGCGCCGCGTCGCCGAGCTCGCGCCGGACGCCGCCATCGACGCCAACCCGCTGTGGCGCGCCCACGTCGACGCCACCGCGGAGACCGTGGAGGTCGCCACGCCCGCCGACATGGAGTGGGCCGACGGCTACGCCCTGGGCACGCCCACCCGCTTCGGCACCCCGGCCGCGCAGCTCAAGCAGTTCATCGACTCCCTGGGTGGGCTCTGGTTCACCGGGAAGCTGGCCGACAAGGGCGCCACGGCCTTCACCAGCGCGCAGAACACGCACGGCGGCAACGAGTCCACGCTGCTGACCCTGTTCAACATCTTCACCCACTTCGGCGCGATCATCGTGCCGCCCGGCTACACCGACCCCAGCGTCTTCGCCGCCGGGGGCAACCCGTACGGCGCCTCGGTCTCCTCCGGTGGCGACTCCGCCGCCGCCTCCGCCGAGGTGCTGGCGGCTGCCCGCTACCAGGGCCGCCGGCTCGCCGAGATCACCGCGAAGCTCGTCTCCTGAGCGCCGGGTCCCGGCCGCCCACCCGGCGGCCGGGACCGCTCCGGCCGCCGGGTGCGACGCCCGGGTGTCGCACCGCCCCCGGCGGCCTGACGGCTCGGCCGCCGGAGGGCGGCGTCGCGGGCGGAGGCACTAGCGTGTCGGCAACCCTTCCCGTGCGCCCCGGAGGAACCCATGCCGCGGCTCACCGCAGCTGCCCTGCCCTCGCTCAGTGCCGCGGTCGCCCGCCCCGGCTACGACCGGGCCGCCGTCGTGCCCGGGATCGTGCACGTCGGCGTGGGCGGGTTCCACCGCTCCCACCAGGCCGTGTACTACGACGACCTGCTCGGCGCCGGCGGCGACCCGGCGTGGGGCGTGTGCGGGGTCGGCCTGCTGCCCGGGGACGCGTCGATGCGGGACGTGCTCGCCGAGCAGGACAACCTCTACACCCTGCTCGTCACCCACCCGGACGGCTTCGTGGACGCCCGCGTGGTGGGCTCCCTGGTGGAGTACCTGTTCGCCCCGGACGACCCCGACGCGGTGGTCGAGCGGATGGCCGCGGCGACCACCCGGATCGTCTCGCTCACCATCACCGAGGGCGGCTACAACGTCTCCGCCGTCACCGGCGCCTTCGACCCCGCGCACCCCGGCGTGCAGCACGACCTGCAACCCGGTGTGCCACCGCGGACGGCGTTCGGGCTGGTCACCGAGGCGCTGCGCCGCCGCCGGGAGCTCGGCCTCGGCCCGTTCACCGTGGTGAGCTGCGACAACGTGCCGGGCAACGGCGACGTCGCCCGCACCAGCTTCACCGCCTTCGCCGCGCTGCGCGACCCCGACCTCGGCGCCTGGGTCGGCGAGCACGTGCCGTTCCCCAACTCGATGGTCGACCGGATCACCCCCGGCACCACCGACGTGCACCGGACGGCGCTGCGCCACCGTTTCGGCGTCACCGACGGCTGGCCGGTGGTGTGCGAGCCGTTCACCCAGTGGGTGCTGGAGGACCGGTTCGCGGCCGGCCGCCCGGCGCTGGAGGACGTCGGCGTCCAGCTGGTCGACGACGTCGCGCCGTACGAGCTGATGAAGCTGCGGCTGCTCAACGCCAGCCACCAGGTGCTGGGCTACCTCGGGGTGCTCGCCGGGTACACCTACGTGCACGACGCCTGCCAGGACCCGCTGTTCCGCCGTTTCCTGCTCGGCTACCTGGAGCGCGAGGGCGCGCCGACCCTGCCGCCGGTGCCGGGCATCGACCTGGCGCGCTACGAGGCCGACCTGGTCGGCCGCTTCGCCAACCCCAACGTGCGGGACACCCTGGCCCGGCTGTGCGCGGAGAGCTCCGACCGCATCCCGACCTTCCTGCTGCCGGTCGTCCGGGACAACCTCGCCGCCGGCGGGGAGGTCCGGCTGTCCGCCGCCGCCGTCGCCGGCTGGGCCCGCTACGCCGAGGGCGTGGACGAGGACGGCACACCGATCGAGGTGGTCGACTCCCGCGCCGCCGCGCTGCGGGTCCGGGCCGCCGGCCAGCGGGCCGACCCGCTGGCCTTCCTCCGCGACCGGGAGCTGTTCGGCGACCTCGTCGACGACCCGCGGTTCACCGGGCCCTACACCGAGGCCCTGCAGGCGTTGCACACGTCGGGGGCCCGGGTGATGCTCGAGCAGCTGCTGCGACCCGGGACCTCCGACCCTGGTCACGGCGTGCCGGACGCCTAACCTGGCTCTCGACGCCGACACTGCCCGGACGGGCGGCTGCCTGCCGCTGCACCGGGCGGGCGTCGACGAGGGACAGGAGCACGGGTGAGCAGCGACGGGGCGGCGCCGATCCGCGTCTTCCTCCTGGACGACCACGAGGTGGTCCGCCGGGGCGTGGCCGAGGTGCTGGAGAGCAGCGGCGCCGTGACCGTCGTCGGCGAGGCGAGGAACGCCGCGGAGGCGCTGGCCCGGGTGCCCGCGCTCGCCCCGGACGTGGCGGTGCTGGACGTGCGGCTCCCTGACGGCGATGGCGTGGCGGTCTGCCGCGAGCTGCGTGCCCGGCTGCCGGAGCTGCGGGTGCTCATGCTCACCAGCTACAGCGACGACGAGGCGCTGTTCGAGGCGGTGCTGGCCGGCGCCAGCGGCTACCTGCTCAAGCAGATCCTGGGTCAGGACCTGGTCACCGCGGTGCGGACGGTGGCCGCCGGCGGCTCCCTGCTGGACCCGGTCGCGACCGCGGCGGTGATGACCCGGATGCGCCGAGCGGCCGAGTCGTCGGGGCCGCTGGACTCGCTCAGCGACCAGGAGCGGGTGGTGCTGGAGCTGATCGGCGAGGGCCTGACGAACCGGCAGATCGGCGAGCGGATGTGCCTGGCCGAGAAGACGGTGAAGAACTACGTGTCCCACCTGCTGGCCAAGCTGGGCATGGAGCGGCGCACCCAGGCGGCCATCCTCGCCACCGAGCTGAAGGTCCCGGGCCGCGGGTCCTGATCGGCACGGGGCCCAGCCCGCCTGGGGCGCCTCAGCCGGCCGGGGGCAGCGGCACGTGCCAGCGCAGCCGGGTGCCGCCGCCGGCTGCACCCCGCACCTCGCAGGAGCCGCCGCGCTGCACGGCCCGGACCTGCAGGTTGGCCAGCCCGCTGCGGGCGACGGTCGGCTCGATGCCGCGTCCGTCGTCGACCACCTCCAGCACCACCTCCTCGGCGACGTCGAGGGTGACGGTGAGGGTGCTCGCCCCCGCGTGCCGCGCGGCGTTGCTCACCGCCTCCCGCACCACCGCCTCGACGTCGGCGGCGAGCGCGCCGTCGACCAGGGTGTCCACCGCACCGGACATCCGCACCGCCGGGTGCAGGCCCGGGCCGGACGCCTCGGTGACGATGTCCAGCACCCGCCGGCGGAGGCTGTCGCTGTGGTCGCCGCCGTCGGTGGTGTGCAGGTCGAAGATCGTCGTCCGGATCTCCCGCACCGTCTCGTCCAGCTGGTCGACCACCCGGTACAGCCGTTGGGCGGTGTCCGGGTCCTGGAGCCGGGTGGCCACCGCCTGCAGGCCGAGCCCGGCGGCGAACAGCCGCTGGATGACGTGGTCGTGCATGTCCCGGGCGATCCGGTCGCGGTCCTCGTACACGTCCAGCTGCCGGGCCACGCGCTGGCGCACCGACATGTCCAGGGCCAGGGCGACCTGGTCGGCGAACGAGCCGACCAGCGGTGCGAGTCCGGCGTCGAAGCCCGGCCGGCCGGTGCGCCGGGCGGCGATCACCACGGCCGGGTGCATGTCGGTGCCCCGCAGCGGCACGGCGATCGAGGGCCCCCACGGCACGTGCGCGTTGGGCCCGGTGTACTCCACGGCGGACATGTCCAGCGTGACCACGCCGCCCCCGGCCACGGACAGCTCGGCCAGCACCGGGTTGGTGCCGGTGTCCAGCACGGCCCCGGTGAAGTCCTCCAGGCCCTCGCCCCACTGCACCTGCACCCGGTAGGTGCCGTCGACGGGGTCCGGGCCGTCGCACAGCCACACCGCGTCGGCCCCGGTCAGCGTGGCCACCCGGTCGGCCACCAGCTGCAGCACCTGATCGGTGTCGGTGCCGCCGAGCAGGCCGGCGCGCACGTCGCCGACCGCCGCCGTCCAACGCCGGCGGTCCTCGCTCTCGGTGTACAGCCGGGCGTTGTCGATCGCGATGCCGGCGGCGCCGGCCAGCGCGGTGAGCACAGCCTCGTCCTCGGCGGTGAACTCGCCGTGCTCCTTGTCGGTCATGTAGAGGTTGCCGAACACCTCCCCGCGCACCAGCACCGGGACGCCGAGGAACGTGCGCATCGGCGGGTGCGCGGGTGGCACGCCGACCGAGGACGGGTGCTCGCGCAGGTCGGTGATCCGCAGCGGGTGCGGGTCGGTGATCAGCTGCCCGAGCACGCCCTTGCCCTCGGGCAGGTGGCCCATCCGCGCGGCCAGCTCGTCGTCGATGCCGACGGTGATGAACGCGGCCAGCCCGCCGTGGGCGCCCAGCACGCCGAGCGCGCCGTACCGCGCGTCCACCAGGCCGGCCGCGGCCTCGGCGATGCGTCGCAGCGTGCGGTCCAGGTCCAGCCCGGTGGACACGCTGAGGAACGCGTCGAGCAGCTCCTGCAGCCGGCTCTGGGTGCGGGCGACGGCGGACAGCCGCTCCTGGACCTCGTCCAGCAGCTCGGTCAGCCGCATCTGGGCCAGCGGCGAGGGGGTGGGCGCGCCGGGGTGGGCCGGCGGTGGCGGCGGCGGGGGCATCGCCGTCCAGGGTGTCAGCTGGCGCGGCCGTGCGCGAGCACGGGACGGGTGGTGCGCGCGGGGCGCACGGCACCGGCCCCGTCCCGTTCCGGGACCTTCGGCACCCGGTCGGGGGACCTTCGGCTCTCCTCCGCGGACCGGGTGCCCGGCACGCTGGGTGCTCACGGGGCGCGGTGCGCGCCCGGTGTCGCAGACGGGGACGGACACGATGGACCAGCAGCAACCGCAGGAGGACGTGCCCGTGCCGGCGTCGGTGGCCGGCGGGGTCGTCGTGGGCCACGACGGCTCGGCCGCCGCGGACGACGCACTGCGCTGGGCGGCCGGGGTGTGCCTGCGCCGGGGTTCGCCGCTGCACGTCGTGCGGGTGTGGCAGCCCGTAACGGAGTCCGGTGCCGCTCCGGCGGCCCTGCTGCGGGAGCTGACCGCGGACGTCGCCGGGACCGGGTTGGACCCGCGGGTGCAGGTGACCTGTCACGTCGCACCCGGGGAGCCGGCGGCCGTGCTGGTCGCGACCTCGGCCCGGGCGGACATGCTGGTGGTGGGCGCCCGGGGGCTGGGCGGCTTCGACGGGCTGCTGGTCGGCTCGGTCAGCGACCGCTGCGTGCGCCGCGCGGCGTGCCCGGTGACGGTGGTCACGTGGCGCAGCCGGTCGGGGTTCGTGGTGCGACCCGGGGCCCCCGAGCGGGGGCCCCGGGTGGTGCTCAGCTGAGCGGGTCGACCGACTCGTGGCCGGCGACACCGGCCGCCAGGCGGCCCAGCGCCCAGTCGCCGTCACCGAGCTGGTGGTCGATGGCGGTGAGCCGGCTGGTGTAGTGGCCGACCTTGTACTCGGCGGTCACCCCGATGCCACCGTGCAGCTGGATGGCCTCCTTGCCGATGTGCCGGCCGGCGCGGCTGGTGGTCAGCCGGGCGCGGTCGGCGGCGAGCACGACGTCGCCCCCGGCGTCGGCCACCATCGTCGCCCACAGCGCGATGCTGCGGGCGAGCTCCAGCGACACGTACATGTCGGCCGCCCGGAACGTCAGCGCCTGGAACTTGTTCAGCGTGACGCCGAACTGCTTGCGCGTCGTCAGGTACTCCGACGTCATCGCCAGCGCGGTGTCCATCGCGCCGACCGACTCGTTGGCGTAGGCGATCCGGGCCATGGCCAGCGCACGCTCGACGTCGGCGGTGCGGTCGCCACCGGCCTCGCCGAGCAGCTCGGCGGGGGTGCCGGCGAACGCCACCCTGGCCGCCCGGCCGCCGTCGTGCGTGCGGTAGCCGGTGCGGGTGAGGCCCTCGGCGTCGCCGCCGACGAGGAACAGCTGCGTGGCGCCGTCGGCGGTGCGGGCGCTGACCACGAAGCTGTCGGCGCGGGCGCCGTGCGGCACCGGCTCCTTGACCCCGGTCAGCGTCCAGCTGTCGCCGCTCTGCTCGGCCGTGACCGAGCCGGCCGACGGGCTCCAGCGCAGGCCGGGCTCGGCGTGGGCGAGGACCACGATCGAGGTGCCCTCGGCGATGGCGGTCAGCAGCTCGGTGCGCTGCGTCTCGGTGCCCAGGGCGGCGATCAGCCCACCGGCCAGGACGACGGTCTCCACGAACGGCTCGGGGGCGAGCACCTTGCCCATCTCGGTGGCCACCAGCGCCACCTCGACCGGGCCGGCGCCCATGCCGCCGTCGGCCTCGGCGAAGGGCAGCCCGAGGACGCCCATCTCGGCCAGCCGGCCCCAGGTCGCCTCGTCGAAGCCGGGCTCGCTGCGGGTCACCGTGCGCCGCTCGTCACCGCCGTAGGCCTTGGTCAGCAGGCCGGCGACCGCCTCGCGCAGCGCGGTCTGCTCGTTGTCGTAGCTGAAGTCCACGGTCTCCTCACAACCCCAGGATGGTGCCGGCGATGATGGTGCGCTGGACCTCGTTGGACCCGCCGTAGATGGAGGCCTTGCGGAAGTTCAGGTACTGCGGGGTGACCACGCGCGCCCACTCGGGCACGTCGGAGCCCTCGGTGGCGAACGAGGCCAGCGAGTCGGGCCCGGCCACGTCGACCAGCAGCTCGGTGGCGGCCTGCTGCAGCTCGGTGCCGCGCAGCTTGAGCACCGAGGACGCCGGGTGCGGCTTGCCGTCGGCGGAGTTGGCGACCACGCGCAGCGCGGTCAGCTCCAGGGACAGCAGGTCGTTCTCCAGCTCGGCGATGCGGGCGGCCAGCAGCGGGTCGGCCAGCAGCGTGCTGTCGCCGACGGTGATCTCACCGGCGTGCCGCTTGGCCTCGGCGACCAGGCGCTTGACGTGGCCCACCGGGGCGACGCCGACGCGCTCGTTGCCGAGCAGGAACTTGGCGTAGTCCCAGCCGCGGTTCTCCTCGCCGACCAGGTTCTCGGCCGGCACGCGCACGTCCTCGAAGAACACCTCGTTGACCTCGTGCCCGCCGTCGAGCAGCTCGATCGGGCGCAGGGTCACCCCGGGGGAGTCCATCGGGAACAGCAGGAAGGAGATGCCGCGCTGCTTCTTGACGGCGTGGGGGTCGGTGCGGACCAGGCAGAAGATCCAGTCGGCGTGCTGCCCGAGCGTGGTCCACGTCTTCTGGCCGTTGACCACGAACTCGTCGCCCTCGCGGACGGCGCTGGTGCGCAGCGAGGCCAGGTCGGAGCCGGCCTCGGGCTCGGAGAAGCCCTGGCACCACCAGATGTCGAGGTTGGCGGTGGCCGGCAGGAAGCGGTCTTTTTGCTCCTGCGTGCCGAAGGCGGCGATGACCGGGCCCACCATGCTGGTGTTGAACGCCAGCGGGGCGGGCACGTAGGCCGCCTGCATCTCCTCGTGCCAGATGTGCCGCTGCAGCGGCGTCCAGTCGTGGCCGCCGTACTCGACCGGCCAGTGCGGGACGGCGAGCCCCGCCTTGTTGAGCACGCGCTGGCTCTCCACGATCTGGTCGCGGGTGAGCTCGCGGTGTGCCTTCACGGCGTCCCGGATCGACTCGGGGAACTCACGAGTGAAGAACGTGCGCATCTCCTCCCGGAAGGACTGGTCCTCGGGGGACAACTGCAGGCGCATGGAACCTCTTTCCCGACGGCGGCGTCACCGTCTCAGCGATCGTGACCCGACGATCCCACATCCGTACGCGTGGGCAGCGACCCGACCGGTGCGCCCCCCCTCGGGGGCGGGAGGCGGTGTCAGTAGTGGATCGCGCCGCGGGTGCCGCCGCCGACGGCGATCGCGTCGCCGGTGACGGCGGCGCTGCGCGGGGAGGCCAGGAAGGCGACCACGTCGGCGACCTCGTCGGCGGTGACCAGCCGGCCGATGCTGGTGCCGGCGGCCAGCCGGGCCGCCACGGCGTCGGGGGTGCTGCCCTCCCGCTCGGCCAGCGCGGCGAGCACGGCGGGCGTGCGCTCGGTCACCGTGGTGCCGGGGTGCACCACGGTGACGGTGACCCCGGCCGGGCCGAGCTCGTCGGCGAGGTTGGCGGTCATCGCGGCGACGGCGACGTTGCGCACCGAGCCCGCCAGCGAGCCGGTGCGCCGGGCGTTGAGCCCGCTGACGTTGACGATCCGGCCCCAGCCCTGGGCGGTCATGTGCGGGGCGACGGCGCGGGCGCAGCGCAGGTAGCCCAGCACCTTGGTCTCCAGCTCCGCGCGCAGCGCGTCGTCGTGCAGGTCGGCGAGGGCGGGCACGGGCGCCGAGCCGGCCGGCCGGGCGGCGGCGTTGACCAGCACGTCGACCCCGCCCAGCCCGCCGACGACGGCGCCGACCATGGCCCGCACCGCGGCGTCGTCGGTGGTGTCGGTGGGCAGGACCAGCACCGTGGTGCCGTGCCGGCGCACCCGCGCCGCGGCCGTCTCGAGGGCGGCCCGGTCGCGGGCGACGAGCGCCACGTGCGCGCCCTCCTCGGCCAGCCGGTCGGCCACGGCCAGCCCGATGCCCCGGCTGCCCCCGGTGACGACGGCGCGCTTGCCGGTGAGCTGCAGGTCCACGGGTCCTCCACGGGTCGGTCGGTGAGGACGACAATGCACCCCGTGTTCGACGTCGACGCCATGGGCCTGCTGACCCGGGAGCTGCTCCGGGAGCGCACCGCCGACCTGATCGCCCGCAGCTGCGCGTGGGCGGTGGGCCTGTCCGACCAGCCGCACCTGCAGCGGCGGCACGGCACGCAGGCGCCCAGCGGGCTGACCCTGGGCCAGCGGGCGGCCGCCGACCAGCCGCTGGGCAGTGACGAGGCCGGCCGGCTGGAGCTGGGCGAGGCCCGCCCCGGCAGCTTCCAGGACGCGCTCAACGCGCTGACCCCGGACGGCGCGCTGTACGCCGACCGCTTCGACTCCCAGGTGCTGGACCCCTTCGTGCTGGACGTGTGCGTGCGCGCGGCGCAGCGGGTGCGGGACACCCGGCCCGGGGCGTGGGTGCAGCTGCTGGACGAGCTGGGGGAGTCCGAGGACGAGGCCGACCTGGTGGAGGTGGTGCGGGCCGGGGAGTGGGAGGCGCCGCTGCGCACCGAGGCCGAGCATCTGGTGCTGGCCGCGCTGGCCGCGGTGCCGCTGATGGAGGTGGAGGCCGAGGGGCTCCCGCTGTCGCTGGTGCAGGCAGCCGAGGCGATGACCCGCGGCGCTGCTCCGGTGGCCGCGGCCACCGCCCCGGCCGTCGAGGACCCGGCGGCGATCGAGGGCGCGGTGTTCCTGGCCGGGGTGGCGCTGCGGGAGGCGCGGCTGACCGTGCCGGTGCCCCCGGCCCAGGCCGACCGCCTGCTGGACGCGCTGCTGGCCGAGGGCCTGCTGCCGGAGGAGGTCCCCGCCGTGCTGGCGCACCTGCCCGTGCAGCCGGCGACCGCCGCAGAGATCCGGGCGACGGTCGCGGTGCTCGGCGGCGCGGGCAGCTGACCGGTCCGACCCCGCTGACCGGCCCGGGCCACCCAACGACCCTGGTACCCGAACGGCCCTGGTACCCGAACGACCCTGGTACCCGAACCGATCTGGCACCCCCGAACCGATCTGGCACCCCCGAACGGGGGAGTCCGCGGCGTTCGGGTGCAGGACCCCGGTGGGGCGCCGATGACGGCAGCACAGACCCGCCTCCGGTCGGCACCCGCCGCCCGCCAGGCCGCGGGCCGGTGGACGCACGGGGGGACGGCGCGATGTCGACGACGGCCGACCTGGGTCCCGGCAGCGGGGCCCCGCTCGCGCCCGCCCCGGTCGTCCCCGGGCTGATCGCTGCCGCCCCGCCGGCTCCTGCGGTGCGGGTGCCTACTGCCGACGCGGCCCTGCCGGCGCCGGCCGAGGTCGTGGCCGCCGTCTTCCACGGCGCGACGGTCAGCGACGCGATGCCGGTGGTCGTGGTGGAGCTGACCCCGGCCGGGTTGCGTCTGCTCTGGGGCAACGACGCCGCCGCCCTCGTGGTCGGCTGCCGGCCCGCCGACCTGGTGGACGCACCGCTGGTCGAGCTGCTGCCGTTCCTGGGCCCGGCCGAGCAGCAGCTGCTGCTGCGCCGGGAGCGCGCCGTGCGGATGGCGATGCCGGCCCGCACGGCCGCCGGGACCGTCACCGACGCGCTGGTGTACGCCATCCCCTCACCGACCGCGGACCTGTGGAGCCTGCGCGTCGTCACCGGCAGCGCGGACGCCGAGCGCGCCCTGCGGGCCACCGCCGACGCGCACGAGCGGCGCTTCGCCACCTTGACCGAGCGGTCCCCGGTGCCCACGCTGCTGAGCGAGCAGGGCATGCGCCTGGGGCACGTGAACGACGCGTTCTGCCGGCTGGTGGGCCGGCAGGCCGACCAGCTGCTGGGCACCGGCTGGACGACGGTGGTGCACCCGGCCGACCTGGACCAGGTCATCGAGGCCGCGGCCGCCGTCCTGGAGGGTGGGCAGGCGGAGGCGCAGGCACGGCTGGTGCGGCACGACGGCAGCGTGCGCACGACGGTCGTGCGGTTCGCCAGCCTGCTGACCACCTGCGGCGAGGCGGGCTTCGTGGGCACCGTCGAGGACGTCACCGAGCGGCTGGCCTTCGAGAGCCGGCTGGCGCACCAGGCGCACCACGACCCGCTCACCGGCCTGCCGAACCGCACCCGCCTGTCGGAGTACGTGACCGAGCGCTTCGACCGGGGCGCGGGGGCGCTGGCCTGCCTGTTCCTGGACCTGGACGACTTCAAGGTGGTCAACGACTCCCTGGGGCACGCCGCCGGCGACGAGCTGCTGGTCGAGGTGGCGACCCGGCTACGCCGCCTGGTCCGCCCGACCGACCTGGTGGCCCGCTTCGGCGGTGACGAGTTCCTGGTGGTGTGCGAGCAGGTCGACGAGGCCGGGGCGCTCGCGCTGGCCGAGCGGGTCGCCACCGCGCTGGACCGCCCGCTGGCCCTGGGCGGGGTCGAGGTGCGCCCGCGGGCCAGCATCGGCGTCACCGTGCAGGCGCCCGAGCACACCACCCCCGGTGACCTGATCCAGGACTGCGACATCGCCATGTACCAGGCCAAGTCGGGCGGCAAGGGCCGGATCACCGTCGTGGACACCTCGGCCCGGGCGCAGGCGCACGACAAGCTGCGGCTGGTCGCCGAGCTGCGGGAGGCCATCGAGCAGCGCTCGATCAGCCTGGTCTACCAGCCGATCTTCGGCACCGGCGACCGCCGTCCGGTGGCGGTGGAGGCGCTGGCCCGCTGGCAGCACCCGCAGCGCGGGCACATCAGCCCGGTCGTCTTCGTCCCGGTCGCCGAGGAGAGCGGGCTGATCAGCGGCCTCGGCCTGCTGGTGCTGGACGAGACCTGCCGGCAGATGAGCGAGTGGTCCCGGACGATCGGTGCGGCCGCCCCGCAGCGCGCGGCGGTCAACGTCTCGGCGCTGCAGCTGGACGCCTCGCTGCCCGGCCAGGTGGAGTCGGCGCTGCGCCGGCACGGGCTGTCGCCGTCCCGGCTGACGGTGGAGATCACCGAGTCCGCGCTGATGGCCGACCCGCGTGCCGCCCGCCAGGTGCTGCACGAGCTGCGCGAGCTCGGCGTGGAGCTGGCGATCGACGACTTCGGCACCGGCTACTCCTCGCTGGCGCACCTGCGGCACCTGCCGGTCACCTGCCTGAAGGTGGACCGCTCCTTCGTCGCCGAGCTCAGCGACGGCCAGGCCGCGATCACCTCGGCGATCATCGCGCTGGCCGGCACGCTGGGGCTGGACACCGTGGCCGAGGGCGTGGAGACCGACGCCCAGGCGACGCTGCTCGACGGCTTGGGCGCCACCTACCTGCAGGGCTTCGGGCTGGCCATGCCGATGGGCGGACGCGAGGCCACCGACTGGTTCGTCACCCGCCGCTCCCCGCTGCCGGCCGGCGGGGGTGACACCCGGTGACCCGGGACAGCGTCCGTGCCGCGGTCGACGTCGACCGGGTTCTCGCCCGGATCGACACCATGGCCGCCCAGTGCCCCGTCGCCGCCCAGGTCGTGGCCACGACCAACTCCACCGAGGCCGGTGCCGAGGACCTGGCGCGGGTGCTCGGGGCGGACGTCGCCCTGGCCGGCCGGGTGATGAAGCTGGCCAACTCCGCCTACTACGGCATGGGCGGCCGGGTCTGCTCGCTGCGCGGCGCGGTGACGGTGGTCGGCTTCGCCACGGTGCGCAGCCTGGCGACCGTGGCCCTCACCGGCCTGGCCCGGCCCGGGGGACTGCCCGCCGACGTCGCGCGCACCAGCACCCACCTGGCGCTGGCCGCGTCGGCGGTGGCCCCGCGCCTCGGCCGCCGCGCCCAGGACGCGCTGTGCACCGGCCTGCTGACCCAGCTCGGTGCCGCGCTGCTGTACGCCGAGGACCCGGACGGCTACGCCGCGCTGGTCGACGCCGAGCCCACCGCCGCCGGCCGGCGCACCGCCGAGCTGCGCCGGTACGGGGTGCACGCCCCCCGGCTGACGGCCCTCGCGCTGGAGCGGTGGGGCTTCCCACCGACCCTGCTGTCCCCGATGCAGCAGGTCGACGACCTGTCCTCGCTGGACGGCGCGCTGCTGCGCACCGCCATCGAGATGACCGCCCGGATCCTCGCCACCGACCACCAGGCGGTGCCGATGGAGCTGCTCAGCTGCGGGCGCCTGCGGGACGACGCCGTCCCGGCCCTGCTGCAGCGCGTGGCCGCCGACACCGAGGAGCTGCGGGCGGCCCTGTTCGGCACCACGGTGGCCTGAGCCGGCAACCCCCGGTCGTCGGCGGGGGCTCAGGCGTCGATGACGATCGGGATGATCATCGGGCTGCGCCGGTAGGTGCGGTGCGCCCAGCCGCTGACCGCGCGCATGATCAGCTGCTCCAGCTGCAGGGCCCCGCCCACGCCCTCCTCGGCGGCCCGTGCCAGCGCCTTCTCGATCAGCGGCACGACGGCCTCGAAGGTGGACTCGTCGTGCACGAAGCCGCGGGCCAGGAAGTCCGGGGTCTCGGCGAGCCGGCCGGTGGTGGAGTCCACGATCGCCACCACGGTGATCACGCCCTCCTCGGCCAGCGTGCGCCGGTCCTTGAGGGAGGCCTCGGTGGCCCCGCCGACGGTCTGGCCGTCGACGTAGACGTTGCCCGCGGGCACCTTGCCGGTGATCGAGGCACGCCCGGCCACCAGGTCGACGACCAGGCCGTCCTCGGCGATCACCACGTTGCGCGGGTCGACGCCGGTGCGGATGGCCAGCTCGGCGTTGGCCTGCAGGTGCCGCCACTCGCCGTGCACCGGCATGACGTTGCGCGGCTTGACGACGTTGTAGCAGTACACGAGCTCGCCGGCGCTGGCGTGGCCGGAGACGTGCACCTTGGCGTTGCCCTTGTGCACCACGTTGGCGCCCAGCCGGGTGAACTCGTTGATGATCCGGTAGATCGCGTTCTCGTTGCCGGGGATCAGCGAGCTGGCCAGCAGCACGGTGTCGCCCTCGGTGATCCGGATGACGTGGTCGCGGTTGGCCATCCGGCTCAGCGCCGCCATCGGCTCGCCCTGGCTGCCGGTGCAGACCAGGCAGATCTTGTCGGCCGGCAGCTTCTCCAGCACCTTGAGGTCCACGACCAGGCCCTTGGGCACGTCGAGGTAGCCCAGCTCGCGGGCGATCCCCATGTTGCGCACCATCGAGCGGCCGACGAAGGCCACCTTGCGGCCGTGCGCGTGGGCGGCGTCCAGCACCTGCTGGATGCGGTGCACGTGGCTGGCGAAGCTGGACACGATGACCCGCTTGGGCGAGGTGCGGAACACCGTCTCGATGGCCGGGGTGAGCTCGCCCTCGGAGGTGGTGAAGCCGGGCACCTCGGCGTTGGTGGAGTCGGTGAGGAACAGGTCCACGCCCTCCTCGCCCAGCCGGGCGAAGCCGCGCAGGTCGGTGATCCGCCTGTCCAGCGGGAACTGGTCCATCTTGAAGTCGCCGGTGTGCAGCACCAGGCCGGCCTCGGTCCGGATGGCGACGGCGAGGGCGTCGGGGATGGAGTGGTTGACGGCGAGGAACTCGCAGCCGAACGGGCCGAAGTCCAGGTCGTCGCCCTCGCCGACCGTGACGGTCCTCGGGGTGATCCGGTGCTCCTTGAGCTTGGCCTCGATGAACGCCAGCGTCAGCTTGGAGCCGACCAGCGGGATGTCCCGGCGCTCGCGCAGCAGGTAGGGGACGCCGCCGATGTGGTCCTCGTGGCCGTGGGTGAGCACGATCGCCACGATGTCGTCCAGGCGGTCCCGGATGGAGGTGAAGTCGGGGAGGATCACGTCGACGCCGGGCTGGTGCTCCTCGGGGAACAGCACGCCGATGTCGACGATCAGCAGCTTGCCGGCGTGCTCGAAGACGGTCATGTTGCGGCCGATCTCGCCGAGGCCACCGAGCGCGGTCACGCGCAGGCCTCCGTCGGCCAGTGCCGGCGGGGTCCGGAGTTCGGGGTGTGCGCGACTCATGCCCCCGAATCTACGGCGCCGTGCCCGGGCCCCCGGCAGGGCGTTCCCGGCCCCCGGCAGGGCGCTCCAGCAGGAGCACGGGGATGCGGCGGCGGGTGCGGCTCTGGTAGGTGACGTAGGACGGGAACACGGTGCAGGCCAGCGACCACCAGCGGGCCCGTTCGGCACCGGTGACCTCGCGGGCGACCCGCTCGGACACCTCGTCCCCGTCGCGCAGCTGCACCACCGGGTGGGCGAGGACGTTGGCGTACCAGGCCGGGTGCCGCTGGGCGCCGGCCATCGAGGCGACCGCGGCGTACACCCCGCCGAGCTCCACCCGCATGAGCGGGGTCTTGCGCAGCGCGCCGCTGCGGGCGCCCACCGTGCCGAGCAGCACCACCCGGCGCCCGCCGACGGCGACGCCGGTGCGCTCGATGAGCTCCACCTCCTCGCGCACCCACGCGACCGGGCTCGGCTGGTAGGCGCCTGCGGTGTCCACCCGCCGAGTGTGCGCCCGCCGTGCGTGCCGGTGTGCTGGGCAGGGCAGGGTGGGTGGCATGCACACACGCACACTGGGCAGCCAGGGACTCACCGTGTCGGCGCAGGGGCTGGGCTGCATGGGGATGAGCCAGTTCTACGGCGCCTTCGACGACGCCGAGTCCACCGCCACCCTGCACCGCGCCCTCGACCTGGGTGTCACGTTCCTGGACACCGCCGACGTCTACGGCCCGTTCACCAACGAGCGGCTGGTCGGCGCCGCCGTCGCCGCGCGCCGCGGGGAGGTGCAGCTGGCCACCAAGTTCGGCAACGAGCTCGGCGAGGACGGCACCCGCACCGGCCGGCAGAACGGCAGCCCGGAGTACGTGCGCCGCTCGGTGGACGGCTCGCTGCAGCGGCTCGGCGTCGACGTGATCGACCTGTACTACCAGCACCGGGTCGACCCGGCCGTGCCCACCGAGGAGACGTTCGGGGCGCTGGGGGAGCTGGTCGCCGAGGGCAAGCTCCGGTACGTCGGGATCAGCGAGGCGTCGGCGGCGACGATCCGGCGGGCGCACTCCGCGCACCCGCTGAGCGCCGTCCAGACCGAGTACTCGCTGTTCACCCGGGACGTCGAGGACAACGGCGTGCTGGCCACGGTGCGCGAGCTCGGCATCGGGTTCGTGCCGTACTCGCCGCTGGGCCGCGGGTTCCTGTCCGGGCGGATCCGCTCGGTCGAGGACTTCGCACCGGACGACTGGCGCCGCTCCTCTCCGCGCTTCCAGGGGGAGGACTTCGGGCGGAACCTGGACGTGCTGGACCGCGTGGTGGCCATCGCCGAGGGCAAGGGCGTCACGCCCAGCCAGCTCGCACTGGCCTGGGTGCTGGCCCAGGGGCCGGACGTGGTGCCGATCCCGGGCACCCGGCGGACGGCCAACCTGGAGGAGAACGTGGCGGCCCTGGACGTCGAGCTGACCCCGGCGGACCTGGCCGCGCTGGAGGAGGCCGCCCCGGTCGGCGTCGCGGCCGGCGACCGCTACAACGAGCAGGGCATGAGCTCCCTGCACCGCTGAGCAGCCAGCTGACCGCGGCCGTCACGAGCAGGGGATGAGCTGCCTGCCCCGGTGAGCAGTCGGGAGCTCGCAGCGGTCAGGTGACGGCGACCGAGATCCGGTCCCGGCCGTCCCGCTTGGCGGTGTAGAGGGCGTCGTCGGCGAGCGCGACGGCGGCGGCCGGGCCGTGTGCGGCCATCCAGCTGCCGCTGACGCTGACCACGCCGATGCTGCAGTTCACCCGCAGCTCGGTGCTGCCGACCAGCGGCCGCAGGGCGGCGACGGCCTGCCGCATCCGCTCGGCGACGACGTGGGCGTCGTCCGGGCCGGTGTCCGGGAGCAGGACGAGGAACTCCTCGCCGCCCCAGCGGGCCACCAGGTCCGAGGTGCGCTGGGCGCTGCCGACCAGGGCGGCGGCGATCTCCCGCAGGCACAGGTCGCCGGCGGGGTGGCCGTACCGGTCGTTGACGGACTTGAAGTGGTCGACGTCGACCAGCAGCAGGGACAGCTGGTCGCCGTCGCGCCGGGTGCGGGCCCACTCCTCGTGCAGCTGCCGGTCGACGTGCAGCCGGTTGGCGACGCCGGTGAGCGCGTCGGTCTCGCTGAGCTGCTGCAGCTGGGCGGCCCGGTCGCTGAGCTCGGCCCCGCGGGACTGGCTGGTCCAGTAGTCCCGGTAGACGTGCTCGGAGGCCCGCAGCACGTACACGGCGAAGACCAGGATGAGCAGCGTCATCAGCAGGTCCGCGGCGTGCAGGCCGACCACCAGGACCAGCGTGTACGGCCCCAGCACGGTCAGCGGCATGCCCAGCCGGATCACCGGGTCGATCGCGAACACCATGGTGGCGGTGGCGCAGACGATGCCGGCCACCAGCACCAGGGCGGCGTGCGCAGCCGCCGCCGGCTCCCACCGCAGTGCGAAGGAGGTCACCACGCTCAGGGTGAGGCCGTTGAGCAGCGGCATCACCGCGTGTGCCTGGCGGGCCCGCACCGGGTCGCGGGCGATCATGGCCGGGAAGGACAGGTGCACGACCAGCCGCACGGAGGCGATGGCCACCATGACCGCCGTCGCACTCCAGGCCAGCGCCGGTGTCTGGTCGAACAGGTCGAAGCTGACCGCGATGCCGAGCCAGCAGAACAGGTAGACGAGCACCCCGCTGGCGCCGCGGCGGTCCAGCTCGTAGAGGGCCTCGCTGCCCAGGTCGTCCCGCCAGCCGTGGCGGCGGACCGGGACCGGTGGCGAGGTGCTCGACGGCACGTCGAGCACCCGGGGGAGCGGGTCACTGCCGCCACCACCGGTCCTCGCCACGTCGTGCAGGGTCACCCTGGTGGTGTCGGCGCCCGGGCAGCGCAGTTGAGCGGGCCGGGTGGGAGGGCACCCCTTCGGGCGAGGTGGCTCAGTCGTCGTCGCCGTGGAACGGCACCCGGGCCCACACGTGCTCGCGGGTGCCGCTGGTCATCCAGCTGTGCGCGGTGGCCAGCGCCGCGGTGAGCTGCAGGCCGAGCCCACCGAGGGCCGGTTCCCGGCCCCCGGCCCGGGCCGGGGGCTGGTCGCCGGCCCCGCCGCTGACGTCGAGCAGCCAGTCGGTGACGGTGATGCTGGTGCGCACCGGCGGCCCCCCGTGGCGCAGCGCGTCGGAGGTGAGCTCCTCGACGGCCAGCAGGAGCGCGTCGCCGGCGGCGGAGTCCGCCGACGGGTCCGGGGGTGGCTGTCCAGGCGCTGCCGGATGGCGGCGCGCCGTGGTGCACGTGGACGACGTCGTCCCGGCCGGTCGCCACGCCCCGCCGGGCCGCCGGGGCGGGGCGGGCACGCCGCGCGACGTCGTCGGTGCAGGGGCGGCGCCAGCCGGTCCCGCAGCTCGTCGCAGAGCTGCTGCACCGGCAGGTGCGGGCCACCCAGGCGACAGGCGTCGAGGAGGTACCGGCCGGGCAGCTCCTCCCGGGGGTCACTGTGGCTCCACCGCGGGCTCACCGCGGGCTCACCGTGAGGTCTGGATGGTGTCCCGGTCCGGTGGGGTTGCTGCCGGGGCGGCGTGCTGCCGCAGTCGCGCGTTGCTCAGCTGCGGCAGGACGGCGAGCCCCACCACTGCCAGGGCGACCGCTGCGCCGGCGAGGACCCCGACGACGCCGACCGTGTGCGCGGCCAGCCCGCCGAGCGCGGCACCCAGCGGGGTGATCCCCCAGGTGGCGAAACGGTAGGCGCTGCTCACCCGGCCCTGCAGTGCGCCGGGCACCACCGACTGCCGGTAGGTCACGGTGACCACGTTGAAGGCGAAGGCGGCCGCACCGATCACCGCGAGGAAGCCCACGGCGGCCGCCAGGTGCCGGGTCAGCGCCAGGCCCGCCGTGCCCACCACGGTCAGCGCCACGGTGCCGGCGATCACCACGCCGTCCCCGAGTCGGCGACTCAGCCACGGTGCGGCGGCGGCGCCGAGGAGCCCGCCGGCACCCACCCCGGTGAGCAGCACCCCGTAGGCCGACGCGCCCACGTCGAGCACCTCCAGGGCGTACAGCACCAGGATGCCGAGGTAGGCGTTCTCGATCAGGTTCCAGCAGGCCAGCAGGACGACCAGCCAGCGCAGCTGCCGGTGCGACCACAGCCAGCGCAGACCCTCGCCGATGTCGGCGGTCAGCCGGGTGCGGGACGCGCCCGCGGCGCGGCCGGCGATGCGGGTGCCGATGGTGGCCAGCAGCGCCGCCGAGCCCAGGAAGGACGCGGCGTTGAGCAGGAACGGCAGTCCGTCGGCCACGCTGAACAGCCAGCTGCCCAGGGGTGGACCGACGAACATCCCGGCCAGCACGGTGCCGGCGTACACCCGGCTGTTGGCCCGGCCCAGCAGTGGTGCCGGGACGACCGAGGGCAGCGCCGCCTGCGAGGCGCTGTCGAACAGGGTGAGCAGGGAGGTGGCCACGAAGGCGGTCAGGCACAGCGTCCAGATCCGTGCGCCGCCGGCGATCACGACCACGGCCAGGACCAGCTGGACGACCGCGGCGGCGACGTCGCAGAGCCACATGGTGCGGCGCCTGTCCCAGCGGTCGGCGAGCGCTCCGCTGTGCAGGGCCAGCAGCACCCACGGCAGCCCGGAGAAGACGCTGACCAGCGCGACCTGCCGGGGGTCCCGGGTGAGCTGCGCGGCGAGCAGTGGCATCGCGGCGCCGACGAGGCCACTGCCCAGCCGGGACACCACACCGGCCGACCACAGCCGCCAGAAGTCCGATGGCAGCTGGCCCCTCGGTGCTGCCGTCGATGCGCTCGTCCCGGTCATGCGGCTCCCTCCACGGCGGGTGTGGGGGCAGTGTGCCGGTCGATGCGGGCAACCGCCGCGGGCGAGGGGACGGGGAGGGCGCCGGTGACCCGACCCGTCCGGGTCGCGCCTGACCTGTCGACACATGCCCGTGTCGACATGTCGCCTCGTCGCTCCGGCGACAGCTCCGCGTGCCACGCCGTGTGGACCTCGGGCGCGGAGGGCCCTCGCCCGCCGCCGGGTGGGTGGGGCAGGCTGGCGGGATGCGCGCAGCGTGGCTCCGACGACAGGCCACCCCGGTCAGGAGGCTCACCGTGTCCGGGTGGCCGTCGTGATCGTCTGGCTCGACGGGGCCTTCGGTGCCGGGAAGACCACGGTGGCCGACGAGCTGCACCGACGGCTGCCCGACGCGATGCCCTTCGACCCCGAGCTCGTCGGGTACGTGCTCCACCGCTCCGTACCGCGCGCACCCAGCGGGGACTTCCAGGACCTCCCGCTCTGGCGCGCACTGGTGGCCGAGTTCGCCCTCGGGCTGCGGCGGGAGTACGGCCGCCCGCTGGTCGTGCCCATGACGCTGGTCGACCCGGTGGTGCGCGAGGACGTGTTCGGCCGGTTGCAGGCGGCGGGGGAGCACCTGCTGCACGTGTTCCTCGACGTCGACGCCGAGGAGCTGCGCCGGCGGGTGCAGGCCCAGGTGGTCGTGGCCCACGACGCGGCTGCCGACGCGTCCGCCCGCGCCTTCCGGCTGGCCGCGGTCGACCGGTGCGTCGCGGCCCGCGCACACGTCCCGGCCGGCACCCTCGTGCTCGACGGGCGGCTGCCGACGGCCGAGCTCGCCGACCGCGTGCTGGCCGTGCTCGGCTGAGCCCTGGAGCGTGCCCGAGCGGGCGTGGCGGTCGGCTCGAGCGGTCTGCGCCAACATGCCGGGGACAGTGGCATCCTGCTCCGACATCCTCGTTCGTGCTGGTCCAGGCGTTGCTCGATCGTCCGTTCGAAGGCGACACGCGCACCGCACTGGGCCACACGAGCACGAGCCAGCGGGCCGACGTCGCCGACCTCCTGCTGCGCAGCGGTGGGGGTCGTCTGGTCGACCGGCCACGGATCGCTCTCCTCGACGCGCTGGGCCACCACGTGCCGTACCCGCTGGGACCACGTCCGACCGCGACCTCGTGGGCTTCTGCGTCCACCACCACCGGGGCGAGCACCAGGCGCCCGGCTGGTCCTACGAGCTCCTGGACGACGGGACGCTGGTCGTGACCACGCCCAGCGGCCTCGCCGCCTCGACCTCACCGTCCCAGCTGGGTATCGGGACCGGGGACGCCGCGCGAGCTCCGGACAGCGACCCAGGACCCGTCCCGTTCTGATGTGCGGGGTCCGACGGCGACCGCGTCCGCGGCCGCGGTCCTGGCCCTGGCCGGGAGGGGCACCGCGGCCTGGTCAACCCACTCCCGGCAGCAGGTCGGCCGGCAGCAGCGAGTACATCGCGACGTCGACCCGCTCGCCCCGCAGCAGCATCCGGGAGCGCAGCACCCCCTCCCGCCGGAACCCGGCCCGCTCGGCCACCCGGCACGACCCGGTGTTCGCCGGCTCCGCCACCAGCTCCACCCGCACCGCGCCGCGCTCGGTGAGCAGCCACCGGGACAGCACCCGCAGCGCCTCGCTGGTGACGCCGCGTCCACGCGCGGCGGGCACGGTCCAGTAGCCGACCGCGCCCAGCCCGTCCACCAGGTGGTGCAGGCCCATGCTGCCCAGCAGCCCGCCTGCTCCCTCGACCGCGAACAGCGCACCGCCCTCGGCCCACGTCTGCCGCGCCAGCGGTCCGACGAAGAAGGCGGCGTCCTCGTGCCGGTAGGGCACCGGCACCGTCGTCCACCGCTGGATCTCCGGGTCCTGGCAGGCCGCCGCCACCGCGTCGGCGTCGTCGTCGCGCCAGGGCCGCAGTCTCAGGCCGGCGCCGCGGAGCGTCGGCTGGTCGCCGGCCGGGAGTGGATCCACGTCGGCCAGTCAACGGGGCGGCCGTCCGGCCGGCAACGGGGTTCCCGGCGGCGCACGGCCGGGCCCGTTGCGGCGACCACCCCGGCCGGCCACCATGGCCGCGTGGGGCCACCACCGGACAGCGTCCTCACCGCCTTCGGACTCACCGGGCCGGCGACCCGCCTCCCCGGCGGGCAGGGCACGACGTACGCGGTCGACGGCGCCGTGCTGAAGCCGGCGGGCTCCGCGGTCGCCGCCGAGTGGACCGCCGACGTGACCGCGGCACTCGAACCGGACGGCTTCCGCGTCGCGACGCCCCTGGGCAGCCCCGGGCACCGGGTGGTCGAGGGCTGGACAGCGTGGTCGGCACTCCCCGGCGAGCACCGCAGGGGCAGCACGCCGTGGCCGGAGGCGCTGCGCACCGCCGCCCGGTTCACCGCCGCGCTGGCCCGGGTCGACCGGCCACTGCCACCGGCACCCGACAGCGTGTTCAGCGTCGCCGACCGGATGGCCTGGGGCGAGGAGGACCCGGTCCAGGGCGGTCCCGGACACGCGGTCCGCCAGCTGCTGCAGGAGCTCCGCACGCCGGTGCGCGCGCCCGCCCAGCTGGTGCACGGCGACCTGGCCCACAACCTGCTCTGGCACGACCACCTGCCCCCCGGGGTCATCGACCTCAGCCCGTACCGCCGTCCTGCCGGGTACTGCGCCGCGGTCGTCGTCGTGGACGCCGTGCTGTGGTCCGGTGCGCGCGCCGACCTGGTCGGGCACGTCGCCGACGTGCCCGAGATCGCCCAGCTGGTCGTCCGGGCACTGCTGTTCCGCCTGACGATCGGCGAGCTGATGCTCCGGGACCCCGGCCGCTGGCCACGCGGCCGGGAGTCCGACGTCCGGGCCGACCTCGACCGCGCCCGGCCGCTGGTCGACCGGGTCGCGCGTCAGCGTCCGACCGGGTCCTGACCGGCCGGGCCCCTGGTGCGAGCGGGGAGGTCCTTGGTCAGGTGCACCAGTTCCACGCCCGGCCGGAGCTGCTCCCGGTGCCGCTCCCGGTACCCGCACCGCTCGTACAGCCTCAGGTTGGCCGTGCTCCGCGCGCCGGTGAACAGCGCGGCCCGCGGCAGCGTCGTCGTCGCCTCCGCCGCCTGCAGCAGGACCGTGCCCAGACCGCTGCCCTGCTGGTCGGGCGCGACCACCAACCGACCGACGTGCAGCACCCCGGCGGACTCCCGCGCCCGCACCGCGGCCACCAGCCGGCCGGCCGCGCGGACCCCCAGGCACACGCACGCGGCCACCTCGGCGCGCAGCTCCGGCAGGGTCTGGGTCAGCGCGGGCAGGTGCGCGTCGTCGTACAGCTGGGCCTCGGTGACGTAGGCGGCCCGCTGCAGGGTCAGCAGTTCGCCCGCGTCGTCACCGGTCAGCGACAGGGTCACCGGCGCAGGCGTCGACGGGGTCGCCGGACGGGTCACCGGCGCAGCAGGTCGGTGGCCAGCCTGCGCAGCACCCCCAGCCCGTCCGGGGACAGCAGCGACTCCAGGTGGAACTGCACCGAGGCGAACCCCGGCCCGCGCAGCGCGTGCACCTCACCGGTGCCCGGTTCCGCCGCCACCCGCACCCCCGGCCGCACCCCACCGGACGGCGGCAGCACCGCGGCGAAGGTGTTGTAGAAGCCCATCCGCACCCGGTCGCCGAACAGGTCCACCGACCGCTGCGTGCCCTGGTGCGGCGCCGCGAGCGGCTCGACCGGCAGACCCAGCTGCGTAGCGAGCACCTGGTGGCTCAGGCACACCGCGAGCAGCGGCGTACCGGCGGCCAGGCACCCGGCCACCAGCTCGTGCAGCGCGGCGATCCGCGGCTCACCCAGGTCACGCGGGTCACCCGGTCCCGGCCCGGCGACCACCAGCTCGTGTCCCGCGGCACCGCCCGGCTCGTCCCACCGCCGCACGGTCGCGGTCATCCCCAGCCGGCGCAGCAGGTGCGCCAGCATCTCCGTCCACCCGTCCTCGGCGTCCACCACCAGGGCGCTGCGACCGGCCAGACCGTCGGCCGGGCGGTCGTGCTGCGGCCGCAACCAGAAGTCGGCCAGGGCCTCGTTGCGCCGGGCCAGCGCCTCGGCCACCCCCGGGTGCTCGGCCAGCCGCGGCGCGTCCCCGGCGGGCGCCGCCGGCACCACCCCCAGGGCCCGCAGCACCCCGGCCGCCTTCGCCCGCGTCTCGGCCGCCTCCGCCCGCGGGTCCGAGTGCCGCACCAGCGTCGCGCCCACCGGCACCCGCACCTCACCGGACGGCGACAGGTACGCCGTCCGGATGAGGATCGGGGCGTCCAGGGTCTGCCGGCCGGCGTCGTCCCGGCCGATCAGCGCCAGGACCCCGCCGTAGTGGCCGCGCCCGGTCGGCTCGTACCGGGTGATCACCCGCATCGCGTTCTCCACCGGCGAACCGGTGACCGTCGGGGCGAACATCGTCTCCCGCAGCACCTCGCGCACGTCCAGCTCGGTCTGCCCGCGCAGCAGGTACTCGGTGTGCGCCAGCGCGCCCATCTGCTTGAGCATCGGTCCCTCGACCCGGCCGCCCTGCCGGCAGACCCGGCTCATCATCTTGAGCTCCTCGTCCACCACCATGAACAGCTCCTCGGTCTCCTTCGTGTCGGCCAGGAACGCCAGCAGGCCCGCACCCGTGGGCCCGGACGCCGGGAACCGGTACGTGCCGCTGATCGGGTTCATCACCACCTCACCGCCCGCGCTGCTCACGTGCCGCTCCGGCGTGGCGCCCACCATCGTGAGGTCCCCGGCGGAGAACGCGAACGACCAGTACGCCCCCGGCTCCCCGGTCAGCAGCCGGCGCAGCACCCGCAGCGCGGTCACCGCCGGGGGAGCGGTGGCGGTGCTGACGTGGTCGCGCCGGATCACGAAGTCCGCCCCGGCGCCCCGGCCGATCTCCTCCTCCACGACCCGCCCCACCAGGTCGGCGTAGCTGTCGTCGTCGACGTCGAAGCCGCCGCCGTGCACGCCCACCGGCTCGTCGGGCATCAGCGCCAGCGCCTCGGCCAGGGTCAGCACCTCGCTGTCGCGCACCACCAGGCAGCGCAGCGGGGCGCCGTCGTCGTGGCAGGCGAAGCCGCGCTCGGCCACCTGCCGGTGCGGCACGGCGGCCAGCACGGGGCCGTCCGGTCCGGGCTCCGGGACGTCGGCGAGCCGGTCGGCGTCGACGACGTCACCGGTCAGCACCTCCACGCCGGGCCCGCCCGCCCGGTGCAGGACGGCGAACGGACGGCTGCCGGGAGCGGTCAGCAGGTCGTGCAGCAGATGGGCCACGAGGTCCTCCAGGGGAGTCGACCGTCGTCCGGGTCGACCCGCGGGAGAACGCGGACGGCCGCCTCGAACGAGGCGGCCGCAGGGGTGGTGGGGTGTGCGGGTGGGCGCCTCAGTCGGCGCGCCACCAGGTCAGCTGGGCTGTGTGCACGCGGCGACTGTAGGGCACCGCCCCCGCACCCGCCAGCCTCAGCCGGCCGTGTCGGTGGCCAGCCGGCTCAGCAGCTCGGCGTTCGGCTCCACGGTCAGCACCGAGTCGAAGTACAGCTGCTGCGACTCGTCCTCGGTCAGGTCGACGACGGCGCCCGCCTGCACCACGCCCAGGGCCTGGTAGACGCCGGTGGTGGCCAGCTGGTCGGTGCCGTCGTCGTCGGCGCCGAAGTGCAGGCGCAGCAGCAGGTCGCCGTCGACCACCGACAGCAGCTCGGTGGAGACCAGGTTCACCGCCTCGCCCGCGGTGTCCGCCGGCGGCAGCGGCGCCAGCCCGAGTGCCTCGGCGATCTTGCCGGCGGGGGAGTCGGCGTTCAGCACGTACACCGTCCCGTCACCGAAGGTCGCCATCGCGTTGACCCGCAGCCCCCGGGCCCCGGCGGGCAGGGCCGCGGCCAGGGCGGCCACCGCGTCGTCCTTCTGCTGCTCCAGGGCGGCGGCCTCCTCCGGGCGGCCCACGGCGTCCCCGACCTGGCGCAGGTTGGCCCGCCAGTCGATGAAGCTGGTGGCGATGGTGGGCGCCAGCGCGGTGTAGTCCGGGTAGGTGTCCTCGGTGGCGAAGCCCTCCTGCACCAGCAGCAGGTCCGGCTGCCACACGGCGAGCCGCTCGAAGTCGGTCTCGGCGTCCAGCGGGTAGGTGTCCACGCCGGCGGCCAGGTCGCGCACCCACGGCCGCAGCGGGTCGTTGCGCTGGCCGAAGCCGACCGGGGTGACGCCGAGGGCCAGCAGCGAGCACAGCTCCCCGCCGTCGGTCGCGCACACCACCCGCTGCGGCGCCGCCTGGACCTCCGTCGTCCCCAGCTCGTGGTCGACGTCGCGCGGGAAGCCGTCGCCGCCGGCCGGTGCGGCGTTGCCCGCCGGTGCGGGGTCCGCGTCGCCGCAGGCGGCGAGGGCGGCGGCTGCGGTCGCGGCGGTGACCGAGACCAGGAACGAGCGGCGGGACAGCACGGGGCCTCCGGGGGATGGCGCGGCCTGGGGCCGCGTCGGGACGGCTGGGCCGGAGCGGCCCGCCGATGATCACCGGGAGGTTAGGGCAGGCTTGCCTCCATCGGCAAGCGACGTCCTCAGGTCGGGCGCGAGGCCGGCGTCCGGGTGATCCCGCGGCCGGCCAGTTCGGCACGGATCCGCTCGGCCCGGCGCCGGTGTTCCTGGGCGCGCTCGCCGAGCACCCGGGCCAGCGGGTCGCTGGGGGCGCGGGCTGCGCGCATCTCCAGCACCGACGCCGTCTCCTGGTGCACCGCCATCTGCCGCAGCTGCTCCAGCAGGGCCCGGTCGGCCTCGACGCCGCGCGTGCGGACGGGGGTGGCGGGCCGGGTCCGCTCCGAGGTCACAGCGCAGATGGTGATCCACCCGGTACCGCCGTGCCAGTCGATCTTGGGGTGCACGACGATGGTCCGGCCCGACCGCCGAGGAGGACCCGTGCACCCACTGGACCACGCCGCCTGGACCTCGCTCACCGGCCCGCACGCCGGCTTCGCGGTCGGCTCGGGCACAGCCCGCCGCTACCGCCCCGACGTGTCGCCGTTCGTGGCGGTCAGCCCGGACGAGATCGGCCCGCAGGGGGTCTCGCCCGCCGGCTGGCGTGACCTGGTGGCGCTGCTGGAGCCGGCGGAGACGGTCGTGCTGTTCAGCTGGGTCCCGGTGGCCGACCGGCTACCGGCCGGGCTGGAGGTCGCCGCTGCGCTCCCGGGCCTGCAGATGACGGCTCCTCCGCAGCAGGCCGACCGCGCCGACCCCGACGCCGTCGAGCTGGGGTCGGGCGACGTCGACGACATGCTCGACCTGGTCGCCCGCACCGAGCCCGGGCCGTTCCTGCCCCGGACGCGCCTGCTGGGCCGCTACCTGGGCGTGCGCATCGACGGCCGGCTGGTGGCGATGGCCGGGGAGCGCATGCACCCGCCCGGGTGGACCGAGATCAGCGCGGTCTGCACCGACCCCGCGGCCCGCGGCCGCGGTCTGGCCGCGCGGCTGGTGGGGAGCGTCGCCGCCGGCATCCGGGCGCGGGGCGAGCGGCCGCTGTTGCACGTCAGCGCCGCCAACACCCCGGCGGTGCGGCTCTACGAGCACCTGGGCTTCCAGCGACGCGGCGCCGGCACCTTCACGGCGCTGCGCCGCACCGGGGGCTGAGAGGCGCAGGAATGCCCGGGGCCGGCAAAGTGGTTGACTCGACACCTACTTCCGGACGGCGCACCCCGCCCGCCCGGTCAGCACCTGGAGGAACCATGCACCTCGGCGTCGACAGCTTCGTCTCGGCGGTGACCGACCCCGGGTCGGGACGCCTCATCGGGCCCGAGGAGCGGATGGAGCACCTGCTGGAGGAGATCGCCGTGGCCGACCGGGCCGGCGTGTACTCCTTCGGCATCGGGGAGCACCACCGCAGCGAGTACTACGACTCCGCGCCCGCGGTGATCCTCGCCGCCGCCGCGGCCCGCACCTCGCGCATCCGGCTGGGCAGCGCGGTCACCGTGCTCAGCGCCGCCGACCCGGTCCGGGTGTTCCAGGAGTTCGCCACCCTGGACCTCATCTCCCAGGGCCGCATCGACCTCGTCGTCGGGCGCGGGTCGTTCACCGAGTCCTTCCCGCTGTTCGGCCTGGAGCTCGCCGACTACGACGAGCTGTTCGCCGAGAAGCTCGAGCTGCTGCTGAAGATCCGCGACGAGCCGCACGTGACCTGGTCCGGGCGGCACCGCCCGGCGCTCACCGGCCAGGGCGTCTACCCCCGGCCGCTGCAGGAGCGGCTGCCGATCTGGGTCGGCGTCGGCGGCACCCCGCAGTCCTTCGTCCGCGCCGGGCTGCTCGGGCTGCCCCTGATGGTGGCGATCATCGGCGGTGAGCCGCGCCGGTTCGCGCCCCTGATCGACCTGTACCGCCGGGCCGGCGCCGAGGCCGGGCACCCGGCCGAGCAGCTGCAGGTCGGGCTGCACGTGTTCGGGTTCGTCGCCGACAGCACCCAGCAGGCGGCCGACGCGATGTACCCCGGGTGGGCCGAGATGTTCACCAAGATCTCTCGGGAGCGGGGCTTCGCCGCCCCGGACCGCCGGCAGTTCGACGCCACCAGCGGCACCCACGGCGCCTTCTTCATCGGCGACCCGGAGACGGTGGCCGCCAAGGCGCTGCGGGTGTCCGCCGACCTCGGCGGGGTGGACCGGATCGCCCTGCAGATGACCAACCCGCGGCTCGGTCACGCCGAGCTGCTGCACAGCATCGAGCTGCTGGGCACCGAGGTGGTCCCGCGGGTCGCCGCCGGCTGACCGCCGCGAGGGACGGCGGCACGGACGGGCTGCCGGGCGCCGAGGTCGTTCCGCCGGTCGGCGCCGGCCGACAGCTGCGGGAAACGGCTGGACGGATGGTCGGTCGCGGCGGGACTGTCGTACCCCGGGGGCAGGGTGCCGATCGTGAGGGTGGTCCCTGACCCCGGCGACCCTCACCCCACCCACCCCCCGTCCACCGCAGGAGACGCGATGACCGAGCCCCCGCAGGCCAGCCGGCTCGACGCGCCCGTCCTGCCGCCCACCGACCAGCCGCCGGCACGCACCGGTGCCCGCGCGCGGGCGCTCGCCCCCTTCGCCAGCGGCCCCTACCGGCGGCTGGCGGTCGCGCTGGTGCTCACCACGTTCAGCTCCGGGGTGTGGGTGGTCGGGCTGGTCTGGGAGGTCATCCGCACCGGCGGCGGTCCGGCCCAGCTGTCCCTGGTCACCACCGCGGGTGCGGTCGGCGTGCTGGTCCCCGCGCTGCTGGGTGGCGTGGTGGCCGACCGGGTGCCGCAGAAGCTCATCCTGCTGGCCGTCGCCGGCGTGCAGTCCGCCGCGATGGCCCTGGCCGCGGTGCTGTCGCTGGCCGGGGTGGGCACGATCGCCCACCTCCCGGTGATCACCTTCGTCGTCGGCGTGTCGATGGCGTTCTACTACCCGGCGTACTCGGCGTGGCTGCCCGCGCTGGTCGACGAGTCCGACCTGCTGGCGGTCAACGGCTTCGAGGGCATGGTGCGGCCCACCATCGGGCAGGCCGTCGGCCCGGGCGTCGCCGGTGCCGTGGTGGGCGCGGTGTCCGCCGGCGGCGCGCTCACGGTGGCCGCGGCGTCCATGGCCGCCGGTCTGCTGGTGCTCACCACCATGCCGCGCACCCCGGTGCGCCGCGAGCCCGGCGCGGCCGGCGAGCGGTCGGTGGCCTCGGCGCTGTCCGACGTGCGCGAGGGCGTCGTCTACATGGTGCGCACCCCGTGGCTGCTGGCCACGCTGCTGTTCGCCGCGCTGATGATCCTGGCGATGATGGGGCCGTTCGAGGTGCTCGTGCCCTTCCTGATCACCGACCGGCTGGGCGGCGGCCCGGGCGACCACGCACTCGTCATGGCCGCCTTCGGCATCGGCGGTGCCCTCGGGGCGCTGTCGGTCGCCTCGATGCGGATGCCCCGCCGCTACCTCACCGTGATGAACCTCGGCTGGGGCCTGGGCTGCCTGCCGTTCGTGGTCATGGGCACCGCCACCGAGCTGTGGGTGGTCGCGGTGTGCGCCGCGGTGCTCGGGGCGATGTTCAGCTTCCCCATGGTCATCTGGGGCACGCTGCTGCAGCGCCGCGTGCCACCGCACCTGCTGGGCCGGGTCGCCTCGCTGGACTTCTTCGTCTCGATCAGCCTGATGCCGGTGTCGATGGCGCTGGCCGGCCCGGTGTCCGAGGCGGTGGGCCTGCGCACCACGTTCCTGGTCGCCGGCATCGTGCCGCCGGTCGTCGCGGTCGTCGCCACGCTGTGGGCCAGGCTGCCGCAGGACGAGATCGCCCACCCGCTGCGCGACGACTGAGCCGGGGGCCCCGGCGGCTCCACCCCCGGGTCGGGTCAGTCGCTCGTGAGCTGGCGCAGCTTGCGGAACGCGCTGCCGTGGAACACCAGCGGCTCCACCCCCGGCACGGCGTGCAGGGCGTGCACCCGCAGCACGACGATGTCGTGGTCCCCGGCGGTGACCTGGTCCTGCACCGAGCAGTCCAGCCAGGCCGAGGAGTCGCCCACGAACACCGAGCCCGCCTCGGTCACCTCGGTGGTGACGCCCTCGAAGCGGTTGCCCGTCCTGGCGGCGAGCGTGCGCGCGGCCCGGTCGTGCGACTCACCGAGCACGCTCACCCCGATCCGGGCCAGCCCGGCCAGTCGGGGCCACGTGGTGGAGGTGTGCTGCACGCAGAACGCCACCAGCGGCGGCTCGATCGACACCGCCACGAAGGAGCTGGCCGCCATGCCCACCGGCTCGCCGTCGACCAGCGCGCAGAGCGCGACGACGCCGCTGGGGAACGCCGCGTAGGCCTCCCGCAGCACCTTCTGGTCCAGCACGTCGATCACCGGGCCACCCCGGTGACCGCGGTGACCGTCGGCGCCCAGCGCTCGGCGAACGCCGCCAGCTCCGGGCCCTCCGCGTAGGCCTTGTCGCGCAGGTACAGCCCGGGCGTGGGGCAGGTGGCGCCCAGCTCCACCAGCACCGGCTTGAGCAGCAGGTCCGGCGCCATCGCGTGCGCCGGGCCCGCGCCCAGCATCAGCGGCACCGCCACCACGCCGGCCAGCCCCTCGGCGGTGGCGAACTGGTCCAGGAACAGCTTGAGCACCCCGGTGTAGCTGGCCTTGTACGTGGGGCTGGCCACCACGACCAGCGAGGACGCCGACACCGTCGCCACCGCCGCCTCCACGCCCGCGTCCCCCCAGCCGAGCAGGCCCGGGCCGAGGGTGATCACGTCGACGCTCGCGTCGGCCGGGCGCCCGCAGAGCGCCTCGGCGAGCAGCCGGGCGGCGTCCAGGGTGCGCGAGTCGGGCTTGGGGTTGCCGGCGACGACGGTGACCGTCATGGGAGCTCCCTCTGTGGGGCGGGTGGGTCGAGCTGAGCCAACACCATGCGCCGGAGCAGGCCCGGTGCCGCACCCCGTGAGATGCAGCACCGGGCGGGCGTCAGTCGCCGACGGTGGGCAGGAAGCCCGGGGCCCGGCGGGCCTGGGTCGCCGACTCGAAGGACGCCGCCAGGTCGAGCAGGTCGGCGTCGGCCCACTGGCCGCCGATGAACGAGATGCCCACCGGCAGGGCGTTGCGCGGCCCGGAGAACCCGGCCGGGACCGCGACGCTGGGGTAGCCGGCGACGGCGGCCGGGGTGGAGGTGCTGTAGACGAACGCGTCGGCCTCGCCGTCCACCGACTGGTACCTCGTCACCCACGCCGGGGTGTTGGTCAGCCCGACCACGGCGTCCAGGTCGTCCTCGGTGCCGGGGCCCTGGGCCAGCGCCTCGTCGATCGAGGCCCGGGCGAGCCGGCGGATCTCCTCGCGCTGGGCGGTGGCGTCCGGGGCGGTCTGGGCCCGCCGGAACAGCTCGTCGCCGAAGTAGGCGAGCTCCACCGGGTCGGTGGCGTCGGCGGCGACCACGCCGGCGAGGTCCGCGGGCACGTCGCCGTCGGTGCCGGCCAGGTAGGCGCCCAGGTCGCGGTCGAACTCGGCCAGCAGCGACGGGGTCTCACCGGCGCCGATCTGCTCGCCGTAGGCCAGGGTGAGCGGCACCGCGGTGGCACCTGCGGCCTCGATCTGCTGCACGGCTGCGGCGAACACCGCCTCGGTGGCGTCGTCGACGGCCGTGGACTGCTCCGGGCTCAGCGCCCAGACGCCGATCCGGGAGCCGGCGAGGGCGTCGGTGTCCAGGTCGGTGAAGGCCGAGTCCAGGTCGGCCGGGGCGGTCCCGGTGGCGGCGTCGGCGGGGTCGGCGCCGGAGACGACCTCCAGCAGGATGGCGGCGTCGATCGCGTGCCGGGCCATCGGGCCGGCGGTGTCCTGCTCGGCCGAGATCGGCACGATGCCGGTGCGGCTGACCATGCCCAGGGTCGGCTTGACCCCGACGATGCCGTTGGCGCCGGCCGGGCAGACGATCGAGCCGTCGGTCTCGGTGCCGATGGCCACCTGGGCCAGCGAGGCGGCCACGCCCACCGCCGAGCCGGAGGAGGAGCCGCACGGGTTGCGGTCCAGCACGTAGGGGTTCGCGGTCTGCCCGCCCACCCCGCTCCAGCCGCTGGTGGAGTCGTCGCCGCGGAAGTTGGCCCACTCGGAGAGGTTCGCCTTGCCGATCACGATGGCGCCGGCCTCGCGCAGCTCCGTGGTGATCGTGGCGTCGTCGGGCCGGTTGCCGAGCAGGGCCCGGGAACCGGCGGTGGTGGGCAGGTCGGCGGTGTCCACGTTGTCCTTGAGCAGCACCGGGATGCCCTCCAGGGCGCTGCGCGCCCCGTCGCCCTCCCGCACCCGGTCGCTGGCCTCGGCCTCGGCGATCGCGTCCGGGTTCACCGCCAGCACCGCGCCGAGGTCGCCGTCCAGGTCGTCGATCCGGTCCAGGTAGGCCTGGGTCAGCTCCACCGAGGTGAGGGCTCCGGCGTCCATCCGGTCCTGCAGCACCGGGATGGTCAGGGCGTCGAGGTCCAGGCCGTTCAGCTCGACGGTGTCCTCCGAGCCGGCCTCGGCCACGTCGGTGGTGCCGCCGGCCGAGCAGGCGGAGAGGGCGAGGACGGAGACGGCGACGGCGGTGACGACGGACGTCGTCCGGCGGCGGGATCGGGACGGGGTCGCGCGCATGCAGGGGCCTCCGTGGCTGGGGTGGGGCGGCGAGTCGTTCGCCAGGCTAAGCGTCCGCCATGGCCCTGCCCAGGGGTGCCTGGTTGCCCGCTGTGACCGCCACGCTGCGTGGCAACACGGACGTCACACGACTCAGACCTCGGTGACCTCGAACGTCCGCCGGGGGGCCACGAACTCGTCCTGGGCGGCGACCAGCAGGATCTCCCGGGAGCCGGCCTCGGCGGTCTGCCGCAGCAGCCCGTACACCGAGGACGCGGCCCGGCCCAGCGCCGTGCCCGCGCTGCCGGTGGACAGCCAGTGGGCCAGGAACAGCGCGGCGATCGCGTCGCCGGCGCCGTTGACCGACAGGTCCAGCCGCGGGGTGCGCACCCGGAAGTGCCGGCCGCCCTCCGACGCCAGCAGGTCCACCGCGTCGTCCGGGGTGTCCTCGGCGACCAGCGACGTGGTCAGCACCACCCGCGGGCCCAAGGCCTGCACCGCGGCGACGGCGTCCTGCACCTCGGCGAGGGTGCGGGTGGTCCGCCCGGACAGCAGGTCGAGCTCGTAGTGGTTGGGCGTGACCAGGTCGGCCACCGGCACCGCGACGTCGCGGATGAACTCCGGGACGCCGGGCCGCACGAACACCCCGCGGCCGACGTCGCCGACGACCGGGTCGCAGCAGTAGACGGCCACGGGGTTGGCCGCCTTGACCCGGGCCACCGACCCGACGACCGCGTGGCCGATGTCGGCCGACCCGAGGTAGCCCGACAGCACCGCGTCGCAGCCGCCGAGCACCCCGCGGTCGGCGATGCCGGCGACCACCTCGTCGACCGCCTGGCCGTCGAAGACCCGGCCCTGCCAGGCGCCGTAGCCGGTGTGGTTGGAGAACTGCACGGTGTGCACCGGCCACACCTCGATGCCCAGGCGCTGCAGCGGGAACACCGCCGAGGAGTTCCCGGCGTGGCCGTAGGCGACGTGGGACTGGATGGAGAGGACGTTCACCACGCAGCAGACCGTAGCGAGGCGTGCCGCTGATCGCCCGGTGCGCCGGCCGGGGACCCCGAGGGGGCCCCGGCCGGGCGCCGCGGGTCAGTGGTGGCGCGCGGTCCGCGGCTGGTCGCCGCGGGCGCCCAGTGGGCCGGTGCCCGGGGTGACCCGTCGCGAGCCCTTGGCCGACGTCCAGGACGACTCGAAGCCGACGGTGGCATCCGGGTCGGTGCGCACCTCGACGGCCAGGCCCTTGTCGCCGTTGCTGCGGACGAACCAGAAGTCTGTCTGCACCCGCTCGGGCGTGACGTCGATGACGGCGAAGCCGTGGCCGACCCCCTCCAGGTAGCGCACCCACGGGTTGCGCAGCTGGAACGCGGCGGTGGCGGCCTGGGCCGCGGCGGCGCTGCCCGTCACCTCCTTGAAGCCGTCGCTGGTGATCGACGGGCAGACGAACTCGACGCCGACCGAGTCGCCCGAGGTGGGCTCCGAGGGCAGCTCGATCGCCCAGGAGCTGTGGATGTCGCCGGTGAGCACCACCGGGTCGGTGTCGCCCGAGGCCGCCATCGCCGCCAGCAGGGTGCGCTGGTCGGCCTGGTAGCCGTCCCACTGGTCGGCGTTGAACACCTGACCCGGCAGGGCCGTGGGCTGCGGGGAGAACACCCGGGCGAAGACGGTCTGGTTGCCGATCAGGTGCCAGGCCTTGTGGCTGCCGGTGAGCCCGGTGGTCAGCCAGGTCATCTGCTGCGGCTCGGGCAGGTGCCGGCCCGGGTCGGCCAGCGCCGGGTTCAGCGTGGTGCCCACCGTGGTGGGCACCTGCTGGCTGCGGTTCTGCCGGGTCTCAATCACCGACAGCTCGGCCAGGTCACCGAAGACGAACCGGCGGAAGAACTGGGTGCCCTGGTGCGGCCGCGGCTGCCAGCTCGCGGGCTCCCGGATCGGCATCCACTCCAGGTACGCGCGGTAGGCCAGTGCCCGGCGCGCGACGAACTCGCCCTCGGCGCGGATGCCGGCCGGCTCACCCGGGCCGGTGTAGGAGGTGTCCGGGTCGTCCTGCTGCTCGTGGTTCTCCGCGCCCGTGGCGTAGGCGTCGTTGGTGACCTCGTGGTCGTCGAAGATCACGATCCACGGGTGCCGGCGGTGGGCCTCCTGCAGGTCCGGGTCGGTCTTGTACAGCGCGTGCCGCAGCCGGTAGTCCTGCAGCGACACGATCTCGGTGGCCGGGTCGTGGTCCCGGACGCCGATCAGCGCGGCCGGGCCGTAGCGGTCACCGGAGCCCGCGACGCCGGGCTCGGCCGGGTCGTTGCCGTACTCGTACAGGTAGTCGCCCAGGTGCAGGACGGCGTCCAGGTCGTCCCGGGCGGCCAGGCCGCGGTAGGCGGTGAAGTAGCCGCCGGTGTAGTTGCTGCAGGACACGAAGGCCAGCCGCAGCGCGTGGGTGACACCGGCCTCGTCGGGGGCGGTCTGGGTACGACCGACCGGGGACGTCGCGCCCTTGCAGCGGAAGCGGAAGAAGTAGCGGGTGTACGGGGTGAGCCCGGAGACGACGACCTTCACGGTGTGGTCACGGTCGGCGTCGGTGCGCACGGTGCCGTGCCGGACGACGCGGGTGAACCGCTCGTCGGCGGCCAGCTCCCAGTCGACCTTGGTGACCGGGCCCACCCCGCTGCCCGGCGTGGACTTCGGCGTGGGCGTCACCCGGGTCCAGAGCAGCAGTTCGGTGGCGGTCGGGTCGCCGCTGGCGACACCGAAGCCGAAGATGCCGGAGCGGGCGGCGTCGTCGACGGTGGCGCGGGCGGCCGTGGGCGTGAGCCCGCCGACCGTGACGGCGGCGGCGGCGACGGCGGTGCCCTGGAGGAGGGTGCGGCGGGAGATCGGGGCGTCGAGGGTCACCGGCACACCGTGCCGAGCCGACACGGCGCACACGCGGCCGCCAGGTGAACAGCCGGTGGCCCTCTCGGTGACCGGCCGCGTCCTGGCCGGCGGGGCGGCGAGGGCGGCGAGGGCGGCGAGGGCGGCGAGGACGAGGCGGGACGACCCGACCCGCGGGACCTGGCCTGAGGGAGCAGAGCGCGAGGTCTCCCAGGGGTCGGGGGCGGGGGACAGGGTGCTGCGGAAGCGTCACCTCCAGGTGACGCTTTCCGCGGGAGGGGAGTCCGAGGAGTCGACGGGGTGCCGGGAGGAGGTGCAGCGGACGTGCCAGCTCCCGGTGACGCTTCCCACGGGAGCAGCACCGGCCGCCCCAGGGCACGCTGGTCGTGGACGCGATGGCAGGCCGGTCGTCCGAGTGCGCCGCGGCTCGGTCGTCCTTCGCCTCCTCGGGGTCCCGGTCGGTCCCGGTCGGCTCGCCCCTCAGCCGTGGTCGTAGTCGTCCGACTGTCCGGGCGGGGTGATCGTCGTCGCGCCCACGACCACGCCGTCCCCGTCGACCAGGCGAACACCGTGCACCCGAGGGTCGTCCGGTGTGGTGGCACTGCCGGCGACCAGCGCCACCGATGACAACACGGCGCCGTCGGCGTCCAGGGTCAGCAGGAACGCCACCCGCAGCAGTGCGGGCGACCACTGCTCGACGAAGCGCACGAACTCCTCGTCGAACTCGCTCGGCACCGCGACCTCCCTCTCGCTGACGACCGTGCCAGCTGCAGGGTCCACCCATCAACACGCCTGTCCGAACCCGCCAGGTTGAGTCCGTCCGCGATCCGTACCCGCGCACCACGGACCCCGACCGGTGGAGACGGTGCGCGCACGTCTTGACGCGCTGCCGCTGAGGCCCGACCGTCTGTACATGACAGCCCGTCCTCTGCCCCGCGTCGGCTCGTGGTTCCTGGACGTCCGCGGGGAGGGGCGGGGCGTGCGGGTCAGCCGGCACCCCGAGCGCCCGCTGGTGAACCTGACGCTGTGGCGGCAGGACGTGTGCGTGGGCAGCACGCACCTGGCCCCCGGCGACGTCGCCGGCCTGGTCGCCGCGCTGAGCGAACAGCTGGCCGACCTCGTGCCCGACGAGCTGAGCACGCGGGCCGGTGCTGCCCGGGTCGAGGCGCTGGAGCGGCGGCTCACCGAGCTGGAGGAGCAGTCCCGCACCCCCGGCTGGCGCCGCGCGCTGGCCCGGGTCACCGCGCGCCGTGCCCCCCGCCGGCCGGCCCCGTCGCCCCGGCCGGTCGAGGAGCAGGTGCGGCTTACCTTGGTGGGCTGAACAGGCACCGGGCTGCCCCGGCCCGGCCGCTACGGCAGGGACCGTGTCAGCGATCTCCAGCGGCACGGCGGGACTCGCGGCGGGCGAGCATGCCGTCGAGCAGGCGCTGCACCGTGGCGTCCGAGGGCGTGCCGTTCGGGTCGGTCCCGAGCAGCCAGACCAGGCCCCGCCGCGCGGTCTCCGTGTCGGCCTGCGGGTCGAGCTCGCCGATCAGGGCCACGGCCACCAGGTCGTCCGGGCCGGCCTGCCCCTCTGCCCAGTCGGTCACCTCCAGCACGTCGGCGTCCTCGACGTCGAACGTGTCGACCGCCCAGCTGCCGCCCGGCTCGCCACCGCCACCGAACACGTACACCCGGAACCGGGGGCGGTGGTCCTCCCACGAGCTGTCCCGCTCGTCGATCGGTGTCACCTGCACGGCGCCGGGCTCACCTCGTGTGCCGGGCCAGCAGCTGGGCCAGGTGCTCGCTCGGTGCGCCGGCCAACTGGTCGAGCTGGGTGCGGCAGGAGAAGCCGTCGGCGAGCACGACCGCGCCCGCGCCGGCGGCCCGCACCGCGGGCAGCAGCGACTGCTCGGCGATGGCCACCGACACGTCGTGGTGCCCCTTCTCCACACCCCAGTTGCCGGCCAGCCCGCAGCAGCCGCCGACCCGGGTGACCGTCGCACCGGCCCGGCGCAGCAGCTCCTCGTCGGTGCTCCAGCCCATCACCGAGTGGTGATGGCAGTGCGGCTGGGCCACCACCTCCACCCCGGCCAGCGACGGCGGCTCCCAGCCCTCGGTGCCGGTGAGCAGCTCGGCCAGGGTGCGGGTGGCCGCGGCGACCCGGGCCGCAGCCCCGCCCGTGCCCCCGTCGTCCAGCAGCTCCTGGGACTCCCCGCGCAGCACCGCGGTGCAGGAGGGCTCCACGCCCACGATCGGGGTGCCGGCGTCCGCGTAGGCCGCCAGCGTGGTGACCGTGTGCCCGAGGATCCGCCGGGCGGCGTCCAGCTGGCCGGTGGTGATCCAGGTCAGCCCGCAGCAGGTGTCGTCGTCGGGCACCTCCACCCGGTAGCCGGCCGCCTCCAGCACCGCGACGGTGGCCTCGGCGGCGGCGGGCGCGAAGTGGTCGGTGAACGAGTCCACCCACAGCGCGACGGGGGGACGCGTGTCCGGCACGCGCGGGGTCCAGTCCTGGCGGAAGGTGCGGGTGGCGAACGCCGGCAGCGACCGCCGCTGGTCGACCCCGGCGCCCCAGCGCGCCAGCGTGCCGCCCAGCCGGGAGCGGGTCAGCCCGTTGACCAGCCGCGGGGCCCGCGCGACCAGGTCGCTCCAGAACGGCAGCCGGCCCAGCGCGTAGTGCGAGCGGGGGCGCAGCCGGCGGCGGTAGGACTGGTGGAGCACCTCGGCCTTGTAGGCGGCCATGTCCACCCCGGTCGGGCAGTCCCGGGAGCAGCCCTTGCAGGACAGGCACAGGTCCAGCGCCTCGTGCACCTCCGGTGAGCGCCAGTCCTGCACCGGCCCCCCGGGGGCGAGCATCTCCTGCAGCACCCGGGCCCGGCCCCGGGTGGAGTCCTTCTCCTCCCGGGTGGCCAGGTAGGAGGGGCACATGACCCCGCCGGTGGACGTCGTGTCCGCCCGGCACTTGCCCACCCCGGTGCAGCGGTGCACGGCCGCGGACAGGTCGCCGCCGTCGTGCCGGTAGGCCAGCGCCAGCTGGGTGCGGTGCGGGGCCACCGCGGCCACCCGCACGTCGGCGTCGAACGGCGCCGGGCGCACCAGCACGCCCGGGTTGAGCAGGTCGTCGGGGTCCAGCACGCCCTTGACCTGCTCGAACAGCGTGATCGCTGCGGGGGAGTACATGTGCGGCAGCAGCTCGCTGCGCGCCCGGCCGTCGCCGTGCTCCCCGGACATCGAGCCGCCGTAGGAGGCCACCAGGCGGGCGGCGTCGGTGATGAAGCTGCGGTAGGTCGCGGTGCCGCCGCCGGCGAACGGGAAGTCGATCCGCACGTGCACGCAGCCGTCACCGAAGTGCCCGTAGGGCAGCCCCTGCAACCCGTGCCCGGTGAGCAGCGCCTCGAAGCTCCGCAGGTAGGAGCCCAGCTGCTCCACCGGGACGGCGGCGTCCTCCCAGCCGGCGTGCGCGGCCCGGCCGTCGCTGGTGCGCGCGGCCAGCCCGGCGCCGTCCTCCCGGATCCGCCAGATCGCGCCGGCCTGCGCGGCGTCGCTGACCACCAGGGCGTCCACCGCGCCGGCCCCGGCGACCATCTTCCCGACCCGGTCGGCGATCTCGGCCGGGTCGTCGCCGGTGACCTCGACGATCAGCCAGCCCTCCCCGCGCGGCAGCTCCGGCACGGTGGCGGCCGGCACGTCGCGCAGCCGCTGGATGATCCGGGAGTCCAGCCCCTCCACCGCGGTCGGCCGGTACGGCAGCAGCCCGGGGGTGGCGTCGGCGGCGTCGGCCATCGACGGGTAGCCCAGCACCACCAGCGCCCGCGCCGACGGCTCCGGCACCAGCCGCACGGTGGCCCCCAGCGTCAGCGCGAGCGTGCCCTCGCTGCCCACCAGGGTGCGGGCCAGGCTGCGGCCGCGCTCGGGCAGCAGGTGCTCCAGGGAGTAGCCGGACACCTGCCGGCCGAAGCGGCCCAGCTCCGTGCGGATCGTGGCCAGGTGCGCGTCGACCAGCGCCTGCAGCGGCGCGGGCACCCCGTCCCCGCCCACCGGACCGTCGTCCAGACGCAGCCGGGCTCCGGCGCCGGTGACCACGTCCAGGGCGACGACGTTGTCCGACGTCCGGCCGTAGCCCAGCGCCCGGGAACCGCAGGCGTTGTTGCCGATCATCCCGCCGATCGTGCAGCGGTTGTGCGTGCTCGGATCGGGCCCGAAGCGCAGCCCGTACGGCCGGGCGGCGGCCTGCAGCGACGCCTGGACGACGCCCGGGTCGACCACCGCGGTGCGCGCCTCGGCGTCGACCGCGTGCACCCGGTGCAGGTGCCGGCTGGTGTCGAAGACCACCCCGGGGCCCACCGCGTTGCCGGCGATCGAGGTGCCTGCCCCGCGGGCGGTCAGCGGCACCCCGAGGGCGCGGCACACCTCCAGCGTGGCCATGATCTCGTCGGGGTGCCGCGGGCGCACCACGGCCAGCGGCAGCACCCGGTACAGCGAGGCGTCGGTGGAGTACAGCGCCCGGGCCAGCCCGGAGTCGTCGACGTCGGTGACCCCGGCCCGGCGCAGCGCGTCGGCCAGCCCGGGGTCGGGGCCGGTGTGGGCGGGTGCGGTCGCCTCGACGGTCACCACAGCTGCATCGAGCGGCGGTAGATGCCGGCCATGTCGTCCTCGGTGACGTCCTTGGGGGCGGTGGCGAGCAGGCGCTGCTGCTGCATGGTGCCCGCGACCAGGTCGGGGACGTCGCCGTCGGTGTAGCCGACCGCGCCGATGCCGTCCGGGATGCCGATGTCGCGCATCAGCGCGATCAGCACGCCGGGCAGGAACTCCGATGCGGTGGCCGGCTCGTCGGCGCGCGGGTCCAGCAGCTGTGCCGCGCGCCGGTGCCGCTCGGGGCAGGCGTCGTAGGTGAACCGGAAGGCCTCCGGCGCGGTCAGCGCCACCGACATGCCGTGCGGCACCATGGCGTGGTCGTCCGGGTAGTCCGCGGGGTGGAAGTCCCGCACCCGGCCGGCGATCGGGTAGGCGTTGGCGTGCGGGATGTGCACCCCGGCGTTGCCGAAGCCCATGCCCGCGAAGGTGGCGGCCATGGCCATGTGGCCGCGGGCCTCCTCGTCCTCCCCGTGCCGCACCGCCTGCCGGAAGCTCGTGGACAGCAGCGTCATCGCCTTCTCCGACCACATGTCCGAGATGGGGTTCGCGCCGCAGTAGGGCACCCGCGCGTCCGGCGCCTTGCGCTCGTAGGTGGTGTACGGGCGCGCGGTGTAGCTCTCCAGGGCGTGGCAGAGGATGTCCATGCCCGACGCCGCGGTCACCCCGGCCGGCTGGGTGAGGGTCAGCGACGGGTCGATGACGGCGAGGGTCGGGCGCAGCCGGGCGTGGCTGATCCCGGTCTTCACCTTCTGCGCCAGCACGTCCAGCACGCAGATCGTGGTGCTCTCCGAGCCGGTGCCCGTCGTCGTCGGCACGGCCACCAGCGGGTGCAGCGGCTTCAACGGTGCCCGCCCGCCGCCGACGGGTGCGTTGACGTAGTCCATCAGCTCGCCGTCGTTGGTGGTGAGCAGGTTGACCGCCTTGGCGGTGTCGATGCTCGACCCGCCGCCGACGGCGACGATCGCGTCCCACGGGCCGTGCTCCCGGGCCCAGTCGACGGCGTGCTGCAGGCTCTGGTCGGTGGGTTCGACGTGCGCGCCGTCGAACACGTGTGCCTCGATGCCGAAGCCGCCCATCTGGTCGGCCACCCGCTGCGGGATGCCGGTCGCGGCCACCCCGGGGTCGGTGACCACCAGCACCCGGCGCGCGCCGGTCTGGCTCAGGTCGTAGCCGATCTCGTCGGCGGCACCGGGGCCGAACTTCAGCTGCGGCGCGCCGTAGGTGAAGACGCTCTCCGGCTGGGCGGGGGAGTGCCGGGTGGGCGGGTCGGACGTGGGCGCGGCCATGGTGACCCCTCTGCGTCGAGACGGCGGACGGCCCCCATCTTGCGCCGAGGTGGTCCCGGGTGCCCGCACCGGTGCTCGCCGGTCGGGGGAGCGGTGACCCCGCGCTCGGGCCGGCCGCTCAGCCGGCGTCGACGACCACCCGGTCCCGGCCCAGGCTCTTGGCCCGGTACAGCCGCTGGTCGGCCAGCCGCAGCAGGGTGGGCAGGTCGGGCAGCGGCCCGCCGGGCACCACGACGACGGCGCCGATGCTGACCGTCACGGGCACCTCCCCGGTCAGCGGGCCCCACGGGTGGCCGCTGACGGTGCGCCGTACCCGTTCCAGCTGCGCCGCCGACTCGTGCGCCGGCCCCACGAGCACCAGCAGGAACTCCTCACCGCCCATCCGGGCCGCGAACGAGCCGGCCCGCCCGGTCTGCTCCGCGGCGCGGGCGAGGTGCTCGGCGACGACCTGCAGCACCTGGTCGCCGACACCGTGCGAGCAGCGGTCGTTGACCTGCTTGAAGTGGTCGAGGTCGAGCAGCGCCACGGTCACCGCCCGGCCGCGGTCGGCACTGCGGTGCAGCGTCGGCTGCACCTCCTGCTCCACGTGCCGGCGGTTGTACAGCCCGGTCAGCGAGTCCCGCAGCGACAGCTCCCGGTAGGCCCGGCTCTCCCGCTGGGCCTCGCTGGTCTCGTACACCGCCTGCAGCGTGCGGGCCCGGGCGTCCCGCTCGAGCGAGCGCAGCTCGGTGGTCTCGGCGTGGAAGCGCCGGTGCTCCTCGTAGGCCTCCCGGTAGCGCCCGCCGGCGGCGTGCAGCTGGGCCTGCTCCTCGCGGGCCCGCACCCGCACCCCGGACAGCCCGTTCTCCTCGCACGTGCGCACGCACTCGTCCAGGGTCTGCTGGGCCTCGGCGGAGCGGCCGCGGGCCCGGCGCACCTGGGCCAGGGTCAGCAGCGTCTCGCCGAGCATGTCCGGCTCGGGTGCCCGGTCCGGCGGCTCGGGCACCAGAGCGGCCGCCAGCAGCTCCTCGGCCTCCTCCCACCGGCCCAGGCCCATCAGCGCCCGGGCCACCGTGTCCCGCTCGCCGAGCCCCAGCGGGACGCCGTGCCGGTCGGCGGAGGCCTGCAGCTGCTCGCTGAGCCGCAGGGCACGCTCGTGGTGCCCGGCCACCGTCTCGGCGTAGGCCCAGTTGTTGAGCACCAGCAGGACCCGGGACACGTCGCCGACCTCGCCGGCCAGCCGCAGCACGTCCGGGAAGCGCCGGCGGGCCGCCGCGTGGTCGCCGTTCTTGCTCAGGCAGTCGGCCAGCCGCAGCAGGTGGTCGATCCGCACGGCCGGGCTGCCCCGGTCGTCCAGCAGGTCGACGGCGTGCAGGGCGTGCTCCAGCGCCACGGCGGTGTCGCCGAGGTCGGAGAACACCAGCTCGAGCACGTGGTGGCTGCGGGCCTGCAGGTAGCGCGCGCCGTGCTGGGCGGCCCAGGCGTGCACGTCCTGGGCGATCCGTCCCGCCTCGGCCACCCGGCCCTGCCGGTCCAGCACGTCGGCCCGTACCAGCTGCGCGCGCCGTTCCAGCTCCGGCAGCCCCAGGTCATGGGCCTGCAGGGCGACGTCGACGGCCCGCAGGGCCGCACCCGTCGGGTCGGCGCGCGGCAGGCCCTCGATCTCGTCGAGCTCGGCGACCAGCCGGTGCACGACGGCGTCGTCCACCGCGTCGGCACGCCGGAGGTCGCGCAGGGCACGCCCGGGCACCCCGGTCGCCTCCCTGTCCTCCATCGGTCCGACGCCCACCCTCTCTGGATCGTCGACGCGCCCCCCGGTGTTCCCCCCACCCCGCCGGTCACCGGGTGGGGGGCAGGCCGCTCACGCCGTGCGGGCGCCGGCCCAGAGGTCGATGCCGCTGTCCGCGGCGTGCTCGTCGATCGCGGCCAGCTCCTCGGCGGAGAAGTCCAGGTGGTCCAGCGCGGCCACGTTCTGCTCCAGCTGGGCCACGCTGCTGGCGCCGATCAGCACCGAGGTCACCCGGGGGTCGCGCAGGCCCCAGGCCAGCGCCATCTGCGCCAGGCTCTGCCCGCGCGCCTCGGCGATGCCGGCCAGCGCCCGGATCCGGGTCAGGGCCTCGTCGCTGAGCAGGTCGGTGGACAGCGACTTGCCCTGGCTGGCGCGGGAGCCCTCGGGCACGCCGTGCAGGTACTTGTCGGTGAGCATGCCCTGGGCCAGCGGGGAGAACGCGATGCAGCCGCTGCCCACCTGCTCCAGGGTGTCCAGCAGCCCCTCGGTCTCGATCCAGCGGTTGAGCATCGAGTACGACGGCTGGTGGATGAGCAGCGGCGTGCCCAGGTCGGCGAGCAGGGCAGCGGCCTCGGCGGTGGCCTGCGGCGAGTACGAGGAGATCCCCACGTACAGCGCCTTGCCTGCCTGGACGGCGCTGTGCAGCGCGCCCATCGTCTCCTCCAGCGGCGTGGTCGGGTCCGGCCGGTGGGAGTAGAAGACGTCGACGTAGTCCAGGCCCATCCGGGCCAGCGACTGGTCCAGGCTGGCCAGCACGTACTTGCGACCACCACCGCCCTGGCCGTAGGGGCCGGGCCACATGTCCCAGCCGGCCTTGGAGGAGATGACCAGCTCGTCCCGGTAGGGGCGGAAGTCGTCGGCCAGGTGCCGGCCGAAGTTGGTCTCCGCCGACCCGTAGGGCGGCCCGTAGTTGTTGGCCAGGTCGAAGTGGGTGATCCCGAGGTCGAAGGCGCGGCGCAGGATGGCCCGCTGCCGCTCGAAGGGCACGTCGTCCCCGAAGTTGTGCCACAGCCCCAGGCTGATGGCCGGCAGGTCGAGGCCGCTGCGGCCGGTACGGCGGTAGGTCATGGAGTCGTAGCGGGAGTCCTGTGCGAGGTGGGCCACCCGGTGATCGTCGCGCGGGCTCCGCGCCGGTGTCCACCCGGCCGCCCGCTGCGCGGGACGCCCGCTCCACCCCTGCGGGCGACACCCGGACCGTCGCCTCGCGCCCCGGCCGGTGCGCTCCGGGTCCCTCGTGCTGACGACCTCACCCGAGGGGATGACGGAATTCACTCCCAGGTCTTTGTGTGATCGCTGGATACACACATAGTGTCCTGGACCACGTCGTCTCAGCTCAGGAGGAACCGCGTCATGGACGTACCGCTGGTCGAGCACGGTTCGTTGATGCTCCTCGCTGCCCAGCGCAGCGCCGAGCTGCCCAACATGGCGATCGTCACCCGTTTCGCGGAGAAGATCCCGCTCTCCGACCTGCAGGACGAGGCCGCTCGCGTGTCGGCCAGTCCCTTCGGCCTGGGGCGCAAGCTGCGCGCCCCGAAGGTCCTCGGCGCGCGGCCCCGCTGGGCGATGGCGACCACCCCGCCCCCGGTCGTCGGCCCCGACGAGCCGCTGGACGAGGCCGGCCTCGCCCGCTGGATGGACGAGCAGGTGAGCGTTCGGCACGACCCCGAGCGCGGTCCCGGCTGGCAGCTCGCCGCGGCGCACGACGTGCGCGGCGGCACCGTCGTCACGCTGGGCATGGCCCACCTGTTCGGCCACGGCCGGGACGTGATCACCACCCTGTACGGCGACGTGCCGGCGCCCGAGCTCGACCTCGAGGCGCTGCAGCTGGGCAAGCCCGAACTGCTCGCCGAGGCCAAGGACACCCTCGAGCGGCTGCGCAGCGGCGTGGTGGGCCTGGCCCGGCTCGGCGGCGAGATCGCCATGCTGCCCTGGGGCCTGCGCCCCGACGGCGAGCTGGACACCCTGCGCGCACCGCTGCGCGCCGTCCGCGACCGTGACCCCAGCCGGGGACGGCGGTCCCCGCGTCGGGTGGCCGCCATCGCGACCGTCGCCGCGGCCGACTGGGACGGGCGCGCGGCCGAGCTGGGCGGCTCCGCCACCAGCATGCAGGTCGCGCTGATCGCCAACCTGGCCCGCGAGGCGCGCGCCGCCCGCGGCGGGCCGGCCGGCCGGCCGATCCGCATGATCGTCCCGGTCGACCTGGCCGACCGGACCGAGCTGCCCGACGCCGCCGCGACCGTCGGCCCGATCCAGCTCACCAGCGCCACGGTGGTCCTGCCAGGCGGGCGCGCCTCCTACGGCAGCCTGGCCGGCGTGCGCGCCGAGACCCGCAGGGCCTTCGGCGAGGCGTCGGCACAGGTGGCCCGGACCGGCCGGGTCCCCATCGCCCCTGGGCTCGTCGACGCGATGAAGCTGCTGCCCGACGAGCTCACCCGCCGGGTGGTGACCAGCGTGCACGGTCACTACGACGCCGCCGCCTCCAACGTCGGCGACATGCCGCCGGGCATCCTGCGCCTGGGCGACAACACCGCCACCGACGCCGTGCTGATGGCCTGCCCGATGGGCAGCGACGTCTCCATCGCGGTGGCCCGGCACGACGGCCGGGTGCAGATGAGCATCGTGGCCGACCCCAGTCGCCTCGGCGGTGGCCCGTCCCTGCCGCAGCGCCTGGCCACCGAGCTCGCCGCCTGGGGGATCCCCGCCCGCGTCTGGTGAGCCACCGGACGACGCCCGGCCGTGCCCGGCGACGGCCGGGACGCGGCCCCACCGGGCGGGCCCCGACCGCCACCGTCCGCCGGTCCAGCCCCCACCGCCTGCGCCGAACCCAGGAGGGTCCCCGTGCTCCCGCTGACCGACCTGCCCCCGATCACCCCGCACACCGCCGGCGGTGAGGTCCCGCTGGCCGACCAGGCGAGCCTCGTGCTGCGCGCCGGCCGGATGGGCACCGTGCTGCCGCACATGGGCTGGGTGCTGCGCTTCCCCACCCGGATCAGCGTGGAGGAGCTCACCGCCGAGGCCGAACGGCTGGCCGCCTCGCCCTACGCGCTGGGCCGCCGGGTGCAGCCGCGCCGGGTACCGGGCGGGCGGCGGCGCTGGGTGGCCACGCCGGTGCCGCCGCCGGTGCGGCTCGCCCCGCGGCCGGTGGACTCCGACGCGCTCGCCGGGTGGCTCGACGGCGAGCTGCCCACCCCGCTGGACCCCGAGCACGGGCACGGCTGGCTGGTCACCGCCGCGCACACCACCGACGGCGGCACGGTCGTGCTGGTGATCGTGCACCACCTCTACGGCATCGCGCCCGGGGTGCTGGAGGCCGCGTACGGGGACGGCTCGGTGGACCCGCGGGACGGCACCGTGGGGCTCACCTTCCAGGCCCACGAGCGCTACGAGCTGCGGCAGGAGCTGCGCAGCGTCGTGGAGCGGCTGGTGCTGGGGGTACGGGGTGCCGGCCGGATGACCGGTGACGCGCTGCGCGCCGCGGCCAGCCGGGACAGCGCGGCCAAGGCCCCGGTCACCGACCCGCCGCCGATCCCGAACCCGCGGGGCCGGGACCGCACCCGGCGCTCTCCCGGCCCGGCCCGGTCGGGTGTGATCGCCGAGTTCTCCGCCGAGGAGTGGGACACCCGTGCCGCCGAGCTCGGCGGCACGGGGAACACGCTGCTCGCCGCGATCGCCGCCAACATGGTGCGCCGGGGCCGGGTCGGCCGGGGCGGCGACGTCGACCGGCCGGTGCGGCTGGTGCTGCCCATCGACCTCGGCGCCGACGCCGTGGGCGAACGCCGCGACGGTGCACTGGGGGTGCGGCCCAACATGGTCACGGCCTCCCTGGTGCTGCCCGGCGGCCCGCCCCAGTACGGCGACCTGACCGTGACCCGCCGGTGGATGAAGGCCGCCTTCGTCGCCGACGCCGCGACCGCACCGCCCGTGCGGGGCTTCAACGACGCGGCCCGGCTGCTGCCCGAGGCGCTGGCGATCCGCTTCGCCGAGCGCGCGGCGCTGTCCTTCGACGCCTGCGCCAGCAACCCCGGGGCGATGCCGGCCGGCGTCCGCCGGCTGGGCCGGCACACCGCCACCTCCGCCGCCACCATGGGCTGGCCGATCGCGCTGGACCTCATCGCCGCGCTCAGCCGCGGGCCCGACTCGGTGGGGATCACGGTCGTGGGCGACCCGTCACGGCTGGGGCCCGGCGCCGACGTCCGGGGCTGGCTGGGCGACGAGCTGCGCGGCTGGGGCCTGCGCGGCGGCCGCTGGTGAGCCGGACCCCGTGAACACCCGTCCCACCCACCGCACCCCTGCCCGAGGAGAAGCGTGAAGATCCCCCTGGACGACCACGCGGCGATGTACGTCGCCGCCACCCGCACCGGTCTGCACCGGCCGTGCATCGGGCTGCTGCGGCACTACGACGAGCCGGTCACCGGGGACGCGCTGCTGCGCTGGGCCAACGAGCTGGCCCAGGACCCGCAGGGCCTGGGCCGCCGCGTGGTGCGCCCGCGGGTGCCCGGGGCCCGGTTGCGCTGGGCGCCGGCCGCCGACCTGCCGCCGATCCGCTTCGAGCCCGACGAGCTCTCCGTCCCGGAGCTCATGGCGCTGATGGAGGAGGAGGCCAGCCAGCAGATCGACCCGGCGGCCACCGCCGGGTGGCGGATGGCCGCCGCCCGCACCGCCGACGGCGGCAGCATGGTGTCGCTGTGGGTGAACCACGCCTACGGCGACGCGCGCGCCCTGCTGACGCACGGGTTCGGCGGCGGGTCGAGCACCGTGCCGCAGCAGGCCCCGGTGCGCGGCTGGCGGGCCGACACCGTGGAGGAGCTCGGTGACGTGGTCACCCGGGTGCGACACGGTCTGGGTGGCACGGTGCGCCTGGGCCGGGAGGTCGCCGTGGCGCTGGCCCGGCCGTCGGCCACCGGTGACCTGCAGCGGCTGAGCCCGACCATCGCGGCGGTGCGCAGCCGCAACCAGGGGGTCGGTGCCCGGTCCGGCCGCCGGCTGATGGCCCTGACCCGGGTGCGCGCCGCGGACTGGGACGGCGTCGCGCAGGCGCGCGGCGGGTCGGGCAACACCCTGCTGCTGTCGGTGCTGGCCAACCTGCTGCGCACCGCGCGGCTCTCCCGGGGCGACACCGTCGACGGCCCGCTGCGCATCCTGCTGCCGGTCGACCTGCGCCACCAGCGCCCGCAGGGCCAGCACGACGTCACCGCCAACGCCGTCGTCGGCGCCCTGGTGGTGCTGCCCGGTGGCACCCCGCAGCACGGCTCGATCGCCGACGTGCGCGTGGCCACCAAGCGGGCCATCGAGGCGGCCGCACCGGTCGGTGCCTCGCGCCGCGACGGCCGCCCGGCCGGGCCGACCGGCGTGGTGGACGCGATGCGGCTGCTGCCCAGCGCGCTGAGCAACCGGCTCGCCGTCCTCGCGCAGGGCGCCGACGGGGTGGCCTCGAACGTCGGGCCGCTGCCGGACCTGATCGGTCGGCTGGGCCGGCACCAGGCGAGCGCTGCCTACCTGATGGGCGGCCCGATGATGACCGACCTGACCATCGGCCTGGGCCGCTGGGGCGAGGACATCACCCTGGGCGTGATGGCCGACGCGGGCCGGCTCGGGCCCAGCGGCACCCTGCAGACCCTGGTCTCGGCGGAGATCGCCGCCTGGGGCCTGACCGCCACCGTCTGGTGAGGCGTCCCGGCCGGGTCCACCCGGCCGGGGCGCACCGCCCATTAGCCTGCGGCCGTGCCCGTCCGACGCGCCGCTGCGCAGCTGCTCCGCTTCGCCTGGCTGGAGCTGCAGTCCTGCGCCTTCGCCGCGGCGCTGTTCGCCGGGCTGGCCCTGGCACAGGTGGTGCCGCTGCCGATCGCCCGGTTCGACGCGCTGCTGGCGTGGTGCGTGCTGGTCACGCTGGGGTTCTGGGTGGCCGGCCTGGAGACCTGGCGGGAGGTCCTGGTGATCGCCGGCTTCCACGGCCTCGGCCTGGGCCTGGAGCTGTTCAAGGTGCACCAGGGCTCATGGAGCTACCCGGTGGGCGACGCGGTCACCGTGGTCGCCGGCGTCCCGCTGTTCTCCGGGTTCATGTACGCCGCGGTCGGCTCCTACATCTGCCAGGCCTGGCGCCGCTTCGACCTGCGGGTGTCGCACTACCCGGCACCGGCGACGACGGTGGTGGCCGTCGGCGTCTACGCGAACTTCTTCACCCACCACTGGTGGGTCGACCTGCGCGTGCCGCTGGCGGTGGCGGGCCTGCTGGTGCTGCGCCGCTGCTGGGTGCACTTCACCGTGGGCGACGCCCGCTACCGGATGCCGCTGGCGCTGAGCTTCGTGCTGATCGGCACGTTCCTCTGGGTGGCGGAGAACGCGGCGACCTTCCTGGGTGCCTGGCAGTACCCCGGACAGGAGGACGTGTGGGAGGCCGTGCACGCCGACAAGCTCGGCGCGTGGGCGCTGCTGGTCACGATGAGCTTCGTGCTGGTGGCCACGGTCAAGTCCCAGGAGGGCCGGCTGTACCACGTGCCCGGGCCGGTACCGGTGCAATCGCCGGCCGGGCAGCCGGTCGGCTGAGCACGTCCGGACACCGAGGGCCCCGCGGGAGCCGGGCCGGTCGCGTACCCGGCGAGCGCGGGCCTCAGCTCAGCTGGTGCCGACGCCAGTCCGGGCCGACCGCGGCCCAGCCGGCCGCCCACTGCCGGTGCCGGCGGCGGTCCAGCACCCAGACGCCCGCGGCGTGCAGCAGGAACTGCACGACCACGATGGCCACGCTGGCCGCGCCACCGAGCACGCCCGCCTGCAGCCGCACCTGGGCGTCGTCCAGAGGCGCGGGGCGGCGCGCGCCGTCCCGCTCGACCCACACCGTGACGGCGTCCCCGGGCTGCACGTCCTGCTCGACCTGGAGCCTGCCGGTGACCCGGCCGCCCGCCGGCGCGGTCCAGGTCGCGTCCACCGGCACGAGCTCGGACGGCGACCGGCCGGTGCCGTCCCGCGGCCGGCCGACCACGGTGGCCTCGACGGCGCTGAGCTGGGCGCGCTGTCGGGCCGCCTCGTCGGTGAGCCCGGCGTGCACCGAGCCGCCGGTGCCCAGGCCGACCGGCACCGCGAGCAGCAGCACGCACAGGGTCAGCACCCGCAGCGCGACCTCGACGCGGTCGGTGCCCCGTCGCAGCGGGCCCGAGCCCAGCGTGAACCGGCGCACCGCGTGGCCCAGGCCCCAGGTGCGCCCCCAGGTCGGGTCGTCCTGCGACATCGCCGTCACGCTGCACACCTCCGGGCCGGGGACCGTCGGCGCCCAGTCTGGAGCCCGGGCGACGCCCGGTGGGGCATCCGGCGCACGGCCCTGGTGCGCACGGGGCCGGGTGCGCCGGGTGGGGCTGCTGGGTCGGTTTGACGGCGGCAGCAGCGAGCCTGAGACTCTGCTGTGCGCCTGAGAAGCCGGTGCCCGCTCGACGACGAGATGGGACTCCCGTGCGCCGACGTCATCTGCCTGTCACCCGCGCGCCGTGGCGCGCAGGGCCTGCTGTCGCCGCCGCGGCGGCCGTCACGCTCACCCTCAGCGGCTGCGCCGGCTGGGGAGGTGGGGGCGGCTCCGGCGGCCCGGACTCGATCAACGTGCTCATGGTCAACAACCCGCAGATGGTCGACCTGCAGAAGCTCACCGCGGAGCACTTCACCGCCGAGTCGGGCATCACCGTCAACTTCACGACGCTGCCGGAGAACGACGCCCGGGACAAGATCAGCCAGGAGTTCTCCAGCCAGGCCGGCCAGTACGACGTCGCGACGCTGAGCAACTTCGAGATCCCGATCTACGCCAAGAGCGGGTGGGTGGCGCCGGTCGACGAGTACGTGGCCGCCGACCCCGACTTCGACCAGGGCGACATCCTCCCGCCGATGACCACGTCGCTGACCGTGGACGGGAAGCTGTACGGCGAGCCGTTCTACGGCGAGTCCTCCTTCCTCATGTACCGCAAGGACGTGCTGGCGGCCGCGGGCATCGAGATGCCCGCGAACCCCACGTGGCAGGAGGTCGCCGACATCGCCGCCCGGGTGGACGGCGCCGAGCCGGGCATGGCCGGGATCTGCCTGCGCGGTCAGCCCGGGTGGGGCCAGGTCTTCGGCCCGCTGACCACCGTGGTGAACACCTTCGGCGGCACCTGGTTCACCGAGGACTGGCAGGCCGGGGTGGACAGCCCCGAGTTCCGCGAGGCCGTCCAGTTCTACGTCGACCTGGTCCGGGCCCACGGCGAGGCCGGCGCGCCCCAGGCCGGCTTCACCGAGTGCCTGAACAACATGGTGCAGGGCGGCGCGGCGATGTGGTACGACGCGACGTCGGCCGCCGGGTCGCTGGAGGCGGCCGACTCCCCGGTCAAGGGCCTGATCGGCTACGCGCCCGCCCCGGTCGTGAGGACCGAGCGTTCGGGCTGGCTGTGGACCTGGTCGTGGGGCATCGAGCAGGCCAGTGAGAAGAAGGACGCCGCGTGGGAGTTCATCTCCTGGGCGTCGAGCAAGGAGTACGAGGAGCTGGTCGGTGAGGAGCTGGGCTGGGCCCAGGTGCCCTCGGGCAAGCGCGCGTCCACGTACGCCAACCCCGACTACCTGGCCGAGTCCGCGGCTTTCGCCGAGCCCACCCTGGCCGCGATCCAGAGCGCCGACCCGAACGACCCGGGGGCGCAGCCGCGCCCGGCGCCGGGCATCCAGTTCATCGGCATCCCGGAGTTCCCCGACCTCGGCACCCAGGTGTCCCAGGACGTCAGCTCGGCGATCGCCGGCCGGATGACCGTGGACGAGGCCCTGGAACGCGGGCAGGAGCTCGCCGACGACGTCGCGTCCCGCTACCGCGAGGGGGCAGCGGGGTGACCGGCGCCGCCGTCACGACGTCCCGCCCACCGCAGGAGGACCCGGCATGAGCACCACCCTGGAGCGGACCACCGCCGGCACCACGGCGTCGCCCCCACCGGAACGGTCGGGGACGGCGCTGCGGCGCTCGGCCGACTGGGCCCGGCGGGCGCCGCTGCTGCCCGCGCTGGTCTTCCTGATCGTCGTCACCCAGCTGCCGTTCGTGGTGACGCTGGTGATCAGCTTCATGAACTGGAACGCCTACTACCCCGACGAGGTGCGGTTCACCGGCTTCGACAACTACGCCCGGGTGCTCACCGACGTCAACATGCGCAACGCGATCTGGGTGACCATCCTGCTCACCGTCGTCGTGGTGCTGGTCAGCCTGCTGCTCGGGCTGGTCGCGGCGCTGCTGCTGGACCGGCAGTTCCGCGGCCGCGGGATCGTCCGGACGATGATGATCACGCCGTTCCTCGTCGTCCCGGTGGCGGCGGCGCTGCTGTGGAAGCACGCGCTGTTCAACCCCGAGTACGGCCTGCTCAACGGCACGCTGACCGCGATCTGGCGGCTGTTCGGGTCGGACGACGCCCCGCAGCCGGACTGGATCAGCACCGCCCCGCTGGTGTCGGTCGAGGTGGCGCTCATCTGGCAGTGGACGCCGTTCATGATGCTGATCCTGCTGGCCGGGCTGCAGAGCCGGCCGCTGGACGTGATCGAGGCCGCCCGGATCGACGGCGCCAGCTCGTGGCAGATCTTCCGGTACATGACGTTCCCGCACCTGCGGCAGTACCTGGAGCTCGGCGGCCTGCTCGGCGCGATCTACATCGTGCAGAACTTCGACGCGGTCTTCACGATCACGTCCGGCGGTCTGGGCACCGCGAACCTGCCCTACACGATCTACCAGACCTTCTACCAGGCGCACGACTACGGCCGGGCGTCCGCCGCCGGCGTGGTCGTGGTCATCGGCACCATCATCATCGCGACCCTGGCCCTGCGCACGGTGTCGTCGCTGTTCCGTGAGGAGAACGCACGATGAGCGCCAGCACCGACGTCGCGCCGGTCGCGGCCACCCGCACCCCGGACGGCGCCCCGCGGAAGCCACGCCGGGAATGGGGCAACCCGCTGCTCGCCGTGGCGGCCTGGCTCATGGGCATCGTGTTCGTGCTGCCGGTGGTCTGGATGGTGCTCACCTCGTTCCACAGCGAGGAGGCCGCGGCCACCAACCCGCCGTCGCTGGCCGCGCCGCTGACCCTGGACGGCTACCGCGAGTTCTTCGGGGTGGGCACCGGCCTCAGCCCCTGGCCCGCGTTGCTGAACTCGCTGACCGCCAGCGTCCTCTCCACGGTCATCGTGCTGCTGCTGGCGATCCCGGCGGCCTACGCGCTGAGCATCCGGCCGGTGCGGAAGTGGACCGACGTGCTGTTCTTCTTCCTGTCCACCCGCATGCTCCCGGCGGTGGCCGGGCTGCTGCCGATCTACCTGTTCGCCCAGTACACCGGCCTGCTGGACAACATCTGGCTGCTGATCGTGCTGTACACGTCGATGAACCTGCCGATCGCGGTGTGGATGATGCGCTCGTTCCTCGCCGAGGTGCCCGGGGAGATCCTGGAAGCGGCGGCGATGGACGGCGCCGGCCTGCTGAAGACGCTGCGCACCGTCGTCGGGCCGATCATCCTGCCCGGGGTCGCGGCGACGTCGCTGATCTGCTTCATCTTCAGCTGGAACGAGCTGCTGATGGCCCGGGTGCTCACCGGCACCGTGGCCGGGACGTCGCCGGTGTACCTGACCGGGTTCGTCACCAGCCAGGGCCTCTTCCTCGCCCAGGTCTGCGCCGCGGCGTTCGTGGTCTCGCTGCCGGTGATCATCGCCGGGTTCGCCGCCCAGGACAAGCTGGTCCAGGGCCTGTCGCTGGGTGCGGTCAAGTGAGGGCCGCGGTGCTGCGGGCCGCCGGCGACGTCGTCGTCGAGGAGCGGCCCACCCCGAGCCCCGGCCCGGGCCAGGTGCTGGTCCGGGTGCGGTCGGTCGGGGTGTGCGGCTCGGACACGCACTACTACGAGCACGGCCGGATCGGCCGGTTCATCGTCGAGTCCCCGCTGGTCCTCGGCCACGAGGCGGCCGGCGAGGTCGTCGAGCTCGGCGAGGGGGTCACCGGTCTGGTGCCCGGGCAGCGGGTGTCGGTCGAGCCCGGCGTGCCCGACCTGACCTGCGAGCAGTGCCTGGCCGGGCGGTACAACCTGTGCCCGCAGATGCGCTTCTACGCCACCCCGCCGATCGACGGCGCCTTCGCCGAGTACGTGCTGACCCACGCCGCGTTCGCGCACCCGGTGCCGGACGGCATCAGCGACGACGCCGCCGCGTTGCTGGAGCCGCTGTCGGTGGCGGTCTGGGCGTGCCGCAAGGGCCGGGTGAGCGCCGGGTCCCGGGTGCTGGTCACCGGCGCCGGGCCGATCGGGCTGCTGGCCGTGCAGACCGCGATCGCGTTCGGGGCCACCGAGGTGGCGGTGTCCGACGTCAACCCGGCCCGGCTGGCCCTGGCCGGCGACATGGGCGCCACCGAGCTGGTCGACGCCCGCTCGGCCAGCGTGCTGGACCTGCCGCGGGCACCGGGGGTGCTGCTGGAGTGCTCCGGGTACCCGCCGGCGATCTCCGAGGGCATCCGGGCGCTGGCCCCGGCCGGGCGGGCGGTGCTCGTCGGCATGGGCGGGGACGAGGTGCCGCTGCCGCTGTCGGTGGTGCAGGAACGCGAGCTGGAGGTCACCGGCACGTTCCGCTACGCCGGCACCTGGCCGACCGCGATCGCCCTGGTGGCCGCCGGTCGGGTCGACCTGGACCGGCTGGTCACCGGCAGCTACCCGCTCGAGCGCGCCGCGGACGCCCTCACCGCCGGGCGGCGGGACCAGCACTCGGTCAAGGTCGTGGTGCGCCCCCAGACCTGAGCCGGCCCCGCCGTGGTCCCAGCCGGCGGCTCAGCGCAGCTGCTGGGCCCAGACCGGCTCGACGCGCGCCCAGCCCGCCTCCCACTGCGCGACCCGGCGGGCGTTCAGCGCGGCCACCGCCAGCGCGTACAGCAGCACGGCGCCGAGCGCGGCGAAGCCACCGACCACGACGCCGACCGACACCGCCTGGGTGCGCACCTGGGCGGCGTCCAGCGGGGCGACCTGCCGCTGCCCGTCGGTGTCCAGCCACACCGGGACGACGTCCCCGCGCCGCGCGTCGAGGTCGGCCCGCACCTCGCCGGAGCCGCCGGGCCAGGTCGCCGCCACCGCCACCTGGGCGCCGGAGGAGGTGTCGGCGTAGGTGCTGGCGTCCTCGGTGAGCACGGCGTCGACCCGGGTGAGCTCCGCGTGCTGAGCCTCGGCGACCGCGCCGAGCTGGGTCGCGGCCGCGCCGGCCACCGAGGAACCGATCGGCACCACGAGCGAGAAGGCCAGCGCGAGCAGGACGCGCAGCCACATCTCGGCACGGTCGCTGCGCCGCTTCATCTCACCGGCGCCGACGGTCAGGCGCCGCACGGCGTGGCCGAGGCCGAGGTTCTTCGTCACGAGGGGCTCCAGGAGGGGGGACGGCTCGCGGTCACCGGTTCGCGGCGCCACCACGCCCCGCATCGGCACGCGGCCGTCCGGGCTTGAGGCTCACCCGCCCGGACGGGTGGGCAGCTCCACCGGGCCGTGCACCGCCGCCGGGGCGCCGGTGGCCAAAGCCCAGTACCGGTCGCCGTGCGACCAGTGCCACCACTCGGTCGGGTAGTTCACCAGCCCGACCGCGGTCAGCGCGTCGGCCAGCGTCCGCCGGTGGGCCCGGGCGCGGGCCGGCAGGCCGGGCGCGTCGGTGTAGCAGGCGCCGTGGCTCTCCTCCGGGTCGGCGTTCACCCGGGTGCCCATGTCCAGCTCGACGCCGTCGGCGGTGGTGAGGGTCAGGTCGACGGCGGCGCCGGCCGGGTGCGGCGCCACCGCCGGCGGGGACACGTAGCGGCTGGCGGCGCGGTCCAGCCGGTCGTCGTCCCAGTCGGGGTGCAGCACGGCGAGCCCGGCGCGGTACTCGGCGAAGTAGTGCTGCTGCAGGGCCGGTGGCCGGTGGCCCTCGACCACCAGCAGCCGCAGCCCGCCGGGCAGCAGGGTCTGCGCCCGTTCCAGCCGGCGCACCACGTCGCGGCGCAGGTGTGCGTAGGAGCCGTCGGCGGCGGCCTTGCGCGGGTCGAGCGCGATCGCGGTGCCGCGCAGGTCGACCAGCGGGTCGCCGCCCTCCCGCACCGGGACGGCGGCCACCC
>NZ_JAAGWK010000033.1 GCF_010685995.1 Goekera deserti | reverse complement strand
GCGGGTCGCCCATGAGCAGCACGTCGGTCACGGGCCGAGTCTGGCGGTCACCGTGGCTCGCGCGGTGCGCCGGTGGGGGTGAGCCTGCCCTCGGCCAGCCGCAGCCACCGGTCCACCCGCAGCGCGGCCAGGAACCGCTCGTCGTGGCTGACCACCACGAGCGCGCCGCGGTAGGCATCCAGCGCGCTCTCCAGCTGGGCGACGCCGACCAGGTCCAGGTTGTTCGTCGGCTCGTCCAGCAGCAGCAGCTGCGGTGCCGGCTCGGCGAACAGCACGCAGGCCAGCGTCGCCCGCAGCCGTTCCCCGCCGGACAGGGCGCCGACCGGCAGGTGCGCCCGCTGTCCGCGGAACAGGAAGCGGGCCAGCAGCGTGCGCCGCTGCGCCTCCGGGGTCGCCGGGGCCGCCCGGGCCAGGGCCCCGGCCACCGTGTCGTCCGGGTCCAGGGTGTCCAGCCGCTGGGACAGGTACGCCGTCCGGCCGGTGGCCCGGGAGGCCACCCCGCCGGTGGCCGGCAGTTCGCCGGACACCAGCCGCAGCAGGGTGGACTTGCCCGCGCCGTTCGGGCCGGTGAGCCCGATCCGCTCCGGGCCACGCACCTCCAGGTCCACCCCACCCGGGGCGAACACGTCGTCTGCGCCGAACCGGGTCTGCAGGCCCGCACCGCGGAACACGGTGCGTCCGGCGGGGACGACCGTGCCGGGCAGGTCCAGGGCCAGCCGCGACTCCTCCCGCAGTGCGCGCGTCGCGGCGTCCAGCCGGGCGCGGGCGTCGTCGACCCGGGCGGCGTGCGTCCCGTCGGCCCGCCCGGCGGACTCCTGCGCCCGGCGCTTGCGCGCGCCGAGCAGGATCTTCGGCAGGCCGGAGTCCGGGGCGTTGCGGGCGGCGGTGCCCTGCCGTCGGGCGGCCCGCTCCCGGGCCAGCTGCCGGTCCCGCCGCTCCCGGCGCAGGTCCTGCCCGGCACCGCGGACGTCGCGCTCGGCGGCCTCCTGCTCGGCGGCCACGGTCGCCTCGTAGGCGGTGAAGTCCCCGCTGTACGTGCGGGCGGCGCCCCGGTCCAGCTCGACGATCCGCTCCATCCGGTCCAGCAGCGCCCGGTCGTGGCTGACCACCACCAGGCAGCCCGGGAAGGTCTCCAGCGCGGTGACCAGCGCGCGCCGCGCGTCGCCGTCCAGGTTGTTGGTCGGCTCGTCCAGCAGCAGCACGTCGGGCCGGCGCAGCAGCTGCGCGGCGAGCCCGAGGGACACCACCTGGCCGCCGCTGAGCCCGTCCAGCCGTCGGTCGAGCGGGACGTGGCCGAGGCCGAGCCGGTCCAGCTGGGCACCGGTGCGCTCCTCGGCGTCCCAGTCGGTGCCGATGGTCGCCAGGTGCTCCTCGTCCGCGTCGCCGGACTCGACGGCTGCCAGGGCGGCGAGCACCGGGGCGACGCCGAGCACGTCGGCGACGGTGCGGTCGCCGGTCAGCGGCAGGGTCTGCCGCAGGTGGCCCACCGTGCCGTCGACGGTGACCGAGCCGCCGCCGGGCCGCAGCTCGCCGGCGATCAGCCGCAGCAGCGTCGTCTTGCCGGCGCCGTTCGGCGCGACCAGCCCGCTGCGGCCGGGCGGCAGGGTCAGCGAGAGGTGGTCCAGGACGGGGGTGCCGTCCGGCCAGGAGAAGGACAGGTCGGAGCAGGTGACGGACACGGGGACGTCCTCGGTGGGGAGTGGACGGGCGGGGGCACGGAGGTCACCCGCAGGTGACGTCGCTGCCGACCACGTCGCACCACCCCGTCCGCCCGGGCTCCCGCCGGGCCCGTCCGCGCCGACCGTAGGCCGCGGCGGCGCGGCCGGTCCACGCGTTTTGCACCCGGACGGGGTGTCGCCGGTCCCCGTGAGGTGTCCGGTGCGGTTTCATACAGGTCTATGACAGGTGGACGAGCGGCGGAGCTGGCCGACCGGCTGCGCGAGCGGATCGCCCTCGGCGAGTTCGCCGGCACCGGGGCCATCGAGAGCGAGGCGTCCCTGGGCGGCCGGTACGGCGTCAGCCGGGTCACGGTGCGCCGGGCGCTGGAGTCGCTGCGCGAGCAGGGCCTGGTCGAGCCGCGCAAGGGCGCCGGCTGGTTCGTCGTCGGCGCGTTCCACCAGACCCTCGCGCTGGGCAGCTTCCGGCACGCGCCGTCCGCCGTCGGCGAGCTGGGCAGGCGGGTCGAGCGCGTCGTCGTCGACTTCGGGTTCCGGGCGGCCCCGGCGCACCTGCTGGACGGCGTGCTGCGCCTGGCCCCGGACGACGAGGTGCTCTACAGCCGGTCGGTGCGCAGTGTCGACGGCGAGCCGCTGGACCTGGTGCACGAGTGGGTGCCGGCCGCCGTCGCCGCCGACATCAGCCGCGCCGACGCGCAGGCCCCGGGCATCTGGCAGAGCCTGCAGCGGGCCGGCCACCCGGTCGACGCCGTCCGCCAGACGATCACCGCCGCGGTGGCCACGCCCGCCGACTCCGCCCTGCTCGGGGTGCCGGCCGGGGCGCCGCTGCTGCTGGTGCGCCGGGTGGCCAGCGACGCCACCGGCACGCCGATCGCGCTGTCCGACCACCGCTACCTCGCCCACCGCTTCGCCCTGGAGGTGGAGTTCCGCGGCGGCCCGGTGGCCGCCACTCCGGAGCCACCCGGGCTCCGCACCGTCCCGACGTCCCCCACCACCGAGGAGAACCCATGAAGCTGCTGGTCACCGGAGGTGCCGGGTTCATCGGCGCCAACTTCGTGCACCGCACCGCCGCCACCCGCCCCGACTGGCAGATGACGGTGCTCGACGCCCTCACCTACGCCGGCAACCGGGAGAACCTCGCGCCGGTCGCCGGCTCCGTCGAGCTGGTCGAGGGCAGCGTGGCCGACGCCGACCTGGTCGACCGGCTCGTCGCCGACGCCGACGCCGTCGTCCACTTCGCCGCGGAGTCGCACAACGACAACTCCCTGGAGGACCCCTGGCCCTTCATGGAGTCCAACATCATCGGCACCTACCGGCTGCTGGAGGCGGTGCGCCGGCACGGGGTGCGGCTGCACCACATCTCCACCGACGAGGTGTACGGCGACCTGGAGCTCGACGACCCGGCCCGGTTCACCGAGCAGACGCCGGTGAACCCCAGCAGCCCGTACTCGGCGAGCAAGGCCTCCGCGGACCTGCTGGTGCGCGCCTGGGTGCGGTCGTTCGGCATCACCGCGACGCTGTCGAACTGCTCCAACAACTACGGGCCCTACCAGCACGTGGAGAAGTTCATCCCGCGGCAGATCACCAACGTCCTGCAGGGCGTGAAGCCCAAGCTGTACGGCCAGGGCCGCAACGTGCGCGACTGGATCCACGTCGACGACCACAACGACGCGGTGCTCACCATCCTGGAGCAGGGCCGCACCGGCGAGACCTACCTGATCGGCGCCGACGGCGAGCAGGACAACCGGACGATCGTCGCGCTGCTGCTGGAGCTGATGGGCAAGCCGGCCGACTGGTACGACCTGGTCACCGACCGGCCCGGGCACGACCTGCGGTACGCCATCGACTCCACCAAGCTGCGCACCGAGACCGGCTGGACCCCGCGCTACCAGGACATCCGCACCGGGCTGACCCAGACCATCGAGTGGTACCGGGACAACGAGCAGTGGTGGGCCGGCGCCAAGGAGCGCACCGAGCAGACCTACGCCCGGCAGACCGGTCAGGCGGGCTGACGTGGGCGCCTGCGGGGACGGCGACCTGCGGGGGCCCTGTTGGCGCAGGCCCACCTGACCGGGTCGGGCCGGGCGAGCCGTGCGCAGCGTTGATCAGCTGAGCTGACCACCGTCGGGCCGAGCTCACCAGCGTTGGTGAGCCTGGCCGGACGGTGGTGAGCCCGGCACGTCGTCGCGTCAGCAATCAGGCGTCGTCGAGTCCCCGGCGACGCCGGTGGGCGGGGCCGCAACGTCCAGCGGGATCCCGGGTGCGCCGTCGGTCGCGGGCCACGCGAGCACCCGGCCGCCCACCAGCCAGAGCGGGCCGGTGCTGTCGGCGGTCACCGCCGCCGGGACGGCGTCCACGGCGGCGCGGGCGACCGGCCGACCGTCCTGCGGGTCCAGCTCGGTGAGCAGCCACCACCGGTCGACGTCGGGGTCGGCCGGCGGGTCGGACCCGTCCGGGGTGTGGCTGAGCGTCCAGCGCCGCCGGCCCGCGGCCCAGCCGGCGAGCACACGCGGCCGGCCGGCCCCGGTCAGCGCTCGACCGAGGGTCAGGTCGGCGTGCACCGGGCGCTGACCGGTCTCGTCGACGAGCAGCGGCCCCGCGCCACCGACGAGCAGGAGGCCGTGCCACGGGGTGGTCAGCGGCGGCCCGTGGAGCATCCCACCCGCCGTGTCCAGGGACAGCAGCCGGACCAGGCCGGTGCCGTCCGGCGGCCCGCTGACCAGCACCAGGAAGCCGCCGCGCGCGGAGACCAGCGAGCGCAGCGTCCACTGCGCGGGTGGCAGGTCGAGCGTCGTCCCGGCCGGTGACCACAGGCGCAGGACGTGCGGTCCGAGCGGGTCGCCCGGCCGCTGCGGCAGGTGGGTGGCCAGGGTCCCGGCGGCGGCTGCCGACGTCCACACCGGTGTGTCGGACACCTGCCGCACCGAGCCGTCCGGGCCCAGTCGGTGCACGCCGTCGGGCCCGGTCAGCCAGCAGCCGGCCGCGTCGGCCAGCAGCCGGCGCCCGCGGGACCGGCCGGGGTCGAGCACCGCACCGGGCCAGCGCAGCTCGGTGGTCAGACGTCTGTCGCGCAGGTGGACCACCAGGGGCAGCCGCTCGTCGGCGACCCACAGGTCCGGCCCGTGCGCGTCCAGGGCCCCGGGCACCAGGGCCGGACGCAGCGGAGCCGGTGGGACGTCGTCCAGGTCGAGGTGCACCAGGACGCCGGTCTCCTCCGTGCGGGGCTCGGCGTGGTCCACCGGCTGCCAGCCACTCGACCGCGCCGGGTCCCGCCAGGGCACCCCGCGGTGGAACCAGCGCGGCGCCTGCTCCACCTCGCGCAGCCGTTGCAGCGCGGGAACGGTGCGCGTGTCCCCGGGCTCGCGGCAGTCCAGCGCCTCGTCGACCACCTGGACGCGGGTCACCCGGCCACGGGTGGGCTGCACGGTGCCGCCGGTCATCAGGTCGGCGACGACGGTGCCGCGCAGCTCGACCTCACCGACCACCGGCCGGGGCGCGGACCAGGTGGCCTGCCACGCGTCGCCGTACAGCCGGGTGGGCCAGTGGGGCTGCCCGGTCGTCCCGCTCCGGCGGCCGGGCAGCTGCGGTGGCTCCGACCTGGTCTCGGCCCGCACCCGGACCGTGCTCACGGTGGCGTCCGGCTCGTCGTACCGGGACTCGCGGAACCCGAGCCGCAGCCGGACGACGGCACCCACCCGGGGCGGGCGCACCTGGCCGTCCTCGATGGCGGTCGCGCTGACCAGCACGGGCAGCAGGCGCCGTGGCCGGGGTGGTCGTGAGGTGTCGGGCGTGCGCCCGGGGGAGCTCACCGGAGCTGGTCGGAGCCGATCGTCAGGGCCATGCCCGGCACGCTACAGCTCGGGGGAGCGGGACAGCGACCGCTGCAGGACGCCGAGGAGCTGCAGGTGGTGGTCGAGCAGTGCGGGCCGGTGACCGTCCGGGCGGATCGCGGCCAGCATGCCGGCCGCCGTCCACAGGTCGTCGCCGTCGTCGGTGCCGAGCAGGGCCGCGCGCACGTCGGGGTCCCGGGCGAACCGCTCGGCACGCGGGTCGTCGTCACCGGCGAGCACCCGCCAGCGGGCGTCCAGCTCGTCGTCACCGCTGTCCACCCGCCGCCAGCGGAACGGGCCGACCAGCGACAACCTCGCCGGGGTCACCCGGAGCACCGGTGCCGGCGCGGGCAGGGCCAGCGCGGTCACCGCCCACTCCACGAACCAGCCGGACGACGTGCCCAGGGCGACGTCGAAGGCGAGCGCGCTGCCGTCCGGGGCGGCGACGAGGTGCCGGGCATGGTGGTCGTCGTCCCGGTGCACCGGGAGGGAGGCGACCAGCGCGTCGACGACGTCGTCCAGCGGGCCGGGGGAGTCCGGTACCGCCCAGCCGAGCTCGGCTGCTCTGCGACGGGTGCCGGACCGGTCGGCGCCGGAGACGAACACGGCGTCCAGCGGACCGAACGCGTGCCCGCGCCCCAGGCCGAGGCCGAGCCGGCCCGGGCCGCCGGCGTCCCGCTGGGCCTGACCCAGGAACGGGTGCTCCCGGTCGGCGCTCACCGGTACCGGGTCACCCTCGGCCGGCCCACCGTCAGCGTGAAGACCGGCTGCCCGGCCACCTCTGCCAGCGACGCCTCCAGGCCCGACGCGATGGGCTCCACCACCACGTGCGTGGTCTCGCCGTCGGGCACGTCGACCGGGACCGTCGCGCTGCCCACCCGGTCGATCATCACCCGGACGTCGTGCCGACCCGCCGGCAGCGTCAGCTTGGTCGGCTCGCCGTGCCACATCTCGGCCGCCTTCACCCCGTCGACCAGCACCCGGTAGGAGCGGGGTCGGTGCAGCAGCCGGCTGGTCGGCCGGTGCAGCACGAGCCGGCCGGTCACCTGCGGGTCGTAGGTGGGGCGTTCGGTGACGGGGAGTGGGCCCGCGTCGGCGGGGTCCGCCGCGCCGTGGCGGCGGACGAAGAGCCTGCGGGCGCGCAGGGCGACCGCGGCCCCGACGACGCAGCTCCAGATCGCCAGCACGACCAGTGACGGGTCCAGGAAGGCGCCGAGACCCGCCGCGAGCGCGGCCGTCACGCCGTAGGCGACGACGAGGACCCAGCGCGGGCCGCCGTGCTCGGCCCGCGCGGCGCGCATGTCGTAGGGCCGGGCGTCCGCCGCGGCTCGCCGGGCCTCCAGCCGGGCGCGCAGGCTCACCGCCGGACCTCGTCGGCGACGGCGGGGTGCGACCGCTCCGACGTCCGGGACCGTCGCGCGCCGAGAGCACCCGTCGCCGCGGTGAGGACGACGAGCAGCCCCAGCCCGACCGGCAGGTCGATGGCGCCGCCCGCGGTCGCCGCGCAGATCCCGGACAGCAGCGCGAACGACGCGGCGGCCGGCACCCAGAAGCGTGCCCCGCCCGGTTCCGCGCCCCGCTCCACCCCGCCGACGGTAGTGACGGCAGCCGGGCAGGACCAGTCGTGCACGCGATCGTGCGGCCGGCGCCCCGCCCGCTGCCCGCCCCGTCGAGCTGTCACACGCCGCTCTTGCTGTGGTGTCGCGCCTCTTGCGGTGGTGCAGCACCGCAGGAGCAGCAGCAACACCGCAAGAGCAGGCGCGGGCGGCGCGCGAGCGGCGGGCGCACGGGCGGCGGGCGCACGGGCGCCGGGCGCCGGGCGGCGGCGGGCGGCGGCGGGCGGGTGGCGGTGATGCGGCACCGCTTGACGCCTCCATTGTTAGCGCTAACAATGTGGGCGGCCTCACCCAGCGGGTCGCCCATCCCCGGACGAAGGTGTCCTCTCCATGCCCGAAGCACCACCCCCTGGCGCTCTCGTCGTCGGTGTCGACTACGGCACGCTGTCCGGCCGGGCGCTCGTCGTCCGGGTGTCCGACGGCGCCGAGCTCGGCAGCGCGGTCTGCGAGTACCCCCACGCCGTCGTCGACCGGGAGCTGCCCGGCAGCGGCCGCACGCTGCCGCCGGAGTGGGCGCTGCAGGTGCCGGCCGACTACGTGCAGGTGCTGCGCACCGCGGTGCCCGAGGCCATCCGCGCCGCCGGCGTCGACCCGGCCGACGTCATCGGCATCGCCACCGACTTCACCGCCTGCACGATGGTGCCGACCACCGCCGACGGCACCCCGCTGTGCGAGCTGCCCGAGTTCGCCGACGAGCCGCACGCGTTCGTCAAGCTCTGGCGGCACCACGCCGCGCAGGGCCAGGCGATGAGGATCAACGCCCTGGCCGAGCAGCGCGGGGAGTCCTGGCTGCCGCGCTACGGCGGGCTCATCTCCTCGGAGTGGGAGTTCGCCAAGGGCCTGCAGGTGCTCGAGGAGGCCCCGGCGGTCTACGCGGCCATGGAGCACTGGGTCGAGGCGGCCGACTGGATCGTCTGGCAGCTCTGCGGCAGCTATGTGCGCAACGCCTGCACCGCCGGCTACAAGGGCATCCTGCAGGACGGCGACTACCCCAGCCCCGACTTCCTGCGCGAGCTCGACCCGGACTTCGAGCACTTCGTGACGAGCAAGCTGGAGCACCCGCTCGGCCAGCTCGGCGACCGCGCCGGCGGTCTCTCGGCGCAGGCTGCGGAGTGGACCGGGCTGCCCGAGGGCATCGCGGTGGCGGTCGGCAACGTCGACGCGCACGTCACCGCACCGGCCGCGCAGGCCGTCGCCCCCGGCCAGATGGTGGCCATCATGGGCACCTCCACCTGCCACGTGATGAACGGCGACCAACTGGCCGAGGTCCCGGGCATGTGCGGCGTCGTCGACGGCGGGATCGTGCGCGGGCTCTGGGGCTACGAGGCCGGGCAGAGCGGCGTCGGCGACATCTTCGGTTGGTTCGTGAACAACGGCGTGCCCCCGGCGTACCACGACGCCGCTCGCGAGGCCGGCATCTCGGTGCACGAGCACCTCACCCGGCTCGCGGCCGGGCAGGCGATCGGCGAGCACGGGCTGGTCGCCCTGGACTGGCACAGCGGCAACCGATCGGTGCTGGTCGACCACGAGCTGTCCGGGCTGGTGCTCGGCCAGACGCTGTCCACCCGCCCGGAGGACACCTACCGCGCGCTGCTGGAGGCCACCGCCTTCGGTACCCGCACCATCGTGGAGGCCTTCCAGACCTCCGGCGTCCCGGTCACCGAGCTGATCGTGGCCGGCGGGCTGCTGAAGAACCGGCTGCTCATGCAGATCTACGCCGACGTCTGCGACCTGCCGCTGTCCACGATCCGCTCCGACCAGGGCCCGGCGCTCGGCTCGGCGATCCACGCCGCCGTCGCGGCCGGCGCCTACCCCGACGTGCACGCGGCCTCGGCGGTCATGGGCGCGTGCAACCGCGGCGTCTACCAGCCGGTCCCGGCCAACGTCGCCGCCTACGACGAGCTGTTCGACGAGTACACCGCCCTGCACGACCACTTCGGCCGCGGCGGCAACGACGTCATGCACCGGATGAAGGCCCGCCGCCGGAAGGCACTGGCCGCGACCGGGCACGACGCCGACCCGCCGGTCACCGCACCGGAGGTCGACGCCCCCGCCGCCACCACGTTCGAGGGAGCACCCGCGTGACCGTCCTGGACGACGTCGCCACCACCGTCGGCGAGCTGCGCCGCACGGTGTCCGACCTGCACTCCCAGCTCACGAAGTACGGGCTGGTGATCTGGACCGCCGGCAACGTCTCCGCGCGGGTGCCCGGCGCCGACCTCATGGTGATCAAGCCGAGCGGGGTGGACTACGACGAGCTGACCCCGGAGTCGATGGTGGTCACCGACCTGCACGGCACCCTCGTCGACGGCGAGCACGCGCCGTCCTCGGACACCGCCGCGCACGGCTACGTGTACCGGCACATGCCCCAGGTCGGGGGAGTGGTGCACACCCACTCCACCTACGCGACGGCGTGGGCCGCGCGCAGCGAGCCGATCCCGTGCGCGCTGACCATGATCGGCGACGAGTTCGGCGGCGAGGTGCCGGTCGGGCCGTTCGCGCTGATCGGGGACGACTCGATCGGCCGCGGCATCGTCGAGACGCTGCGCGACAGCCGGTCGCCGGCGGTGCTGATGGCCCAGCACGGCCCCTTCACCATCGGCAAGGACGCCTGGGCGGCGGTCAAGGCCGCCGTCATGGTCGAGGACGTCGCCCGCACCGTGCACATCGCCCGACAGCTCGGCGACGTCCCGCCGATCGGCCAGGCCGACGTCGACAAGCTCTACGACCGCTACCAGAACGTGTACGGCCAGTGACCGCATCGACCGCAGGAGCGTCCACCATCAGCACACCCACCCGGCCGCAGGTCTGGTTCCTCACCGGCAGCCAGCACCTCTACGGGCCCGAGACCCTCGAGCAGGTCGCCGGCCAGAGCCGGGAGATCCAGCAGCTGCTGAACGGCTCCGGGGCGCTGTCGGCCGAGATCGTCGAGAAGCCGGTGCTCACCGACGCCGGCGCCATCCGGCAGGTCATGCTGGACGCCAACAGCGACCCCGCGTGCCTGGGCGTGATCGCCTGGATGCACACCTTCTCCCCGGCCAAGATGTGGATCACCGGGCTGGACTCGCTGCGCAAGCCGATGCTGCACCTGCACACCCAGCTGAACGTGTCCCTGCCGTGGGAGTCCATCGACATGGACTTCATGAACCTCAACCAGGCCGCGCACGGCGACCGCGAGTTCGGCTACGTGCAGACCCGGATCGGCGTGGCCCGCAAGACCGTCGCCGGGCACGCCTCCGACCCCGCGCTGGTCGTCCGGATCGACGGCTGGATGCGCGCCGCCGCCGGCTTCGCCCGCTGGCGCGACCTCAAGGTCGCCCGCTTCGGTGACAACATGCGCAACGTCGCGGTCACCGAGGGCGACAAGGTGGACGCCGAGCTGCGCTTCGGCATGTCGGTGAACACCTGGGGCGTCAACGACCTGGTGGAGTGGGTGGACGCCGCCTCGGACGCGGACGTCGACGCGCTGGTCGCCGAGTACGCCGACACCTACCGGCTCGCCCCCGAGCTGGCCGTCGGCGGTGAGCGGCACGAGTCGCTGCGCTACGGCGCCCGGATCGAGGTGGGTCTGCGCGGGTTCCTCGTCGACGGCGGGTTCGGTGCGTTCACCTCCAACTTCGAGGACCTCGGTGGTCTGCGCCAGCTGCCCGGTCTCGCCGTCCAGCGGTTGATGGCCGACGGCTACGGCTTCGGCGGTGAGGGTGACTGGAAGACCTCCGCGCTGCTGGCCGCCGTGAAGGCCATGGGGGCGGGGACCGGGAAGGGCACGTCCTTCATGGAGGACTACACCTACCACTTCGGGCCCGGCGAGCCGAAGATCCTGGGTGCGCACATGCTCGAGGTCTGCCCGTCGATCGCCGCCGGCACGCCGTCGGTGGAGATCCACCCGCTGGGCATCGGCGGCCGCGAGGACCCGGTGCGGATGGTCTTCGACGCCGAGCCGGGCCCCGCCGTGGTGATCGGCATGGCCGACCTGGGCGACCGGTTCCGGTTCGTGGCCAACGAGATCGAGGTCGTCGCCCCCGACGAGCCGCTCCCGCAGCTGCCGGTGGCCCGCGCGGTCTGGAAGCCGGCACCGTCGCTGAGCACCTCGGCCGAGCTGTGGCTGTCCGCCGGCGGCCCGCACCACACGGTTCTCACCAAGGCCGTGGGTGCCGAGGTGCTGGCCGACTTCGCCGAGATGGTGCGCACCGAGCTGCTGCTCATCGACGCCGGCACCACCACCGGCGCGTTCCTGGACAGGCTGCGCTGGAACCAGGCGTACTACAAGCTCGCCTCCGGTCTGCCCGGCCGCGGCTGAGCCGAGCACTGCCCGGGGCCCCCGCGACCGACGTCGTGGGGGCCCCGGCGCGTGCGCGGGCCCCGTACGGGGCACGCGCCTCGCCGGTCCTCGTGGACAGGAGGATCATGGGGCGGACCGCCCGCGGGCGGGACGGCCGGCCCACGTGGGTCGGTCCGTGAGCACAGGTGACAGACGTCGAGTGAGTGCAGGAGTCCCCAGACATGCCGCAGGGCACCGTGAAGTGGTTCAACGCCGAGAAGGGCTTCGGTTTCATCGGTCCGGACGACGGCAGCGAGGACGTGTTCGTGCACTTCTCCGCCATCGCCGAGCAGGGCGGCTACCGCAGCCTGGACGAGGGGCAGCGGGTGCAGTTCGACGCCAGCCCCGGCCAGCGCGGCCTGCAGGCCGACCACGTCCAGGCACTGGACGGCGGCGCGGCGCCCGCACGGCGCGACGACCGTCGCGATGACCGGCGGGACGACCGTGGCCGCCGGGACGAGGGCCGCGGCCGGGGGCCAGCGCGTTCCGGTGGCCGCACCGAGGGCAGCGTCAAGTGGTTCAACGCCGAGAAGGGCTTCGGCTTCATCGCCCCCGACGACGGCGGCGACGACGTGTTCGTGCACTTCTCCGCGCTGCCCGACCTGGGCGGCTACCGCAGCCTGGACGAGGGCCAGCGGGTCGCCTTCGACGCCGTCCCCGGCCAGCGCGGCGGGCTGCAGGCCGAGGACGTCGAGCTGCTCGCCGGCGGGGGCCGCCCGGCCGCCCGCGTCGAGATCGGCCGGCGCGACAACCGGGACGCCGGCCCCGCCCGCTCCGGCGGCAGCGGCTCCGAGGGCACCGTGGCCTGGTTCAACGGGGACAAGGGCTTCGGGTTCATCACGCCCGACGACGGCAGCGAGGACGTGTTCGTGCACTTCTCCGCCATCGTCGACCACGGCGGCTACCGCAACCTGGAGGAGGGGCAGCGGGTCGAGTTCGAGTCCGGACCCGGCCAGCGCGGCGGCATGCAGGCCAGCCGGGTGCGCGCGCTCGGCTTCGGCGGCGCCCCGGCCCCGCAGCGCGCCCCCCGCGACGACCGCGGGCGCAACGACCGCGGCCGGGACGACCGGGGCGGCTGGCAGGACCCGGCCCGGGTGCCGCGCGGCGACTCCGCCGGCGGGTCCTCGCAGGGCACGGTCAAGTGGTTCAACGCCGAGAAGGGCTTCGGCTTCATCGCCCCCGACGACGGTGGCGACGACGTGTTCGTGCACTTCTCCGCGCTGCCCGACCAGGGCGGCTACCGCAGCCTGGACGAGGGCCAGCGGGTGTCCTTCGACGCCAGCCAGGGTCAGCGCGGCATGCAGGCGGACAACGTCGGCCTGCTCTGACGGCGGGGGAGCACGCGATGACGTCGCAGGAGTGGGCGCTGGACGGGCACGCCGGCCGGCTGGCCGCCCGCACCTGGCCGGCGGCCGGCACGGCCACCCACCTGGTGCTGCTGGCGCACGGCTACGGCGAGCACGTCGGCCGCTACGAGCACGTGGCGGCGGCGCTGACCGCCGCCGGTGCCGTGGTGGTCGGCGTGGACCACGTCGGGCACGGGCGCAGCGACGGTGAACGGGTGCTGGTGCCCGACGTCGAGCGCGTGGTGGACGACCTGCACGCCGTCGACCTGCGGGCCCGCGCGGAACACCCCGGGCTGCCGGTGGTGCTGCTCGGCCACTCGATGGGCGGGCTGATCGCCGCCCGGTACGCCCAGCGCTACGGCGACGGGCTGACCGCCCTGGTGCTCTCCGGCCCGCTCGTCGGCGACTGGGCGGCCGCCGACGCGCTGCTGACCCTGCCGGAGATGCCCGACGCCCCGCTGGACATCACCACCCTGTCCCGGGACCCGCAGGTGGGCGCGGACTACGCCGCCGACCCGCTGGTCTGGCACGGCCCGTTCAAGCGTCCGACCGTGCAGGCCATCCGGTGGGGGCTGGACGCCGTCGCCGCGGGACCGTCGCTGGGGTCGCTGCCGCTGCTGTGGGCGCACGGCGAGGCCGACACCCTCGTGCCGGTGGAGGGCAGCCGCAGCGGTGTGCAGCACCTTCGCGGGGAGCGGTACGTCGAGCGGCTCTACCCCGGGGCGCGGCACGAGATCTTCAACGAGACCAACGCCGAGGAGGTCCTCGCCGACCTCACCGGCTTCGTCGCCGACGTGCTGGCGGGCCGGCTGGACTGAGCGCCGCAACGCTCACCGGCGCAGCGCGGCGTCCAGCTCGCGCAGCAGGTCACCGCCACGGCCGCGGCCCGCCGCGACCACCGGCATCCGGCGGAGCACTGCCCGGACGGCCGGCGGCGCCTGCCCGACCGCCCAGTGGACGGCCGCCGCGCCCACGGACTCGTCGCCGCCGGCGGCGAGCTCGTCGGCCCGGGCTTGGTGCGCCGCCGAGCCGATCACGTGCTTCACCTGGTGCGGGGTGGCCAGCGGGTGCAGGTAGGCGGCGGCCGCGGCCTGACCTGCCGCGCGGGCGGCCTCGGCCGCGGCCGGGTTCGCGGCGGCAGCGGCAGCCCGGCCAGCGGCGGTGGCCTGCGCGCGCAGCACGGCCGACCGCGGGGCACCACCGGCGAAGGCCTCCGCGCCCTCCACGGCTTCGCGGGGGCGGGGGTCGTCGGGGTGCCCGACCTCGAACAGCGGCAGCACGCGCCGGGCGCAGTGGGCGGCGTAGCCGGTGATCTCCCGGAGCTCGTCCGTGCTGAGTGGCATCGCGGAGGGGGTGCTCACCCGCGCCTCCCGTTCTCCCACCTGAACGTATAGCGCACCCCGGGGCTTGCGGCAAGCCCCCGGTGCTGCCGGAGACTCGCCCGCCGTGGCCGAGACGAGCAGGGACGGGCGGGACCGGATGACGTCGCAGGAGCGTGTGGTGGCCGGACCGGGTGACCGGGGGGCGCGGCCGGCGGGCAGCGTGTTCGACCTGCCCGGGCATCTCGCGGCCAAGGCCGACCCGGCGCTGGTCGCCGCCGACGAGCAGCACTTCGCGGCGATCGCGGACAGCCTCCGGGCCTCGGTGGCCGACCTGTCCGCGCGCCTGGACGCCGAGCGGCGGGCCCCGGGCGTCGGCGGCCAGGCGGCGCTGGACCGGGACCTGGAGGTGCACCGGCTCGCCGCCCGGCTGCGCACGCTGCGCCGGTTCTCCCTGGACCTGTGCCTGGGCCGGATCGTGCCCGCCGGGGGTGGCGACCCGGTGTACGTGGGCCGGCTCGGCCTCACCGACCCCACCGGGCGCCGGCTGCTCGTCGACTGGCGCTCACCCGCCGCCGAGCCGTTCTTCGCCGCCACCCACGCCCACCCGATGGGCCTGCTCAGCCGGCGCCGGTACCGGTGGACCCGGGGCCGGGTCACCGACTTCTGGGACGAGGTGTTCACCGCCGACGGCCTCGACGGGCACGCCGCCCTCGACGACCAGTCCGCGTTCATCGCCAGCCTGGGCAGCAGCCGGTCGCCCCGCATGCGCGACGTGCTGGGCACCATCCAGGCCGACCAGGACGCCGTCGTCCGGGCCGGCTCGGACGGCGTGCTGGTCGTCGACGGCGGCCCGGGCACCGGCAAGACCGTCGTCGCCCTGCACCGCGCCGCCTACCTGCTGTACGCCGACCCGCGGCTGGCGTCCCGGGGCGGCGTGCTCGTCGTCGGCCCGCACCAGCCGTACCTGGCCTACGTCGCCGACGTGCTGCCCAGCCTGGGGGAGGAGGGCGTGCGGACCTGCACCGTGCGCGACCTGGTCGTCGAGGGCGCCGCTGCCGCGGCCGAGCCGGACCCGGTGGTGGCCGCGCTCAAGGCCGACGCGCGCATGGTGGGCGCGGTCGAGGCCGCCGTCCGGTTCTACGAGGAGCCGCCGACGCGCAGCACGACCATCGACACGCCCTGGCGCGAGGTCCGGGTGACCGCCGAGGACTGGGCCGAGGCGTTCGGGGCCGTCGAGCCCGGCACGCCGCACCACGAGGCCGGCGAGCAGGTGTGGGAGCACCTGCTCGCGGTCGTCGTCGACGCGCACCCCGACGTGGACCCCGAGCAGGTGCGTGCCGCCGTGCTGCGGGAGGGGGAGCTGCGGGCGGCGGTCGACCGGGCCTGGCCGGTGCTGGACGCCGCCACGCTGGTCGGTGACCTGTGGTCGGTGCCCGCCTACCTGCGCCGCTGCGCCCCCTGGCTGACCGCCGACCAGGTGCGGGCGCTGCAGCGCGCCGACCCGACCGCGTGGACGGTGCCCGACCTGCCCCTGCTGGACGCCGCCCGGCACCGGCTCGGCGACGCCGGGGCCACCCGCCGCGCGCACCGGCAGGCCGCCGTCCGCGCCGCCGAGCGGGAGCGGATGGCCGGTGTCATCGACGAGCTGATCGCCGCCGACGACTCCGAGCTGCTGCTGATGACCAGCCTGCGGCACGGCGACCTGCGCGAGGCCCTGGTCGACGAGGGCGACCTGCCCGCCGCCGCCCGCGACCCGCTGGCCGGGCCGTTCGCGCACGTGGTGGTGGACGAGGCGCAGGAGCTGACCGACGCGGAGTGGCGGATGCTCGCGCTGCGGTGCCCGTCGGGCAGCTTCACCGTGGTCGGCGACCGCGCCCAGGCCCGGCGCGGGTTCGGTGAGTCCTGGGCGGAGCGGCTGCACCGGGTCGGGTTCGACCGGGTCGCCGTCGCCTCGCTGACCGTCAACTACCGCACGCCGGCGGAGGTGATGGCCGAAGCCGAGCCGGTGATCCGCGCGGCCCTGCCGGACGCCAACGTGCCGACGTCGGTCCGGACCGCCGGCGTGCCGGTCCGCCACGGGGCGGTCGGCGAGCTGGACGCGGTGCTGGCCGACTGGCTGGCCGGGCACGCCGAGGGCACCGCGTGCGTGATCGGCGCTCCCGGGTACCCGGGTGCGCCACGCGTGCGGTCGCTCAGCCCGGAGCTGGCCAAGGGCCTGGAGTTCGACCTGGTCGTGCTGGTCGACCCGGCGGCGTTCGGCACCGGTGTCACCGGGGCGGTGGACCGCTACGTGGCGATGACCCGGGCGACGCAGCGCCTCGTCGTCCTGACCAGCGGGTGAGCGGGTCAGCCCAGGCGGGTGCGGTGCTCGGCGGCGAACCGGCCGGGTGTGGTGCCGGTGACCCGGGAGAAGTCGCGGACGAAGTGCGCCTGGTCGGCGTACCCGAGCACCGCGGCCGTCTCGGCCAGCCCCTCACCGCCTCGGCGCAGCCGCTCGGCGGCCTCCTGCAGCCGGCGCCGCTGCACCAGCCACTTCGGGGTCAGGCCCAGCCGGCGGTGCACCAGCCGCTGCAGGGCCCGCTCGGACAACCCCGTCTCCGCGCACAGCTGCGCCACCCGCAGCAGGTCGGGGCGCTGCTCCACCAGCGCCACGACGCGGTCCACCAGCTCGCCCTCGACGTCGACCGGGAGCAGCGGGCGCAACACCCGGTCGAAGCAGGCCATCGCCTGCCGGTGCGCGGCGGTGGCGTGCGGGTCCGGCTGCATGGCCGCCCGCACGCCCCGGGCCAGCTCGGCGCCGTCCGGACCCAGGACGTCGGTGAGCTGGACGTGGCGGTCGGTGAAGGCGGCCATCGGCCCGCGGGCGACCAGCGAGCCCGCGGCCGGGGTGCACATCACGCCGACCGCCCAGCCCTCGCCGGCCAACGTCGTCTCGGACAACCCGGTCGTGACGCCGTAGAAGCGGGCGTAGTCGGGCGCCACCACCAGCAGCGACACCGGGTACTGCAGCACCCGCTGCACCGACTCGCCGCCGGCCGGCACCGACCACACCGGGATCCAGAACCGCTGCACCAGGCCCTCCAGCCCCGGCGGCGGCGGGTACCGGTACATCACGTGGGACTTGTCGCCGGGCGCCTTGAGGTGCGCGCGCTCGATCTCGTCCCGGGGGCGCGCAGTGTCGGGTTCCATCAAGACGCAGCCTGCCGCAACCGGCGAGGCTCGTCCGCGTGAACCCCACAGCCACCGCCTACGAGGCGGCCGCCCGCCCGCTGTCCACCGTGCTCGACGCCGTCCCGCCCGCGGAGTGGGAGAGCGCCTCGCCGTGCACCGGCTGGACCGCCCGCCAGGTCGTCGGCCACGTCGTGGAGACGCAGCGAGCGCTGCTCACCGGGCACGGTCACGACCTCGGCCCGGAACCCGACCTCACCGACCCCGCCGCCGCGTTCCGCGAGCACGCCGCGCGCGTGCTGGCCCTGGTGTCCCGGGACGAGGTCGCCGACACCGCCTACGACGGGTTCTTCGGGCCCACCACGGTGGGCGCCACCCTCGTGCAGGTCTACGTCTGGGACCTGGTCGTGCACCGCTGGGACGTCGCCCGCGCCACCGGGGGCGACGAGACGCTCACCCCCGAGGAGCTGGACCGGGCCGAGGCCGGTGCCGACGCCTTCGGCGACGCGTTGCACATGGACGGCATCTGCGCGCCCGCCGTCCAGCCGCCGGACGACGCCGACCGGCAGACCCGGCTGCTGGCCCGGCTGGGGCGCGCCGCCTGAGCACGTGACCGGCCCGCCCGGGGTGCTTCACTGGTCGGGACACGGGAGGCACCCATGCCGGACGGCGCGCGGTTCGCCGGGTTCGTCGCCGAGCAGTGGCGCCCGCTGCTGGCCACCGCCTACCTGCTCACCGGCGCCGAGGCCCCGGCCGCCGACCTGGTGACCCGCGCGCTGGACCGCGCCCGGCCGGCTGTGCACCGGCTGCCCGCGGACGCCGACGAGTCCGCCCGGCACGAGGTGGCGCTGCGCGGACTCGTGCGCGCCCACCTCGGCCGCGGCCGGTGGCCGGTCCGCGGCGACGGCCTGATCACCGGGGTCGCGCCGGACGCCTGGTGGGTGTCACCGGCCGACGCCGAGTCCGCCCGCCGGACGTCCGCCGCCCTGGACCGGCTGGACCGGGCGCAGCGCCTGGCCCTGGTGCTGCGGCACCACGAGAACCTGGACCCGACGCAGGTCGGCCGGCTGCTCGCCGTGGACGACCCGGCCGGGCTGCTGGTCGCCGCCGAGCGGGAGGTCGGCGACCCGGCGCAGCTGCCCGACGGGCTGGAGGTCATGGCGGCCCGGTGCACACCGCGGGTGCTCACCGACGAGACCGCGCGCGCCGGTGCCGACGCGCACCGACGGTCCCGGCGCCGCCGGTGGGGCGCGGCGCTGGCCGCGGTCCTCGCGCTCGTCGCCGCCGGCGTCGTGCTGCCCGACCCGTCGGCGTCCCCGGACGCGGTGGCGGCCGGCGCTGCCACGTCGCGTCCGCCGGAGCCCCGGTCGCCCGTGCCGGAGCCGGAGTTCACGCTCACCGAGTTCGGGGAGGTGTACGGCCGCACCCGTGGCCCGCTGGCCACCGACGAGACGCTCCTGGCCGGGGCCCTGGCCCGCGACGTCGACGACTACGGGTACCTGGGCTCCTCCGGGGCCGGCACCGAGCGCCGGGTGGCCTACGCCGGGGACGTGGGCGGGACGCGGTGGGTGCTGGTCGTCTCGCGCGGTGCGCAGCAGCTGGAGGGCGTGTGGCTCCGCGGGCCCGCCGGAGCCGCTGCGGAGCAGCTGGAGCCGGTGTACGGCACCTCGCTGGCGCCCGACGGCTCCACGGCCGTCGTCGACCAGGGCCCGGACGGGTACACCGCGCTGGTGCTGGCCGCGCCCGGTGACCAGGTGGCGGTCAGCGACGGGCTCGACGTGGCGCCCGACGGCACCGTCTCCCGGTCCTACCGGCAGCTGACGAGCGACGACGGCGTCGCGACCGGTGCCGTGGACCGGCCCACCGGGGAGGGGGTCCGCTACACCGTGACCCGGGACGGCCGCACCTCCGGCCCGCAGTACGTCACCTCCGTCTCCGGCGTCCCCGTGGCCGACCTGGCGGTGGGCGCACCCCGGTCCGGCACCGCGGTCTCGCCGGACACGCTGTCCTGGCCCGTGCAGCAGGTGCTCTCGGTGACCGGGTGGGCCCTCGCCGACGTCGACGTGAGCGTGCTCGGCTCCGGGCCGTTCCCGGCCGAGGAGGGTCTGCTCGCCGAGGCGGCCGTCGTCGCCGTCACGCTGCCGGGAGGGGCGATCGTGACCGTCGGCACCTGGCGGACGAGCCGGCAGTCGTCGTCCAGCTCGGGCACGTGTGCCAGCGCCGTGCACCCGGCCGGGACCGACCTCGCCACCCTCGCCGTCGCGACCCGCTGCCCGGCCTACCCGAACTCCGGGACGGTGTCGGAGTCCTCGCTGGTCCTGACGGCCGTGCCCCCGGGCGGGCAGACGGGCGCCGTCACGGTCGGCCGGCGGGAGCCGGTGACGTTCACCCTGGAGGCCGGCTGGGGCACGGTGCTGGACCGGGCGTCCCTGGTCGACCTGGTCACCGTGGACGGCCAGGTGGTCCCGCTGGCCGTGCCGGAGGACGACGTCCTCACCGGCTGACCGGGGTTCCGGAACCGACCGGCGCGTCGGCTGGAGACCGCGTGCACCCGGCCGAAGACGACCTCAGGACGTCGACGACGGGAGCGGGCCGGTGCAGGCAGTCGGTGGGTGGAACGCGGCAGCGGCCGCGATGCGGTCGATCGGTGGGTTCCAGACGACCCTCCGTGCCGCCCCGGGCGAGCCGGACGCGGCCCCCGTCGGCCGGGTGGACGCCGCCGAGCGGGCCGCCCGCGCGGCCGAGGACGACCCACCGGCCGAGTCGCCGACGATCGCCCTGCTGCGCCGCCAGCTGGAGGTGGCGCAGGCCCAGTTGGAGGCCGACATCGAGGCCCGGGCGTCCGAGGCGGTGATCGAGCAGGACCGGATGGTGGTGCAGATGGCGGCCGCCGCGCTCGCCACCGCCCTCGCTGAGCAGCTGCCCGACGAGGTCCCCACGGTCGACCAGTACATCTGACCGGGGCCGGCGCCGGGCCGCGCCGTCAGCGGGCCGCGACCAGCCCACCGCCCATCCCGGCGAGCACGCCGCCGGTCACCCGGTCCCCCCACTGCCGCACCCGGGGGCGGCGCCGGGCCGCGGACAGGCGCACGCCGAGTGGACCACCACCGCCCAGACCACGAGGCCCAGCGCGACGTCCAGCACGCCCAGGGCCGTGACCTGCACCCAGGTCGGGGTCGGGCCGTCGACGAGGAACTGGGGGAGCACCGCTGCGAAGACGAGCACCGCCTGGGGGTCGAGCAGGTCGGAGGCCAGTCCCTGCCCGAACGTCGACCGGGCCGAGTTGGTAGACCACGATGCAGCTCATCCGACGTCCTCCCGGTTCACCTGGCGTCCTGACAGCGGCCACGCTGGGTGACCGGCTGCGTCGACACCCAGGTCATGCGCCCCCTCCGGTCACGGGGGTCCGGCCGACGGCCAGTCCAGCCCGCGGGCAGAGACCCGCAGCGGCTCGGACGTGTCCCGCGTCGCCACCACCTCGTCGAGGTGCACCAGCAGCAGCGTCCGGCCGGCGGTGGCGATGCTGTCCGAGGGCCACAGAGCGTCGCGGCAGTCCTCGCCGAGTGCGGTCACCGCCGATGCCAGGTCGCGCTCCCGGACGAGGAGGACGACCGGGTGGTCCAGGTCCGGCACGTGCCAGACGATGCGCGCGGACCCCCGACCACCGGGCTCGACACCGATCGACCCGCCGTCCAGCCGCATCCGGCGGACCAGCTCGTCCAGGTGCGGGGTGTCCGCGTCGTCCGACATGTCGCTCCGTCCTGTGCTCCGGATGCCCGCCCGCCCGCCAGCACGAACCTCACGCGATGCGGCGGCCGGCGTCGCCTGCCCCTGGTCGCCGTCGTCGAGACCTCGCCGACGGCTGGAACCCGACGGCAGCGCAGCGAGCGCGGCGGTCCGGGGCGGTAGAGCCGGCCGTCGTGGGCCCGGTCGCCGGCGGCCGCGGGAGCGGTGGCTGGACCCCCGCCGTCACGCCCGGCGTGGGCGCTTTTGCGCCCGGTCGGGCGTCGGCGCGGGAGGGCGGGAGGTCGGCGAGCCGGTGGGGGAGGACGACCCCGGCGGGCTTGCGGTCGCCAACAGCCTATGCCGGTGGTGCCTCGCTCACGGATGGTGAGCGGTGCGGCCGGGCCGGTCCCAGGCGCACGGCGAGGACGGCGACGTCGTCGTCGACCTGCCCGGCCATCCCGTCCAGCAGCTGGTCGACCAGGTGCTCCAGCGGCCGGTCGTGGCCGTGCCGCAGGTGAGCCAGCAGCCAGCTGGTGCTCTGGTCCAGCTCGACGCCGCGGCGCTCCACCAGCCCGTCGGTGTACAGCACCACGGTCTCCCCTGGGTTGAGGGCGACCTGGTGATCGGTGCGGGAAGTATCTGGTCGTACGCCCAGCAGCAGCTCCGGTCGCCGCTCGAGCAGGGTCGTGGAGCCGTCGGCGCAGACCACCACCGGGGGTGGGTGGCCGGCGTTGGACCAGCGCAGCACCGCTGCCGGCCCGGCACCGATGCCGCCGCTGCTGGTGTCGAGGGTGGCGACCACGGCGGTGGTCAGGGTGGTGATGCCCAGGACGGCGAAGGCGTGGTCCAGGCCGCTGAGCACGGCGGCGGGGGAGGTGGCGGTGGTGGCGATCGCGCGCAGCATGCCGCGGGCCTGGGCCATGGTGGCCGCGGCCGGGGCGTCGTGGCCGGCGACGTCGCCGATCACCAGCATCGTCGTGCTGGGGGAGAGGGGGAAGGTGTCGTACCAGTCGCCGCCGATCTGGGCGTGCCGGGTGGCCGGCAGGTACCGGACGGCGACCTGCAGCCCGGGACTCGGCGCGGGGTCGGTGAGCAGGCTGCGCTGCAGCACCTCGGTCAGCTTGAGGGCCTGCTGGGTGGTGACGGCCTGCGCGCTGGCGGTGGCCAGCCGGGCCTCGTTGCGCAGCCGCACGGTGCAGCCGGCCACCGCGATGACCCCGCCCAGAGCGATGCCGACCAGCCGGATGACCTGGGTGTCGATGGCCTGCGGGGTGTACTGCCAGTTGTAGACACCCAGCAGCGCGGCGGCCACCAGTGCGACCACCGCGTACGCGGCGGTCGCCCGCCGACCGAGCACGAACGCCGCGACCAGCGGGACGATCACCAGCAGCCCGAACACCACCTGCCCGCGGCCGACGGCGAAGTCCAGCAGGGTGAAGGTGATGAGCACGCTCAGCGGAGCAGCGTGCCGCCAGCGGGACGACCAGGTCACATGCGAACTGTCGCAGACGGCGGGATGCCCACGTGCCACGCGAGGCAGCTTCTGGTCATCCGAGTGCTTCGAGTTGGGTGAGCAGTTGCGCTCAGCGAGGGTCAGCGCAAGCCCGGCTCAGCCGACCGCCGGGGAGCGCGCCACTGCGAGGTCCGCCGTGGCGACCCCGGGCTCGGCGTGACAGATCTGGCCCAGGACGAGCCGCTGGACGTGCTGGTCCCAGGACGTCCGGGCGAACGCGCGCGTCGCTACCGGCCACAGCGTCAGCACGACCACCGGCAGGGACGCGGCGGCCGCGACCGCCCACGGGAGCCGGGGCCGGTCGAGCAGCCGGCACCCCAGCACCGGCCCGATGACCACCAGCCGGGTGATCGCTCCAGCTGGGGTCCGCGGGTGCGCGAGCGAGTTCACGGGTCCGGAGCGCGGAGACCTCCGGACATGACGGGTCCCCGCTCACGATGCCAGCGCTGCGGTGGGCGGGGTGCGGGCGGCCCTGGTGGCGGGGTACAGGCCGGCCAGCGCACCGATGGCGACGGTCGCCGCGACGGCCACCACGAGCACGAGCGGCGGGACCACCGGCAGCCAGGACTGGGACAGGGCGACCAGCACGGTGACGGCACTGCCGATCGCGGCCCCGGCGACGCCGCCGAGGGTGGAGAGCACCACCGCCTCGGTGAGGAACTGGGCCGCCACGTGGCCCCGGGTGGCACCCAGCGCACGCCGCAGGCCGATCTCGCGCCGCCGCTCGATCACCGAGATGATCATCGTGTTGGCCACCCCGATGCCCCCCACCACCAGGCCGATGGACCCCAGCCCGACCAGCAGGCCGGTGAACGCCTCGTCGGCTGCGGCCCGCGCGGCGAGGGCGTCGGAGGGGCGGGACACGGCCACGGCCGAGGGGCGGGAGGGCTGGACCGACGGGGCGATCAGGGCGGCGACCGACGTGACGGCGGCGTCGGTGGACCGCTCGTAGACGCGGGTCGGTGCCCCGGTGGCGCCGAGGTCCGCTCGGGCGTACGGCGCGCCCACCAGGGCGGCGGTGTCCAGCTCGGGGGCGAGCTGGACCGGGTGCAGGATGCCGACCACGGTCGTGCTGCGACCACCCAGCCACACCTGCCGGCCGGGCTCGGTCACGCCCAGCCGGGCGGCCGCGGTGGCCCCGAGGACGGTGGTGGGGAACTGGGCGGTGGCCTCGTCCAGCCAGCTGCCGCGGGCGACCGTGCCACCCACCACCGCCAGCAGGTCCAGGTCGGCGGAGGTGACGGTGAGCCCGCCGGTGCGGCCGGGGTCGACGACCCTGCTGCGGTAGACGGCCACCCCGGTCAGGTCGGCCGTGCTGGTGGCGTCGCCGACCCCGGGGATGCGTTCCACCCGGGCTGCGGCGTCGGCAGGCAGGGGTGGCGGGTCCACCCCGAGCGAGGCCGGGGCGGGTTCCGCGGTGAGCAGGTTGGTGCCCAGGGCGGCGAGCTGCCGGTCCAGCCGCTCCTGGCTGGAGGCCGACAGCCCGACGACGGCGACCATCGCGCCGATGCCGATCGCGATGCCCAGCGCGGACAGGACCGCCCGGACCGGCCGGGCGCGCAGGCCCGCCGAGCCGAGGTGCAGCAGGTCCCCGGCCCGCAACCGGGCCGGCGCGGGCGGGTGGGGCTGCCCGCTCACGCGGACACCTGCGAGTCGGCCACGATCCGCCCGTCGGCGATGGTGACCTGCCGGGGCAGGCGCGCGGCGAGACCGGCGTCGTGGGTGATCACCACCACCGTGGTGCCGTCCGCGTTCAGTTCGTGCAGCAGCTCGACGACACCGGCGCCGGACCGGCTGTCCAGGTTGCCGGTCGGCTCGTCGGCCAGGAGCAGGGGCGGGTCGCCGACGACGGCGCGGGCGATGGCGACGCGCTGCCGTTCACCACCGGAGAGCTGCGCGGGGCGGTGGTCGAGGCGGTGCCCCAGGCCGACCCGCTGCAGGGCGTGCCGGGCGCGGGCCCGGCGGGTGCTGCGGGGCACCCCGCTGTACAGCAGCCCGTCCGCGACGTTGTCCACGGCGTCCTGGCCGTCGGCGAGGTGGAACTGCTGGAAGACGAACCCGATCCGGTGGGCCCGCAGCGCCGAGAGCGCCGCGTCGGACAGCTCGTGCAGGTCGGCGCCGTCGATGCGTGCGCGGCCGCCGGAGGGGCGGTCCAGGGTGCCGATGATGTTGAGCAGCGTGGACTTGCCCGAGCCGCTGGGGCCGACGACGGCCACGAACTCCCCCTCGTGGACGCTCAGGCTGACGTCGGCCAGTGCCGTCACCGGGGGCGAGCCGTAGGTGCGGGTCACCCGGTCCAGCTCGACGACCGGGCTCACGGGCCGGCCACCACGACGCGCAACCCCGCGACGATGCCCTCGCCGGTGACGGCGACGCGACCGGAGGCGAAGACGCCGACGGTCACCGGGAGGACCGTCGTCCGGCCGGGGCGCGCCGGGTCCGGCACCTCCACGCCGAAGCAGGACGGGTCGATCGCGACGAGGGCCTCCACCGGGACGGTGAGCAGGTCCTCGCCCAGGGTGCTGGAGAAGCGGACCGTGACGTCGGCCCGGGAGAAGCGGGCCGCACCGGCCTGGTCGGCCACGGTGACCGTCACCGGGACCACGACCTCGCCCGAGTCCTCGTCCGGCCCGGGACGCTCGACGGTGTCACCGACGGCGCCGACGGTCGCCGGCAGCTCCGTCCCGTCGGGCAGGACGACCGTCACGGCCGCGCCCGCGACGGCGAGCTGCTGGTCGTCCAGGCCCAGGTCGGCCGAGACCACCGTGTCCGTGCCCGACGTCGTGAACAGCTCGGTGCCCGCGCCCACGTCGGCGCCGACCCGGCTGCTGAGCGCGTCGACCCGCAGCGGCTGCGGGGCGAACACGATCGCCGAGCGCTCGACCGCGCCCGTCGGCTCCAGGCCCAGCGAACGCTGCCACGACCGGACGGCGACGGCGGTCGCGGCGGTGAAGCGGGTGTCCGGTGCCTGCGGGAACCGCCCGAGTGCGGACAGGCCCTGCTCCAGCTGACGCACGTCCTCGCCGTCGGGGATGCCGGCGGCCAGGGTGCGCCAGGCGGGCAGCGACCCGAGCAGCAGGACGACCGGGCGCGTGTCGACCGTGTACAGCGTCTGGCCCGGTCCGATCGTCGTCCCGACCGCCGGTAGCGAGGTCAGCACCCCGGCCCGTCCCGCGACCACCGGGCCGGCATCGGGGTGGGCGAGGGTGCCGCGGACGTCGGTCTGGTCGACCATCGCGCCGAGGGTGACCGGTGCCGTCGCCACCACGGGGGCCGGTGCAGCGGCGGGCGGGTCGGCGCGGTCGGTCAGGCCGACCGCGCCGGCGAGCACGGCGACCGCTGTGGCGACGAGCGCGACCGCCGTGCGCGTCCGGCGTCGGGTCGTCATCCCGGCACCTGGCAGGCCTGGAAGTCGGCGTCCGAGACGCCGGAGATGGCGATGGCCTCGCCCGGGGCGGGGTCGGCGACGTCGTAGCCGCGCTCACGCAGGCACACGGCCAGCGCCAGGTAGCCCTCGTGCAGTGCCTGGTCCTCCGCGGGCGTGAACTGGTAGGTCGGCGGCGGGCCCACCACCGCCACGCACGCCGATGCCGCCGCCTCGACCTCGGGCCCGCTCTCCGTGATGCCCTCGCCGGGTGCCGGATCGGCCACGTCCACGCCCTGGTCCCTGATGCACCCGGCCAGTGCCAGGTCGTAGGCATCGCGGGCAGCGTTGCGGTCGGCGTCGGACGGCGCTCCCGCCGGCGCCCCGGAGGAGGCCCCGGGTGTGGCGCCGGGGTCGCTCGCGGTGAGGTCCCCCGATGCCCCCGCGGTCGGGGCCGCGTCCGGGGAGCAGGCGAGCAGTGCCATCGCCAGCGCCGGCGCGGCGAGCAGCCCGCCCAGTACGCGTCGGCGGTGGGCGAGGTGGCGGGATCGGTACACGGGTTCCTCCGGATGTCGGCGGCCAGCAGCCGCGGGGCGTGATGTCCACACCCCACCGACCGCGCTGTCGCCAGGGCGTCCGCAGAAACCGATATGCCGACGACATGTCGCGGCCGCTCACCTGGTCGCGCGCCTGTGCGACGTCGCATACGTCCGCGCAACACGGTGCGGCGTGGACTCCTGGTGCACCGACGCCCATCGAGACCGCGCCGACCCCGGCGCGGGAGAGGACCCGAGCATGAGCACCCTCGACAGCAGAGCAGTCGCCCACCGGAGCCCCGCCCCGGTACCGACGCCCCACCCCGCCCGAGGCCGGCCGGCGTCGCTCGCGCTGGCCGCGCTGCTCGTCACGTGCGCGGTGGGGTACGTGACGCTCGGCCCGCCGGGTGTGGTCGCCGGCGCCCGCTCGGCCGTGGTCGACGCCGTCCAGGCGCTCCTCGGCCCGTGGGTGGGCACGGTGCACCGCGCTCCGGTCGAGAACGTGGCCAATGCCCTGCTCTTCCTGCCCGTCGGTGCGGTGGCCGGCCTGGTGCTGGCCCACCGCGGGCGGTCGCTCCCGCTCCTCACGGGCGTCGCGTTGTCCGTGGCGGTCGAACTCGGCCAGTTGCTGCTGCCGGGCCGGGTCCCCGACCCGGTCGACGTCGCCACCAACTCGGCCGGGGCCGCCCTGGGTGTCTCTCTCGTCGTCCTGGCACGCGCCCGTCGTCGTCCTCGCCCCGCGCGTGCCGTCCGGCTGCGGGCGGCCCTCCTGGCGGTACCCGTGCTGGCAGCCCTGGCCGCCTGCCAGCCCGGCGCCGCGGCCGGTGTCCCGGACCACGCCCGGCAGAGCGCCGTCGACGGGCCTGCCGGCACACGCGACGCTGCCGATGGGTGGGTGCCGGACGGGGAGTCGCTGTCCCCGTTCGCTGACCTGCCGGCCATCAGCATGCTCGACCCGGCCCTGCGGCAGGCCGTGCAGGACGCAGCCCGCGCCGCGGAGCTCGACGGGGTGGCGCTGCGCGTCACGAGCGGGTGGCGCAGTGCGGGCCTCCAGCAGGCGCTGTTCGACGCCGCGGTCGCCGAGCACGGCAGCGAGGAGGCCGCTTCCCGGTACGTGCTGCGACCGGAGGACTCGGCGCACGTCGCCGGGCGCGCGGTCGACATCGGGCCCACCGACGCGATGAGCTGGATGACGCAGCACGGATCCGACCACGGGCTCTGCATGACGTACGGCAACGAGCTGTGGCACTACGAGCTCACCGTCGCCCCCGGCGAGACGTGCCCCGCGCCTGCTCCCGACGCCAGTGCGGGGTGAGGCGGTGACGCCCCCGCACCGGGAGTCGGCCAGCGTCGTCGCGGCCCGGCAGCTGGCGTCCGAGGCGCACGAACCCCGCGGTGCCGCGCCGCGACGCGCCCGTCGCGCGGATACACCGGCGATACGCGCCGGTTCCTACTCTCGTCGCATGCGGGTGCTGATCGCCGAGGACGAGCCCTACCTGGCCGACGCCGTCCGGGACGGGCTGCGACTGGAGGCGATCGCCGCGGACGTGGTCGCCGACGGGGAGGCGGCACTGGAGGCTCTCGCGGTGAACTCCTACGACGTCGTCGTGCTGGACCGGGACCTCCCGGGCACCTCCGGGGACGACGTGGCGCGCCGGATCGTCGCCGACGGCCTGCCCTGCCGCATCCTCATGCTGACCGCGGCCGACCGGCTCGAGCAGAAGGTGCGCGGGTTCGAGCTCGGTGCCGACGACTACCTGACCAAGCCGTTCGCCATGCGCGAGCTGGTGGTTCGGCTGCGGGCCCTGGGTCGCCGCCCGGTCGACGCGACCCCGCCGGTCCTGGAGTTCGCCGGGCTGCGGCTCGACCCGTTCCGCCGCGAGGTGTACCGCGACGGCCGGTACGTGGGGCTGACCCGCAAGCAGTTCGCCGTCCTGCAGGTGCTCCTGACCGCCCGCGGTGGGGTGGTCAGCGCCGAGTCACTGCTGGAGCGGGCCTGGGACGAGAACGCCGACCCGTTCACCAACGCCGTCCGGATCACCATCTCCGCACTGCGCAAGCGGCTGGGCGACCCGTGGCTCATCCACACCGTGCCCGGTACCGGCTACCGCGTCGGCGGCCCCGGGCCGGAGTCCCAGCCGGCCCCGGCGGGCACGGCGACCGGCCCGCGGTGAGCGCTCGGCTGCGGCTGACCCTGAGCTACGCCGGGTTCCTGCTGGTCGCCGGGACCGGGCTGGTGGCGCTGCTCGTGTACGTCCTCCGGTTCGTGCCCGAGGGCAACCTCAGCGTCGACGGCGCGTTCATCCCGAACCGCAACGACCTGCTCACCGCCCTGTGGCCCCGGGTCGCGGCGGTGCTGACCGCCCTGACGGTGGTCGGTCTGGTCGGCGGGTGGTTCCTGGCCGGCCGCATGCTGCGTCCGCTGCACGACATGCACGCCGTCGCCCGGCGGGTCGCCGCCGGCCAGCTGGACCACCGGGTCGCCTCGTCCGGCCCGCGCGACGAGTTCCGGGAGCTGGCCGACACCTTCGACGCCATGCTCGACCGGCTGCAGGCCGCCTTCGACGAGCAGCGCCGGTTCGCCGCCAACGCCTCGCACGAGCTGCGCACCCCCTACGCGGTGGAGCGCGCGATGCTCGACGTCGCGCTCGCCGACCCTGCCGCGGTCGACGTCCCCCGCCTGCTCACCCGCCTGGACGAGACCAACCGCCGGGGTACCGAGACCGTCGAGGCCCTGCTGGCCCTGGCGGCGCTGGACCAGGGGCGGCTGCCCGCCGTCGCCCCGGTGGACCTGGCCGAGGTCACCGGCGAGGTCGTCCGGGAGCTCGCCCCGCTCGCCCACCGGGCCGGCGTCACCGTGCACGCCGAGTTGGGCGAGTGCGACCTGGACGGGGTCGAACCGCTGGTCCGGCACCTGGTGGGCAACCTGGTGCTCAACGGGGTGCGCCACAACACAGGCCCCGGTGGGACGGTCCACGTGCGCACCGGCATCACGACGGGGGACCGGGCCCAGCTGGTGGTGTGCAACACCGGCCCGGTCGTGGACCCCGCGGTCCTCGGCACCCTCACCGAGCCCTTCGTCCGGGGCGGCGGTCGGGTGTCCGCCCCCGGGAGCGGCCTGGGTCTGGCCCTCGTCGCCCGGGTTGCCGAGGTGCACCACGCCGTGCTGCTGTTGTCCGCTCCCTCCACGGGTGGGCTCGCGGTCGACGTGACCTTCCCGCCAGGCCGTGACCTGACGGTCGCTCAGCGGTCTCGAGCCGCATCCCGGTCGCCAGCGACGTAGCGCATGGGTGCACGGCCGGGACACCTCTCTCGTCCGGACCGCGCACGCCGCGGTCGTGAGCGTCTCGGTCGGCCCCGGGTTCGGTGGAGTTGGGTAGCTGGAATTCTGGCCTTGCCACGCTCTCAGGGAACCGCTCTGCAGGCATACGTAGTACCCGGCCAGCGTCGCGCTGTTGCTTCAACAGACGGTTTCGCGGGATCGTGCGCGGCCACATGACGCTGCCAGGACCGCGCTCATCATGGCTGCATGACGCACTGGTCGTTCGTCTCCGGGACGTCGACGACGCCTGGTCGTCTCACGTCCCTGGAAGTGAGACGGCGCAGCCGCTGGCAACGACTCCCACGGTCAGTGCGCCGTCGCCGGCTGGCGTTACAGGCGCCGATGACCAGGGACCGCACCGTTGATGCGTGCAAGCGGCCTGCGGCACGAGGATCCCTGCGGCATCCCTCAGCACGGGACGTCGACACAGGTGCCACGGCGAGCGGACGCCTTGTCCCGTCGTCGGGCCGCGGGCAGGAGTCACTGCTCGACGGTCGGGTGCGGCCGGTCGGTCAGGCCGCCGCCCGCTGCGCCCTCACCGGGCGTGGTCCGGCCACGGCGGGGTGCTCGTCGGCAGGTTCGACACCGGACCGCGGTCGGTGCCGCAGCGCG
>NZ_JAAGWK010000032.1 GCF_010685995.1 Goekera deserti | reverse complement strand
TGGACCGTGCCGCTGCGCAGGCCGGCCGCCTCGCCGATCTCCCGCCCGTAGCGCTCGCGCCCCGGGTCCTCCAGCAGCGCCTCGAGCACGCGCTGCGTGGTGAGGGTCATCCGGAGTTCGACCATGCATTTACTCTACCTAGCCCGAGCCAGAGGGCAAGTCGTCCGGACCGGCCCGTCTGGTGTCGGGAGGATGCCTTGGCCCAGCCGAACCAGCCTCGGGCCTCGGGCAACCGGAGCATCCGGGCGGCTATGGGGCAGGGAGTCGATGAAGCCGAGTCGAGCAACGCTGTCTGGTCGTCGGCCGCCACCGAGCACGAGCCCTGTGCCATGACGTCCCTCTCCGAGAACGCGCCAGGGCGGTGGCTCGCCGCGCGCGCGGACAGGCGCCTGCTGAACACCACGAGGTCGTCGCCGTCGGTCCAGTAGTCCGGTACGCGGGTGTGCTCGGTGTAGGAGAGGTCGCGGTAGAAGGCACGTGTGCGGTCGTACTGCGGCGTGCCGGAGGTGCGCATAAGGAGCAGTCGCTGGCCGCGTTGCTGGAGGTCGTCCTCGGCGTGCCGCACGAGGGCGGCGCCCCGGCCGCCGCCCTGCAGGTCGGGCCGGACGGCGATCATCGTCAGGTCGAAGGCCCGGTCGGCGGACTCCTCGGGACGGTAGAGGAGAACGGCGGCCAGTCCTCGCCCGTCCTCGGCGTCCTCCACGAGACAGGTCCCGCCGTCGTCGCCCACCGTCCAGGATGCCGTCGGCGAGGAAGCCCGCCTCGTCGCGGCCGAACATGCCGGCCGCGACCACGAGGTCGACCACGGCCGCGCCGTCGGCCGAGGTGTAAGGCCGCATCGCTTCTCCCGACGTCCTGGGTCACCGGTGCAATCCAGCCCATCGTCCCGGGAGCGTCCAGTGCTCACCGCCGGAGCCCGGTCCGAGGGGACCGGGCCCGGCACCGGGTCAGCTGACCTCGACGCCCTTCCAGAAGGCGAGGCGGCCGGTGATCTCCGCGGCGGCGTCCTTGGGGGCGTCGTAGGTCCAGACGGCGTCGGTGTTGGTCTTGCCGTCGACCTCCAGGGAGAAGTAGGAGGCCTCGCCCTTCCAGGGGCAGTGCGACGTGGTGGCCGACGGGCGCAGCACGTCGCCGACGACGGACTCGCGGGGGAAGTAGGCGTTGCCCTCGACGGTGACGATGTCGTCGGACTCGGCGATGACGGTTCCGTTCCAGCGTGCAGTGGTCATGGACCGATCATGCGCCCGCCCGGCAACCGGGGGGTGGGCCAGCGGGTCGACCCGGCGCAGGAACGACCGCGCGGCCAGGTGGTCGGACAGCGTCGGCCGGTGCGCGTCGCACGCCGTCCAGACCTTCTCCCGGTCGGGGGTGTGCAGCCGGGGGTTGTTCCAGACCAGGGCCCAGCGGGCGGGCGCCCGGCAGCCCTTGGCCGAGCAGACGGGGCTCTCGTCGGGGGGCGTCATCGGAGCGAGTCTCCCAGCCCGTGCACCGCGACCGCCGTGCACACCCGCGCGGGGGATGCCGGGACGTCACCGGGCTGTGACGCTGGTCGGGAGCGTGCCCTGCCGTGTCTGCGCTGCGCGCGACCGGGAGGATCAGCGCGGACAGCCCGACCAGGAGGACGCATGACCACGCCCGGTTCCACCGGCGGCCAGGGGCCGACCGACCCGCACCACCCGCAGGCGCAGCCCGGCGGCCAGCCCGCGGGCGCCACCGGCTGGGGCCAGCAGGCGCCCGGTGCCGGCCCGCAGGACGCTCCGTGGCCGAGTCCCGGCCAGGACAGCTCCGCGCAGGGCCAGTACGGCCCGCCGCCGGGTCAGTACGGGTCCCCGCAGGGTCAGTACGGTCCCCCGCAGGGCCAGCCGGGGCAGGTGCAGGGCCAGTACGGTCCTCCGCAGGGGCAGTACGGACCCCCGCAGGGCCAGCCGGGGTCGCCGCCGTGGGGCCAGCAGCCCGGGCAGCCGCCGCAGGGTGAGCAGCCATGGGCTGTCCCGGGGCAGCCCGGCCAGCAGCCGTGGAACCCGACCGGTCAGCACGGCGCCCCCGCCGGCCAGCCCGGTGCGCCGGCGGACCCCGCCGCGGTCAAGAAGCGGCGTCTGCTCACCGGCGGCGCGGTCGTCGTCCTCGTCGCCGCGGTGATCGGGCTGCTCCTCCTGGTCGGTGGCGGTGGCACGGCGCAGGCCGGCGACTGCGTGCAGGAGGAGAGCGACGGCCAGCTGAGCGTCGTCGACTGCTCCGACGACGCAGCCGACTACCGGGTCGCCGGCCTCGTGGAGAACGTCACCGACGCCACGATCAGCGCCGACGAGACGCTGTGCACCGACGAATGGCCGGACTCGGTGGCCTACGCCTTCGAGGGCGACGCGGGCGAGGAGGGCACCGCCTTCTGCCTGGAGGACGTCGGCTGACGGCCTCGGCGGCCTGACCGGACCCGCCTGACCCGGCGTCGACACGGCGACATGTCGACAGTGGGCCGTGTCGACACGGGCCGCTGTCTACACCACCCCGTGTCGACGAGTCGCCGGCGCCGCACCACCGGCGGGACCCAGGTGCGGCGCGGGCGCGCCGGGTGCGGCAGAGTCGGGGCATGGACGAGGTCGTCATCTGCTCCCCGCTGCGAACCCCGGTCGGCCGCTTCGGCGGCGTCTTCGCCGGCATCCCCGCCAGCCAGCTGGCCTCCGGACTGCTCCGGGAGCTCGCCTCCCGGGCCGGGCTGGGTGAGGGCGAGGTCGACGACGTCGTCCTCGGCAACTGCAACCCCAGCGGTGAGAACCCGGCCATCGGCCGGATCGCCGCCCTGGACGCCGGCCTGGGGGTCGGCGTGCCGGGCCTGCAGATCGACCGGCGCTGCGGCTCGGGCCTGCAGGCGGTCGTCTACGCCGTGATGCAGGTGCAGGCGGGTGCCGGGAAGGTGGTCGTCGCCGGTGGCGTGGAGTCGATGAGCCAGGTCGAGCACTACGCGCTCGGGTTGCGCACCGGGGTCAAGGGCGACGGCGTGATGCTGCACGACCGGCTGGCCCGCGCCCGGGAGACCGCCGGCGGCCGTGACCACCCGGTGCCCGGCGGGATGCTGGAGACCGCGGAGAACGTCCGCCGCGACTTCGACGTCGACCGGCTCGCCCAGGACGCGTGGGCGCTGCGCTCCCAGCAGGCCGCCGGCGCGGCGATCCGCGAGGGCCGCTTCGCCGACGAGATCGTGGGCGTGGAGGTCGCCGGGAGCCGCAAGAGCCCGGCCCGCGTGGTCACCGAGGACGAGCACCCCCGCCCGGACACCACCATGGAGGACCTCGCCGCGCTCCGGCCGGTGATGGGCCGGGTGGACCCGAAGGCCACGGTCACCGCGGGCAACGCCTCGGGCCAGAACGACGGCGCGGCGATGTGCATCGTCACCACCCGCGCCGAGGCCGACCGGCGCGGCTGGGAGCCCTTCGTCCGGCTGGCCGGCTGGGCGGTGGCCGGAGTCCCGCCGGAGACCATGGGCATCGGCCCGGTGCCGGCCACCGCGGCGGTGCTGGAGAAGACCGGGCTGACGATGGCCGACCTGGACCTGATCGAGCTGAACGAGGCGTTCGCGTCCCAGGTGCTGGCCTGCCTGGACCAGTGGGGGCTGGGCACCGACGACCGTGCCCGGGTGAACGTGAACGGCTCCGGGATCTCCCTCGGCCACCCGGTCGGTGCCACCGGCGCCCGGATCCTCGCCACGCTGGCGCACGAGCTGCGCCGCCGGGAGGGCCGCTACGCCCTGGAGACGATGTGCATCGGCGGCGGGCAGGGCATGGCCGCGGTGTTCGAGCGGGTCAGCTGACCGCACCGCACGACAGAACGCCCCGCCGGTCCGATGACCGGCGGGGCGTTCCAGGTCCTGCGGGGTTATGTCAGCCGAGGGAGATGGCCGTCCAGCTGACCGGGGGCAGCTCGACGGTGAGCGTGCCGTTCTCCAGCCGGACGCTCTTGTTCTCCACCGGCGCGACCCGGTTGGGCTCGGCCAGGGTGTTGGCGGCGTAGACGTCGTCGTCGTGCAGGGTGTGGCTCTCCAGCACCTGCACGTCGCCCAGCGAGCCGGCGTCCACGGTGACCGTGGTGGGGCCCTCGATGTCCCGGTTGACCAGGAACACCGCGACCTTGCCGGTCTCCGGGTCGTGCGTGGCGACGGCGTCGACGACCGGCACGTCGCCGTGGTCGGTGGTCGTCGTGGTGTCGCTGGTCAGCTCCACCCGCAGCGCGTTGCCCCGGGCCAGCCGGGAGGTCAGCGCGAACGGGAAGAACGTGGTCTGCCGCCAGGCGGGCCCGCCCGGCTCGGTCATGATCGGGGCGATCACGTTGACCAGCTGGGCCAGGCTCGCCGAGGTGACCCGGTCGGCGTGCTTGAGCAGCGAGATCAGCAGGCTGCCGAACACCACCGCGTCCGCCACGTGGTACTGGTCCTCGAGCAGGCGCGGGGCGTAGGGCCACTGCTCGATGTCGGTGATCTGGTCGTCGGCGTGGAAGCGCTCCTGATACCAGACGTTCCACTCGTCGAAGGCGATGTCGATCGTCTTGGAGCTGCGCAGCTCGGCCTTCACGTGGTCGGCGGTGGCCACGATCGACTCGATGAAGTGGTCCATGTCGACCGCCGAGGCCAGGAAGCTCGCCAGGTCGCCGTTCCTCTCCGCGTAGTAGGCGTGGCAGGAGATGAAGTCGACGTCCTCGTAGGTGTGCTCGAGAACGGTCCGCTCCCACGTGCCGAAGGTCGGCATCTGGGAGTTGGAGCTGCCGCACACCACCAGCTGGACGTCCGGGTCGAGCTGGCGCATGGCCTTGGCCGTCTGGCTGGCGATCTTCCCGTAGTCCTCGGCGCTGCGGTGGCCGAGCTGCCAGGGGCCGTCCATCTCGTTGCCCAGGCACCACATCTTCACGCCGAACGGGTCGGTCGCGCCGTTGGCGACGCGCTGGTCGGACAGCGTCGAGCCCGACCGCACGTTGCTGTACTCGAGCAGGTCCAGGGCCTCCAGCACGCCGCGGGTGCCCAGGTTGACGGCGAGCATCAGCTCGCTGCCGGCCTTGTCGTTCCAGCGGGCGAACTCGTGCAGGCCCACCTGGTTGGTCTCCAGGGAGTGCCAGGCGAGGTCCAGCCGCTTGGGCCGGGACTCCCGGGGGCCGACGCCGTCCTCCCAGCGGTAGCCGGAGACGAAGTTGCCGCCGGGGTAGCGGATCGTGGAGACGCCGAGCTCGCGCACCAGCTCCAGTACGTCGGTGCGGAAACCGTCCTCGTCGGCGGACTCGTGACCGGGCTCGTAGAGGCCGTCGTAGACGCAGCGGCCGAGGTGCTCGACGAAGGAGCCGAAGACCCTGCGGTGGACGGCCCCGACGGTGAACCGCGGGTCGAGTGTCAGGTGTGCGGTGGGCATGGTGGACGTCCTCGCGGGATGGTGGGGGCGCGGCCGGGGCCGCGTGCTGTGGGGGAGCGGGCGCGACGGGGCGCGCGGTGGAGCGGTGCGGTGGAGTGCCGCTGCTGCGCGGGATGGGCCCGGCGGTGCTGCCCGGTGGGGTGGGCAGCACCGCGGGAGACCTACTTGAGGCTGCCGATCGCCAGGCCGCCCTGCCAGTACTTCTGCAGGCCGAGGAAGGCGATCACCAGCGGGATGATCGACACCAGCGAGCCGACGATGATCAGCGCGTAGAGCGACGTGCCGCCGCCGTTGTTGGCGCCGGCGAGGCCCTGCCAGAGGTTCAGCCCGACGGTGATCGGGAACTTCGTCGAGTCCGACAGCACGGCCAGCGGCAGGAAGTAGTTGTTCCAGGTGCCGACGACCGACAGCAGCAGCACGGTGACTATGGCCGGGCGCATCAGCGGCAGGGCGACGCTGAAGAACGTGCGGAACTCACCGGCGCCGTCCATCCGTGCGGCGTCCAGCAGCTCGTCGGGCACACCGTCGGCGGCGTAGACCCGCATCAGGTAGACGCCGAACGGGTTGAGCATCGAGGGCAGGATGACCGCCCACGCGGTGTTGGTGAGCTCCAGCCGGCTGAGCAGCACGAACGTGGGGATGACCAGCGCGGTGGCCGGCACCATGACCGCGCCCAGCAGCAGCGAGAAGGTCAGCCGGCGGCCGGGGAAGTCGAACTTGGCGAACGCGTACCCGGCCAGCACGGCCAGCACGGTGGCGCCGATCCCGGCGGCGAAGGCGTAGAGCAGCGAGTTGCCCAGCCACTTCAGGTAGATGCCGTCGTTGTAGGTGAACAGCGTGCTGAGGTTCTCGAAGAAGTGGAAGCCCTGGTCGAACCAGAGCGCGCCGCCGGTGCCGTTGAACAGCCCGCCGGCGTCCTTGGTGCTGGCGACGACCAGGAACCACAGCGGCAGGATGAAGTACAGGACCAGGAAGCCGAGGAACAGGTGCGATCCCCAGCGCCTGGGCTGCCGGCGCGGGTCGTGGCGCCGCGGCGGGGGAGCCGCGGGCCGGGCGGGTGCCTCGGCGGTGGGCTTGGACAGGACGCTCACTTGAGGAAACCCCCACGCTTACGGGTGGCGAACAGGAAGATGTAGACGCCGAGGAACACCACGATGCCCAGCGCGAACGCGATCGCCGACGCGTAGTTCACCTGCGCGTAGTTGAAGGCCAGGTTGAAGGCGTAGACGTTCGGGGTGATGTCGGCGGTGATCCCGCCGTTGGAGATCGGCCGCAGCACCTGCGGCTCGGTGAAGAACTGCAGCGTGCCGATGACCGCGAAGACCAGGATCAGCACCAGCGCGGAGCTGACCATCGGGATCTTGATGCGCAGCGCGACCTGCAGCCCCGTGGCGCCGTCGATCTTCGCCGCCTCGTAGATGGCCGGGTCGATGCCCTGCAGCGCGGCGTAGATGATGATCATGTAATAGCCGGCCCACTGCCAGGTGACCACGTTGGTGAGGCCGGCGAACAGGCCGCCGTCGGCGAGCAGGAACGGGGCCGAGTCACCGAAGATCTGCTGCAGCGGCCCGAAGTTCGGGCTGTACAGGAAGCCCCACATCAGCGCGCCGATGACGGCGGGGATGGCGTAGGGCACGAAGATCACCAGGCGGGAGAACCGGGAGAACCGCGAGGTGAGCGAGTCGAGCACGAGCGCGGCGAGCAGCGAGACCGCCATCTGCACCGGGATCACGACCAGGGTGAACCGCAGCACGAACCAGATGCCGTTGAGGAACGACGGGTCGGTGAAGGCCCGGGTGTAGTTGTCCAGGCCGGCGAACCGCTCACCGGTGGCCAGCCCCTTGGTGTAGAGGCTGAGGTACAGCGCGTAGAGCAGGGGTGCCACCAGGAAGACCAGGAACACCAGGGCGAACGGGGCGAGGAACGCCCAGGCCACCCACGCGTTGGTACCGCGGCCCTTCAGCTGCTTCCTGGCCTCCGGCCGGGGTCGCCCGCCGGTCGCCGTGGCGGCCGCCGCGGACGACGCCACCTGGTCTGCCGTACCCAGCGATGCCATGCCGTCTCGCTTCCGTGCGCGTGAGGTGGTGCTCGGGAGGGGTGCTCGTCCCCGGGGAGGGTGATTCCCCGGGGACGAGCGGTGGGTGCGCGTCAGGAGAGCGTGAAGCCCTGCTGCTCGGCGTAGGTCTCCATCGACTCCTGCAGCGAGTCGGCGGCCTCCGAGCCGGTCTTCTCACCGTTGTTCATCGCCGTGATCTCCTTGGTGAACTCGGCGTAGAAGTTGTTCGAGAAGGGGCTGTAGGTCGAGCCCTCGTAGGCGTCGGCCGCCGGGATGTAGACGTCCTTGTTGGCGGTCTGGCCGTTGAAGAAGGTCGACTGGTTGTTGATGAACTCGTCCGAGGTGAGCACCGAGGTGTTCAGCGGGAAGATGATCTGGTTCACCCAGCCGTCCTTGAGCGACTCGTCGTCGGCGTACAGCTCCTTGGCGACGACGGCCGCGGCCTCCTTGTCCTGGGCCTGCTCGGTGACCGAGAAGACCGACCCGCCCCAGTTGACCTGCACCGGGTTGGCCGGGTCCCACTGGGGCAGCGGTGCGACGGCCCACTTGCCGGCGTCGGCACCCTCGCCGGCGCCTGCGCCGGTCAGGTAGCCGGGCGCCCAGGCGGCGGACACGTAGGTGGCGTAGTCACCGCGGACGACACCGGAGATGTAGTCGGTGGTGAACTGGTCCTGCTTGCCGGCCAGGCCGTCCTTGACCATGTTGGCCCAGTAGTCCAGGACGTCCTTGCTGTTCTGGTCGTTGAGGTTGATCTTCAGGTCGGTCGGGTTGGCGGCGTCGTACTCCCACGGCACCGCGCCCTTCTGCTGCATCAGGGCGACCATCGGGGCCGGGACGTTGCTGGGCACGTCGCCCATCAGCGGGCCGCCGGCGGCCTTGAGCTTCTCGGCCTGGGCGCGGTACTCGTCCCAGGTGGTGGGCACGGTCAGGCCGTACTGCTCGAAGATGTCGGTGCGGTACATCATCGCCATCGGGCCGCCGTCGACCGGGATGCCGTAGACGGCGTCGCCGCTGGAGACGTCCTTCCAAGCGCCCTCGCTGAACTTGCCCTGCACGTCGCTGGCGCCGTACTCGCTGAGGTCGGTCAGCCCGCCCTGCAGCGCGAAGCCGGGGACCTGGTCGGTCTCCAGCATGATGACGTCGGGGGCGCCGCTGCCGGCGGTGATCGCGGTCTGGAACTTGTTGTACTCGTCCACACCCTGGCCGGCGTTGGTCAGGCAGACCTGCACGTCGTCGTGGGTGTTGTTGAAGTTGGTGGCGACCTTCTGCAGGTTGGGGTACCAGCCCCAGACGGAGACCTGCGTGGCGTCCGGGTTCACGATCGGGACGCTGCAGGAGCCGCCGCTCGCGTTGCCGCCGCTGCCACCGTCGTCACCGCCGCCACACCCGGTGAGGGAGGCCATCGCCGTCCCTGCGCCGAGAACCGCCGCTACGAGCTTCTTGTTCACTGTGTTCCCTCTCGGAGTGCGTGCCACGGACTTCGTCGTCGTGGGTCCTGCGTGGAGCGCGGTCGAGCGGGTGGAGCGCGACCGGTGTGCGGGGTCGACCGGCCGGGGGCGGCTGGACGCTGGGCTGTCGGACGGCGCCGGGAGGCCCGATCTCATGATGAGCTGTGGTGTGAGGCACGTTCTACAACGTTGTGAACGCCATGATGGGGACGGGTGCGAGGCGTGTCAAGGCGTCATGTCGGCGTCGTCACACAGTCGTGACCTGAACCGGGGAGCCCGGTGCGGGCCTGCGGCGCCAGCCGTCAGGTGGACTCGCGCTGCACGATGGAGAAGTCGATCGCGGTCTGCCGCACCGGTGCGGTGCGGTCGGCGATCCGCTGCACCAGGGTGTCCACCGCGCACTCGGCGATGCCGCGGCGCCCGGGGTCGACGGTGGTGAGCGCCGGCTGGGAGTAGACGCCCTCGTCGGTGTTGTCGAAGCCCACCACGGCGACGTCGTCGGGGACCCGGCGGCCGGCACCGGTCAGGGCGTGCATCGCGCCCAGCGCCAGGGTGTCGTTGCACGCGAACACGGCGTCGAAGTGCACCCCGGAGTCCAGCAGTTGCGTGGCCGCGTCGGCGCCCTGCTGGCGGTGCCACAGCTCGGCCACGCCCAGCAGTCGCTCGTCGACGGCCAGGCCGGCGCCCTCCAGGGCCTCGCGGTACCCGCGGAAGCGCAGCCCGGCCGAGCCGATCACCTCGCCGGGGTGGTAGCCGACCAGCGCGATCCGGCGCCGTCCCCGGGCCAGCAGGTACTCCGTCGCCGCCCGGGCCGCCTCGACGTTCTGCATCGTCACGTGGTCGACGGCCGGGTGGAACACCCGCTCGCCGAGCAGCACCAGGGGCGTGTCGATCCGGACCAGCTCGACGTCCTCCGGCTCCAGGCCCAGCGGGCTGAACAGCAACCCGTCCACCATCCGCAGCCGCGCGCTGGACAGCAGGTCGACCTCCCGCTTGCGGTCCCGGTTGGTCTGCTCGATCAGCACCACCAGGCCCCGGCGCTCGGCGGCCCGGATCACCTCGTCGGCCAGCTCGGCGAAGTACGGCAGGCGCAGCTCGGGCAGGGCGAGGCTCAGCACGCCACTGCGGCCCGAGCGCAGGCTGCGGGCGGAGAGGTTGGGCTGGTAGTCCAGCGTCCGGATGGCCTCGAGCACCCGCTCGCGGGTGCTCGGCCGGACGTGCGGGTAGTCGTTGACGACGTTGGAGACGGTCTTGAAGGACACCCCGGCGAGCCGGGCCACGTCGTGCAGGGTCGCGACCATGGCGTGCGGTCCCTCCGGTCCTGACGTCCGCCCGTGTGGCAGCGGGACGTCCGGGCGGGTCGGAGTGGGTGCCGCCCGCTGCGCAGGTGAGCCTCCCACACGCATGTCCGGTCCGGCGTGCTCCCGGGCGCGCCCGGAGCGGCGCGGGTCGGGAGCCCCGCGGCGGTCGGGGACTCCCGGTGTCGACCGGCTGCGGGTGTGGTTGTGTGAGCTGGTCCTGGCCGGCGACGACGACCCGATGATCCCGTCGGTCAACGCCCGGGTGATGGCCCGGCTGATCCCGGACGCCCAGCTGCACCTGTACCGGGGCGGGCACCTGGCACTGGTCACCGAGGCGCACGAGCTCGCGCCGGTGGTGCACGCCTTCGTGGACTGAACCGGCCGCCGGCCGGTGTGGTTCTGTCGGAGGGCCGTCCTACGGTCGTCCGGCGGGACCGGCCCGCGCGACAGGGAGCGGTGCGATGTACGAGTCCGACGGCGCGCTGGTGGTCAGCGCCGGCGACCTGACCGGGTTCCTGGAGTGCGAGCACCTGACCCGGCTCAGCACCGAGGTGGCCCGTGGCCTGCGGCCCCGGCCGCCGGCGGCCGACCCGATGACGCAGCTGGTCGCCGAGCACGGCATCGCCCACGAGGCGCGGCACGTGCAGCGGCTGCGGGACGCCGGGCTGTCCGTCGTCGAGATCGACGCGCCCACCGGCAAGGACGCCGCCGCGCTGCTGCGGGCCCAGGCCGAGACGCTGGCCGCGATGCGCTCCGGCGCCGACGTCGTCTACCAGGCCACCTTCTTCGACGGCACCTGGCGCGGGCACGCCGACTTCCTGCTCAAGCGCCCCGACCGCGACTCCGCGCTCGGCCCCTGGGCCTACGACGTCGCCGACACCAAGCTCGCCCGGCGGATCAAGGTGCCGGCCCTGCTGCAGATGGCGCTCTACGGCGACCTGCTGGCCGTGCTGCAGGGCGCGCCACCGGAGCTGCTCACCGTGGTCACCGGCGACCGGCAGGAGCTGACGTTCCGGTACGCCGACGCGCAGGCCTACGCCCGAACCGCCCGCACCCGCTTCCTCGACCGGCTGGCCGACGGCGACCTCGCCCCGCCGCACCCGAACGCGCACTGCGGGGTGTGCCCCTGGAAGGCCACCTGCACCGAGCGCTGGACGGCCGAGGACCACCTGTCCCGGGTGGCCTTCCTGCGCCGCGACCACGCCGTCGCGCTGACCGGGGTGGGCATCAGCACCGTCGCGCAGCTGGCCCGGGTGCCGGCCGACCGGCTGCCGGAGTCGATCGGGCACACGTCGCGGGAGCGGATCACCCGCCAGGCGCGGCTGCAGGTCGCCGAGCGGGAGACCGGCGTGCCCGGCTACGAGTTCCTGCCCCGGCTGCCCGGGCGCGGGTTCGAGCTGCTACCGCCGCCCAGCCGCGGCGACCTGTTCTTCGACATCGAGGGTGACCCGTTCACCGGCGACCACGGCCTGGAGTACCTGTGGGGGCTGCTGGACACCACGGGTGCCTTCACCGCCTACTGGGGGTGCGAGCCGGGCGACCCCGCGGCACCGGCACCCGACCAGTCCGCGGCCGAGCGGCGGGCCTTCGAGCAGCTGGTCGACCACCTGGTCGCCGCGCACGCCGCCGACCCCGCGATGCACGTCTACCACTACGCGCCCTACGAGCCGAACCGGTTGCGGGACCTGTCCGCGCGGCTGCACACCCGGCAGGCCGAGGTCGACCGGCTGCTGCGCGGCGACGTGCTGGTCGACCTCTACGCCGTCGTCCGGCAGGGGCTGCTGCTGAGCAAGGAGTCGTACTCGCTGAAGAAGGTCGAGGACCACTACCGCGGCCACACCCGCCCGGTCGCCGAGACCGTCTCCGACGCCGGCGCCAGCATCATCGCGTTCGAGACCTGGCTGGCCACCCGGGAGCAGCGGCTGCTGGACGAGATCGAGACCTACAACCGGGACGACTGCCTGTCCACGATGCAGTTGCGGGACTGGCTGGAGGCGCTGCGCACCGAGCTGCTCGCCACGGGCACCCCGCTGGCCCGGCCGGGTGACGCCGACCCGGAGGCGTCGCTGGAGGCCCTCGCCGCCGAGGCCGCCCGCGCGGACCTGGAGCGGCGGCTGCTGACCGGGGTGCCCGCGGACGCCGCGGACCGGTCCCCGGAGCAGCAGGCGGTCTGGCTGCTCGCCCAGCAGCTGGGCTGGCACGCCCGGGAGGCGCGCTCGGAGTGGTGGGAGTACTTCCGGCTGCGCGCGCTGCCGGCCGAGGACCTGGAGCGGGAGTCCGTCGCGCTCGGCCCGCTGGAGCCGGTCGCCATGCTCGGCGTGCAGGGCCGCTCGGCCCACTGGCGCTACCGGTTCCCACCGCAGGAGACCAAGGTCGGCCCCGGCGACCGGCTGGATCACGTCCCGGTCGGCGCCGACGGCCGGCGGGTCTCCTCCGAGGTGGTCGACGTCGACGCCACCGAGGGCTGGGTCGTGCTGTCCCGCCGGGTCGAGGTGTCCGCCGAGCACCCGCTCGGGCTGCTGCCCGGCGGGCCCATCCCGGACACGGTGTTCCGCGCCGCGCTGCTCGACCTGGGTGAGGCGGTGGCCGCCGGCGGGGTGGACGCGCCTGGTCGGCACCTGCGGGCCGCCCGGGACCTGCTCCTGCACCGCCCGCCCCGGCTGCGCGACGGCGAGCCCGTCGTCGTCCCCGGCGAGCCGGCTGGCGACGCGGTGCGCCGGCTGGCGCGGGCCCTGGACGGTGGGGTGCTGGCGGTGCAGGGGCCGCCCGGTGCGGGCAAGACGCACACCGGTGCCCGCGCGGTCGTCGACCTGGTGCGGGCCGGCCGGCGGGTGGGCATCACCGCGCACAGCCACAAGGCGCTGGGCAACCTGCTCGACGGCGTCGTCGCCGCGGCAGGGGAGGCCGGCGTCCCGCTGCGGGCGGTGCAGAAGGCGGCACCGCACCAGATGTGCAGCGCGCCCGGGGTGGTGTGCGCCGGCACCAACGGGGCGGTGGTCGACGCCCTCGACGCGGGGGACGCCGACCTCGTCGCCGGGACGCCGTGGCTGTTCGCCCGGCCGGAGCTGGCCGGCCGGCTCGACGTGCTGGTGGTGGACGAGGCCGGGCAGCTGTCGCTGGCCAACACGCTCGTGGTGTCCCGGGCGGCGACCGACCTGCTGCTGCTCGGCGACCCGCAGCAGCTGCGGCAGCCGGGCCGGGGCGTGCACGCCGACGGCGCCGACGTCTCCGCGCTACAGCACGTGATCGGCGCCGACGACGTGCTGCCGCCGGGGCGTGGCGTGTTCCTGGACCGCACCTGGCGGATGGCCCCGGCCCTGTGCGGGCTGGTGTCCGAGCTGTCCTACGACAGCCGGCTGCTGCCGGCGCCGGTCACCGCCGGGAACGCCATCGACCTGCCCGACCGGTGGGCGGCGCCGTCGGGGCTGGGCTGGGTGCCGGTCGTGCACGAGGGCAACGGCGCGGCGTCCGCGGAGGAGGCCGCGGTGGTGGTCGAGCTGGTGGGCGACCTGCTGGGCCGGGCCTGGCGCACCGCCGCCGGCGAGCACCGGATGACCCAGGCCGACGTGCTGGTGGTGACCCCGTACAACGCCCAGGTCAACCGAGTGCGCAGCGCGCTGGCCGCGGCGGGCCTGGCCGACGTGGAGGTCGGCACCGTCGACCGGTTCCAGGGCCGCGAGGCGGCCGTGTCGATCTTCACCCTGGCCGCGTCCAGTGGCGCGCACGTGCCGCGGCGGCTGGAGTTCCTGCTCGACCGGCACCGGCTGAACGTCGCGCTGTCCCGGGCGAAGACGGTGGCGTTCCTGGTGGGCAGCCCGGCGCTGCTCACCTCCCCGGTGCACACCCCGGAGCAGCTGCGGCTGGTCAACGGCCTGTGCCGGCTCGTCGAGCGGGCCACCGGGGCCGCCTTCCTGCAGGTCGGCTGACGGTGGCGCTCCCCGGTCCAGAGGTGCCGGCCGCCCAGGTCGGGCACCGGGACCCGCGCGCTGCGCCGGTGCCGGCGTCGGCGGCTGCCGCTGCCGCCGCCGTGAGGGTGCCGGATCTCCGGGTCGCGCCCGCGCCGTCGTCGCCGGCGGTCCGCGACCGGTTCCGGCGGCAGGGCCGCCGGGACACCGTCCCGGAACTCGCGGTACGCCGGCTGCTGCACGCCCGCGGTGTGCGCTACCGGGTCGATGTGCGCCCCTGCCGGGAGACCCGCGCCCGCGGTGACCTGGTGTGGAAGGCCCGCCGCCTCGTCGTCTTCGTCGACGGCTGTTTCTGGCACGCGTGTCCTACCTGCGGGCACCTGCCGACGGTGAACGGGGCCTGGTGGGCCGCGAAGCTGACCGCGAACGTCGAGCGCGACCGCCGTACCGACGCCGTGCTCACCGGTCTCGGCTGGCGGGTGTTGCGCTTCTGGGAGCACGAGCCGCCGGAGCAGGTCGCGGATGCGATCTGCAGAGCACTCGGCCGCTGACCCGCCTCGGTCCCTCCGGCTCAGTGCAGCTGGGGCACGACCAGCTCCACCCGGGCGGTGAGGTCCTCGCGGCCCAGGGCCAGCCGCGCGTGGGCGACGGCCTCGTCCACCAGGCGCGCGTGCACGTCGTCCGGTGGCACCGAGCCGTCCAGGGTGACCCGCAGCGACAGCGCCGGGGCCTGCGCCGACCCGGTGAGTCGGGCGACGGCCCGGGTCACCCCGGGGTAGCTCTCGACCTCGTCGCCGACCGCGTCGGCCAGTGCACGGGACACGAGGTCGATGGTGCCCAGGTCGTCGGCGGCGACCCGGAGGTCACCGACCCGGTCGGTTCGGGCCTGGGTCAGCAGCCACCAGAGGCAGTACAGCGCCAGCAGCGCCGTGGCCGCGCCCAGCGCGGGCCAGACCCAGCCGCTGTCCCGGGCGAGGTCCCGCACCGGCCCGTCGAGCACCGGGTCGTCCCGGTCGACACCGGAGACCCGGCCGAGCCCGACGGCGAGCGCGGCGGCACCGGCCGCAGCCAGCAGCAGCCCGAGCACGCCCAGGGTGACCCGGTTGACCCGCACCGCGCGCCGGGTCCGGGTCGCCGGCACCAGAGCGGCGGGCCCGCGCGCGACCGGTGGCTCGCTGGTGGTGCCGCTCATGCGCCCTGCTCCGTCCGCCGGACCTGCAGCCGGGGAGCGGACCGCAGGCGCAGGCCGGTCAGCGCACCGGTGGCGGCGGCCGCGGCGCGCTCGTTCATCCGGCCGGCCTCCCCGCGGTCCCGGATCGGCACCGACACGTCCAGCCGGGCGCGGCGGCGGCGCACCCGCGCCGACGCCGCGCGCACCCCGGGCACCCCGGACGCGGCGTGCTCCAGCAGGTGGCCGACGCTGCCGGTGGACACCGTGCACGTCACCCGCGCGTCCCGCGGCTGGAGCACCAGCTCGGTGCGGCGGCGCGGGGTCAGCTCGGCGACGAGCAGCAGCACGCCCACCGCCAGCGCAGCACCGGCGACGACCAGCACGAGCGTGTCCGACCAGCTCCGGGCGGTCAGCTCGGCGGTGGCGGACCGCACGGGCAGCAGCAGCGGGGGCCGGTCCAGCAGCCCGGCGACCACCTCGGCGGTCACCAGCAGGCCACCGGCGAGCCCGGCCAGCCCCAGCACGACGGCGAGCAACCGGTCGACGGTGCGCACGTCAGACCACCCGCCGTCGGGGCTCACGGACGACGCTCAACCCGGTCACCCGGACGTCGACCTGCACGGCGCGCACGCCGGTCAGCTCGGCGACCCGGGCCACCACGTGGCCGCGCACGTCCCGGCTCAGCTGCGCGACCGGGGACGGCCAGGGCAGGGCCAGCGACAGCGCGAGCACCGCCACGTCGCCGTCCACCCGGGCGGTCACGGCCGGCCGGTCCCGGACCGGCGCGCCGGTCCGGGACACCTCGGTCGCGGCCTGGGCGGCGACCCGTTCCACCACCCGGTCGACCAGGGTGAGGCTGCCGCGCGACCCCGGGTCGACCACCCCGGTCGGTGCGGCCGGTGCCGGGGCGGTCACCGGCGCCGGTCCCCGCCGAGCAGCCCGGACAGGTCGAGCTGCCCCTCCAGGACCTTGCCGGCCACGAAGCCGATCAGGCCGAGCAGCCCGACGACGAGGAACGCGCCGAAGCCGCCGAACGCGCCGGCGAAGCCGAGCGCGAGGCCGATCAGCAGGCCGAGGGTGCTGGGGGTCATGGGGGTCCTCCGGGGGTCGCTGGGATGGGTCACTCGACGCGGCTGTGCTGCTCGGGCTCGGACTCGTCGGTGGGCAGCCGCACGTCGTCGACGGCGATGTTGACCTCGACGACGTCCAGGCCGGTCATCCGCTCCACGGCGGTGATCACGTTGCGGCGGATCGCCGAGGCCAGGTCGGCGATCGCGACGCCGTACTCGACGACGATCTCGATGTCGATGGCCGCCTGCTTCTCGCCGACCTCGACCGACACGCCCTGCGTGACGTTCGGTCCGCCGGAGCCCGGGATGCGCTCGCGGATGGCCCCGAACGCGCGGGCCGCGCCGCCGCCGAGGCGGTACACGCCGCTGAGCTCGCGGGCGGCCATGCCGGCGATCTTGGCCACGACGGTGTCGGCGATCGTGGTGCGTCCCTGGCTGTCCGAGCCCTGCGCGCTGACGGCGGCCGGCCGGGTGGCCCCGGCGGTGACGTCGTTGCCGGTGCTGGTGCCGGTCGCGGAGGTGGTGCTGGTGCTCATCGGATCTCCTCTGTCGCCCAGGGTGCGGGCCTCGCTCGGACGTTCGGACACCAGGTCAGACACCCGGCGTCCTCGTTCGTCACGCACCTCGGTGCCGTGCTGCCGGTGGCGTTCGTCACGACCGGACCGGGCGGCCGGGCGCCGGGCCGGGAGGAGATCCAGATCACCAGGGCGGCCCGCGTGACGATCGACGACGAACGGTGTCTGTACCGATGACCGGCACGACGCAGCACCGCTGACGCCGCACCGGCCGGGCGGAGCAGACGCCCGTCCACCCACGATGAGAGGGAGCACCCGATGAGCCTCGGTGACAAGATCAAGAACAAGGCCGACGAGCTGGCCGGCCAGGCCAAGGAGGTCGTGGGCACGGTGACCGGCAACGAGGAGCTCCAGGCCGAGGGCAAGGCCGACCAGACCGGTGCCGAGATCAAGCAGGTCGGCGAGTCGGTCAAGGACGTCTTCAAGAACTGACCGCGGTCGACCACGGCCGGTGCTCCCGTGACCTGCGGGTGCGCCGGCCCGCCCGCGTGCGGAGGAGGACGTGCAGAGTGACCCCGTGCCGGAGCCCGCGATGACCGGACCCACCGCCGGGTCCCCCGACACGGGCCCGCTCGACGACGCCACCCTCGTCGCCCGCGCCCGGGACGGCGACGCGGCGGCGTTCGAGCAGTTGCTGGACCGCTACCAGGCCCCGCTGTACCGGCTGGCCGTGCGGATGCTCGCCGACCGCGCCGAGGCCGAGGACGTCGTCCAGGAGGTGTTCCTCAGGCTGTGGCGCCGGCTGCCGGAGATCCGGGAGGACGCCGCCGTCGTCGGCTGGCTGTACCGCTCGGCGACCAACCGCTGCCTCAACGTGATCCGGGCGCGCCGTCCGGTGGCCGACGTCGACCTGGACGAGCGGGAGGCCACCGGCACCCCTCTGCCCGAGCGCGCCGCCGAGACCGCGCAGGCGCTCACCGCACTGGGCTCGGCCCTGCAGCGGATCACCCCCGAGCAGCGCGCCGCCTGGCTGCTGCGCGAGGTGCACGAACGGTCCTATGCCGAGATCGCCGACATCCTGGGTACCAGCGTGGTCGCCGTACGCGGCCGGATCGCCCGGTCCCGGGCCGAACTCGCGGAGGCCATGCAGTCATGGCGATGACCACCAGCGACAGCGCCGAGGGCACGCAGCTGCCGTGCGGGCGGTCCCTCGACGCGCTGTGGGCCGGCCTCGCGTCGGGCACCGCGGCCGAGCCCGACGAGCACGAGCGCACCTGCCCGCACTGCCGCACCGCCCGGGACGGGCTCGGGGCGCTGCTCGGCGCCGTGCACGGCGCGCGGGCCGAACGCGACGAGCCGCCGCCGTCTTCCCTGCGCGAGCGGATCATGGGCGCCGTACGCGCCGAGGTGCGCCGCGGGGAGCTGCTGCCGCTGGCCAGCACCCCGCACGGTGTGGTGACGATCAGCGCCCAGGCCGTCGCCGTCGTGGTGCGCTTCGCCGCCGACACCGTGCCCGGGGTGCGCGCCCGGCGGTGCGCCGTCCAGCTGGCCGGAGAGCCGGGGACCTCGGCCGACGGCGTGCTGCAGGTCGAGCTCAGCCTGGTCGTCCCGGCCGGCCCGCGCCCCATCCCCGACGTCGTGGACGACGTGCGGTCCCGCGTGGCCGGCGCCGTGGACCGCTCCGTCGGCGCCCGCCTGGGCCGGCTGGACGTCGTCGTCGAGGACGTGCTGGACGCCGGCGGACCCGACTCCACCGGAGGTGCCCGATGACCACACTCCCCTCCGACGAGCGCCCCGCCGTCCCGGAGACCGTGCTGGCCGCGATCGCCGCCGAGGCCGTCCTGGCGGTGCCCGGCGTCGACCGGCTGGAGCCCCGGTTCGGCGCGCTGCTCGGCTCGCTGGCCGGGTCGGCGTGGGCCCACGTGCAGCCCGGCGGCGTGCCGGGGCCGACTGCCGGGGTTGATGCCGAGGTGCAGGCCGACGGTGTGCACCTGGGCATCGACCTGGCCGTCTCCGGCCGGCCGGCCGCGGCGGTCGCGGTGGCCGTGCAGCAGGCGGTGGCCGACGCGGTGCGCAGCCGCACCGGCCTGGACGTCGCCCGGGTGACCGTCGCCGTGCTGGACGTCGACCCGGCGTCCTGACCCGGACGACCGTGGCTCAGGGGCGAGCGGCTCAGGGCTGGGTGTACAGCCCGTCGGTGTACGCCCGGCCCTCGTAGTAGCGCACGACGTCGGCCAGGTCCTCGTCCCGGCGTTCCATCGCGTGCGCGATCACCGCCCGGGAGGCCACCGCGTCCGGCGCCCAGCCGGCCGGGTCCCACAGCTGCGAGCGGTGGAAGGCCTTGGCGCAGTGGTGGAAGACCTGCTCGATCTGCACCACCAGGGCCAGCACCGGCCGGTGCCCGCGCACCACCATCCGGTCGAAGAACGGCGCGTCGACGACGATCCGGGCGCGGCCGTTGATCCGCAGTGTGTCGCCACGGCCGGGCAGCAGGTAGAGCAGCCCCACGTGCGGGTTGGTGAGCACGTTGCGGAAGCCGTCCACCCGCCGGTTGCCCGGCCGCTCCGGGATCGCGATCGTCGTGTCGTCGAGCACCAGCGTGAAGCCCGCCGGGTCGCCCTTGGGCGAGACGTCGCAGCTGCCGTCGGCGCCGGCGGTGGCCACCAGGCAGAACCGGGACGCCGCCAGCCACTGCCGGTCCAGCTCGTGCAGAGCCGAGCGCTCCTTGGCCAGCGCCGGGGCAGCCGGCTCGCCCAGCAGGTCGCGCAGCTCGGCCTCGGTGGTGATCTCGCGCATGCGGCGAGCATGGCAGCCCGCCGCTGCCACACCGGGGTGGGTGACGATCGGCGCCGTCAGCCGGTGTCCAGCGGCCCCGGATACGGTGACCGCGATGACCTCCCGACGTGGTGACCTGGTGCGCCGGTACGGACCCCTCGCGGCGGCGGTGCCCTGGGCCACCTGGGCGGTGCTGCGCCGCACGGGCACCGAGCGTGGCTGGCCGCTGGTGCCGGCCTTCGCTTTCACCCCGTACGCGGCGGTGACCAGCCTGCTGCCGCTGGGCCTGGCGGTCCGGGCCCGGGACCGCGCGGCGACGGCCGTGGCGGCGACCTCGACGGCGGCGCTGGCCGGTGCCGTGCTGCAGCGGGCCGGGACGCTGCCCCCCGTGCCGGGCGCCGGGGGCGGACCGCGGGTGCGGCTGACCTCGATCAACCTGCTGGTCGGCCGGGCCGACCCGGCCGAGGTGGTCGCCCTGGTCCGGGCCCAGGACGTCGACGTGCTGGCGTTGCAGGAGGTGACGCCGCAGGCCGAGCAGGCGCTGCGCGCGGCCGGCATCGAGGTGCTGCTGCCGCACGCGCACGTGGTGCACGCCCGGCCCGGCTCACCGGTGGGCGCCGGGGGTGCGCTGTTCACCCGGCTGCCGGTGGTCGACCGCGGGGTCGTGCCGGGCCGCTTCGAGCAGCCGTTCTTGCGGCTGGCCGTCGACGGCGCCGCGGACGTCGAGGTCACCGCGGTGCACTCCGAGCCGCCGCGCTCACCGCGGGAGGTGGCCACCTGGACCGAGGACCTGCGCCTGCTGCCGCACCCCGCGCCGGACGTGCTGCGGGTGCTCGCCGGGGACTACAACGCCACCCTGGACCACGCGGGCCTGCGCCGGGTGCTGGACCGGGGCTACGTCGACGCCGCGCACGCGGTCGGCCGGGCGCTGGCCACCACCTGGACCCCGCTGTCGCTGCCGCTGCCCCGGCTGGTGCTGGACCACGTGCTGGTCGACCGGCGGATCGCCGTGCGCTCGGTGCAGGTGCTGCCGGTGACCGGCAGCGACCACCGCTCGCTGGTCACCGTGCTGGAGCTGCCGCCTCGCTGACCGCTCGGCCGAGCCAGTCGACCCGGCCGCCGTGCGGTGCGGTGACCGCGACCGGCTCGCCGTCCAGGGCGAGCACGAAGTCGGCCGGCCCGACCTCGGCGGTGAGCCGGGCCGCGATCCCCGGCAGGACCTGCGGGCCCTCCTGGCTGATCCAGCGCACCCCGAGCTCGCCGACCAGCGCGACGAAGTCGTCCCGGGCCGGCGGCGGCAGGTAGGTCAGCACCGCGGTGTGCACGACCACCGGCGTGCAGCCCGCCGGCAGTGCGGCGACGGCCTCGGGCAGCAGGTACAGCAGGTCCCCGCGCAGCATCTGCGCGGGCTCGGCGGCCGCCAGGTCCAGGGCCGCGCCCAGCCGTTCCCGCCGCTCGGTGTGCTCCGGCCAGATCAGCGCCTCCAGCCAGGCCCGGGTGTCCGGGTCGGCCGGGTCCAATGGGTTCAGGTCGACCCCCACCCGGGCGGCGACGGTGGGCAGCTGCGCCGGCACGGGCACCGGGCCGCTGGTCGCGCAGGACAGGTGCACTGGGCTCGGCGGGCCGACCGGCACGCCGTCGTAGTCGTAGCCGTACCGGTCCGGGTACAGGCACAGCCCGGCGGACGCGCCCACCTCGATCAGCCCGATCGGCTGCGGCAGGGCGGCCAGCAGCGGCAGCAGGGCGGTGCACCGGGCCGGCTCGTTGGTCTGCGTGGCCCGCGCCAGCATCGTGGCGCGCAGCAGGTCGGCGTCCTCGACCACCCAGCGCCGCAGCTGCGCGGCGTCGTCCAGGTGGCCGTGCAGGTACCGCAGGGCGCCGAAGAACAGGTTGGGCTGGCGCTTGCGCGGCGGCAGCGCGTCGAGGAAGGCCAGCACGGTCGGGTCCTCGGCGATCGCGGTGCTGAGCGCGGCGTAGCCGGGGGAGTGCGCGGCCGCCGCCTCCCGGCTGAAGTCCCGGTAGCGCTCCGCCGTCCCCGCCGCAGGTGAGTCCTTCACGCCCCCATCCTGCCAAGATGGCCATCTTGGCGGGCTGTTCGTGTCGGTTCTGCACCCGGGGGCGCGGGGTGAGTGGAGGCCCGGCGGTCCAGGCGGGCCTGCAGGCCGTCCATCAGCAGGGTGAGCCCCTCGGTGAACCGGTCGTCGTCGCCACCGATCGTGCCAGCGGCCCGGGTGAGCAGCGGGAACTCCGGCCGAAGGGGGTCGGCCGGGTCGTCGTCCGCCGGGCGGTCGGCGGCAGCCTGGGTCTCCAGCACGTCGCCGATGACGAACGATCCGATCGCGGTCAGCACCCGCACCGCCTCGCCGGGCTCCAGGCCGGCGCCGACGAGCACGCCGAGGGTCTGCTCGATGCCGGGCAGGGCACCCTCGGTGGGCCGGTTCCCGGCGACGACGCGGACGCTGTCGCGGTGGGCCAGCAGCACGGCGCGCTGCTGGCGGGCGACCTCGCCGAGCCAGTCGGTCACCGACTCACCGGGCCGCGGCGCGTGCCGGTCGCCGGGGGCCATGTCGGCCAGCACCTGCTCGGCCACGAGGTCCATCAGGTGTCGCTTGTCCCGGACGTGCCAGTAGAGCGTCGGCGCGCTGATGCCCAGCCGGCCGGCCAGCGCTCGCAGCGTGACGCCGTCGATGCCGACCTCGTCGACCATGGCCGCTGCTGCCCGGACGATCAGCTCCCGCGTCACTGCCACCCGGACACTCTAACGCCGTTAGGCTTGACAACTCTAACGCTGTTAGAGAACGCTCACCCCCATGGCTCTAACAACGTTCGAGAGCGTCCGCCGAGGGCGGACGCCGGCCACCTCGCCGGTGATCGAGGCCTCGGGTCTGGTCAAGCGCTACGGGCAGGTGGAGGCGGTGCGCGGCATCGACCTCGCCGTCGGCACCGGGGAGCTCTTCGGCTTCCTCGGCCCCAACGGCGCGGGCAAGTCCACCACCATCCAGATGCTCTGCACCCTGGTCCGCCCGACCGGGGGCAGTGCCCGAGTCGCCGGCTTCGACGTCGTCCGGCAGCGTTCCGACGTCCGGCGGCACATCGGGCTCGTCTTCCAGGAGTCGACGCTCGACGGCCACCTCACGGCCGAGCAGAACCTGCGCTTCCACGCCGACGTCTACGGCATGGCCCGCTCGTCGGTGCGGTCGCGGACGGACGCCGTCCTGGAGATGGTCGGTCTGGCCGACCGCCGCGGTGCTCTGGTGCGCACGTTCTCCGGTGGCATGAAGCGCCGGCTGGAGATCGCCCGCGGGCTGCTGCACTCACCGCGGGTGCTGTTCCTGGACGAGCCGACGATCGGGCTGGACCCCGAATCCCGGGCCGGCCTGTGGCGCTACGTCGACCGGTTGCGGGCCGAGGAGGACATCACCGTCTTCCTGACCACCCACTACATGGACGAGGCCGAGCGCTGCGACCGGATCGCGATCGTGGACGACGGCCGGATCGGCGCGCTGGACACGCCGTCCGTGCTCAAGGCCGGCGTCGGTCACGACCGGGTGCGCGTGGACACGACCGACGACGACGCCGCCGAGGCACTGCTCCAGTCCCGGCTGGGGGTCGAGACCACCCGGGAGGCCGGCGTGCTGACGGTGCTGGTGCCCGACGGCGAGCAGTTCGTCCCCCGCCTGTTCGAGCTCGGCCTGACGATCCGCTCGGTCGACGTCACCCGGCCGACGCTGGACGACGTCTTCCTCGCCCACACCGGCAGCCGGCTGGCCGCCGGCCCGTCGCGGGGCGGCCGGCGATGACCGCCCCGGTGCTCGTCGCCGACCGTGGGCTCCGGCACGAGCTGCGCGCGGCCGGCGTCGTCTGGCAGCGCGACCTGATCCGCTTCCGCACCGACCGCGGCCGGATCGTGTCCTCCTTCGTGCAGCCGCTGCTGTTCCTCTTCGTGCTCGGCAAGGGCCTCGGCGCCAGCATCGGCGAGGCCACCTTCGGCGGTGCGGACTACTCGACGTTCCTGTTCCCGGGCGTGCTCGCCTCGTCGGTCATGTTCACCGCGGTGTTCTCCGCGATCTCCATCGTGTGGGACCGGGAGCAGGGCTTCCTGCGCGAGATGCTCGTGGCGCCGATCAGCCGCACCAGCATCGTGCTCGGCAAGTGCCTCGGCGGGGCGACGGTGGCGACGCTGCAGGCGCTGGTGCTGCTGGCGCTGGCCGGGCTGGTGGGCGTGCCGTACGCACCGCTGATGCTGGTGGGCGCCATCGGGTTGCTGCTCCTCATCGCGTTCGCCATCACCGCGTTCGGCCTGCTCCTGGCGGTGCGGGTGCAGCAGATCCAGACGGTGATGCCGCGGGTTCAGCTGCTGCTCACCCCGCTGATGTTCCTGTCCGGGGCGTTTTTCCCGCTCAGCAGCGCCGTGCCCGGCTGGCTGCACGCGCTGACGCTGGCCAACCCGCTGTCCTACGGCGTCGACGTGCTGCGCCGGCTGGTGCTCGCCCACACCGGCGGCGACGGCGACGCCACGGCGTTGCGCTGGGGCGAGCAGGTGGTGCCGATCTGGGTCGACGTCGCAATGGTCGCCGGTGCTGGGGTGGCCCTGCTGGCCCTGGCGGCGTGGCTGTTCTCCCGCACCGACTGAACCGCCGGCGGCAGCGCCACGGCGGCGTCAGCGCGGGCGGAACAGTCGGTCGAGGTGGTAGTCCAGGACCTCGGTGGCTACTTCGCTGCTGCGCTGACCGCCGATCACGCTCGCGCCGAGGCCGTTGGTGAGTGCCAGCAGCCCGGCGGCCACGTGCCCGGGGTCGTGGTCGGCGGCCAGCTCGCCTGCCGCCTGGGCGGCGGCGAGCTGGCCGGTGAGGAACCGCTCGAGCGCGTCCGGGTCCTTCGCCTCGTACTTCGCCGCCAGCGAGGGGTCGGCGAGGACCAGCGCGTAGAAGGCGTCGTACGTGGTGCGGATCTGCCGGCTCTCCTGGTCGGTGGGCAGCACGGCCTCCAGGGCGGCGACGACGACGTCGCGCGGGGCGGGTGGCGAGCCCAGTGCGCGGATCCGGGCCTCGATCCGCGCGCCCAGCCGCTCGGCGAGGTAGGGCAGCGAACCCAGCAGCAGCTCGTCCTTGGTGTGGAAGTAGTACTGGACCAGCCGCAGCGACACCCCGGCCTCGGCTGCCACCTCGCGCATGGACGCCGCCAGCAGTCCGCGGGTCGCCGCGATGCGCAGCAGTGCCTCGCCGATCTGCCGGCGCCGCTGCTCGTGGTCCACCCGCTGGGGCACCCGGTCCCTCCTCGTCGTCCGGTCGACCCTAGGCGATGAGCCTCGGCATTGATACGCTCGTATCATCAACGAGGGTGAGGAGCAGGCCGTGGACGGGATCTCCGACTTCCGCAGTGCGACGGCGCGCGAGGCATACGTCGAGGTGTACGACCGGGTGCTCGCGGCACTCTGGCCGGTGCCCCCGTGCCCGGCGGACGTGGTGACCTCGCTGGGCACGGTGCGGCTGTACCGGCACGGTCCGGACGGCGACGACCCGTTCGTGCTGCTGTCCGGTGCCGGCGGGAACGCGCTGGCCTGGTACCGCCACGTCGCCGAGCTCGGGGTGGACCGGCCCGTCGTGGCCGTGGACCCGCTGGGGGAGTGCGGCCGGTCGGTGCAGACGGCACCGATCGTCGACGGCGCCGACGCCGGTCGGTGGCTCGCCGAGGTGCTGGCCGCGATCGGGGCGGAGCGGGCGCACCTGGTGGGCTCCTCGTTCGGCGGCTGGACGGCGCTGCAGCAGGTCCTGCACCACCCCGGTCGGGTGGGTGCGGTGACCCTGGTCGACCCGGCCGGGTTCGCGCCGCTGGGCGGCCGGTTCTACCGCTGGCTCGTCCTCGGCGGGATGGCCGGCCTGCTGCCGGCCGGCCTGCGCCGGCGGGCCGCCCGCAGGCTGGACAACTCCACCCTGCTGGAGACCGAGCTGCTGCGTCTGGGCCTGGCGGGACGGCGCTTCCGCCGCCGGCTGCCGTCGCTGGTGCCGTTCACCGACGCGGAGCTGGCCGCGGTCGGCGTGCCGGTCCAGCTGCTGCTCGGGGAGCGCAGCGCGCTGCACGACTCCGCCGCCGTCGCCCAGCGGGTGGCCGGGGTGGCTCCCGGCTGGCGGCGGGAGGTGGTGCCCGGCACCGGCCACGCCCTGGTGCTGGACGACGTCGCGCTGTGCACCCGGCGGGTCCGGGAGTTCTCGCCCACGCGGCGCTGACCCGTGCGTTGCCCGCTCTCCTGGCGCGTTGCCCGTGCTGAACCGCGGGCAGCGGGTACGCGGCGGGCAAGGCGCGGTGGGCAACGGGTGGTGGGCAACGGCGCGGGCGGCGGTCCTGGCAGGCTGGCGCGGGTGCAGGTCCGGGAGCTCGACCCCGCCGACGACGCAGACCTGGCGGGCGAGCTGCTGGCACTGCAGCGCGCGGCGTACACCGTCGAGGCGCGGCTCATCGGGGACGACCGCATCCCGCCGCTGCACGAGGATCTGGACGGGCTGCGCACCGCGCCGCTGAGCTGGATCGGGGCGTTCCTCGACGGGCGGCTGGCCGGCGCGCTGGCCTGGAGCGCCGCGGCCGGCGAGCTCGACGTCGAGCGGCTGGTCGTGGCGCCCGACCGGCACCGGCGGGGGCTCGGCCGAGCGCTGGTGGGCATGGCGCTGTCGCGCGCGGAGGGGCGCCGGACGGTGGTGTCCACGGGCCGGGGCAACGCACCGGCGCGGCGGCTCTACGAGTCGCTGGGCTTCGTGCGCCGTGGCGACGTCGAGGTGCTGCCCGGCCTGTGGGTCAGCCGCCACGGCCGTCCGGGCACCGATCCCGGCGCCACCGTGCGCACGTCGGTGTCGGTCGAGGGCTGGCAGCAGCAGTGCTGCGGCGAACGGTTCGCGGTCGGCTCGACGGTCTCCTGGCCCGTGCGCCCGTCCGACCCGCCCGGCGGCCTGCTCGACGGGGGATGGCCCGGGGCGGTGGCCTACGCCGAGGACCACCACGGCGACGCCTGGCCGGTGCTCGCCGGGGTGGTCCGCTCGATCCACGTCGTGGTCAGCGACCAGGAGCCGGTGGCGGGACCGTCGGGGGCGGTGTGGGGCCGGGTGCCCGGGAGTGCGCGGCGCCGGGAGGTCTGGGCCGCCGACCCCGGGGGACCCGAGCTCCACGACCGGGACCCGCGCCGCTCGTTCGACGGCTGGGTGGTGGAGCTGGACGCCGAGCGTCCCGTGCGGTGAGGCGGGCGGGACCCGCTCACACCGCGAGCGCCTCGTTCGAGCGGCGTCCCCGCCTGCTGTCCGACGTCGACGAGGCGTGCGCGCAGGTGGCGGGCGCGATCACCCCGCGGGTCGGCGGGGTGGGCCCGACCACGGTGGCGATGCTGTTCCGCAACGCCGTCCGCGCCGCGGCCCGGGCCGGCGGGCCCAGCGCCCGGTGAGCAGCGCCCGGTGAGCAGCGGGCGACGCGCCGGTCGGCGTTGACGCCCGGCTCGCGTCGTTCCTACGGTCGCCGGACCAGCACCGATCGCGAGGAGACGTCGCCATGCCCGTCCAGCCGCCCGACCCCAGCGCACTCACCCGCGTCTCCGAGCGGTACGGGCTGGGGCTGTCCGACGCCGACATCGCCTCGTTCGGCCCGCTCGTGCACGGGCTGCTCACCTCCTGGGACGCCGTCGAGGAGCTCTACGCGGCGTCCACGCCCACAGCCCCGGAGCGCAGCTGGACCCGGCCGGAACCCGACGCCAACCCCTACAACGCCTGGTACGTCACCACCGACGTCGCCGGCGCCGCGGACGGGCCGATGGCCGGGATGCGCGTGGCGGTCAAGGACAACACCGCCGTCGCCGGGGTGCCGATGATGAACGGCTCGGCGACCGTCGAGGGGTTCGTCCCGCTGCGGGACGCCACGATCGTGTCCCGGATGCTCGCCGCCGGGGCCACCATCGCCGGCAAGTAGGTGTGCGAGGACCTGTGCTTCTCCGGTGGCTCGCACACCGCCCGCACCGGTGCGGTGCGCAACCCGTGGGACGAGGCGCGCAGCACCGGTGGGTCGTCATCCGGCAGCGCGGCGCTGGTCGCCGGGGGCGTCGTCGACGTCGCGACCGGTGGGGACCAGGGCGGGTCGATCCGGATGCCGGCGTCCTGGAGCGGCATCGTCGGGCACAAGCCGACGTGGGGGCTGGTGCCCTACACCGGCGCCTTCCCGATCGAGCAGTCGATCGACCACGTGGGCCCGATGACCCGCACGGTGCACGACGCCGCGCTGGTGCTCGGCGTGATCGCCGGCCCGGACGGGCTCGACCCGCGTCAGCCCCGGACCACCGGCAACGACGTCGCCCAGGACTACGTCGCCGCGCTCGGCCGCGGGGTCGAGGGCCTGCGGGTCGGGGTGCTCACCGAGGGCTTCGGGCGGGACGGCTCCGATCCCGGCGTGGACGACGCGGTGCGCACCGCCGCCGCCGCCCTGCGCGGGGCCGGCCTGGTGGTGGAGGACGTCTCCGTGCCCTGGCACCTGCACGGGGCGAAGATCTGGGACGTCATCGCCACCGAGGGCGCCGCCGCCCAGATGGTCGACGCCAACGGCTACGGGATGAACTGGAAGGGCCTCTACGACCCGGAGCTGATCGCGCACTACGGCGCGCAGTGGCGGGCCGACGGCAGCCGGTTCTCCGAGACGGTGAAGCTGGTGCTGCTGGCCGGCCGGTACGGCATCGACGCCTACCAGGGCCGGCACTACGCGATGGCCCGCAACCTCGCGATGCAGCTCACCGCCGCCTACGACGCGGCACTCAGCCGCTACGACGTGCTGGTGCTGCCGACCACGCCGATCGCCGCCTCGGTCATCCCCGCACCCGACGCGCCCCGCGAGGAGAGCATCGCCCGGGCGCTGGAGATGATCGGCAACACCTGCGTCACCGACGTCACCGGCCACCCGGCGTGCAGCGTCCCGGCCGGGCTGGTCGACGGCCTGCCCACCGGGATGATGATCGTCGGCAGGCACTTCGACGACGCCACGGTGCTGCGGGTCGCGCACGCCGCCGAGCAGCTGGCCGGCGGCTTCCCGGCCCCCGCCTCCGCGGCGGTGGCCCAGGCCTGACCCGCGGCCGCCCCCGATCGCACCCGGGGGCGGCCGCGGCGGTCAGCCCTTGCCGGCGCGGCGCAGGGCGTCGGCCATCGCGCTGTTGCCCGCCGGGCGGGGGGCGGCCGCGGGGCGCGGGCGTCCCCCGGCCCGGTCGTCGCGCTGCGGGCGGTCGGTGCGGGCCGGCCGCTCGCCGCGGGGGCGCTCCCCGCGGGGGCGCTTGGCGCCGCCGACCTCGTCGTCCAGGCGCAGGGTCAGCGAGATCCGCTTGCGGGCCTCGTCCACCTCCATCACCTTCACCCGGACGACGTCGCCGGAGCGCACCACCTGGCGCGGGTCGGACACGAACTCCGTGGACATCGCCGAGATGTGCACCAGCCCGTCCTGGTGCACGCCGACGTCGACGAACGCACCGAACGCCGCCACGTTGGTGACCTGGCCCTCCAGCAGCATGCCGGGGCGCAGGTCGGAGATCTTCTCCACGCCCTCGGCGAAGGTCGCCGTCCGGAAGGCCGGGCGCGGGTCCCGGCCGGGCTTCTCCAGCTCGGTGAGGATGTCGGTCACCGTGGGCAGCCCGAACCGCTCGTCGACGACGTCCTCGGCCCGGACGGCGGACAGCGCCGCGCGGTTGCCGATCAGCGAGGCGATGTCGGTGCCGGTGCGGGACAGGATGCGGCGCACCACCGGGTAGGACTCCGGGTGCACGCCGGAGACGTCCAGCGGGTCGTCGCCGCCGCGGATGCGGAGGAACCCGGCGCACTGCTCGAACGCCTTGGGCCCCAGCCGCGGCACCGCAGTGAGCTCGCGGCGGGTGCGGAACGGGCCGTGGCCGTCCCGGTGGGCCACGATCGCCGTCGCCAGGCCCTCGGTGATGCCGGAGACCCGGCGCAGCAGCGGCGCCGAGGCGGTGTTCACGTCCACGCCGACCGCGTTCACGCAGTCCTCGACCACGGTGTCCAGCGACCGGGACAGCGCGGCCTCGGCCAGGTCGTGCTGGTACTGGCCCACCCCGATCGAGCGCGGATCGATCTTGACCAGCTCGGCGAGCGGGTCCTGCAGCCGGCGGGCGATGGACACCGCGCCGCGGATGGACACGTCCAGGTCGGGCAGCTCGGCCGAGGCGTACGCGGAGGCGGAGTAGACCGACGCGCCGGCCTCGCTGACCACGACCGGGGTCAGCCCGGGGACGGCTCGGGCCAGCTCGCGGGCCAGCGTCTCGGTCTCCCGGGAGGCGGTGCCGTTGCCGATCGCGACCAGCTCGACGCGGTGCTCTCCTGCCAGCCGGGTGAGCGTGGCCAGCGACGCGGCCCAGGCCCGGCGCGGCTCGTGCGGGTAGACCGTGTCGGTCGCGACGACCTTGCCGGTGGCGTCCACGACGGCGACCTTCACCCCGGTGCGCAGGCCCGGGTCCAGGCCCATCGTGGCCCGGCTGCCGGCGGGGGCGGCCAGCAGCAGGTCGCGCAGGTTGCTGGCGAACACCCCGATCGCGCCCTCCTCGGCCACCGCCCGCAACCGGCTGCGCACGTCGAGGCCCAGCCGCAGCTGCACCCGGGTGCGCCACGCCCAGCGCACCGTCTCGCGCAGCCAGGCGTCCCCGGGCCGGCCCTGGTCGACGATGCCGAACCGGGCGGCGATGGCGCGCTCGTAGTCGGTGGTGGCCTTCGGCTCGGCCGGCTCCGGGTTGGGCTGCAGCTCGACGTCCAGCACCTCCTCCTTCTCCGCCCGGAAGACGGCGAGGATGCGGTGGCTGGGCAGTGCGGTGAACGGCTGGGAGAAGTCGAAGTAGTCGGAGAACGTGGCGCCGGCGGCCTCCTTGCCCGGGCGCACCCGGGTCACCAGGACCCCGCGGGTCCACATCCGCTCCCGCAGGCCGCCGATCAGGTCGGCGTCCTCGGCGAAGCGCTCGACCAGGATGGCCTTGGCGCCGTCCAGCGCGGCGGCGGCGTCGGCGACGTGCTCACCGGTGTAGCCGGCGGCCACGGTGGCCGGGTCCTGGGCGGGGTCGGTGAGCAGCGCGTCGGCCAGCGGCTCCAGCCCTGCCTCGCGGGCGGCGCCGGCCTTGGTGCGCCGGGTCCGCTTGTAGGGCAGGTACAGGTCCTCCAGCCGCGCCTTGGTGTCCGCGGCCCGCAGCAGCGCCTCCAGCGCCGGGTCCAGCTTGCCCTGGGCCCGGACCTCCTCCAGGACGGCGGCGCGCCGCTGCTCCAGCTCGCGCAGGTAGCCCAGCCGCTCCTCCAGCGTGCGCAGCTGGGTGTCGTCCAGGGTGCCGGTGACCTCCTTGCGGTACCGGGCGATGAACGGCACGGTGGCGCCGCCGTCGAGCAGGTCGACGGCGGCGCGCACCTGCGCGGGCCGGACGCCGAGCTCTGCGGCGATGCGCTCGTCGATGGTGGGCTGGGCGGTCGCAGCGGTCACCGCCCCATCGTCACCCGTCCGGGTCGGCCCGGGGCACGCGGGGCGTCCCACCCGCACCGGCGCTCCCACCAGCCCCGCGACGGCGGTCCGCAGCGTCAGGCGAGCCGGCCGGCGTCCTGGGCGAGCGCACTGCCGTGCAGCGCGGCCACGGCGGCATCGTCCCCGTCGAGCCGGGCGAGCACGGCGTCGAACACCGGCCCGGCCCGGTGCGGCGCCAGCTCGAGCATCGCGAGCAGCACCCGCCAGGAGCCCAGGGCGTCGCCGTCGGGCTGCCCGCGGCCGCGACGGCGGCACAGCTCGGCCATGCCGTCCAGCACGTCGTCCCCGGGACCGGCCGGGTCGGTCAGCCGGCGGACGGCGTCGGCCAGCCCGCCCGGGCCGTCGTCGTCCCAGCCCTCCTGGTGCCGCAGCACCAGCGCGTGCAGGCCCGGGTCGGCCAGGTGCCCGGCGGCGGTGAGCTCCATCCGGTTCAACGACCCGTCCTCCCGGGACAGGGCCGCGCGGACGCGGGGCAGCGCGCGGGGGTCGTGGCGCACGGCGAGGCCGACCAGTGCCTCGTGCCGGACGTCGTCCACCTCGTCGTCCAGCCGTGCGGCCAGCAGGTCACGGACCGCCGGGGTGTCCACCTCGGACCACAGCGTGCCCAGCGTGAAGCAGGCCCAGTCGCGTACCCGTCCGTCGGCGTCCCCGGTGAGGACGCCGACGATCCCGAGGAGCTCGGGTCCCGGCTCACCGAGATCGGCCAGCGTCCGGGTCAGCGCGAGCCGGACGTCGGCGTCCGGGTGGCCGGCGTGGGCGAGCGCCGCGTCCACCTCGTCGGCTGCTGCCGCCTCCGCCGCGGACCGCAGCACGAGGGGGTCGGCACAGCCGGAGAGCACGAGGTCCGCCAAGGCCATGCCGTGCAGTCTCCTCGCGGGCAGGCCGCGGGGTCAGGCGCTGATGAACGGCGGCAGGGGGCCGCCGGCGCGCAGCAGTTCCAGCACGCGGAGCTCCTGGGGCTGGACGGGATCGGGCAGCTGGTCCAGCCGGAACCAGCCGAGACCGCCGTTCTTGGCCGGCTCGGCGACGACCGGGGCGCCGTCCCAGCGGCGGGCGCGCCAGAAGAAGTCGATCCGCTGCTCGACCGGGTCGCCGTCGGCGGTGACCCGCTGGACGGCGGTCAGCGGCTCCAGGTCCTCGGCCCGCAGGCGCACGGCGGCCTCCTCCCAGACCTCGCGCACGGCGGCCGCGCGGGCGGACTCCCCGACCTCCACGTGGCCCGCCAGGCTCGCCCAGTGGCCGTCCATGTAGCCGGTGTGCTGACGCAGGTGCAGCAGCACCTCGCTCCCCGCGCCCGTCCCGCGCCACAGGAACACGTAGGACGCCGGGACGAGGGCGGCGCGGCTCACGCCCGCACCGACAGCACCGGGGTGCTGTGCTCGACCACGGGGAACGGGTCGTAGAAGCCGTGCAGCAGCTCGCGCCAGCGCTGGTAGCCGGCCGAGCCGCGGAACCCCTCGGTGTGGTCCTCCAGCGTCTCCCACTCCACCAGCAGCAGGTAGGTGTCCTCCCGCTCGATGCCCCGGGACAGCGACAGGGACCGAAAGCCCGGCATCGCCGAGATGATCGGCACCGCCTGCGCGAACGCCGCCTCGAACTCCGGCTGGCGCCCGATCGCAACCGGCAGCAGCGCGTGCTCGATGACCACACCCCGACCCTAGGCCCGCCCCCGCCCCGCCCCCGCCTGCGGGTTGATCATCGGCAGATGGTGGGGCGACACGCGGGGGAGCGGCGTGTCGCGCGACCACGAGGCGATGATCAACAGCGGGGTGCCGGCATGTGGAGCGGCGGTGGTCGGGACGTGCGTCCCGGCCACCGCCGCCGGCCCCCCACAGGGCCCGCCACCAGCCGGGGGACGAACCGCCCGGCCAACGGCTGCCCTGTGTTCGCACCGGACCGCCCGACCGGATGGGTGCCGGTGCGAGAAGTCCTGCCGGGCTGTTGCTGCGCGGGTCGAACAGGTTAGGCTCCCCTAAGTCGATCGGCGCCCGGCGTCGACCCAGGGAGGCAGAGATGACCAGCGCGACGAGCACGACCGCCACTGCGGTGGCGGACCCGGCCCCGGAGCTGCCGGCCCCCGAGTACCGCTTCTTCACCACCCGGGTCGCCCGGGTCGCGCGGCTGAGCCCGGCGTTCGTCCGGATCACGCTCACCGGGCCCGACCTCGCCGACTTCGGGGTGGCGGGGGACGACCAGCGGATCAAGCTCGTGCTGCGCCGGGACGGCGAGCCGTTCGAGGACCTGCTGGACAGTCCCGCCTGGTACGAGACCTACCTGGCGATGCCCGAGGACCGCCGCCCGCACGTGCGCACCTACACGGTCCGCGCGGCGCGGCCCGAGGTCGCCGAGCTCGACGTCGACCTGGTGCTGCACGGGCTGGACGGCGGGCACGCCGGTCCCGCGGCCAGCTGGGCGGCCGTCGCCGCGCCGGGCGACCCGGTGGTGGTCATGGGCGCCGATCGGCCGGGCACCGGGCGGATGTGGGGCGTGGAGTGGTCGCCCCCACCGACCGCCACCCGGCTGCTGCTGGTCGGCGACGAGACGGCGGTCCCGGCGGTCAGCTCGGTGCTGGAGTCGCTGGACCCGCGGGGCCGGCGCGTGGTGGCCGTCCTGGAGGTGCCCGCCGCCGCCGACGTGCTGGACCTCCGGCTGCCGGCCGGGGTCGAGGTGCGCTGGCTGGCCCGCGGCGGCCGGGCCCGCGGCGAGCTGCTCGCCCCCGCCGTGGACGCCGCACTGCGCGACCTCGGCATCGGGCACGAGCAGGCCGGCGAGGAGCCCGAGGACGTCGACCCGGACCTGCTGTGGGAGGTCCCGGAGGCAGCCGGCACCGACGAGTGCTTCGCGTGGCTCGCAGGGGAGGCCGGCATGGTCAAGCAGCTGCGCCGGCTTCTGGTGCGCGACCTGGGGGTGCCGCGCACCTCGGTGGCGTTCATGGGCTACTGGCGCCTCGGCGGCACGCTCGGGTGATCGCCGGCCCCCGGCGCACAGCGCAGGCCGCTAGCGTCGGGGGTCCGCACCCGGGCCGGCCGGGTCGGGCAGGAGGGCGCGTCCCGTGTTGATCCGCATCGTGCTGGTGCTGCTCGCCGTCTGGCTCGTGGTGAGCGTGCTGGGCTTCATCCTCGAGGGCCTGTTCTGGCTGGCCGTCGTGGGCGTCGTGCTGTTCGTCGCCACCGCGGCCTTCGGCGCCGGCCGGCGCACCGGCGTGCGTGGGCGGCGCGACCACCGGGCGCTCTGACCGCGCCGTGACCACCCTGCTGGTCGACGTCGCCAACGTCGTCGGCTCCCGCCCGGACGGCTGGTGGCGGGACCGGGCCGGGGCGACCACGCGGCTGCTCGCCGGGCTGGCCCCGCTGGTCGGCACCACGGTGCCCGGGCCGGACGGCGTCCCCCTGCCCGTCACCGCCCTGCTCGCGGTGCTCGAGGGCCGGGCCCGGGACGTCGAGGTGCCGCCGGTCGTCACCGCGGTGCGCTCGCCTGGCTCGGGCGACGACGCGCTGGTGCAGGCCGTCGCCGGACTGGAGGACGTCCTGGTGGTGACCGCCGACCGCGGTCTGCGCGCCCGGCTGCCGGCCGGTGTGCGCGTGGGCGGGCCCGGGTGGCTCCGGGGCTTGTGTGACTCAGAACACAAGACGATGGGGTGAACGGCGGCCGGTCGGCCCGCGTAGGTCCTGGTGACGCACCCCGGCCGACGGGGTGCCGGACCCGCGAAGGACCGTCATGCGCCGCACTGGACTCACCCTGATGGCCGCCGCTGCAGCAGTTGCCGTCGTCGCCACCGCCTCCCCGGCCTCCGCCACCACCAGCGCCCTGACCGTCACCGGTCTGACCGCGAACGACCGGCTGGTCACCTTCACCGCCGACAACCCGGGCCACGTGCTGAGCCAGAAGAAGATCACCGGCATCGGCCACGCCGACGTCGAGGGCATCGACTACCGCCCCGCCACCGGTGGCCTCTACGCCCTGGTCACCGACGCCGAGGGCGCGAAGCTCTTCCTCGTCGACCCGAAGACCGGTGCCGCCACCCGCGTCGGCACCACGGTGTACCCGATCGCCGGTGAGATCAGCATCGACTTCAACCCGACCGTGGACCGCCTGCGCGTGGTCAGCACCGACGGCACCAACCTGCGGGTCAACCCGAACGACGGGGCGCTCGCCGCCACCGACAAGCCGCTGGCGTACGGCCCGACCGACAAGGCCGCCGGTGCCGACGCCGACGTCGCCGGTGCCGCGTACACCAACAACGACAACGACTACATCGGCGCCACCCCGCCCGCGGGCGCGACCGGTACGACGCTCTACGACATCGACGCCGCGCTCGACACCCTCGTCGTGCAGGCCCCGCCGAACGACGGCGTGCTCACCACCGTCGGCGCCCTGCCGGCGAAGACCAAGGCGCAGGCCACCGGGTTCGACATCTACACGAACACCGGCGACGCGAAGAACCGCGCCTTCGTCAGCCTCAACGACAAGGGCCGCACGGCGCTGTACGAGATCGACCTGGCCACCGGCGCGAAGATCGCCAAGGGGCACCTCTCCGGTCACCCGGCCGTCACCGACATCGCGCTGGCCCCGGCGCAGGCCGGGTTCTGATCGGCCCAACCGCACCACCCGGCCCTGACCCGCCGGACAGCGGCCCGGCCCCCTCGGGGGCCGGGCCGTCGTGCTGTTCAGCTCAGGCAGGCGGTGAGGGCACGCACCATCAGCGGCACGTCCTCGGCCGAGGCCAGCTCGCGGCAGGAGTGCATGGCCAGCATCGGCGCCCCGACGTCGACCGTGGAGATGCCCAGCCGGGTCGCCGTCAGCGGGCCGATCGTGCTGCCGCACGGCAGGTCGGCGCGGGTGACGAAGTGCTGCACCGGCACACCGGCCTCCGCGCAGCGCTCGGTGAACCAGCCGCCACTGACCGCGTCGGTGGCGTAGGCCTGGTTGGCGTTGAGCTTGAGCACCGGCCCGCCGCCCAGCACCGGGCGGTGCGAGGGCTCGTGCCGCTCGTACTGCGTGGGGTGCACGGCGTGGCCCATGTCGGCCGAGACCAGCCGGGACCGGGCGAACGCCCGGGGCAGCGCCTGGGCGTCGGTGTCGCCGGTGGCGGCGACCAGCCGGCCGAGCACGTCCTCCAGGAACGACCCGCGCGCGCCAGTGGCCGAGCCGCTGCCGACCTCCTCGTGGTCGTTGCAGACCAGGACGGCGGTGTGCGCGGCGCCGGTCGCGGCGACCAGCGCGTGCAGGCCGGAGTGGCAGCAGGCCAGGTCGTCCAGCCGGGGCGCGGCGATCCAGCTGCCGTCGGCGCCGGCCCGCCCGGCCGGCTGCGTGTCGGCCAGCACCAGGTCGTGGCCGGTGACCGCGTCGGCGTCGACCCCGGCGGCGTCGGCGAGCGCGGCCAGCAGCCCGGGCTCGCCCGCTCGGCCGTCCCCACCCACCCCACCGACGTCCCGGCTCCACACCGGGACCAGCTGACGCTGCGGGTCCAGGGTCAACCCGTCCCGCACGCTGCGGTCCAGGTGGATCGCCAGCGACGGCAGCCGCAGCGGCGCCCCCGGCAGCCGCACCAGCGTGCTGCCGCCGCCGCGCAGCGCCAGCCGGCCGGCAACGGTCAGCTCGCGGTCGAGCCAGGTGTGGGCGAGCAGCCCGCCGTAGGGCTCCACGCCGACCAGCCGGTAGCCGGCCTGCCGCACGTCCCAGCGGGGACGGACCTTGAAGGTGGGCGAGTCGGTGTGCGCACCGACGATCCGCAGGCCGGCCTCGGCGACCGGTGCGCTGCCCACCCTGACGGCGACGACGCTGGCGCCGCGCTGCACGAAGCGGGCATCGCCCGGGGCCACGTGCCAGGCGTCGGCCTCGGCCAGCTCGGTGAACCCCGCGGTGCGCAGCCTGCGGGTGATCTCGGCGGCGGCGTGCCCGGGGGAGGGGGAGGCGTCGACGAACGCCCGCAGGTCGTCGCCGAGGGCCAGGTCGTCGGTCGGTGCGGTGCTCACGCCCCATCTCTACTCGACGCTGCTGACCCGCGCGTGCCTGGGCCCGCCGGCGGCGGCGCCGGCGCACCGCCCGTCCGGGTCGTGCGCCTTGCCGCTAGGCAGGGCGGGAGCCAGACTGGCCCGCGACGGAGGAGGTGGGTGCGGTGGGCGGCGGGATCGTCTTCTGGGTGTCGCTGCACTCCCTGCTGTCCGCACTGTCCGGCACGTCCGCGCTCTCCGGCACGTCCGCGCTCCCGGTGTGGGGCCTGGTCGGGGTCACGCTGGCCGCGACGCTGCTCGTCGTCGTCGCGCGGCTGGCCGGGCACCGGCTCGCCGTCCCGGCGCCCGCGTGGCTGGACCCGCGTGCGCCCTCGCGCGACGAGCGCTGCCGCCGCGGCTCCTTCCGCCGGCAGACCCAGCCCGACGCCCCCGGACGAGCGCTGCCCCGGGCTCCCCAGCCCGCCTGAGCCCCGCACGTCCTCGCGGCGTCCCGCCGCGCACGCACCACACCGACCGCACGCCCTCCCCGCCGTCCCGGCGGGTCGCAGGAGCACCGGTCGCGTCCCCGCCTGCCGACCAGCTGCCTGGTCCTCTCCCTGGGAGTCCTCCCGTGCTCGACGTCCTCTACACCGCTGTCGCCTGGCTCCTGGAGCACTGGCACGCCCTCGTCTCCACCGTGCTCGACCCCGCCGGCGGACCCGCCTGGGCGCTGGCGATCGTCCTGCTCGTGGTCACGGTGCGGCTGGCGCTCGTCCCGCTGTACGTCCGCCAGGTCCGCTCCCAGCGCGCGCTGCAGGCCCTGCAGCCGGAGTTGGCCGCGCTGCGCGAGCGGCACGGCGACGACCGCGCGGCGCTGGCCACCGCGATGTCCGCGCTGCAGGCCGAGCGGGGCGTCAACCCGCTCGCCGGGTGCCTGCCGATGCTGCTGCAGCTGCCCGTGCTGCTGGCGCTGCTGCACGTGCTGCGCCGGCTGACCCCCACCGCCGACGGCCTCTACGGCTGGACCGACCAGCTCACCGCGCAGGCCGCCCGCGCCGACCTGTTCGGTGCGCCGATCTCGGCGTCCTTCGCCATGGGCGGGGACCGGGAGGCCGCCGTCCTGCAGACCGCCGACGCCGGGCCGGGTGCGGTCCGGGTGGTGGCGCTGGTGCTCATCGCCGTCATGTGCCTGGCCACCTTCCTGACCCAGCGCAGCCTGCAGCGCCGCACCCCGGCCGAGGGCACGGCGGCGACCGTGCAGCGGGTGCTGCTGGTCGGCGCGCCGCTGGGCCTGTTCGTGACCGGCTTCTTCTTCCCGATCGGGGTGCTCCTCTACTGGGCGACGAGCAACGTGTGGACGCTGGTCCAGCAGGAGGTCGTGCACCGGTTGCTGCCCCCGCCCACCCTCGTGGGCAGCCCCTGAGCGGGCGGACCCGTCGCGCTGCCCTGCTCTTGCGGTGTTGCTGCTGCCTCTGCGGTGCTGTACGACCGCAGAGGCAGGCAGGACGCCGCAGGACCGGAGCCGGGGGACCGTGACCACGCAGGTGATCGTGCTCAACGGCGGGTCGAGCTCGGGCACGACGAGCATCGCCCGCGCCCTGCAGCAGCTGCTGCCGCAGCCCTGGTTGGTCCTCGGCGTCGACGACCTCGTCGACGCGTTGCCCCCGGCCCTCGTCTCCTACGGTCCACAGGGGGAGGTCGAGCTGGGCGAGGGCTTCCGGGCTCTGGAGGACGCCTGGACCGCGGGTCTGGCAGCCATGGCGCGCGCCGGCGCTCGGATCATCGTCGACGACGTCTTCCTCGGTGGTTCCGCCTCCCAGGAGCGCACGCGGGCACACCTCGTCGGGGTGACCGTGGTGTGGGCCGGTGTCCGCTGCGACCCCCAGATCGCGGCCACCCGGGAGTCGGCGCGGGGGGACCGGGTCGTCGGGATGGCCGCGTCGCAGGCGGAGCTGGTGCACCGGGGCGTCCACTACGACGTCGTGGTCGACACGACTCGCACCTCCGCTCTGGACTGCGCGCGGGTCATCGCCGCGCGCGTGGTCTGACCCCTGCCGGCCCGGGAGAGCGAGGTCACGGGGACGACGGCCGGGCCGGGCCGTAGCGTCTGCGTCCGGCCGGGCGTGTCCGGGCCGACCCTCGCTGCTGCCCCCTCGAACCAGGAGTCCGTGTGTCCAGCCCTGCCCCCGACGTCCCCGCTGTGGTCGCCGGGGTCGGGCTGACCCTCGGGGTCGAGGAGGAGTTCCACCTCGTCGACCCCGAGACGCTCGCCATGACCGGCAGCAGCGAGGTCGCCGACGCCGCGGTGCGCGGGCAGGCCGGCCCGCACGTGCAGCCGGAGATCTCCACCACCCAGCTGGAGACGGCGACCGGGGTGTGCACCACGCTGGACTCGCTGCGCGCCGAGCTCGCCGTCACCCGGGCCGAGGTGGTCGCTGCCGCGGCGCGCGGCGGGCTGCGGGTGCTCCCGGCGTCCACCCACCCGTTCAGCTCCTGGCGGGAGCTGCGGCTCACCGACGCGCCGCGCTACCGCGTGATGGTGGACAAGTGGGCGTCGCTGGCCGAGCAGCAGGACATCTGCGGCATGCACGTGCACGTCGGCGTGCCCGATCTGGACACCGCCGTCGCGGTGATGGACCGGGCCCGGCCGTACCTGCCGGTGCTGCTGGCGATGACCGGCAGCTCGCCGTTCCACGGCGGCATCGAGACCGGCTACGAGAGCTACCGGACGATCTGGTGGTCGCGCTGGCCGGTGAGCGGGCCGCCGGAGCCGATGGGGGACGCCGACGCCTACCGCGCCGTCGTCGCCGAGCTGGTCGCCTCCGGGATCGTGCCGGACGCCTCCAACCTGTACTGGGACCTCCGGCCCTCGACGCACGTGCCGACGCTGGAGTTCCGGGGCGGTGACCTCTGCCCGGACGTGGACGACGTGGTGCTGCACGCGGCGCTGGCCCGCTCGCTGGTGCGGGTGCTGGCCGCGCGTGCCGAGCGGGACGAGCCGCCGCTGCTCGTGCGCCCGGAGGTGCTGCGCTCGGCCCGCTGGCGCGCGGCCCGCGAGGGGTTGTCCGGCCGGCTGTTCGACCCGGTTGCCGGCACGCTGGTCGACGCTGCTGTCGCTGTTCGGAGGCTGGTCGCCGAGCTCGCCGACGAGCTGGCCGACCGCGGTGAGCTGGAGGAGGTGCAGGCGCTGACCGAGCAGCTGCTGGCCCGCGGCACGTCCGCCGCCCGGCAGCTGGCCACCCACCGCCGCACCGGCGACCTGCGCGCGGTCGCCGCCGAGCTGGTCGAGGGCTTCCCCGGGGCCTGACTCACCGGACGCCGGGCAGCCGGTCGGTCGAGCCCTGCGCCAGCGCCTGCGCGACGTGGTCGATCCCGGTGCGCACCATCTGGCCGTAGCCGTCGGCCGGCAGCGTGCCCACCACGTCGCGGGCCCGCCGCAGGTGCGTCTGCGCCGTCCCGACGTCGCCCAGCCGGCGGTGCACGTCGGCCAGGTTCAGGTGCAGCGACGGGAGGAAGCCGTCCAGCTGCGGGTCCGGGCCGGCGCCCTCGACGACGTCCAGGGCGCGTTCGTCCCAGGTCAGCTCCTCGCGCGGGTCGTCCTGCAGGTCGGCCGCCCAGTGCGCCAGTGCGCAGCGGTGCGCGGGGTCGCCGGTCGGCCCCATCCGGGTCCACAGCTCGTCGAGCCGGGCGCGGGCGGTCGCGGCGTCCCCGGCGCGCCCGAGTTCGACCGCTGCCGCGATCTCGGCCATCAAGGGGTCGGTCACGACGGGCACCCTGACGCGGGCGGGAGCTGCAGCACGGGCATGGCGGGCACCCTGCCAGCTCCCCGTGACAGCGGGGTGGTGTCCAGGTGAGCGCCCGGCCAGGACCGCCCGGATGTCGGTGCCCGGGTCCATGCTCGGTGCCCGCCCACCCCTGGAGGTCCGTCGTGCCCGTCGAGTCGTTCTTCCCCGCCGTCACGCCCGCCGATCCGCTCGACGAGTCCGACGTGACACCGCCCGAGCTGGACCCGGTGTGGGGCGGGCCGCCGCACGGTGAGCTCCCGGTGCCCACGGCCACCTCGGTCGTCGTGGGGCGGTCGGCCAGCACGGTGGTGTCCCTGGACGCCGTCCGGTGCTGGTCGACCGGGCTGACCCTGGACCTGTCGATCCACCTGGTGGAGGCCGGGCGCGGTGCCCGGCGTGCGTTGTTCCACGCCCTGGACGCCCACCACGGGCGGGGCCCGCTGGACCTCTTCCTGCCGGCGGGCGGCCTGCGACTCGGCGTGCAGTACGCCGACGGTCGGCGGACCTCGACGGTCGAGGAGTCGGCCTGGCTGTCGGTGCCGCAGGACGTGGCGCCGGCCGACTGGCTGCCGGACCAGGTCGTGCTCGAGGGCCTGGACCGGCCGCGTGCCTGGGGTCGGACGTGGCGCCGCACCCTGTGGATGTGGCCGGTACCGCCGCCCGGGGACGTCACCGTCGTCTGCCTGTGGCCGGACCGGGGCATCGAGGAGACGCGCAGCTCGTTCCCCGCCGGGCCGGTCATCGCCGCCTGCGCAGGAGCCGGCCCGCTCTGGCCGGACGGTGAGGAGCACGGCTGACCCGACCCCCGCCTCACTGTTGCCATGTAGGAAACGCACCGCTATCGTTTCCCGCATGGAAACAGGAGCTGACGGCCCCCTCACCCCTCGGACCGCCGCGGAGGCGCGGCAGCAACTCGCCAGGGACGAGGCAGCGGTGCGCTACCCACCGCTGCCCACCTGGTTCTTCGCGGCGATGGCCGTGCTGGTCGCTGCACTGTTCCTGGTCCAGCTGCTGCCCTCCGACGACGCCGGTCAGGCCCGGATCGCGGTGGCCGTGGTGGCCGTCGTGCTCGGCAGCCGGTACTGGCTCAACCGTCCCGGTGTCGCCTGGGTCGCTCCGCACCTGCCGGACATGGCCTGGTTCCTGGTCGCCGTCCTCGGCTCGTACGCGGCGTGCTGGGTGGTCTGGGGGACGATCGGCCTGGACGCGGTGTGGGTCGCCGGTGCGGCCCTGGCCGCCGGCGTCGTGCTGGTCACCGGGCGGCGGTACCGGCGGGAGTTCGGCGATGTCGGCTGACGCGCCCGTCTTCGACGAGGTCGTGCACGCACCGCACCGGCTGCGCATCTGCGCGATACTCAGCGCCGCCCGCACGGTCGAGTTCGCCGTGCTGCAGGAGCGGCTCGGGCTGTCCAAGTCGGCGTTGAGCAAGCAGCTCGCGCAGCTCGTGGACGCCGGGTACGTGCAGCAGGAGCGGGTGGTGCGCGACGCGCGCAGCCGGCAGTGGCTGGCGCTCACCCCGACCGGGCGCGACGCCTACCGCGCCCACCTGCGCGCACTCGACGAGATCATCGCCACCGGGTCGGCTGACCAGCCCAGTCAGCGGACCCCGGACAGCAGCCGGTCGACCAGCCGCGGGTAGGCCGGGTGCGCCAGGGCCAGCTCCGCGAGGTCCTGGCGGGTCACCCAGCGCAGCTCGTCGTGCTCGTCGGGGGCGCGGTTGACCGGAGTGCCCTGCCACCGGTGCACGGCCCAGACGGCCAGCCGCATCTCCGTGGCGACGTCCTCGAGGCGGGCGACGGGCAGCTGGTCCACCTCCCTCACCCGGACGCCGAGTTCCTCGTGCAGCTCCCGGACCAGCGCGTCGAGCTCGCTCTCGCCGGGGTCGACGTGCCCGCCGGGGAAGTCCCAGACGTCCGGGTACCAACGCCGCGTCGCGCAGCGGTGGGCGAGCAGCACCCGGCCGCCCGAGACCAGGGCGCCGGCGACCACGTGGTGCATGCGGCCAGTCGACCACGCCGGGGGGTGCAGGGCCGGTCGGAGCCCGCCGCGGACGTCCCCCGGCTGCGGGCACAGCTCCCCCGCGCGGGGGAGCCGGCGCGGCATCACGGTCAGGAGGCTGGGATCACCGCCCGGGGACCAGCCCGGGCCGCCCCGCCGGAGGTCCTCGTGAACGCCCTCTCCACCCCCATCGCACCACCGGCGGCCGGACTCAGGCGGGTCGCCGTGCCGGCCGCCGTATGGAGCGTCGTGCACGTCGGACTGGCACTGTGCTGGCTGCTCGACCCCGGCAGCCGGCCAGGCCTGGAGGGCGACGCCAGCGTTGCGACGAGCGTGCTCACCGAACTGCCGCCCACCGTCACCGCGGCACTGCTGTTGGGCGTGGCGACGGTGGGGCTGGTGCTCGCCGGGGTCGTCGCGTGCCGTCGCCCGACCACGGCGCTGGTCGCGGCTGCCGGTGTGCTGGCCGTCGTCCTCGGTGTGCTGTCGGCGGACCTGCGGGTGCTGGTCCTGCTCGGCTACCTGTGCGCCGTCCTCGGGCCGGTGGCCGTCGTGGTCCTGCTGCTGGCCGGTGCACTCCGCAGCCGCCGGGGTCGGCCGTGGGCGGCCGGCGTCCTCGTCGTGCTGCTCGCGGGGTGGTGGGTCGGCCTCCTGGAGCCCCGGACCGTCGGGGACGTGGCGGTGTCGTTGGGCACGGCGCTCGCGAACGAGGGCTGGGTACGGGTGCACCTGGCGCTGCTGCTCGGCGGTGCGGTGCTGTGGGCGCTCGTGGCCGTGGCCGTCCGGCGGTCGGCCCGGGGCGCCTGTGCCGACTGCGGGCGACCCGGTGCGCGCTGGACGGAGCCCGCCGCCGCTCTGCGCTGGGGCCGGGTGGCGACCGCGATCGCGGTGGCCGGCCCGCTGCCCTACGGCCTGCTGCGGATGAGCTGGCTGACCCCGTGGCCGGTCGGCCTGCTCGGCACCGAGGACGTCGCCGACCCCGCGGTCCGGTTGTTCGGGTTGGGGCTGGGTGCCGCCGCCCTCGGCGGGACGGTGCTCACAGCCGGGTTGCTCCGCCCGTGGGGCGAGGTGTGGCCGGCCTGGGTGCCGGTGCTGCGCGGGCGGGCGGTGCCGGTGCGTGTGCCGGTGGTCGCCGGCGGGCTGGTCGCCGTCGTCCTGCTGGCGGCCACCCCGGGCATCGTCGGACCCGCGCTGGACGGCCTGGCCGCCGGGGACTGGCAGCGGGCTTCCTTCCTGCTGCTCTTCCCGACACTGCCGTGGGGCCTGGCGCTGGCCGCAGCGGTCACCGCCTACCTGCTGCGCCGCCGCGGGGCCTGCGCGGTGTGCGGCGCCGGGGAGCTGGCCCTGTGGGTGCGGGCATGACGGCGACCGGCTGCCAGGATGGTCCGGTGGCACGACCGGCGGCCCCCGCGCTCCTGCGCCGGACCGCGTACCGCTGGGTGTACCTGCTGCTCGGCGGCGCCATCGCCCTGGCGCTCGGGACCGTGCTGGCCTGGCCGTTGAGCGTGCTCGCCGGCGCCGGGCTGCCCGGCTGGCTGACGGGCCCGCTCCTGCTGGTGGTGTGCGTGCTCCCGATCGGCCTGGTGGGTGCCCTCGCCGCGGTCCGGGCCGTGGAGGGCAGTGCGGTCGCTGCGCTGGTCACCGAGCAGCTGCGGTCCCGGCCGGGACCGTCGACGAGCTGGTCGCAGCGGTGGCGCACCGGGCTGCTGCTGGTGCTGCACGTCGGCGCCGGCGCCGTTGCCGGGGTCCTGCTGGTGATCGGGCTGCCCACCGCCGTCGTGCTGCTCACCGGGCTGGGTGACAGCGACCCGACGTCGGTGGTCGGGCTGGCGCTGCCCACGACCGCGGCGTCCCGGCTCGGGCTCGCCCTCGCACTGGTGCTGCTCACGGTCGTCGGCGGGACCCTGCTCGGCCGGGGCATGGCGGCGGCCGCGCCCCGACTGCTGGCCGGCTCGACCGCCGAGCGGCTCGCCGCCGCGGAGGCGTCGGTGTCGGTGCTGGCCGGGCGTGACCGGCTGGCCCGCGAGCTGCACGACAGCGTCGGGCACTCGCTCAGCCTGACCGGCATCCAGGCCGGTGCGGCCCGCCGGCTGCTCACCCGGGACCCGGTAGCGGCCGAGACCGCGATCCGCGCCGCCGAGGACGCCGCCCGGCGCGCGATGGTCGACCTGGACCACGTGCTGGGCCTGCTGCGCGAGGACGGCCCGGCGCCCACCGACGCCGCGCCGTCGCCGGACCTGCGTGACCTCGGGTCGCTGCTGGACAGCTCGCGGGCGGCTGGGGCCCGGGTGGTCGCGGTGGTCGCCGGGGACCTCGCCGCGCTGCCGGCCGTCGTCTCCCGCGAGGCCTTCCGGATCGTGCAGGAGGGCCTGACCAACGTGCTGCGGCACGCCCCGGACGCTGCCTGCCGGCTGGAGGTGGACGCCACCGGCACTGACCTCGACCTGCGGCTGGTGAACGCCTCCGCCGGCGCGACGCGCGGGTCGTCGGGGGGTGGCCGGGGGCTCGGTGGTGTCCGGGAACGGGTCCGCGACCTGCGCGGCTCGGTGTCCTCCGGGCCGGACGACGCGGGGTGCTGGCAGCTCGCCGTCCGGCTGCCGGTGCACGCCCGCGGGTCGAGGTCGTGAGCCATGTCCGGGTGGCGCTGGTCGACGACGAGCCGCTGATCCGCAGCGGGCTGGCCGCGGTGATCGGCGCGGAACCGGACCTGGTGGTGGTCGGGGAGGCCGGAGACGGCGCCGACGTGCCGGACCTGGTGGCCCGCACCAGCCCGGACGTGGTGCTGATGGACGTGCGGATGCCGCGGGTCGACGGCATCGCGGCCACCCGGGCACTCGTGCGGGCCGGGTCGTCCGCGCGGGTGCTCGTGCTGACCACCTTCTCCAACGACGACCACGTCGTGCAGGCGCTCGCCGCAGGCGCGGACGGGTTCCTGCTGAAGCGGTCGACGCCGGAGGAGGTAGTGCACGGCATCCGCACCGTGGCCCGCGGGGAGTCCCTGCTCTTCCCCGAGGCGGTGCGCGAGCTGGCGCGTCGGCACCTGCTGACCACGGGTGCCGGCGTCGCCACGGAGCTGGCGCGGCTGACCTCGCGGGAGCGGGACGTGCTGCGGTTGATGGCCACCGGTCGGAGCAACCCGGAGATCGCCGCCGAGCTCGTCGTCGGCCTGGAGACGGTGCGCACGCACGTCGCGTCGGTGCTGGCCAAGACCGGCACCCGGGACCGCACGCAGGCCGTCGTCCTGGCCTACCGCTCCGGCTTCGTCACCGGCTGAGCCGCGGCCGTGCCCTCATGCCGGGACGGCGATCAGCGCCACCGCGACGACGGCGACGACCAGGCCCACCCGCTGCACGCCGCCCAGCCGCTCGCGCAGCACGGTCAGCGCGAGCAGGACGGTGCTGACCGGGTACAGCGAGGCGAGCACGCCGGCGACGGCGAGCAGGCCCTCCCGGGCGGCGAGCAGGAACAGGGCGTTGGCGGCCATGTCGAGCACCCCGCCCAGCGCGGCCAGCGGCAGCACGGCGCGGGGCAGGGCGAGCGTGTCGCGGGTGACCCGGCTCAGCACCACCACCAGGGTGATCGACGCGGTGCGGGCGCCGACCAGCGGCCACAGCCCGCTGCCCGGGTCGGGCTGGTCGAGCAGCACGAAGAAGAGCCCGAAGCCCAGACCGGCGAGCAGTGCGACGCCCAGGCCGGCCTCGCGGGCGGCGCGCACCGTCGGCAGCCCGTCCTCCGCGGCGACCAGCGCGATCGCCACCAGGGCGAGCAGGATGCCGCCGACCGCGACCGCGGTCAGCCGCTCCCCGGTGGCGAGCCCGAGCAGCACCGGCACCGCGGCGGCGCACACCGCGGTGATCGGCGCGATGATGCTCATGACGCCGTCGGCCAGCGCCCGGTAGAACAGGGACAGCGCCGCCGCCCCGGCGACCCCCGCCGCGGCGCCCCACAGCAGGTCCCCGGCGGACGGGTCGCCACCGAGCAGGGGCAGCAGCACGAGCAGTGCCAGCAGCCCGAACAGCTGGGACGCCGCCACCACGGCCAGCGCCGCGGCCCGGCGCGAGGCCAGCCCGCCGCAGAAGTCGGCCGCCCCGTAGACGAGCGCGCTGGCCAGTGCGAGCAGCACCGCCACGTCGGTCCCCCCGTCCACGACGACGGCGGGCGCCGTCTCCACCCGGACCCGCAACGTACCCAGCGGCCGTCGGGCCACCTGTGCCCGGCCGGTGCGCTCGTGCGGTGGCCGGTGGGGCTCGCTAGCGTCGGCGCGTGCCCCTCGACGACACCCGGGATCCTGCCTTCGAGCTCCGGCCGCTGCACCATGTCCAGCTGGCGATCCCGCCGGGCGGGGAGGACGCCAGCCGGGCCTTCTGGCGTGACGTGCTCGGCATGACCGAGCTGGACAAGCCACCGGTGCTGGCCGCGCGCGGGGGCTGCTGGTTCCGCGGCGGCGGCCTGGAGGTCCACCTCGGTGTCGAGGACGGCTTCGTGCCGGCGCGCAAGGCCCATCCCGGCGTCCTGGTGCGGGGGCTGGACCAGCTGGCCGAGGTCCTGGAGCGTGCCGGCCACCCGGTCACGTGGGACGGCGAGTTCCCCGGTCACCGCCGCTGCTACGCCGCCGACCCGTTCGGCAACCGGCTGGAGTTCCTGGAGCCGGAGCGCTCGTGACGATCCGTGCCTACCGGGAGGCCGACCACGCGGCGGTCGCCGAGCTGTGGCGCCAGTCCGGGATCGAGGTGGTGCCGGCCGGTGAGCTGCACGCCACGCTGCGGCACGCGCCCGACCTGATGGTGGTGGACGTGGACGGCGACGATGCCGTCGGCGGGGTGCTGCTCGGCACCTTCGACGGCAGGCGCGGCTGGCTGCACCGGCTGGCGGTCGCGCCCGGGCGCCGGCGGACCGGACTGGCCACCCGGCTGGTGCGCGAGGTCGAGCGGCGGCTGACCGCGCGCGGCGCACCGCGGGTCAACCTCATGGTGCTGCCGGACAACACCTCCGGGCTCGCCTTCTGGGCCGCGCTCGGCTACCTCCCGGCACCGGACGTGCTCTGCTCCAAGGCGCTGCACTCCGGCGGCCCGGCATGACGACGACGGCCGAGGAGCGGGTCGCCGCGCTGCTGCGCGACCGGGGTGCGGCCGGTGTCGACCACCCGGGTGGCACCCTGGACGACCACCTGCGGCGGGTGCAGCAGCGGCTGGCCGCCCTCGGTGCGCCGCCGGTGGTGCAACTGGCCGGGCGCGCGCACGCCGTCTACGGCACCGACGGGTTCGACGTCGTCCTGCTCGGCCCGGGGGAGCGGGGCCTGCTGGTGGAGGCCGCAGGGCCCGAGGTCGAGGCGCTGGTGCACCGGTACGGCGGGTGCGACCGCGACCGAACGTGGCCCGACCTGGCGACCACCGGCAGGGTGTGGAGCCGCGCGACCGGCGCCCGCGAGGTCCTCACCGGGAACGACCTGCGGGACTTCGCCGACCTGAGCCTGGTCAACGAGCTGGACGTCGTCGAGCGCGCGCCCGCCGTCCGTGAGCAGCACGGCGACTACTTCCGTCGGCTGGCCCGTGCCTGGGCGCCGGTGCTCAGCCCGGCGGTGCTCGCCGACGCCGAGCGCGTGCTCGGGTGAGCTCGAGCCTGCCGGCGACGCTGCAGCTGAGCACCGACCGCAGCCGGCCGGACGCCCATCGGTTCTACGAGCGGCTGGGCTTCGTCGCCTCGCACCACGGGATGAAGCTGCCGCTGTGAGCGGCCGGGTGGGCCGGGGCGTCGGCCGGGCTCACAGCGGGCTCGGTGGTGGCTCGTCGAGCAGGTCACCGGCCTGGTCATAGAGGTCGATGCGGTGCACGTCGAGCCGGCGGGGGAACACGAGGGTCGCGATCCGGTCGTCGCCCAGGCGCTCGTCGGCGACGAGGCAGAGGTCCTCCCGGGTGCCGTCGGAGAGCAGCACGACCACCCCCGCGGACCTCCCGTGACAGCTGCAGGAGCAGGGTCGACGGGCCGGCGTCATCGCTCCCGGTGGCCAGGCTCGACCGCCGCCCGGGTGGGAGCGGGCTGGCGAGGAAGCCGGTCCCCAGTAGGCGTGCCCGTCGGCTGCGGTCACGTTCAGGCTCACCTAACCCGCACGGCGACTGCTCGGCCGCGAGCCGCCACCGCTCGCCGTCCACGGTCAGCCCCGTCGCCAGCTCGGTCATGGTGCTGATCATCGCTGCTCGGCAGTCGCGGCTACCTGCGGCAGGTGATGTAGGAGGTGGAGCGTCACTCACACCACGAGGTCGGCGGGGACGGGGTCGGGACGAAGTCGATGGTCAGCCCGAGTTCCACGATGGCCGGGTCGGCGATGACGAAGCGGAGGTGGTCGCCGTCGAGCGCGGTCATGGTCCCGGCGACTGCATGGACCGTGCTGGCCAGGCCGCTGGCATCATGTCGCTGCGTCAGCTCCGGGAGGGGGGTCGACGCCACCCAGTGGCGGCCGCCGAAGGCAGTGGCGTGGGTGCTGACGTCGCAGTGCGTCTGCAGGGCGAACCGTTGCCCGGGGGCGGTTGTGTCGGCTGGCGGCGCAGCCGTCGAGACCGCGGTGGGTGGTGCGGACGCGGGATCGTCGGCGATCTGGCCCTGAGGCCCGGTCGTCGAGCAGCTGCCCAGTCCGAGCGCGACGATGGCCAGCAGGCCACGCGTCCATCTCATGGATGCCCTTGTCTGCGGTAGGTGCCCGGTCGTGGCTGCGTCGCCCCGCGGGCGGCTGTGCAGAGTGCATCGGCAGCCTGCTCGTGAGGCCGGACGCGTATCGACGTCACGTTCCCCTCCGCGCCCACGCCTGTACTCAGCGGTCGCACGAGCACGGCCGGGCTACCGGGTCGTGGTCGTGCGGTCAGCTGAGGAACGGTCCGATGAGGATCTCGGTGCCGTCGGGGCGGTGGGTGCGCCATCGGTGTTCGTCGGGGTCCCATGTGATGCGGTAGCCGTGGTGGATCTTGGTGTGGTGGCGTTCGCAGAGGAGTGCGGTGTTCTCGGCTGATGTCTCGCCGTGGTCGGCTGTCCATTCCAGGACGTGGTGGCTGTCGCACCACCAGGTGGGTGCTGCGCAGCCGGTGAAGGTGCAGCCGCCGTCGCGGGCTTCGGCGGCCCGGCGGATGTGGGCGGGGACCAGGCGTTGGGCGCGGCCGACGTTCAGTGGCATGCCGGTGGGGCCGAAGAGGACGCGGGTGATGATCGAGTCGCAGGCCAGCATCTGGGCGACCTCGTTGGACACCTGCTGCCCGGAGCCGAGTCGGGCCGCGGCGGGCACCACGCTGGGGTCGAGGAGGTCCTCGGCGCTGATGGTGGCGGCGATCTGCGCGTGGTGGGTGCGGAGCCGGGGTGTGTCGCCGTGGGCGAGGGCGTTGTCGGCGAGCTGCACCATGGCGTCGCCCATCTGCTGGGCGTGGGTGCGGTCGTCGTCGGCGACGCGGGCGGCTTGCTGGTGGGCGGTGAGGGCGGTGCTGAGCTTCTCGTAGCCGACCGGGTCGAGCCGGCCGTGGATGGTGCCCCCACCGTCGGGGGAGGGGGTGAGGTGCAGTTCCCGCTGGCTGGTGGGGTCGGGTGCGGGGCCGTCGGGGTCGATCCAGGCCAGCAGTCGCGCGACCACGGCGGGCAACGTGTCGGGGTGGGGGCCGGTGGCACAGGCGAGCAGGGTGGCCTCGATGCCGTCGTCGCCGTGCAGGTCGACCCCGAGTGCGACTGCGGCGGCGAGCCGGGCGGAGGTGGCGACCTTGGCCAGGACGGCGGTCTGGTCGGGGGTGACGTGACCGGCGCGGGCGGCGGCGGCCCAGCGGGGGAGGTGTTCGAGGGTGCGTCCGGCGCGGACGGTGCGGGCGGCGGTGGCGGGTGACAGCTGCAGGTGCCCGGTCAGCCACGCCTTCATGGTCTTGTGGCCGTCGTGCTCCGGGGCTTGGGTGCACTCGGCGGTGCGCACGGTGGCGGCGAGGGTGGCCTCGACGATGTTCCGCAGTCGGGCCAGGCCGCGCACCCGCGCGAGCAGTGCGGGCGCGGTGGGGGCGTCCTCGGTCGGGTCGGTGGTGGCCAGGTCGATGGCCGCGGCGAGCAGGGCGGCGAGGTCGGCCGGTGGGACCATCGACGACTGCCGGGCCGCGGTGCCGGCCTCGGTGGAGGAGTTGACGTCGTCGAGCAGGGGAGTGCCTGTCGATGCTCTCAACATGGCAACTCCCCCTTCGACGCATTCGAACGCTTGTACGAATTCTAGCCGTGACCGACGTGCTGGTCAACGCAAAACTCCAGCTCAAAGCCCGGTCTGGTCGCGGACTCCCATCGGGTTGCCATCTCGAGCGGATCTCGTGCGTGCCGCCACGGCTCATGCGGCAATGTGCCATCGCGACAGCCGCCCGACACCGTAGGAGCGGGCCTGAATGCGCAGACCCGCCCGCCGCGCCCGTGGGGCCGCGCACCAAGTCT
>NZ_JAAGWK010000031.1 GCF_010685995.1 Goekera deserti | reverse complement strand
CGGTGGGCTCGGTGGGCTCGGTGGGCTCGGTGGGCTCGGTGGGCTAGGTGGGCTAGGGTGCTCGCCTTCGCGGGCGCCATCCCACCCCTCGGGCGCGATGACCCCTCGGACGTGATGACCCCTCGATCGCCTGGCGCCCCGCCTCGCCGAACCATGAAGCGACGACTTGACAACAACCCGCCGGTCCACCCACCGTGAAGCCATGACTTCAAGACAGCAGCCACCGCCCCGCGGCGTGCCGGGTGGGGAGGCGCTGGCCGCGCTCGCCGTCCCGGCGCGGTTCGCGATCCTCAGCCACCTGCTGGACGTCGGCCCCCGGACGGCGAGCGAGTGCGCCGAGGTGGTGGGGGAGAGCCCGTCCAACTGCTCCTGGCACCTGCGCGCGTTGGCCCGGGTGGGGCTGGTCGAGCGGGCCGACCCGGACAGCACCGACGGCCGGCGCCGCCCCTGGCGGGCAACCGCGGTCGGCTTCGACTTCTCCGCGGCCGGCGACCCCGCCGGCGCGGTGGCCGCAGCAGCGCTGGAGGGCGTTGCCGACCGGCACGCGGAGGAGCTGCTGCGCCGGTACCTCGAGCAACGACGGCACCTGCCGGCCGAGTGGACCGACCGGGAGGGCTCGCACCGCTACACCCTCGCCGTCACCCCCGCCGAGCTCGACGAGCTGCTCGCCTCGCTGGACGCCCTGATCCGGCCGTTCGTCGGGCGGATCCGCACCGACGTCCCCGCCGATGCCGCGCTGGTACACCTTGGGCTGCGCGCGTTCCTGCACCCTGACGCAGCCCGCCCGGGCCGGTGACCTCGCTCGCGGCGCTGCGGCGTCCGGTCGTGGGCCGGCTCGGGCTGGCCGGGCTGCTGTCCGAGGCCGGCGACTGGATGTTGCTGGTGGCGCTGCCGCTGCACGTGCTCGCCCTGACCGGGTCGGCACTCGGCACGGCCACCGTGCTGGTGCTCGAACTGGTGCCCACCGTGGTGCTGGGCCCGTTCGCCGGCGTCCTGGTCGACCGGTGTGACCAGTGGCGGTTGCTGACCGGGGCCTGCCTCGCCCAGGCCGCCGGGCTGGCCCCGCTGTTGCTGGTCGACGGTGCCGGGGACCTGTGGGTCGTGTACGTCGTCGTGATCGTGCAGTCGACCCTGGCGACCGTGGTGGAGCCGGCCCGGATCAGCATCGCCGCGGCCGTCGTGCCCGAGGACGCCCGGATGGAGGTCAACGGCGCGCTTGCGCTCACCGCCGGGCTCGCACGCCTGGTCGGTGGTCCGCTGGGCGGGGTGCTGCTGGGCATCGGGGGCCTGCCCGCCATCGTCGCCGGGGACGCCGCCAGCTTCCTCGCCGCCGCCGTCGTCCTCACCGTGCGCCGCCGCCCGTCACCCGCCGCGCCGCTGCCCGCCGGCCTCCGCCCCCCGGCGGCCCCTGGTGCCTGGCTGGCCGGGGTGCGGGACCTCACCGCCAGCCCCGCGCTCCGACGGCTGACGGTGGTGCTCGTGTTGGGCGGACTCGCCCAGGGCGCGTTCGTCGTGCTCTTCGTGTTGTTCGTGGTCCGGGACCTGCAGGCCGGCCCCGCCGACGTCGGCCTGCTCCGCGGCGTGCAGGCGATCGGCACCCTCGCCGGTGCCCTGCTGCTGGGGCGGCTGATGCGGCAGCTGAGCCCGCGGGTGGTGCTGGCCGGTTCGTGCACGGCCTTCGGGCTGCTGTCGCTGGTCACCTGGAACGGGCCGCTGGTGACCACGGCCCTCGGGGTCTACGTGGGCCCCTTCATCGCCGTCGGGGTGCCGGGGCTGGCGGCGACCAGCAGTCAGGCGACCCTGCTGCAGACGCACACCGCGCCACTCACCCGCGGCCGGGTGGTCGCCGCCGTGCTGGCGGTGTACGGCGGTGCCCAGGCCGCCGGCATGCTGGTGGCCGGCCTGGTCGGCACCGGCGCCGCCCTCACCGCCGCCCTGCAGGTCCAGGGGTGTGCGTACCTGCTGGCAGGCCTGGTCGCCCTCCGGGTGCCCGCGGCTGCGGTGACAACCTGCGGCCGTCCCCACGTCGTCTGACAGGTGAGACCGACCGAGGGGTGGCCGTGGACCGAGAGCAGAGCGAGGCGTTCGACGACTTCGTCGCCGCGCGCCGGGCCGCGGTGCTCCGGACGGCGGTGCTGCTCACCGGCGACCGCGGCCGGGCGGAGGACCTGGTGCAGACCGCGTTCTTCGAGACCTACCGGCGCTGGCGGCGGCTGGACGACCAGCGCGACCCGGTGGCCTACGTGCGCAAGGTGCTGGTCACCACGCACCTGAGCTGGCTGCGCCGGCGCTCGTCGTCGGAGGCGGTGGTGTCGGAGCTGCCCGACACCGGTCACGCCGGGCACGCCGACGGCGTCGTGGAGCGGGACCGGATGCGCACCGCGCTGGCGACGCTGCCGCCGCGGGTGCGCACCACGCTGGTGCTGCGCTTCTACGAAGACCTCTCCGAGGCCGAGACCGCCCGGCTGATGGGCTGCTCGGTCGGCACCGTGAAGAGCCAGACCGCCCGCGGGCTCGGCCGGCTCCGCGACCACCTCCAGGACACCCCCGCCCCCGACGGCGCATCGCGGCAGGAGACCCACTGATGACCCTCGAGGACGACCTCCGCACGGGCCTGCACGACTGGGCCGCCGACGTCGACGTGCACTCCGCCCCCGACCTCAGTGCGGCCACGATGGCCGGGCGGGTGCACCGCCGGCGCCGGAACCGGGCCGTCCTGCTCGCCACCGGGCTGGCGGTGCTGCTGGTGATCACCGCGGTGCCGCTCGCGCTCAGCCGGCTCCGCGACGGCGACGGCGACCGCGCGGCCGCACCGGAGCCACCGCTCGTCGAGCTGTACGACCTGCCGACGCGCGGCTCGCTGGCCGGTGATCCGGCGTTCGTCGAGGCGGTCCGGGCGCTGCCGTGGACCGGCCCGGACCAGCCCCCTGGGCTGCCCGACCCGACCCTGGACACCCGGCGCGTCGTGTTCGTCGGCGAGGTGCCCAGCGGCGCGCGCTGGGCGCTGGTCGCCGGGGAGAACACCGCCCGGCCCGAGCCGCCGCTGGACGACCCGGCGCTGCAGACCGACCTCGGCGCACTGAGCGACGTCGCCGTCGCCTGGTTCACCGGGCCCCCCGGGGCCACCCCGGAGCAGATGCAGCTGGCCAGCCAGCCGCGGGGGTTCACCGGCACGCAGCCGAGTGCGCTGGTCGACACCAGCACCGGTGACCTGGTCGTGGTCAGCGCCCCCGGGGACGTCGTCCAACTCGGCACCCCGCCGAAGGTCCTGCCCGACGGCGGCACCACGATGTCCTTCGGGTCGGTGCCGACACCCGTCGGCGTCGCCGTGACACGGATCGAGGCAGAGCCCGGCGTGCTGTGGGCCAGCCCGCCGCAGTACCGCGTTCTCCGGGACGGGGTCGAGGTGCCGTCCGTCGGTCCGTCCTCGTTCGGCGCCGATGCGGCCGTGGACGTGCCGCTGACGTTCCTGCGCACCGCCCCGCCGGACGACCCGGGCTCGGTCGTCGGGCAGAGCGTCGACAACGCGGTCCGGTCCGTCGTGCCGCGGGTGGACCGCCCGCTCTCTGCTGATCGGTTCGTCGTCCCGTGGGTCGGCGAGGTACCCGGGCCAGCTGGTGTACCGGCGCAGGTCACGCTGCTGACGGCCACCGTGCCGTCGGGCGCGGTGGTGGTGCAGAGCATGTACGCCCGTCCACTCGAGGACGGCGGAGTCATGTGGAGCACCTGTGAGCAGCAGCTCGTGTGGCCCGCCGGCCAGTCGGCCGAGGAACGTGCCTACGTGCTGCGCTGTGACGTCGTCGACGGGTCGTTCGAAGCGAACACCGTGACCAGCCTCGTCGTCGTCGCCCCCCCGACGGCCGCCCGCGCGCAGGTGCTCACCACCGACGGCAGCGTGCTCACCGACGTCGCCCTGACCGACGGCGTCGCGGTGCTGCCGATGCCGGAGAACGCCGCCCAGGTGGTGACCCGCGGCCCCGACGACGCCGATCTCGCCACCACCCCCGTGCCCTGACCTCGGGCGCCACGACACCGCCCGTACCGTCGTCGGCATGCACCGCAGGACCCCGGACGGGACGCTCGCCGCCCACCCCTGGGTGGCCGAGGTCGAGGCCGTGACGCTCACGCTGGTGTCCGGCTGGGACCTCACGGTGCTGGGCGGCGCGCTCGGCATCGACTGGTCCACCCGCGGGCTGGCCACCTTCGAGGAGGTGGCCGGGCAGCAGGACCACGCCCGCGGGCACTTCCTGGTGCAGGTGGACGAGGCCGACGGGTGGCTGCTCGTCGTGGAGCCCAACGGCCACCTGTGCGCCCGGCCCGGCACCGTCGCCGCGCTGTCCGCCGGCGGCACGGCGGTGTCGGTGTCCTGGAACGTCAACGCCGTCCAGCAGTTCACCCTCGCCCGGGCCGGCGTCGTCGTCCGCTGCTTCGACCCGGTGGCGTACCCCACCGGTGGGGAGCAGGAGCAGCTCGCGGAGGAGCTGGGCCTGCCCTTCGGCGACCCGGACGCCGACCCGAGACCGGCGATGCTCACCGTCGCCGAGCGGATCACCGGCGTGCGCCTGGACGGGTACCGGCTGCTCGGCGCCGAGCACCGGACCTGGAGCGCGACCGGTCCGACCCCGCACTGACCCGGCCGCCGCGGGCCCCGGCGACGTGCCCCGGCATCCCCTCCCTCCGGGGGACGTCGGATGCCCACCGCTCAGGTCCGCTACTGCGCTGCCGACAACAGCGACATGGCGAAGTCACGTACCGACCGGCGCGGAGCACCGCTGTGGGTGTTCCTGACGGCCCTCGTCTGCGTGCCCTTGGCAGCCGTCGTCGCCCTCACCGTCGTGGTGGCCGGCGCCCGCGTGGAAGAGGCCGACAGCGCGGCCCGCGCCGAGCGCGCCGTGGCGAGCATGGCGCTGCTGGACAGCGCCCGCGGTGCGGCCGAGCGCGAGGTGATGTGGTCGCTGGTGCTGATGGTCATGGACGACCCGGCGGCGCTGCGCGACGTCGGCTTCGAGGTGGCCGAGGTCGCCTCCTACCGGCCGCTCACCAGCAGCTTCCGGGACGGGTACCGCCTCAAGACCGACGAGGCGCTCGCGGCGCTGGCGGGCACGTCCCCGGTCCTCGCCCGCTCCGTCGCCGACGACGTGGCCGCCCTGCGGGAGTCCGGTGACTCCGGCAGCGTCGGCCTGCAGCAGCTGTACCTGCGGTACGTCTCGGTCTCCGACCAGCTGATGAGCGCCCAGCGGTCCGCCGCGGGCGACGCCGGTGCCGAGGGCGTGCCCAGCGCGACCCGCCGGGCGATCCAGGACGTGCAGCTCATGGCCGAGTACGCCCAGGCCGCCAGCCGTCAGCTGCCCCTCTGGCTCGGGTCGGTGGTCCACGACGGCCCCGACGAGCTGATCGGGTCACGGCTGGCCTGGGAGACCGGGTGGCTGCACTACACCGACCTCCGCCAGCAGCTGGAGAGCCTCTCGCAGCCCTCGCTGCGGCAGTCGTGGGCCGGGTTCGCCGCCAGCGACTCGGTGCGCGCCCTGGACAAGGTGCTCGACCCCACGGCGAGCCGGGACCGTCCCCGGTTGACGGTCGTGCAGCTCGCCGCCCTGATGACCTCCTCGGCCGCCATCGACGGGCAGGTCGTCGGCCTGGTCGACAACGGGGTGGACAGTGCCCTGGCGCTGGCCGCGGCCGACCGGTCGGCGGCCAACGACCGCTACACCCGGTCCGTCGGCGGCGGCGTCGTGGTGCTGGTCGCCGCGGCGCTCGGCGCGCTCGTGCTGGCCCGGGTGGTCAGCCGCTCCCTGGGCCGGCTGGCAGCACAGGCCCGCGAGGTCAGCGAGGGCACCCTGGTCGAGGTCCGCTCCGGCGGCCCGCGGGAGGTGCGCACCGTCTCCGCTGCCCTCGGCTCCGCCGTGGACAGCCTGCGCCGCATCCAGGACCAGGCCGAGGCCGTCGCGAAGGGCGACCTGGCCAACGTGGTGCTGGCCCAGCCGCTCCCCGGCCCGCTCGGCGCGGTCGTGCACGCCTCGGTGGAGCAGATCGTCAGCTCCATGCGGCACCGTGAGGAGCTGCAGAGCGCGCTGGCGCACCGCTCGGCGCACGACCCGCTCACCGAGCTGCCCAACCGTGCCCAGGCACGGGCCCTCACCGCGGCCGCGCTCTCCCGCGGTGACCGGACCGGGGAGATGACCGGCTTGCTGGTCGTCGACCTGGACGGCTTCAAGGCCGTGAACGACCGGCACGGCCACGCCTGCGGCGACGAGGTGCTGCGCGAGGTCGCCCGGCGGATGCGTGCCCTGGTCCGCGCCGGCGACGTCGTGGCCCGCCTCGGCGGTGACGAGTTCGTCGTCCTGGTCGAGCCGGTGGACAACGAGGCCGACCTCGTGGACCTCGCCGAGCGGTTGATCGCCGCCATCGGCGAGCCGATCACCGCCCACGACCGGGTCGTCCGGATGGGGGCCAGCGTGGGCGTCGCGGTGAGCCGTGACGCCGGCGGTGACGCCGACGTGCTGCTGGCCGAGGCCGACGCCGCCGCCGCGCGCGCCAAGACCTCGGGCCGGGGCCGCGCGGAGGTCTTCGACGACCAGCTGCGCGCCCAGCTGGCCGAGCACGCCGAGCTCGAGCGGGCCATCGCCGACGGCCTGGCCCACGGTGAGATGTCGGTGGTCTACCAGCCGGTGTTCGACGTGGCGGCCGACCGGATCGCCGGGTACGAGGCGCTGCTGCGCTGGCAGCGGCCCGGGGTCGGCATGGTGCCCCCGGACCAGTTCATCCCCGTCGCCGAGGCCACCCGGCTCATCTGCGACATCGACCGCTGGGTGCTCGACGAGGCCGTCCACCAGCTGGCCGCCTGGCGGGCGACCGGCAGCGCCACGGCGCAGCAGGTCACGATGGCGGTCAACATCTCCGGCCGGCACCTGACCGAGCGCCGGGTGATCAGCGACGTCGCCGAGGCGCTGGCCGCCGCCGGCGTCCCCGCCGACCGGCTCGTCGTCGAGGTCACCGAGACGGTGCTGGTCGACGACCCGGTCGCCGCCGAGCACCTCGCCGGGCTCCGCGCGCTCGGGGTGACCGTGGCCATCGACGACTTCGGCACCGGTTACACCTCCATCGGCCAGCTGCGCACCCTGCCGGTCGACGTGCTCAAGATCGACCGCAGCTTCGTCGCGGCCACGGACCTGGGCAGCGAGGAGCTCGTCGCGCTCATGGTGCGTGCCGCGCACACCTTCGGGCTCACCGTCGTGGCCGAGGGCGTCGAGGAGGTGGAGCAGCTGGACCGGCTGCGGGCCGACGCGTGCGACCACGCGCAGGGCTACCTGCTCAGCCGCCCGCTGGCCGCCGAGCAGGCCGGTGCGCTCCTGGCCGACCTGCCGGTGGTGGCCGAGCTCGGGAGCTGAGCACTCCTGCCGACGCGCCCCGGGGAGGGCGCGTCGGGACGGGAGGGCGACCCGGGACGACCGGGCGTCGTGGGTGGCATCACGGTGTCGGTCCCGGTTGGTGACCACCGGGCGGTGGCACCGTAGGAGCAGCGCCCGAGGTCGTGTGCTCTCCGACTCCCGCTCCCCGCCGGCCCCCGTCGTGGCCCGGCCGGCCCCCACTCCCCGAAGGTCTCCCGTGTCTGCTCCCGTGTTCCTCCAGCGTGCCCGCGTCCCGGTCGCCGGGCTCGTCCGCTCCGCCACCACCCGCGCCACCCCGCCGACGCTGTCCCGGCTGCGCGTCGCCGTCGCCGCCCTGTTCGCCCTCGACGGCTTCGTCATGGGCAGCTGGGCCGCCCGGGTGCCCGACGTCAGCGCCGGCCTCGGTGCCGGGCACGCCGCGCTCGGCGGCGCCCTGCTCTGCCTGTCCCTCGGCGCGCTGGCCTGCATGCAGGTCACCGGGGCGCTGTGCTCCCGGGTCGGCGCCGGCCTGGTCGCCTCGGTGGCCGCCGTCCTGGTCTGCGCCACCACCGTGCTGCCCGGCCTCGCCGGCTCGATGCCCGCGCTCTGCGCCGCCCTGCTCGTGTTCGGCGGGGCCACCGGCATGCTCAACGTGGCCGCCAACAGCATCGGCGTGCAGGTCGAGGCCAGGGCCGGCCGCCCGCTGCTGTCCGGCATGCACGCCGCGTTCAGCCTCGGCGGCCTCGGTGGCGCCCTGGCCGGCGCGCTCGCGTCGGCGGTGCTCGGCGTGGCCGTGCACCTCGTGGTCGTCGCGGCGGCCTGCCTGCTGCTCACCGCGTGGGCCGCGCCGGCCCTGGTCGGTGGGGACACCGAAGCGCCGTCCCCGGCCCGCCGGACGGCGACCACCCGGGCCGGCCGGCCCACCGCGGTGCTCGTGGTGCTCGGCGTGATCGCCGGCTGCACCGCCTTCGGCGAGGGCGGCGTGACCGACTGGGCCGCGCTGTACCTGCGCGAGGACCTCGCCGCCGGACCCGCCCTGGCCGCCGCCGGCTACGCCGGGTTCTCCCTGGCGATGGCCTGCGGCCGGCTCGCCGGCGACCGGCTGGTGCGCCGGCTGGGCGAGCGCCAGGTGCTCGTCGGGGGCGCGCTGCTGGCCGCCGCCGGGGGCTCCGCGGCGGTGCTGACCAGCTCGCTGCCGGTCGCGCTGGCCGGCTTCGTGCTCGTCGGGCTCGGCCTGGCCAACGTGTTCCCGCTGTCCATCGCCCGCGCCGGCGCGCTCGGCGGCGCCGGCGGCGTCGCGCTGTCCACCACGATCGGCTACACCGGGCTGCTCGGCGGCCCGCCGCTGATCGGTTTCCTGGCCGCGCACGCCGGGCTGGCCGTGGCCCTCGGCGTCGTCGCGGTGCTCGCCGTCCTGGTGGCCGGGCTGGTGCTGACCCTGCAGGACGACGGCCTGCGGCTGCCGGTGCTGCCCAGTGTGCTGCTGCCGTCCTCGCTGCTGGGCACGTCCGCGCTGACGGCGACGTCGGCCGGCATGTCCCGGCTGGTCACCGGTGCCCGCGGCAGCACCGGCACCTACGTGCGCGACCTGCGGCTGCTCGCCGTCAGCTGACCGGTGTGAACGCCGTGTTGCCTCGCGGCCGGCGCATTGACCCCGGTGGGGGCGCGGGCCAGGCTGGGCGTTCCCGGGCCCCCGGGTGCTGACAGCCGGAGGCTGCGCCATGACGGTCGACCCCACCGCGGACGAGGGCGTCCGATGACCACCCGGCGCACCACCCTGGGCGGGCACACCCACGAGTTCGGCTCCCTGACCGAGCTGATGGCCCGGGCGACCCCGCACCGCTCCGGCGACGTGCTGGCCGGCTGCGCGGCGTCCTCCGAGGCCGAGCGGGTCGCCGCCCAGCTGGCCCTGGCCGAGGTGCCGCTGGCCACCTTCCTGGAGGAGCAGGTCGTCGGCTACGACGAGGACGACGTCACCCGGCTGATCCTGGACACGCACGACGCGGCGGCCTTCGCCCCGGTGTCCGGGCTGACCGTGGGCGCGTTCCGGGAGTGGCTGCTCGACCGCGCCGCGGCCGGCGACGAGGTGGCGATCAGCGGCCTGGCCCGCGGGCTCACCCCGGAGATGGTCGCCGCGGTGAGCAAGCTGATGCGCAACGCCGACCTGGTCGCCGTCGCCCGGCGCGCCCGGGTGGTCACCGGGCTGCGCTCGACCATCGGGCTGCCGGGCCGGCTGGCGTCCCGGCTGCAGCCCAACCACCCCACCGACGACGCCGTGGGGGTGACCGCCTCCATCCTGGACGGGCTGCTGCACGGCAGCGGCGACGCCGTCATCGGCATCAACCCGGCCACCGACTCCCCGGCGCAGACGATCGCGCTGCTGCAGCTGGTCGACGAGGTGATCGCCCGCTACGAGATCCCCACCCAGTCGTGCGTGCTGGCGCACGTGACCACCACGCTGCGCGCCCTGGAGCAGGGCGCACCGGTCGACCTGGTGTTCCAGTCGGTCGCCGGCACGCAGGGCGGGAACGAGGGGTTCGGCGTCACCCTGGACCTGCTCGCCGAGGCCGTGGGCGCCACCCGGGAGCTGGGCCGCGGCGTCGTGGGCCGGAACGTCAGCTACTTCGAGACCGGCCAGGGCTCGGCCCTGTCGGCCGGCGCGCACCTCGGCGTCGGCGGCCTGCCGGTCGACCAGCAGACCCTGGAGTGCCGCGCCTACGCCGTCGCCCGGCACTTCGACCCGCTGCTGGTCAACACCGTGGTCGGGTTCATCGGCCCGGAGTACCTCTACGACGGCAAGCAGGTGGTCCGCGCCGGGCTGGAGGACCACCTCTGCGGCAAGCTGCTCGGCCTGCCGATGGGCGTCGACGTCTGCTACACCAACCACACCGACGTCGACGGCGACGACACCGACACCCTGACCCTGCTGCTCGGGGCGGCCGGCTGCTCGTTCGTGATCGCCGTCCCCGGCTCGGACGACGTGATGCTGCACTACCAGTCGCTGAGCTTCCAGGACGTGCTCACCGCCCGGCAGGTGCTGGGGCTGCGGCCGGCACCGGAGTTCGAGGCCTGGCTGACCCGGATGGACCTGCTCGGTGACGACGGCCGGGTCCGCGAGCTCACCCCGGACGCGCCGGCCGCCCGCGCCCTGCTCGCCGCCGCCCGGTGAGCAATCCGATGAGCGTCCCGGCGGACGTGCCGATGGGCGACGACCCCTGGTCGGTGCTGCGCGGGGCCACCCGGGCGCGGGTGGCGCTCGGGCGGGCCGGGGACGGGCTGCCGACCGCCCGCTGGCTGGAGTTCCGCGCCGCGCACGCCGCCGCCCGGGACGCCGTGCACACCGCCCTGGACGCCGGCCTGCTGCGCCGCGCGATGGCCGGCGCCGGGGTGGACCGGGAGCTGCTGGAGGTGCACTCGGCCGCGCCGGACCGGGCCACCTACCTGCAGCGCCCCGACCTCGGACGTCGGCTGGCCGACGGCACCGAGCTGCCCGCGGGGGAGTGCGACCTGGCGGTCGTGGTCGGCGACGGGCTGTCGCCGCGCGCGGTGCACGACCACGCCGCCGGGCTGGTCGCCGCGCTGCTGGAGCGGCTGGCCGGCTGGAGCGTGGGGCCGCTGGTCCTGGCCCACCAGGCGCGGGTGGCCCTCGGCGACCCGGTCGGCGAGGCGCTCGGCGCCCGAATCGTGGTGGTGGTCATCGGCGAGCGGCCCGGGCTCAGCTCCGCCGACAGCCTGGGCATCTACCTGACCCACGGGCCGCGCACCGGGCGGGCCGACTCCGAGCGCAACTGCATCTCCAACGTCCGGCCCCCGCACGGGCTCGGCTACGCCCAGGCCGCGGACACGCTGGCCGCGTTGCTCACCGCGTCCCGGGAGCTGGGCGCGTCGGGCGTCGTCCTCAAGGACGAGGGCGTGGCGCTCCCACCGGGCGCAGGCTGACCGGGCCGGTCCTCAGCGCGGGGCAGGGCTCGCGGCTCAGCTCGGGGACCAGGCCGGGTCGCGGCCGATGAAGCCGAGCAGCCGGGTCTGCACGTCGGCGTCGGCGGGCACGTCGACGCGCGCCCCGTACTGCCCGGAGGCGCGCAGGAGCTGCTCCATCTGCACCATCCCGGCGAGCAGGTCGGCACAGGCGGCGGGGTCCAGCCGGTCGTCCTGGCCGGTGGCGCGGGCGAGGTCCCAGGTGTGCATGAGGACGTCGGCGGTGTAGAACCGGTCGATCGCGGCGGCGACGGGCAGCCGGCCCAGGTGCGCGTTCTCCAGCTCCCGGCCGGCGGTCGCCGGGTCGTCCAGCACGGCCTGCACACCGTCGCTGTGCACCAGCCACGCCGCCACCGGGTCCTCGTCCACCGGTGGGCCGGCCGGCAGCCGCACCCCGGCGCCGGAGGCCAGGAACCCGGTGGACCACCCGGTCAGGTGCCGGACGACGTCCCGGGCGGCCCACCCGTCGACCGGTGACGGCACGTCCCAGGACCGGGTGCCTCGCACCCGCTCGGTGAACAGCCCGGCCACCACGCGGTGCCGTTCGGCGGGGAGCTCAGGCAGGGCCATCGGCGGCACCCGTGTCGGGCTGCGGACCGGGGTGGTGCACCCACCGGTTGACCCGGCGCAGCGGGCCGGGCAGCACGGGGAGGTGGCGCAGCTGCCAGCGGGCCCGCTGCCGCAGGCGGCCGCGGCGGGTGGTGGCGGCCGGGACGAGCCAGATGCCGTCGCGGGTGCCCGGCGCGGGCACCAGCGGGCGGTGGTCGCCGGTCAGCTGCCGTGCCCGGGCCGGCTCGGGGTCGGTGCCCGCGGTGGCGGCACGCTCGCGCAGCCGGGTCCGGACGTCGTCCGGGGTGTAGGCGCGGCGCTGCCGCTCGTCGCGGGCCAGCACCGCGCCGGTCGCCGCGACCCCCGCGATGCCGGCCAGCCCGAGCAGCTTCCACAGACGCATGCCGGTCACCGTAGTGGCGGCCCGGGCGCCCGACCGGTGACGCCCGTGCTCAGTGGCGGGCGGTGGCCCGGGACCGGCGCCGGCCCGCTGTCTCGCGCGGGTAGGGCGTGTGCCGGGGGCCGGCGCACATGTCCGGGTCGACGTGCAGCGTCATCGAGCCCCACTCCTCGTCGGGCGCGGCAGGACGGCCCCGGTCGTCCCGGGTGGCCATCATGCCGGTGGCCGCGACGCCGGCCAGTCCGATCAGCTTCCAGATCCGCATGCTGCACCATAGTGTGCCGTCGGTCACAAGCGCCAGGACAGTCCCTCGACCGGGTGCACCGGCTGCGGGCAGCCGGGGCACGTACCGTGACCGCGTGGTCGACCGCCGGCGCGCCCCCGCCCTGAGCCTGGACGACGCCGTCGACCTCACCCGCACCGGCGACGTCTGGCTGTTCCGCGGGGCGTCGATCGCCGACCGGGCCATCCAGGCGGCCACCAACTCCCCGGTCAACCACGTGGGCATGGCCGTGGTGCTCGAGGACCTGCCGCCGCTGCTCTGGCACGCCGAGCTGGGGCGCTCGCTGGTCGACGTGTGGAGCGGGCAGCGGCAGCGCGGGGTCCAGCTGCACGACCTGCGCGATGCCGTGGTGACCTGGCGGCAGCGCTACGGCCAGCGTGCCTGGCTGCGCCAGCTGGTCGGACCGGCCGACGACGGCGGCGTGACCCGGCAGATGGAGGACGCCGTGCTGCGCACCATCGCCCGCCTGGACGGCCGGCCGTTCCCGACCACCCGCGCACTGGCCAGCGGCTGGGTCGCCGGGCGGCTGCGCCGGGAGACCTCCGCGGAGACCGTCTACTGCGCCGAGCTGGTGGCGACCACCTACACCGCGATGGGCCTGCTGCGCGCCGACCGGCCGCGCACCTCCTACGACCCGGGCAGCTTCTGGTCCGGTGACGACCTGGAGCTGGTGGGCGCGACGCTGGGGCCCGAGGTGGCGGTGGACGTGCCCGCGTGAGCGCGGATGGTCAGGTGCCGCTCCACCCGGGGTGCACCCGGTAGGTGGTCTGCACCATCCCGCCGCCGAACACCTGGGTGCGCACGTGCTCCAGGTCGATGTCGTGCGGCAGCGGACCGAACAGCGACACGCCCTCCCCGAGCAGCACCGGCACCTGGGAGAGGGTCAGCTCGTCGACCAGCCCGGCGGCGAGGAACGAGCGGACCACCAGCCCGCCGTCCAGGTACACGTCGCCGGAGCCGGCCTGCTCCAGGGCCGCGACCAGCTCCGGCAGCGACCGGTGCACCGTCACCCGGGGGTCGTCGCCGCTGCCCAGGGTGGTGCTGAGCACGTGCACCGGCCGCTCGCCGTAGGGCCACTCGCTGAAGCCGGCGACCACCTGGTAGGTGGTGCGGCCCAGCACCACGGCGTCGATGCCGGCCATGAACTCGGTGTAGCCCGCGTCGCCCGCCGCCTGGCCCCGGCTGGTCAGCCAGGTCAGGTCGCCGTCGTGCCGGGCGATGTACCCGTCCACGCTCAGGCCGAGGAACACCTTGCCGGTGACGCCGGTGCGCCGGGGGAGGGCGGGTGAGCCCGCGACGTCCGGCGGCTCCTCCGGTGTGGGTGCCTCGGGAGCGTGTGTCTCGGGTGCGGCGGCCTCGGGCGCGAGGGTGTCGCCCGGGGCGGTGGTGAGACCCGTGCCGTCACCCGCCTCGTCGGCGTCGTCGTCCTGGGGGTGCCGGTGCCGGGCGCGCCGGCGCTCGGCGGCCTGCGCCTCCGCCCCGCCCGGCGGCGCGCCGGCGTCCGGGGCGAGCGTGTCGTCGTCGGACGGCGAGGTGCCCATGGCCGCTGAGCGTGCCAGAACGCGCCGGCAGGCAGGGAGGGGAGTTCGACCGCTGGTGCTCTGCGCGGGTGCAGGTGTCGACCGTGTGCTCCTGGCTGACCGGCCAGCCCTGCACCGGCTCGGTACCACGCCCCGGCGTCGCGTCGCCTCTTCCTGACACGTTGCCGGAGGGGTCACCCACGGCCGGCCGCCGTCCCCGGCCGGGACGGCGGCCGGCTGCTGAGCTCACCTGCGATCACGCCCGCGACGACGCCGATCGCACCGTCCGCCGCGCAGGTCAGCCGGCGTGCGCGTGCTCGGCGGCACCCAGGCGCAGCACCGTGTCCCCGGGCTCCTCCAGCGGGTCGTGGGTCACGCAGACCACGGTGCGCCCGGCCAGTGCCACCCGGAGGTCCCGCACCAGCGCGGCGGCGGTGGGGCCGTCCAGGTGCGCGGTCGGCTCGTCCAGCAGCACCACGTCGCGGTCGGCCAGCAGGGCCCGGGCGACCGCGAGCCGGCGCCGTTCCCCGCCGGAGAGCGCGGTGCCGCCACTGCCGACGGTGGTGTCCAGGCCCTGGGGCAGCCCGGCCACCAGCTCTCCCAGGCCGGCCGCGGCCAGCGCCCGGTGCATCCGGGCCTCGCCGTCGGCGCCGGTCAGCCGGCCGCGCGGGGCGGCGAGGGCCAGGTTCGCCCGGATGCTGGAGGCGAAGACGTGGGCCTCCTGCGGAAGCCAGGCGACGGCGCTGCGCAGCTCGTCCCCGCTGACGGTGTCTGCCGGGATCCCGGCCACCGCGTAGCGGCCTGCCCGGGGCCGCAGCGCGGCGAGCAGCACGGCCAGCAGCGTCGACTTGCCGGTGCCCGACGGCCCGCGCACCACCAGCCAACTCGTGCCCGCCGCGGCCCGCAGGTCGACCCCGCGCAGCACGTCGGGCCCGCCGGGCCAGCCGGCGACCAGACCCTCGGTGCTCAGCTCCCGCACCGGCCGGGGCAACGCCAGGGGGTCGGCCGGGTCGGCCGGCACCGGGGCGGTGAGCACGGCCTCCAGCCGGGCGCGCGCGTCCTGCAGTGCACCCCGCCGCTGCAGGGCCGCCGCGAGACCGGCCAGCGGCTCGGCCAGTGCCAGCGGGGTCAGCGCCAGCGCGGCGGCGGTGGGTGCGCTGATCGCCCCCGAGCGCACCCCGCTCCAGCCCACGGCCAGCGCCAGCACCGCGGCCAGCCCGGTGGCCAGGCCGATCACCAGCGTCGAGAGCGCCGCCACCCGGGCCGACCGCACGGCGGAGGCGTCCCGGCGGGCGGCCAGCGCGTCCAGGTCGGCGACCGCGCCGGCCGCGACCCCGTGCGCCCGCAGGTCGGCCAGGCCGTCGAGCAGCGCGCTGGTCTGCTGCAGCGCGGCCACCTGCAGCCCCGCCTCCTCCCGCGCGGCCCCGGCGTCGAACCGGCGGTGCAGCAGCACCAGCAGCAGGACGGCGACGACGATCACCAGCAGCAGCACCCCCGCGGCGACCGGGTCCACCAGGGCCAGCGCGCCGGCCGCGAGCGTGACCACGGCGCCGGCCACCAGCGGCGGCGTCAGCACCCGGACCGAGAGGTCCTGCAGCAGGCCCACGTCGCCGACCACTCGGGCCAGCGCGTGCCCGGGCGTGCGCTCGGCGGCGATGCCCTGCCGGGCCAGCGCCGCCCACACCCGCACCCGGGTGGTCGCGGCCAGCTGCAGGGCGGCGTCGTGCGCGGTGACCCGTTCCAGCCAGCGCAGCATCGCCCGGCCCATGCCGAACAGCCGCACGCCCACGATGGCGGTCATCAGCGTCAGGATCTGCGGGCCCTCCGACGCCCGGACCACCAGCCACCCGGACACCGCGGTGAGCGCCACGCCCGCGCCGGCGGACGCCGTCCCGGCCAGTGCCGCGCGCACCAGCGCCCGCCGCGGCCAGCCCAGCCCCCCGCCGTCCACACTTTCTGTACAGAAAGCGGGGTGGGGGGTGGGCGTTCCCGCACTTTCTGTACCGAAAGCGGGGTGGGGGGTGGGCGTTCCCGCGCTTTCTGTACAGAAAGCCGGCCGAGGGGACACCGCCGCTGGGCTTTCTGTACAGAAAGCGGGGGTGGGGAGCGTGACGGTGCGGTCGGCGAGGGCGGCGAGCACCGGGTCGTGGGTCACCAGCAGCACCGGCACCCGGCCGCGCAGGCCGCGCAGCACGCCGGCCACGGTGGCGGTGGCGTCGTCGTCCAGGTGGGCGGTGGGCTCGTCGAGCAGCAGCAGCGTGGCGCCGCGGCGCAGCCGGACCAGTGCGCGCGCCAGCGCCACCCGCTGCAGCTCACCGGGGGACAGCGTGCGGCAGGCCCGGCCGGCGAGCGCCGTGGCGCCGACCAGGGCCAGCGCCTCGATGACCAGCGTCTCGGCGACGACGGCGTCCATCCCGGGGGTCGGCGCGGCGTGCCGGCGCAGCTCGTCGGCGACGGTGTCCGCGGTGGTGCGCGGGTGCTGTGGGACCACCGCGACCGCGTCCGGCCGGGTGAGCGTGCCCTCGACCCGCGAGTCCGGGTCCAGGGTGCCGGCCAGCGCGGCGAGCAGCGTCGACTTGCCCGACCCGGAGCGGCCGCGCAGCGCCACCAGCTCCCCGGGCCGTACCTCCAGGTCGGCCCCGGCCAGCGCCGGCCGGCCGCGGCCGGGGAACGACACGGTCAGTCCCCGCACCACCACCCCGCTCGACGCCTGACCTGAGCCCGGGGCCGTCGATACAGCGTGACTTGAGCCCGAAAGGGTCTCAACCGAGCCAGACGGAGTCTGACGTGAGAGCGACGACGCCGGACTTGAGCCCGAAAAAGTGCGGTGGGTCGGGGTCGGGGTTGGGGTCGGGGTCGGGGGCGGGGCGGCGAGGACGGCGCGGGCCTCGGTCGCGGCGAGGGCGGCGGCCTCGCCGGCGTGGAACGCCGAGCCGAGTGCGCGCAGCGGCGCGAAGGCCTCCGGGGCCAGCAGCAGCGCGGTGAGCCCGGCGGCCAGCGCCATGTCACCGTGCACCAGGCGCACGCCCACGGTGACCGCCACCAGCGCCACCGACAGCGTGGCGATCAGCTCCAGCACCAGGGCGGAGAGGAAGGCCAGCCGCAGCGTGGCCAGCGTCCGGGTGCGGGAGGCGTCGCCCAGCTCGCGCAGCGCGGCCACCTGGTCGGCGGCCCGGCCGAGCCCGGTCAGCACCGGCAGGCCGCGCACCAGTTCAGCGACGTGGGCGGCGATCCGGTCCAGCGCCCGGGCGGCGGCGGTGGTCTGGTCCCGGGTGTACAGCCCCACCAGCGCCATGAACACCGGCACCAGGGGCAGCGTCACCGCCACCAGGACGGCGGACAGCAGGTCGGTGGCCGCGAGCACCACCAGCAGCACCGGCGGCACCACGAGGGTCTGCGCCAGCGCGGGCAGGTAGGTGGCCAGCGCTGGGGAGAGGTCCTGGAGCCGGGTGGTGGCCAGCACCGCGGCCGAGCCGGGGCCGCCGGCGGTGCGCACGGCGGTCGGGGACGTGGTGAGCCGGACCAGCAGTGCGCGGCGCAGCCGGCCCTCCGCGCGCCGGGCGTCCCGGGCCGCGAGCAGCTCGCCGGCCGCGCCGGCACCGGCGCGGACCGCGGCACCCACGGTGGCGAGCACCAGCGGGGTGACCGGGGAGCCGTCCGCGGCGCCGGCGACCCGGGCCACGGCGTGCGCCAGGCCGGCCGCGAGCAGCACCAGCCCGGCGGTCTGCGCGAGGGCCACCAGCCCGGCCCGCACCAGCGTGCCGGTCAGGCCCGGTACGCCCGCCAGCGGTGCCAGCGGCCCGCGCGGCTCGCGGGTCACGACCCGGTCCCGGCCCCGCTGCCGGTGCCGGCTGCGGCGTCCTCCTGCTGCGGCCCGGCGGTGAGCCGCGTGCGGAAGACCCAGTACGTCCAGGCCTGGTAGCCGATGACCACCGGCAGGCCCACGGCCGCCACCCAGCTCATGAGCGTGAGGGTGTAGTCGCTGACCGAGGCGGAGCTGACGGTCAGGTCGAAGGCGGCGTCGATGGTCGAGGGCAGCACCACCGGGTAGGCCGCGCCGAACACGGTGGCCATCGAGGCGACCAGGGTCAGCGCCCAGCCGGCGAAGGCCCGGCCCTCACGGTCCAGCTTGGCCTGCGACCAGGTGAGCACCACGGCCAGCGCGGCCACCACCCACAGGAACCCGGTGAGCGTCGTCCCCTGGCGCAGCTGCACCAGCCCGGCCCACAGCAGCAGCGGCAGCGCCGCGACCGGCGACCAGCGCAGGGCGAAGGCGCGCGCCCGCAGCCGCAGCGGGCCGTCGGTCTTCAGCGCCAGGAACAGCGCCCCGTGCACCAGGGCGAAGGCGAGCACCGCCACCGCGCCGAGCAGGGCCGGCCAGTGCAGCCCGGAGAACGCGCCGCCGACCCGCACCCCGTCGGCGCCGATCGGCAGGCCGAGGGTGGTGGCGCCCAGCGCCGCACCGAGGCCCAGGCAGGCCACCAGCGAGCCGCCGGTGATGATCCGGGTCCAGGTGCGGTCCCAGCGCTCGTCGTGCGAGGAGTGCCGCCACTCGAAGCCGACGGCCCGCACGATCAGGCCGACTAGCACGCCGACGAAGGGCAGGTACAGCGCCGGCAGCCAGCTGCCGTACCAGATCGGGAAGGCACCGAACGTGGCGCCGACGGCGGTCACCAGCCACACTTCGTTGCCGTCCCAGAGCGGGCCGACGGTGCGCAGCATCAGGTGCCGGTCCGCGGTGCGCCGGCCCAGCACCGGGATGAGGGCGGCGACCCCGAAGTCGAAGCCCTCCAGCAGCAGGAAGCCGGTCCAGAGCACGGCGACGGCGACGAACCAGACGGTCTGCAGGTCCATGAGGAGGGCTCCTGGTCGGTCAGTGGGCGAACTGGAGGACGTCGTCGTCCACGTGCTCGGGCTCGACGTCCGGCGTGGGGTCGGTGGTGCTGGGCCCGCCACCGATGCCGGGGGTGGGCGTGGTGTCGCCGGTGGTGACCCCGCGGCGGACGAACCGCGTGATCAGGCCCAGCTCCACGACGGCCAGTGCCCCGTAGACGAGGGCCAGGGCGATCAGCGACGTCCAGACCTCGCCGGCGGTGATGCCGGGGGAGACGCCCTGGGCGGTGAAGAAGTACACCTGGTCGGCGACCGGCACGTCCGGGTTGGGGTAGACGACGAACGGCTGGCGGCCCATCTCGGTGAAGATCCAGCCCGAGGCATTGGCCACGAACGGCGCGGCGACGGCGGCGAGCGTGCCGTAGACGCCGATCCGGGAGGTCGGCACCCGGCCCTTGCGGGTCGACCAGAGGGCGTAGGCCGACACCGCCGCGGACACCGCGCCCATGATGATCATGAGCCGGAAGCCCCAGTAGGTGACCGCGAGCAGCGGGGTGTAGTCGATCGGCTCGCCGGCCTTGGCGCCGAACGACGGGTCGTCGGGGTAGGTCGCGCCGTAGGTCTCGGCGTACTGGGCCTGCAGCTCGTTGACCCCGGGGACGGCGGTGGAGAAGTCGCCGTGCGCCAGGAAGGACAGCACGTAGGGGATGGTGAAGGACCGGACGTCGTCGCACTCGTTGCTGCCGAGCTTGCTGAAGGCGAAGATCGAGAAGGACGCCGGCGCCTCGGTCTCGCACAGCGCCTCGGCCGAGCTCATCTTGAGCGGCTGCTGGGCGTACATCAGCTTGCCCTGGTAGTCGCCGGTCAGGGCGACGAGCAGGAACGCGGCGAGGGTGACGAACCCGCCCAGCCGGACCGAGCGGCGCCACACGGCGTGGTCCACGTCGGTGGTCGGGCGGCCGGCGAGCACCCGCTTGCGCAGGTGCCACAGGCCGATGCCGACCAGCAGCGTGCCGGCCACCATGAGCGAGGCGACGATCGTGTGCGTGTAGGCGGCGATGGCGGTGTTGTTGGTCAGCACGGCCCAGAAGTCGACCTGGAGCGGGCGGCCGGTCGCGTCGTCGGTGACCACGCCCACCGGGTGCTGCATCCAGCTGTTGGCCGCGATGATGAAGTACGCCGAGACGGTGGAGCCGATGACCGCCGCCCACAGCGATGCCAGGTGCAGCTTCTTGGGGATGCGTCCCCAGCCGAAGATCCACAGGCCGAGGAACGTCGACTCGAGGAAGAAGGCCAGCAGCGCCTCCATGGCCAGCAGCGAGCCGAAGACGTCCCCGACGAACTTCGAGTACTCGCTCCAGGCGAGGCCGAACTGGAACTCCTGCACCAGCCCGGTGGCCACGCCGAGGGCGAAGTTGATCAGGAAGATGCGGCCCCAGAAGCGGGTCATCCGCAGCCACTCCGGCTTGTCGGTGCGCACCCACATGGTGTGCATGACGGCCACGAGCAGCCCCAGCCCGATCGTCAGCGGGACCATCAGGAAGTGGTAGACGGTGGTGATGCCGAACTGCCACCGGGCGATGTCGAGCGTGTCCACCGTGGGTCCCCCCAGTCGTCGTACGATCGCTGCACCTACAGTTCTACGCTCAGTAGAACTACATTTCTACGACACGTAGAACACAGGCCGTGTGACTTCTACGTCAGGTAGAACTGGTGGGACGGATCGACGGAGGGCAGGGACGATGGCCTCGCTGGGGGAGCTCGAGCGCGTGTTCATGGACCGGCTGTGGGCGGCCGGCGCGCCGGTGACGGCGGCCGCGCTGCGGGACGAGCTGGCCGACCGCGGGCTGGCCCTCACCACCGTGCACACGGTGCTCGGCCGGCTGGAGCAGAAGGGCTTCGTGGAGCACGACGACGCCCGCCCGCGCGGGTTCCGCGCCCGGGCCACCCGGGAGGAGCACACCGCCCAGCTCATGCACGAGGTGCTGGGTCAGGCCGGCGACCGGCAGGCGGCGCTGGCCCGGTTCGTGGGCTCGGTCAGTGCCGGGGAGGCCAGCCTGCTGCGCCGGCTGCTGGGCGGGGCGAGCCCCGACCCGCTCCCGGACGACGCCGACCGCGCCGGCTGAGGCGGTGCTGCCCGCGTCGGCCCTGGTGCTGGCGGTGCTCGCCGCGCTGCTGGCCTGGCCCGTGCCGGCCGCGCTCGCCCGGTCGTCCTGGCCGCGGCGCGACCCGCTGGTCGCACTGCTCTGCTGGCAGGCGATCGGCCTGGCCGGTGGGCTGTCGATCATCGGCGCGCTGCTGGTGCACGGCCTGGCCCCGTGGGGCACGTCGCTGCCGGCGGCGGTCTGGGCGTTCTGGACCGGGGCGCCGGCCGGCGAGGCGGTGCGCGGCGACCACTGGATCGCCATGACGCTGGCCGGGGTGCTGTTCCTGGAGCTGACCGGGGTGCTGCTGCTCTCGCTGGTGCACACCGCGCGTACCCGCACCCGGCACCGGCAGCTGCTCGAGCTGATCGTGCAGCCCGGCGCGGGCCTGCCCGGCTGTGCGGCGTCCGAGCGCGGCGCCCCGGAGGCCCGGCTGCTGGAACACCCGGCGCCGGTGGCGTTCTGCATCCCCGGTGCCCGCCCGCTGCTGGTGCTCTCCTCGGGCATGGTGGCCGAGCTGGACGACGCGCAGCTGGGCGCCGTCGTCGCGCACGAGCAGGCGCACCTGGACGAGCGGCACCACTTGCTGCTGCTGCCCTTCGTCGCCTGGCGGGCCGCGCTGCCGGTGCTGCCCGCCGCGGACCGGGCCCACGACGCCGTCCGCGACCTGGTGGAGATGCGCGCCGACGACGTCGCGCTGCGCTCGGTGCCCGGCCCGTGCCCGCGGCGGGTGCTGGCCGCGGCGATCGTGGCCGCCGCCGGCGGCGCGTCCGGCCACGGTCTGGTGCCCGGCGGCGCGCTGGCGGTCACCGGGGGTGTGGTCTCGGCCCGGGTGGCCCGGCTGCTGGAGCCGCCCCCGCCGCTCGGTGCCACCGGCCGGGCGACCGCGCTGGCCTGCGCGGTCGCGCTGCTGCTGCTGCCGGCCCTGCTGCTGCTCGTCCCGGCCCTCTGACGGGCGGGGTGCCGGCCGGTGGGGGACAGTCGACGTCGTCGTCGACAGCGGGGGAGCCGTGATGAGCAGGACCGTGGTGGTCACCGGTGCCAGCGGTGGGATCGGGCGGGCGACGGCCGTCGCGTTCGCCCGGCGGGGTGACCGGGTGGCGCTGCTCGCCCGCGGCGTGACCGGCCTGGAGGCCGCGGCCGCCGACGTGCGGGCCGCCGGTGGCATCCCGCTGGTGGTGCCGGTCGACATGGCCGACGCCGAGGCCGTGGAGGCCGCAGCCGAACGGGTGGAGGCCGAGCTGGGCCCGATCGACGTGTGGTGCAACGTGGCGTTCAGCTCGGTGTTCGCGCCGTTCGCCGACCTCACCGCGGCCGAGTACCGCCGGGTCACCGAGGTGACCTACCTGGGCTTCGTGCACGGGACGATGGCGGCGCTGTCCCGGATGCGCCCCCGGGACGCCGGGGTGGTCGTGCAGACCGGCTCGGCGCTGGGCCGGCGGGGCATCCCGCTGCAGAGCGCGTACTGCGGCGCCAAGCACGCGGTCAAGGGCTTCACCGAGGCGGTGCACACCGAGCTGCGGGCCGCCGGCAGCAACGTGGCGATCACCCGGGTGGACCTGCCGGGCGTCAACACCCCGCAGTTCGACTGGCTGCGCAACAAGACGGGCAGGAAGCCCCAGCCGGTCGCGCCGATCTACGCCCCGGAGCTGATGGCCGACTGCCTGGTGCACGCCAGCGAGCACCCGCGCCGCCGCGCCTGGTGGGTCGGCGTGCCGACGGTGTACACGGTGCTCGGCGCTGAGGTGTGGCCGCAGTTCATGGACTGGTACCTGGCCCGCACCGGGGTCGACGGGCAGCTCACCGACGAGCCCGCCTCGGACGACGCCGCGACCGCCGGCAACCTGGACGCCCCGGCCGACGGGCCCGCCGGGCGCGACTACGGCGCCGAGGGCCGCTTCGCCGACCAGCAGTGGAGCTGGGACGCCCAGATCTGGGCCAGCCGCCACCACGGCCTGCTCGCCGCCGCGGCCGCCGGCGCGGTCGGTGGGCTGGCCGCCCTCCGGCGACGTCGGTGACCGGGCCGGGAGCGCGCCGGGCGGTGTCGCTCGTCGGCGCCGCCTGGGGAGGGGTGCTGCTGCTGCGCCCGGCGCGAGTCGTGCGCGCCGTCGCCCCCGGCGAGCCGGGTGTGCCCCCGGCGGTGGTCCGGGTGCTCGGTGCCCGGCTCCTCGCCCAGCACGCCCTGCTGCTGGCCCGGCCGCTGCCGGGGGCGGTGCGGGCCGGCGTCGTGCTCGACGTCCTGCACCTGGCCAGCATGCTGCCCGCCGCGCTGGTCTGGCCCCGGCACCGGCGGGCCGCGCTGGCCAGTGCGGTGTCGACGGCGGTCCTGGCGAGCGCCGGGGCGGCGGTCGCCGGCTGATCAGCGGGTAGGCCGTGCTCCGGTCAGGTGTCCCGGCCAGGTGGCTCGGCGCGCAGGGCCGACGCGCGGGCGCGGGCTGCCTGCCGCGCCAGGCGGACCGGACGGGAGCGTGGCGGGCGGGGCGTGCGCCAGGTCGCACGCGCCTCGTCGGCGAGCTGCCGTGCCGCGGTGACGGTGGCCGGCTCGGACGGCTGGGCCTGTCCCGGGTCCCGCCGGTCGGCGCGCATCAGGCCACCCGCAGCCACGACGGCGCCGCGGCCCGGGCGATCCGCGGCCGCAGCACCCGGAGCACCGCTGCGGTGATCGCCCGCGCCAGCAGCACCGACAGCCCGATGGTCAGCAGGGCGCCGGCCACCGCGGTCAGGCTCTGGTCGAGCAGGCCGTAGAGGCCACCCAGCGCGGTGCCGGCCACGAGCGGGCCGGTGGTGACCACGGCCAGCCGGCGCCGCTGCACCTGCTCCAGCACGGCGGGCTCCGCGCCGAGTGCCGCGGTCGAGGCGACCGCGCGGCTGGTGGTGACCAGGTCGTCGGTGGCGGCCAGCGCCATGGCGGTCATGGCGGCCAGCACGGCCAGCAGGGCGGCGGTGCAGGTGAGCACCAGAGCGGGCACGTTCTCGGCCAGCGAGAGGTCGGGCCCCAGCAGGGCCCCGGTCAGCGAGCCCGCCACCCCCAGGGTCAGGCCGGCCACGCAGGTGGTGCCCGCCGTGCGCCCGGCGGGCCCGGCCAGGGTGCGCAGGCCCCCGGCGGCGAGCACGTCGACCGCCGTCCCGGAGCGGGCCAGGCGGGTTGCTCGCGAGTTCACCCACAGGGCCCCGGTGGAGAGCAGGCCCAGGGCCAGGACGGTCAGTGCGACACAGTTCAGCGTGGTCTCGAGTGCGCGCTGGTCCAGGTCGCGGGGGGAGGTGACCACCGCGATGAAGGCGGCGACCCCAGCCGCCACGGTCAGCAGCCGTGGCCAGGCTCGCACCGGCCGCCGGGCCCGCGGTGTGGCCGCGTACGCCCCCGCCGCGCCGGCGACGAGCGCGGTGAGCACGACGACGACCAGCCAGGAGGCGGCGTCCCACGGCGACAGCCCGGGCAGCAGCCGCGCACTCGGCGGAGCGGCGACGTGCAGCAGAAGCCAGAGCAGCAGGTACACCGGGCCGGCCAGCAGCCCCCCGGCCACCCCGGCGACCGCGGGCTCCAGCACCGCCACCCGGCGCAGGTCGGCCGGACCCGCGCCGCTCAGCCGCAGCCCCTCGTGCACGGCCGCCCGCCGGGCGCTGCCGGTGGTCACCGCCTGCCAGGTGAGCGCGAGCGAGGGCAGCACCAGCAGCAGGATCCCGGTGAGCAGTCCCGGCCGCAGCCCCGCCTGCACCGCGAGCGCGGAGTACTCACCGGTCGAGAAAGACGTGTAGCTGCCGTCAGCCGCGTACTCGAAGGTCTGGCCGGGCACCCGCAGCACGCCGGCCGCGGTCATCAGCAGCCCGCCCCCAGTGGCGGCCCCACCGGCGACGAGCAGGGCGCGGGTGCGCCCGGCCGACGTCCGGGGCCGGGCGATCAGCCAGGCGGTCGAGGTCTTCACGAGAGGGCCACCTCGTGCTCGATCACACCGTCGCGCAGCCGGACCTCGCGGTCGGCCCGCGCGGCCACGGTGTTGTCGTGGGTGACCAGCAGCACCGACCCGCCGGCAGCCACGGTGGTGCTCACCATCAGCTCCAGCAGTGCCCGCCCCGACCGGGTGTCCAGGCTGGCGGTGGGCTCGTCGGCCAGCAGCAGGGCCGGGCCGTGCACCAGGGCCCGGGCGGCCGCGGCGAGCTGGGTCTGACCACCGGAGAGCTCCGCCGGCAGCGTCGCCGGGCCGACCGCGAGACCGACCCGGTCCAGCCAGCCCGCGGCCGCGGCCCGGGCGTCGGCCGGCGGGTGGCCCTCCAGCAGCAGCGGCAGCGCGACGTTGTCCAGCACCGGCAGGTCGGGCACCAGCTGGCCGAACTGCAGCACCAGGCCCACGGACCTGCGGCGCACCAGCGCCCGGGCGGTGTCGTCGGCACCGGAGAGGTCGGTGCCGGCGACGGTGACCCGACCACTCTGGGCGCGCAGCACGCCGGCGGCGATCAGCAGCAGCGTCGACTTGCCGCAGCCGCTGGGGCCGGTCACCGCCACGACCTCGCCCGGTGCCACGCTCAGGCTCACGTCGCGCAGGGCCTGGGTCCGGCCGTAGGAGTGGCTGACCCCGGACAGGGTGAGCGCGCTGCTGGTCATGAGCTGGTCCTCTCGGGCGTCGGGCGGGGGGACGGCGTGCGGAGCAGGTCGGTGGCCAGGTCCAGCCAGCGCAGGTCGGCGTCCAGGTGGGCCACCAGGTGCTCGCGCACCAGCCGCTCGGCCGGCCCGGCGCCGGCCGGCACCTGTCCCAGCTCGCGCATCCGGCGCAGGTGCGCGGTGCGCTGGCGGGCAACGTAGCCCTGGACGTCGATGCCGGTGTGCAGCGCGGCGATGGTCTTGCGGACGATCTCCTCGGCGCCGGTCCCGGTCGGGGGCGCGGGCTCGGCCAGCCAGGTGCGCAGGCGCTGCTCGCCCTCGGCGGTGAGGGCGTAGACGGTGCGCTCCGGGCCGCCGTCCACCCGGGTCTCGACCACCTCGGCCAGCCCGTCGCGCTGCAGCCGGGCCAGCGTCGCGTACACCTGCCCGAACGGCAGCGGCCGGCTGTCGGGGAACCACGCGTCGTGCTCCTGCTTGATGTCGTAGCCGTGCCGCGGGGCACCGGCCAGCAGGGCGAGGTGGAGCTCGGTCAACGACATGCCGACTGTCTACACGACGAGTACACACCAAGTGAATAGGCGCGCCGGCGAGTCCGTGAGAGAGGGGGACCGGGTCAGTACCGCCAGCCGTCCGGGCCGGCGTGCGGGGCGCGTGCGGTCACAGCCGACCCACCCAGGAGCTCGCCGTCGCAGCCTCCTCGTAGTCCAGCTCCTGCAGCACCGCCCGCATCACCTCGTCACTGACGTGGCCCTTGTCCCGTTCCTCCTTCAGCACCCGGCGCTGGGCCTGGAGGACCTCCTGCCGTGCCCGGCGGAACACCTGGGCCCGGCCGCGCGAGCGTGCGGCCTCGTCCTCCTCCGCGCGCACCGCCTGGGTGAGCATCCGGCTGCGGGCCTGCAGGGGGGCGCGGATCCGCCCGGCCACCTCGGCGGCCCGTTCCGCGCCCACCCGCTCGGCGAGCTCGGCCTCCAGCTCGGCGATCCGGATCAGCGCCGCGGCGGTGGCGCGTTCGGCCACGTGCGCCTCCGCCTCGGCGTCCCGGGCCGCCTGACCGGGGTCGCGCACGTCCAGCCGGTCGATCACCCAGGGCAGGGTCAGCCCCTGCAGCAGCAGGGTGCCGATGGTGACCGTGTAGGCCAGCAGCTGCAGCACGTCCCGTTCCGGGAAGCTCGCCGGCACCGCGGCCGCGGCAGCGAGCGTGACCACCCCGCGCATCCCGGTCCAGGACAGCACCGCCTGCTGCTGCCAGCTGGCCCGTGGTGGCCGGCTCCCGCGGCGCCGGGGCCACGGCCCCCGCCGCAGGGCCTGCATGCCGAACACGAACAGCGGCCGGACGACGACCGCGGTGGCCAGCACCGCCAGCGCGGCGCCGATCAGCGAGGCGTTGGAGCGCTCGGAGGCCTGCAGCGCCTCGGCGACCTGGCGCAGCTGCAGGCCGATCAGGGCGAACACCACCGCCTCGAGCAGCAGGTCCAGCGAGGCCCAGAGAGGCCGCTCCTGCAGCCGGCTGGCGTACCCGGCCTCCGGCGAGCGGTGCCCCAGGTACAGCCCCGCGGCGACGACGGCCAGCACGCCGGACCCGGACAGCTCCTCGGCCAGCAGGTAGGCCGCGAAGGGCACGAGCAGGCCGACGACCGACTCCACCACCGGGTCGTCCAGCCGCAGCCGCACCGCGTGCACCAGCACGCCGACGGCCAGCCCGGTGGCCACCCCGGCGACGACGGCCAGCGCGAAGGTGCGCCCGGCATCGGTCCAGTCCACCCCGAGACCGCCACCGGTGCCGGCACCGACCGCGGCCACCAGGGCCACCTTGTAGAAGGTCAGGGAGGCGGCGTCGTTGATCAGGCTCTCCCCGGACAGCACGGTCATCACCGGCCGGGGCAGGCCGAGCCGGCGCCCGATCGCCGCGGCGGACACCGCGTCCGGCGGCGCGACCACCGCGCCCAGCACGAGGGCCGCCGGCAGCGGGAGGCCGGGCACCACCCAGTGCGCCACCAGGGCCACCACGACGGCGGTGACCACCACCAGCACGACGCCCAGCTGCACGATCGGTGCGATCAGCGCCCGGAACCCGCGGTAGGACACCCCGAGCGCCGCGGAGTACAGCAGCGGCGGCAGCACGACGGCGAGCAGCAGCTCCCCGTCGATCTCCAGCTGCGGGACGCCGGGCAGGAAGCTGACCGCGAAGCCGACGAGCACCAGCAGCAGCGGGGCCTGGCGGCCGAGGCGGCGGGCCAGCGCGGCGACGGTCACCGCCCCCACCACCAGCGCCAGCACCTCGGGGCCGGTCATGGGTTCTCCTCGCCAGGGCGGCACCCCGTGGCCGGAGGCGCCTCGCCGGTCATGATGCCAAGCCGCGCGGGCCCGTCCCGGTGGGCCTCCGTCGGACGGGTGAGGCGACCTCCGGCGCGCTGGACGGGCAGGTCACGGTGCCGGGAGAGTGCAGGGCAGCTGGCCGCCCCGTTCCCCCCGTGCGGGGCGGCCAGCCCGCACGGTGCGTCGCCGCGCGGGTGCACGGGAGGCGCTGCTGCAGGCGCGGACCGTCGTACCCCGCGCGCACACTGACACGAGGACGAGGAACTGGAGGAGCGCAGGGATGAGCGGCCGTTCCGAGCACGCTGGCCACCGCGCCGAGCGCACCGTGCTGGTCGTCGACCTCGACGGTGAGTTCCTGCCGCCCCTGGCCACGCTGGAGGAGCTGCTCTGCGCGCTCGCCACCTGGGAGTCCGACGACGAGGAGGACCCGCCGCTGGAGCGCCAGCCGCTGCAGCTGCCCGCCCCGCTGGCCGGTCAGGTCGCCCTCGGCGCCGTGCAGCGGCTCATCGAGGCGCTCACGCCCACCCAGTCGCTGGGTCCCGAGCACGGCCGCCTGCTGGCCCCCGACGGCTCCCACGCGCGGGCGCCGCTCAGCGTGCTCGTGCTGCCGCTCGCCGACATCCGCACCCTCTCGCTCACCGCCCAGGCGCTGGGCAACCCCGGCCTGGACCGGGACGTCGCCGGCGTGGTCGACGGGTACGCGCACACCCTGAGCACCGACCCCCGGCACCCGGTGCACCGCACCGAGCTGGTCTCCCAGATCGCCCGGGTCGCAGGCCTGCTCGACCTGGCCGACACCGAGCAGACCCAGCTGCTCGTCGCCCGGCTCTCGGGCAACCCACCCGGCCGCGACCTCGCGCTCACCCGGGCCGAGGAAGCCGCCTACGACCACACCGCCGACCGGATGAACGCCATGTGGGGCCTCGGCTCCCCGGCGACCCGGATCTTCTACTGAGCCGAGTCTTCTACTGAGCCGAGGTCGGCAGCTGCGCGCCCACCGCGGTGGGCAGCGCGGCGAGCAGCCCGGGCACGTCCCGGGGCAGCGGGCCGGCGGGCAACAGGCCCAGCTCCTGCAGGCGTGCACCGAGGGTGAGCGTCCAGGGCCGGTCCAGCCGGGCCCGCGCGAGCAGCTCGTCGTCTCCGAGCACGTCGTCCGGGCGGCCCTGCACCACCTGCCCGCCGACGACGACGGCGACCTCGTCCGCCCAGGCCAGCGCCAGGTCGACGTCGTGGGTGCTCAGCACCACCGTGGAGCCCGAGGCGCCCAGCCGGGCCAGCGCGGCCAGCGCCTCGGTCACCGCCGTGGGGTCGAGTCCGGCGGTCGGCTCGTCCAGCAGCAGCACGCACGGGCGCATCGCCACCGCCCCGGCGATGGCCACCCGCTTGCGCTCGCCGAAGGACAGCTGGTGCGTGGGCCGGGACGCCAGCCCCCCGACGCCGAGCAGCTCCAGGGCCTCCGCGACGCGCTCGCGCACCGCAGGCTCCGGCAGCCCGAGGTTCAGCGGCCCGAACGACACGTCCTGGGCCACCGAGGCGCTGAACAGCTGGTCGTCCGGGTCCTGCAGCACCAGCTGCACCACCTGCCGGTGCGCCTGCAGGCCGCGCCGGGAGCGCGCCACGGCGACACCGTCGACGGTGACCTGCCCGCGTGCCGGCTCCAACGCGCCGGACAGGCAGCGCAGCAGCGTCGTCTTGCCCGAGCCGTTGGCGCCGAGCAGCGCCAGCCGGCGGCCTTCCGGGATGCTGAGCGAGGCGCCGTCCAGCACCCGGGTGCCCCGGGTGTAGCCGACGACCAGGCCGGTGGCGGCGAGGTGGTGGTGGCTCATCCGGCAGCACCCCCGACGGTCAGCGAGACGACGACGATCGCGGTCAGGCCGGTCACCGTGGCGGCGAGGAACCGCCGCGAGCTGGGCAGCACCTCGGGCAGCACCCGCAGGCCGTCGACCATGCCGCGGCCGGCCAGCCCGTCCTGCAGCCGCCGGGCACGGTCCCAGGAGCGGGTCAGCACCGCGGCGGCCAGCACGCCGGAGGAGCGGAACGAGCGGCGCACCGTGGAGTGGCCCATCCGGGCGGTCTGCGCCTCGCGGATGGTGTGCAGGCTCTCCAGCAGCACGAACAGCAGCCGGTAGGTCACCGAGGCGACCTCGACGACCGCGGCCGGCACCCGCAGCCGGCGCAGCGCGGGCAGCAGGTCCGACATCGGTGTCGTGGTGGCCAGCAGCAGCACCGCCGCACCGCCGGCCAGGGCGTGCCCGACGAGCGCGCCGGCCCGCTGTGCCGCGTCCGGCGCCCAGCCCGGCCCGCCGCCGAGCTGCACGACCGAGGTGAGCGCTCCGACGGCCACGAAGGCCAGCGGCAACCGCACCGCCCGGCCGAACGTGCGCGCCGGGACCCGCGCCGGCCCCAGGGCGAGGGCCACGGCGGTCAGCCCGACCAGCACGCTGCCCGGCCACACCGGCAGCAGCAGGGCGCACAGCACCAGCCCCAGGGAGAGCAGTGCCTTGTCACCGGGGGAGCGCGAGCGCCAGGCGCTGGCCCACGCGGCGTCGTCGACGGCCAGACCGGTCACCGGTGCCGGTCCTGCTCCTCGGGCGCGGTGCGGACCGGTGCGGTGGTGGGCGTCGCGGTGGCGTCCCGGGCGGCGCGCCGGCCCCGCAGCCGGCCGAGCACGTACCCGAGGACCCCGCCGCCGAGTGCCGCCTGCAGCGCGAACAGCCCCGACTCGACCTCGGTCGAGGAGGGGGAGAAGAACGGCTCGGTCCACGGCCGGTAGCCGGGGTCGGACTCCTCGATCGCGGCGGTGGCCTGGCTGTCGGTACCGGCGTAGCCGGCGTCACCGTCGAGCAGCAACGGGGCGGCGAACAGTGCGATCACCGCCAGCACCAGCAGGGCGGTGACCAGGTGGCGGCGGGTCACCGGTGCGCCCCGTCGCCGTCGTCCGTGGAGGGGGCGGCCGGGGAGGTGCCCGCGGGGGCCGGGGTGTCGGGCAGGACGTCGTCGGGCTCGGCGGGCAGCACGCCCAGGCGCACCAGCTCGGGCCGGGCGTTGCTGATCAGCGCCCGGAACAGCAGCACGCCGAGCAGCCCCTCGCCGATCGCCAGCGGGACCTGGGTGAGGGCGAAGACGCCGAGGAACTTGACCGCGGCGCCGGCGAAGCCGGTCTCGGCGTCCGGGAAGGCCAGGGCGAGCTGCAGCGACGTCGTGACGTAGGTGGCCAGGTCGGCCAGGGCCATGCCGGCGAAGACCGCCGCCAGCAGGTTGCCGGTCAGCGCGCGGGTCAGCCGGTAGGCGCCGTAGCCCACCCAGGGCCCGACCACGGCCATGGAGAAGGCGTTGGCGCCCAGCGTGGTGAGCCCGCCGTGGGCCAGCAGCAGCGCCTGGAACAGCAGCACCACCGTGCCGAGCAGCGCCATCACCGGGGGCCGGAACAGGATCGCCCCGGCCCCGGTCCCGGTCGGGTGCGAGGAGGACCCGGTGACCGAGGGCAGCTTGATCGCGCTCAGCACGAAGGTGAAGGCCCCGGCGGCCCCCAGCAGCAGCGTGGACTCCGGGTTGCGGCGCACCTCGGTGGCGACCGCGCGGGCGCCGTGCACCACGAACGGTGCGGCGGCGATCGTCCAGCCGACGGCGTGGGCCGGCGGCAGGAAGCCCTCAGCGATGTGCACGGGTGTCCGGCGGGGTGGTGCGGCCCGAGCTCGGTGGTAGGGCACGCGGCGGCAGGGCGATGGGTGGCACGGGGTCGTCCTCTCCCGGGTGTCCACGCCCGGAATCGCAGGGACGACGGCTGGAGTCTCCTGGCTCCCGGATCGACGCCCGTCCCCGACCTTCCCGGCCCCGGGGGGCCAGTGGTCGAGCGTGGGGACGGGCTCCCCGGTCACAGTGGCGGGACCGCGCCGGGTTCGCACCGGGCTTCCTCCACTGCCGTCGCAGTTCGGCCCCCATGAGACCACGGCACCGATCCCGGAGGAAGCGGACCCACGCGCGGGTACCGCGCGGCTCCGTCACGCCGGCGGCCGGTCTGGGAGCATGACCGCGGCCGGCGCGAGCACCGGCGCCGCTGGCGCCGCGGCCCCAGGGTGTCAGGAGGAGGCGTCGGTGGTCTGGTCCGTGCGCGCCCGGCACGCCCTGCCCCTCGGCGTGCTGGCCGCGGTCTCCGTGGTCGACGTCCTGCTCGGCCGCGAGCAGGTGGTGCTCGGCCTGCTGGTGATGGTCCCGCTGCTCGCCGCGCTGGTGCTCGGCCGGCGGCCCACCGCCGGCTACGCCGCGCTCGCGTTGCTGGCCACCCTGGCGCTGGGCGTCTACGACCGGCAGTACGGCGAGGACGCGATCGGCGGGCAACTGGTCCGGCTGGCCGGTCTCGCCGTCGCCGGCGCGGTCGCCGTGGGCGGGGCCACCGTGCGGCTCGCGCGCGAGCAGCAGCTGGCCCGAGCCAGCGTGCAGGCCGCCACCAGCCGGGCGGCGCTGACCCTCGCCGAGGCCCTGCAGCGCAGCCTGCTCACCGACCCGCCCGCGCTGGACCGGGTGCAGACCGCGGTGCGTTACCTGCCCGCCGCCCGGCACGCCCAGGTCGGCGGGGACTGGTACGACGCCTTCCCGCACGCCGACGGGGGCAGCGTGCTGGTCATCGGCGACGTCGCCGGCCACGACGCGCCGGCGGCGGCCATCATGGCCCAGGCGCGCGGCATGCTGCGCGGGGTCGCCCAGACGGTGCCCGGCTCGCCGTCCGGGGTGCTGACGGCGGTGGACCGGGCGTTCGGCACCCTGCAGATGACCACCCTGGTCACCGCCGTGGTCGCTGTGCTGGACACCGGGCCCCCCGCCGGGGGCGGCCCCGTGCGGTTGCGCTGGTCGAACGCCGGGCACCCACCGCCCGTGCTGGTCACCGCGGCCGGCCGGGCGGCGCTGCTGGGCAGCCCGCCGGAGCTGCTGCTCGGCCTGGACGCAGCGGCCCGCCGCACCGACCACGAGCTGCTGCTGCACCCCGGGGACACGTTGGTGCTCTACACCGACGGCCTGGTGGAGCGCCGCGACGTGCTGCTCGACGAGGGCACGGCGTGGCTGGTGGACCGGCTCCAGGGGAGTGCGGCTCTGGGGCTGGAGGCACTGTGCGACCGCGTCGTCCAGGGCATGGCCGGCCGGGGCGACGACGACGTCGCGGTGCTCGCCGTGCGCGTGCACCGCTGAGCGGTCACCCGGCGGAGCCCTGCTGGTCGCGCAGCTCACGGCGAACGTCGTCCCGCTCGGTGCGCAGCCGGTCGGCGGCGTCCTCCAACCGGGAGACGTCGGCCCGGGCCTCGGCGAGGTCGTCCTCCAGCCGGACGATCGCCTCGGCGGAGGCGAGCAGGTGGCCCTCGTCGAGCAGCCCGCGCATGCGGGCGGCCAGGCGCAGCTGGTGGCGGGAGTAGCGCCGGTGACCGCCGGTCGAGCGGTGCGGGTGCAGGGTGCCGGCGGCGTCGAGGCTGCGGAGGAAGGCGGCCTGGACGCCGAGCAGCGACGCGGCCTGGCTCATCGTCAGCGCCGGGAAGTCCGGGTCGTCGAGCCGGTCCAGGGGGTCGCTCATCGGGTCTCCTCTGCTCGCGCGTGAACGGCAGGAGGGGCGCCGACCGGGTGGTCGGCGCCCCTCCTGGGGACGCGCCCGGGCTCAGCCCTGCGCGGCCGCGTCCTCCCGGACGGAGCCCTCGATGCTGTGCGGTGCCACGTCGACCGGGCTGTCGGCGCGGGTCACCTCGATCTTGCGGGCCCGGGCCTTCTCGGTGACCGGGATGCTCACCGTGAGCACACCGTCGTGGTAGCTGGCCTCCAGCCGGTCGGTGTCCAGGCTGCGCCCCAGCACCAGCTGCCGGGTGTAGCTGCCGAACGGGCGCTCGGCGACCGACCACTCGGCGCCCTCGATCCGGGGCACGGAACGCTCGGCGCTGATGGTGAGCGTGGTGCCCTCGACGGTCAGGTCGATCGAGCCGGGGTCGACACCGGGCAGGTCGAAGTGGGCGACGAAGTGGTCACCCACCCGGTAGGCGTCCATCGGCATCCCGGCCAGCGGGCGGGCCGTGGTGGTGCCGGCCCGACCGGCCAGCTGGTCGAGCGCGCGGAAGGCGGCGGACGTCGCGGAGAAGGGGTCGTAGGCGGTCAGCATCACGGCTGAGCTCCTTCGGGTCGTGCACGGATCGTCGTGCTCCTGCTGTTCCGTTACCGCTGAACCTCCAGCGGTGACTGCAGAATAACTCCGCTCGGCAGTGCCGCGCAAGTGCTCTGGTCGCTGAACGTCGGTGGCGTCCCGGGCCGGTGTCGCGGCGGGATCCACCCCTCGGAGGGATCGAGGAGTCCGCCGGGGATCCGTTGTCTGTGATGTGACCCACCATCCACGCATGAGCAACCTGCACAACGGTGTGCCGGCGTTCGCACTCGCCGCCGGTGAGGCCACCGCCCTCGGGGCGATGGTCCTGGTGGTCGGTGCCGCCTCGGCGGTGGCCGTCGGATCCGCGACCTACCTCGTCGTCGGCGCGCTGACGGGCGGGCGTGCCTTCCTGCGCGGGGTGCCCGTGGAGATCGGCTTCCTGCTCGCCCGTCGCCCGCCCACCGTCGCCGCGGCGAGCGTGCCGCCGCCCGCCCTCACCGTGGTGCCGCCGCTGCCGGACGCCACCCCTGGGGACCTCGCCGTCGCCGGCTGACCTCCCGCCGGACCGCCGTCGCCGGCCTGCTGCGAGCCACCGTCGCCGACCCCCCGGTCGGCCGCCGGCAGTCGGGCCGGGCCCGGAGGCCGAGCTGTACGGCTCCCGGGCTGGACGGCTCCTCCGCCCGGCAGGGCGTCGTCCCGACCGTGGCCCGCGCCGCCGGCACCGAGACCTGACCGACCTCTTCCACCCCGCGGTCACCGCGCCCCCACCCGCTGACCCACGGGCCGGTCCGAGCCGTGCTCGGTCAGCCCGGAACCCACCGGGCCGGTCTCCCGGCGTCCGCGATCCCCGTCGAGCGGGTCCGCTGGGGGCGCAACGGCTGCGCCGGTGGCGAAAAGCGGTCGAGATCGTCGGACCCACCTGTGAGCCTGGTCGGACCGGACGGGGGTGGTCGTGTGCAGGCGGTGCACGGGCTGGAGCACGTGGTCGAGCGACATCAGCTCGAGATCAGGCAGCAGGTGGCGCAGTGCCGCCGGGTGGCGCCGCGGCGCGGACCGCGGCCCGGCACCCGGCGGGAGCGGTTGGGCTGGACGTTGGTCGAGTTCGGGCTCCGGCTCGCACTGCCCCCGGCTCGACAGGTGCCGGGGACGATCGGTGCCCGTCCCGGCTGACCGCGGGGCGGGCGCCGTCACGCGGCCGTCACGACCAGCGGACAGACTGTCCGGGTGCCCCGCATGGACCCGTCCCCGACGCCCGCCGCCGACCACCGCGACCCGGGTGCCGCGTGAGCGGCGAGGCCGGCGGCGTCGTCCCGCACGAGCCGAGCGCCGAGCTGCAGCGGTGGTTCGCGGTGCTGTCGGCGGCGGTCGCCGAGGAGCTGCCCGCGGCCGTGCAGCTGCGCCGGGCGCTGCACCGCGACCCCCGGGTCTCCGGCGACGAGGAGGACACCGCGGCCGCGGTCGTCGCGGCGCTCGGGGCGGGGGAGGGGCGCCGGGTCGCCGACACCGGCCGGCTGGTGCGGATCGGCACCGCCGTCGGCCCCACCGTCGCCCTGCGGGCCGAGCTGGACGGGCTCGCCGTGACCGAGCGGACCGGCGTGGACTGGGCCTCCACCTCCGGTGTCATGCACGCCTGCGGTCACGACCTGCACCTGGCCGGGCTGGTCGCCGTCTGCCGGGCCGTGGCGCGGGTGGGCGGACCGGCGCCGCTGCTGGCGCTGCTGCAGCCGCGTGAGGAGTCCGCGCCGTCCGGTGCCGCCGACGTCTCCGGCTCCGGCGCGCTCGAGCAGGAGCAGGTCGGTGCGGTGATCGCCGCGCACGTCCAGCCGCAGCTGCCCGACGGCATCGTCAACGCCACCCCCGGCCCGGTGAACGCGGCCACCGTCGAGTTCACGATCACGGTCACCGGGCGCGGCGGCCACGGCGGGTACCCGCACACCACCGTCGACCCGGTGCTCGCCCTGTGCGCGGTGGTGCTCAACCTGCAGCAGCTGGTCAGCCGCCGGGTCGACCCGACCGTCGGCGCGGTCCTCTCGGTCGCCCAGCTCGACGCCGGGTCGGCGTTCAACGTCGTCCCGGACACCGCCCGGGCCCGGGGCGGGCTGCGGGTGATGAGCACCGGGGACCACGACCGGTTGCTGCAGGCGCTGGTCGACGTCGCCGAGCACACCGCCGCCGCCTACGGCTGCACCGCCGAGGTCGAGGCGGACACCAACATGCCGGTGCTCGCCAACGACCCGGAGCTGGCCCGGGCCACGCTGCAGTGGCTGGCCCGGGAGGGCGCCGTCGTCGACGACGGCTTCCGGTCCTTCGGCGCCGACGACTTCGCGCACTTCTGCGCCGGACGGCGTGGGCTGATGATGTTCCTCGGCGTCGCCGGCGGGGAGCCGGACGCGGCGGGCAACCGGCCCGGCCTGCACGCCCCCGGCTTCCTGCCCGAGGACGACGTGGTGCGCCGGGTCGCCGAGGCGATGCTGGCCGGGTACCTCGCCGGTGCGGAGCTGCTCGGGCCGGTGGCGGCCCCGCCGGCGGCCGGGGGGTGAGCCGCGTCGTCGCCTGCGCGACCCGGCGTGCCGAGGTCCGCCGGGGCGGCGGTGCCGGAGCCGGCACCGGTCTCCGCCTAGCCTGACCGGGTGCCGGCCCACTCCCACAGCCACGGTCCCGACGAGGACGACGTCCCGGCCGCGCCCGCGGTGGTCGCCCGCCGGCGGCAGGCCGTGCGGCTGATGCTGATGCTGCTGGTGCCCATCGGCGTGGCCACGCTGGTGGGCCTGGTCCTGTTGTGGCCCGGCAGCGGGCCCTCGCCGGCCCAGCGCGCCGCGGACAGCTTCTTCCCGCCGGGCACCACCTACCCGACGGCGACCGTGCTGGACCTGACGACGTTCGACTGCTCGACGTCGGTGGGCGAGGAGCCGCTGCTGTGCGCGACCGCGCTGGTGCAGATCAGCACCGGGGTCTCCGCCGGCGACGACGTCAACGTCGAACTGACCGCCGACATCGTGTCCTCCGGCATCGAACCGGGCGACGGCCTGGTGCTGAGCCGTGACCCGGGCACCACCACCGGCCAGGTCAGCTACGCGTTCCAGGACTACGAGCGCAACGCCCCGATCATCCTGCTCACCGTGGTCTTCGCCCTCGTGGTCGGGCTGGTGGCCCGCTGGCGCGGGCTCAAGTCGCTGATCGGGCTGGTGTTCGCCTTCCTGGTGCTGGGTGTCTTCGTGCTGCCCGCGCTGCTGGCCGGTGAGTCCCCGATCCTGGTCAGCCTGGTCGGCTCCTCGGCGATCATGTTCGTGGCGCTGTACCTCGCCCACGGGTTCTCCGCCCGCACCACGACGGCGCTGCTGGGCACCCTGTTCGGACTGGCCCTGGTCGCGGTGCTGGGCGCCCTCGCGGTGGCGACCGCCCGGCTGACCGGCCTGACCAGCGAGGAGACGGTGCAGCTGCAGACCTACGACCCGACGCTGTCCTTCTCCGGCCTGGTGCTCGCCGGGATCGTGGTCGCCGGGCTGGGGGTGCTCAACGACGTGACCATCACCCAGGCGGCGTCGGTGTGGCAGCTGCACGAGGTGTCCCCGGAGCTGAGCTCCCGGCAGCTGTTCGCCCGGGGCATGCAGATCGGCCGGGACCACATCGCCTCCACCGTCTACACGATCGCCTTCGCCTACGCCGGCACCACGTTGCCGCTGCTGCTGCTGTTCGAGATCTACCAGCGCCCGTTCTGGACGACGCTCACCAGCTCGCAGGTCGCCGAGCCACTGCTCAGCGCGCTGGTCGGGTCGATCGCGCTGGTGCTCGCCACGCCGGTCACCACCGCGGTGGGCGCCTTCTTCGCCAAGGCGGCCGACGGGTCGGCTCCCGCCCCGCCCCGCCCACCGTCGCCGGACGCACCCCGCCCGGCGCGCCGCAGCGCCGTCGGGGACGCCTACCGCGACCCGACCCGCACGCCCACCACCCGGAGGAGCGACCTGTGACCGGACCCGCCGACCCCGACCGTCCCGACCCCGACCGTCCCGACCCCGACCGGCCCGGCCGGCTGCTCGCCGCCGCCGCCGCGGCCCCGGGGTTCATGCCCGACGACGAGGGTCACGCGCTGTACGAGGCGGCCCGTGCCGTCGCCGTGGACGGGCCGCTGCTGGAGGTGGGCAGCTGGATGGGCAAGTCGGCGCTGTACCTGGCCGCCGCCGCCGTCGAGCGTGGCCGGCAGGTGGTCACCGTCGACCACCACCGCGGCTCCGAGGAGCACCAGCCCGGGTGGGAGTACCACGACCCGTCGCTGGTCGACCCGCGTGTGGGCCGGGTCGACACCCTGCCCGGCTTCCGCGGCACCATCGCCACCGCCGGCGCCGAGGACGTCGTGGTCGCCGTCGTCACCCGGTCGGAGGTGCTGGCGCCGCTGTGGGCCACGCCGCTGGCGCTGCTGTTCCTGGACGGCAGCCACACCGAGGAGTCCGCCCGCCGGGACCAGGACGCCTGGGTCGGCAAGCTGGCCGTCGGCGGCACGCTGGCCGTGCACGACGTGTTCCCCGACCCGGCCGACGGCGGTCAGGCACCCTTCGGGGTGTACCAGCGGGTGCTCGCGTCGGGTGAGTTCACCGAGCTGCCCGGCACCGGGTCGCTGCGCGTGCTGCGCCGTGACCGGTGACCCGCTGCCGCCGCTGAGCCCGGCCGTGCCGGGAGAGGTCGAGCTGCAGGCCGTGCGCACCGCCACCCTGCGACAGATCGCGGCCCTGGAGGGCGAGATCGCCGAGGTGGTCGCCGCCTCCATGTCGTCCAACGCCGACGACGAGCACGACCCCGAGGGCGCCACGATCGCCTTCGAGCGCCAGCAGGCCGCGGCCCTGCTCGACCAGGCGCGCCGGCGGCTGGTCGAGGTGGACGAGGCGCTGGCCCGGGCCGCGGCCGGGGCGTACGGGCGGTGCGCCGAGTGCGGCGGGCCGATCGGCACCGAACGGCTGGCCGCCCGGCCGCACGCGCGCACCTGCGTCGCCTGCGCCCGCTGACCCCGGTCGGGGCCTCGTGCCGGTCGTGGCCCGGGCCGGCTCCACCCGGCCGGTGTCGGGCAGGATCGCGGGGTGAGCACCCTCCACCCGCTCCTGGAGCCGTACGACGACGGCATGCTCGACGTCGGCGACGGGCACCGCCTGTACTGGCAGGTCAGCGGCACCCCGGACGGCAAGCCGGCTGTCGTGCTGCACGGCGGGCCGGGTCAGGGCATCGCCCCCGGTCACCGCCGCCAGTTCGACCCCGCGCGCTACCGGGTCGTGCAGTTCGACCAGCGCAACTGCGGGCGCAGCACCCCCTCGGCCACCGAGCCCGAGGTCGACCTGACCGCCAACACCACCGCCCACCTGGTCGCCGACGTCGAGCGGTTGCGCGAGCACCTGGGCGTCGACCGGTGGCTGGTCTGGGGCGGCTCCTGGGGCGTGACCCTGGGCCTGGCCTACGCGCAGGCCCACCCGGGGCGGGTGACCGAGCTCGTGCTCGCCGCCGTCACCAGCGGCACCCGCCGGGAGACCGACTGGATCACCCGCGACATGGGCCGGGTCTTCCCCCGCGAGTGGGAACGCTTCCGGGACGGCGTCCCGGCCGGCGAGCGGGACGGCGACCTGAGCGCGGCCTACAGCCGGCTGCTGCACGCATCTGATCCCGCCGTGCGCGCCCGCGCCGCCCGGGACTGGTGCGACTGGGAGGACGCGCACGTCTCCCTCGCCCCGGACTGGGCACCCCACCTGTCCACCGCCGACCCCGCCTTCCAGCTCCAGTTCGCCCGGCTGGTCACCCACTACTGGTCGCACGGCTGCTTCCTGGCGGACGGGGTCCTGCTCCGGGACGCCGGCCGGCTGGCCGGGATCCCGGCAGTGCTCGTGCACGGCCGCCTCGACGTCAGCGGACCGCTGGACACCGCCTGGCAGCTGCACCGGGCCTGGCCGGGCAGCGAACTGGTGGTGGTGGACGACGCCGGGCACGGGGGGAGCAGCATGAGCGAGGTGCTGGTGGCTGCGCTCGACCGCTTCGCCGCCCGCCGACCGTCCGCCCCCGACCCGAGGAGCCCGCTGTGAAGATCGCCATGACGAGCGTCTACGTCGACGACCAGGAGAAGGCGCTGCGCTTCTACACCGACGTGCTCGGGTTCGTGGCCCGCAACGACGTCCCGATGGGGCAGTACCGCTGGCTCACCGTGGTCTCGGCGGAGGACCCGCAGGGGGTGGAGCTGGTGCTGGAGCCGGACGCCCACCCGGCGGCCCGGCCGTTCAAGCAGGCCCTGGTGGCCGACGGCATCCCGTTCACCGCCTTCGCGGTCGCCGACGTCCGTGCCGAGGTGGAGCGGATCCGCGGCCTGGGCGCGGTGATCACCCAGGAGCCGATGGACATGGGGCCGGTCACCACCGCCGTCGTGGACGACACCTGCGGCAACCTGATCATGATCACCGGCAGCTGACCGCGCACACGGCCGGCGGGGTCAGCTGACGTAGCGGCGGGCGGTGGAGCTGCGCTGGGCGTGCTCCAGCGCGGCGAACCGGGCCTCGGCGTGCGGCGGCAGCACCCGGCGTTCCCGCAGCACCCACGGCAGCCCGCGCAGCGCGGCGAGCAGCCCGCGCGCGGTCACCCGGTCCCGCGGCACGGTGCGCAGCAGGTGCCAGGTGCGGCGCAGTGCCGGCCGCAGCGGGCGGCGCAGCCACGTCGTCCACAGCGTGTTGCGGATGCCGTCGGCGCGGCGGCGGTGCGGGTCCCGGGCGGTGCTGGCCTGGTGGTGCACGGTCAGTGCCTCCAGGTAGCACAGCTCCCAGCCGGCGGCGGCCAGGTCGCCGGCCATCAGCTCCTCCTCGCCGCCCAGCCACAGCCGCTCGGAGAAGCCGCCGACCGCGTCGAACGCCTCCCTGCGCAGCACGCTGGCTCCGGCCAGGAAGCTGCCCAGGGCCGGGCCGGGCAGCCACGCGGCGCCCCGGACCGGGGAGTCGCGCAGCTCGGCGACGATCGGGTCCTCCGTACCGCCGGGCTCCACGACGATCCGGGCGGTGAGCACGGCGAGCCGCGGGTGCGCGTCCAGGGTGTCCGCCGCCGCGCGCAGCGAGCCCGGCTCCCACCAGGTGTCGTCGTCGCAGAAGGCCACGTAGGGGGTGTCCAGCCGGGCCACGCCCAGGTTGCGACCCACCGCGCCCAGGTTCACCGGGGACGCGATGAGCTCGACCCACGGGTGCAGGGTGCGCACCGCCTCGGCGGTGCCGTCGGTCGAGCCGTTGTCCACCACGACGACGTGCGGCTGCTCGGGCAGCTCCCGCAGCCGGCGCAGGGCCAGCAGCAGCTCCTCGCGCCGCTGGTGGGTGATGACGACGACGGCGACCCGGGTGTCCGGGGCGTGGTCGGGCACGGCGGCCGGTTCGGCCAGCTGGCTGGTCACGACGCCAGCTCCCGGACGCCGCTCATCACGTCGGCGGGCAGGACCCGGCGCCGGCGCAGCGCCGCCGGCACCCGGGGCAGCGCACCGAGCAGGCCCCGGCGTCCCGGTGGCCCGGCCCGCAGCGCGTGCAGCACCTGATGGGCGACGTCGCGGGCGGGGTGGCGCATCAGGGCGGTGAGCACCCGGCTGCGCCAGATGCCGGCCTGCCGCCGCTCGGGTGACTCACGCCGCGGCGACGGGTGGTGGTGCACCGTCACCTCGTCGACGTAGGCCAGGCCCCAGCCGGCCGCCGCCAGGTCCAGGGCCACCCGCTCCTCCTCGCCGGGGAAGCGCACCACCGGGTCGAACCCGCCGACGGCGGTGAATGCCTCGGCCCGCACGAGGGCGCCGCAGGCCACGAAGCCGAGCAGCGACGGCCCGGGCAGGTCGGGCTCCTTGCCGAGCGGGCTGCCGGCCATCTCGGTGCACACCGGGTCGAGCTCGTCCTGCGGCCCGACCAGGATGCGGGCGGCCAGCAGGCCGAGCCGGGGGTGCGCGCGCATGATCTCCACCGCGCGCGCCAGGTGGCCGGCCGACCACCACGAGTCGTCGTCGGCGAAGGCCACGAACGCCGTGCCCGCCTGCGCGGCGCCGATCGTGCGCGCCAGCGCCCCGGTGTTGCGGGACAGCTCCAGCACCGTCACCTCGGGGTGCGCGGCCCGCACGGCCCGCACGGTGTCGTCGGTGGAGGCGTTGTCCACCAGCACGACCGGGGCCTCGTGACGGGGCAGGCTGGCCAGCAGGTCGTCTCGCCGGTTGCGGCTGGCGACCACGCAGGTCACGTCGGGTGCGGTCGAGGTCGTCACTGTCGGACGGTGCCCCCGACCGCGCTGCCGAAACCGCTCGTGATCACCGGTCCCGCCGACCGCCGGGCGCGGGCACCGGGAGCGCCCCCGAGCCGGTCGCGCCACCGGTCACCCGACCGGGCCGGCCCGGCGCCGGGCGGGCACCAGGTCGCCCGCCGGGTCGTCCAGGGCCGCGGGGTCGGCGAAGACCCCGGCGGCGGGGCCGGTGCCGGCGAGGGCGTCCACGGCCAGCACCACGGCCGCAGCCGTCCAGGTGGTGCGTTCCACGGGCCAGCGGGCGTCGTCGGCGTAGACCAGTCCGGTCCAGTAGGAGCCGTCGCCGTGCCGGAGGTGCTGCATGGCCGCCACCTGCTCGATCGCGGCGTCCCGCTGGCCGGCGACCACCAGCGCCATGGCCAGCTCGCAGGTCTCGGCCCCGGTCACCCACGGCCGGTCGGACACGCAGCGCGCCCCCAGCCCCGGGACGACGAAGGTGTCCCAGCCGTCGGCGAGCCGGGCCCGCGCGGCGTCCCCGGTGACCGCGCCCCCGAGCACCGGGTAGTACCAGTCCATCGAGTAGCGCGACCGGTCGGCGAACGCCTCCGGCGTGCTGCGCAGCGCGTGGCCCAGCGCGTCGGACACGGCACGCCATGCCGGTTGCGGCTCGCCGACCAGCCCGGCGAGCGCCGTGCCGCAGCGCAGCGCCTGGAACAGGCTGGCGCACCCGGTGAGCAGCGCGGTGTCGTCGGGGGTGCCGTCCGGGCGCAGGGCCCAGCTGATCGCACCGCTGGGCAGCGCCATGGAGGCGACCAGGTGCAGCGCGGCGCGCACCCGCGGCCACAGCTCGGCGACGAGCTCCTCGTCGCCGCTGCTGAGCCAGGAGTGCCACAGCCCCACCGCCAGGTACCCGGCGTGGTTGCTCTCCACCGCCGGTGCGCTCTCCACGCCGCCCCGGTACTCCGCCGCCCAGGACCCGTCGGGACGCTGCCGCTCGGCGAGCCAGCGGTAGGCGGCCGCGGCACGGTCGTGCCGCCCGCCGACGTCGAGGGCCATCGCCGCCTCGATCGAGTCCCAGACGTCGAGCTGGGCCCCGGCCGACCAGGGCAGCGCCCCGTCCGGGGCCTGCTCGGCGGCGATCGCGTCGACGGTGGCGGACAGCTGGCCGGCGGTCAGGACCCCGGGCAGCTCCGGCGCCTCAGGCATCGGCGGCGACGGGGGTGCGTCCGGCCCGGGCGAGCGGGGTGACCGTCGCCGGGGCGGGGGGCTTGTCGGCGTAGACCACCAGGCTCTTGCCGATCACCGGGTCCAGCAGCCGCTCGGCGGTGCGGGTCAGCCACGGCCGGTGGGTGAGGTCCCAGACCAGCAGCCGGTGGTAGGCCCGCACGGCGGCGTTGTCCCGCTCCACCCCGACGGCGCACTTGAGCCACCAGAACGGGGCGTGCAGGGCGTGCGCGTGGTGGCTGTCGCTCGGCACCAGCCCGGCCGTGGCCAGCCGCTCGCGCACCTCGGTGGCGCGGTAGATGCGGATGTGCCCGCCCTCGTTGGCGTGGTAGCTGTCCGACAGGGCCCAGCAGACCCGTTCCGGCCCGTAGCGCGGCACGCTGACCGCGACCCGGCCACCGGGCTTGAGCACCCGCTCGATCTCGGCCATCGCCCGCTGGTCGTCCGGGATGTGCTCGAGGACCTCCGAGGCGATGACCCGGTCGACGCTGGCGTCGGGCACCGGAAGGGCGAGCAGGTCACCGCGCACCACCCCGGCGCGCGCGCCGGCGGGAGCCTCGCCGGCCGCGCCGATCGCCCCCAGCCACGCCCACGTGGTGGCCACCTCGGCCTGCCCCCAGTCCAGGGCGATGACCGAGGCGCCGCGGCGGTAGGCCTCGAAGGCGTGCCGTCCCTCGCCGCAGCCCAGGTCGAGCACCGTCATGCCCGGTCCCAGGTCCAACAGGTCGTAGTCGATGGTCAGCACGGCCGCCCCTTCCGGTCGAGCACGTCGGTGTACCAGGCAGCGGTCTTCTCCGCGGTGGACCGCCAGGTGTAGGACTCCAGCACCCGGGACCGCCCGGCCCGGCCCAGCTGCGCCTGCAGCGCGGGGTGGTCCAGCACCAGCCGCAGCGCGCCGGCGAGCTGGTCGACGTCGCCGGCGGGGACCCGCACCCCGGCATGCGAGCCGACCACCTCGGGCAGGGCCCCGGCGTCGGTCGTGACCAGGGCCGTGGCGCAGGCCATCGCCTCGATCGCCGGCAGCGAGAAGCCCTCGTAGAGCGAGGGCACGGCGACGACCGCGGCCCGCTGCAGCAGCGAGACGATCTCCGACTGGGGCACCGGACCGGTGAACCGCACCGCGTCCGCCAGCCCGAGCCGGTCCAGCGCGGCCTGCGCGGGCCCACCGGGCCGGGCGGTGCCGACGACGGTGAGCCGGGCCTCGCGCTCGGTGCGGATCTTGGCCAACGCCTCCAGCAGGTGCACCAGCCCCTTGAGCGGGACGTCGGCGCTGGTGGTGACCACGATCGAGTCGGGGTCCCGCGGGGTGCCCTCCGGCGGCGGGGTGAACACGGCGGGGTCGATGCCCACCGGCACGATCTCCAGGTCCCGCGCCGGCACACCCAGGTGGGTCTCGATGTCGGCGGCCGAACTGGCGGAGACCGTGGTCAGCGCGTCCAGCCGGGGTGCCACCCGCGCCTGCATGCGGGTGAAGGCGTACCAGCGGCGCAGCGTCGCCCGCCGCCGCCAGCCCGCGGCCGCCGCGAGCTCGAGGTCGCGGTCGATGGCGACCGGGTGGTGCACGGTGGCCACCGTCGGCAGCCCGGCCCGCTGCAGCGCCAGCAGGCCGTAGCCCAGGCTCTGGTTGTCGTGCACCAGGTCGAACTCGGCCGCCCGCGGGCGCAGCAGCCGAGCGGCGCGCAGCGAGAACGTCAGTGGCTCGGGGAAGCCCGCGGTGCACATGGTCGCCCACTCCGCGACGTCGACCAGGTCCCGGAACTCCCGCAGGTGCGGTGTGCGGAACGGGTCGGGCTCGCGGTACAGGTCCAGGCTGGGCAGCCGGGTGGTGGGCACGCCGTCGGCCAGCTCCGGGTAGGGCTGCCCGCTGACGACCTCGACGCGGTGGCCCAGCTCCTGCAGCTCCCGGGACAGAGCGCTCACGTAGATGCCCTGACCGCCGCTGTGCGGCTTGCTCCGGTAGGACAGCAGTGCGATGCGCAGAGACCGTCCCATGGGCGGGACTGTAACGAGCCGCGGTCGACGCCCTGTCGACCGCCGGTGCATGGCATCGTCGGGGCATGCTCCGACATGTGGTGCTCTTCACGTGGGACGACGCCGTGGACGACCAGCGCCGGGAGTCGACCGTCGCTGCGCTGGCTCGTCTGCCCGAGGAGGTGGGCGGCATGACCGCGTTCACGGTGGGGCCCGACGCGGGCCTCGCCGAGGGCAACGCGCAGACCGCGCTGGTGGCCGACTTCCCGGACGTGGACGCCTGGCGCCGGTACGCCCAGCACCCCCGGCACCTGGAGGTGATCGCCGAGCACGTGCGCCCGTTCCTCGCCTCGCGCACCGCCGTCCAGTTCGAGGTCTGAGCCTCCGCGCTCGCCCCGCTGCGCACCGGCTCCTACCGTCGGCGGCATGACCGCCCTGCGTGCAGCCCGCCGTCACCGTCACCGCCGGGTCCTGGCCGGTACCGGCGCGCTGCTGCTGCTGGCCGGCTGCGGCCAGTCCGTCGACGGCACGGCGACCGCCGCCCCGACCTCGGGCCCCGGGCCCGGCTCGTCGAGCTCCTCCGCTCCGGGTCCCTCGGCCGGGGCCACCGAGGAGACCAGCGGGCTGACCCCGGGGCTGCTGCCGGCCGACGCCTTCCCGCCGGGCAGCACGGTGACCGCCATCAGCGATGCCGACCTGGCCTCGGCGGTCGACCCCACGGCCACCGAGGGGGTGACGATCACCCCCGAGCAGTGCGCCGCCGCGGTCTCCGACACCCAGGTGAGCGCGGCCGACTACGACGACCTCGTGGCCCAGACCGCGGTCACCGGCCCGTCCAGCACGGTGGAGCTGCTGAGCCTGGGCGGGCCGGTCGAGGAGACGGTGACCGCCCTGCGGGACGCGCCCACCCAGTGCCCGGCGGCCACCGTCACCTCCCCGGAGATCGGTGAGGCGACCATCACCTACGTCGCCGTCCCCGTGCCGGAGCTGGGGGACGGCTCGGCCGCGGTGCTGTACACGACCTCCGTCGCGCAGCCCGACGGCACGTCGGTCGCGGTGCCCACCCTCATCGGGGTCGCCCGGGACGGGGACCGGCTGGTCACCCTGCTCACCATCACCGCGGCGGGGACGGCCGACCAGGCCGCCTTCGCGGACCTGCTCGCCCGGGCGTTCCAGCACCAGGCCGACGCTCTGGACTGAGGTCGCCGGGGCACGGGTCACCGGCGTGACGATGCCCCGAACGGGCACGCCCGTGCAGCCGCCCGTCCACAGGCGGGCGCGCTGTCCACAGATCGCCCGGCGGGGCCCCGGGACGGCCCGCGGCGCGGCACGGTCGCCGGCATGTCCCCTGACGAGCAGTTCCGTGTCCGGCTCGGCGACCCCGGTGACCTCGCCCGGGCGCTGCCCCACCTGATCGGCTTCCCGCCGCGCGAGTCGCTGGTCCTGGTGAGCCTCACCGGCCCGGGCAGTCGACGGGTCGGGATGACGGTGCGGGCCGACCTGCCGCCGGAGGACGCACTGGCCGAGGTGGCCCGCAGCGCGGTGCGTGGCGTGCTCACCCACCGGCCCTCGGCCGTCGTGGTCCTGGTGGTCTCCGAGGACCCGGACGTGCCCGCCGACGTCGGGCAGGGTCCCGGTGGGCGGCCGGTGCCGGGCACGGACGGGCTGCCGCACCGGTTGCTGGTGGCCTGGCTCACCGGGCTGCTGGACCGGGCGGGCGTGGCGGTGCCGCACGTCCTGCTGGTCCGGCGGGGGCGCTGGTGGTCCTACGACTGCCCCGAGCCCTGCTGCCACCCGTCCGCGGGCACGGCGCTGCCCGGTGGCACCAGTGCGCTGGCCGCGGCCTCCGCGGTGGTGGGGCAGGTGGTGGAGGCCGACCGGGAGGCACTCGTCCGCCGCATCGCGCCGGTCGGCCCACCGGCCGCCGCCGGCATGTCCGCCGCCTGCCGGGAGGTCGGCGCCGCGCACGCCGACCGGCTGGCCGACGTCGGCCCGGAGGCGGTGGGGCAGGAGTCCTGGCAGCTGCTCCGGTCGGCCGTCCGGTCCCGGCAGGACGGCGCCCCGCCCAGCAGCGACGCAGCCGCGGCGCGGCAGCTGTGGGGCCTGCGCGACGTCCTCGTGCGGGACCGGGCCATGACGCTGGCGCTCGGTCCGGTGCCCGAGGCAGCCGAGGCGCTCTGGACGGAGCTGACCCGGCGCGCCCCGGCCCCGCTGGACGCCGCCCCGGCGACACTGCTCGCCGTCAGCGCCTGGCTGCGCGGGGACGGTGCCATGGCATCGATCGCCCTGGACCGGGCGCTGGACAGCGAGCCGGGGTACTCCCTGGCCCTGCTGCTGCGCCGGTCGCTGGACGCGGCGCTGCCGCCGGCCGCCGTCCGGGAGCTGATCACCGATGCGATGTGCCGCCTCGACGATGCCGGGTGAGCCGTGCCGAGGGCAGGTGTCAGAGCAGGGCGGGCCGCTCCCACGGCTCGCCGAGCACGTGCTCGGCCAGGAAGGCGATCACCGTCTCGTACCAGATGCGGGCGTTGCCGGGCTGGAGCACCCAGTGGTTCTCGTCCGGGAAGTACAGGAACCTCGACGGCACCCCGCGTCGCTGCAGGTCGTACCAGAGCGCGAGGCCCTCCCCGATCGGCACCCGGTAGTCCTTGTCGCCGTGCACCACGAGCATCGGCGTGCGGATGGCGTCGGCGAAGCGGTGCGGGGAGTTCTTCTCGTAGCGCCCCGCCGCGGTGACCGGGTCGCCGAACTCCTTCTGCCAGTAGTAGCCGGCGTCGGTGGTGCTGCTGAACGCGTCCAGGTTCCAGAGGCTGGCATGGGTGACGATCGCCCGGAAGCGGTCGGTCTGGCTGGCGATCCAGTTGGCCATGTAGCCACCGAAGGAGCCGCCCATCGCCGCGGTGCGGGTCTCGTCGACCTCCGGCAGCGCCTCCGCGGCGTCGACGGCGGCCATCAGGTCGGTGAACGGCGCATCGCCCCAGCTGCCCCAGCCGCGGCGGACGAAGTCCTGCCCGAAGCCCTGCGACAGCGCCGGGTTGGGCAGCAGCACGGCGTACCCGCGGGCCGCGAGCACCCACGGGGTCCAGCGCCACGACCACGAGTTCCAGCTCATCAGCGGCCCGCCGTGCACCCACAGCACCAGCGGCGCGGGCGAGTCGGCGCCGGCGCCCTCGGGCAGCACGAGCCAGGACTGCACCCGGGTGCCGTCGGCAGCGGTCGCCTCCAGCTCCCGCAGGGTGCCCGGCAGGGCCCCCAGCGCGCCCGGGTTCGGCAGCGTGCCCGGGTTCGGCAGCGGGCGCGGGTCCTGCCCGGTCGCCGTCGGGTCCAGCCGGACCGGCTCGGACGGCGCCGCGAAGGACGAGCGCAGCGCGAGCAGCGCGCCGCCGTCCCGGGCCACGCGCAGGTCGCTGTAGGCGCCGTCCCCGGTCAGCCGCACCGGGGCGCCCCCGCCCACGGGCACCCGGAACACCGCGTGCCGGCCGTCGTCGTCGGCGAGGAAGTACACCGCCGCGCCGTCGGCGGAGAACTGCGGCGCACTGGGCCAGCGGTCGAAGCCCGGCGTCAGGTCCCGGGCCGGGCCCCCGCCGACGTCGAGCAGCAGCAGCGTGTGGTCCGGCGGCTCCTCGTAGGACGAGGCGGACATGTGCGAGCAGACGATCGTCCGGCCGTCCGGGGAGAAGGCCGGGGCGTACACGTCGGCCAGCGGGTCGTCGAGCAGCACCGTCGACGTCGCGGCGGCGACGTCGACCAGCAGCAGCCTGCTGCGGCGGCCGGCCGGCCCGTCGAGCACCTGCTCGCTGCGCACGAGCAGCGAGCCGTCGGGGGAGAGGGCCACGTCGTCGCCGGCGCCGTGCGGGGCGCCCGCGTCCGGGGTCAGGTCGCGGGCGACCAGCGGCTCGCGGGGGCCGGTGCCCGCCTCCGACGGCAGCCGGCCGAGGTGGAACAGGTGCGGGACCGCCGGGCCGAGGTCGTGGTCCCAGTGCCGCACCGGGTACTCCTCGTGCAGGATCGCGGTCACCCCGGCGTCCTTGCGGGCCGTGCGCAGCTGCTCGTCGGCGTCGGCGTCCGCGGCGCCGGGCATGGTGGAGGCCACGAGCACCACGTCGCCGGAGTCCGCCGCCACCAGCGCCCCGCTGATGCCGCCCGGACGCCGCGCCACCAGCCACGCCTCGCCACCGGCGGCCGGCAGGCACCACAGCGCCGGCTTCGGGTCGCCGGCGTCCGCAGGCGCCTCCGGGTCGGGCCGGGCGGAGAGGAACAGCAGGTCCCCGGCGGGGGTGAACACCGGCGCGGACTCCCCGGCCGCCGACCGGGTCAGCCGCGTGGCCGGGTCCACGCCCTCGGGGTCGACCTCCCACAGCGCCGAGACGTGCTTCTTCCGGTCGGGGGCCAGGGTCGACACCGACACGACCACCCGGCGGCCGTCCGGGGACAACGCGAGCTGCCCCAGCCGGGGGAGCGCGACGAAGTCCTCCAGCCGGTGGAACGGCGTGCTGGCCGGTGCCCCCGGGCCGTCGGCCCCGTCGGCGGGGCCGGTCTCGACTGGGGGCACCAGGTCGCCTTCTCTCTGACTCGGGGTGAGCGGTGGGTGGCCGGCTCAGTGGGCGGGGGCCGCCTCGGCCGGCGCGGGCTCCTCCACGGTGCTCACGAACACGTGCTCGGCGACTCCGGCGGGCAGGGGTGCCCCGTCCACGCTGACCGTGCCGTTGGTGATCGCGGCCACGACCGTGGTGCCCGGCCGAAGACCCTGCCCGTCCAGGGCACGCAGCAGGTCGGCCTCCTCTTGGAGCTGCTCGCTGATCCGGCGGATCACCACCTGGCTGCCCTCGGCCGTGGCCGCCAGCGACAGCAGGGTCAGCGGCCCGGAGGCGGTGCCGGCCGGCCCGCCCAGGGCGTCCAGGCCCGGGATGGGGTTGCCGAAGGGGGAGACCGTGGGGTTGCCGAGCAGGGTCAGCAGCTTGCGCTCGACCGCCTCGCTCATCACGTGCTCCCAGCGGCAGGCCTCCTCGTGCACGTCGGCGTAGTCCAGCCCGATGACGTCCACCAGCAGGCACTCGGCCAGCCGGTGCTTGCGCATCACGGCCGTGGCCAGCGCCCGGCCCTCGGCGGAGAGCTGCAGGTGGCGGTCGCCCTCCACGGACAGCAGCCCGTCACGCTCCATGCGGGCGACGGTCTGGCTCACGGTGGGCCCGCTCTGGTGCAGCCGCTCGGCGATCCGGGCCCGGAGCGGGACGATGCCCTCCTCCTCGAGCTCGAAGATCGTCCGGAGGTACATCTCGGTGGTGTCGATGAGGTCGTTCACGCGCAGCTCCTGACGTCTGTGGCCGCCGAGTCTACGTCGGCGGCGCGACCGGCAAGGCTCGGAAGAGCCCCGGGCGGCCGGCGCGGACGACGGCCCGGAACGGTAGCGTCCGCGAGATGAGCGACTCCGTCGCCGTCGTCTGGGACGACGCGCTGCTCGGCTACACCATGGGTGGGGACCATCCGCTGCACCCTGTGCGGCTGGACCTCACGATGAGGCTGGCCGACTCCCTGGGGGTGCTCTCCTCCGGCCGGGTCGACGTGGTCGCCCCCACCCCCGCCGACGTCGACCTGCTGACGCTGGTGCACGACGCGGACTACCTGGACGCGGTCCGCCGGGCCCCCGCCGACCCGGGCGGCGTCGGTCACGGGCTCGGCACCCCGGACAACCCGGTGTTCGAGGGCATGTACGACGCCGCGGCCCTGATCACCGGCGGCAGCGTCGAGGCCGCCCGGCAGGTGCACACCGGTGCCGCGCAGCACGCGGTCAACATCTCCGGCGGGCTGCACCACGCCATGCGCGGGGCCGCGGCCGGGTTCTGCGTGTTCAACGACGCCGCGATCGCCATCGCCTGGCTGCTCGGCCAGGGCTACGAGCGGATCGCCTACGTCGACCTGGACGTGCACCACGGCGACGGCGTGCAGGCGGCCTTCTACGGCGACCCGCGGGTGCTGACGGTGAGCATCCACCAGACGCCGCTGACGCTGTTCCCGGGCACCGGCTTCCCGGAGGAGACCGGCGACCCGGCCACGGCGCCGGGCTCGGCGGTCAACCTGGCTCTGCCCAACGGCACCGACGACTCCGGCTGGCTGCGCGCCTTCCACGCCGTCGTCCCCAGCGTGCTGCGGGCCTTCGCCCCGCAGATCCTGGTCACCCAGAGCGGCTGCGACGCCCACCACGAGGACCCGCTGGCCGACCTGTCGCTCACCGTCGACGGCCAGCGCGCCTCCTACCAGGCGGTGCACGCGCTGGCCCACGAGATCTGCGACGGCCGCTGGGTCGTGCTCGGCGGTGGCGGTTACGGCCTGGTGCGCTGCGTGCCCCGGGCATGGACCCACCTGCTCGCCGAGGTCGGCGGGGACGCGCTGGCCCCGGGCACGGAGATCCCTCAGGCGTGGCAGGACGACGTCGTCCGCCGGGGCCTGCGCGCGCAGCCCCCGACGACCATGACCGAGCACGGGTACACCGGGTTCGCCCGGTGGGACCCGTTCACCGAGCACCGGGTCGACCGGGCCATCGGCCGCACCCGGGCCGCCTCCTTCCCGCTCTTCGGCCTCGACCCGGACGACCCCCGTGATTGAGGACCACCCAGCCCCCCACCACTCGCGAGCTCGCGGCGGGCCCCTGCTGGGCGGCCGAGGCAGGCCATGAGCACCGGAGACGAACCGCGGACCGCGGCGTTGGACGTGCCGGCCGACCCGGACGCGGTGCCGGCGCCGCCGCCCGGCTGGGAGGCCGACGTGGTCGCCGCCGACGGCGGCACCGTCCACCTGCGCCCGATCACACCCGAGGACGCCGACGGCATCGTCGGGCTGATGGAGCGCAGCTCCGACCAGACCCGCTACTACCGGTTCTTCGGCCCGATGAAACGGCTCTCGGACAGGGACCTGCACCGGTTCACCCACGTCGACCACGACAACCGGGTCGCCTTCGTGGTGCTGCTGGGCGACGAGCTGATCGGCGTGGGCCGCTACGACCGCTACCCCGGCACCGCCGACGCCGAGGTCGCGTTCCTGATCGAGGACGCCCACCAGCGCCGCGGGCTGGGGTCGGTGCTGCTGGAGCACCTGGCCGCGGCCGCGCGCGAGCGGGGCATCACCACCTTCGTCGCCGAGGTGCTCAGCCAGAACAGCGCGATGGTCCGGGTCTTCCTGGACGCCGGCTACTCCGCCGAGCGCTCCTACGAGGGCGGCGTCGTGCACCTGACGTTCCCCATCGCCAGCACCGAGCAGGCCCTGGCCGTCACCTACGAGCGCGAGCAGCGCAGCGAGTCCCGCTCGATCGGCCGGCTGCTCACCCCCGGGTCGGTGGCCATCGTGGGGGCCAGCAACGACGAGTCGAAGATCGGCCACGCGGTGCTGCGGCACCTGCTCGACTACGGCTTCGCCGGGCCGATCTACCCGGTCAACCCCGCGGTGCGGCACGTGCGCGGGGTCCCGGCGCACGCCAGCATCGAGTCCATCCCCGACGACGTCGACCTCGCGGTGCTCGCCGTGCCGGCCGACGAGGTGGCCGGCGTGGTGGAGGCCTGCCGGCGCAAGCGGGTGCGCGGCCTGGTGGTCATCTCCGGCGGCTTCGGCGAGACCGGCCCGGAGGGCCGGGCCGCCGAGCGTGCCCTGGTCGCCTCGGCGCGGGCGTCGGGGATGCGGGTGGTCGGCCCCAATTGCCTGGGCATCGTCAACACCGACCCGGCGGTGCGGCTGAACGCCAGCCTCGCCCCGAACGTGCCCGGCCGTGGCCGGGTCGGCTTCTTCGCCCAGTCCGGGGCCCTGGGCGTGGCCCTGCTGGAGCGGGCCCGCGGCCGGGGGATCGGACTGTCCAGCTTCGTGTCCGCCGGCAACCGCGCCGACGTCAGCGGCAACGACATGCTCCAGTACTGGGCCACCGACCCCGGAACCGAGGTGGTGCTGCTGCACCTGGAGAGCTTCGGCAACCCGCGCAAGTTCGCCCGGCTCGCCCGCCGGGTGGGCCGCACCAAGCCCGTGGTCGCGGTCAAGAGCGGCCGGCACGTCAGCATGACCCCGGGCCTGGCCGGCACCTCGGTGTCGGTGCCCGAGCAGTCGGTGGCCGCGCTGTTCGCCTCGGCCGGGGTCATCCGGGTGGAGACCCTCGCCCAGCTCTTCGACGTCGGCACGCTGCTGGCGCACCAGCCGCTGCCGCGCGGTGACCGGGTGGCCATCGTGGGCAACTCGACCGCCCTCGGCGTGCTCGTCGCCGACGCGGTGCTGGACCAGGGCCTGCAGCTCGCCCACCCCCGGCCGGTCGACATCGGCACCCGGTCCGGCCCGGAGCAGTGGCGTGCGGCCCTGCAGGAGGCGCTGGACGACGACGGGGTCGACGCCGTCGTCGCGGTGTTCCTGCCCCCGCTGATGCGCGGCTCCGAGGTGTTCGGCCGGGTGCTGCGCGAGCTGTCGGTCACCGCCGACAAGCCGCTGGTGGCCAACTTCCTGTCCGCCGACGGCATCCCGCCGGAGCTGGTCGTGCGGGACGAGGAGGGGATGCCCGGCCGCGGGTCGGTGCCGTCCTTCGCGACGCCCGAGCGTGCGGTGATGGCGCTGGCCAAGGTGGCCGAGTACGCCCGCTGGCGCGCCCGGCCGGTCGGCCGCGTCCCCGAGCTCGACGGCGTGCACGAGTCCGCGGCACGGGAGCTGGTCGACCGGGTGCTGGCCACCAGCCCGCAGGGCCGCGCGCTGGACGACCGCGAGGCGATCGCCCTGCTGGGCGCCTACGGTGTGCCGCTGCTGGACACCCGGCGGGTCACCGACGCCGAGCAGGCGGTGCGGGCCGCCGAGGAGATCGGCTACCCGGTGGTGCTCAAGTCGACCGCACCGTGGCTGCGCGACCGCACCGACCTCGGTGGCATCCGGCTCGACCTGGGCGACGCCGAGGCGGTCCGCTCCGCGTACGCCGCCATCCCGGCCGGCGACCCGGTGATCGTGCAGCAGATGGCCGCGCCCGGGGTGGCCACCGTGGTGGAGGTGCTCGACGACCCGTCGTTCGGTGCCCTGGTGAGCTTCGGCGTGGGGGGAGTGGCCACCGACCTGCTCGGCGACCGCGCCTACCGCACGCTGCCGCTCACCGACAGCGACGCCGCCGAGCTGGTCCGCGAGCCCCGCGCCTGGCCGCTGCTGGACGGGTACCGGGGCACCGAGCCGGTCGACGTACCCGCCCTGGAGGACCTGCTGCTACGGGTGGCCCGGCTCGCCGACGACCTGCCCGAGGTGCTGGGGCTGTCGCTGGAGCCGGTGATCGTCGGCCCGCCGCGGCCCTGGCACGGTCAGCGGTCGCTGGTGGTCGCCGGGGTCACCGTCCAGGTCGGCCCCCCGACCGCCCGGGTGGAGCCGGGGCCCCGCCGGATGTTCGGGCCCGCCTGACCCGGACCGGCTGACCCCGATCCCGGCCCCCGGTGGCCGGGGCCGGGTCAGCCGGTCAGCACGTTCACCGCGCGGGCCAGCACCAGCAGCACCACCACCAGCGACACCGCCGACTGCACCGCCATCGCCAGCTCGGCGACCCGGGTCAGCGGCAGCACGTCGGTCGGGCTGAACGCGGTGGCGTTCGTGTAGGCCAGGTACAGGTAGTCGGCGAAGCCGGGTTCCCAGTCGGGCCGGGCCAGCTCCGGGCTCTGCATCTGCTCCGAACAACAGGTCCGGGTGATCCACCCGGCCGGCGGCGCGCGCTGCCGGGCCACCGCGGTCCAGCTCTCCGTGGAGGGTCGCCGCGCAGCGGATCGGCCACCAGCAGGCCCAGCAGCAGGGCCGCCTCCAGCGCCGGCAGCGCGAAACGCAGGCCCGGCTCGGCGCGGTCGGGCAGCACAACCTGCAGCGTGATCGCCACGGCGACGGCGAGGGCTGCCGGCCACCGGTGCTCGCCGCGGGTGCGCCGCCAGGCGGGGCGGGCGGTGCTCTCCGGGCTGCTCACACGATCATGGTCGGCCGCACGGCTGTGCCCCGGCCAGGCCGGTCCCCCCGACGGGTGGGACGACGACGACCCCCGCCCCGCCCGGGAGGGCGGACCAGGGGTCGCAGGTGACGGTGCGGCCGGGCGGGGTCGTCGGTCCCGCCCGGGTGGGGCTCAGCCCAGGTAGTCGCGCAGGGCGTCGGCCCGGTCCGGGGCGCGCAGCTTGGTCATCGTCTCGCGCTCGATCTGGCGGACCCGCTCGCGGGACAGACCGAACCGCTTGCCGATCTGCTCCAGCGTGCGCGGCTGCTCGCCGTCCAGACCGAAGCGCATGATGACCACGTCGCGCTCCCGGTCCTCCAGGGTCTCCAGGACGTTGCGCACGTCGCCCTTCATCATCTGGAAGGCCACGGCGTCCTCGGCGACGGCCGCGTCGGCGTCCTCGATGAAGTCACCGAGCCGGGAGTCCTCGTCGGCACCCACCGTCTGGTCCAGGCTGACCAGGTCGCGGCTGTACTCCAGCAGCTCGGTGATCCGCTCCGGGGTCATGTCCAGCTCGAGGCCCAGCTCCTCGGCGGTGGGCTCGCGCTCCAGCTCCTGGTGGATGCGGCGCCGGGTGCGCACCACCTTGTTGACCTGCTCGGCCAGGTGCACGGGCAGCCGGATGGTGCGGCCGGAGTCGGCCATGGCCCGGGTGATGGCCTGGCGGATCCACCACGTGGCGTAGGTGGAGAACTTGAAGCCCTTGGCGTAGTCGAACTTCTCGACCGCGCGGATCAGACCGACGTTGCCCTCCTGGATGAGGTCCAGGAACGTCATGCCGTGGCCGGTGTAGCGCTTGGCCACCGAGACGACGAGGCGCAGGTTGGCCTCGAGCAGGTGGGCCTTCGCCGCCCTGCCGTCGGCGGCGAGCAGCTTGTAGTCACGCAGGACCGCGGGCGTGAGCTTCTTGGTGGCGATCAGCTGCTCGGCGTAGAGGCCCGCCTCGATCCGCTTGGACAGCTCGACCTCCTGCTCCGCGGTCAGCAGTGCGGTCTTGCCGATGGTGTTGAGGTAGACGCGCACGAGGTCGGTGGACACCAGTCCACTGGTGTCCGGCGCCCGGCGGGGGGTGCGGACCTCGAGGGTCTCGGTGGGGGAGGACTGCAGCAGCGTCACGATGTGTCTTCGTCCTTGCCTCTGGAGTCGGATGTCCCGCGCTTCCGTGGTGCGAGTCACCCGGGCGTCTTCGGTGCTGGGGCCGGTCCGGGATCACCGGACAGTCGGCCCCTGATCTCCGCTGTCCGTCTGGTACATCGTGCACAACGGATGAGGGGGCCGGTTGTGTTCCGTGAGGCGCGTGTTCACAGGAGAACAATCCGGTGGTCTGCCTCACGGCTGGTCCTACCCCGTGTGCGGACGGTCAGACATGCTGGTCGGCAGTGTCCTCAGACCTCGAGCAGCAGGGTCATCGGGCCCTCGTTGACCGACGACACCTGCATCCGGGCACCGAAGACACCGGTCGCCACGACGGTGTCGCGGCGCCGCAGCTCGGCGACCACCTCGGCCACCAGCGGCTCGGCGACGTCCCCGGGAGCGGCGTCCTGCCACGAGGGACGGCGGCCCTTGCGGGTGTCGGCGTAGAGGGTGAACTGGCTGACCACCAGCGCCGCCAGGCCCAGGTCGGCCAGGGACACGGCGCCCTCGTCGGTGCTGAACACCCGCAGCTCGTGCACCTTGCGGGCCAGCGCGCGGGCGTGGGTGGTGTCGTCGTCCCGGCCGACCCCGACCAGCACGAGCAGCCCCGCGCCGATCTCGCCCACCACGCCGCCGTCCACCGTCACCGACGCCCGGCTCACCCGGGTCACCACCGCTCGCACGCCGCCCACCTCACCACCGGCGTCGCCGCGACCACCGGCCGGGGCGCCCGCGTGCGGCAGGATGCCCGCGTGACCGAGCTGTGCCTGAGCCAGGACCCTGCCGCCGACGCCCTGCTGTCCCGCGACCCGCTCGCGCTGCTGGTCGGGATGCTGCTGGACCAGCAGTTCCCCATGGAGCGCGCCTTCGCCGGGCCGCGGCTGCTGGCCGACCGGCTCGGCGTCGACACGCTGTCGGCTCGCGACATCGCCGCGCTGGACCCCGAGGTGCTGCTGGCCCACTTCCAGGGCCCGCCCGCGGTGCACCGGTACCCCGGCTCCATGGCGACCCGCACCCAGGACCTGTGCCGGCACCTGGTCGACCGGCACGACGGCCGGCCGGAGCTGCTCTGGTCGGAGGTGGCCGACGGGCTCGCGCTGCGGCGCCGGCTGGAGGCGCTGCCCGGCTTCGGCGCGCAGAAGGCGGCGATCTTCCTCGCCCTGCTCGGCAAGCAGCTCGGTGTCACGCCGCCGGGCTGGCGGGAGGCCGCTGGTGCCTACGGCGAGGACGGCTCCCGGCGGTCGGTCGCCGACGTCACCGGCCCCGCGTCGCTGGCCGAGGTGCGGGCCACCAAGCAGCAGCAGAAGGCCGCGGCGAAGGCCGCCGCGACCACCCGGTAGGGCCCCACCGGGGGCCGCTGCACATCGACCTGGCCGGCGCCTGCATCTGCGCTGTCACGGTGGCACCATGGGTGCAGAGCCGGGGATACCGGGGGCCGTCCAGGACACGTCGCACCGACGCGTCGTCGACCCGCGTCACCCATGTCCCGGCGGTGGAGGAAAGGGTGTCCGTGGCCTCGAGCCAGCAGTACACGAACCGTCCGTCAGCCAAGCGGGACCTCGAACCGGCTCTGATCACCGCGGCCGAACCGAGCCGCGCCGAGCAGCACGAGGCCCGCAAGCGGCGCTACCTGCTCACCATGGCCTTCCGTGGGGTGAGCCTGGTGCTCGCCGCGGCGTTCTACCAGACCATCTGGCTCATGGTGATCTTCGCGTTCTTCGGCACCGTGCTGCCCTGGATCGCCGTGGTCATGGCCAACGACCGGCCGCCGAAGAAGAAGCTCGACGTCAACCGGTACGTGGTGCCGCGCCCCGACCGGATCCTGGAGTCCGGCAACGGCTCCTCGCGGGTCATCGAGTCCCGCGTCATCGACGTCTGAGCCGCCCCCGAGGACCGGCGCCGTTGCGGCGCCGGTCCTCGAGTGCTCCCCGTCAGAAGCGCAGGCCCAGGGGGCGTGCGACCCGCTCCAGCGGGACCAGCTTGAAGTCGGTGTCCACCCGGTCCTCGCCGTCGGCGTCCTCGGTGGTGGGTGTGTTCTCGCCGTCGTGGGTGATCAGCAGCCCGTGCGGGAAGGCCGTGCCGACCGGCTTCGTCGTCACCGTGGCGCCGTCGGAGTGCTGGACGCCGTCGATGCCGGCACCGTCCGCGACCCGGAAGCCGCCGACGTAACGGTTCGACCCGCGCAGCTCGTAGACCGCAAACGTGCTGTCGCCCTGGCTGGACGCGAACAGGTACCCCTTGCCGTCGGCCCGCTGCGCGATCGTCAGTCCCTCCGCGTCGGCGGTCAGGTGCGTCCCGCCCTGCCCCGGGTCGTCCCCGGTGACCTGGCAGGTCTCGCTCTCCTCGTCGAAGGTCGCCGGGACGCCGTAGGCCCGCACCCGGTCTACCAGCCGCTGGGACCAGGCGCCCCGCTCGTCCTGGCTGAGGTGCCAGATGCCGACGTCCTCCTGCGCCACGTACCAGGAGCCCGACGCCGGGTCGTAGACCGAGCCCTCCATCTGCGGCAGCTCACCGGGCTCCTCGCAGGGCGTCCAGCTGCCCCCGCCGGGCAGCGCGAACTCGGTCGGCAGCGCCCCGCGGGACTCCGTGCGGTAGCCGACGGTGCCGTCCGGGCCGGCCACCAGGCGCAGGGTCGCGAAGTCGGTGGAGTGCCGGCGGGTGGTGAGCACCACGGCCCCGCCGTCGGGGGTGCGCCCGGCGGCGAGCCCGTACGCGGTCGCCTGCTCGTCGACCTCGGACTCGTCGGCGCTGAACACCGGGGCGACGTCGGGTGCGGTGACGTCGGTGAGCACGCCGGCACCGGCCGCCGAGCCGCGCGGGTCGATGCTGAACACGCGCACCCGGTCGCGGCCGCGGTCGCTGACCACGGCCAGGTCCAGGGTGCGCCCGCCGAGCCGCACCCCGGTGACGACGTCCACGTTGTTGTAGCGGCCGGCCTCCGTCGCGCCGGGGGGCGCAGGGGCCGCCGGCAGGCTCTGCAGCAGGGCGCCGTCCAGGCCGTAGACGCCCAGGCCACCGTTCTTCAGCGCCCCCACGACGACGGAGCGGTCGCCGTCGGTGGGGTGCACCCACAGCGCGGGGTCGTCGGCGTCGGCGTTGCCGCCGGCCTCGTCGTCGAAGGCCGACGGCGTCTCGACCGACGCGGTGACGGTGGCCCAGCGGGTGCCGTCCGGCTTCGCGAGCGCGGACGGCACCGGCAGCAGCACGAGGACGAGCACCCCGCCGCCCACGGCGGTCAGGGTGCGCGTGGTGCGGCGGGCAGGGGTGGTGGACAGCACGGTGGAGCCTCCCGTTGACGGGCGCGAGATGCGCCCCCGGAGACTCGCCGTCGACGGTGGCCGGCAGTCCAACGGCAGGTGGCCGGCGGACGGCGGACCGGCGGGGCCGCCCGGCCGGGGGACGTCGGTTGGGCCGGGACGTCGGCCCTGTCATCATGGAGGCGGCCGCCCCCGGGGCCCGGAGCGGAACGCCGTCCCGGCCGCGCGGGGCGAGGGACCCACCTCCAGCAGGGAGACAGCGCGTGAGCACCGAGATCCTCGAGCGGCCCGACGTCCGTGACGCCGACACCGGCCGCGCGAACGAGGTCTTCCACTACGTCAAGAAGAACAAGATCGCCGAGAGTGCGGTCATGGGCACCATGGTCGAGGCGCTGTGCGGTGAGGTGTTCCCGGTGACCAAGACCCCGAAGCCGGGCAGCCCGGTCTGCCCCGCGTGCACCGAGGTCTACCAGCAACTGAAGAAGTAGGGGAGGAACGGCCTCGTCGCAGGGGCCCGCGCCGAGCCTGCGAGGTGTGGGGGGCGACGAGGTCCTTCTTCAGCGGAGGCCGAGTTTGACGGCTTCCAGCTCGATCTTGGCGGCGCGGCGACGCTGGTGGCGGCGCTCGTGCCGTCGCTGCAGCGACGGCCACCGCGCCTCGATCGTGGCGTTCATCTCGGCGCCCAGCAGGATCGACATGCCGAGGAAGAAGCAGAACAGCAGGATCGCGATCGGGGTGGCCAGCGCCCCGTAGGGCAGCGCCGTGGTGAGGATGTCGGCGACGTAGCTGCGCAGCAGGGTCGCCGCCACCAGGAAGAAGGCCACGGCGAACACGGCACCGGGCAGGTGCCGGTGCCAGGGGATCCGGCGGGGCAGCGCGACGTGGAAGAAGCTGGTCAGGGCCAGGACGAGGCCGACCAGCACCAGCGGCCAGTAGACGGCGTTCACCAGCACCGTGGCGGTGTCCTGCCACCGGTCCGGCAGCACGTCGACCAGCAGCCCGCGGCCCAGCACCAGCACCGGCAGCGTCACCACGGCCACCACCAGGCCGACGACGAACAGCAGCAGGGCGAGCAGTCGCGTGCGGATCGGGCCGCGCACGTCCCGCTGGTCGTAGGCGATCACGATGGTGTTCACGAACGTCGCGGTGCCCGACGACCCGGCCCACAGCGTGATCAGGAAGCCGAGGCTGACGATGTCGGCCCGGCCCGAGTTCAGGATGTCGTCCAGCGTCGGCTGCACCAGGCTGGTCACCACGCTCGGGGTCAGCGCCTCGGCCGACAGCTCCACGAGCCGGTCCTCGATCTCCTGCACCCGGCCGTCGCCGATGAACGACCCGAGGTAGCCCAGCGAGCCGAGCAGCCCGATGAGCAGCGGCGGCACGCTGAGCACCTGCCAGAACGACGCCTCGGCGGACAGGCCGAGGATCCGGTCGCTCCACGCCTTGGCGACGGTCCGCCCGAGCACCTGCAGGGGCACCCGGAGGAACGCCGGCAGCAGGTCGAACAGCCGACCGGCGGCGCTGCGCCGCGCACCCGAGGCCGTGGCACCCGGACCGTCCGCACCACCGCCCGCCGGTGCACCGGCGGGCGGCCCCGAACCGGCGGTGTCCGGCCCGGGGCCTGCCGCGCCGCCGGCGGAGGTGTCGCCGGCGGGGGCCGGCGACCCGGTCGGCAGGACGGCGCTCACCGGCCCAGTGTGCACGGGTCGCAGGCACACTGCCGGGCCCTGCCCCCCGGCTGGGTGACCGGGGCCGGGCGGTGCGGTGCTGCTCAGCGGCGCGCGGGGCGCGGGGGACGGCGTCCGGCCGGGCCGCCCGGGGCCGGCGGGACCGTGCCGGCCGGGTCCGGTGCCGGTGCCGGGACCGGCACGCAGCGGATCACCGGTTCGGCGGCGTACCGGGTGCGGAAGTCCTGCCGGCGGATCTCCGCCCCGGTCGCCGGGTCGTTGAACGTGCGGGTCACCACGACGTCGAAGCCGGTGGACCCGCCCTGGCTGGCGCACGAGCCGTCGTCGGGCTTCTCCTGGACCACGGGCTGGCGGAGGTTGAACCGCTCGCTGGTGCTGGACTCGATGTCGAAGCGCTTGGTGCCCCAGAAGGTCACCGTGATCGTGCCGGGCACCCAGGTGGCCTGCACGTAGATGCCGGCCGGGCTGTCGTTACGCCACTTCAGGTCGATCGAGTCGTAGTAGACCGTCGCCTCGCGGCCGGCCGGGTAGCGGCTGATGTAGTAGCTGTGCGGCTTGTGGAAGACGTCCTCGAGCCCGGCGAAGAAGACCGCGTTGAACATCGTGGTGGCGAACTGGCTGATCCCGCCGCCGACGGCCTGGGTGAACTCGCCGTTGTTGATCACTCCGGCGGACACGTAGCCCTCGGCCGTGCCCCGGGGCCCGGTGAACCCGTTGAGACTGAACGTCTCCCCGGGCTTGACGACCGCGCCGTCCACCTCCTCGGCGACGACCCGGATGTTCGTGCCACTGGCGGTGTTGGTGAAGTTGGTGCTGAACGAGCTGACCTTCTCGGTGATGCCCAGTGCCTGGGCCTGCTCGGTGGTGAACGCCGCCGGGACCGGGCCCAGCTGCGCGGTCACCTCGCGGGGCGCCGGCTCGCGCAGCACCGGTAGCAGCGTGCCGGCCAGCGCGGCCGGGTCGACGCCGGTGCCGTCGACGGAGGGCACCACCCGGATCGCGTCCCCGGTGACCTCGAAGCGGGCGTCCTGCGCGGGGGCGCCGAACTCGCCGAGCTCGTCGCCGAGCGACTCCTGCAGCTGCGCCGGGTCGAGCGCCACCCCGAGGGTGCCGTCGTCGCCGGGGGTGAAGGTGAGGGCGGCGGCGATGGCGTCGACGGGCACTTCCACGGAGGTGTCGTCCCCGGTGCCGGTCACGGTGACGGGTGCGGACAGGGCCGGGGTGACGGTGTCGGCCAGCACGCGGGCGGCCTCGTCGGCGTCGACCCGGACCGGGGTGGTGTCCACCGGCAGGCGGATCGGGATGTCCGGGTCCCCGCCACTGGCCAGGGCCTCCTCGATGGCTGCGATGCTGCCCGGCCGGTCCAGGGTGCGGCCGTCGACCGGCTCGACGAGCTCGGGCGTGGTGTCCTCGATCGTGATGGTGGCGTCCACCGGGGCGCGGTCGACGGTCTCGGCGACCCGGTCGACCTGGGCTGCGAGCGCGGTCTCGTCCTCGGTGATCACCGGCTCCACGTCGTGGTCGGTGAACAGCGACGTCAGCCGGGTCCACGGGTTCAGCGGCTGGTCACCGGCGGCGTCGACGGTGCCCGGCACGTCGAGGGTGATGCCGGCGGTCGCGGGGGAGAGGGCGGCCTCGACGTCGTCGGCCATCAGCACGTGCTCGGCGGTGACCCGCGGGGCGAGCTGCTCCTCCAGGGCACTGGCCGCGGCCGCCGGGGACAGCCCGCCGATCGGGACGCCGGCCACGACCGTGTTGCGCGGCACGTCGGACCCGGCCACGAGCAGGTCGACGCCGTAGACCAGCGCCAGCGCCAGGACGGCGCCGGCCGGCACGAGCACCGCCGCGCGGCGACGTCGAGGACCGGGCCGGTCGCCCGTGCCGCCCGGGGCCCCGTCGCCGTCGCCCGGCGGGGTGGAGTCCCCGCCGGCCGCCCCGTGCCCGGCCGCCCCGTGCCCGTCCGGCCGGGGGGCGTGGCCCGCGACGGGCCCGCCCATGACGGGCTGCTCCTGCGTGGGAGCGTCGGCAGGGTCGTCAGCCGGTCCCGCCACCGCACCGGACGGCGCCCACGGGTCGTCCGCCGGCGCCTCGGCGGGGGAGGGGTCCCGGGACGGATCGGTGGTCGCTGCCACCGTGGGCTCGGCCGGCCGGTCGGCCGGCTCCGGGGACGGCGCCGACCGGGGCACCGTCGCCCGGGGCGGTGACTGCGCGGCCACCGGCATCGCCGCCGTGCCCGGCGCCGGGTCCGCGGCGGCCGCGACCGGCGCCGGCCGGTCCGTGGCCCGATCCCTGGCCCGATCCGTCGCCCGGTCGGCAGCCCGGTCGGTGGCGTCGTCGACGGCTCGGGCGACGGCGGGGTCGCCGGCCCGGTGCGTGGCCCCGTCGATGACGTGGTCCGTCGTCCGGTCGGTCGCGTCGCCCACCCGGTCGGTGATCCGCCGGGCGTGCCGTGCCCCGGTCGGCTCGTCGGGCCCGCTCGCGTGTCGCCCGCCGCGCGAGCTCAACGGCAACGGCTGCGGCGGGGGCACCCGGGTGTCCCGGGCAGCCGCGGCGTCCAGCGGCGGCTGGTCGCCCGGGCGGGCGGGCGCCTGGGGACCGTTGGCCGCCAGCCGCGCGGTGTCCTCGGTCGGGGGCGGGTCCTGCGGCATCGTGGCGTCCTCGTCGTTGGCTGCCCGGTGCGCCGGCCCCGGAGACGACGAAACCGCCGGTCCACCGTCCGCGGGGAGCGGTTCGGGGGACGCGGCGGCGTCGTCGAGTGGCTGCTTCATCGCTGGTGCGACGATAGCGTCTCGCTCAGGTCGTGACGCGCTGCTCGCCGTCGGTGTCGATGATGTCGACCGCGATGTCGCGGAGCTTGCTCTCGTACTCGCGGGCGTGGTGCCCGCAGAAGACGAGGTCGCTGCCGCTGGACAGGACGACGCGCACCTTGGCGAGCGCACCGCACCGATCGCAGTGGAAGGGAACGACCAGATCGTCGGTGGGAGGGGTTGTCGTCAGCGTCTGTGTCATCTGGTCATCACTCGCTCTCTACCGCACGGATCCGCGGGTGCGGATCGGCCTACTGCACAGCACCAGCATGGCCCTCGATGTTCCCCGGACGCGGATCCTGGGTCGTGACTCGCCGTGGGTGTCTCGGCGGGGGCGGCCAGGGTGCGGCAGGGCGGTCGCGGGTCGGAACGGATGCGTGTCGGGTGGTCCTGGTCTGTGGTGCTGTGTCCGGCGGGCAGAGCCTCCTGCTCACCGCTGCCCACGCTACGCCGCATACCCGGGCGTTGCCGTCGTACACCGCGAGGCTCGTACATCGGGGTGAGATCGTGACCGCACCGCAACACAGCGGACGCACGGGCCGCTCGGCGCGCCCTTCACGCCGTGGGGCCCGGCCGGCGGCCGGGTCCCACGGGTCGTGCCTGCCGAACGCGCGCGAGGCGGCCGGCGTCAGTCGAGGTAGTCGCGCAGCACCTGGGAGCGGCTGGGGTGGCGCAGCTTGGACATCGTCTTGGACTCGATCTGCCGGATGCGCTCGCGGGTCACGCCGTAGACCTGGCCGATCTCGTCCAGGGTCCGCGGCTGGCCGTCGGTGAGCCCGAACCGCAGCCGGACGACGCCGGCCTCCCGCTCGGACAGCGTCTGCAGCACGCT
>NZ_JAAGWK010000030.1 GCF_010685995.1 Goekera deserti | reverse complement strand
GGGAGAGTAGGACGCCGCCGGACATCTATTCGACAAGGGCCGACACCCACAGGGTGTCGGCCCTTGTCGCATTCCCGGGCACGAGCATCAGGGCTGCGCGATCGTGCCCGTCCAGGGGCTGCGCGATCTCGTCCACGTGGATGTGCGGGCATCCGCGCCGACACCGGTGCGCCGGGGCTCCTGACCTCGTGGCGTCGACGCCCGGCGTCACCGCCGGTTCAGTCGAAGGGGCTGGACTCCGCACGCCGGTCGTGTCGGGCGCGAGCGGCCTCGTGTGCGACGTCGATCAGCCTGCGCACCTCGTCGCGCTGGGTGTCCGGCGAGACGATCGACAGCCACCCGGCGCGGCCGTACACCGGGTGTGGGAACCAGGCGTCCCGCGCACGGGGGGCGTCGGCCTCGGCGCCACGAGCACCCAGCGCCCGTGCGAACTCTGCTGCCGGCACGGCGAGGTTGAGTCGGAAGGCCCCGGGCTCGTCCAGTCCGGACACGGGTTCGTCGGGGTGGTCCTTGGTGACGACCGTGGCGAAGGGCTGCGTCGGCGGGATGCGTCCGCCGGGTGCGTAGTAGATGAAGGCGTCTCCCCAACTGATCTCCGGCGACCCGTCTCCCGGTACGCGCCGCACGACCATCACGGAGTCCAGCGCCACGGCGTGGGCGATGCAGTCGTCGAGGTCCATCCCGTCAGGATCACAGCGTTCCCGTAGCCGTCCTCAGGCTGGGCCACCATGCCTCGAGGAGGGGGCCCACGGCGGTGTCTGACCCGGGCCGTCGTCGACAGGTCGACGCCCGGGGAGGCCGGTGTCCGCCAGGCGAGTCGCGGGGGCTCGCGGAGCCCAGGGGCTCCCTGCTGAGCCCGGTCAGCGGCGGGGGGAACGCTCGACGGTGGTCGCCCCGACGTTGTCGGCCAGCCACCGGTTCAGGGCGCTGAACTCCCGCCAGCTGTCCCGCACCCGAGTGGCTGCCTGGCGGGTGTGCAGCCAGCCGGCCGGCGGCCAGTGACGGGAGGCGTGCAGCGAGCGGTGCCGCAGCAGGTCGATCCGTGGGTGGTCGGCCGGGTACCCGCGCGGACTGCGCACCAGCCGGTCGCCCTCGATGGTGAAGCCGGCGCCGCGCAGCCGGGCCACCTCTTGCTCCAGGGCGCCGCCCGGGACGTCGCTGTCCACGGCCCGGCGGTACCGCTCCACCTGGTCGGACTCCAGCCGCCAGCTCCCCCCGGCGACGAGCAGGCCCTCGGCGGACACCTGCACGTACCAGGCGCCGGTCCCGCTGCCGCTGTCGTGCACCACCGCGCCGGCGTGGGTCTTGTACGGCGTCTTGTCGTTGCTGAAGCGCACGTCGCGGTACGGGCGGAAGACCTTGGCGTCGCCACCGAACTCGGGGGCCACCTCGTCCAGCAGCGCCTGCAGCGGTGCCCGGACGTGCGCTTCGTACTCGGCGCGGTGGTCGGTCCAGTAGCTGCGGGTGTTGTCCGCCTCCAGGCCCTCGTAGAACACCAGCCCGGCGTCGGGGAAGCCGGTGAACGTCACGACGGCCCAGCCTCGCCGAGCAGCGCGTGCCAGCTGTGCACGACGAGCGGCCCGCTGCCGGTGTCCAGCGTGCGCACCCACCCGTCGCGCGCCCACCCGGCCGCCTCCAGGAAACCGGCCGTGACCGTGTCACCGACCGGCAGCCACATCTGCAGCCGCCGGGCGCCGGTGCCGGCCGCGGTGTCGGCCACGGCCGCGAGCAGGCGGCTGCCGTGCCCGCGGCGCCCCCAGCGTGGCTCGACCAGGAGGGCGGCGACCTCGGTGGTCGGGCCGTCGGGGGACGTCGACTCGCCCCCGCTCAGGTCCGGTGGGCCGAACGCGGCGAACCCGACGAGTGCGTCCTTCTCCCGGGCCACCAGCACCCCGTGCGCGGCGGTCGGCGGGGCGCTGACGGCCGTGGCCCACGACGTGGCCGCCGTGTCGTCGTCCCAGCCGTCCAGCACGGCGGCGGGCAGCACGGAACGGTAGGCGGTGCGCCAGGTCAGCCCCTGCACCCGGGCGATGTCGGCGGCGTCGGCGACGACCGCCGGTCGGACGGAGACGTCGGCGCCCGGGGCGCCGGCCGTCGGCGTGCCGACGGCGACGGGTCCGCCGGGCAGGGCAGCAGGGAGGTCCACCGGGCCAGCGTAGGCAGGTCGCGGCAGGCTCGGCGCTGCGTCCTGTCGGAGGGCCGGTGCACCATCTGCGCATGAGCGCACCGGTGGTCCGACTGTCTGCCGCGTCGGCCCGCCGCATCGCGCTGGCTGCGCAGGGCTTCACCGGTCCCCGCCCCGGCGCCACGGTCGGCACCCGCCAGCTGAGGGCTGTGGTCGACCGGCTCGCCGTCGTCCAGATCGACTCGGTCAACGTGGTCTCCCGGTCGCACTACCTGCCGGCCTTCAGCCGGCTCGGCAGCTACCCGCGGGCCGCGATGGACGCCCTCGCCGGCACGCGGCACGACCTGTTCGAGTACTGGGCCCACGAGGCGTCCTTCCTGCCCGTGCGGCTGCACCCCCACCTGCGGTGGCGGATGGCGGCGGCGCAGGAGCAGGCCTGGGGCAACATGGTGCAGATCCAGCGGGAACGGCCCGGGTACGTCGCCGAGGTGCTGGCCCGGGTGCGTGAGGGTGGCCCGCTGCGGGCCAGCGAGCTGGCCGAACCGCGGCCGGAGCCGGCCGGCACGATGTGGAACTGGCACACCGGCAAGGTCGCGCTGGAGTGGCTGTTCTACACCGGCGTGCTCACCGCCCGGCAGCGCACCGCCGGCTTCGAGCGGGTCTACGACCTCACCGAGCGGGTGCTGCCCGCCGCGGTCCTGGCCCAGCCCACCCCCGACCGTGCCGACGCCGTCCGGGAACTGGTGCGCACCTCGGCGCGGGCGATGGGCGTGGCCACCGAGACCGACCTGCGCGACTACTTCCGGCTCGGCGTGGCCGACACCCGCCAGGCGATCGCCGAGCTCACCGAGGCCGGTGAGCTGCTGCCGGTCGAGGTCGACGGCTGGCAGCGGCCGGCGTGGCTGGACCCGAACGCGCGGCGGCCCCGCTGGGTGCGGGCCCGGGCGCTGCTCAGCCCCTTCGACTCCCTCGTCTGGGAGCGGCCGCGGATCGAGCGGCTGTTCGGCTTCCGCTACCGGCTGGAGATCTACACGCCGGCGGCGCGGCGGGTGTACGGCTACTACGTGCTGCCCTTCCTGCTGGGCGACGCGCTGGTCGCCCGGGTCGACCTCAAGGCCGACCGGCAGGCCGGCGTGCTGCGGGTGCAGTCCGCCCACGGCGAGCACGGGGTGGACGCCGGGCAGGTGGCCGACGAGCTCGCGGCAGAGCTGCGGCTGATGGCCGACTGGATGCAGCTGGAGGACGTCGAGGTCGCCGAGCGGGGCGACCTCGCCCAGGACCTGCGGATCGCGGTGACCGCCCGCTGACCGGGGTCCGGGCGGCGCGCCGGTCACGACCGGAACGGGAGCCTGAAGGCGTCGGGGCGCCCGCCCGTAGGCTGTGCCGGTGCCAGCCATCGCCCCGCTGAAGGTCCAGGTCGTCGCCCAGACACAGTTCACGCCGCCGGCCGACGTGCCGTGGGAGACCGACGTCGACGGCGGTCAGGCGCTCGCCGAGTTCGCCGGGCGGGCCTGCTACCAGTCCTGGGCGAAGCCCAACCCGGCGACCGCCACGAATGCCGGCTACCTGCGGCACATCCTCGAGGTCGGCCACCTCTCCGTGCTCGAGCACGGCACGGTGAGCATGTACCTGACCGGGGTGTCCCGGTCGCTCACCCACGAGCTGATCCGGCACCGGCACTTCAGCTACAGCCAGCTGTCCCAGCGCTACGTGCCCGAGCGCGACGCCGCCTTCGTCGAGCCCGCCGTCATCGCCGAGGACCCGGAGCTGCACGCCCGGTTCACCGCCGCGGCCGACGCCGCCCTGGCCGCCTACACCGAGCTGCTGCAGGGGCTGGAGGAGCACTTCGCCGACGTCCCGAACGCGACCCTGCGCCGCAAGCAGGCCCGGCAGGCCGCCCGCGCCGTGCTGCCCAACGCCACCGAGACCCGCATCGTGGTCACCGGCAACTACCGGGCCTGGCGGCACTTCATCGCCATGCGGGCCAGCGAGCACGCCGACGTGGAGATCCGCGAGCTGGCCATCGCCTGCCTGCGCGAGCTGCAGCGGGTGGCCGGCAACGTCTTCGAGGACTTCCGGGTCAGCGCCCTGCCCGACGGCACCGAGGTCGCGGCGAGCCCGTACGTCAGCGAGGGCTGACCCGCCCGCTCACGACGACGGCGTCACCGGGGCCGCGGCGGCCCACAGCGCCTCGACGGCGGCGGTGACCTCGCCCTGCCCCGGGGTCGCGTCCACCTCGGCCGCGACGCCCGCGGCCACCGCGCTCTCCGCGTGCAGCGCGTGGAGCTCCTCGGGGGTCAGCCGCGGGGTGCGGGCGGCCCGTTCCCGGCTGACCGCCAGCGGCACGCGCAGCGCGACGACGAACGGGGCCGCCGTCGAGGTCCGGTAGACCTCGGCGACCGGGCCGCGCACCACGTCGCACAGCACCACCTCCACCCCGGCCGCGGTGAACGACGCCGCCAGCAGGCACGCCTGGACGGCGGCCAGCCGGTGCTGCGCCTCACCGGCGCCGGGCCGCCACGGGTCCACCGCGCCGGAGCGCACCAGCGCGCGCACGTCGTCCACCTCGACGACGGCGCACAGCGCCCGCCCGGCGGCCAGTGCGGCCGCCACCGCGCTCTTCCCGGCACCCGGCGGGCCGGTGAGCAGCAGGGGGCGGCGCAGCGGCGCGGGCTCGGTCACCCGCCCATCCTGGACCAGTGCACAGCCGGTTCGACCGGCCCGGGTGCACCTGCCGCCCCGGGGCCGGGTCGGTAGATTCCCAGCCATGACCTCCGACCCCGCGAGACCCTTCGGGCGCGTCCTCACGGCGATGGTCACCCCCTTCGCCGCCGACGGCTCGATCGACCTCGCGGGTGCCCAGCAGCTGGCCGCGCACCTCGTCGACCGGTGCGCGCACGACGGGCTCGTCGTCTCCGGGACGACCGGGGAGTCGCCCACCGTCAGCGACGCCGAGCAGCGCGCGGTGCTCGAGGCCGTGCTGGACGCCGTCGGGGACCGCGCCGTCGTCGTCGCCGGGGTCGGCACCAACGACACGGCGCACAGCATCGAGAAGGCGCGCGACGCCGCCCGGCTCGGCGCGCACGGGCTGATGGCCGTGACGCCGTACTACAACAAGCCCCCGCAGGCGGGCCTGCTGCGGCACTTCACCGCGATCGCCGACGCCACCGACCTGCCCGTGATGCTCTACGACATCCCACCCCGATCGGGCATCCCGATCGAGGTCGACACCCTGGTGCGGGCGGCGGAGCACCCGAACATCGTCGCGGTCAAGGACGCCAAGGGCTCGCTGACGGACGTCTCCTGGACGATGGCCCGCTGCGACCTCGCGTACTACTCCGGGGAGGACGCGCTGAACCTGCCGCTGCTGGCCATCGGCGCGGTGGGTGTGGTCAGCGTCGTCGGCCACCTCGTGGGCCCGCGGCTGGCCGAGCTGGTCGCCGCCGTGGAGAGCGGTGACCTCGCCCGCGCCCGGGCCCTGCACACCGGGCTGCTGCCGGTGTGCCGCGGCGTGTTCCGCACCCAGGGCGCGATCCTGGTCAAGGCCGCGCTCACCGAGCTCGGGCTGCCCGCCGGGCCGGTCCGGCCCCCGCTGGTCGACGCCACCGCCGAGGAGGTCGCCCAGCTGCGCGCCGACCTCGCGGAGGGGGGCGTGACGCTGTGACCGCGCCGGTGGGCCAGCCGCACCTGGACCTGGAGGCGCCGCCGCCGCTGCCGCCCGGCGCGCTGCGCGTCATGGCGCTCGGCGGGCTGGGCGAGATCGGCCGCAACATGGCCGTGCTGGAGTTCGACGGCCAGCTGCTGGTCATCGACTGCGGCGTGCTGTTCCCCGAGGCCGAGCAGCCCGGGGTCGACCTGATCCTGCCCGACTTCGGGGTCATCGAGCACCGCCTGGACGACGTCGTCGCGGTGGTGCTGACGCACGGCCACGAGGACCACATCGGTGCGGTGCCCTACCTGCTGCGGATGCGCCCGGACATCCCGCTGGTGGGCTCCCGGTTCACCCTGGCGCTGGTGCGCGCCAAGCTGCGCGAGCACCGGATCGACCCGGTGCTGGTGGAGGTGGCCGCCGGCGACGACCACGTGGCCGGGGAGTTCCACTGCGAGTTCATCTGCGTCAACCACTCCATCCCCGACGCCCTCGCCGTCGCCGTGCACACCCCGGCCGGGGTGCTGGTGCACACCGGTGACTTCAAGATGGACCAGCTCCCGCTGGACGGGCGGCTGACCGACCTCGGCACCTTCGCCCGCCTCGGCGCCGAGGGCATCGACCTGCTGCTCAGCGACTCGACCAACGCCGAGGTGCCCGGCTTCGTCACCCCCGAGCGCAGCATCGGCCCGGTGCTGGACGACGTCTTCGAGCACGCGGCGCAGCGGCTGATCGTCTCCAGCTTCGCCAGCCACGTGCACCGCATCCAGCAGGTGCTCGACTGCGCGGTGCGGCACGACCGCAAGGTGGCCTTGGTGGGCCGCTCGATGGTGCGCAACATGGGCGTCGCCGCCGACCTGGGCCTGCTGCGCGTGCCGGCCGGGCTGATGGTGCGCCTGGACGACGCGATGACGATGCCGCCGGAGCAGGTGGTGCTGATCAGCACCGGCTCCCAGGGCGAGCCGCTGTCGGCGCTGGGCCGGATGGCCCGCGGCGACCACCACCACGTCACCATCGAGGCCGGCGACACGATCGTGCTGGCGTCGTCCCTGGTGCCGGGCAACGAGACGGCGGTCTACAAGGTGATCAACGGCCTCGCCCGGCTTGGGGCCACCGTGGTGCACAAGGAGACCGCCCGGGTGCACGTCTCCGGGCACGCACCGGCCGGTGAGCTGCGCACGCTGCTCAACGTGGCCAAGCCGCGGTACCTGATGCCGGTGCACGGGGAGTGGCGGCACCTGCGCGCGCACGCCGCGCTGGCCGAGCAGACCGGCATGACCGCCGACCGGGTGGTCCTCGCCGAGGACGGCGTGGTCGTCGACCTGCTCGACGGCAAGGCCTCGATCGTGGGCAGCGTGCCGATCGGCAACGTGTACGTCGACGGGCTCGCCGTCGGCGACGTGGGGGAGGAGTCGTTGCAGGACCGGCGGATCCTCGGTGACGAGGGGTTCGTGGCGCTGACCGTGGTGGTCGAGCCGTCCACGGGCACGATCGTGCGCCCGGTGCACCTCACCGCCCGCGGCTTCTCCGACGACCCGGCCGCGTTCGCTCCCGCGCTCGCACTGGTCGAGGACGAGCTGCGGCGCCAGCTCTCCACCGGGCCCTACGACGCGCACCGGCTGTCCCAGGTCATCCGCCGCACGGTGGGCAAGTGGGTGTCCGACACCTACCGTCGCCGGCCGATGATCATCCCGACCGTGCTCGAGGTCTAGAAGACCGAGCTGAGCACGACCTCCCCGCTCGCGTCGAGCACCTGGAACCCGGCGGCGTCCTGCCGCAGCACCGACGAGCTCATGTTGCAGTCCAGCTGCCCGGGGCCGACCCCGAGGAACGCCCCGCCGGTCACCGCGTCGCCGTCGGTCTCCTCGACCACGAGCCGGTACACCTCCCCGGCGGTGAACCCGGCGCCGGAGAGCTTGACCTCCACGCCCCAGGTGTGCGGCACGATGTCCGCGGTCGCGGAGATGTCGTCGTCGGCCACCTGCACGGCCACCTGCTCCAGCGGGCCCTGCGGCGGGCCGGGTCGGGCGATCCAGCCGACCCCGAACGCCGCTGCGGCGATCCCGACCGCGGCGGCGGCCCCGGCCAGCCGGGTGCGCCGCCGGCGCCGCTCGGCGAGGTCCACCGGGCGCGGGCCCTGGGCGGCGATCCGGGCGAGGACGGCGGCGCCCAGCTCCGGCGGCACCGGTGGGTCCTCGTCGATCCGGTCCGGGTCGACGTCGGCGAGGCGGGCGGCCAGCGGCGACAGCGCCGCGACCTCCGCACGGCAGCCGGCGCACCCGTCCAGGTGGGCCCGGACGGCAGCGCGCTCGTCGTCCGTGCCGTGGCCCAGGGCGTACACCCCCAGCTGCTCCCGCACCGCCCGGTGGGCCGGGTCCGGGGCTCCCCGCCCCGCTGCCCCGGCAGTCTGCTCGTTCACGGTTCCACCCCCATCTCCTCCATCGCCAGTCTCAGTGCCTTGAGCCCGTAGAACACCCGGCTGCGCAGCGTCCCCACCGGGATGCCGAGCTCCGCCGCCACCTCGCCGTGCGGCCGGCCGCGCAGGTGCGTCTGCACGATCGCCACCCGGTGGTCCTCACCGATCCGGCGCAGCGCCTCCTCGACGACCCAGGCGTCCACCAGCCGGTCGGTGACACCGGTGTCCGCGGGGCCGGTGACGTCCGAGCCGTCGGTCAGGTCGCGCTGCCACGGCCGGACGGCGAACCGCCGCGCCTCGTCCACCACGACGTTGCGGGCGATCGCGAACAGCCACGTGCGCAGGCCGGACAGCTCCGGGTCGTAGGAGTCCGCGGCCCGCCAGGCGCGCAGGAACACCTCCTGGACCACGTCCTGTGCCGCCCCGCCGTCACCCAGCTGGCGCAGGGCGAAGCGGTAGAGCTCCGGGCCGTGGGCCGCGTAGGCGGCCTGCACGTCGAGGGCCTCGGTCTGCGCCGGACGGTGCCGCGCCATCGCTGCTCCCTGTCCTCGCCGTGACGACCCGGACGGACGTCGTCGGAAGTGCGTACGTCGCCCGGCCACGGTCCGTTCACCGGCGTGACGGGTCGCACAGTGCGCGCGGTGGGTCAGCGCAGCGGGATCGGCTCGATCCCCTCGGCCGCCGGCAGGTCGAAGCCGAACACCTGGGCGTAGAAGGACAGCTCGCCGTCCAGGGCGGCCCGGATGTTCTCCGCCCGCCGGAAGCCGTGCTGCTCCCCGGGGAACAGCAGGTAGGCGTGCGGCACGCCGTTGGCGCGCAGCGCCGCCACCACCAGCTCGGCCTGCGCCGGGGGCACCACCCGGTCCTCCTCGCCCTGGAACACCGCCAGCGGGGTGTCCAGCGCCGCGATGTGCGTGATCGGCGAGCGCTCGGTGTAGACGTCGCGGCCCTCGGGCCACGGCGCGACCAAGCCGTCGAGGTAGCGGGACTCGAACTTGTGGGTGTCCTCGGCGAGGGCGGTCAGGTCCGCGACGCCGTAGAGGCTGGCACCAGCGGCGAACACCCCGGGCCGTGAGGTGAGCGCGGCGAGCACCGTGAAGCCACCGGCCGACCCGCCCCGGACCGCGCACCGGGCGGGGTCGACCCGGCCCTGCTCCGCCAGCCACCGCGCACAGGCCACCACGTCGGCCACGTCGGCCAGGCCCCAGCGACCCTGCAGGGCGTCCCGGTAGCGGCGGCCGTACCCGGTCGAGCCGCGGTAGTCGACGTCGGCGACGGTGAAACCGCGGGAGGTCCAGTACTGCACCGCGGTGCGCAGCGTCGCCTGCACGCCGGACGTCGGGCCGCCGTGCACCAGGACCAGCAGCGGGGGCAGGTGCCCGTCGACCGCCCGGACCCCGGGGTTGGTCGGTGGGTAGACCAGGGCGTGGGCCTCGCCGACGCCGCTGTCGTCGGGCTCGGTGGGGAAGGTGACGTGCTCCGGCCGGGACAGCCACGCCGGGTCCAGGCCCAGGTCGCGGGCCGGCCGCAGCACCTCCGCGGCACCAGTGCCCACCTCGACCCGCAGCACCACCGGCTCCGAGGTCGGCCCGGCGGCCACGCACACCACCGCGGTGCCGGCGGCGGTCAGCGAGCCGAACACGGCGTAGGGCAGGTCGAGATCGTGCAGCGTCCCGTCCGGCTCGCGCACCGTCAGCCGCTCGCCGTCGCCCGCGCGGCAGGGGACGACGACCCGGCCGTCGGGGAGCAGCGCCAGCCGGCTCTGGCCGAACACCCACTGCGGGCCGGCGATGTCGGTTCCGGCGTCCAGGACCAGCTCGACGTCGCCGCCCGGCCGCCAGCGGTAGAGCGCCCACACGTCGGTGCGGTCGGCGAAGAACCACAGGGTGCCCTCGTCGTCCCAGGTCGGCTGCACCACCGACTCGGCCCGGCCGCCCGAGCGGCCGCCGGCCACCACGTGCTCGCTGCCGTCGGCCAGCGAGCGCACCACCAGGGTGGCCGAGTCCCAGGGCATGTCGGGGTGCTCCCACTGCAGCCAGCACAGTCGCTGCCCGTCCGGGGACAGCCGCGGGTCGGAGACGAAGTCCGGCCCGGTGACCAGCACCTCGGTCGACCCGTCGGGTGCGACGCTCACGACCTCGTTCACGACGTCGGCCGCCGCACCGGTCGGGGAGTGCGTCTCCCGGACGGCGAGCACGCTGCCGTCGTCGCCCACGCGCAGGTCGGCGAACCGGACGCCGGCGGGCAGCTCGGGCTCGGCGGTCACCGCGACCGGCTCCGCACCCGCGTCCAGCCGGTGCAGCCGCTGGTCGGCGAAGGAGGTGAACCAGGCGACGCCGTCGCGCACCGTCCACGCGCCGCCGCCGTACTCGTGTACGCGGGTCCGGGCGTTCCACGGGGCCGGCAGGGCGTCGGTGACCGCGCCGTCGGGGGAGCGGCGCACCAGCACGGTGCGGCCGCCCTCGGCCGGACGGGACTCGGCCCACCACACGTCCGCCCCGTCCACGGCCACCTCGCCGAGCCCGGCCGCAGCGCGCACGACCAGCTCGGAGGTGATCGGGGTCGGCCAGCTGCCGTGGGGCAGCGCCGGCCGGTCGTCGGGGGACGGTGCGGGAGTCGATGCGGTCACGGTGTCGACCGTAGGTGGCGGACACGCTGCACCGCCTGCCCCATCGGCACCAGCTGCCCGGTTACCGTCGCTGCATGGCCTCTCGGACGACATCGTCGACAGGGTCGAACCGGTCGACGGGGTCGACGCGGTCGGCCTCGTCCGGTCGTGGTCCGGCGCAGGGCGGGGTCCGGGGGCAGGGAAGGGGTCAGGGCGGGGGCCGCGGCAAGGCCGGCAGCGGCCGGTCCGGTGCGACCGCGACCCGCAAGCGCGCCCCGGCCCGCAAGGGCACCGGCAGCACGCGGCGCCCGGCCCGCCAGCAGTCGGTGATCAGCACCGGCCTGTGGCGGGGCGCCAGCGGCGTCTGGTCGCTGCTGGCCCGCGGCGCCGGTGGGCTGGCCCGCTCAGTCGCCCCGCCGGCGGAGAACGAGCCGCTGGCCCCGGAGCACCGCCGCGACGGGGTCGGGCTCGCCGTCCTCGGCGTCGCGATCGTGCTCGGCGCCGCGGCCTGGACCACCGGCATCGGCCCGGTCGGCACCGGGCTGGCCACCGGCGTGGGCTGGGCGATCGGCTCGCTGGTGCTGGTGCTGCCCGTCGTCCTGCTGCTGGTCGCCGTCCGGCTGCTGCGGCACCCGCCGCGCCCGGAGGCGCGCGGCCGGCTGCTCATCGGCTGGACCTGCGTGCTCGCCGCCGTGCTCGGTACGGCGCACGTCGTCGGCGGCGGACCGGTCGAGGCGGGGGAGCGCGGCGGCGCCGGCGGGTTGTTCGGCTGGGCCGTCGGCACGCCGCTGACCGCGGGCCTCGGCGCGGTGGTCGCCGTCGCGCTGCTGGTGCTGCTGGCCGTCTTCGGCCTGCTCGTTGTCACCGCGACCCCCGTGCACCAGGTGCCCGAGCGGCTGCGCGGGTTCCTGGACCGCCTCGCCGGCCACGACCAGGACGACGAGGACTGGGAGGACGAGGACGACCACGACGAGCCCGTCGACGCCCTCCCGCCGCCGCGGCGCACCCCGCGCCGCAAGGCCAGCCTGGCCGACGACCTCACCGACACCGGTGTCGTGGACACCGGCGCGCTGGCCGAGGCGCCGCGGGCCGCCCTCGTCGAGCCCGTGGAGCCGGTCCCGGTGCCGGCGCCGGCGCGTCGCCCGGCGCCGGTCGACCGCACCGCGGCCCCCGAGCCGGACCTGCCGCCGATCACCGAGCCGGAGCAGCTGCAGATCCAGCCGGTGCCCGGCAACTACGTGCTGCCCTCGCTGAACGTGCTGCGGGCCGGCACGCCGCCCAAGGCCCGCTCGACGGCCAACGACGTCGCCATCGAGGCCATCGCCGGTGTGCTCGAGCAGTTCAACATCGACGCCGCGGTCACCAGCTTCACCCGCGGCCCCACGGTCACCCGCTACGAGATCGAGCTCGGCCCCGCGGTCAAGGTCGAGAAGATCACCGCGCTGACCCGCAACCTGGCCTACGCCGTCGCCAACGACAACATCCGCATCCTGGCCCCCATCCCGGGCAAGTCGGCGGTCGGCGTCGAGGTGCCCAACACCGACCGCGAGACGGTCAGCCTCGGCGACGTCATGCGGTCCTCGGTGGCCAAGCAGGACCCGCACCCGATGCTGGTCGGGCTGGGCAAGGACATCGAGGGCGGCTACGTCTGCGCCAACCTGGCGAAGATGCCGCACCTGCTGGTGGCCGGCGCGACCGGCGCCGGCAAGTCCAGCTGCATCAACTCGCTGCTGACCTCGCTGCTGCTGCGGGCCACCCCGGACCAGCTGCGGATGATCCTCATCGACCCGAAGATGGTCGAGCTCACGCCCTACGACGGCATCCCGCACCTGATCACGCCGATCATCACCGACCCCAAGAAGGCCGCCACCGCGCTGGCCTGGCTGGTCGAGGAGATGGAGCAGCGGTACCAGGACATGCGCGCCACCGGCGTGCGGCACATCGACGACTTCAACCGCAAGGTCGAGCGCGGGGAGATCGTGACCCCGCCCGGCAGCGAGCGCGTCTACACGCCCTACCCCTACATCCTCACCATCGTCGACGAGCTCGCCGACCTCATGATGGTCGCCCCGCGTGACGTCGAGGAGTCGATCGTCCGGATCACCCAGAAGGCCCGTGCCGCCGGCATCCACCTCGTGCTGGCCACCCAGCGCCCGTCGGTCGACGTCGTCACCGGCCTGATCAAGGCCAACGTGCCCTCCCGGCTGGCGTTCTCCACCTCCAGCCTGACCGACAGCCGGGTCATCCTGGACCAGCCCGGCGCGGAGAAGCTGATCGGCATGGGCGACGCCCTGTTCATGCCGATCGGCGCCGGCAAGCCCGTCCGCGTGCAGGGGGCCTACGTCTCCGACGCGGAGATCGAGGCCGTGGTCGAGTTCACCAAGAAGCAGGCCGAGCCGGAGTACCGCGAGGAGGTCTTCACCGCCGCGCCGGGGGAGAAGAAGGAGGTCGACGAGGACATCGGCGGCGACCTCGAGCTCCTCGTGCAGGCCATCGAGCTCGTGGTCACCAGCCAGTTCGGCTCGACGTCGATGCTGCAGCGCAAGCTGCGGGTCGGTTTCGCCAAGGCCGGCCGGCTGATGGACCTGATGGAGAGCCGGGGCATCGTCGGGCCGTCGGAGGGCTCGAAGGCGCGCGACGTCATGGTCAAGCCCGACGAGCTGGAGGCCATCTTCCTGACCCTCCGCGGCGGCGACTGAGAGAAGGACCCCGCTGCCCCCCACGACTCGCAGGCTCGCCGCGGGCCCCTGCAGCGGGGCCTGACCACTGCCGGTACGATGCGCAGGCTCGCCGCGGGCCCCTGCAGCGGGGCCTGACCACTGCCAGTGCGATCCGCAGGCTCGCCGCGGCCCCCTGCAGCGGGGCCTGACCACTGCCGGTGCGATCCGCAGGCTCGCCGCGGGCCCCTGCGGCGGGGCCGGAGTGCAGCGGACCGGTGTTCTGACTAGCAGGGTCCTGCTCGGTGACTAGAGTGAAGCGGTGACAGCTCCGCCCCGCACCGACGTCGTGCTCCCCGACCGGCCGGGCGGGCGACGCGTCGCGATGGTGACCCTGGGGTGCGCCCGCAACGAGGTCGACTCCGAGGAGCTGGCCGGCCGCCTCGCCGCCGACGGGTACCAGCTCGTCGAGGACGCCGCCGACGCGGACGCCGTGCTGGTCAACACCTGCGGCTTCATCGAGAGCGCCAAGAAGGACTCGGTCGACGCCATCCTCGCCGCCACCGACTCCGGCGCCCAGGTCGTCGCCGTCGGGTGCATGGCCGAGCGGTACGGCTCCGAGCTCGCCGGCGCGCTGCCCGAGGCCACCGTGCTGGGCTTCGACGACTACGCCGCCGTGGGCGACCGGCTGGACGACGTCCTCGCCGGGCGGCCGCTGGTGCCGCACACCCCGCGCGACCGCCGCACGCTGCTGCCGATCAGCCCGGTCGAGCGCACCGCCGCCCTCACCGCCGACGCCGCGCCGGCGATCCCGGGCCACGACTGGCTGCGCCGCACCCGGCTGTCCTCGGGCCCCGTGGCGGCACTGAAGCTGGCGTCGGGCTGCGACCGGCGGTGTTCTTTCTGCGCCATCCCCACCTTCCGCGGCGCGTTCGTGTCCCGCACACCCGGTGAGGTGCTGGCCGAGGCCCAGTGGCTGGCCGGGCAGGGCGTGCGCGAGCTGGTGCTGGTCAGCGAGAACTCCACCTCCTACGGCAAGGACCTCGGTGACCTGCGGTCGCTGGAGAAGCTGCTGCCGCACCTGGCCGCCGTGGAGGGCATCGCCCGGGTGCGGGTGGCCTACCTGCAGCCCGCTGAGCTGCGGCCCGGCCTGCTGGAGGCCATCGCCGGCACGGAGGGCGTGTCGCCCTACTTCGACCTCAGCTTCCAGCACGCCTCCCCGACGCTGCTGCGCCGCATGCGCCGCTTCGGCGGCACCGAGGACTTCCTGCGGATCATCGAGCGGGCCCGGGAACTGGCGCCCGCAGCCGGCTTCCGCACCAACGTGATCGTCGGGTTCCCCGGCGAGACCGAGGACGACGTCGCCGAGCTGGAGCGGTTCCTCACCGAGGGCCGGCTGGACGCGGTGGGCGTCTTCGGCTACTCCGACGAGGAGGGCACCGAGGCCCTCGGCATGGCCGGCAAGCTGTCCCAGACCGAGATCGACGCCCGGGTCGCCCGGGTCACCGACCTCGTCGAGGAGCTGACCGCCCAGCGCGCCGAGGAGCGGATCGGCTCCCGGGTGGCGGTGCTGCTCACCGAGCGGGTCGGCCCGCACCCCGACGGCGGCGACGAGTGGGTGGGCCACGCCGAGCACCAGGACCCCGACTCCGACGGCACGACCACGGTCGGCGGGGTGCCGGACGGTGCGGTCGTCGGCCAGGTGGTCACCGCACAGGTCGTGGGCACCGAGGGCGTCGACCTGCTGGCGCACGTGGTGCCCGCCGCGACGGACGCGCCGTCCCCGGTGCTGGCCGGTGCGGTGAGGTCGGTGACCTGATGGGCCCCGTCGTCCCGGACCCGGTGGGCACGCCGCCGTCGACGGCGAAGCTGGTGAACCTGCCGAACGCGCTGACGACGCTGCGCGTGGCGGTGGTGCCGCTGTTCGCCTACCTGCTGCTCGTGGACGACGGGACCGACGAACGACAGCGCTACTGGGCGACGCTGGTCTTCGCCCTGGCGATCATCACCGACCGCTACGACGGGATGATCGCCCGCCGCACCAACCAGGTGACCGAGTTCGGCAAGATGGCCGACCCGATCGCCGACAAGGCCCTCACCGGCACCGCCCTCATCGGCCTGTCGATGCTCGGGCTGCTGCCCTGGTGGGTCACCGTCGCCATCATCGCCCGCGAGTTGTGGGTCACCGCTCTGAGGCTGTGGGTCATCCGGCACGGGGTGATCGCCAGCAGCCGCGGCGGCAAGCTCAAGACCGTGGCCCAGGCGCTGGCCATCGGGCTGTACCTGCTGCCGCTCACCGGGGTGCTGGCCTCGGCGCGCTGGTGGGTGATGGCCGTGGCACTGGTGCTCACCCTCGCGACCGGCGTCGACTACGTGTACCGCGCCCTCACCCTGCGCCGCACCAGCGCGCGCGCCATGCAGGCCGCCACGGAGCGCCGGGCCACCGGGCAGGCAGGCAGCCGCACGGACACGGCGGCCTGAGCCCGTGTCCTCAGCCGTCACGCCCGCGCCGGACCTGCCTCCCCGGTCGCCGTCCGAGCCGCCGTCCGAGCAGCCGCCTGCGCCGCCGCCCGAGGACCCACCGGCCCCGGCCGCCCAGTTGCACGCCGCGCTGCTCGAGCGCGGGCAGACCGTGGCGGTCGCCGAGTCGCTCACCGCCGGCCTGTTCTGCGCCACCCTCGCCGACGTCCCCGGGGCGAGTGCGACGCTGCGCGGGGGAGCGGTGGTCTACGCGACCGACCTGAAGACCGCCCTCGCCGGCGTGCCCGCCGAGCTGCTGGCCGCGAACGGCCCGGTGAGCCCGCAGACCGCGGCCGCACTGGCCGCGGGCATCCGGGTCATGTGCTCGGCCGACTGGGGGGTGGGCCTCACCGGCGTGGCCGGCCCGGACCCGGTGGACGGGCACGACCCCGGCCGGGTCTACGTGGGCGTCGCCGGCCCCGGGCAGGTGCTGGTGTGGCAGCTGGACCTCACCGGGGACCGGGCGGAGGTGCGCCGGCAGAGCGTGGTGCGGGCGATGCAGGCTCTCCTGGAGAGCCTGGGCGGTGGCCCCTCCACCGGGAACGCCGCGCCCTGATGTGCTGTTACGCCGTGAGCGGACGTCGTGTCACCGGGTCACCCCGGGCCCGGCAGGCCGCGTACCGTGGGGCCACGGCGCCCCGGGTCGTGAGTCCGGGTGCGTCGCCGCTTCTCAGCTGTTCGGACAGGAGACGGCCATGACGCTGCTGCGCACCCAGCTCGGAGACACCCTGCGCGGCCACCGCCTGCGCCAGCGCCGCACGCTGCGCGACGTGTCGGGTCGGGCGCGGGTCAGCCTCGGGTACCTGTCGGAGGTCGAGCGGGGCCAGAAGGAGGCCTCCTCCGAGCTGCTGGCCTCCATCTGCGACGCACTCGACGTCGAGCTGGCCGACCTGCTCGCCGAGGTCAGCCTCGAGCTGCGCACGGCCGCCCCGCGCCCCGCCGTCCGTCCGGTGCCCGCCGGGGCCGTGCGCCCCGCCGACGACGAGCCGGCCGAGGACGTCGACACCGAGGCGGCCACGCCGGAGCCGGCCCTGGCGCTCGTGGGCGCCGGTGGCCCCGCTCCCGCCACCAACAGCGCTGCCGGCCCGACGCTGGCGACCGCATCGCTGGCCGGTGCCGGGCGCCGCGGGGCGGTCTCGCTCGCCGCCTGACCGCGCGCCCGACGTCCCTGTCGGAGGAGCGGTCCGTCGCATCGCGCTCCGGTGGCGGGAGGTGCGAAGGTGTCGGGCGTCCCGGTCGTCGTCGACGACCCTCACCGCTCACCCTGGGGGTCCCGGTGCGGTACCTGTTCCGGCCACCCGCGGCCGAGGCCGCGACGCTGCTGAGCCTGCCCTGGGAGCAGCCGCTGGAGGAGTGGGACCCCGACCTGCTCATCGACGTGCCCCAGCGCGGCATCTCCCGGCACGTCGTCCGGTTCACCGCCAGCGAGGGCCGGGTGTACGCGCTGAAGGAGATCCCCGAGCCGCTGGCCCGCCGGGAGTACGCGCTGCTCACCGACTTCGAGTCCGAGGGCCTGCCGGCGGTCTCGGTGCTCGGCATCTGCGTGGACCGCCCGCACGCGCAGCAGGCGGTGCTCGTCACCCGGTACCTCGAGTACTCGATGTCCTACCGGTACCTGTTCTCCAGCCCGCGCTCGCTGCAGGCGGCCGGCCAGCTGATCGACACGCTGGTCGAGCTGCTGGTGCGGCTGCACCTGGCCGGCGTCTTCTGGGGCGACTGCTCGCTGTCCAACACGCTGTTCCGGCTGGACGCCGGGTCCTTCGCGGCCTACCTGGTCGACGCCGAGACCGCCGAGCGGCATCGCAGCCTCTCCCCGGGGCAGCGTGCCTACGACGTCGACCTGGCCCAGGAGCGGGTCGGCGGCGAGATGCTCGACCTCCAGTTCGGCAACCTGCTGCCCGAGGACATCGACCCGGTCGAGGTGGCCGCGGGTCTGCCCGGCCGATACGAGGCGCTGTGGGACGAGGTGACCCGCGAGGAGGTGTTCCGCCTGGACGAGCAGCGGTACCGCGTCGCCCAGCGGCTGCAGCGCCTCAACGACCTCGGCTTCGACGCCGGTGAGGTCGAGCTGATCACGTCGCCGGAGGGTGCCCGGTTGCGGGTGGACACGCAGGTCGCCGAGCCCGGGCACCACCGCCGCGAGCTGTTCCGGCTGACCGGCCTGGAGGTCCAGGAGAAGCAGGCGCGCCGGCTGCTCAACGACCTGCGCTCGTTCCGCGCCTACCTGGAGCAGAGCGGTGGGCGGCCGGTGCCCGAGAGCGTGGCCGGTCACCGCTGGCTGGCCGAGGTCTACCAGCCCGTGGTGGAGGCCGTACCGCCGGCGCTGGTGGGCCGGCTGGCCCCGGCCGAGGTGTTCCACGAGGTGCTGGAGCACCGCTGGTTCCTGTCCGAGCGGGCCGGCCGGGACGTCGGCACCACGGCCGCCGCACGGTCCTACTTCGACACCGTGCTGCCCGGTACGTCCCCGGAGCTGACCACACCGTCCGCGCTGGTGGACCGGGGCCGCGGGCAGATGGTTCCCGGCGTCGGGGCCGTCGGGGCACCGCGGGACGCCGGTGCGGCACCGGGCGGTCAGGTCCCGGTGGCACCCGACCCCCGGTGACCCGGCCGGCGCCGTGCCGGGCGTCGCGGAGGGGTCAGCCGGCGGTGCGTGCCTGCTCCAGCTCGGCGCGGGTCGGCGGGTCGGCGCCCACCCGCGTGCAGTTGAGCGCGGCCACCAGGACCGCGTCGTCCAGCACCCGGTGCAGCGTGTCGTCGTCGATCGACTCCAGGGCGGTCCGGCTGGTCACGCCCGCCTCGATCAGCCCGGTGAGGAGGCCGGCGGCCAGCGAGTCGCCGGCCCCGACGGTGTCCACGACCTGGACGGTGCGCATCGGCACGGTGAGCAGCGGTCGGCCGGGCCGGGCGACGCGCAGCGGGTCGCCGCCGTCGGTGACCAGCACCAGCGCCGGGCCGCGGTCGGCCCACGCGGTCGCCAGCTCGTCCAGGTCGGCGCCGGGCTCCAGCCAGGCGACGTCCTCGGCGCTGACCTTGACGACGTCGGCGCTGGCGACGAGGCGGTCCAGGCGGCGGCGCACGTCCTCGGCGGTGTTGCCGAAGCCCTCGGCCAGCATCGGGCGGATGTTGGGGTCCACGCTGACCAGCGCCGCCCCGGAGGTGTGCAGCCGCTCGGCGACCTCGGCGATCGCCTCGCACCCCGGCGCCGTCCAGCTGGAGATCGAGCCGACGTGCAGCACCTGGGTGTCGGCCGGCCACACCGAGGCGATCTCCTCGGCCGTCCACTGCCAGTCGGCGGCACCGACGACGTGGAAGCCGTAGTCGGCCGAGCCGTCCGGGCCCAGGCCCACCACGGCCAGCGACACCGGCTCGGGCGCGTCGACCATGCCGCTGACGTCCACGCCGGAGAGCTCGGCGTGCCGCCGCAGGTGGGGTGCCAGTGGCCCGCGGCCGACCCGGGCGAGCAGTGCGACCCGGGTGCCCAGCCGGCCGGCGGCCACCGCCACGTTGAGCGCGTTGCCCCCGGGGCGCGCCACGAAGTGCGGCGCCGTGCCCTCCGGGCCGGCTCCCGCCGCGGCGTCCGGGATGAGGTCGACGACGAGTTCTCCGAGCACACACAGCATCGTGCGAACGTATCGGTGGCGCGGGGAAGCCGCCACGGTGGCTGGACCGAGGGAGCACCTGGGACGATGGGGCCGACCACCACCCCCGCGCCGGCCGCGGGGGTGCTGAGCGGACAGACCTGCACCGCCACACCCGGCGGTCCACCGCCGGACCAGGAGGAACCATGGCCAACGTCTTCGTCAAGTTCTGGAAGTACCTCACCGCGTCCGCCAACCAGCAGCTGGACGAGCGTGCCGACCCGAAGGTGCAGATCGCGCAGGCGATCGAGGCCGAGCAGAACCGGCACCAGGCGCTGGCCAACCAGGCCGCCGCGGTGCTCGGCAACCAGCGTCAGCTGGAGATGCGGCTCAACCGCACCCTGGGCGAGGTCGAGCAGCTGCAGGCCTCGGCCCGCCAGGCGCTGACCCTGGCCGACAAGTCGCGCGCCGCGGGCGACGTCGGGAAGGCGACCGAGTACGAGAACGCCGCGCAGGCCTTCGCCACCCAGCTGGTCGCCGCCGAGCAGTCGATGGAGGACCTCAAGCGCAGCCACGACGAGGCGCTGCAGGCCGCCGAGCAGGCCAAGGGCGCGGTGGAGCAGAGCCGGATGCGGCTGCAGACCACCCTGGCCGAGCGCACCAAGCTGCTCTCCCAGCTGGAGCAGGCCAAGATGCAGGAGCAGGTGTCGGCGTCGCTGCGCTCGGTCAACGAGCTGTCCGCGCCGGGCAACACCCCGAACCTGGGCGACGTCCGGAACAAGATCGAGGCCCGCTACGCCAACGCGCTGGGCCAGGCCGAGCTCGCCCAGACCTCCGTCGAGGGCCGCATGCTCGAGGTGCAGAAGGCCACCCTGGACATCGCCGGCACCTCCCGGCTGGACCAGATCCGGGCCAGCATGGGCGGCGGTGCGCCGCAGGCCGTCGAGGGCACCCGCAGTGCCGGGGCCCTGGGTGCCGGTGCCGCCACCCCCGACCCGTCGGTCGCCCAGCCCGCCGAGCGCCCGGAGCAAGCCGGCGCCTGAGCAACCACCCCGCTCCCCCCCCCCCCGACTCGCAGCCTCGCCGCGGGACCCCGCAGCGGGGCCGTCGCCGGTGCAGTCAGAGCCGGTGATCATGGAGCTGCGTGAGTGACGCGCCGGCGTGGCGCTCACGCAGCCCCGTGATCGCGGTCGGGGGTGCGTCAGGTGGCGCGGCGGGCGGGGGTGCCGGGCCGGCCGGTGCGGGCGGCGGGGTCGGCCGGGACGGGTGTGGCCTGGCAGCGGGGGCACCACCAGGTCACCCGCTCCTGCAGGTCCGGGCCCTGGTCGCCGAGCAGGATGCGGGTCCGGCAGCGCCGGCAGGGGCGGCCCTGCCGGCCGAACACCCAGTGGTCCTGGCCGCGGCGCAGGTTGCCGGTGGTGCTCTGCTCCGGGTGGTCCCGGTTGGCGAGCATCAGCGTCCGTGCCCGTTGCACCAGCCCCGGCAGGTCGGGCACGTCGGCGACCCGCGCCCACGGGTTGACGCCGCAGAGGAACAGCGTCTCGACCTTGTAGAGGTTGCCGATGCCGGCCAGGTTGCGCTGGTCGAGCAGGGCGACGCCGACCTGCTCGTCGGGCCGGTCGCGCAGCCGGCGCAGCGCCTCCTCGGCGTCCCAGTCCGGGCCGAGCAGGTCCGGGCCCAGGTGGCCGACCAGGTCGCCCTCGGCCGAGGTGGGCACCAGCCGCAGGTCGTGCAGCCGGTAGCCCACGCAGTCCCACTCCCCGGTGCCCAGCACCGCCCGGACGTCGTGCCCGGGGCCGCCGCGCCACGGCGTGCCGGGGCGGTAGACGTGCCAGCTGCCGTCCATCCGGAAGTGGGTGCGCAGCGTGCGGCCGTCGGCGAGCCGGATCAGCATGTGCTTGCCGCGGGGCACGACCTCGCGCACCACCGCGCCGGTCAGGTCGGTGGCGGCCAGCTGCGGGACGCGCAGCTCGCCCCGGCTGAGCGTGGCACCGTGCAGGACGGTGTCCATCCGCTTTGCCGCCAGCCACACGGTGTCTCCCTCGGGCACGACGCCGATGATCCCCGGTGCAGGCGCCGCGCGCCGGGCGTGTGAGACCGCTGACACCCGGAACGCGCCGGGGCCTGCCGGCGCTGGAGCCGGTCGTGACGCGAGCGACGACGAACCGACACCGGCCGGGCCGGACCGTGGGCGACCGCACCTCCGCGGGCACCACCCAGCCGGTGACGGTGACCGCGGCCCGCGTGGTGTCCCCGGGGCACACGTCGGAGTTCGAGCGGTGGGCCGGGCAGATGCAGCAGCTGGTCGCTCGGTTCCCCGGTCACCTGGGCAGCTCGCTGCTGCGGCCCGGACCGGGCGGCAACGAGTACCACCTGGTCTACCGGTTCACCGATGCCGCGGCGCTGGAGGCCTGGGAGCGCTCGCCGGAGCGCGCCGAGGCCGTCGCCGGAGTGCAGGCACTGGTCGAGGACGAGCGGTATGCCCGCGCCGACGGGCTGGACTCGTTCTTCACGGTGCCGCCCCGGTCGGGCCCGAGGTGGCGGATGACCGCGCTGACGGTCGTTGCGGTGTTCGCGCTGAGCGCGGTGTTCCAGCTGATGGCCGGGCCGCTGGTCGGGGACTGGCCGTGGCCGCTGCGCAGCCTGCTGTCGGCGGTGTTCATCGTCGTGTCGCTCGGCTACGTGGTCATGCCGCGGCTGACCCGCTGGGCGGGACGCTGGTTGCGCCCCGCCGAGCGGTCCCACCCGACGGCTCGCTGATCCGGCGGCGGTCCTGGGCGGCGCACCGACCAGGATCCGGGCGGCGCGACCGCGGCACGCTCGGGTCGGCAGGCCGGCGCCCGCGTCGCCGTGCCGGCCGGTGGCACGATGTCGACGTGATCGCCGGCCGCCCACGTGATCCGGTGGAGGTGCCGGCCGCTGTGGCCGGGCTCGCGAACGCGCCGCTGGTCCCTGTGTGGCGCAACGAGCTCGGTGGGCTGACCTGGCAGCTCGGGGACGGTCCCGCCCGCCGGTTCGTGAAGTGGAGTCCGGCCGGCACCGGACCGGGCCTGGGCCGCGAGGCGGTCCGGCTGCGCTGGGCCGCGCGGTACAGCCCGGTGCCCACCGTCCTGGCGAGCGGTGCCGACGTCGACGGTGAGTGGATGGTGACCGCCGGACTGCCCGGCCGGAGCGCGGTGGACCCACGGTGGCTGGGTGACCCGCGTCCGGCGGTCCGGGCGGTCGGGGCCGGGCTGCGGGCGTTGCACGACGCCCTGCCGGTCAGTGGCTGCCCGTTCACGTGGTCGGCGCCGCACCGTGTGGCCCTCGCGCGCGACCGGGCTCGCACGTCGGCGCGGCCCGGAGCCCCGGAGCACGCCGACCTGTCGGCCGCCGAGGTGCTGGCCCGCCTGGACGACGTCCCTGACGTCGACCAGCTCGTGGTCTGTCACGGCGACGCGTGCGCACCCAACACGCTGCTCACCGACGACGGGGCCTGGACCGGTCATGTCGACCTGGGGGGCATGGGGGTCGCCGACCGGTGGGCCGACCTGGCCGTGGCCACGTGGAGCACGCAGTGGAACTTCGGTCACGGCTGGGAGGAGCCGCTGCTGGAGGCCTACGGGATCGCGCCGGACCCGGTTCGCACGGCGTACTACCGGCTGCTCTGGGACGCCGGGCCGTGAGCACCGACCGCCGGCCGCCCGGACACCTGGCACCGGGCCACGGCCGTCGACCGATCAGCTGCGCAGGCGCAGCCCGCGGGGTGTGGCGCTGAACCCGGCGGCCTGCAGCGCGGCCGACAGGGGCGTGCTCTCGTGCACCGAGGCGCCGTCGGCCTTCTGCACCACCATCCGGCCGAGCGCCCCGGCTGCCGCCGCGGTGGACAGCGCGGTGGCGGCCTCCTTGAGCGTGGTCTCGTCCTCCGTCCAGGACAGCAGCGTCTTGCCGCCGCGCTCGACGTAGAGCACCAGCTGACCGTCGACCAGGACCACGAGGGCGCCGGCCTTGCGCCCGGCGCGGTGCCCGGCCGGCCCCTTGCGGCGGCCGGTGCCCTCCCCGATGTCCACGGCGCTCGCTGACCCGGCCGGCTCGTCGACCGGGTCGGCGTCGGCGCCGCCGGCTGCCCGGTCGGGCCAGGGCAGGGCAGCGCCGTAGACGTTGGCCGGGTCGGTGGCGGCGAGCACCACGGGGCCGGTGGGCGTGCGGTCGGGGCTGGCGAAGCTGCGGAGCCGGTCGATGGCGCCCACGGTGCCGAACTGGGCGGCGCCCAGGGTCTCCACGAAGTAGCCGCGCCGGGCCCGGCCGTTCTCCTCGTAGGCACGCAGCACCGGGTAGACCGCGGAGAACCCGCCGACCACCTGCTCGGCCATCACCGCGCCACGGGTCAGCACCCCGTGCCGCTCCAGCAGGGCCTCGGTGCGGGACGTGGTGCGCTTCGTGGCCCCCGCCCGGTCACCGCCCTCCAGGTCGGGCAGCCGGGACCAGCGCCCGGCCACCATCGGCGGCCCGGTGCGCGAGGGCATCGCCGGGCGCCCCAGCCGGGTGCGGCCGTAGCGGGTGCGGTCCAGCCGGGCCCGGGGCGGAGCCGCCTGCTTCTTGTGCGTGCCGCCGCCGGAGAGCCGGGCCCGCAGCGGGGCGAGGGTGTCGTTGGTCAGCCGGCCGGCCCAGACGAGGTCCCAGACCACCTCGGCGAAGGCCTGGTCGTCGGTCGCGCCGACCCGGTCGGACAGGCCGCGGAAGAACAGCGCCTGACCGCCGGCCAGCTGCTCGAGCACCAGCGAGGCGATCCCGCCCTCGTCCTGGGCGCCGGCCGGCGGCTCGGGCAGCAGCACCGGCGCCAGGTCGGCCGGGACCAGGGTGAGCCAGCCGTCGCCGCCGGACAGCCCGCCCGCGCCGGCCCACAGCACCTCGCCGGCGCTGGTCAGCTCGTCGAGCATGGCCGGCTGGTAGTCCCGGACCCGGGACGGCAGCACCAGCGTCTCCAGCGCGCTGGCGGGCACCAGGGCGCCGGCCAGCTGCTCGACGACGGCCAGCACGCCGTCCACGCCGCGCAGCCGGCCGCCGACCGACTGCCAGGACGGCGTGAACCGGGCCAGCGTGTCGATCGGCACCGGCTCCACCTCCTGGCGGAGCTTGGCCAGGCTGCGCCGGCGGATCGACCGCAGCACCTCCGCGTCGCACCACTCCTGGCCGGTGCCGCCGGGGCGGAACTCCCCGGTGACCAGCCGGCCGGTGCCCACCAGCCGCTGCAGCGTGGCGGCGACCACGGCGATGCCCAGCCCGAGCCGGGTGGCGACCTCCGCGGGCACGAACGGCCCGTGCGTGCGGGCATACCGGCCGACCAGGTCACCCAGCGGGTCGCCGACCGGCTCGGTGAACACCTCCGGCACGCCCACGGGCAGCGCCGTGCCCAGGGCGTCGCGCAGCCGGCCGGCGTCCTCGATGGCCACGTGCCGGGACTCCCCGGCGATCCGCACCACCAGCGCGCGGCGGGAGGCGACCAGCTCGTCCAGCCACTCCTGCGGCACCCCGCGGGCCGCGGCCTCGGCCGGGGTCAGGTCGCCGATCACCCGCAGCACGTCCGCCCCGCCGTCCATGTCGCGGGGGTGGCGCACGGTGGGCAGCCGCTGCAGCTCGGCCTCGATCTCGGCCAGCGCCTCGGCGTCCAGCAGCTCGCGCAGCTCGGAGCGGCCCAGCAGCTCGGCGAGCAGCCCGGTGTCCAGGGCCAGCGCCTGCGCCCGGCGCTCGGCCAGCGGCGCGTCGCCCTCGTAGATGAACTGCCCGACGTAGCCGAACAGCAGCGACTGGGCGAACGGGGAGGCGCTCTGCGTCTGCACGTCGGCCACCCGCACCCGCCGGGCGCGCACGTCGCGCATCAGCTCGACGAGGCCCGGCACGTCGTAGACGTCCTGCAGCACCTCCCGCACCGCCTCCAGGGTGATCGGGAAGGAGGAGAACTCGCTGGCCACCGCCAGCAGCTGCGCCGCCCGCTGCCGCTGCTGCCACAGCGGGGTGCGCCGCCGGGGGTCGCGGCGGGGCAGCAGCAGCGCCCGCGCGGCGCACTCCCGGAAGCGGCTGGCGAACAGGGCGGAGTTGCCGACCTCGGCGGTGACGTCGCGCTCCACGTCGTCCGGGTCGAGGATCGCCAGGTCGGCCTCGGGTGCCTCGCCGGTGGTGTCCGGCAGGCGCAGCACGATGCCGTCGTCGGAGTGCATGGAGGCGACGTCGACCCCGTAGCGCTCGCGCAGCCGGGCGGCGAGCACCAGCGCCCACGGCGCGTTGACCTGGGCGCCGAAGGGGGAGTGCACGACCAGCCGCCAGTCGCCCAGCTCGTCCCGGAACCGCTCGACCAGCAGGGTGCGGTCGTCGGGCAGGTGGCCGGTGGCCGCCTTCTGCTCGGTCAGGTAGGCGAGCAGGTTGGCCGCGCCCCACTCGTCCAGGCCGGCCGCGCGGGCCCGCTCCAACCCGGCCTCGGGGGTGGCCGAACCGACCTCGCGCAGGAAGGCGCCGAGCGCCCGGCCGAGCTCCAGCGGGCGGCCCAGGCTGTCGCCGTGCCAGAACGGCATCTTGCCGGGCTGACCCGGCGCCGGGGTGACCAGCACGCGGTCGTGGGTGATCTCCTCGATCCGCCAGGAGGACGAGCCCAGCAGGAAGACGTCGCCCACCCGGGACTCGTAGACCATCTCCTCGTCGAGCTCACCGACGCGGCGCCCGCCGCCGTCGCTCCCGCCCGAGACGATGAAGACGCCGAACAGCCCGCGGTCGGGGATGGTGCCGCCGCTGGTGACCGCCAGCCGCTGGGCCCCGTTGCGGGCGGTGAGGGTGTCGGTGACCCGGTCCCAGGTCAGCCGGGGCCGCAGCTCGGCGAACGCGTCGGAGGGGTAGCGGCCGGCCAGCATGTCCAGCACGGCGTGCAGCGCGGTGTCCGGCAGGCCGGCGAACGCCGCCGACCGGCGCAGCACGGCCGCGACGTCCTCGACGGTGCGGGGCCGCTCGGAGACCATCGCCACGAGCTGCTGGGCCAGCACGTCGAGCGGGTTGCGCAGGTAGCGCAGCGACTCGATGGCGCCGGCCTTCATCCGCTCGGCGACCACCGCGCTCTGCACCAGGTCGCCGCGGAACTTCGGGAACAGCACCCCGCGGCTGACGGCACCCACCTGGTGCCCGGCGCGGCCCACCCGCTGCAGGCCGGCGGCCACCGTGGGCGGGGACTCGACCTGCACGACCAGGTCGACCGCGCCCATGTCGATGCCCAGCTCCAGCGACGATGTGGCGACCACCGCCGGCAGCCGGCCGGACTTCAGCGCCTCCTCGACGACGGCGCGCTGCTCCCGGGACACCGACCCGTGGTGCGCGGAGGCCACCGGCTGGAAGTCCGACGGGGTGCCGCCCCCGGCGCCGGCCTGGGCCATCAGCTGGGCGGGGGTGGAGCCGGGGGGCACCGGCTCCCCGGTGGCCCGCTCGTAGGCCAGCTCGTTGAGCCGGCTGGTGAGCCGCTCGGCCAGCCGCCGGGAGTTGGCGAACACGATGGTGCTGCGGTGCGCCTGGACGAGGTCGAGCACCCGCTCCTCGACCGCCGGCCAGATCGAGCTGCGCGGCTGGGCGCCGGCGGCCGAGCCCTCCAGCTCACCGGTGGGCTGGCCGAGGGAGCTCATGTCCTCGACCGGGACGACGACCGACAGGTCCCACTGCTTGGTCGACGGCGGGGAGACCACCTGCACGGGCCGCCCGCCGGCGAGGAAGGTGGCCACCTCCTCGATCGGGCGCACCGTGGCCGAGAGCCCGATCCGCTGCGCCGGGCGCTCCAGCAGCTCGTCGAGCCGGTCGAGCGAGACGGCCATGTGCGCGCCGCGCTTGCTGCCGCAGACGGCGTGCACCTCGTCGATGATCACCGTCTCCACGCCGCGCAGCGACTCCCGAGCCTGGCTGGTGAGCAGCAGGAACAGCGACTCGGGCGTGGTGATCAGGATGTCCGGGGGCCGGCGGGCGAAGGCGCGCCGCTCGTCGGCCGGGGTGTCGCCGGAGCGGATGCCCACCTGGATCTCCGGCCGCGGCAGGCCCAGCCGGGCCGCGGCCTGCCCGATGCCGGTCAGCGGGGCCCGCAGGTTGCGCTCGACGTCGACGGCCAGGGCCTTGAGCGGGGACACGTAGAGCACCCGGCAGCGGGTCTGCACCTCGGCCGGGGGGGACGCGGCCAGCCGGTCCAGCGACCACAGGAACGCCGCCAGCGTCTTGCCCGAGCCGGTGGGCGCCACGACCAGCGCGTGCTGGCCGCTGCTGATCGCGTCCCAGGCGCCCTCCTGCGCCGCCGTGGGCCGGTCGAACGCGCCGGTGAACCACGCCTGCGTGGGCGCGGAGAACCGGTCGAGGGCGGACATGGGACCCAGTGTCCACAGCCCACCGACAGTTCGCTGGAGACCGCCGTCCCGGACGGTAGCGGTCAGCGCTGACCGTGGGCCATCATGACGGCCATGCAGCGCAGCCTGTACGAGACCGAGCACGACGACTTCCGCGGTGCCGTGCGCACGTTCTGCGAGAAGGAGATCGCCCCCGCCCAGCACGAGTGGGAGGCGGCCGGGATCGTGCCGCGCGAGGTCTGGACCGCGGCCGGGGCGCAGGGCCTGCTCGCCATGGACGTCGACGAGCGGTTCGGCGGCGGCGGGGTGCGCGACTTCCGGTACAACGCCGTCCTGGACGAGGAGCTGGCCCGGATCGGCGCCACCGGCCCGGGCTTCACCCTGCAGAACGACGTCATCGCGCCCTACCTGCGCGACCTGGCCACCCCCGAGCAGCAGGAGCGCTGGCTACCCGGCTTCTGCTCCGGCGAGCTGATCACCGCGATCGCCATGACCGAGCCCGGCACCGGCAGCGACCTGCAGGGCATCCGGACCTCGGCCACCCGGGACGGCGACGACTGGGTGCTGACCGGCGCCAAGACGTTCATCACCAACGGCATCAACGCCGACCTGGTCATCGTCGTGGCCCGCACGACCACCGAGGGCCCGGCGTCCAAGGGCATCACCCTGTTCGTGGTGGAGCGGGGCATGCCCGGCTTCACCCGCGGGCGCAACCTGGACAAGGTGGGCCTCAAGGCCCAGGACACCGCGGAGCTGTTCTTCGACGCCGTCCGGGTGCCGTCGGCCAACGTGCTGGGCACCGAGCACGGCGGCTTCCGGCACCTGATGCACAACCTGCCGCAGGAGCGGCTGTCGATCGCGGTCACCGCGGTGGCGGCGGCGGAGACGGTGCTGGCCCAGACGCTGGAGTACGTCACCGGCCGGACGGCGTTCGGGCAGCCGGTCGGCAGCTTCCAGCACAGCCGGTTCACCCTGGCCGAGCTGCAGACCGAGGTGACGATCGCCCGGACGTTCGTGGACGAGTGCATCCGCCAGCTGAACGCCAGCACGCTCACCGCCACCGACGCCGCGATGGCCAAGTACTGGGCCAGCGACCTGCAGAACAAGGTCGCCGACCGTTGCCTGCAGCTGCACGGCGGCTACGGCTACATGACCGAGTACCCGGTCTCCAAGGCGTGGCGGGACGCCCGGGTGCAGTCGATCTACGGCGGCACCAACGAGATCATGAAGGAGATCATCGGCCGGTCCATGGGGCTCTGAGCCGCGGGACGCCGCCGACGGTCGCCGACTCGAGTTGTGCGCCGGCTGTGCGGCTGTTTGTCTCCTGGTGAGAGCCGGGCCGGCAGCGTCGTCGCCCCGGGAGCCGGGAGGGGCACCCCATGGGTCGGCACGAGCACCGACGTCTGCGCGCGGGGGTGGCCGTCGTGGCCACCGCGGTGGTGGTGGCCGGAGCGGCCGCCCCTGCCACGGCGACACCCGGGGGCCGCCCGGGCGTGGACCCGCGGATCGCCGAGCTGGTCGCCCTGATGACCGTCCCGGAGAAGTTCGGCATGCTCGGCGGGGTCCCCGGCAGCGGCGGTGCGGCGGGCTCGGTCCCCGGGGTGCCGCGGCTCGGCGTCCCCGGGCTGGACATGGCCGACGGGCCCTCCGGGGTCCGCGCCGACCGGCCGGCCACGGCGCTGCCGGCCCCGGTCGCCCTCGGCGCCACCTTCGACCCGGCGTCAGCGTCGGCCTACGGCGGCGTGCTCGGCCAGGAGGCCGACGCGCTGGACATGGAGGTGCTGCTGGCACCGATGATGAACCTGGTGCGCACGCCCTACGCCGGGCGGAACTTCGAGACGCTGAGCGAGGACCCGCTGCTCAGCGCGCAGCTCGCCGCGCCCCAGGTGTCGGCCGTCCAGGACAACGGCGTGATCGCCACCGCCAAGCACTACGCGGCCAACAACCAGGAGGCCGGCCGGCGGGGCATCGACGTCCGGGTCACCGAGAAGGCGCTGCGCGAGACGGAGCTGGCCGCGTTCGAGGCCGTGGTCGACGCCGGCATCAGCGCGGTGATGTGCGCCTACAACAAGGTCGACGGCGTCCAGGCCTGCGACAGCGCCGAGCTGCTCACCGGCGTGCTCCGCGAGGAGTGGGGCTTCGACGGCCTGGTGATGACCGACTGGGTGGCCACGCACGGACCGGGGTCGCTGGAGGCCGGGCTGGACGTCGAGATGCCCCGGGCGACCGCGGCCTTCACCGACCTGGCCCGGGACGTCGACGGCAACGGCGTGGTGGACACCGGTGACCTGACCCCGGCCGTGGCCGCGGCGCTGGACCGGGCGGTGACCGGCGTGCTCACCGCGATGGACGAGGTGGGCCTGCTCGACGAGGCGGACGTGACCCCGGAGCGGGCCACCGAGGCCAACGCCGAGGTCGCCCACCGGATCGCCGTGGACGGCGCGGTGCTGCTGGCCAACGACGGCGTCCTGCCGCTGGCCGACGACGACCTCGCCGACGTCGCGCTGATCGGCCCGACCGCGCAGGTCCCGCTGATCGGCGGCGGTGGCAGCGCCCGGGTCACCCCGGACGACGGGGCCGTCGACAGCACGGTCGACGTGCTGGGCGGCCGGGGGGCCGGCGTCTCCTGGGCGACGGGCGAGGAGCTCGACGGTGTGGTCGTGCCCGGTGACCGGCTGGACACCGGCGCCAGCATCGACGGCACCTACACCGCCCCGGTGACCCAGACCGTCACCGTCACGGCGCCGACCGCCGGTGCGTACACGTTCTCGGTCCAGACCACCGGCCCCGGTGCGCGGCTGGACGTCGAGGGCGCGCCGGGTACCGGCGCCGAGGCGTCGACGGTGAGCCGCTTCGGCGCGGCCGGGGGCAGCCTGATCGCGACCGCCGACGGGCGGACCAACGACAGCCACACCGTCGAGCTCGCCGCCGGCGAGCAGGTCACGCTGACGCTGAGCTGTGACACCCCCGTTGCCGACGGGTCGGCCGCCTGCTCCCCGTCGGTCGAGCAGCCGCTGCAGCTGCGCCTGGCCTGGACGACGCCGGAGCTGCGGGCCGAGCGCCTCGCCGAGGCCGCGCGGGCCGCCGCGGACGCCCGGGTGGCGGTGGTGTTCGCCTACAACGAGGGCACCGAGGGCGAGGACCGCTCCAGCCTGTCGCTGCCGGGCTACCAGGACGAGCTGGTCGCTGCCGTGGCGCAGGCCAACCCGGACACCGTCGTCGTGCTGAACACCGGCGACCCGGTCCTGATGCCCTGGCTGGACGACGTCCGGGCGGTGCTGCAGACCTGGTACTCGGGCCAGGAGGGCGCGGAGGCGACCGTGGACCTGCTCACCGGCGCGGCCAACCCCGGCGGCAAGCTCCCGGTGACGTTCCCGGCCGCGGAGGACGCGACCCCGGTCGGCGACCCGGCGAACTACCCGGGGCTGAGCACCGACGACGACCCGGACCCGGAGGTGCAGACCTACACCGAGGGCAGTGACGTCGGCTACCGCTGGTACGAGGCGACGGGCACCGAGCCGCTGTTCGCCTTCGGCCACGGCCTGAGCTACACCTCCTTCGAGTACTCCCGGCTGCGCACCAGGACCAGCGGCGACGGCGTGCAGGTGTCGGTCTCGGTGCGCAACACCGGCGCGGTGACCGGCAGCGAGGTGCCGCAGGTGTACCTGGGCGCGGGGACCGCGGCCGGCGTGCCGGCGCTCCAGCTGGCCGGCTTCTCCCGGGTCATCCTCGCCCCGGGGGAGGAGCAGCGGGTCACCGTCGAGGTCGACGAGCGCCAGCTCTCGATCTGGGACGCCGACCGGGACCGCTGGGTGCGCGCCGTCGGCACCCGCCCGGTGCTGGTCGGGTCTGCCTCCGACGACGTGCGGCTGTCCGGGTCGGTGCGGGTGCGCTGACCCGCTGGCAGACCGGTGGGCCGCGTCCGGCGGCCGCACCGGTGGGCCGGGTCGCCGCGCCGGGGCCCCGCCGGGGCCCCGGGTCCGACACAATCCCCCGGTGACCCGAGCCACCGCGCCGACCGTCGACCAGGCCGCCGTCCAGAGGCGCACGCTGGGTGTGCTCTCCGGTGCCGTCACCCTGGGCGGGCTGGGTGTGACGGTGGGCATCACGGTGGGCGGGCTGCTGGCCCGGGAGGTGGCCGGCAGCGATGCCGCCGCCGGGCTGGGGCAGACCGCCGGCGTGCTGGGCGCGGCGCTGATCGCCGTCCCGCTGGCCCGGCTCAGCGAGCGGGGCGGGCGGCGCGCGGGTCTGGCGGTCGGGTACCTGGTCGCCGTGCTGGGGGCCGGGCTGGCCGTCCTGGCGGCGGCGATCTCGTCCCTGGCGTTGCTGCTGGTGGGGCTGTTCGCGTTCGGGGCCGCGACCACCTGCGGGCTGCAGGCCCGCTACGCCGCCGCGGACCTCGCCGAGCCCGCGCAGCGCGGCCGGGCGCTGTCGCTGGTGGTGTGGGCGACGACGGTCGGCTCGGTGGTGGGCCCGAACCTCGCCGGCCCGGGCAACGACCTCGGTGCAGCACTGGGGCTGCCGTCCCTGGGAGGTGCCTTCGCGCTGTCGGCGGCGGTCTTCACCGTGGTCGCGGCCGGGGTGTGGGTGCTGCTGCGGCCGGACCCGCTGCTGCTGGCCCGCCGGATCTCGGCCGGTGCCACCGCGGGCCCGGCGGCGCTGGTGCGCACGGGCACGGGTGCGGCGCTGCGGGCGGTGTGGGCGGTGCCCGGCGGGCGGCTGGGCCTCACCGCGGTGGTGGTGTCGCACGCGGTGATGGTCGGTCTGATGGTGATGACCCCGGTGCACATGGGGCACGCGGGCGGGTCCGAGGGCGCCACGCTCCGGGTGATCGGCCTGGTGATCAGCGTGCACGTCGCCGGCATGTACCTGTTCTCCCCGGTCGTCGGCTGGCTGGCCGACCGGGCCGGGCGCGAGCGGACCGTGGCCCTCGGCGGCGTCCTGCTGCTGGCGGCTGCCCTGGTCGCCGGGACGGCGGCACCCGAGCAGGCGACCCAGCTCGGCGTGGGCCTGTTCCTGCTCGGGCTGGGCTGGTCGTGCGGGCTGGTGGCCGGCTCCACCATGGTGACCGAGGCCGTCGGCACCGACCTGCGCCCCGCCGCCCAGGGCGGCACCGACCTGCTGATGGGCCTGGGTGCCGCCTGCGCCGGCGCGGTCGGCGGGCCGCTGCTGGCCCTCGGCGGGTTCGGCCTGGTCGCCGTGGTCAGCGCGGCGCTGGTGCTCCCGCTGGGTGCGGTGCGGCTGCTCGGGCGACGGGGCGCCGCCCACCCGGGGTGACGCTGCTCAGCCGCGCGGCCCCCGGCCGCGGAAGTCGCGGTAGAGCAGGACCAGGGAGACGACGAGCGCGGCGGCGATCGCGAGCTGCAGGACGGTGTCCCACGTGCCCGACCCGGTGCTGGGGAACATGCCGCCAGCCTAGGAGCGCGGTACGCCGCACGGCAGCCGCCGCCCGGGGCTGGGTACCGTCGCGGGTGTGCGACTGCAGGAGTTCTGGCGACGGATGGAGCAGCAGTTCGGCCCGGTGCGCTCGCAGAGCGTGACCCGGGACCACGTGTTCGCCCCGCTCGGTGGCCGGACGGCGCTGGACGCCATCAACGCCGGGCTGCCGGTGCGCCGCGTGTGGCTGGCGATCTGCGAGGCCTACGACGTGCCCGTCAAGGACCGCTGAGCTGCCTCTTCCGGCCGGCGGGCGCCGTGGACGCACGTCCCGGCGTGTCGGGGTGGCAGTCGAACACGTGTTCGGCATAGCGTGGGTGTCCACAGGCCGGGCGTCCGTCCACAGATGGGCCGCACCCCTCGGAACTGTCGTACCCCCGCCCTAGCGTCGGACCCGACCCGCACAGCGACCCAGAAGGTGGACACGATGGCAACGCTCGATCGCGACAAGGCCCTCGACATGGCCCTCGCCCAGATCGACAAGCAGTTCGGCAAGGGCTCCGTCATGCGCCTGGGCGACAGCCCGGAGGTCGCGATGAAGGTCATCCCGACCGGCTCGATCTCCCTGGACATCGCCCTCGGCATCGGCGGCCTGCCGCGCGGCCGGGTGATCGAGGTCTACGGCCCGGAAGCCTCGGGCAAGACGACGGTGGCCCTGCACGCGGTCGCCAACGCGCAGGCCAACGGCGGCATCGCGGCGTTCGTCGACGCCGAGCACGCCCTGGACCCCGACTACGCTCGCGCCATCGGTGTCGACACCGACGCGCTGCTGGTCAGCCAGCCCGACACCGGTGAGCAGGCGCTGGAGATCGCCGACATGCTGATCCGCTCCGGCGCGCTGGACATCATCGTCATCGACTCGGTGGCCGCGCTCGTGCCGCGCGCGGAGATCGAGGGCGAGATGGGTGACAGCCACGTCGGTCTGCAGGCCCGGCTGATGAGCCAGGCGCTGCGCAAGATCACCGGCGCGTTGAGCAACTCCGGCACCACGATGATCTTCATCAACCAGCTGCGGGAGAAGGTCGGCGTCGTCTACGGCTCGCCCGAGGTCACCACCGGTGGCCGCGCGCTGAAGTTCTACTCCTCGGTCCGTCTGGACGTGCGCCGCATCGAGACCCTCAAGCAGGGCACCGACGCGGTCGGCAGCCGGGTGCGGGTCAAGGTCGTCAAGAACAAGGTGGCCGCGCCGTTCAAGCAGGCCGAGCTGGACCTCATCTGGGGGCAGGGCTTCAGTCGCGAGGGTGGGCTCATCGACGTCGGCGTCGAGCAGGGCATCGTCCGCAAGTCCGGTGCCTGGTACACGTACGAGGGCGACCAGCTGGGTCAGGGCAAGGAGAACGCCCGCGGCTTCCTGCGGGACAACCCCGACCTGGCCGACGAGATCGAGAAGAAGATCAAGGAGAAGCTGGGCATCGGTGTCGTGGCCGAGGCCGACGCCCCGGCTGCCGCCACCGACTTCTGACGGTGGGTTCCTCCGGCAGGTCCTCCTTCGGTGAGGGCGGCCGCTCCGGCGGTTCGGGCTCCGGCGCGCGGGGCGCCGGCGGCCGGTCGTCGTCCCGGCGCCGGGGTGGCGACGCGGCGGAGGAGGGCGGCCCTCCGGACGACCCGGTGGCCGTGGCCCGCGGCATCTGCCTCCGGGCGTTGACCGGGGCGCCGAAGACGCGCCAGCAGCTCGCCGAGCTGCTGGCGCGCAAGGAGATCCCCGAGGACGCCGCCGCGACCGTGCTCGACCGGCTCACCGAGGTGGGCCTCATCGACGACGAGGCCTTCGCCGAGGCCTGGGTGTCCTCCCGGCAGTCCGGGCGCGGTCTGGCGCGCCGGGCGCTGACCTCCGAGCTCCGAGCCAAGGGCGTGGACGGTGAGGTCGCCGCCCAGGCGGTCGCCGTCGTCGACGACGAGGACGAGCGGGCGAGCGCCCGCGAGCTGGTGCGGCGGCGGGCCCGGTCGATGCAGCGCCTGGACCAGGCGACGGCCACCCGTCGGCTGATGGGCATGCTGGCGCGCAAGGGCTACAGCGGTGGCATGGCCGCCTCGGTGGTCCGTGAGGTGCTCGGCGAGGCCGCCGACGCCGAGCTGTACCCCGACGCAGACTGACGCGGAGCACCGGGCACCGGGGTGCGCGGTGCCCTCCCGGTCCGTCGGACCGTCAGTCGGGGGAGCGTCGGACCGTCAGCCGGCGGAGCTCAGACGTACTGCATCCAGGCCGACACGTCGACGGCGGTGCCGTCGGCGGCCTCCGGGTCCGCGACCACCCAGCGGTGGTCCCGGTCCTGGCCGGTGGCCAGCCACAGCTGGATCTGGGCGTCGAAGGCGCTGGTCACGGTGGGAGCGGTACGGCCGGTGGAGCCGAGGAACGTCACGTCGGACTCGGTGCCGTCGCGGAAGCGCAGCACCACCCGGCAGCGGGACCGGCGGTGCCGGGCCGGTGGCACCGCCTCCCGGACGACGGCCGTCTGGGCGCCTGCCGCGGCGGCGAACCCGCCGGCGGCGGCGCGCAGCCGCATGACGAAGTCCTGCGCCGGGTCCGGCAGACCCGAGGGCACCACCGGGCTGGTCGACGGCGGGAGGGTGATCCGGGCGGCGGGCTGCGTCAAGGTGTCCATCTCGCGCACCAGTCTGGCGGACTTCACGCGACGCGCCCGAGAAGGCACGCCCTGTGATCGAACTGCGATGAACAGACTTGACCCGGCCCGCTGGTCAGACCGTGCCAGTGACCTGCCCGGTGAGCGCGGGCACGCCACCGGGCACGTCCAGCGGCGCCGTGCCGGTCGTCTTGACGTTCTGCGCGGTCCGGCGCTCGACGAGTTTGGCCAGCTGGGACAGCAGCACGTTGACCAGGATGTACATCAGCGCGGCACCCACGTAGAGCTGGAACGTGTACGTGTCGCCGTAGAGGGAGTTGAAGTACTCCACCAGGCTGCGCGCGGTCCGCAGCAGCTCCATGTAGCCGATGATGAAGCCCAGCGAGCTGTCCTTGAGCAGCACCACGAGCTGGGCCACCAGCACCGGCAGCATCCGGCGCACGGCCTGCGGCACCAGGATGAAGCTCATCACCTGCCACTTGCGCATGCCCAGCCCGTAGGCCGCCTCGGCCTGACCGCGGTCGACGGAGTTGATGCCGGCCCGGAAGATCTCGGCCAGCACCGACATGTTGTAGAGCGTCAGGCCCAGCGCCAGGGCGCCGAACGGGCTGGTCGAGATCCCCACCTTGGGCAGGTAGAGGAAGCAGAACAGGATCAGCACCAGCAGTGGTACCGCGCGGAAGAACTCGATCACCACGGTCACCGGCACCCGGAGCCACCAGTGGTCCGACAGTCGCCCCACGGCGAGCAGGGCACCGAGCACCACCGAGGCCACCATGCCCACCGCCGCCACCTGCAGCGTGTCCACCAGCGCAGCCAGCAGCCGCTGCGGCACGTTGGACGCGGGGTCGAACAGGATCGACCAGCGGTTGGGGTCCAGCTGCTGGTTGCTGCCCAGGCGCCACAGGGCCAGGGCGACGAGCCCGAGCACCAGCAGTGCACCCAGGATGCTGCCGATGCGCTGCCGGCGCCGGGCCCGCGGGCCGGGGACGTCGAACAGGACGCGCGCGCCGTTCATCGGACGATCGCCAGCTTGCGCTCGAGCACGCTGAACCCCCAGGCGGACGACAAGGTGATGATCAGGTAGGCGGCCACGACCGCGGCGAACACGGCCAGGATCTGGTCGCCGTTGGCGTTGGCCAGCCGGCTCAGCACCGCGGTCAGGTCGGTCACGGCGAAGCCGGCCGCGATCGAGGTGTTCTTGGCCAGCGCGATCCAGACGTTGCCCAGCGGCGGGATCACCGTGCGGAAGGCCTGCGGCAGCACGATCGTGGTCAGGCTCTGCCGGAAGTCCAGGCCCAGCGCGCGGGCCGCCTCGGCCTGACCGGTGGACACCGAGTTGATCCCCGAGCGCACCGCCTCGCACACGAAGGCGGCCGTGTACAGCGACAGCGCGGCGACCGCCGCGACGAACTTGGTCGGGAACTGCAGGTCGATGTAGACGATGCCGAAGACCAGGAAGAAGAAGATGACGGTCAGCGGGGTGTTGCGGAAGGCCTCCACGTAGAAGGTGGCAAGCCCGCGCAGCGCCAGCACCGGGCTGACCCGCATCGCGGCGAGCACCGTGCCCAGCAGCAGGGCCAGCAGGCCGCTCAGCAGCGCCAGGCTCAGCGTGGTGAGGAACCCGTCGCGGAGCAGCGTGAAGTTGTCGACCAGGAAGGACACCCGGCCTCCTCTCGGTCGGTGCGGCTCACGGCAGCGCCGTCCGCCGGCGTCCGGTCACGGGGCGCCGGCGGACCGGACGTCTGGTGTCAGTAGCGGTCGATCGTCGGCGTCGCCGGGGCCGGCTCACCGGTGATGGCACCGGCGGTCGAGTCCCAGGCCTGCTCCCACGAACCGTCCTCGAAGGACTCCTCGAGGGTGTCGTTGATGAAGGTGCGGAAGTCGTCGTCGCCCTTCTTCAGGCCGATGCCGTACGGCTCCTCGGTGAAGGGGGCGCCGACCAGCTCGAGCTGGTCCGGGCTGCCGGCGACCAGACCGGTGAGGATCACGTTGTCGGTGGTCACCGCCTGGACGTTGCCGTTGCGCAGGTCGTCGGCGCACTTGGAGTAGACGTCGTAGAGCACCAGCTGGGCCTGCGGGTAGTTGGTCCGGATGTTCTCCGCCGGCGTCGAGCCCTCCACGGAGCAGACCGTCTTGCCGGCCAGGTCGTCGGGCCCGGTGATGCCCTCCGGGTTGCCCTTGGCGACCATGATGTCCTGCCCGGCCACGTAGTACGGGCCGGCGAAGTCGACGATCTCCTTGCGCTTGTCGTTGATCGTGTACGTGGCCACCACGATGTCGACCTGGTCGTTCTGGATGAACGGCTCGCGGTTGGCCGAGACCGTCTCCTGGAAGACGATCTGGTCCTCCGACAGGCCGAGCTTGGCAGCGATGATCTTGGCCATCTCGACGTCGAAGCCCTCGGGGGTGCCCTCGGCGTTCGCCAGGCCGAAGCCGGGCTGGTCGATCTTGGTGCCGACGCGCAGCTCGCCGGCGTCGGCGATGCGGGCCATCGTGGTGCCGGCGGCGAAGGTCGCGTCGGTCTCGACGGCGACGGTGTTCTCCGCGGCGTCGTTCGCGGCCTCGCCGGCCTCGCTGGAACAGCCGGTGAGCACGGCGCCGACGGCGAGCGCCACGGCGGCGTATCGGGTGGAGATGCGCATGGAGGGTCCTCTCGGGGATGAGCGGTGGGTCAGTGGTTGAGGATCTTGGAGAGGAAGTCCTTGGCCCGGTCGCTGCTCGGGGCGGTGAAGAACGTCTCGGGGTCGCTCGCCTCGACGATCCGGCCGGCGTCCATGAACACGACGCGGTTGGCGGCGCGGCGGGCGAAGCCCATCTCGTGGGTGACCACGACCATGGTCATGCCGTCCCGGGCCAGCGAGACCATGACCTCCAGGACCTCGTTGATCATCTCCGGGTCCAGCGCGGAGGTCGGCTCGTCGAAGAGCATGACCTTGGGGTCCATGGCCAGGGCCCGGGCGATGGCCACGCGCTGCTGCTGCCCGCCGGACAGCTGGGCTGGCACCTTGTCCGCCTGGTGCCCGACGCCGACCCGGTCGAGCAGCTCGCGCGCCCGCTTCTCGGCCTCGGCCTTGGACTTCCCGCGCACCTTGACCGGACCCAGGGTGACGTTCTCCAGGATGGTCTTGTGCGCGAACAGGTTGAAGCTCTGGAACACCATGCCGACGTCGCTGCGCAGCGCGGCCAGCGCCTTGCCCTCCTCGGGCAGCTTCACGCCGTCGATGGTGATCTCGCCCTGCTCGATGGACTCGAGCCGGTTGATCGTGCGGCACAGGGTGGACTTGCCCGACCCCGACGGCCCGATGACGACGACGACCTCACCGCGGTCGATCGTCAGGTCGACGTCCTGCAGGACGTGCAGGGAACCGAACCACTTGTTGACGCCGGACAGGCGGACGAGAGGGTCTCCGGTCTGGACATCGGTCATGGGGGCCGACCCTAGGGGGACGGGGATGCCGGGGGAGGACCGCGGCCATCACGAAGCTGTAACCATTCCCTGAACGCGCTGTGTGCGGTTGGCAGGTCTCGTCGTCGCGGCGGCCCGGTCGTGCGGGTGCCCGGGCGCCGTACCCTCGACCCGTCATGACGAGCGCCCCTCCCTCCCCGCCGGCCCCCCGCACCTACCGGGTGCGCACCTACGGCTGCCAGATGAACGTGCACGACTCCGAGCGCCTGTCCGGGCTGCTGGAGGAGGCCGGCTACACCGCCGCCGGCGAGCACGACGAGCCTGACGTGGTCGTGCTGAACACCTGCGCGGTGCGGGAGAACGCCGACAACCGGCTCTACGGCAACCTCGGTCACCTGCGCCCGGTCAAGGCCGGCCACCCCGGCATGCAGATCGCGGTGGGCGGCTGCCTGGCGCAGAAGGACCGCAGCGAGATCGTCCGGCGCGCTCCCTGGGTGGACGTCGTGTTCGGCACGCACAACGTGGGCTCGCTGCCGGCGCTGCTGGAGCGCGCGCGGCACAACGACGAGGCCCAGGTGGAGATCAAGGAGGCCCTGGAGGTCTTCCCGAGCTCGCTGCCGGCCAAGCGGGACTCCGCCTACGCCGGCTGGGTGTCGATCAGCGTGGGCTGCAACAACAGCTGCACGTTCTGCATCGTGCCGTCGCTGCGCGGCACCGAGGCCGACCGCCGTCCCGGTGACGTGCTGGCCGAGGTGCAGGCCCTGGTCGACCAGGGCGTGCTGGAGGTGACCCTGCTCGGGCAGAACGTGAACAGCTACGGCGTCGAGTTCGGCGACCGGGGTGCCTTCGCCGACCTGCTGCGCGCCACGGGCCGGATCGAGGGCCTGGAGCGGGTCAGGTTCACCAGCCCGCACCCCCGCGACTTCACCGACGACGTGATCGCCGCGATGGCCGAGACCCCGGCGGTCTGCCACCAGCTGCACATGCCCCTGCAGTCCGGCTCGGACGACGTGCTGCGCCGCATGCGCCGCTCCTACCGGCGCGAGCGCTACCTCGGGATCATCGAGCGGGTCCGGGCCGCCATGCCGGACGCCGCGATCACCACCGACGTCATCGTGGGGTTCCCGGGGGAGACCGAGGCGGACTTCGCCCAGACCCTGGACGTGGTGGCCGAGGCACGGTTCGCCGGTGCCTTCACGTTCCAGTACTCCCAGCGCCCCGGGACGCCGGCCGCCGAGATGGACGGCCAGCTGCCCAAGGAGGTCGTGCAGGAGCGCTACCTGCGGCTCACCGCACTGCAGGACGAGATCAGCTGGTCGGAGAACCGCGCGCTGGTCGGCACGCCGGTCGAGTTGCTGGTCGCTGCCGGGGAGGGCAGCAAGGACGCCGCCCGCGGCCGGCTGTCCGGCCGCTCGCGCGACGGGCGGCTGGTGCACGTCACGGCCGCGCCCGGGGTCCGCCCCGGCGACGTGGTGGAGACCGTGGTGACCCAGGCGGCCCCGCACCACCTCATCGCCGACGGGCCGCTGCTGTCCCACCGGCGCACCCGGGCCGGGGACGCCTCCGAGGCCGGCGTCCGGCCGACCACGCCGGGTGTCCTGCTGGGCATCCCGCGGGTCGGCGTCCCGGCGGCCGAGCCCGCCGCCCCGGCCCCGGCCTGCGCCCCCGCCTGACCGGACCGTCCCCGGTCGTACCGGCGCACGACCGGGCCGCCTGGCCGACCGAGGGCCCCGTCCGGGTGGACGGGGCCCTCGGTCGTGCGCGGGTCAGCGGCGGCTGCCGGCTGCCTTCTCCGCCTCGGCCAGCCACTCGCGGCGGGTGGCCAGGGCGCCCTCGGCCTCGGTGATCCGCTTGGCGTTCCCGGCGGCCTGTGCCTTGGCCAGCTGGTCCTCGGCCTTGGCGACGGCGGCCCGCATCTGGGTGAGCATCGGGTTCTCCGGCACCACCCGGGCGCGGGCGGTGTCGGCGGTGCCGCGGAACTTCTCCTCCACGGCCTGCATCCGGTCCTCCAGGGCTCGCATCGACTCGCGCGGCACGTGCCCGATCGCGTCGTAGCGCTCCTGCAGCTGGCGCAGCGTGTTCTGGGCGCCCTTGTTCGAGGGGTCCAGCGCCTCCGCCTCGGCGAGCACGGCCTCCTTGGCCTGCTGATTGGCCTGGTGCTCGGTGTCGCGCTGCTTGTCCTGCGCGGTGCGGGCGGCGAAGAAGACGTCCTGGGCGGCGCGGAACTGCTTCCACAGGTCGTCGTCGGTGTCCCGGCCGGTGCGCGGCACGGCCTTCCAGCGGTCCATCAGTGCGCGCATCGCCGCGCTGGTCGGGCCCCACTCGGTGGAGGTGGAGAGCCGCTCGGCCTCGGCGATGAGCTCCTTCTTGGCCGCGCGCGACTCGCCGCGGGCCACGTCGAGGGCGGCGAAGTGCGCGCCCCGCCGGCGACCGAAGGCGTCCCGCGCGGCCGCGAAGCGCGTCCACAGCGCCTCGTCGGTCTTGCGGTCGATGCCCTTGATCGTCTTCCACTCCTCGACGATCGCCTTGAGCCGGTCGCCCGACGCCTTCCACTGCGTGGACTCCGCGCCGATCTGCTCGGCCTCGGCGGCGAGGGCCTCCTTGCGGGCGATGGCGGCGGTGCGGGCCGCCGCCTTCTCCGCCTTGTTGGCGGCGACCGCGTCGTCGGCGACGGCGATGATCGCCTCGGCCCGCGCCATCAGGCTGTCCAGGTCACCGACGGCGGTGGCGGTGGGCAGGCCGTCGACCAGGGCCTGCGCCTTGGCCTTGAGCTCGTTCGGGTTGCCCTGGTGCGCGCCCAGGCGGGCCTCCAGCAGCAGCACCTCGGTGGCCAGGTCGTCGTAGCGGCGGCCGTAGTGCGCCAGGCCCTCGGCGGGCTCGCCGGCCTGCCACGATCCGACGGACCGCTCGCCCTGCGCGGTGCGCACGTAGACGGTGCCGTCCTCGTCGACCCGGCCCCACAGGGTGGGGTCCGACGGCGGCGCGCTGGGGACGACGGGCGCCGGTGCCGGTGCCCGGCCCGGGCCACGCCGGCCCCGCCCGCGCGGCACGGCCCGGCCCGGGGTGGACGCGGCGGCGTCGGGCACGACCGGGTCGGCTGCAGCAGCGGGGTCGACCGGGGCAGTGGGGTCGGTGGCGGGGTCGGTGGTGGGCGCGGCGACCGGGGCGGTGGGGGCGTCGGCGACGTCCAGCCCGGCGCCGTCGATCTCGGCGGCCGGGGTGTCCGCGGGGGCCGTGGCCGGCACCCGTGCCGGGGCGCCGGCGCCGGCCGCAGCGGCGGACGGGTCGGCGTCGGTGGTCAGCAGGCCGGTGTCCTGCGCGGGGCCCGGGGCGGTGGGGTCGGCCAGGACGGCGTCCGCAGGGGCGGGGGCGGCGGGCGTGCCGGCGTCCTGGGTGACCGCGGTGGACACCTCGACCTGGGGTGCCGACCCCTCCGGGGCGCCGGTCGGTGCGGCGCCCGCGCCGCCCACCCCGGGGGCCTGCGGGGCGACCGCCTCAGGGGTCACCGCCGGGGGTGCCTGCTCGGGCACCTCCGGATCCCGGGTCTGCTGCGCTCGGTCTGCGTTGTTCTCCGTGCTCGACACGGTGGGGAGTCTCCCACGCGTCATGGACGACACTGCCCCGCGTGAGTCCTGCACCCCCTCAGCCCCCGGCCGGCACCGAGTCCGCAGCCACCGCGTCTCCCGCCCGCCGGGCCGCCCCGGACGGTGTCCGCGCCGGTGAGAGCGGCGCCGGACCGGTCACGGTGGCCTTCTGCCCGCAGCCGCCGCTGCTGCTGCCGGCGGTGGCGGGGACCGCGGCCGCGGAGACCGTGGCGCTGCGGGCCGCCTGCCGCGCGGCCGTCACCGCGGTGACGGCGCAGGACCCGGCCGTGCTGCTGGTGGTGGGCGACGGCCCGGCCGGGGTGCGCTACGGCGCCGGGGACGCCGGTGACCTGCGCGGCCACGGCGTGGACCTGACGGTGCCCTTCTCCGGACCGGCGCACCCGGACGGGCGGCGGCTGCCGCCGGCCCACACGATCGGCGCCTGGCTGCTGGACGACGCCGGGCACCGGGGCCCGCGGGTCGGGGTGGCCGCGGCCGACCTGCCGGCGGTGCTGGCCGAGCTCACCGGGCGGCTCGGCGTGCTGGTGATGGGTGACGGCAGCGCCCGGCGCAGCGAGAAGGCACCCGGCGCCCTCGACCCGGCCGCCGCGCCGTTCGACGCCGCCGTGGCCCGGGCGCTGGCCGACGGCGACGCCGCGGCGCTGGCCGCGCTGGACCCGGGGCAGGGCGAGCGGTTGCTGGCCGCCGGCGTGCCGGCCTGGCGGGCGGTGGGCGCGGCCCTGGCCGGCCGCGCCCTGGCCGGCGAGCTGCTCCACGACGAGGCGCCGTTCGGGGTGGGCTACCTGGTGGCCACCTGGCGGCAGCGGTGACGGCGTGACGGCGCCCGCAGCCGACGGCCTGCCGCCGGTGGTCGCCGTGGTCGGCCCGACCGCCACCGGCAAGACGGCGCTCACCGTGGCGCTGGCGCAGCGTCTCGGCGGCGAGGTGGTCAACGCCGACTCCATGCAGCTGTACCGGGGCATGGACATCGGCACCGCCAAGCCCGACCTGGTCGAGCGGCAGGGCGTGCCGCACCACCTGCTGGACCTCTGGGACGTGCGGGAGCCGGCGGCGGTGGCGGTCTACCGGGACGCGGCCCGCGCGGAGGTGGACCGGTTGCGCGCCGCCGGCGTCGTCCCGCTGCTGGTCGGCGGGTCCGGGCTCTACGTGCGGGCGGTGCTCGACGAGCTGGACTTCCCGGCCACCGACCCGGCCGTGCGTGCCCGGCTGACCGCCGAGCTGGCCACGGTGGGCCCGGACGAGCTGCACCGACGGCTGGCGCTGGTCGACCCGGCGGCGGCCGCCGCCGTGCTGCCCAGCAACGGGCGGCGGCTGGTGCGGGCGCTGGAGGTCGTGGAGATCACCGGCCGGCCGTTCATCGCCTCGCTGCCGCAGCCGCGGCCGCACTACCCCGCGGTGTCGATCGGGCTGGACCGGGAGCCCGCCGAGCTCGACGCGCGGGTGGCCACCCGGGTGGACGCCATGTGGGCGGCCGGGTTCGTCACCGAGGTGCAGCGGCTGGCAGCCGAGGGCCTGCGGGAGGGCCCGACCGCCTCCCGGGCGCTGGGCTACGCCCAGGTGCTGCAGCAGCTGGACGGCGAGCTGTCCGCCGCGGAGGCCCGCGAGCGCACCGTGTCCACCACCCGGCGGTTCGTCCGGCGCCAGCGGTCGTGGTTCCGGCGGGACCCAGGCGTGCACTGGTTCGACGCGGCCCGCCCCGACCTGCTCGACGCCGTCGGCGCGGTGATCACCGACCGTAGGATCGGGGCATGAGCGGGGAGAGGGTGCTGCAGGGCCACGGCACCGGCAACGACTTCGTGCTGCTGCCCGACCCCGACGGCACGGTCTGGCCCGCCGACCGGCTGGACGACGCCCTCGTCCGCCGGCTCTGCGACCGGCGCGCCGGGCTGGGCGGGGACGGCGTGCTGCGGCTGGTGCGCAGCCGGCACGTGCCCGACGCCGCCGGCGTGCTCGGCGCCGACCTGGACGCCGGCGAGTGGTTCATGGACCACCGCAACGCCGACGGCTCGTACGCCGAGATGTGCGGCAACGGCATCCGGCTGTACCTGCACGCGCTGCTGGCCGAGGGCCTGCTGGACCCGGCCGCGGCCGCCGCCGGTGTGGCCGTCGGGACCCGCGGCGGCCTGCGCCGGGTGGGCTCGGCCCCCGGCGGCGGCTACCGGGTGGACATGGGCCCGGCCCGCCCGTTCGGCCACGGCAGCGCCACGATCGGCGGTGCCCGGTTCACCGGCACGGCCGTCTCGATGGGCAACCCGCACCTGGTGTGCCTGACCGACGTCCCGGTGTCCGGGCTGGACCTCACCGGCACCCCCGCCGTGGACGCCGGGCTGTTCCCCGAGGGCGTCAACGTGGAGCTGGTCAACGTGCTGCCCGGCGGCGACCCCCACGCCCGCATGCGCGTCGTCGAGCGCGGGGTGGGGGAGACCCGCTCCTGTGGCACCGGCGCGTGCGCGGCGGCCCACACGGTGCTCGCCGCGGCCGGCCGGGACGCCGGCACGGTGACCGTCGACGTCCCGGGCGGCCGGCTCACCGTGGACGTCGACCCGGGCGGCACGGTGCTGGGCGGCCCGGCCGTGCTGGTGGCCGAGGGCACGCTGACCGCGGAGTGGCTCGCCGGCTGAGCCGCGGTCTGCCGGGCCGGGGCTCAGTCGTCCCGGTGGCCGTCGCCGATGGTGGGCGGGTCGGTCGGGTCCTCCGGTGCGTCACCGGGACCCACGTTGCCGTTGCCCCGCGGGCGGCCCTGACCGGTGTCCTGGTCGGCCCCACCACCACCGCCCCCGCTGAAGATGTTGCGCGGCGGGTCCAGGCCGGCAGGGTCGGCACCGGGGTCGTCGATCTGCTCGTGCTCGCTCACAGCGTCCTCCGTCGCTCGGGTGGACCGTTCGCCTACCCGTCCACCTGCCGGGCAACCGGCGGCCCGGTCGTCGCGTCCAGCTCGTCGGGGAGGTCGCGCATGTGGAGGAGTGGGCTGAGCAGCACCGGCAGGGCGGCGAGCACCGTCCCGGCCACTGCCACCCACAGGGTCGGCACGATGCCGATGGCGGTGCCGAGCACGCCGCCGAGCAGGCCGCCCAGCGGCATGGTGCCGTAGACGATGAACCGGACCGAGGCGTTCATCCGGCCCAGCAGCGCCGGCGGGCACAGCCGCTGCCGGAAGCTGACCTGGGTGACGTTGTAGACGACGACAGCCCAGCTGGCGCCGAAGGTGCCCACCGCGAGCAGGACCTCCGGCGCGCCCAGGGCGGCGAGCGGGGTGCACACGGCGAAGACCGCCCAGACCACCGCGGACACGGGGATCGCGCGGCCCTCGCCCACCCATCGGGCGAAGCGCGCCGCGGTGACCGCGCCGACGATGCCGCCCACCGAACCGGCGGAGAACACCAAGCCGAGCACCGACGCCGACAGACCCAGCTCCCGCAGCGCGAAGAGGACGAGCAGCGTGGTCGTGATGGTGCCGAACAGGTTGCCGAGCCCGGTGCACGCCACGATCCGCCGCAGCAGCGGGTGCCCGACGACGAAGCGCAGCCCCTCGGCGATCTCCTCGCGCAGTGGACGGCGGGTGGCCCGGTCGGGCACGACGTCCGGCGTGCGGATCCGGGAGACGAAGAACGCCGAGACGACGAAGGACAGCGCGTCCACGAGCACGAGCAGCGGAGCGCTCACCACGCGCAGCAGCACGCCGGTGACCCCGGGCCCGGCCACGTACGCCACGCTGCGGCTCGCCTCGAGCTTGCCGTTGCCGTCGACGATCTGGTCCCGCGCGACCAGCGCCGGCAGGTAGCTCTGGTAGGCGACGTCGAAGAACACCGTCGCGGTGCCGGTGACCGCGGCGACGACGAAGAGCTGGCCGAGGGTGAGCGCGTCGAGCAGGTAGGCCAGCGGCAGCGACGCCAGCGCCACGGCCCGCACGAGGTCGCCCGTCACCAGCACCCGCTTGCGCCGCCAGCGGTCGACCCAGGCGCCGGCGGGCAGCCCCACGAGCAGGAACGCCGCCGTCTCCAGCGCGGTGAGCACGCCCATCTCCAGCGGCGACGCGGCCAGGAAGGTCACCGCCAGGACGGGCAACGCCAACTGGGTGATCTGCGTGCCGACCTGGCTCACGGTCTCGGCGGCCCACAGCTGCCGGAAGTCGCGGTGCCGCCACAGGCTGGCGGGGGGAGTGGTCACCAGGGCAGCGTCACTGAGTGATTGGGGAGTGTCAATCGCTTTGTCGGCGCGTCGTCCTAGGGTGTGCGCGTGACCGAGACTGCGCCGCCGAGCGACGGCCCGACCGGTCCCGGCGTGCCCACCCCGGGCCGTCGGCGCCGCCCGGCCACCGACGCCGAGGCCCGGGCGCTGGCGTCCACGGTCCGGCTGCGGATCCTGCGGCTGTGCCTGGACGAGCCGCTGACCAACAAGGAGATCGCCGGGCGCCTCGGCCGTGACCCGGCCACCGTGCTGCACCACGTGCGCACCCTCACCGAGCACGGCTTCCTCGCCGCCCAGCCGGCCCGGCGCGGCACCCGGGGAGCCCGGGAGGTGCCCTACCTGGCGACCGGCCTGAGCTGGGACCTGGAGTGGGGCGACCGGCCCGCGCTGGACCACGACCTGCTGCTGCGCACCTTCCTGGAGGAGGTCGCGGTGGTGGGGGAGCAGCGGCTGGAGAGCACCCGGCTGGGCCTGCGGCTGTCCTCGGAGCGGCTGGCGGAGTTCCGCGAGCGCCTGCACGGCCTGCTCGACGAGTACGCCCGGGCGCCGTCGGACCCCGGCGGCGAGCGGTGGTCGGTCTACGTCGGCATGCACCCGGAGGGATGATCCGCGGGCCGTCCGGGGTTGGAGAGAGCAGGAAGTCAGGTGCCCCGGACGACGGGGCATGTCACGCTGGGAGACGATGACGACAGCACAGAACCGCGCAGTCCTCGATGCCGCCGCCGACCGGGCCGACAAGGCCGCCCGCTCGCTGGCCGTGTCCGAGCCCGCCCGGCCCGACCACGGTGAGTCCCTCCGGCCGCTGCCCGACGACAGCACCGGGTCCTACGACCTGGAGGAGCGCGGTGCGCTCCGCCGCGTGGCGGGGCTCTCCACCGAGCTCACCGACGTCACCGAGGTCGAGTACCGCCAGCTCCGCCTGGAGCGGGTGGTCCTGGTCGGGGTGTGGACCGAGGGCACCCAGGCCGATGCCGAACGATCCCTCGCCGAGCTCGCGGCACTGGCCGAGACGGCCGGCTCCGAGGTGCTGGACGGGGTGATGCAGCGCCGGGACAAGCCGGACGCCGGCACCTACGTGGGCTCGGGCAAGGCCGCAGAGATCCGCGAGATCGTCGCCGCCACCGGGGCGGACACGGTGATCTGCGACGGTGAGCTGACCCCGGGCCAGCTCAACCAGCTGGAGAAGATCCTCAAGGTGAAGGTCGTCGACCGGACGGCGCTGATCCTGGACATCTTCGCCCAGCACGCCAGCAGCCGGGAGGGCAAGGCCCAGGTCGAGCTGGCGCAGATGCAGTACATGCTGCCGCGCCTGCGTGGCTGGGGTGAGTCGCTGTCCCGGCAGGCCGGTGGGCGCGTCGCCGGCGGTGGCGGCATCGGCACCCGCGGTCCGGGTGAGACGAAGATCGAGACCGACCGTCGTCGCATCCGGGCCCGGGTCAGCAAGCTGCGCCGGGAGATCGCCGGCATGTCCACCGCGCGGGCCACCCAGCGCAGCAGCAGGGACCGCAACGCGGTGCCCAGCGTGGCGATCGCCGGCTACACCAACGCCGGCAAGTCCAGCCTGCTCAACCAGCTCACCGGGGCCGGGGTGCTGGTCCAGGACGCGCTGTTCGCCACCCTGGACCCGACGGTGCGCCGGGCCGAGACGCCCGACGGCCGGGACTACACCCTCACCGACACCGTCGGCTTCGTGCGGCACCTGCCGCACCAGCTGGTCGACGCGTTCCGCTCCACGCTGGAGGAGGTGGCCGCCGCCGACCTGCTGCTGCACATCGTCGACGGCTCCGACGCCGACCCGCTGGGCCAGATCGACGCCGTCCGCGTCGTGCTCGGTGAGATCGACGCCGCCGCCGTGCCGGAGCTGATCGTGGTCAACAAGGTCGACGCGATGAGCCCGGACGACGTGATCACCCTGCGCCGCGCCCTGCCCGGCGCGGTCTGGGTGTCCGCCCGCACCGGCGAGGGCATCGACGAGCTGCGCCAGGTGGTGGCCGCCCGGCTGCCGCACCCGGAGGTCGACGTCGACGTGCTGGTGCCCTACGACCGGGGCGACCTGGTGGCCCGGGTGCACCGGGACGGCGAGGTGCTGAGCGAGGAGCACGTGGCCACCGGCACCCGGCTGGTCGCCCGGGTGGACGGGTCGCTGGCCGCGCTGCTGGACGGCTTCACCGCCCCGGTGGCCTGACCCGCCCCGTCCCGCACGGCCCGACGGCGCCGTGGCAGTCCGCTGCCACGGCGCCGTCGCACGTCCGGTACCGGTCGGGTGGCGTCCCCCGGACGGGTCTGCCTGGTCACGAACTGATCACGGCCCCGGTACCGTTCGGCATGACCAGCGTGACCAGCAGGACGGCGGGAGGGGTCGGGGTGACCGGGACGATCCGCCGGCCGTCGGCGGACGAGGCGCCGGCGCCCTCCACCGGCCGCCCGGGCCGGTGGACCGTGCTCGCCGCGCTGCTGCTCACCGTGGTCGTCACCGTGGACCTGCTGAGCCGCGGCCGGCTGGAGCGGATGGACCTCCGGGTCTCCGAGATCGTCAGCGACTGGGGTCTGCGCTCGCAGCCCGGCGGCGGGGTCGGCGACGAGGTGGTCTACCGGTCGGTGTGGCTGTTCACCCTCGTCGGCGGGCGGGGCGTGATCCTCGTGGTGCTGGCCGCGCTGGTCGGCTGGCTGGCCTGGCGCCGGCGCACGCTGGTGCCGGTGGCCCGGGTGCTGCTCGCGCTGCTGCTGCTCACCGTCGTGGTGTACGGCTTCAAGTACGGCACCGGGCGCACCGCGCCGGCCTACCCGGGCTCGTTCTTCCACCGGGACGGCAGCTCCTACCCCTCGGGGCACGTCGCCAACGCCGTCCTGATGTGGGGGGTGGCGCGGTGGCAGGCGGTGGAGTTCGGCCTGGACGTCCGGCTGCAGCGGGCCTTCCGTGGGCTGGCCGTGGTCGGGCCGGGCGTGGCTGGTGTGGCCATGGTGGCGCTGGACTTCCACTGGGTCACCGATGCGGTGGTGGGGGCAGCGGTGGGCATCGTGCTGCTGGGCGTGGTGCACGGCCTGGACCAGGTGCTCCTGCGACGCTGGACGGGTGCCCGCACCACTGCCCAGGACGACCGGCCGGCCTGACCGCCGGCCGGCCGTGCGCGTGCGCCGGCTGCTGCCGGTGCTGGCGGTGCTCGCCCTGACCGGCGCGGGTCCGGCCGCGGCGGCCGGACCCGGCTACGGGCCCGCCGTCGACCTCTGCCAGCTGACCGACCCCTCGCTGCCCGAGGTCTCCGGCATGGTCGCCGGGGTGGACACCCTGCTCGTCGCGGACGACGGTGGCGACCAGCTCTCGGTGTCCACGCTGGACCGGAGCTGCTCGGTGGTCGACGTGCGCACCGCCCCGGTCGACCCGTACGACCCGGAGGACATCGCGGTGGCCCCGGACGGGACGGTCTGGTTCGCCGACGTCGGGGACAACGGCACCGACCGGCCCACCGTCGCGCTGATCCTGCTCCGCCCGGACGGCAGCACCACGCTCACCCGGCTGACCTACCCCGACGGGCCGCACGACGCCGAGGCCCTGCTGCTGGCACCCGACGGCACCCCGTACGTGGTGACCAAGGAGGTCCTGGGCGTCAGCGGCGTCTACACCCCGGCCGGAGCCCTGGTGGACGGCGGCACGGTGCCGATGCGGCAGGTGGCCACCGTCGCCCTCACGCTGACCGGCACACCGGGCGGCCCGGTCGGCCGTGCGGGACAGCTGATGGTCACCGGCGGTGCCGTGGCGCCGGACGGGGGCCTGCTGGCGCTGCGCACCTACACCGATGCCTACGTGTGGCCGCTGACCGGCTCCGACGTGGCCGGCGCGCTGGCCGGTGAGCCGACCCGGGTCGCGCTGCCGCCGGCGCCCCAGGGCGAGGCGATCACCTTCGCCGCGAACAGCCGGGACCTGGTCGTCGCGGGGGAGGGGTTGCCGGGCGCGGTGACCGTGCTGCCCTGGACCGGGACGCTGGAGCCGCTCGCCGCGGCCAGTGCCGCCGACGAGGCGACGGCGGCGGCGGGGCCGACCAGCGGCGTGTCCTGGGGCGTGGCCGCACTGGCGGCTGCGGTGCTCGCGACCGTGCTGCTGTGGCTGGTCAGCCGGCTGCGCGGCCGGTACTGAACCGCTGCGCGCCCGCCCGGGTCCGCGTGGGGGCGGGGACCGGGGCGGGCGCGTGCGGGGGCCGGGGTGGGCGCGGGGCTCAGAGCCGCCGCAGCACCGTGACGACCCGGCCGAGCACCGTGGCGTCGTCGCCCGGGATGGGGGAGAAGGCCGGGTTGTGCGGCATCAGCCACACGTGCCCGTCCCGGCGCTTGTAGGTCTTCACCGTGGCCTCGCCGTCGATCATCGCGGCGACGATCTCGCCGTTCTCGGCACTGGCCTGCTGGCGGATGACGACCCAGTCGCCGTCGCAGATCGCGGCCTCGACCATCGAGTCACCGGTGACCCGGAGCAGGAACAGCGTGCCCTCGCCGACCAGCTCGCGGGGCAGCGGGAAGACGTCCTCCACGGCCTGCTCGGCCAGCACCGGCCCACCGGCGGCGATCCGGCCGACCACCGGGACGTAGGTGGGTGCCGGCGTGGACGGCTGCTCGGCCCCGGCGCCGGACGCGGCCGGCCCGGCTGCTGCTGGCTCGGCCGCGGTGGACCCGTCGCCCGGCAGCCGCACGTCCAGCGCGCGGGGCCGGTTCGGGTCGCGGCGCAGCCAGCCCTTCTTCTGCAGCACCGACAGCTGGTGGGCCACCGACGACGCCGAGGACAGCCCGACGGCCTCGCCGATCTCCCGGACCGAGGGCGGGTAGCCGCGTCGCTCGATCGAGTCGTGGATGAACTCGAGCACCCGGCGCTGACGCTGGGTGAGCCCGTCCCCGGCCTCCCCGCGCTCCGGGAACTCCCGGACGGTCGCCGCGGCCGGCTCCGCCTCGGCGGCCGCGGCCGCCTCGCCGGCGGCGGCGCGGCGGGCGCGGCGGCGCGGGGTGCCCTCGTCTGCTGATGTCGGCCTGTCGGCAGCCACCTGTCCTCCTCGCTGACCGTGTCCCCACAGCCGTCCGTCGCTCCCACAGCCCGTCCGTCGCGACGCCCGGCGGCGTGCCCGGGCGGCGGCCGGACGACGCCCGGCGGTCCGGCGGGTGCCCGGCCGTCGCGATCTGCACAGACGGTAGCGCGTTACACCCGTGTAGTTCAAACAGGTGTTCGAAGGAACACCCGTGTCGGCTCGATCCTGTCGGCGGCATGGGGTAGACATCCCTCGTCGCGTCGATCGAACACCCGTTCGAGGGGCGCCGACCGAGACGGCAGGAGCGACGACATGACCAGCACCGACACCGGCAGGTCCCGCAGGGCCCCGTGCCGCGGCCCCCGCGTCGCGGCGCCCCCCGGGGCGCCCGCCGCCCCCGAGCTGCCGGGCTGGGCGCCGCCCGTCCGACGCGACGCGGTGCGCCCGGGCGGCCGCCCGGTCGGGCTGCCCGCCACGGCCGGCCGGCGGCCGGTCCGCGGCGGCTGCCGCCCGCCGGCGGGCGGTGGCCCGGCGGTCGCGCCGGGCCCGGTGCGCCTGACCCGGCGGGGCCGGCGGCTGGTCGCCGTCCTCGGGGTCACCGGCGCGCTCGGCCTCGGGGTGCTGGCTGCCCCGGTGGTGGCCGACGCGGTGCCCTCGGGTCCTGGGATGGTGCTGGCCGGCGAGAGCCGCGTGGTGGTGCGCCCGGGGGACACGCTGTGGTCCATCGCGGTCGGCCACGCGCCGCAGGACGACCCGCGCGCCGTCGTCCACGCGATCCAGCAGCTCAACGACCTCGACGGGGCCGGGCTGGTCCCCGGCCAGGTTCTCCGGCTGCCCTGACCAGGGCTCCCGGCGCCGGTGCGGTGTCCCCGGCGGCGGGCCGGGTACGTCGCGGGTCCGCGCCGCCGTCCGGCGGCCGGTGGGTCCAGGAGGTGCTCATGTCCGGTCGCTCGCTGCTCGCGGGCCTGCTCGTCGGGGTCGGCGTGGCCGCCTTCGTGGACGAGGTGGTCTTCCACCAGCTGCTGCACTGGCACCACTTCTACGACCGGTCCACGACCGACGCCGGGCTGGTGTCCGACGGCCTGCTGCACGCCGGTGGCTGGACGGCCACGGTGGTCGGGCTCTTCCTGTTCGCCGACCTGCAGCGCCGGCACGCGACCGTGCCGCTGCGGGTGTGGGCTGGTGGGCTGCTGGGCGCCGGCGGGTTCCAGCTCTACGACGGGCTGGTCCAGCACAAGCTGCTCCGGCTGCACCAGGTGCGTTACGGCGTCGACCTGCTGCCCTACGACCTGGCCTGGAACGCTCCCGGAGCGGTCGCGGTGCTGGTCGGGCTGCTCCTGCTGCGGCGTGCCCGCGGCCGTGGCGCCGGCGGGTCCGCCGGTGGGGGGTCACCGGTGGGCGGCGCCACGGCCACCGGGCGCCTGCCGTCGTGAGCCCGACCCTCGGCTGGTCCGCCCTCGACGGTGACCGGGTCCCGCTGCACCTGGCGTCCTGGCCGGACGTCGCGTCGGTGGCTGCCGACCGCGGCGCGGGTACGCACGCGGCTCACCCGGCCGGCCACGTCACCGCTGCCGCGGGCTGGGTGCTCCCGGCGCTGGTGCTGCTGCTGCCCCTGGTGCTCTACGGGACGGGGTGCGCCCGGCTCGCCGGCCGGGGAGCGCGCTGGCCGGTGGGCCGGCCGGCCGCCTGGTCCGCCGGGCTGGCGTGTGCCGCGGCCGCGCTGTCGCCGCCGGCCACCGCAGCCGCCGGGCAGTTCCCGGGTCACGTGCTCCAGCACCTGCTGCTCACCATGGCCGCCCCGCTGCTGCTGTCCCGGGCGGCGCCGGTCACCCTCGCGCTGCGCACGCTGCCGCCGGCACCCCGCCGACTCCTGCTCCGCATGCTGCACGGGCGGTGGGCGCGGTCGCTCACCCGCCCGGCCGTGGTCGCCGTGCTGGCGGTCGCGCCGCTCTACCCGCTGTACCTGACCTCGGCGTACGCGTCGCTGCACGACCACCCGCTGCTGCACGCCGCGGTGCACGGGCACATGGTCGCCGCGGGTCTGCTCGTCGCCTGGGTGCTGGTCGGCGTCGACCCGGTCCCCGGCCGCCCGCCGGTCGCGACCCGGGTGGTGCTGCTGCTGGTGGTCGCCGCCGGGCACGACGTGCTGGCCCGGCTGGTCTACGCCCGCGCCGACACCGGGCTGCTCGGCGACCCGGACGCCGTCCGCGCCGGTGCCCTGCTGCTCAGCTACGGCTCGGCTGTCCTCGAGGGTCTGCTGGTGGTCGTGCTCATGGCCGACTGGTACCGGGCCGGGGGGCGCGCACTGCGGCACGAGCGGCGGCGGGCGGCGGCCGGCGGTCCGGCCGCCGTCACCCGGCCTCCGCTGCCGGGATCCGGGCCCGGGGGTGGGTCCGAGGCCGGGGTCGACGTCGCCGGAACGCCTGCCGACGGGCCCGCCGGCGTGCTCCCGGGCGGTCCGGGGGGCCGTCCGGTGGCCGCCGACGGCTCTCCCGGCACGGCGGTGGGTGCGACACGCACGAGATCGTGACCTCCAGGGGTTGTGCACCCGTAGGGGTTCCGGGCTACGCTCACCACAACATCTAGTAGTTACACACCTGTAAGCCGTCCACAGGCCCTCCACACGTCATCCCCGGGCCATCCACCGGATGTCCCCCACCCGGTCCACAGCGACCGGTGCCCCGAACCCCGGAAGGAGGTCGACCACGATGCGCTGTCCCTTCTGCCACAACCCGGACAGTCGGGTGGTCGACTCCCGGGAGATCGACGACGGTGCGAGCACCCGCCGTCGCCGTTCCTGCCCCAGCTGCGGCCGGCGGTTCACCACCGTCGAGGAGGCCGTGTTGGCGGTGGTCAAGCGCAGCGGCGTGACCGAGCCCTTCAACCGGTCCAAGGTCGTCGCCGGTGTGCGCCGCGCCTGCCAGGGCCGCCCGGTCGACGAGGACCAGCTCGCCAAGCTCGCCGCGACCGTGGAGGACGCCATCCGGGCGACCGGCTCGGCGGAGGTGCCGGCCAACGAGGTGGGCCTGGCGATCCTCGGCCCGCTGCGGGAGCTGGACGAGGTCGCCTACCTGCGCTTCGCCAGCGTCTACCGCTCGTTCTCCTCGGTCGCCGACTTCGAGCGGGAGATCGCCGAGCTGCGCGCGGGCCGCTCCCGCGCCCCGGTCGCGCACGTCGCCGCCCAGGACGGCGCCCCCGCTGCCGCGCCCGGGCCCGAACACCCGCCCTCCCACCACGACACGTCGACGCCGACCGGCAGCGCAGCCGGCCGGACTGTCGGTACCACCGGCTAGACCAGCACCACCGGCGAGACCAGCACCACCGGCTCCGGCACCCGCCGCCTTCCCAGCCGTCCAGCAATCCAGGGGGACACCCACACGATGACCGAGACCGCCGACCGCCTGTCCACCTCCCGCCCCCGCCGCGCCGCCAAGGCGCCGACCCGGGGCAAGGGCCTCAAGGTCAAGCGCGTCTTCACGACCGCGGGCGTGCACCCCTACGACGAGGTCGTCTGGGAGCGCCGCGACGTCGTCATGACCAACTGGCGGGACGGCTCGATCAACTTCGAGCAGCGCGGGGTCGAGTTCCCGGCCGAGTGGAGCATCAACGCCACCAACATCGTCACCACCAAGTACTTCCGGGGCGCGGTCGGCACCCCGCAGCGCGAGACCAGCCTGCGTCAGCTCATCGACCGGGTCGTGCTGACCTACACGGCGGCCGGGCGCGAGCACGACTACTTCGCCTCCGAGGGCGACGCCGAGGTCTTCGAGCACGAGCTCACCTGGATGCTGCTGCACCAGGTGTTCAGCTTCAACTCACCCGTGTGGTTCAACGTCGGGACGTCGTCGCCGCAGCAGGTCAGCGCCTGCTTCATCCTCGCCGTCGACGACACGATGGACTCGATCCTGAACTGGTACCGCGAGGAGGGCCTGATCTTCAAGGGCGGCTCGGGTGCCGGCCTCAACCTCTCCCGCATCCGCTCCTCCAAGGAGCTGCTCTCCTCCGGTGGCACCGCGTCGGGCCCGGTGTCGTTCATGCGCGGCGCCGACGCCTCCGCCGGCACCATCAAGTCCGGTGGCGCCACCCGTCGCGCGGCGAAGATGGTCGTGCTGGACATCGACCACCCCGACATCGAGGAGTTCGTCGAGACCAAGGCGCGTGAGGAGGACAAGATCCGCGCGCTGCGTGACGCCGGCTACGACATGGACCTCGGCGGCCGGGACATCACCAGCGTCCAGTACCAGAACGCCAACAACTCGGTGCGGGTCAACGAGGAGTTCATGCGCGCGGTCGAGGAGGGCACGCCCTTCGGGCTGCGGGCCCGCTCCGACGGCTCGGTCATCGAGACCGTGGACGCCCGCGCGCTGTTCCGCAAGGTCACCACGGCGGCCTGGGAGTGCGCCGACCCGGGCATCCAGTACGACGACATCATCAACGACTGGCACACCAACCCCGAGACCGGCCGGATCAACGCGTCCAACCCGTGCTCGGAGTACATGAGCCTGGACAACAGCTCGTGCAACCTGGCGTCGCTGAACCTCATGAAGTTCCTGCGCCCCGACGGCACGTTCGACGCCAAGACCTTCACCCGGTCCGTCGAGATCGTCATCACCGCGATGGACATCTCCATCTGCTTCGCCGACTTCCCCACCGACCCGATCGGTGACACCACGCGGGCCTACCGCCAGCTGGGCATCGGTTACGCCAACCTGGGTGCCCTGCTCATGGCCACCGGGCACGCCTACGACTCCCGCGGCGGCCAGTCGCTGGCCGCGGCGATCACCTCGCTGATGACCGGCACGGCGTACCGTCGCTCGGCCGAGCTGGCCGGGGTGGTGGGTGCCTACGACGGTTACGCCCGCAACGCCGACGCGCACGCCCGGGTCATGCGCAAGCACGCCGCCGCCAACGACGCGATCCGTCCCGTCGGCGCCGACGATGCCGACGTGCTCAAGGCCGCCACCGAGCAGTGGCAGGAGTGCCTGGCGATCGGCGCCGAGCACGGCTGGCGCAACGCCCAGGCCTCGGTGCTCGCGCCCACCGGCACCATCGGCTTCATGATGGACTGCGACACGACCGGCATCGAGCCGGACTTCTCGCTGGTCAAGTTCAAGAAGCTGGTCGGCGGCGGTTCCATGCAGATCGTCAACCAGACGGTGCCGCGGGCGCTGAAGAGCCTCGGCTACCAGGACGAGCAGGTCGAGGCGATCGTCGAGTACATCGCCGAGCACGGTCACGTCGTCGACGCGCCGAGCCTGCGCCCGGAGCACTACGAGGTCTTCGACTGCGCGATGGGCGAGCGGTCCATCTCCCCGATGGGCCACGTGCGCATGATGGCCGCGGTGCAGCCGTTCATCTCCGGCGCGATCAGCAAGACGGTCAACATGCCGGAGTCGGCGACCGTCGAGGACGTGGAGAACATCTACTTCCAGGGCTGGAAGTACGGGCTCAAGGCGCTGGCCATCTACCGGGACAACTGCAAGGTCGGCCAGCCGCTGTCCGACGGCAACGCCAAGAAGACCCGTGACGACGCTGCCACGAAGGTCGCCGCGGTCGCGCCGGCCGCCACCGCTGCCCTCTCGCACCCGGTGCGCAAGCGGCTGCCGAAGAAGCGCACCAGCCTCACCACCTCGTTCAGCGTCGCCGGCGCCGAGGGGTACATGACCGCCGGGATGTACGAGGACGGCAGCCTGGGCGAGGTGTTCCTCAAGCTCGGCAAGCAGGGCTCGACCCTGGCCGGTGTGATGGACGCCTTCTCGATCGGGATCTCGATCGCGCTGCAGCACGGTGTGCCGTTGGAGACCTACATCTCCAAGTTCACCAACATGCGCTTCGAGCCGGCCGGCATGACCGACGACCCGGACATCCGGATCGCCCAGTCGGTGATGGACTACATCTTCCGCCGGCTGGCGCTGGACCACCTGCCGGTCGAGAAGCGGGCCAACCTCGGCATCTTCACCGCCGCCGAGCGGGCCGCCCAGGTCTCCGGCTACGGCACGTCGGCCAGCACCGACACCGTGGAGGAGGTCGAGGAGGTCGACCTCGAGGCGCTGCGCGGCTCGGCACCCACGCAGGCACCGGCCCCGGCCGAGAAGCCGTCCATCAAGGAGGCCCACTCCTCGGCCGAGCTGCTCGAGCTGGTCACCGGCACCGCCACCGACGCGCCGCTGTGCATGACCTGCGGCACGAAGATGCGCCCGGCCGGCAGCTGCTACGTCTGCGAGGGCTGCGGCTCCACCAGCGGCTGCAGCTGATGTGAACGGCCAGGAAGTGTCCTGCTGAATCGGACAGCAATGTCCCGACTTCGGTCAGCAATGTCCCGGATTCGGTCAGCGCGACATTTCCCCGGCTAGTACGGCTTGTCCACCGGCCCGGTTCCTTCGAGGGGCTGGGCCGGTGGCGTGCCATGCCCAGGCGAAATAGAAAAGCGGGGAACTTCTTGCAGCCGACTCTCGAAGGGCTGCCTGCAGGGGATGCGGGTCAGGACGTCCTGGATGACGCCGCCGCTGCGCATGTCCTGCTGAATGGGACGCGCCACGCGACACGTCTGGACCTTCTGCTCTCGACGATCGTCGAGGTCCTGGCACGGGGTAGCCAGGAGACGGACGCTCTCGTGGCCGCGGTGCGGGCGGCCTGGCCGGCCGCCGACATCACGCGAGGCGACGTACTTGAGGCGCTGACCGTCGCTCAATCCGGTGACCAGCGTCTGGTGCACCGGGCGGACGGCCTCGTAGGGGAGGTCTGGCATCTTGACGATGCCGGCCGCGACGAGGCTGACGTCGCTCGGCAGTGGGTCGAGGGCATTCGTCGCCGCGCCCTCGTGGACATGTGCCGTCGGGCGCAGCGTGACTTCCGACCGTGCAGTGAGGCCGAGGCGCAGCTGTGGGTGGCTCGGCTTACCGCCGCCCTGGACGCCGGAATCCGCGCCGGCGAGCGAGCGTATGTCGGCGCCGTCGAGATGGGGTCGCCCACAGCGCTGAAGCCGGCAGCGGTGGACTCGTCCGCCATCTTCCGGGTCATCGACCGGGGCGCCGACGAGGACGTCGCGGAGTTCCTGCGGGCGGCCGCGCTCGCAGCTCTCGACCCGACGGACCCGTTCGGCGAGGAAGTCGTCACCACCCTCTCGACGTCCTCGCTGCTGCACGCCAACCTGGCGCGACTGGACGTGGCGCAGGAGCAGCGGCGCGTGGGCCTCCTTGACGGTCAGTCCGCCGTACTCGACACCCCGATCCTCGTACAGCTCCTGAGCGGTCAGGCGGTGCGCGGTCCGCTGGAGCAGATGGTGGACGCAGCCCGCGACGCGGGTGTCAATGTGCTCGTCCTACAGCACTACCTCGATGAGCTGAGCGGACTCGTGCAGGCCCGGCGCACGCAGGCGAGTGACCTCAAGGACATCCTCGATGACCCCGACCAGCGGTCAGCGTTCATCGCGCTCGCCGGCGAGGACTCCATGCTGGTCGCCTACGCACAGCTGCGCACGGAAGGGGTCGTCTCAAGCTGGAGCGACTTCGAGGCCTACACGACCGGGCTGGCTGAGCGTCTGCGGAACCGCGGCGTGACTGTGCGGCCACATGGGAACTCGGATTACGAACAGGTGGAAAGGTGCCGTGCAGCGCTGGCACAGGTCATCACGGACACCGGGGGTGGCCGCGGGGCGGAGGCCATCGGGCGGGATGCGCATACTCTGGCGATGGCCATGCGGCACCGACGCCGGTTCCGTCGGGAGAACAAGGGGACGGCGTGGCCAGGGTTGTTCGTGGTCACGCATGACCGCCGGCTCTCGCCCGCATACGAGGCCCTGAATCCGGAAGCCTGCGGAGTACCCCTCGCGGTCCCGCCCGGCACCCTCACCCTGCTGCTGGCCCGGATTCGTCCTGTTCCAGAGGCCGCTGCTCTGACGGCAGCGGCCAGCCGCATGATGACGCGCGACATCGCCGAGCGCGTCACCGTCCGCTACCCGCCTTCTGTGGCTGCCCAACTCGCGCGGTCGTTGGCCGGAGAGGGGGGTGCGACCGACGTGCGTGTCGCGCAGATGCCGAGCGTTGAGCGGGCGATGGAGAAGGCCACGGAGACGGCCGACGACATCCTGTCCGAGGTCCTGCGCCGACGCGCGGAGCGCATGCGGGAGGCAACGGCGCACGTCGGACGGCTCAACGACGACGAGCGAGCGGCGGTCGACGAACGACGCCTCGCAGCGGAACAGGAACGCGACCGGGCTCACGCAGCTTGGGACGAGGCAAGGTTGACCGCGGAGGCGGAGCAGAAGCGCGTCACGCAGCTGGAAGAGCAGCTCGCGGCGACCTTGACCGTCGAGCAAGTCGCGAGACTGCGCCGTCGTACAGGCATCCGGTCTGGCGCCATCGCCATCAACGTGGCCGTGGCTGTGTGGCTGTCCACGCAGGGGGAGTGGTTCCGGGCCGGGTTCGTCCTGCTGGCCGGGATGCTGCTGATCCTGCAGACGAGCGCGTGGGCGCGTGATCCCGACGTTCGACTCCGAGACGCCGTCGTCGGCATCACAGCGGACACGCTCTCCTTGCTCGTGGCCGCGAGCGCATGGGTTCCCAGCGCGTAAAGCCGCTGATCCGGTCCGTCCCGAATCGCCTTTCGCGCTGAGTTCACAGGAGGTCCTCGAGCAACGTGGGGAGCAGGGACTCCTCGTGCACAGCGGTGCCGGCCCTGCGCATCCGCGCGGCGAGGTCGGGTTCCCACGGCGTCGGCGCTGGCGGGCCGGACAGCTCCAGCCGGGACCCGGCCGGCAGCCGCTGCACGGCGTCGGCGTAGTCGTGCGCGGTCATCCGCCACGGCACGGCGCCACGCTCCAGCAGCCGCCCGGTGATGCGGATGCCCGGCCAGTCGAAGTCGCCGTGGTACGCGACGCGGGCGCCGTCGCCGAGCAGCCGGGCCAACAGCTGCAGCCCGGCCGAGGCCGGGTTTCCGGCGAAGCACACCAGTGGGCCGACCCGGCCGGCGCGGGCGGCGGCCTGCAGCACCTGCGGGTTCTCGCACGCGTGGACCGGTTGCCCCGCTGCGGCAAGCGGCTGCCCGGCCACCGCCCGGAGCTCCTGCACGGTCAGGTGGGTGACGAGCCCGAGGGCGGCCCGCTCCCGCATCATCGCCGCCCACCGGCCCTGGCCGGGCGGGCGCAGGCCCCAGACGAGGACCGTGCCGGACACCTGGTCGGTGGTGACGCCGAGCCGTTCCCACAGCGTGCGCCGCTCGGCGGCCGAGGACGGTGCCGGCTCCTCGGCGGCCGCCGCGGCCGCGCGCAGCACCAGGGCGGCGGCGACCCGGTCGTCGTCCAGCCCGTGCGCGTCGCCGGTGGCCTCCCCGGCGAGCTCGGCGAGCTCCCACCGCGGCTCGGGAATCGGGTCGCCGCCGTCGAGCACGCTGTCCGCGGCGACCTCGCGCAGCGCGGCGCCCGCGTGGTCGATCGCCTCGGCGGCGTCGTCGCCGGCCCGGGTCAGCAGGCCGGTGCGCCGCACTCCGTCCAGGAATGCCGGCAGCCAGCCCGCCTCGGCCAGGCCGGCGGCGCCCAGGCGCGCGTCCAGCAGCGCCCACAGGTGCGTCTGCGCGGCCTGCCGCTGCTCGCGGTCCGCGGCGCGGTCGGTGAGCGGGCCGTCCAGCGCGGTGAGCACGGAGATCAACCCGGCCGCAGCCGCGGAGCGGCGCAGGGCGTCGTCGAGGACGTCGAGCCGGATCTGGGCCCGGCCCGGCCGAACCGGCCGGCGCGGATCGCCGATCAGGCCGGACAGGCGGGTCGCCGCGTCGCCGTCCAGCTCGACAGTGACGGTCCCGCCGACGGTAAGCCGGTTGCTCTCCAACCGGCGGCGGACGGCGGACCACAGCGGCCGAAGCGACGGGTCCGCCAGGTAGGTGTGCAGCCGCTGCGGGAGCGCGGCGGTGGTCACGGGGCGACCCGCAGGTGCCGGGTGTGCCCGTCCCAGTGCACGTGGGTGGTGATCGCGGCGCTGCCCTCCCGACGGCGGACCTCGTAGACGTCCAGCGATGGCACTTGCGGGTAGGTGCCCCACAGGGCGTGCCCGGTCATCGCGAAGTCGATGTCCAGGCGAACCAGCAGTCCCATCAGGACGCCGATGGTGCGGTTGTCGACCTTCGCGAACGCGTCGTCGAGCACGATCAGCCGCAGCGCGCGGGTGACGTCGGGCAGGCCGGAGAGGTATGCGTCGATTGCGGCGAAGAGGGTCACGTAGGAGACGAACCGGGTCTCACCCTGGGACAGCTTCGACCGCCGGCTGATCGTCCGCTTCTGCCCCGGCGCGGGGCCGAGGATCAGCGGCTCGACCTCGTGCCACTTGCGGTAGTCCAGGGCCGCGGTCAGGTGGGTGGCGTATCCGGCGGTCGGGTCGTGCGACATGAAGTCCTCGACGCGGGCGGTGATCAGGGCGATCAGCTCGGCGTCCTGCTCGGGGCGGCGGACCTCCCCGGAGAGGGTGACCAGCTGTCGGATCCGGGCGAGCGGGTCGTCGTCGGCGACCGCGAGGTTCCAGTTGACGCGGACGCCGATGCCGTGCGACGTGCGGATGGTGTCGAGGCTGTCATTCATCGCGTCGATCAGCTCGCGGGCCTGCTTCAGCCGGTCCCGTAGCTCCTCGGCGACGCCACCGAGGACGAAGTCGGTGAACACCGTCCGTTCGCGCTCGGTCAGCGCGGTGCGGCCCTCGGTGGTGCGGCGCTGCAGCAGGTCGTGGCCGGAGGCGATGGTGTGCGTGCCGGTGGCGTCGACCAGGTCGAACAGCCAGACGCCCCCGACGTCGGTGGCGAACACGTCGAAGGTGCCCTGCAGGTCACGTTCGAGGTTCTGCTGCGCGCGGAGGATGGCGGTGGTGTCGACGTCGTCCCCGCGGCCGTTCACGGCTGACTCCAGCCGCCGGACGGCGGCGTCGACGTCGTCGGCGGCGATCGTGACGGGGTCGGCCGGGGGCAGGTCGGGCAGCGTCTGCCCGTCGGTGACGGCGGCGGCCAGACCACGCAGCGCGGTGATGGCCCGCAGCCGATCGACGGCGGCGGCCAGCGCGGCGCGGGCGGTCGCCGCCGACTCCTCGGCGTGCCGGACCCGCTCCTCCGCGGCCGATGCCTGGCGGCCGAGATCACCTTCGACGGTGACGGCGGCGCCGAGGGCGCTCTTCACCTGCTTGGCCTCGGTCTCGGCCTCCTGCAGCCGGGCGCGGATCGCGGTGGCCTCCGCCCCCACGCTGGCGCGCAGCGCGGCGACCTCCGCGTCGGCGGCGCGCCAGACACCCCACTCATTCTCGGCGCCTGCCTCCGCGGCGCGGCGCTTGCCGGTCGCCGTCGCGGCGAGGGTGAGCGCCGCGGCGTGCCGGTCCACTGCGGCGCCGAGCTCGGCCAGCCTGCCGGCGAGTCGGCCACACGCGCCGGCGGCGGCGGTGGCGTCACGGCGGATGGTCGCGAGCGCGTCGGTGTCGGTGGGCAGGCCGAACGCGCGGCAGGCCTCGACGTGCTGGGCGTGGGCGGCCGCCCACGCGTCGCGCAGCCGGGTTGCGGCCGTGCGGGCGGTCACGGCGGCCTGCTCGTCGCGGTCTGCTCGGGTGGCCGCGGTGACGGCGGCCGCGCGGGCCTGGGTGAGCGGTCCGCTGCGGGGTGCGGTGCGCAGGTGCGCGGTGAGCGCCTGCTCGCGCTCCCGCAGGGCGCCGCGTTCGGCGGCCCGGGCGGCGTCGGCCTCGTCGAGGCGGTCGACCTCGGCGGTGATCTCGGCCAGCCGGGCGGCGCGGGACGCGGCCCGCGCGGCGGCGCCGATGTGCCGGGCGGCGGCGGCCGGGTGGTGCCCGCGCAGCGGGCCGTTGCCCCAGGAGCCGTCGGTGCCGACCCACACCGGATGGGTGGCGTCGTCGAGGGCGATGCGTGCCAGCACGTCTGCGACGAGGGTGGGTTCGGCCGGAGACTCGGGGTCCGCGGTGAGCAGCTGGGACAGCGGCCGGGCGGCGCGGGGGCCGGCGGGGGCGAGCAGCACCTGCCCGGCGGCGGCGGCGGTCACGGTGCCGGTCGGCGACAGGTGCGCGGTGAGCAGGCCGGCGGCGTGCAGCGCCCCTTCGATCCCGCCCTTGTGGATGTCGGGCAGGTCGGGATCGGTGAAGTCCAGCGCCTGCCACAGGGGCATGCTGTCGTCCGGGGCGGCGGTCTGCCACGGCGGGCTCAGCGGCTCGGGGTCCCGCTCCGCGCGCAGCCCGCGGGCCTCGATGTCGAGGTCCGTCCGCCGCTGGTCGTCCTGCTCCTGGCGGCGGCGCAGGTCGGCGCGCTCGTCGGCCAGGCGCTCCCGGGCCGGTTCGGCGGCCTCGGCGGCGACCCGGTCGAGGTCGGTGAGGTCGATCGCGCCCCCGTCGCCGGTGAGCGCCTCGGCGTCGGCCAGCAGCGGCCCAGCGGCGGTGTCCGCCCAGCTCACGTCGCCGAGGAGAGTCGTGGTGGTGGCGTCGCCGGTCCACCGGCGCCACTCGGCGGCCAGCGTGGCCGCGACCGTGTCCCGGAGGTCGGCGGCGGTCGCCGCGTCGTCGGCGGAGATCTCCGCGGTTCGGTCGGCGGCCTCGGCGTTGTCCTCGGCACGTTCGACCTGGGTCAGCCGGCGCTGCAGGTCCTGGGCGGTCGCCAGGCGGGTGCCGGCCTGCCCCGCGCGGCGGTCGGCCGCCTGCTGGACCCGCCGGGCCGCCTCCGCCGCGGCACGCGGGTCGGTCGGGGTGACGGTGAGCCGGTGCGGGACTGGACGGGCTGCGGGCTGCGGGTCGGTGTCGACGTCGGTGCGAACCGGCTCGCTGAGCGGGGTGTCCTCACCGATCTGCGCCGCGGCCGCGGCCGGCAGGACGTCGGTGTCCATCCCGGAGGCCTGCAGGCCGGTCTGCGCCTCGCGCAGCGTCGTGGCGGCCCGGTCGGCGGCCTGGGCGACCTCGGTGGCCCGGCCGTCTGCCGCTTGAACCTGATGTGCCTCGTGCTCGCGGGCGGATCCGGCGGCGGTCAGCGCGCCGGCGGCGGCTGTGTGCAGCGCAGCCACCCGCCGTTCCACGTCGTCGAGCTGCGTGGCGTCCTTGTACTCCTGCGAGGTGCGGATACCCAGGATGGTGCCGTCCAGCTCGCGGTCGCGGGCGGTCAGCCGGGTCAGCTCGGCCGCCGCGGCGGCGTGCTCGCCGATGAGCTTCTCGTGAGTGCCGGTCTCGGTGCGGGCGTGCGCGGCGGCGGCCCGGGCGGAGCCGGCCGCCTCCCGCGCCGCACCACCGGCGGTGAGAAGTACCCCGGCGACGTAGCGCCGGTAGCTGTCGAGGAACCCGGCCAGGTGACCGGCGTCCTCCTCGAGGGCCTGCTGGGTGGCGCGGGTCTCCGACAGCGCGTCGAGCTGCTGGCCGGCGTTGCTCAGGGCGACGTCGGACAGCGGGGGCAGCGCGGCGGAGACGAGCTTCGGCAGTTCGCCGGCCTCGATGCGGTTGCCGACGTCGGGGTTGCGCAGCACGTGCAGCAGCTGCAGCAGGCCGGCGTACCGCTGCTTGCCGGCCTCGCCGGTGAGCCCGAACACGTCGGCGCGGACGCGGTCGCGGTGCGTCTCGGCCTTCTCGGTGATGCGCTCGGCGCCGACGAGCTCGGTGAGCCGCTCCCGGGACAGCGGCTCGCGGTCCTCCCCGAGCAGCGGCAGGTCGGCGCCGACCCGCAGCGGGGTGACGAAGTACCAGGCCTTCGCCTCGGCGGTGGCCTTCGAGAACCGGATGAACGCTCCGAGCGTCAGGTACTCGCGGCTGCCGTCGTCGGCCTCGCCTTCCAGTTCCAGCCACAGGTAGCCGACCCGGTTGGTCTGCTCCCCGGCGCCGTGGCTCATGAGGTCCTCGAGGCGGACCTTCTTCGCCCCGGTCGCGTCGATGTTCCGTCGATCAGCATCGAGCAGGAAAGGCAACAGCATCTCCAGGGCACGGCTCTTCCCGGCGCCGTTGGTGCCGCGCCAGATGACCCGGCCACCGGAGAAGGTGAACTGCTCGTCGTAGTAGAACCACACGTTGACGATGCCGCCGCGGTGCAGCCGCCACCGGCTGTCGTACCGCTTCAGCGGCGCCTGACCGAGGTCCTCGGCGGGCGTGGGCAGGGTGGCGGTCAAGGCGTCTCCGGGTCGAAGAGGGATACCTGGTCGGGGTCGCCGATGAGGCGGGTCTGCGCGCGGGTCCGGGGCGGTGTCTGCGAGACGGTGGGGCGGTGCCGGGCGGCAGCGGGGTGCAGCACCAGGCCGGCGTCGGTGCCGGTGGCGAGCCCGAACGCGGTGAGCGTGGCGACAACCTCGGCCTGCAGCCGGGCCGGGTCGGTGACGTACTCGGCGCCCCACGCCTTGCCATGCCGGGTGGACAGCCCGGTGATGACGTCCCCGACCTCCGGCCAGGGGCAGAGCACGCCAGGGACGGCGCGGCCCCCGACGTCGGCGGTGGACCCGGACTTCGGGGTGTGCCTGGCGAGCAGCTCGTCGACGGTGAGCAGCGCGGCCTGCCGCACCGTCGAGGCGCCGGGGAACTCCAGGTCGGTAACCTCGCTGTCGGGGTCGTAGGCGAGCGCGCCCTCGGCGCGGACCTCGAGCATCAGCCCGAACGTCTCGTCCAGGACGCGGGTGAGCTCGGTGCGCTCGCGGGAGAGCACGTCACGTTCGGCGTCGGTGAGGTCCTCGCGTCGGACCAGTGGGTTCTCCACCAGCTTGCGCCGCAGGCTGCGCCGGGGTTGTTCGACCACGTCAGGGGCGGCGCTGAGCAGGGCCATCGGGTCGTCGTAGGTCAGTGGGCGGGCGAGCAGGTGCGGCAGCATCTGCCGGTGGATAGTCAGCAGCGCCTCCTCGCGCCGTTCACTCCACTCGGCGACGCTGCCCGCGGTCTCCTCGAGCACGCCCCAGCCGATCAGCTGCCGGAACGCGGCCAGCAGGTGCCGCTGGTCGGCGTAGGAGTCGTCCAGGGTCACCTGCGCGGTGGCGGCGTCGGCCCGGACCTGCTCGACCAGGGCGGACACCAGGATCTGCTCGCCGGTCTGCGGGGCGAGCAGGGCCGCGGACAGCAGCGTCAGGTACACGTAGGTGCGGGGCGTGAACTCGCCGCCGGCGGTGCGCCGGGCGGGTCGGGTCGGCGCGTCGGCGGTCAGCGGGGTCTTGATCAGCCGGGCGAAGGCCGGCTCGACGTAGAGGGTGTAGCCCAGCCAGGTAGCGAACGTCGTCTTCAGTGCGGCCGCGTGCCGCCGCACCAGGGGCAGCGCGTCGCCGTCGGTGAGGAACGGGCTGTGCAGCAGCGCGCGGGCGGCGTCGCGGCGTTCGGTCACCTCGCGCGGGGGCTGCGGCGCGGTCATCGCGGGGTCTCCGTCCCGGTGCGCTGCTGCTGGTCCTCCAGCGGCGTGATGGTGAGCGTCAGGTCGTCGACGATCAGGTCGCCGTCTTCGGCGCTGATCCGGGTCGGCTGACCGGGGCTGGGGGTGGCGAGCAGGGTGAAGCCGAGGTCGGTGTCGGTCCACTCCAGCGGCTCGTCGGCGTCCTGACCGGCGGCGAACAGGTCGCCGAGCCGGTCGAGGACGAGGTCGCGGGCGGCCGGGTGGACGCGCCGGCCGTGCAGGGTGCCGGCTGCGATGAGTTCGGCGGCGGCCGCGGCGGCGTGCTCGGCCTCGGCGCGGGCCTGGGCGAGCAGCTCCTCCCGGTCGCCGGCGGTGTCGGGCACCCGGGAGGTCCGGCCGCGCGCGGCGCGGTCGCCGCGTTCGCGCAGCGAGACCGGCACCTCGACCGGCTCGGCCTCCCACCAGGACGTCGTCGCGCCGGCCCGCGGGCCGACCTCCTCGGGGCCGAGGACGAGGTGACGGGCGGGATAGGCGCCGTACGCGGCGGCGTAGAGCCGGTGCGCGGTATCGGTGTCGGCTTGGGCGAACCAGCCGGCGAGCTTGAGCAGGTCGTTGCGGCGGGACACGCCGGTGCCGGACGCCGACAGCATCCGCTTGGCGTTGGTCAGCAGCTGGCCGAGCGCCTGCTCGGCGGCGGTGCGCAGCTGCTGCGGGCCGGACCGGCCGGCGCGGCCGTCGTACCAGGCGGCGAACTCGTCCCAGTCGGCCCGGGTGCGGCCGGGCAGCCGCTCGCCGGCGGTGCCGTCGGCGTTGGTCATCGTCGGCAGGGCGTCCAGCGCGGCGAGCAGCGTGTCCAGGTGCGGGTCGAGCGCGGTCAGCCGGGTGGTGACCGCCGGGGCGTGCCGGGCGACGTCGGCGGTGATCAGGTCGACGTAGCCCAGCAGCAGGTCCTTGAACCCGGCGTACTCCTCGCCCACGAGGTCGTACCGGGCCAGGACCCCGTTGAGGTAGGCGTAGAAGTCGGTGGCGCTCTCGTTGAACAGCCGCTGCGCGGCGAACACGGCGGTGACCTCGGCGGCGAGGGCGTCGGCGTCAAGCGGCTCGGGTCCGGTGAGCATGGTCAGGGTGCGGTCGAGGTTGCCGACCATCCCGCCGAGCATCTCCCGGGCGACGTCGCGGACGCCGGTGGTGGCCCGGAGCAGTTCGTCGACCTGGCGGTGGACCCGGCCGCCGAGCTTGGACACCTGGTAGCGGGATCGGGAGTGCAGGAACTCGGCGACGGTCGCGACACGCGCGTCCCGCACGGACCGCACCAGGTTGCCCCACCCCTCCAGTGACCGGCAGCGTTCCTCGACATCGGCCTGCGGGACTGGGAGAGACCGGGCGGCGAGGGCCTCGGCGACTTCGGCGGCGGACAGGTCGGTCAGCAGCGTCTCGGTGAACAGCCGCATGATCGCGATGTACTGCTCGCGGATCTGCGGGTCGTCGGCGGTCGCGTACCGGTAGAGGTTGAGTCGGTCCAGTGCGTCGCCGGTGGAAGCCCCTTCGTCCGGGTGGCCGTCAGGGCCGTCGCCGCCCCCGGCTGCCTCGGTGTCCACGACATCCCTCGCATCCCGCATCGCTGCTTCTGCCCCAACCAGTTCCGGAGCGTCGGTGGGCGGGAGTGAACCACGCGCCACCGACAGATCAGCTTCAGTCGCGCGATGGCTCTCGCCGTCCTCACCGGGAGCCGGTCGGGCGAGCGCTGCGTCATCGCGGAGATGAGCCGCTTGGGTTGCGGCGTTCCACGTTCATCGACGCTGTCGAGCGCGCCGGTGGGCCGGCGAGACCGGGCGGGGTGCGGGTGTCCCAGATGGCCACTGCGAGGAAGCCCACCCCCTGCCCGATGAGCAAGGCCGCGGCGATGACCGGGCAACCCCAGGGCCAGGCGATGACCGCGGCGAGCAGCCACATGGTGCCGGCGATCAGCAGCCCGCTTAGGTCCAGGTGCACGGTTCCTCCCCGGGGAAGACGACAGCGGCAGAACCGCCAGGTAGCTCGTGCGCATCACGCGGTGGCCAGCGACGCGGCGACGTGTGGCGTCACGACGGGGCCGGCGCCGTGGTCGACGACGAGGCCCCGACGAAGCAGCGCGGGGAGCACGAACTGGCGGTCTGGGCCGGACAGGACACGGCGGACGTCCTCGCCGCGGTGGATGCGGCGCAGCAGCCGCGCCTCGGCGAGGGTGAGCGGCCGGTCGGCCGGGGCGGTCCTCGCGGTGTCGACCAGCGGCACCAGCCAGATCTCGTCGTGGCGCCGAGCGAGGGACATGCCGGCGGCGGCCAGGTGGGCGTCCAGCCCGGCGACAGCGTGGGTGGCGTCGTCGACCGTGGCGGCCAGCGCGCCGGCCAGGCGGGTGATGGTGGTGCGGCCGTGGGCCAGCAGCGCGGCGCCGACGGCCTGCACCAGGTCCTCGGGCGCGGCGGCAGTGCGAGTGCGGAGCAGGTCCTGCACCGGGACCGCGAGACAGCCGGCGAGATGGTCCAGCACGCGCAGGGGTAGGTCCCCGGCGTCGGCGCCGCCCTCGATCCGCTTGACGGTGAGCGGGTCGACGCCGGCCGCGGTGGCGAGGCGGCGCTGGGACAGGCCGCGGTCGGTGCGGATGCGGCGCAGCGCGTCGGGGTCGATCACGGCAAAGTCTCCACGGTGACGCCCAGGGCGCGCAGGGTGCCCTCGGTGTGGTCGCGAGTGCGTTCGGCGCGGCGGCCGTGGACGTGGACCCCGAGGTCGGTGGCGGCCTCGGTGAGCGCCTTCGCCAGCGCCTTCGGGCTGTAGGGGAGCAGCGGGTCGGCGGGGCCGGCGCCGGCGGCGAGACGGAGCTGCCGCTGCGCGAGCACGGCGCGGGCGGTGTGTGGGCCGACGGTAGTGCGCTCGCCGGCGACATCGACCGCGGAGCCGTCGTCGGCGGCGTCGGCGAGGCGGACGGCGCCCATGTCGGTGAGGTCGCGGCCGGCCCGGGTGAGGGCGACGGTGATCGTCCGGTGCGGCTGGCGGTAGGCGGCCAGCGCGGCGTCGGCCTCGGCGGTGGGGATGCGGGGGCGTTCCTCGCTGTGCAGCAGCCGCGGGAAGTCTATCTTGACGTAGAGGTCGTGGTGCCAGGCGGCGGTCTGCAGGGCTCGCAGTTCGACGGTGAGCTGGGCGTCGCCGGGGACGGGGTTGAGCAGCCGGTGCAGCAGGTCGGCGACGGTGGCCCGTGTTGCGCCGGCGTGGCGCAGAGCGGCGTCGCAGCGGGCTGCGGTGGTGGTGAAGTGCGCGTCGACGCGGGTGGCGTCCTCCGCGGGCAGCGTCTGCCGGCAGGCGTGACGGAAGGTCGTGAACTCCTCGGCGGGGACCGCGGGCAGCTCGACCTGCTCTGCCACCGGGGCCTGCGGTGCGTCGGCCGGCGAGGGGACGTCCGTCAGCTGGGCGTCGGTGGCGCCGCGGCGGGTCAGCGCGCGAACGAACGCGTCCTTCCGCGGCGGCCGGTGCACCACCCACAGTCGGGCGCCGACGTCACCGGCGAAGGTGATCAAGCCGCGCAGGATCACCGGGTGCAGCCGCTGGCCGTCGGTGACCACGAGGTCGGTGATGCCGTGTGCGGTCGTCCAGGCGACGGCGTGGCGGACGTCGTCCTGCTCGTTGCGGCCCTTGCCGGCCAGGTCGCGGCGCTTGCCGAGGGCGGCGAGCAGGTCACCGGCGAGCACGTGCAGGCGGCGCAGGTCGGGTCGGGCCTCGACCCACAGGGCCCCGGTGACCAGTGGCGGGTGGGCCGGGATGGTCACCGGGGCGCCCGTGACGTCGACGCTGACGAGGGCGGGGGACACGGTCACTTGCGCTTGGCCAGGAGGGTGGCGGGCATGGTGGCGGTTACCGCGCTCGCGAAGGTGGTCGAGCACGGGCGGCTCGCGGCCGGCCGCGAGGAGGCGGTCGCGCAGGTGGAGGGCGTGCTGCAGGTAGCGCGCCCAGCGACCGAGGACGCCGCGGCAGAGCTGGGTGTCGATCTTGGCCAGCACGATGGTGTCCGCGCCGGCGAACAGGTCGTGCATATATCGCACCGCGCGCAGCAGGTCGTCGTCCTTGAGCGGGGTGACCTCGACGGTGGCGCAGACGGCCTCCCACAGTAGTGGGTCCTTGCCGATCGCCTTCGCAGCCTGCGGGCCGCCGACGAGGATGCAGACGGCGTGCTGCCCGGGCCGGCCGTGCAGCCACTCCAGCTGCCCGGCGGCCTCGGCGGTGAGCCGCTCGGTGTGCTCGACGACGACGATCCGCGGCTGGTCGGCCAGGACCTCGACCAGGTCGTCCTGCAGGTTGCGCTCGGGGAGATCGTCCGGGGCTATGACCTGGTCGTGCAGCAGCGACAGCAGCTTGCGGCCGCTCTCGTTGCCGGCCAGGGTCGGCCGGGCGACCGGCAGCTCCTGACCGGCGAGCCAGGAGTTCAGCGCGGTGCGCTTGCCGGTGCCGTGCGGACCGTGGATCAGGGCGATCTCGTGGCGGGGGACGACGAGGGCGGCCATGTCCTCGATGCGCCCGGTGGCGGGGGTGCGGACGATGCGGGCCTCGTCCAGGCCGGCGAGGGGCATCAGAAGGCCCTCATCTGCGCGAGGCCCTCGTCGTCGACGTCGTCCTTCTTGCCGAACAGGGCCTCCAGGGCCTGGGCCCCGCCGGCGAACAGGTCGTCGCTGGGGTCGACGACGTGACGCTTGCCGTCCTTGTCCTTCGTCAGCTTGGCGCTGTTCGGGTGCTTCTTGCCGCGCATGGAGGAGCTCTTCGGCGACATCGGTGACGTACTGCTCTGCCTTGACCTGCCGGTTGTGGCCGGCGGCGCGGCGCAGCTGGTGCCAGTCGATGGGGACGAACCGGGCAGGCTCGTCGAGGTAGGAAGGGCGCACGTTCCGCTCCCTGCAGTTCCGCGCGGTGGCGCGGGCCCGCGGGACGTCCCCAGCGGGCGGGTCGCGCTCCCCGGGACCGGCCTCCGATCCAGCGGCGCGAACCGGTGGGGTTGCTGCCGCGAAGGCGTCCATCGGGACGCGAGGGTGCGCTGGTCCCGCACGAGGCGGGGGCGGTGGTGCGTGCAGCAGAAACGTACTTGGGGGTGCCGCCCGGGGCCTGGCTCAGCCACGCCCGTGGAGCGCCACCCCGACTCCTGGAGTAGGTGCAGGGGCGGCGTGGTCGTCGACGTTCCCGGGTCCGTTGGGCCTGGGCGTAGCCGCTTCGTATGCTCTCGTGCGTGCGCTTCCACCCGCCGGGCCGCTGGCTTTGATCTCGGGTGGCCGCAGTCCGCTGAGTTTGCGGGGCCCGCGGTCACCCCCGAATCGCAGGAGCGCACATGCCTCGCACGCTCTCCGTCAGCCTGGCCGACCTGCTCGCGTCGCTAACCCGCTCCTCCACGCACGACGTCGGCCGCCAGGGCGAGGACGTTGCCCGGTACGCGCTGTGGCGTAGCCCCGCCACGCGCGACGGGCTGCGCACCGTGCAGCGGTGGGCCGATTGGGTCCGCGAGTACAACATCGACCACCCCGATGCCCCGGAGAACGGGGTCGACCTGGGCGTCGACTTGGTCGCCACCTACCTCGACGGCCGCTGCACCGCGGTCCAGGTGAAGCTCCGGACCGGCGGCTCGCCGGTCGGCGTGGGCTGGGAGGAGCTGGCGACGTTCGCGGCGAAGTCGGCCGCCGGGCCGTTCACCGACCGGCTGCTCATCCTGCTCGGGGACGCAGTTCTCACCCGCCACGCCCGCACGGAGCTCGCCCGGCAGAGCATGCTCAAGCCCTTCGTGACCTGGGCCGCCGCCGAGATCGAGATGCACGCGGGGGACCGGTGGCCCGCCGACCACGCCGGCGTGCTGGTCGCACTCGCCGACACGCCGGACCGGCTCGAGCCCCGCGCGCTGCACGAGTACCAGTGGGAGGCCGTGCGGCACGTCCAGACGCTGCTGGCCGGCGGCGCCCACCGCGCCCAGCTGCTGATGGCCTGCGGCACCGGCAAGACGATCACCACGCACGGCATCGCGCTCGCCCTCCCGGCCGGCCGGCTGCTCGTACTCGCCCCGACCCTGTCGCTGCTGCGCCAGCTGATCGCCGAGTACCGCCGGCAGTACGGCGGCCTGATGGCCGCGATTGCGGTCTGCTCGGACGCCACCGTCGGAACCCCAGTGCCCGGCGAGGACCTCGACGAGCCGACCGTGAGCGCTGCGGACCTCGGCGTGCCCACCATGACAGAGCCGGCCGCGATCGCGACCTTCATGAACATGCCGGACGGCGACCGGCCGCGGGCCGTGTTCGCCACGTACCAGTCCTCCCCGCGCATCGCCGCCGCCCAGCGGCTCACCGACGCCGCCTTCGACCTCGTCGTCGCCGACGAGGCCCACTACCTCGCCGGCCGCCCTTCACCTGCCTTCGCCACCGTGCTGGACGGTGAGCGGATCCGGGCCGACCTGCGGCTGTTCGCGACCGCCACGCCGCGGCTGGTCGCCCCGCACCTGCGCGCGTCCGACCCCGACGAGTGGGCCTCGATGGACGACCCGGCGGTGTTCGGCCCAGTCGCCTACCGACTGACGTTCGGCGCCGCGATGGCGGCCGGTCTGCTATCGGACTATCGGCTGGTCGTGCTGGGCGCCGACGAGAAGGCCGCAGCCGCAATCAACCACCGGGCGCTCGTCGACGCCGAGATCACCACCGACGCGCGCACCCTCGCCGCCGCACTCGCCGTACTGCGCCTGGCTCGCGACCACGGTCGGCGGCGCATCGTCACCTTCCACTCCCGGGTGGCCGGCGCCCGCACCTTCACCCGGCTGCTCGACACGCACCGATCCTGGGCGCCGCCCGAGCTGCACGTCGACCTCGCAGCAGAGACCGTCACCGGCGAGCAACCGGCCGACGTGCGGGCCGCCGCACTGGCCCGGCTGGAGCGTGCCGGGCGGCCCGGTCAGCCGGCCGTCCGGATCGTCTCCAACGCGCGCTGCCTGACCGCGGGCGTCGACGTGCCGGCACTCGACGCGGTCGTCTTCGTCGACCCCCGCCGCTCCCGGATCGACGTGGTCCAGGCGGTCGGGCGGGTGCTGCGCCGCGCAGACGGGAAGGACCTCGGCTACGTCGTCGTCCCGGTCCCGGTCACTCAGGACGACGACGAGCAGACCGCCGTCACGGACAACGGCTACGCGCCGGTGTGGGACGTGATGGCAGCCCTCGCCGACCACGACGACGTGCTGGCCGACCAGATCGAGCAGGCGCGCCGTGCGCTGGGGCGGAGCGGCCGCATCGGTCGGAGGGGCAGCGGTCGCATCGTCGTCGACGTTCCCGGCGCCGACGCGGCTGCCCTGGCTGACCGGATCTGGCTGCAGGCGGTGCAGCGGATCGGCTCCGGCTGGGCGTACGGGCTGGGGATCCTCGAGGCCTTCGTAGCCCGTAAGGGCCACGCCCGGGTCCCCAGCAAGTTCAAGACCGACGACGGCTACCCCCTGGGCACCTGGGTGGAGAACCGTCGCCGGGAGCGTCGCGACGGCCGGCTGACCGCCGAGCGGATCGCGGTGCTGGACGCCCTGGACTTCGCCTGGGAGCCGCTCGCCGACGACGTCGCCCGCGCGCTGGCCGCGCTCGAGGCCTACGTGGCCGAGCACGGCGACGCCCGCGTGCCGCAGGGGCACCAGACCGCCGACCGCTTCCCCCTCGGCCGCTGGCTGAGCCACCGACGACGGTTCTACAAGGAGGGCATCCTCCCCGAGGAGCAGATCCGGGCGCTGGAGTCGCTGGGCTTCGAGTGGGACCCCGTCGCCGCGGACTTCGCCCGAGGGCTCATCGCGCTGAAGTCGTTCAAGGCGGAGAAGGGCCACACCCGGGTGCCGCGGGGGTGCCAGATCGACGGATTCGCCCTGGGCACATGGGTCAACAACCGCCGCAGCGACCGCCGCGAGCGCCGACTGTCCGCCGAGCAGATCGCCGCGCTCGACGCGCTCGGGTTCATCTGGGAGCCGACGGCGGAGGACTTCGCCCGCGGGCTAGCCGCGCTCGAGGCGTACGTGGACGAGCACGGCGACGCCCGGGTGCCCCAGACGCATCGGACCCCCGACGGGTTCGCCCTCGGCAGATGGGTGCACCTGCACCGGCAGAACCGCAGGCAGAGCAAGCTGACCGACGGGCAGATCGCCGCGCTCGACGCGCTCGGGTTCGTGTCGGATGCCCTGGCCGACTACTTCGGCCGCGGGCTCGCCGCGCTCGAGGCCTATCCCGCCCAGGACGGCCACCGGCACGTACCGACCGGGTACCGGACTCCCGACGGCTTCGATCTGGGCGGCTGGGCAAACCGGCTCCGGTCCGAGCGCAAGAACAGCGGCCTGCCCCAGGAGCGGATCGCCCGTCTCGACGCGCTGGGCTTCGTCTGGGAGCCGCTGACGATCCAGTTCGCCCGCGGGCTGGCTGCGCTGAGGGCGTACGTCGACGAGCACGGCCACGGCCGAGTACCCAGGGCATACCGCGCGAGCGACGGGTTCCGCCTCGGCGAATGGGTCAACAGTCGGCGCTACGAGCGCAGGAGGGACAAGTTGAGCCCGGAGCAGATCGCCCGCCTCGAGGCCGCGGGGATGGACTGGTAGTCGACCGTCCCGGACTCCGAAATCGGTCAAGATCATTGTCTGGATTGGGCGAAGGGAAAGCTGGATCCGTGACAACGCAACGGCGACGTGGACGGTGTGAGCCATGCGTAGGGCGACGGTGGTTGGACAGCTGTCGCTGTTCGACGTCGACGAGGCCGACCGGCCCACGTTCGCGTCCCCGGCCAGCGACGGCGGGTAAGCGGTGGACAGGGATCCGGGGGCGACTGCGCAGCGCGGTGGCGGCCGAACGGTGCGGGTCGTCGCGGCAGGCATCGGGCCGGTGGACGACTCAACCGAGGAGCCGACCCATGAACACCCCCCCGCCGGGTCGCCGTCGGTGGACCGCGGGGCTACAGGATCAGCCCCTGGGTGGCACGGTCGACTCCAGCGCCCGCACGACGACCCTGCGGGACATCGCCTCGGAGGCTTTGTTGGCGTCCTTCAGCCAGCTGACGGTGGCGGCCGCACATCTCACAGCTCGTCGGCGGTGCCCGCCCAGCAGTGCCGCCAGCCGGCGTCGGCGGCGCCCGTCAGGCATTGGCGTCGGTGGCGGTCAGAACACCTTGCTCATCGGGAGGTCGACGGCCACGCGCAGCGGCCGCTCCGGCTCGCGGATCAGCCGCACAGCGGGAGATTCCGCGTTTGCGACGGGAAGAACTCCCGGGGCCGTACCGTTGTACCAGGTGCCGTCCCTGGATGCGCCGGCGTTCACAGCGCTACACAGACGACGCCGCATGGCGTGGCAGTCCAGCATGGGCGACGCGGGGGGTTCGATTCCTCCCGACGGCACGATGCCACAGGTCAGCGTAAAGCCGGCGCGGTCCACCGTCAGCAGGAACTCTCGCACGCGCGGGTCTCCGCAAGCCGACCTTGGCACCGCCGATGGACAGCGCGTCCGTGCTGACTGCTAACAGGCGATCGGCCGGATCGGCGCATCAGCGACAGCTCCACGGCAGGCCCGCACCGAATCCGGTGCGGGCCTGCCGCCGAGTGCGGGGCATTTCGTAACCGTTGGATGGACATTGGATAGCCGTTGACAGCTGATGGCGAGGCTCGCCGGGATGTCAGCGTGGTGCTCGCCTGACGTCCCGGCGGGCGTGCTGGGACGTCGGCCACCCTGCCGCTGAGATCACGTACCGAACGCGCCCTCCCCGGACGGACTCGGTACGCCGCCGTACCCGCCACTGCCACCTGCACCACGGAGTCGCCCCGGCCGCTCAGCGTGGCCGGGGCGATCCCCGGTGCCCGCACCGACCCGTGAGGTGCCCGGTCCCTGCCCTCGCCGCAACCGATGGCGCAGCAGCCCGGTGCGGCGGCCGGGCCGGTCCGTGGGGGAGCGGCGCGGGTCGCCGGCGCGCGCCGTTCCGGCTTCCGTCCCCCAGGCGTGCCTGCCCGACCGGACCTCTCAGCCGGTGATGGCCTGATCGAGCCGGGCCGCGGCCCGCTGCAGCACGCCGCGGAACCACCGGCTGCCCGGGTCGTCGGTGGCGCCCGGGTGCCAGCGCAGGCTCACGGCGAGGTCACCGACCTCCACCGGGCTGGGCAGCACGCGGACGGGGGCCGTGGCGGCGCACCGCTGGGCGAGGCGCTCCTGCAGGAAGGCGATGCGGTTGCTGCCGGCCACGAGGAACGGCACCGCGAGGAACCCCTCGGTGACGACCTCGACGTGCGGTTCGATGCCCAGCGCGCGCAGCTGCCGCAGGGCCGGCGTCCCGCCCGGGTCGAGCCGGCTGTACTGGGCGGCCCATGGGAGGACGGCGAGGTGGTCGATGCGGAGCTCGTCGCCGACGGCGGTGTTGGACTGCGCGACGATGCACACCCACCGGTCCCGGAGGAGGACGTTGCCGGGGTAGCCATGGATCATCTCGTGGGGCATCACCACCCCGTCGGCCTGGCGCAGGGTGGCGTCCATGTCGAGCAGGGCGGTGGTGGTCAGCGGGCGCAGGTCCAGGCCGACGCCCGGGGCCTCCTCGGCCATGATCCGGTTGAGCTCCTCGCCGAGCACCGCGGGCACGTAGTCGGAGGCGACGAGGACGAAGTCGCGGGTGCTGCTGGCCGGGTCGAAGTCCTGACCGAACAACCGCTCCAGTGCCTGTACGGCGACGTCCAACCGGTCGAGCAGGCTCGCCGCCAGCGGCGTCAGCTCGTAGCCGCGACCCACCCGGACCAGCAACTGGTCGCCGAAGCGCCGACGCAGCCGTGCCAGCACGGCGCTGGCCGCGGGCTGGCTCATGCCCATCGACTCACCGGCCCGGGTCACGTTGCGCTCGTGGAGCCGGGCGTGCAGCACCGGCAGGGAGACGAGGTCCTGGCTGCGCAGGGCGAGGCTGGTCGACCGCGGCACACCGGACGACGGCTGGGCCCCACCGGTGCGGTGGCCCGCGGACGTGGACTCGGTCACGAGGAGCTCCCTTGTTCGGCGGTCGACGACGCTGGCATAACGGCCGCCCATCCTTGCCATACCGAACTGGCCATTCCGGCAGTGGTCCCGGCCACACCACTCTGGACCCCGAGTTCGCGGTGGTCGCCCGTCCAGCGATGACGCCGGACACGCCGCGACGAGAGGGACGTGAATGGCCTCCGTCGTCCAGGTGCCGTGCACGCCGCACGACCCCCCGCTGCCCGGATCTATCCTGACCAGGAAGGCCGCCCGGGCGGCCGGCCCGTTCCCGCACGAACGGGAGCTGTTCGGCATCGGCGGTCACGACACCGCGCGTGAGGGCGATGTGGCGCGGCACCTGCTGCGGCCGGGCATCGGACCACGCTCACGGTCGACGGGCAGGTGATGCAGGACCGGCCGACCGACGGCATGGTCTTCGACCCCGCACAGTTGGTCAGCTACGCCTCCGAGCGGGTCGACCTCCCCCCGGGGGACGTCGTCTTCCTCCGCTCCCCGCCCGGCAGCGGCAAGCACCACGGTCGCCTCCTGCCCGACGGCGACGTCATCGACAGCCAGATCACCGACCTCGGCCGCCAGGGCAACCGCTGCACCGCCGAGGACCTGCAGGGGCTGGAGCCGCGCGTCGGCCACTGGACCAACACGTGAGCCGCACCGTCGACGTCCACGCGCGCGCCCTGCTCCCGGACGCAGGAGCACCGCTGGCGGAGTTCGACGTCCCGGCGCTCGCGGAGTCCAGGGCCCGCGCCCAGGGGCTCCGCGCGCTCGTGGTCGTCCACCCGTGCGGTTGCAGCCCCGGGTGAGCGGCCAGCCGACCCGCACCTGGTCGACACCGTGGGCGACCCGCCGGAGACCGCCGTCGCACCGTCCCGGCTGATCTCCTCCGGACTGCTGGGCGTCACCGATTTCCCCCACCACCCTGCACCGCCGCAGAACAGGAGTCCCGCCGTGCCCACCATCCACCGCGCGCTGATCGTCGGCGCCGGCATCGCCGGTCTGACCGCCGCCAACGCCCTGGCCCGCCAGGGCATCGACGTCACCGTCGCCGAGCTCCACGACCGCACCGCCGGCGCCGCGATCACCCTGCTCAACCGGGCCGTCGACGGGCTCGACGAGATCGGCCTGCTCGACCGGTTCATCGAGGAGGGGTCCGTGCGGTCCCCACAGGACGTGTTCCGGTACCTCGACGCAGCCGGGGAACCGGTCCCGACAGCGCCCATGCCGCCACGGCCGCCGTCCCGGCTGCCCCTGGGCATCGTCATCTACCGGCCGACGATGGCGAGCATCCTCCGGGACGGCGCGGAGGAGGCAGGCGCCGACGTCCGCGTCGGCGTCGGCATCGCCGCGCTCGAGCAGGACGCCGACTCGGTCACCGCCACGCTCACCGACGGGTCGCGGGCGACGTACGACGTGGTCGTCGGCGCAGACGGTGTCCGGTCCCGGACTCGGGCCCTGGTCGTCGGGGACCTGGTCACCCCGCAGTACTCCGGCACCACCATGTTCCGCGCCGTCGTCGACGACGTGCCCGAGTCGGCCCGGACGGCTTCTACCAGTCCGGCGAGCACCTCATCGTGACGCTGCGGCTGCGCGATGGCCGGGTCTACTTCGCCGCCGGCCGGGACTACCCCGGCAAGCCGCACATCGACCAGGACGAGGCCCGCCGGATCGTCCGGGAGAACATGGGCGCCTTCACCGCCCCGCTGATGCAGGCGCTCCGGGACCGGATCACCGACGAGACCCGCATGGTCGTCAACGACTACGACTGGTTGTTGCTGCCCGACCCCTGGTACCGGGGACGGGTCGTGGTCATCGGCGACGCCGCGCATGCCACCACCGCCCACCTCGCCTCCGGTGGCGGCATGGCCATCGAGGACGCCGTCGTGCTCGGACAGGAGGTCGCCGGCGGCGGCGCCGTCGAGGAGGTCCTCCAGCGCTTCGCGCAGCGCCGCTTCGAGCGGGCCCGGCTGGTCGTCGAGACCAGCGTGGAGATCGGCCGCCTGCAGGCCCGCGGAGAACCCGTCCAGGTGCAGAACCAGCTGCGGGGCCGCGCGATGGGGGCCCTGTCCAGCCCCTACTGAGCGCGCTGGGCCCCGCTGCCGTCACCGCGCTCCCGTGCATCGAGGTCCGCACCGCGCGAGGCGGGCTCGGCTGCATCGGCGACCCGGTTCCCGCTACCACGCTGACGGGCGCGGGTCGCCGCCGCGCGGGTCGCTCGTCCGGCACCACACCCCTCGAGTGCCCATGTCGGTGAGCTGCGGCCGAGCCGCCACGCGTCACGGGCGGGATCACACCCACGGCGGTGCAGTTCGTTCGCCTTCGACGACACCGGTGGTGGCCTCGGCGAGAGCCTCCCGGATCACGTCCAGGGCAGGTCGTGGTGGGTCGGAGTTGATGTCCACGGGCGCTGTCAGTTCGATGGGCAGGAAGTCGCCGACGAAGACGTGGACGACGCCGTGCTCACCATGGACGTCGATCGCGATGTCGAGCGCGTCGGGCGCGCGGGGGACGACGTGCAGCCGCAGGTGATCCCGGCCGCCCTCCGGTGCCCCCGAGTGGTGGCGCAACGGTGAACGCCTTCCCTCGACGCCGGCTGCGCCCGGCGGCAGGGTCGCCAGCACGTCGGCGATCAACGCCCTGATGCCCTCGACGTCCACCGGTCCACGAGAAGGGGGTGATGGTCGTCGCCGTCGCCACCTGAGGGACATCGGCTCCTCCGGGTCGGCCGCTGTGACGATCGATGCGCCGACGGGGGAGCGGCTCGCGACCGTACCGCTCGGAGTCACGTGCGTCGCCATGGCCCGGGATGTCCATCAGGCGCCGTCGGGCCCGGTCACCTGACGGATGTGCTCGCTCTGCATCGCGTCCTCGCCGCGCGCTCCCCGCGGTCGACGTCGACGCCGGGGTCCGGCAGGCACCGCTCCCCGGTCACGCTGCCGCGTCCGCGCACCGGCCCGCCGGGCATCGGTGCTCACTGCGGGATGGCGCTCGCCCTCCGGGTGGCCGGGTCGAGCAGCGAGCCGAGCATCGCGGCGGCGTCGATCCGGCTGGCCAGGTCGCCCAGCGACAGGCCCATGTCCGTCAGTGCGCGCAGGTGGTCCCGGACCGCAGTCTGCAGGCGGGCGCCGGCCTCGCTGCCACCGGGCACGTCGCCGAAGGAGCTGATCGGCAGCAGTGCCTCGGTCACGTGCACGGTCAGGCCGTTCGTCTCGGCCTCCGAGGTGCGCATGGCCTCGGCGGCCTCGGCCAGCCGGGTCGCGTCCACCTGCACGGTGTGGCCGTGGCGGGCGGTGACCGTGATCGGGGCCTGCTCGTCGCTCACCGTCTGCTCCTCAGCGTTGGGTCCGGCCGGTCGTTCGGGCACCCGGCACCTGTGAGGATGCCGGACCGGCGCGCCGGGGGAGTGCCGAGCGGGCGAGGACCACCCGATCGGGGGCCGCTGCGCGGGAGGTCTCGAAGGCGGCGGCTCAGCCGTAGTCGCAGCTGGGGTCCATGTCGGTGAGCACCTGCTCGAGTGCGGCCCGGCGGCGCAGGTAGCCGGCGGCGAACGTCTCGTGCCGGCCCGCCTCGCCGTCGGCGATCGACTGGGACCACGCGTCGACGAGCTCCTGCATCTCGGTCACCAGGGGGTGGTCGGCCGGGTACCCGGCGTCCAGCAGCCGCTGCAGCACGCCGCGGAACTCGTCCAGTCCCACCCGCCAGTTGTCGATCGCCCCGGCCCAGTTGTCCAGGAAGGTGGCGGTCGGCAGGCCGTCCGGCCCGTACTCCCTGGTGGCCATCACCTCCTCGATGTCCAGCAGCACCGTCCGGGTGCCCAGCGCGATGCAGTCGTCCAGCGGCACGAGCGGGTAGCCCTCGCGCGGGACGTCGGTGCGCGGGGTGATCGTCGTCGTGTCGAAGCCGGGCGGCGGGTTCGTCGGCAGCGGCGGCGAGGACGGCGTGCTCGGGGTCGTCGCCGGGGTGGCCACCGGGGTCGGCACGGGGGCGGCGGCCGGCTCCCCGTCGCCCGCACCGCACCCGGCCACCGCGACGACGGTGAGCACCGTGGCCAGCCATCGCGCGGTCCGTTCGTGCACTGCGGTCGTCAGCTCCTCGTCCGTCGTCCCCAGGCGGTGACGCACAGTGTCCCTGCTTGAGCGGACGGTAGCAGCCCGTTGCTCGGACCAGGCGTACGGGACGATCAGCCCCGGTGCGCGTCCAGCCAGGCCACGACGTCGTCGAGCACCCGCTCCTGCTCCGGCTCGTTGTGCGGCTCGTGGTAGAGCCCCTCGTAGACCAGCAGCGTCACCTCCGCCGAGCCGGCGGCGTCCCGGACGACCTCGCTGGCCGCCGTCGGCATCAGCCGGTCCGCGGAGCCGTGCAGCACCAGTAGCGGCATGGTCAGCGACCGCAGCCGCTCCGGCGCGGCCGCGGCGGCGATCATGATCTCGGTGCCGGTGCGGGCCCGCAGCCTGCCCATGTGGTTCAGCGGGTCGGTGCGGTAGGCGCGCACCACCTCCGGGTCGCGGCTGACCGCCTCGGCCTCCAGCTGGACCACCCCCACCCGTGGCAGCAGTCGGGACAGCGCCGGCCCGACCCTGCGCTGCAACGGGGTCGCGGCGCTGGTGTCCAGCGCCGGCGCCGACAGCACCGCGCCCCGCACCCGGGGGTCGGGTGAGCCGGTGAGGTACTGCACGGACACCAGCCCGCCCAGGCTGTGGCCGTAGACGAACACCGGCACGTCCGGGTGCCGGCGGCCGGCCAGCTGCACCGTCTCCTCGATGCCCGCGACGGCGGCCGCCATGCTGCCGATGTCACCGCGGGCACCGGCCGAGCGGCCGTGCCCGGGGTGGTCGGCGGCGTAGGACGCGTACCCCGACCGGGCCAGCCGCTCGGCGACGTGCCGGTACCGGCCACCGTGCTCGTGCACACCGTGCACCAGGACGACGACCCCCACCGGCTGCGGCACCGTCCAGCTCTGCCAGTACAGCCCGGAGGGCAACGACCCCTCACCGCGCGTCGTCGTCGGCGCTCCGTCGGTGCGCGGTCCGGTCATCGGCCCCTCCTCGTCCGTGTGGTGGGTGGATACTGCCCTGCCCGGTGCGGGTGCGTGGCGGCGGGAGGTGCCGGGCTCAGGTCAGCCGGCGCACGATCGACAGCGGCAGCACCCGCAGCGCCACCCCGATCGGCACCCACGGCCACGCCGGCACGTAGGCGCTCGTCCGGCGCCTCTCGATCGCCGCCACCATGCTGCGCACGCCGGTCACGGTGTCGACCTGGAACAGGGGGCGCTGCTGGGTCTGGGCGTTCATCTCCGAGGCGATGTACCCCGGGTACACCACCGAGACGTCGACACCGGGCACCCGCTCGGCGCGCACCCCCTCGGCGAGGGCGGAGATCCCGGCCTTGGTCGCCGCGTAGGTGGTGATGGACCGGCCCATGCCGCGCAGCGCCGAGATCGACGAGATGAACACCAGGTGCCCGCGGCCCTGCCGGCGGAACACCTCCAGCGCGGCCTCGGCCTGGGCCAGCGCGCCCACGAAGTTGGTCATCGCCGTCGCCCGGTTGGCGTACGCGCGACCGGTGCCCAGGGGTGCGCCCTTGCCGATCCCCGCGTTGACCACGACCCGGTCGATGCTGCCGAAGGTCTCGGCGAAGTGCCCGAACACGGCCGGGACGGCGTCGGCGTCGGTCACGTCGAGCGCGTGGGTCTCGACCCGGCGGCCGGTGCCGGCCCGGATCTCGGCGGCCAGCGCGTCCAGCCGGTCGGTCCGGCGGGCGCACAGCGCCAGGTCGTACCCGAGCGCCGCGAACTGCCGGGCCATCTCCTCCCCGAGTCCCGAGCTCGCGCCGGTGATGAGGACCACTCCTGTGACCATGTACGTCGGACTCCGTCCCGCCGCGGGTCGCCGCCCCGCGTGCCGGGCCGGTCCGCCGCAGCGCACCCTGCCACGGGCCACGCGTACGCCTGCGCCGGGCTGCCCGGACCGGGCCGCGACCCCGTCCGCGGTGGGACAGAATCGGGGCGTGGACGAACTCCTCCGGGCCCTGGCCGGGCTCTCCCTCGTCGATCGGCACCTCGACGACGTGCTCACCGAGATCACCGCCGTCGCCCGGGACGGTCTCCCCGGCGCGGAGGCCACGTCGATCACGCTGATCCGGCGGGGCAGGGCGTTCACCGCGGCTTTCGCCGGCGAGCTGGCGCTGAGCGCCGACGAACTGCAGTACGAGCGGGGCTTCGGCCCGTGCATGGACGCCGGGCGCGCTGGCTTGACGCTGGTGGTCGACGACATGCGCACCGAGGAGCGCTGGCCGGACTACGCCCGCCGCGTCACCGACCTCGGCGTGCTGAGCTCGCTGTCCGTCCCGCTGCCCTTCCAGGGCGAGACCGTGGGGGCGCTGAACAACTACGCCACCCGGCCGGAGGCCTTCGGCGAGGAGGCCCGGGTGCTCGGCGAGCAGGTCGCCGCCGCCGTGGCGGTGGCCGTGGCCAACGCCGACGCCGTCGCCCGGGCCGGTGACGCGGCGGAGAACATGCAGGCGGCGATGCGCAGCCGAGCGGTCATCGAGCAGGCCAAGGGCATCCTGATGGAGCGGCACCGGCTCACCGCCGACGCCGCGTTCACCGTGCTCACCCGGGCCTCGCAGCGCAGCAACACCAAGCTGCGCGACGTCGCCGAGGAACTCGCCCGCACCGGGGTGCTGCCCGGCCTCTGACGCCGGGCGCATGGCGGGCACACGGCGGGCACCGGCGGGGAGGACCCGTCCGGTGCGCCTCGTGTGAAAGGAGTGCACGCGCGGGACCAGCACGGCGGACGCCGTCGGCGGGTCGCGTCGGACCGGCTCGTCTCACTGCGCGGAGATGTGAGACTCCGCAGCGTGACCAAGGCGCAGCACCCGATCGATCAGAGGCCGATGTGAAGACCTTCCAGGACCCGACCGCCACCACGCTCCTCGACCGCGCGAACGCCCTCACCCGGGCCCGCGTGCCCTACGTGCTGGCGACCGTGGTGCGGGCCCAGCGCCCCAGCTCGGCCCGCGCGGGCGACATCGCCCTGCTGCACGCCGACGGCTGGATCGACGGCTTCATCGGCGGCGCCGGCGTCGACGCGTCGGTGCGCGAGCACGGCCAGCGCGTCATCTCCTCCGACGAGCCGCTGCTGCTGCGCATCGTGCCGGCCGACGTGCTCGTGCCCACCGAGGAGGGCACCGTCACCGTCGTCAGCTCGCTGCTGACCGGCGGCGCCATCGACATCTTCCTCGAGGCCCGCATCCCCGCCCCGCGTGTGCTCGTCTCCGGCGACGTCCCGCTGGTCCGTGCCATGACCTCCTTCGGCACGATGCTCGGCTTCGCCGTCGAGCAGATGGACGACGCCTTCCTGGCCCAGCCCTCCGGGCACGACGCCGCCTTCATCGTGGCCTCCACCGGCCGGATGGACAGCACCATCCTGTCCAGCGCGCTGCGCTCCGGGGTGCCCTACGTCGGCCTGGTGGCCAGCCCGCAGCGTGCCGAGCAGGTGCTCGCCGAGCTCGACCTGGAGCCCGGGGAGCTCGCCCGGCTGCACGTGCCGGCCGGCCTGACCATCGGTGCCAGCAGCGCCCCGGAGACCGCCCTGGCCGTCTTCGCCGAGGTCGTCGCGGAGATGAAGGGGGTGGCCACGGCTGCCCGCCGCACCCCCGACGCGCAGCCCGCCGCCGACGAGCAGTCCGAGGTCGCCCTCACCGCCGTCCCGGAGCCGGAGACCGCCCCCGCCGACGACGAGCACGAGGACCGGCACGGCTTGGACGACGGCAGCCTCTACGGGCGGGACCGCAGCTCGCGGCCGGCGCTGAACGCCGTGCGCGAGCGCGAGGACCAGGGGGCGCGCGCCGTCCGCGACGTCGCCCCGGCGATGTCCACCATGGCCCGGGACTACCAGTCGGTCTCCACCGGCCGCGGCCGGTCCGAGGAGCCGATGACCCTCTCCTTCGACCGCGGGTCCGACCGTGCCGACCGTGCCGCCGACCGTGGTCCGGAGGGGTCCACCCGGATGCGCCCGCGCCCGGCCATCGCCCGCGTCGCCGTCGACCCGGTGTGCGGCATGAGCGTGGCCACCGGCCCGACGTCCCCGCACGTGGAGCACGACGGCACCACCTCCTGGTTCTGCGGCGAGGACTGCCGGCTCGCCTTCACCGGCTGACCACCGGCCGGCCCCGCCGGCCGCCCAGCAGCTGCGCGCCCCCGGGCGGCAGGCCACCACGGCCTGCCGCCCGGTCGCGTCCCGGGCAGCCTGCGGCCAGCGAGCGCGGACCCTGGCCTGGCGGCAGGCCCAGCCCCGGCCGGTACGCGCGCCGACCGCCGGTCGTGCGCCTCGCGGATCGGCCGAACCCCCTGGACACGAACCCGCCACCGGCCGCCGTGACGGACGGCCACGCCCCCGACCCCGGGCAGGACGGTGGTGGACGCCGGCGCCCGCTCCGCGCCGGCCGGTCGACCGACCAGCCGGCCGGGGCCCGGACCGGTGGCCGGGGAGCCGCTGCCGCCCGGCGTCACCGCATTGGATCTCGGGCCCGGCACCGAGGTGCTGGTCGCGGTGCCCGACGGCCCGCCCGCTGCTGGTCCTCTGCCACGGCGCCGGCGGCTCCGCCGGTGACAGCCTGGCCCGGGCCGGCGAGCTCGCGCCGGCCCACGGCCTGCTCGTGCCGGCGCCCACGTCGGCCGCGACGACGGGGCTGCCCGGGCGCGCCGCTGACCCGTTGCGGGGGGCCGGGCTGCGCCGTGGCCGCCGGCCCGGATACTGGTCCGGTGCTGAGCGGACTGCCCCGATGACCTCTCCCCAGGCCCACGCCCGCCGCGCGGCCGAGGCCGCCTGGGCCGAGCTGCGGCCCCGCCTCGCCGTCGACGCGCGGCAGGCCCTGGGTGCGGTGGAGGCCGACGCCTTCCTCACCCGGGTCGACGTCGCGCTGTACGACGTGCACCCACCGCTGGCCGAGCTGTACGGGCAGCGCGGCGAGGTCGACGAGCTGTTCGAGCGGGCGGTGCGCTCCTCGCTGGCGGCCGCGGCCGAGCGCTCCCCGGAGCTGAGGCTGCTCGACCGCCGCCGGGAGATCGACCCGGGCTGGTTCCTGCGCGAGTCGGTGCAGGGCTACGTCTGCTACGTCGACCGCTTCTGCGGCAGCCTGCGCGAGCTGCCCGCCAAGCTGGACCACCTGCAGGAGCTGGGCACCACCTACCTGCACCTGATGCCGCTGCTGCGGCCCCGGGAGGGGGAGAACGACGGCGGCTACGCGGTGGCCGACTACCGGGCGGTCGACCCGCGGCTGGGCACGATGGACGACCTGGAGCAGGTGGCCGCCGCGCTGCGTGCCCGGGGGATGAGCCTGTGCATCGACATGGTGCTCAACCACACCGCGCGCGAGCACCCCTGGGCGCAGGGCTGGCTGGCCGGGGACCCGCAGTACGCCGGCTTCTACACCGCCTTCCCCGACCGCTCGCTGCCCGACGCCTACGACGCGACCATCCCCGAGGTCTTCCCCGACCGCGCCCCTGGCTCCTTCAGCTGGGTCCCGGAGGCGAACGGCGGTGCCGGCGGCTGGGTGTGGACGACGTTCTGGGACTACCAGTGGGACCTGGACTACTCGCAGCCCACCGTCACGCTGGCCGTGCTCGGTGAGATCTGCTGGCTGGCCAACCGCGGCGTCGAGGTGTTCCGGATGGACGCGGTGCCCTTCATGTGGAAGCGGCTGGGCACCTCGGGGCAGAACCTGCCGGAGGTGCACGTGCTCATGCAGGCGCTGCACGCCCTGGTGCGGGTCGCCGCGCCCGCCGTCGTCTTCAAGGCCGAGGCCATCGTGTCCCCGGACGACCTGGTGCCCTACCTCGGTGCGCACGACCGGTACCGGCCCGAGCACGAGCTGGCCTACAACAACCAGCTGATGGTGCTGCTGTGGAGCAGCGTCGCCACCGGCGACGCACGGCTCGCCTCCCGCTCGCTGGGCCGCATGCGCCCCATCCCGCCCACGACGACCTGGGTCACCTACGTGCGCGGGCACGACGACATCGGCTGGGCGGTCACCGACACCGACGCGGCCGCCGTCGGCGTCGACGGGTACGGCCACCGCCGGTTCCTCAACGACTTCTTCTCCGGCCGGTTCCCCGGCTCGTTCGCCCGCGGTGAGCTGTTCCAGGAGAACCCGGCGACCGGCGACGCCCGCATCTCGGGCACCGCGGCGTCGCTGTGCGGGATCGAGGACGCCCTGGAGCGCGGGGACGCCGTCGCGCTGGACCGGGGGGTGCGGCGGCTGGTGATGCTCTACTCGGTGGCCTACGCGCACGGCGGCGTCCCGCTGCTGTACATGGGCGACGAGCTGGCCCTGCGCAACGACCGCGGCTACCTGGAGGACCCCGCGCTCGCCCCGGACAACCGGTGGATGCACCGCCCGCACATGGACTGGGCCGCCGCCGAGCACCGGCATGACCCGCAGACGCTGGAGGGCCGGGTGTTCGGCGCGCTGCAGCAGCTGTCCGCGGTGCGCCGCTCGCTGCCGACGCTGCGCGGGGGAGCGGACACCACGGTGCTCGAGGTGGGCAACGACCGGGTGCTGGCCTGGCGGCGGCACCACCCGCGCACCGGCACCTTCGTCGGACTGGCCAACCCCGGCGTCGATGCGCAGGAGGTCGACGCCGACGCGGCCACCGGGTTCGGCGGCCTGCACGTCGCGCTGTCCAGCGACCCGCTGGAGTTGCGGGACGGCCGGCTCGTCGTCCCGGGTCTCGGGTTCGTCTGGCTCTCCGAGGACTGAGCGGGAACCACCAGCCCGAGTGAGTCGGGCCCCCGGCGGCTGGGCCACCGGCCACCGGCTGCCGATGTCCGTCTCATGAGTCGTCGAGCACCCGGCCCTGGATCGGCATGGTCCCGATGGCTGTGCGGCGGGACCGCGGACCGGGCCCGCTTCCACGACATGTCCCACCGCCTGCAGGCCGCGCACGTCAACGGGCTGACCATCGGCGCCTCGACCGCCGTGGTGTCGTTCTGGTCCGGGCCGGCGGTGCTGCTCACCATCGTCGTGGCGCACCTGGTCATCGTCGTCGCAACGGCCGTCGGACGCAGCGGCCGCTGCACCGTCGAGGTCGTGGCGGCAGCGGCATTCGTGGCCATCGAGGCCGACATCGCCGTCAGCGTGCTGCTCAGCGGCGGCGTGTCCAGCCCGCTGCTGGTGCTGGCGGTGATCCCGGTGCTGTCGCAGTGCGTGTGCTTCCGCCCGCAGGTCATGTGGGTGGGGGCCGCGATCTCGGTGCTGCTGATCGGGGCTGCGGTGGCCGGGGCGCACGGGCTGCCGGCCCTGGAGCCCGCACCGGACTGGATGTACCTGTTCTCCTACGTCGGCCTGGTCGTCTCCCTGACGCTGGCGGCGACGTTGATGGCCAACGTCCACCTGGGCTCCCGGGACGACGCGGCCATCGACGCGCTGACCGGGCTGTACAACCGCAAGACCCTCGCCGACCACTTCGCCGCCACCGTCCGGGTGGCAAGCACCTCACAGGGCGTCGTCGGTGCCATCATGGCCGACGTCGACCACTTCAAGTCGGTGAACGACACGCACGGGCACGAGCGCGGCGACGTCGTCCTGCAGGCCGTCGCCCAGCGGCTGAAGGGCGCCCTGCGCGCGGGCACCCCGGTCTTCCGGCTGGGCGGTGAGGAGTTCTTCGTCCTGCTGTCGGCCAGCACCCCGGGCGAGCTGGCCGGTGTCGCCGAGCGGCTGCGGGCGTGCATCGCCGCCGACCCGGTGGCGGGCCTGCCCGTCACCGTCTCCCTGGGGGTCGCCAGCAGCTCGGCGGGTGACGACCTGGTGCTGGCCGATCTGCTGCAGGCCGCCGACCGGGCGATGTACGCGGCCAAGTCGGCCGGCCGCAACTGCGTCCAGACCGCCTCCGCCACCGACACCGAGCTGCCCCTCGGCGTTCCGCTGCCCGCAGCCGGCTGAGCCGGCCCCCCGGCGTCGGCCGGGGGTCGCCGCCGTCAGGCGGACTCGCGCCCGGTCACGTCCTCACCGACCGGGACGGCGTCCTTGGGTCCGCCGGTCTTCGATGCCTCGAAGTGCGGCCCGAGCTTCTCCAGGGCGAGCCGGCCGTAGACCTGCTGCTGCGTGCCGACCCGCTGGGAGCGGCCCCGGCCCAGGAAGCTGACCACCCAGTGCAGCACGGTGGTGATCCGGCTGCGGAAGCCCACGATGTAGGCCAGGTGCACGACCAGCCACATCAGCCAGGCGGTGAAGCCGGTGATCTTCAGCTTCCCGACGTCGGCCACGGCGCTGAACCGGCTGATCGTCGCCATGCTGCCCTTGTCGTGGTAGACGAAGGGCGCGGCCGGGGGCTTGCCGGCCAGCTGGCGGATGATCGCGTCGGCGGCGTAACGCCCGCCCTGGATCGCGACCTGCGCGACGCCAGGCAGCTTCGCCAGCGCCATCATGTCGCCCACGACGTGCACCTCGGGGTGCCCGGGCAGCGTCAGGTCGGGCAGCACGTTGATCCGGCCGGCCCGGTCGATCTCGGCGCCGGACTGCTCGGCCAGGGTGCGGCCCAGCTCGCTGGCCTGCACGCCGGCGGCCCAGATCTTGGTGGCGGCCTGGATGCGCCGCACCTCGCCGGACTTCTCCTTCACGTCCAGCCCGTCGGCGTCGACCCCGACGACCATGCCGCCCAGCTGCACCTCCACGCCGATGCCGTTGAGCTGCTTGCGGGCGGACTCGCCGAGCTTCTCCCCGAAGGACGGAAGCACCGCCGGCGCGGCGTCGAGCAGGATCACCCGCGCCGAGGTGGGGTCGATGGTGCGGAAGTCCCGGCGCAGGGTGCGGCGGGCCAGCTCGGCGATCTGCCCGGCCATCTCCACCCCGGTCGGCCCGGCACCGACGACCACGAAGGTGAGCAGCCGGTCGATCTCGTCCGGGTCGGTGGCCAGCTCCGCCAGCTCGAAGGCGCCGAAGATCCGGCCCCGGAGCTCCAGGGCGTCGTCGATGCTCTTCATGCCCGGCGCGAACTCGGAGAACTGGTCGTTGCCGAAGTAGGACTGGCCCGCCCCGGCAGCCACGATGAGCTGGTCGTAACCGTGCACGGTGCGCCGGCCGAGGATCGCCGAGGTGACCGTGCGCGCCGTCAGGTCGATCTCCACGACCTCGCCCAGCACCACGCGGGCGTTCGCCTGGTGGCGGAGGATCTCGCGCGTCGAGGGGGCGATCTCACCCTCGGACAGGATGCCGGTGGCGACCTGGTAGAGCAGTGGCTGGAACAGGTGGTGGCTGGTCTTGGCGACCAGCGTCACGTCGACGTCGGCCTTGCGCAGCCGCTGGGCGGCGAACAGGCCGCCGAAGCCGGAACCGATGATGACGACACGGGGCCGCTGGCCGACTGTGGGGATCGTGGACACGGGTGCTCCGGATGTCGTCATGATGACTCCATCCTCCCACGGCGCGGCCGAAAGGGCTCCCGCAACGGGCGACCCCGGTGGGACGTGAGCGAGGTCATCGGCGGTTGCCGGGCGCCGCCGCCGGCCAGCGGCGGCGCCGGACCGTCAGCGGCGGCGCCTGGGGTGTCAGCGGCGGGCGGCGCGCGCCTTCCGTGCGGCCCGGGACGACGCCTTCTCCGCGCGGGCCCGCAGCTTCGCCGCGTCCCGGACCTGGCGGCGCTCGGTGCGGCCGGTGAGGCCCTGGGTGAGCAGGCCGATGCCGATGCCGAGCATCCACACGTCCTTGGCGATCGGCAGGCCCTCCTGGGTGGGGGCGATGCTGGCGCCCGGCTTGGTCATGCCCGGGGTCTGCAGGTACAGCCCGAGCAGCCCGGCGGAGAAGGCGGTGAGCCCGGCGCCGGCGACGGCGGCCGGGACGACGGGGGCCAGCAGGGCGGCGCCCAGGGCGATCTCGCCGATCGACACGGCCTTGGCGAACGTGGGGGCGTCCACCTTCCGCAGGAACGGGTAGGTGCTCGCGGCGAAGCCGTGCAGGCCCGCGGCGGTGGCACCGTCGGCGCTCCGCTTGCCGAGGCCGGAGTTGAGGATGAACGCACCGGTCGCCAGACGGGGGGCGATCTCGGCGGCGGTGATGGGCAGGCGCATGGGGGACCTCCACGGGGGACAGACGGCGCCGTACTCAACCACGCGTGCCGCCCGCCCGTGCCCCCGGCGGTGTGGGCGGCCGCGGCCGCGCACCGTGCCGCCGGGCCCACCGGCGGCGGTGAGCCCGGCCGGTCGGTGGTCGACCGGCCGGGCGTCAGGAGGTCAGCGTCCGCCGCGGGAACGGCCGCGCGGCGAGCCACCGGGCTGCTGGCCGGCCCGCGCCGCCAGCTCCGCGCGGGTGCGGGCCGGGCCGGCGCTCTGCCCGGAGCGGCCCGACCGGCCGCCGCCGGCGCCACCACTGCTCGTGCGGGCCGAGCCGCCGGCAGCGGACCGGGCCGCGCCGCCACCACCGCCGGCACCGCCACCGCCGGAGCGACTGCCGCCGCGGCGGCCGCCGCCGTTGCCCTGGGGCTGCGGCTCGGCCACCGGGGCCGGCTGCACCCAGGGGGCCGGCTCGCCGACCAGTGCGGCGATCTGCGGTGCGCCGGGCTGCACGGCGGTGGTCGTCGGGTTGATGCCGGCCTGGCGGGTCAGCATGCGCACCTCGCCGTTCTGGTCCGGCGTCGCGATGGTGACCACGGTGCCGCCGGCACCGGCGCGGGCGGTGCGGCCCGAGCGGTGCAGGTAGGCCTTGTGCTCCGACGGCGGGTCGACGTGCACGACGATCGCGACGTCGTCGACGTGGATGCCGCGGGCGGCGATGTCGGTGGCCACCAGCACCCGGGTCGAGCCGTTGCTGAAGGCCTCCAGGTTCCGCTCGCGGGCGTTCTGCGAGAGGTTCCCGTGCAGGTCGACCGCCGGGATGCCGGCGGCGGTGAGCTGCTTGGCCAGCTTCTTGGCCTGGTGCTTGGTGCGCATGAACAGCACGCTGCGGCCCAGCCCGGAGGCCAGCTGCTGCACGACGGCCGGCTTGTCGGCGGCGGACACCGAGAACACGTGGTGGGTCATGGTGGACACCGGGGCGACCGCCGGGTCGACCGAGTGGGTGGTCGGCCGGTCCAGGTAGCGCTTGACGAGCACGTCCACGCCGTTGTCCAGGGTGGCGGAGAACAGCAGCCGCTGACCCGCCTTCGGCGTGCGGTCCATCAGCCGCTTCACGCCGGGCAGGAAGCCCAGGTCGGCCATGTGGTCGGCCTCGTCCAGGATGGTGATCTCGACCGCGCCGAGGTCGCAGTGGCCCTGGCCGATGAGGTCCTCGAGCCGGCCGGGGCAGGCGATGAGCACGTCGATGCCGCCCTGCAGCGCCTGCACCTGCGGGTTCTGCCCAACACCGCCGAAGACGACGGTCGAGCGCATGCCCAGCGCCGAGGCCAGCGGCTCGACGACGGCGGCGACCTGGTTGGCCAGCTCACGGGTCGGCACCAGGATCAGCGAGCGGGGGCGCTTGGGCTGGCGCCGGCTGGTCGAGGCGGCGAGCCGGGCGACCAGCGGCAGGCTGAAGGCCAGCGTCTTGCCCGAGCCGGTGCGGCCGCGGCCGAGCACGTCACGGCCGGCCAGGGTGTCCGGCAGCGTGGCGACCTGGATCGGGAACGGCGCGGTGATCCCGCTGGCGGTCAGCACGTCGACCAGCTGCGCGGGCACGCCCAACGCGGCGAAGGTGGTGTCGGTGGGCAGCACCGTCGGGGTGGTGGCATGGGTGGGCACCACGGCATCGGCGCCGGACGGGGCGACCGGCGCCGCCGGATGCGGGGCGTCGTCGTGGTGTGCCTCGGCGCCGTCGGGGCGGCCGGTGCCGCGACCGCGGCCACCGCGGCGGCGGCGGGCGCCGTCGCCGGGGGCCGGGGTGCCCGCGGCCGGACCGTGGCCGGTGGCCGGGGCGTGCACCGGTGCGGGGGCGGCCGGCCGGGAGGCGGGGCGGAAGGCGGGGGAGGCGGCCGTGCCGTCACCGGCGCCGGCCGGGCGGGTGGCCCGGCGGCGGGGACGGTCGGCGGGGCTCTCGGCGTTCGGGACGGGCTGGGTGGAGCTCAAGGGAGGTGGGGTCCTCACGGTGTCCGGTGGCTCCCGCCGGCCGGCCGGGGCGGGGCGCCCGTGAGGGGCCGCATCGCATGTCCGGTCGGGACGTCGGGTCGCCGGCGCGCCTCGGTGGCGCAGCCTCGCGCCGACGTCGAGTCCACCTGCTCTCGGATGAGCGGGGGGCGGCGCCGGTGATCACCACTCTGCCACGCGGTGCCGCCGCTCCGGGGAGGCGCGAGGGGAGTCGGTGGTCACACCCGCCACGCGGGGCGGTCGCGGTGGGTGCGCCGGTGGCGGCCGACGTGCGCACCGGACCGCCGTGGACGGTGGCCACCCGCACGGCCGGATCGTTGCGCGTGGTGGCTGCCGTGCCACTGGTGCCGGCGCTGCCGCTGCCGGACGCTGCCACCTGTGACCAGCTCCGTCGCCGTCCGTCGCGTGCACCCCGCCTGGTGGGTCGCCGCCGTCACCTTCCTCGCCCTGGTGGGTGCGGCCGCCTTCCGGGCCGTCCCGGGGGTGCTCATCGACCCGCTGCGCGAGGAGTTCGGCTGGTCGCTGTCGACGATCTCCTCCGCGATCGCGCTCAACATGGCGCTGTACGGGCTCACCGCGCCGTTCGCCGCGGCGCTGATGGAGCGCTTCGGCATCCGCCGGGTGGTGGTGTGCGCGTTGCTGGTCGTCGCCGCCGGCAGCGGGCTGACCGTGTCCATGACCGCGAGCTGGCAGCTGGTCGTGTGCTGGGGCGTGCTGGTCGGGCTGGGTACCGGGTCGATGGCGATGTCGCTGGTCGCTACGGTCACCGGCCGCTGGTTCGTCGCGCGCCGGGGCCTGGTGTCCGGGGTGCTCACCGCCGGCGGCGCGGCCGGGCAGCTGGTGTTCCTGCCGGTGGTCGCGCTGGTCGACGAGGCGTACGGCTGGCGTCCGGCGGCGCTGGGCACCTCGGCCGCGGCGCTCGCCGTCGTCCCGCTGGTGGCCTGGCTGCTGCGCGACCGGCCCCGGGACGTCGGCGCGGTGCCCTACGGCGGGACGGCGGCCGACGACGTGGAGCCGGTGCGCGGCAACGCCGGGCGGGTGGCCCTGCGCGGGCTGGCCGACGCGGTGCGCACCCGCCCGTTCTGGCTGCTGGCCGGGGGCTTCCTGATCTGCGGGGCGTCGACGAACGGGCTGGTGCAGCCGCACTTCATCCCGGCCGCGCATGACCACGGGATGCCGGTGACCACTGCGGCCGGGCTGCTGGCGCTGGTCGGCCTGTTCGACATCGCCGGCACGATCGCCTCCGGCTGGCTGACCGACCGGGTGGACCCCCGGCTGCTGCTGCTCGCCTACTACGGGCTGCGCGGGGTCTCCCTCGCCCTGCTGCCCCAGCTGTTCGGCACCGACCTGCAGCTGAGCATGGTCGCCTTCATCGTGTTCTACGGCCTGGACTGGGTGGCCACGGTGCCGCCGACGCTGGCCCTGTGCCGCGAGCACTTCGGGGCCCGGGCACCGGTGGTGTTCGGCTGGGTGTTCGCCAGCCACCAGCTGGGCGCCGCGGCGGCCGCCTTCGGCGCCGGCGTGGTGCGCGAGGCCACCGGCTCCTACGACGCCGCCTGGTACGGCGCCGCCGCGCTCTGCCTGGTCGCGGCCGGCCTGTCGGTCCTGGTCCGCCGAGCCGGGCCGGCCGCCCCGGGGCCGACCGCCCCGAGGCCGGCCGCCTCCACAGCGGCCGCCCCCGTGCCGGCCGCTGTGCAGGACGCCGCGGTCACCGAGGCCGTGACCCGCGGTTGACCAGCACCGACCCCGGCGCGGTCAGGACATGGCGAGGTCGGCGTGGACCGGCTGCGCGGCGCTGCCGAGCGAGGCGCGCAGCAGGTCGGCGGCCCGCTCGGCGATCATGATCGTCGGTGCGTTCGTGTTGCCGCGCACCAGCGTCGGCATGACCGAGGCGTCCACCACGCGCAGGCCCTGCAGGCCGTGCACCCGCAGCTCGGGGTCGACCACGGACATGCCGTCGGTGCCCATCCGGCAGGACGACGTCGGGTGGTAGAGGGACTCCAGGTCCTCCCGGGCGGCCTGGCGCAGGCCGTCGCGGGTGGTGACGGCGCGGCCCGGGCGCCACTCCTGGTCGAGCACCGCGGCCAGCGGGCCGGTGGCGGCGATGTCGCGGACGATCTCCATCCCGGTGACCAGGGCCTCGAGGTCGCGGTCGTCGGTCAGGTAGCCGGCGTCGATGGCCGGGGCCCAGCTGGGGTCGGCCGACCGCAGCCGGACCGAGCCGCGCGACTCCACCCGCACCAGCACCGTGCAGGCGGTGAACGCGTCGACGTCGGGGTCGACCTCGGCCTGCCGCCAGAACTTCACCGGCAGGTACATGTACTGCAGGTCGGCGTCGGCCAGCTCGGGGCGGGACCGGGCGAACTGCCCGGCCTCGGCGAGGTTGGAGGTCAGCGGCCCCCGCCGGGCGCCGAACCACTGGGCGTAGCCCACCGGGCCCTCGCCGTGCAGCAGCGAGCGGCCCGAGCGCACCGTCCAGATGGTGGGCACCAGCGGGTGGTCCTGCAGGCCGGAGCCGACACCGGGCAGCTCGTGCCGCACGTCGACGCCGACCTCCCGCAGGTGGGCGCCGGGGCCGATGCCGGACAGCATCAGCAGCTGCGGGGAGTTGACCGCCCCGCTGGACACCACGACCTCGGCGGAGGCGTGGGCGGTGCGCAGCCGGCCCTCGTGCCGGTACTCCACGCCGGTGGCCCGGGTGCCGTCCAGCAGCACGCGGGTGGCGTGCGCGCCGGTGCGCACCGTCAGGTTGGGCCGGCCCGCCGCCGGGTGCAGGAACGCGTCGGCGGCCGACCACCGGCGCCCGCGCCGTTGGGTGACCTGGTGCAACCCGACGCCGAACTGGCTGGGGCCGTTGAAGTCGTCGGTGTGCGGGTGCCCGGCGGCGACGGCGGACTCGACCAGTGCCGCGGTCCACGGGTGCACGGTGCGCAGGTCCTCGACCCGCAGCGGGCCGCCGGCGCCGTGGAACTCCGAGGCCCCCCGGGCGTTGTCCTCCGAGCGGCGGAAGACCGGCAGCACCGAGCGGTAGGACCAGCGGTCGTCCCCGGTGAGCTCGGCCCACTCGTCGTAGTCGGCGGCGGCACCGCGCATGTAGACCATGGCGTTGATCGAGGAGGAGCCGCCGAGCATCTTGCCGCGCGGCCAGAACCGGGGCCGCCCGGCCGCGGCGGGCTGCGGCTCGGTGGTGTAGTTCCAGTCCCAGCGGGTGCGGAAGGTCTTGTACAGCCCGGCCGGCACCTGCACCTCCAGGGTGCGGTCGGACCCGCCGGCCTCCAGCAGCAGCACCTGCAGCGCCGGGTCCTCGGACAGCCGCGCGGCGAGCACGCAGCCGGCCGACCCCGCGCCCACGACGACGACGTCGAAGGTGTCCCGGCCGCTGTCGCGCCCGGCCCGGCTCACCGGTGCCGCCCGTGCACGACGCCGATCACCCGGGCGAGCGCCGGCGCCGCCGAGGCGGGCCGGCGGAAGCTCATCAGGTCCACGGGCAGGGGGAACCGTTGCCGGGTCACCGCCTTGGCGCGGGTGAACTCCTTGAGCCCGTCCGCGCCGTGGATGCGGCCGAAGCCGCTCTCCCCGACCCCGCCGAACGGCAGCGCCGGCACCGAGGCGAAGGTGAGCACCGAGTTGACCGAGGTCATGCCGCTGCGCATCCGGCGGGCCAGGCTGAGCCCGCGGGAGCGGGAGCCGGCGAACACCGACCCGGCCAGGCCGTAGGAGGTCGCGTTGGCCCGGGCCAGGCCCTCCTCGGCGTCGGCCACCCGGGTGATCGTGATGGTCGGGCCGAACGTCTCCTCGCGCACCGCCGCCGAGCTCTCCGGCACGTCGAGCAGCACGGCGGGGGCGATCACGTTGCCGTGCGCCTGGGTACCGGGCACGGGACCGCCCAGCGCCGCGGTGCCGCCGTCGGCGAGCGCGTCGTCGGTGTGCCGGCGGACGACGTCGGTCTGGCTCGCCATCGTCATCGGTCCGTACGCGGCGCCCGGGCCGGAGCCGGGCCGCAGGCCGGCGACCTGCTCGGTCACCTCGCGGACGAAGGCGTCGTAGACCGCGCTGGTGGCGTAGACCCGCTCGATGCCGATGCAGGTCTGCCCGGCGTTGCTCATCGCCCCCCAGACCGCGGCGTTCGCGGCGGCGGCGACGTCCGCGTCGTCGTCGACGATCATGGCGTCCTTGCCGCCGAGCTCCATCAGCACCGGCGTCAGCGTCTGCGCGCACGCGGCCATGACCCGGCGGCCGGTGGGGGCCGAGCCGGTGAAGGCCACCTTGTCCACCCCGGCCCGGCAGAGCGCCGCACCGGTCTCCCCGAGGCCGGTGACCGCCTGCAGCGCGTCGGGGCAGTCCGGGACCGCGGCCTGCCAGGCCCGCGCCAGCCACGCGCCCACCGCGGGGGTGTGCTCGGAGGGCTTGAACACCACGGCGTTGCCGGCGGCCAGGGCGTAGGCGATGGAGCCCATCGGGGTGAACACCGGGTAGTTCCACGGCCCGATCACCCCGACGACGCCCAGCGGCTGGTACTCCAGGTACGCGGCGTGGTTGGCGGCCAGCAGCCCCGGGGCGACCCGGCGCAGGCGCAGGGTCCGGGCGGCGTGCGCACCGGCCCAGGCCAGGTGGTCGATGGCCAGGGTGATCTCCAGGACGGCGTCGTCGTGCGGCTTGCCGTTCTCCCGGTGCACCAGGTCGGCCAGCTCGTTCATCCGGCGGGCCAGGTAACCGCGGTAGGCGGCCAGCCGGAGCCGGCGCTCACCGAAGCCGAGCGCAGCCCAGGCCTCGGCGGCGACCCGGGCCCGGGCCACGGCCGCCTCGACCGCGGCGGCGTCCTGCACCGGGAACACCCCGACCAGCTCGCCGGAGGCCGGGTCGGTCGACCGGAACGTGTCCTGCTCGGCCGCCCCGGGCGCGTTCGCCGACATGGCCTCGTCCTGCCGCTCGACTGTCGTCATGTGACGCAGGCTACCTCCGGGGGTTACCGGTCGGTAGGCCTGCGAGGCACGGGACCGGTGGGCCCGCGGTCGGCGGTCAGTCGACCCCGTGGACGACGGCCCACACGGTCTTGACGGCCTGCTCGGCGCACCAGCCGTGTGCGCTGGTGAGGTCGGCGACGAGGTAGAGCCCGAAGCCGCCACGGGCCGGGTCACGCCCCTCCGCCGGCGTCGGCGGGACGTCCCCGGAGCTGTCCTCGACGGCGATCATCCAGTCCTCGCCGCGCCGGCTGAGCACCGCGTCGACGGGCGGGGCGCCGTGCCGCAGGGCGTTGGAGGCCAGCTCGTCCACGACCAGCACCATGCGCTCGGACCAGTGGTCGAGCTCGGGCTCCAGCACCACCGCGCTGCCGGTGAGCGTGGTGCGCAGCGCGGCTCGTAGTCCCGCGAGCTGGGGCAGGGAGTGCAGCTCACGGCGCCACACGAGGTCGTAGCCGGCTGGTGGGCGCGCGCGCTGCCAGAGTGATGCTCGCACCCGCACCGCCTCTGCCACCGTCTCGGGCCCTGGTCCGCCTGTCGCCCACACTAGGGTCCCGGGCCGTGCGCCGCCCGGTGTGCACCCCCGCCGCAGGGGCCGCGCGGGGCCCCGGGGGCCGGCGCGGGCGTGACTGCCGTGACTGTGGGGACTGCCGGGACGGGTGGTCGCCGGGGACGAGCACGGCACCGACCTGCTGGCTGTCGTCCGCGCTGACACCGGGGGCGAGGCGCGCACCGTGGAGCAGGAGCACCGGCTGCACCAGGCCGCGGAGCAGGCTCGCCGGCCGGCGCCCCCGCACCTGCTGCACCGCGGCGCTGGTGGCGATCGAGCCGGTCGTGGACGGGCGCACCACGGCGACGGTCGCGCCGGGCGGCCACCCGCGCCCGCTGCTGGTGCGCGCCGACGGCACCGTCGAGCGGGTCGGCCACACCTCACCGGTGGTCGGCTGGGACCCGTCCGCCCGCTCCGCGGAGACCTCGGTCGCGCTGCACCGCGGCGGGCCCGCGACGACGCGGCCGTCCTCGTGGTCGGTGTCCGGTGGGCGTCGTCGACGGCCCGGTGACCCGGCTGCTGGGCGTCGCCGGTGTGCGCTCCTGGTTCGAGCACGCCTGACGTCCGACCACATCAGGTGTCCGACCACGCCTGACGGGGCCCGGGCCCGGCCTCGGGCACCGCCGCGCGACCATCCGCTGACATGCTGCGGGGGTGGCCGCACCCCACCCCGCCGGCAGCCCGCCCACCACCACCGCCGAGCTGCGCCGCCGGGTACTGGCCGCGTGGGCCGACTCCCCGGCCCGCTTCCGGGAGGACGCGAACGCCGAGGAGGACCTGGTCCGCGGGGGCTACCGCGACCGGCTGCTGGTCGAGCTGGCGCAGAATGCCGCCGACGCCGCTGCCCGCTCCGGGCAGCCGGGCCGGTTGCGGCTGGAGCTGACCGGGGACCGGCTGCGGGCCGCCAACACCGGCGCACCCCTGGACGACGCCGGCGTGCAGGCGCTGGCCACCCTGCGCGCCTCCGCCAAACGCGGCCCTGTCGACCCCGGCTCCGCCGAGAGCGCCGCTGCCCCGGGCGCCGGGCCCGGGGCGGGCGAGGGGCCCGTGGGCGGGACGGTCGGCCGGTTCGGCGTCGGGTTCGCCGCCGTGCTGGCGGTCAGCGACGAGCCGGCGGTGGTCTCCCGCGGCCGGTCGGTGCGGTTCTCCGCCGCCGACACCCGGGCGGCGGTCGCCGCCGTCGGTGCGCTGGCCGGTGAGCTGGCCGCCCGCGACGGCGCCGTGCCGGTGCTCCGGCTGCCGTTCGACACCACCGGCACCCCGCCCGAGGGCTTCGCCACCGAGGTGCTGCTGCCGCTGCTGCCCGGGGCCGTCGACGTGGTCCGCGCGGCGCTGGCGCAGCTGGACCCCGCGCTGCTGCTGGCCCTGCCGGCGCTCGCCCGGGTCGACGTCGTGCTCGACGGGCACACCCGCACCGTCACCGCGGCCCCCGACGGTGCGACCGTGCGGCTCACCGACGACGACCGGACCACCACGTGGCAGGTGCTGCGCCGCAGCGGCGAGCTGCCCGCCGGGCTGCTCGCCGACCGGCCGGTGGAGGAGCGCTGCCGCCGGGACTGGACGCTCACCTGGGCGCTGCCGCTGGACGACGAGGGTCACCCCCGGCCGCTGACCGGCGCCCAGGTGCTGCACGCGCCCACCCACGGCGACGAGCCGCTGTCGCTACCGGTGCGGCTGGTCGCCCCGTTCCCGCTGGGACCCGACCGGAGGCGCGTGCTGCCCGGCCCGGTCACCGACGCCCTGGTGCAGGAGGCCGCCGCGGCGTTCGCCGACCTGGTCACCGCGCTGTCGCCCGACCCGGCGCTGCTGCGGCTGGTGCCGCCGGTCGGGCTGGCCGCCGGCGAGCTGGACGCCGCCCTGTGCCGGGCCGTGCTCGACCGGCTGACCCGCAGCGCCTGGCTGCCGGCCGCCGACCCGGAGGAGCCGGCGCTGCTGCCGGCGCGGGCCGTCGCCCTGGACGACGCGACCGGGCCGCGGGTGGCCGCGCTCACCGGTGTGCTGCCCGGGCTGCTGCCGCACGACTGGTCGCGCCGTCCGGACGCCCCGGTGCTGCGCGCGCTCGGCGTGCGCCGCGCCGGCCTGGCCGACGTCGTCGAGGCGGTGCGAGGCGTGCGGCGCCCCCCGGCGTGGTGGGCCGGCCTGTTCGCGTCGCTCGAGCACGCCGACCGCGACGAGCTGGCCGCGCTGCCGGTGCCGCTGGCCGACGGGCGCACCGCGCAGCGGCCGGCCGGGGTGCTGCTGGCCGACGACGGTCTGCCCGTCGCCCGGCTGGCCGCGCTCGGCCTGCCGATCGCCGAGCCGGCCGCCACGGCCGGTGCCGCCCGGCGGGTGCTCGAGCGGCTCGGCGCCCGCCCGGCCATCGCGGCCGCCGTGCTCGAGGACCCCGCCGTCCGTGCCGCGGTCGAGGACTCGCTGGACCGGGCCGACGAGGTCGACGCCCCCGGTCCGTGGCAGGACGGTCCCGACCCGGAGGAGCTCGCCGCCACGGTGCTGGCACTGGTGGCCGCCGCCGGCACACCGGCCGGTGCCCTGCCGTGGCTGGCCGAGCTCGCGCTGCCCGACGCCGACGGCGGCTGGGCCCCGGCGGGGGAGCTGGTGCTGCCCGGCTCCCCGCTGGAGGGGGTGCTCGAGCCGGGTGCCCTCGGGCGGCTCGACCCCCGCTTCGCCGCCGGCCGGGACGGCGACGCGCTGCGGGCCGTCGGCGTGCTGGACGGCTTCGCCCTGGTGCGCGCCGACGACCCGGAGGAGCTCGACGTGGACCGGGTCGGGGAGTGGGTGGACGCCTGCCTGGACCGGCTCCCGGCCGGCACCCCGCCGGGCTGGCCGCCGGTGGTCGCCGTGCGGGACCTGGAGCTGGTGGCCGACTGGGACCGGGCGCTGCCGCTGCTGGCCGCGCTGCCGGCCCAGGTGCGCGACGACGTGCGGATCGGGGACACCCTGGTGCCCGGCTACCTGCGCTGGTGGCTGCGCACGTCACCGGTGCTCGGTGGGCGCTGCCCGGACCGGCTGCGACACCCCGACGCGCACTCGCTACAGGGACTGTACGAACCGGCCGAGGCGTCACCGGCCGTGCTCGACCTGCTCGCGCCCGCCCGCTCGGTCGCCGACCTGCTGGCCGACCCGGACGGCGCCGAGGAGCTGCTGACCCGGCTCGGCGACCCGCGCCGCACCGTGCAGCCCGACGTCCTGCGCACCGTCTACCGCGCGCTGGCCGAGGCGCTGCACGGCCTGGAGGTCTCGCCCCCGGCACGGGTGCGGGTGGACGTCGACCGGGTGGTGCCCGACGCGGTGGTGCTGGACGCGCCGTGGTTGCAGCCACTGGTCGACCAGCCGCTGGTGCCGGCCGGGGGTGCACCCGGGCCGGTCGCGGACCTGCTGGACCTGCCGCTGGCGAGCGAGACCGTCCAGGCCCGCGTGACCAGCCGGCCGGCCCGCGTGGTGCCGTGGGCCGACGTCCCGGGGGCGTCGCTGGCGGCCGCGCGGCTGGGCCTGCGCGAGCTGCCGGGGCAGGTCGCGGTGCACACCCGGCTGACGGTCACCGGCGGCGTCGAGGTGGGCTGGTGGCCGGGCGACGCGGACGGACCGGACGCCACCGACGGCACACCGGCCGCCCTGGGCCGGGCGCTGGCCTGGCGGCACGGCCGGTGGCCGTCCCGCCAGACGCTGGCCGAGGCCTTCGCCGCGCCGGACGCCGCCGGCGCCCTCGCTGCCGAGGACGCCGTCGACTGAGCCCACCGGCCGGCGGCCTGACCTCGTCGGGCCCGTGTCAGGAGGTCGTGGACCTGAGGCCGGGGTCGCCGGTCAGGTGCTCCCGGTCAGGTGTTCCCGGTCTGGTGCTCCGGGTCAGGTGCAGCCCGGTCAGAACCAGCGGGGGGCCGCCTGGGCGCCGGGTGCGTGCCCGTGCGTCGTCGGGCGGCCGCCGGACCGGCCCCCGCCGCGGCCGCTCGCGCTGGGTGCCCGGTCCAGGTGCGACCAGGTGCGGTGCAGCGACGCCCACTGCTCGGCGGTCAGCGCCGAGGCCCGGGACGTGGGCGCGATGCCCTCGTGGTGCAGCCAGCGGGCCCCCTCCACACCGGGCAGCTGGGAGCGGAGCGCGGCGCCCAGGGCGCCGCGGGCACCGAGCAGGGCGGTGGCGAGCCGGTCGAAGGACGCGTGATCGGCCTCCGGCAGCTCGGCGCGGGCAGCGGCGGCGGCGCCGTCGAGGGCGGGGTGCGGGCGGGACATGGGTGCCTCCAGGCGGGTCACGGCAGAGCGGGGGCCCGGCGCGGGTGCCGGGGAGGGGGCGGCCGGACGACGGGGGTCGTGCCGGCCGGCCGGGCACGAGGGCGGCCGGGCGACGGCAGCGGTCGCGTGGCCCGGGACGTGCGGGCGGCGGGAGCCGCGGGACACCAGCGGTGTGCGGGGACTCAGGAGGCCATGGGCCGACCGTAGGCAGCGGGCGCGACGCTGTCGACGGGTTTTGCCACCGACCGGGCCGCGGCTCCGGCGGCGGGCAGGTCAGTGCCGGGCCTTCTGGGCCCGCTTGGCCTGGCGCGCCTCGTAGCGGGCCTTGTCCCGGGCGCGGGCGTCCTTGGTGCGCTCGCGGTGGGCTGCCCGCTTGCGGGCCCGCGCCAGCTCGCGCTCCTCGAAGCTGGGCGCCTCGTCCCAGGTGGCTGCCAGCGGCACCACGGCCGCGACGCCCGCGCCGAGGATGGCGAGGAAGGCGGCCACCACCGGGTCGAGGGTCAGGAACAGCAGCGTCGCCACCACGACCCAGACCGCCACCGCCGTGATCAGGGGCTTCCGCATGACCCCGAGTATCCGCGCCGCGGCACGGGTCGCCCCTGCCGGCTCGGTGACCTGGGTCGCAGTCCCCGCGAGCTGTGCCCGGGCTGTGCGTCGACCCGCGGGTGGACAGGTGGGCAGCGGAGCGCTTGCCCTTCACCGAGCGCTGAGTACGTTGGGGCCAGCGGTTCAACCACCAGCCGCGACCCGGTGTCCACCCTCGGCCGGCTCGCATGGTCATCGTGGCCTGTCGTCTGGCACCTGATCGCTCTGAGAGGTGCCATGACCATCACGACGTCCGCCGTCGCCCCCGTGCCGTTCCAGGTCGAGGTGACCGGCTCCGCCCCCGTCCGTACCGTGCTGGTCACCGGTGAGGTGGACACCGTCACCGCCCCTGCGCTCCGTGCCGCCCTCGAGTCGGTGGCCGGTGAGGGCACGTCGACCGAGGTCGTCGTGGACCTGTGCCGCGTCACGTTCCTCGACTCGGCCGGGCTCTGCGCCCTGGCCGCCGCCGCGCGCGTCGCCGACGACGCGGGCGCCGGCATCCGGGTCCGCTGCGCCACCCGGGGCGTCGTCCGGGTGCTGCAGCTCACCGGGCTGTGGGAGTCCCTGAACGCCGAGCTCGTCGGCAGCTGACCCGGCCGGGTGGCCACGCCGTCCAGCACCATGGGCGCATGACGCCGCCGACGGACCCGCTCGACGAGCTGCACCCCGAGGTCCGCGCCCTGCTGCCCCGGCTGGCACCGCTGCTCGGACCGCCCGCCCAGGCGGTGGGGCTCGACGTGGCCCGTCGGCGGTTCACCCGGCTGCTGGCCCTCGGGCTCGCCGGCGCACCCGACGTCGCGACCTCCGACCTCGACCTCGGCGGCGGGTTGCGCGCACGCCGGTACGCTCCCGCGCCCGTCGGCGCCGGGACCACCGTGGTGTTCCTGCACGGCGGCGGCTGGACGGTCGGTGACGTCGCCGACTACGACGGGCTCACCCGTCGCATCGCCGCGGGCTGCGGCGCCGTGGTGCTGGCGGTGGACGTCCGCCGGGCGCCGGAGCACCCGTTCCCCGCGGCCGTCGAGGACGCCGTGCGGGGCACCCGCTGGGCCCTCGATCACGCCGCCGGCCTGGGCGGCGACCCCTCCCGGGTCGCCGTCGCCGGGGACAGCGGCGGGGGCAACCTGGCCGCCGTCGTCTGCCAGCAGCTCCGGGACGCCGGGGGAGCGCAGCCGGCCGCGCAGCTGCTGCTCTACCCGAACGTGGCCCGCGGTGCCGACCAGCCGTCGGTGGCCGCGTACGGCGACGTGCCGTTCCTGACGCTGTCCGACATGGCCTGGTACACCCGCCAGTACGTGCCGCCCGGCACCGACCTGGGCGACCCGCGGATCAGCCCGTTGGAGGGCGACCTCGCCGGGCTGCCGCCCGCGCTGGTGGTCACCGCCGGGGTCGACGCGCTGCGCGACTCCGGCCGCGCCTACGCCGCGGCGCTGGCCGCGGCCGGCTCGCCGGCGGAACTGCTCGACCTGCCGGGGCTGCCGCACGGCTTCGCCCACCTGGTCGCGCTGAGCAGCGCCGCCGAGCGGGCCCTGGACGACGTGCTCGCCCGCCTCGGCCGGTTGCTCACCCGGGACTGACGCAGGTCAGGTGCGCTGCGGGTAGCGGGCGCGGAAGAAGCAGAAGACGCCGTACGCGGCGATGCCGAGGGCGACGAGGGTGAGCAGCAGCTTCCCGAACGGGGCGTCCAGGATGGTGCGCATCGCGCCGTCCAGGCCGCTGGCCTTCGCCGCGTCGTAGGTGATCGCGGCGTAGGTGAGCAGCACACCGACGACGCCGAGCGCGACGCCCTTGGCGATGTAGCCCACCGTGCCCAGCCGCTCGATCAGGCGGCGCTGGCCGGGGGAGGCGTCGGCGACGTCGATCTCCTTCATGAAGCTCTGCTTCACGCCCTTGACCACGTGGTACACCCCGACGCCGAGCACGACCAGGCCGGCGACGCCCACCAGGAACCGGCCGCCGGGCAGGGCGAACACCCCGGAGGTGGCCTGCTGCTGCTGGCCGGAGCCGGAGGACCCGCCACCGGTGGCGTTCTGCACGCAGAGCACGGCCAGCGCCAGGTAGACGACGGTCTTGGCGACCGACTTCACGATCCCGACCGTGGCCTCCTTCTTCTCCTCGCCCGAGCCGGAGAGCCCGCGGCGCTGACGGAAGACCTCGGCGAGCTGCCATGCGGCCAGCGCGACGAGCCCGACGGCGAGCACCCACAGCAGTGGCTTGCCCACCGGGCTGTCGGCCAGGGTCTGCAGCGCGCCCGACTGGTCGGCGGACTGCCCGCCGCCGCTCCAGGCGAGCTGCAGCGAGAGCCACGCGATGAGCAGGTGCACGATCCCGTAGGCGATCAGGCCCACCCGGGCGAGTCCCTCGAGTGCGTCCCCGTCCGCGCGCCGGGCGGTGTCCGCCGCGGATCCGGCCGAGTTGCGGGCAGTCATCGTCGGGCCTCCGTGGTGTGCTGCGTGGTGCGAACCGCCCCCGGGTGCGGAGCGTGGCACAGCAGCGGGGCCCCCGCCTCCCGAGACGGCCGGACGGGGGACACTGGGGGCGTGGAGTGGACGATCGAGCAGCCCCGGACGCAGCAGGAGGCCCGCCTGAGCGCCGGCCGGTACGTGGCGGCGGCCTGCTGGGTCGCGCTGGTCGCCGTCGTCGCCCTGGTCTGGTCCGGCCACGGAGCCCAGGCGCTGCTCGGCGCCGTCGGGGTGTCCACGGCTGCGCAGGGCGCCACGCTGCTGCGGCTGGCCCGGGCCGGGGGGCCGGTGCGGGCGCCCTGGTTGGCCGCGACGATGGTGATGGCCGGGGTGGTCACCGTCTTCCTGGCCCTGCTGCCGGCCGTGGTCGCCGGCTGGGTGCTGCTCGCCGCGGTGGCCGTCGTCCCGGTGGTGCTGGCGGTCCGGCTGCCGGAGCTCGGTGCGCTGCCGCGGGCACTGGCCGTGGCGGTGCCGGTGGCCGTGGTCGCCGGTGTGGTGCTGACCTCCCCCGGAACCGCGGTGCGGGCGGTCACCGTGCTGCTCGCGCTCGGGCTCGCCGGTGCCGCTGTGGCGTTCGCCGTGCAGGCCCGCCGGTTCGCCGTGCAGGCCGCCCGGCCCGCGCCGGCCGCCCCCGCCGGCTGCGGGGGCTGCGCGTGCGCCGCCGGTGGCTGCGGGGCCGCCCGGCTGGGCTGATGCGGTGCGGCCGGGCCGGTGCGGCCCGTCCGAGCGGACGCGGCGCGCGGTGCCGGCGCGTCGGTGAGGCCCGTGCCACCCCGCAGGGGTGCGTGCGTGCCCGGCGCACCGGCGGGTGGTGCCGACGCTGGGCCGCGCCCGGGGCACGGCCCAGGTCCCACCGGTGTGGCCACGAGCCGGCGGGACCGTCCCCCACCCGGCTCCCGGCTCGACGCCTCGCCGTCACCGGTGGGGGGTGCTGCTCACCAGCGCAGCGGTCGGATGGCGCGCGACTCGGCAGTGTGACAGGTACGGCAGTGCCCCCAGCTGACCAGCCGCATGGGAGTCGTGGCCTCCCCGCACTCCGGGCAGGCGACGATCTCGGCCGTGGGGGGCTGGGCGGCGGCGATCTCCACCGTCCGGGCCTCGTGGATGGACTCGTCGCCCTTGCAGGGGCAGCCGAGGTGGTCGTCAGCGCAGCGTCCAGGGCGGTCGGCGATGGTGGTCCTCCTGAGGTCGTGGACGACGCTACCGACAGTCGGGCCCCACGCCCCCGGTCGATGCGCAGTCGTTACGGACCGGCGCCGCCCCACCGCCCGGACGGGTGAGGTGCCGGTCAGGCCCGGCGTGGCACGCGGGGCATCGCGAGCGCCGCGACCAGGGCGAGCCCGAGCACCCCGGCGCTCACCCCGAACGCGGCCTGGTACCCGGCCCGGTCGGTGAGCCAGCCGGCGACGAGCGGCCCGGCGACCGCCCCGAGGTCGGCGACCATCTGGAACACCGCCACCGCCCGGCCGCCCTGCCGGGGGCTGACGTCGCCGACCAGTGCCGCCGGCACGCTGGACAGCAGGGAGGCGCCCAGCCCGAGCGTGCCCATGGACAGCAGGAACACCGCGGTGCCGGGCGGGAAGGCCAGCGCCGCGATCGACGACGTGGTCAGTGCCGTGCCCAGCACCAGCGCCGGGCGACGGCCCCAGGTGTCGGCCAGCCGGCCGGCCCGGAGCAGGGCGACGGCCTGGGCCACCGATCCGACGAGCAGGCCGGCCCCGGCCCAGGCCACCGACTTGCCCAGCTCCTCGGTCACGTACAGCGGCACCAGCGAGCTGCGCACCCCGAACAGCATCCAGCCGACGCCGAGGTTGGCCACCAGCGCGGCCAGGTAGACCCGGGAGCGCAGCGCCGCCCGCAGCCCGCCGTCGGCGGCCGGCCCCTCCGGTCCACCGGGGCCGACCCGGCCGCCGGGCGGCGGCCCGGGGGCGCGGCTGAGCAGGCCGGCCGAGACGAGACCGGCGGCCAGCAGGAAGCCGGAGTACAGGAAGAACGGCAGCCGGGGCGACAGCTCGGCGAGGAAGCCGCCGGCGGCGGGCCCCGCGATGCCGCCGAGCACGAACCCGCCCTGGAACGCGGCGGTGGCCCGCCCGCGCTGGTCGGCCGGGGCGCTGCGCAGCAGCAGCGACAGCGCGGCCACGGTGAACATCGCGCTGCCGATGCCGCCCACCGCCCGCAGCGCGACGAACAGCGGGAAGTTCCCGGCCAGCGCGGCCAGCCCGGTGCTCACGGCGACGACGACCAGCCCGGCGGTGAGCACCAGGCGCTCGCCGAGCCGGTCGACCAGCGCGCCGCCGGCGAAGGCCGACACGAAGCGGAACAGCGCGAAGGCGCTCACGGCCAGCCCGACCGCCGTCGTCCCGACGCCGTAGGAGCGGGCGAACAGCGGGATGGCCGGGACGACGACCCCGAACCCCAGCGCGACGACGAAGGCGATGAGCGCCAGCACGCCGACCTCGCGCGGCAGGGGGGTGGCCGCGCTCCGTCTGCTCACGGACGGTGATCCTCACACGGCTCGGGCGGGACCTGGGGATCCGCTGTCAACCTCGGGGGCGTCCCACCGCGTGTCCAGGGTGTGGACCACGAGGGGGACGGGTGAGCAGCGACGAGGACGAGGCGTTCCGGGACTTCGTCGCCGGGCAGCGGCGGGCGCTGCTGCGCACCGCCTACCTGCTGGCCGGCGACCACGGGCACGCCGAGGACCTGGTGCAGGTGGCGCTGCTCAAGACCCACCGGCACTGGGCCCGGGTGATCAGCCGGGGCGACCCGACCGCCTACGTGCGGCGGGTGCTGGTCACCACGCACACCAGCTGGCGGCGGCGGCGCGCCAGCACCGAGCAGGTGCTGGAGACGATGCCCGACCAGGCCGGCCCCGCCGTCCCCGAGCGGGACGACGAGCTGCTGCACGCCCTGCGCACGCTGCCGCCGCGGATGCGCGCGGTGGTGGTGCTGCGGTTCTACGAGGACCTGTCCGAGGCGCAGACCGCCGAGCTGATGGGCTGCTCCGTCGGCACCGTGAAGACCCAGTCGTCCCGGGCGATGGCCCGGCTGCGTGACCTGCTCACCCCCGCCGCGCCGGACCGGCCGGTGCCCACCACCTCCCGGAAGGCAGGACGGCCGTGACCGCCGACAGCACCCTCGAGAACGACCTGCGCGCCCGGCTGCACGCCGCCGCCGAGCACGGTGCGTGGCACCCCGGGATGGGTGACGACGCAGCGGTGGACGACGTGCTGGAACGCCGCCGGGTGCAGCGCCGCACCCGGGTGGCCGTGCTCTCCGCGGCCGCGTGCACGGCCCTGGTGGTGGCGATGGTGCCGCTGCTGCTGGGTGCCACCGGCCCGGCGGGCCAGACGGCGACGCCGAGCGCCGTCCCTCCCTCGTCGGACGGCGTCACGGACGAGTCGATCCAGGCGCAGCTGCCGGTCGACCTGCTGAGCGCGCCCACGCGTGGCTCGCTGGCCGGGGACGCCGCGTACGTCGAGGCGGTGCGCACGGCGGACTGGACGGACCTGTCCGGCGGCTTCGCCCAGGTCGCCGACCGGCGGGTCGCCTTCGTGGGTGATGTCCCCGGCGGGCGCTGGGCGCTCGTGGTGGGACAGACCGGTGGCCGGCTCGCGCACCAGTGGTTCACCGGTCCGCCCGGCGCCGCGGCGGGCGAGCTGGTGGCCGACCGCAGCGGTGTCGAGTCCGAGGGCGACGCCTTCGTGTACGTGTTGCCCACCGGCAGCCACCAGGCACCCGGGTCCCCGCCCGGTGCCGGCACCGAGCTGACCGAGGTCGACGAGCTGACCGTCGTCGTGGTGGCCCAGCCCGGGGACGTCGTCCAGGTGTCCGACCGGGTGGTGGTCGAGGCCGACGGTGCGGTGAGCCGCGACTTCGTGCCTGCCCCGGGCGGGGACGGGGTCGCGGTGACGCAACTGCCGGGCACCGTCCTCGACACGTCGGAAGGGTCCTCCTCCGCGGTGTTCCGCCTGGTGCGGGACGGCACCGCGGGCCCGGTGCGCACGCTGGGGCTGAGCGACCCGCTCGTGCTCACCGACCCGCCGCCGCTCGACCTGCGCCCGCTGCGACCCGGCAGCAGCGACGTGTCGCCCGACCTGGTGCGCTTCGCCGCGGTCGAGGTCGCCCGCCATGTGGGCCTGCCCGCCGACCAGCTGGACCCGCAGGTGCTCTGGTCCGGGCCGGTGTCCGCCGGTGACGGGCAGATCAGTGTCGCCATGGTGGCGTTGCGGATGCCGTCCGGCGCCCTGGTGGTCAACACCGCCTACGCAGTGATGACCCCGGGCACGTCGGCACGTGACACCCCGCTGTCGGCAGTCGGTGGGTGCGGTGCCGAGACGCACGCCGAGACAGCGGTCGTCGACGATCTGGCGGTCCTGTCCCGCTGCTCCGTCCCCGGAGACCTGGGCGCCCGAGAGACCGTCTACGTCGGTTCCGCGCCGCCGGTCGCCCAGGAGATGCGCGGGGCCGGCACCTACGGGAGCGACGAGGCCTCCTGGGTGGTCCGGCTCGACCAGGGCCACGGGTCACTGGCCGGCGGGGAGTACGACACCGCCTCCTTCATCGGCCCCGGCTACGCGCTGCTCGACCAGCCGGTCGCGGTCGACCCGGCCGACGTCCTGCTCGGCGGACCCCGGTGAGCGCCGAGCCGGCGTCGATCGTCGCCGCCCGACAGCTGGCCGAGGAGGCCGCGGTGCGGCGGCTCGCAGTCCCGGTGAGGCCGCTCCGGCGGGGGGACCGGCAGCGGGTCGCCCTGCTGGAGCGGCGGCGGGCGGCCCGCGCCGCCCGCTGAAACCGGGTGCGACCGGGCGCTCCCGACCCCGCCACCGGTCCCGACCCGCTCGCCGCGCATGGCCGGCGACCGGTCCGGGCACAGACAGACGATGGACCCGACGCCGCTCGTCTTCCTCGGGGTGGGGACGGCAGCACTGCTCGCTGCCGTCCTGCCCCGACTGCTCAGCAAGGCGCCGATCTCGTTGCCGATGGTCTTCGTCGCGGTGGGCATCGCCGCCTTCTCGCTGATCGAGGGCCTGCCCGACCCCGACCCGATGGCCCACCCGACGATCACCACCCACCTCGCCGAGGTCGTGGTGATCGTGTCGCTGATGGGGGCCGGTCTGGCGCTGGACCGGCCCATCGGGTGGCGGCGCTGGTCGTCCACCTGGCGGCTGCTCGGCATCACCATGCCGCTGTCGATCCTGGTCATGGCACTGCTGGGGCACTGGGTCCTGGGGCTCGGTGTCGCCGCCGCGGTGCTGCTGGCCGCGGCCCTGGCCCCGACCGACCCGGTGCTGGCCACCGAGGTGCAGGTCGCCGAGCCGAGCGAGGACGTCGACAGCGAGGACGAGGCACGCTTCGCGCTCACCTCGGAGGCAGGCCTGAACGACGGCCTGGCGTTCCCGTTCACCTATGCCGCGATCGCCATGGCGACCGTCGGCGCGGCGCCGTCGCGCTGGCTGGGCGAGTGGCTGCTGCTGGACGTGCTGTGGCGGATCGCCGCCGGCGTGGTGATCGGCGTGGCCGCCGGCTGGCTGCTCAACCGGCTGTTCTTCTCCCGCCCGGCCGAGCGCCTGCACCTGGCCGAGCGGTCCGAGGGCTTCGTCGCCCTCGGGGCGATCGCGCTGGCCTACGGGGCGGCCGAGCTGGCCGAGGGCTACGGGTTCATCGCCGTGTTCGTCTGTGCCTGCGTCATCCGCAGCGCTGAGCGCGCGCACGGCCGGCACGCGGTGCTGCACCAGTACGTGGAGACCCTCGAGCGGCTGCTCACCGTGGCCGTGCTGGTGCTGCTCGGAGGTGCGGTGGCCCGCGGCATCCTCGACGGCATCGGCTGGGTGGAGATCGTCGTCGTCGCCGTGCTGCTGCTCCTCGTCCGGCCGCTGACCGGGCTGCTCGGCATGTCGCTGCGGGGCAAGACCGGCAGCCGGGAGCGCGGCGCCATCGCGTTCTTCGGGGTGCGCGGCATCGGGTCGATCTACTACATCGCCTACGCCCTGGGCGAGGCCGACTTCGGCGACGAGGCACGACTGTGGTCGTTGGTGGCGCTGGTCGTCGTGTCCTCCGTCCTGCTGCACGGGGTGACCGCCACCCCGGTGATGAACTGGGTCGACCGGCAGCGGCGTCGGGCCGCCGAGCAGGAGCACGGGGACGCCGACAAGGCCTCGGTCACCGCCGTGTGAGCCTCCGCCCGGTGGCCCGGTCCGGCGGGCAGGATCACCGGGTGCCCCCCCGTCCTGCACGCCGCGCTGCCCGCCGGGCTCTCCGACGGCACCGTCACGCTGACGCTGATCCAGCCCCGGCACTGGCCGGTGGAGGTGGCGCTCGCCGCCGACCCGGACGTCGTCCGCTGGACGATGTACCCGGCCGGGCTGGACGAGGCCGGCGCCCGGGCACGGATCGCCGACCTGCGCGAGCGGGTCGAGCGCCGGCAGGCCGGCCGGTACGTGGTGACCGGCCCGGACGGCGCCGCGGCCGGCACCGCCGGCATCGTGGCCGGCCGCCGGGGTGCGCCCGAGGTGTTCTACGCGCTGCTGCCCGCGGCGCGGGGACGTGGGCTGGCCACGGCGGCGGCCACGCTGCTCACCCGCTGGGCGACCGGGGCTGGCCACGAGCTGCTGCTGCTCATGACCCTGCTGGGCAACGTGGCCAGCGAGGCGGTCGCGCACCGCGCCGGGTACGTCCGCGCGACGGTGGAGGAGGTCGTCGACCCGGACGGCGCCGTGGTCCGGCTGCGCCGCTGGGAGCACCGACGCATCGTGCCCGTGCCGTGACCGCCGGTCGTCGACGGCCGGGCGTGCGGTGGCCGCCGGGCACTCGGGGGAGCCGATGGGGGACGGTGGGCGCATGACGATCACCCCCGACCTGCTCGAGGCGGAGCTCACCCTGGTGAGTGCCACCGCCCGTGTCGAGTTCCTGGTGCGCCGCCAGGCCGCCTCGCCCAGCCAGAACGTCGCCGGGGAGGACGACTTCTGGTTCCAGGTCGACGCGGTGGGCTCCGGCCTGGACCGGCCCGAGGCCCTCGAGCTCGTCGCCCTCGCCGAGGTGATCGCCCGCAAGCTGGCGGAGACCCGGGCGGTCGGGGTCGAGGCCGCGCTGCGCGCCGGGGCCGGCTGGGACGAGATCGCCGCCGCGGCCGCCGTCGACCCGGGCACGGCCTGGGACCGGCACGACGGCTGGGTCCGGGCGCAGGCCGAGGCGCACCGCCGCGGGCAGGCCGGGCTGGACGACGCCTCCGCCACCGCGGCCCACGCGCTCGCCGGTCCCCGCCCCCGCTGACCCCCGCCCCCGCTGAACCCCGCCCCCGCTGAACCCCGCCCCCGCTGAACCCCGCCCCCGCTGAACCCCGCCCCCGCTGAACCCCGCCGCCGCCGGACCTCGCCGCCGTTCCTGCCGCGTCGCCCGGCGGGCGGGACGCGGCGCGTCGCGCGGGCGACACCCGGGCGGCCGCCCAGTCGCAACGTCGGTGTCACCGACCCGTCATCCAGCGCTCCTACCGTTGCCGGTGCGAGGGCGTCCTGGAGCAGACGGGGCGCGGGACCGACCAGGTGAGGAGGTCGCCATGCCGGCGACCCGTCGAGCACAGTGGCCCTGCGAGAACTGCACGAGGACCAACCCGGGCGACCGCAAGCGCTGCGTCGACTGCGGTACCTCCCGGAACTGACCGGCCGCACGCAGACCCGCCCGACCGGCGAGGGGTGAGTCGGCCGCCGGCGAGGTACACCCCTGGCGTGATGGACGTCTTCTCCGGGACCGGTCGGGTCATCGCGATGGGCATGGCCGCCGTCGCGCGGGTCACCGACACGAAGCCGATGCACCCCAGTGGGGTGGTGAGCGCCGCGGTGCTCGAGCGGCACGGCCGGGCGACCCCGGTCGGGGTGCCGTGGCTGGACGAGCCGGGCAGCGACGACGCCGTGCTGCGGCTGTCCCGCTCGTTCGGCCTGCCATCGGTGCTGCCCGACGTCCTCGGGTTCGCCCTGCGCGTGCCGGGGGAGCGGCCGGTGGACCTGCTGCTGTCCACGACCGGGTCCGGGCGGTGGTCCCGGCTGGTGTTCCTGCCGCGGCACGACGCCGGGAGCACCTACGGCTCGGTGATGGCCTTCTCCTCCCCGGCCGGGTCGGTGCGGCTCGCCGCATGGGCGACCGCCGGGCTGCCCTCGGCACCGGACGAGCTGGCGGTCCGGGTCGCCGGCGGCGGCGTCGAGTTCGTGCTGGCCGCCGCGGTGGGTACCGGCGACGCCGAGCCGTTCGCCCGGGTCCGGGTGACCGGGCTGTGGGCGCCGCTGGACCCGCCGCTGCACTTCGACGCAGTCCGGCACGCGCCGCCCGGGCTGCCGGCGGCCGGCCCGATCGCCCGGATGCGGGTGCCCGCCTACGCCGCGGCCCGGGACGCGCTGGGCGACCCGCTGGGCGACGGGGCGCCGGCCGGCCACGCTCGCCCGCGCTGACCGGTCCGCCGCGCCGACCGCGCTCACCCCGGTCGAGGCGTACGGTTGTTTGCGTGATGGCAAGCAACTGAATCGGGGGCGACCGTGGACGAGATCCCCAGGACGGCGACCAGGCTCCGCGCGGCGGTGGCCCGGATCGACCGGCTGCTGGCGCGCGACGTGGTGGGCAGCGGCCTGACCCGCACCGACTTCTCGGTGCTGGGCGCGCTGTCCCGGGCCGACAGCCTGCGGCTGGCGGACCTGGTCGACCGGGAGCGGGTGCACCCGACGATGCTGTCCCGCGTCGTGGGCCGGCTGGTGGGCGCCGGCTGGGTGACCCGGCTGCCCGACCCGGACGACGGCCGTGCGGCGCTGCTGAGCATCACCGACGCCGGCACCGTGCTCTACCGGCGGTTGCAGCGCGAGCGCGCCGCCCGGATCGAGACCTACCTCGACGGCCTGGACGACGAGCAGGCCGGGCGGCTGGCCGCGGCGCTGCCGGTGCTGGAGGGGCTCGCCGACCACCTGACCACCGGCGGCGAGCCGCCGCTGCAGGCCGCGCGGGCCCGGGCGGAGGTCGGCCGGTGACGAGTCCCCGCGTGCTGGTGCACCAGACGTTCGCCGCGCTGGACAACCCCAACTACCGCCGCTACACCGCCGGCCAGTGCGTCTCGCTGATCGGCACGTGGATGCAGACCGTGGCCCAGTCCTGGCTGGTGCTGCAGCTCAGCGGCTCGGCCACTGCCGTCGGCCTGGTCGTGGCGCTGCAGACCCTGCCGGTGCTGGTGCTCGGCCCGTACGGCGGCGTGGTCGCCGACCGGGTGGACAAGCGCCGGCTGATGATCGCGTTGCAGGCGACGATGGGCGTGCTGGCGCTGGTGCTGGCCGTGCTCACCCTCAGCGGGGCGGTGACGCTCTGGCAGGTGTACCTGCTTGCCTTCCTGCTCGGGGCGAACAACACCTTCGAGAACCCGGCCCGGCAGGCCTTCATCCTGGAGATGGTCGGCCCGGAGCACCTGCGCAACGCGGTCAGCCTGAACTCGGTGATCGTCAACGTCGCCCGGGCGGTCGGGCCCGCCGTCGCCGGCATCGTGATCGCTGCCGGCGGCACCGGCATCTGCTTCGGAGTCAACGCGGTCAGCTTCGCCGCCGTCGTCCTGTCGCTGGCGCTGCTGGACACCTCCACGCTCACGCCGTCGGTGCCGGCCGCCCGGGCGAAGGGGCAGTTGCGCGAGGGCTTCGCCTACGTGCGGCGCACCAGGGAGATCGCCGTGCCGCTGCTGATGATGGCGCTGGTGGGCTGCCTGGCCTACGAGTTCCAGGTGACCCTGCCGGTGTTCGCCGAGGACACCTTCGGGGGCGGGTCGCAGGCCTACGGCTACATGACCGGGGCGATGGGCGTCGGTGCCGTGGTCGGCGGGCTGGTGGTGGCCGCCCGCGGCCGCACCGGCATCCGCACGCTGGTGGCGCTGGCCGCGGCGTTCGGCGTGGTCATGGCCGCCGCGGCGCTGGCGCCGACGCTGGAGCTCGCGCTGCTGGCCATGGCCGCGGTCGGCGCGGTCAGCGTGGGGTTCCTGTCCACCGGCAACAGCACCCTGCAGCTGAGCGCGGACCCGCAGATGCGCGGCCGGGTGATGGCGCTGTGGGCGGTGGCGTTCCTCGGCTCGACCCCGATCGGTGGCCCGCTCGCCGGCTGGGTGTCCGACGCGTTCGGTGGCCGGGCCGGGCTGCTCCTCGGCGCCGTGGCCTGCCTGGTGGCCGCCGCGCTGGGCGCGCTGGCCGTCCGCCGGCCGGGTGGCGCGGCCGAGGGGGCGGGTGCAGCGGCCGACACTCGGGCCGCTGCCGGCCACTCCCGGGCAGCGGGCGGTGCCACACTGCGCCGGTGAAGCAGCAGCTCCTGCTCATGGCGGCGGCCCTGGCGATGTGCGGCATCGTCGTCTGGGCGCTGTCGTTGCAGCCCGAGCCGGACGAGCGCGTCGGCGTGCCACCGGTGGCCGAGAGCGGGGACGACCGGCTCGCCGACCTGGACCTCGGGCCGTCCACCGCGCGACCGGGTGCGGGTGCCGAGCCGGAGGTCGCCTGGGTCGACGGCGGCGCCTACCTGGCGGTCACCGCCCCCGGCAGCTCGTCCTGCCCGGTGGGCCCGCAGCGGGTCGAGGCCGAGGGGCAGCAGCTGACCGTCACGCTGGGCCCGCTGTACCCCGGCGAGCGCGACTGCACGGCCGACCTCGGCCCGCACGTGACCGTCGTCGAGGTGCCCGCCGGGCTCGACCCCGACCGACCGGTCACCGTCCTGCTCGACGGCGCACGCCGCACCCTGCCCCCGGTCTGACCGGTCGCAGGCTGTTCAGACGCTCACCGAGCCGCCGGCGCCGTGCTCGGCCGGCACCTCCTCGCCGTCGGCCACCGGGCCGGGCGGCGTGCCGTCGCCGAAGGGGGAGCCACCCAGCTCCTCGCGGCCGTGCGGGGTGAGCCAGTTCGCGGTGTCCGGGCCCTGCGGCACGACCTGCGTGGGGTTCACGTCCCGGTGCACGACGTAGTAGTGCCGTTTCACCTGCGGGAAGTCGATGGTGTCGCCGAAGCCCGGGGTCTGGAACAGGTCGCGGGCGTACGCCCACAGCACCGGCATCTCCGACAGCTTCTGCCGGTTGCACTTGAAGTGGCCGTGGTAGACGGCGTCGAAGCGGGCCAGCGTGGTGAACAGCCGCACGTCGGCCTCGGTGATCGTGTCGCCCATCAGGAACCGGCGGTCGGCCAGCCGCTCGGCCAGCCAGTCCAGTGCGGTGAACAGCCGCGTGTACGCCCGGTCGTAGGCGCGCTGCGACCCGGCGAACCCGCACCGGTACACGCCGTTGTTCACCTCGGTGAACACCCGCTGCATGACCTCGTCCATCTCCGCGCGCAGGTGCTCGGGGTACAGCTCCGGGGCGCCGGCGCGGTGGTGCGCTGTCCACTGGGTCGAGAAGTCGAGCGTCATCTGCGCGAAGTCGTTGGTGACCACGGCCCTGGTCGGGACGTCGACCATCGCCGGCACCGTGATGCCGCGCGGGTACTGCGGGTCGCGGGCGAGGAAGGCCTCCTGCAGCCGCTCGTGGCCCAGCACCGGGTCCCGGCCGTCGGGGTCGAGGTCGAAGGTCCAGCTGCGCTCGTCGTGCGTGGGACCGCAGATGCCCATCGAGAACGCGTGCTCCAGCCCGAGCAGGCGGCGGACGATCGTCGCCCGGTTCGCCCACGGGCAGGCGCGGGCCACCACCAGCCGGTAGCGGCCCACCTCGACCGGCCAGCCGCTGGACCCGTCGGCGGTGATCCGGTCCTCGATGTAGTTCGTGTCGCGCTGGAAGTCCTGGCCGGGCTCGACGTAGCCCTTGTCGTTGCTCACCGCCCCAGCCTGACCGATGCCGGCCGCCGCCGCCGGACCGGCCCGGGATCGGCGCCGTCCGAGCACGCGTGCAGCTGAGGTGGGTGCCCGCGACGAGGGCGGCCGAGGTGGGGTGCAGCGGGACGTGTCACCCCCGGGTGACGCTCCCCGGGCGACCCGGGGGGCGGCGCCGACCGGCTGACCGCGGCCCGGGGGGCGGGCCGCCGCCGGGTCCGGCACCGGGGGCGAGGGGTGCCGCCGGATGCGACACCTCCAGGTGACGCTTCCCGTGGGAGGCGACCCGGGAGGCCGGTTCACGACCCGGCGGTGTGCCGCCGCCACTCGTCGGTGTCGGTGCCGAGCGCCACCGCGTGGGTCAGCCGCAGGCTCCCGCTCAGCCAGAGCAGCACGTCGTGCAGCCGCAGCCGGGTGAGCCGGCGGCCCAGCAGCTCGGCCACCTGTGCCTCCAGCTCGGCGAACGCTGCCTCGTTGGCCACGAGCTCGCGGTGCACCACGGCGTGCAGGCCGCTGTCGCCCTCCAGCACGTGCGGCAGCAGCTGCAGCCGGGTGGTGCGGTGCACGTGCGGGAACAGCCGCGGCCGCCGGTGGTGCAGCGCCGCGGTCACGTACTCCGGGTGCGGCAGGGTGCCGATCTCGCGCAGCGCGGCGCCCACGGTGCCCGGCTCGCCGAGCACCGACAGCTCGTCGGCCGGGAGCTCCCAGAAGGCGCGGTCGGCCGCCCGGGCGACGGCGGCCTCGGCGGGGGAGCGGGCGGAGTCCAGCGCCGCCCGCACCGACGACCAGGTGGCCGGGTGCAGCCGGCCGTGCAACGCCTCGGCGACGAGCACGTCGCCGTCGACGTCGTCGGTGGCCGGTTGCGCGTCGAAGCGCTCGTAGCCGAAGGCGGGCACGTACACCCAGGTGCCGGCCGGGTCCGAGGGCGGCCGGAAGCGCAGCGGTCGCCGTCCCCGGGCGTAGCCGAGCACCGCGGCCAGCGCGGTGTCCAGGTGCAGCGGGAACGGTCCGGTGCTGGGCAGCCGGAGGTCGGGCGGCGCAGCAGCGTCGGTCACCACGTCCCCCGTCCCCGCGCGGCAGCGGTGCCGCCGGCCCGGGGTGCCCCGCGCCGCTGCGATCGTCCCGCACCCGGGGCCGGTACGGCACCCTCCGCTCCATCTCACCCGTGCGGGGGTGACCCGGCGGGCGCGGGCTCCAGGCGGGTCACGACCCTGCCGAAGCACACCGGGCCATGGCTGACGAGCAGCCGTGCGCCGACGGAGAGGTACCCGATGGCCGAGACGCGGCGCGGAGACGAGCAGACGACGGGCACCGCCGTGCCCCGGGCGGGCAGCAACCGGCGCAAGGCGGTCGCCCTGCTCGCGGCGGTGACGACCGGTTTCGCCGGTGCGGCCGCGGTGGACGTGGCCATGGCCGCTCCCGCCGTGGAGGTCGTGGCCGACCTCGGCCCGGCCGGGGACGGCCTCACCCGCCTCGTCGTCACGTCCGCGGCGGGTCCGGTCACCGACGAGCAGCTGGCGGCCCTCGCGGCCGTTCCGGGCGTCGACTCCGTGCAGCGGCTGTTCGACGGCTCCGCGCTGGTGGCCAGTCAGGGGCTGACCCCGCAGGCGCTGGGTGCCACGGTGCCCGGTGCGACGGTGCGGCTGTCCGAGACGGCGAGCTTCGACGCCGGCACCGTCAGCGACCCGCTGTGGTCGCGCTACGGCTACCACCTGGCCAACAACGGCTCCAACGGTCTCAACCAGGCCGCCGTCGTGGGCGCGGACGTGGACGCCCCGACCGCGTGGAAGGCGGGCACCGGGCAGGGCCTGGTCGTCGCCGTGACCGACAGCGGCATGTTCACCTCGCACGCCGACTTCGCCGGTGGGCTGTGGACCAACCCCGGCGAGGTGTGCGGCTCCCCGCTCGACAACGACGGCAACGGGTTCGCCGGGGACTGCCACGGCTGGAACTTCTACCGCGCCAACGCCGACGTCGTGAACGACGGCGGCAACAGCCACGGCACCCACGTGGCCGGCATCATCGGCGCCCGCAAGGACGACGGCATCGGCCTGGCCGGCGTCGCCCCGGACGTGACGATCATGCCGCTGGCTGTCGGCTACGGCTCCTCGGTCGACGTGTCCGCGGCGTCGGCGGCGATCGTGTACGCCGTCGACAACGGCGCCGACGTGATCAACGCGTCCTGGGGCGGGCAGGGCCAGGTGCCCTCGATCCTCACCCAGGCCGTCGACTACGCGAACTCCCGGGGCGTCTTCGTGGTCGCCGCGGCCGGCAACAGCTCGCTCGACATCGACGCCAACCCGTTCTTCCCGGCCAGCATGACCCAGCAGAACGTCGTCACGGTGGGTTCCAGCGACGCCTCCGACCGGGTCAGCGGCTTCTCCAACCACGGCGCCGTCGGCGTCGACCTCTTCGCCCCCGGCAGCGGCATCGTCGCGACCGGCACCAGCGCCGGCTCCTACGTGGCCATGAGCGGCACCAGCATGGCGGCGCCGGTCGTGGCCGCCGCGCTCGCGCTGTACAAGGGCCGCTACCCGAACGCCACGCTGCCGCAGCTGCGCCAGCAGCTGCTCGCCGACGCCACCCCGCTGCCGGCGTTCACCGGGCGGTCGGTCACCGGCGCGCGGCTCTCGCTGACCAACCTCGGCAACTCCGCCTCCGCCCTGACCTACGGCTTCACGTCGATGACGGCGGTGCCCGGCCCGGTCACGCCGCAGATCGTCGCCTCGGGCAGCAGCCCGGCCGGTGACTACTCGGTGCGCCTCGGCCTGGGCATGGAGTACGCCGGTGAGGTGCTGGCGCTGTCCGGTCAGCCGATCACCCTGGCCGGCGTCACCGCCACCACCGACGACACCGGCGAGGCCGTCTTCGCCCTCGGCCCGCAGCCGGCCACCGGGTCGCGGGTGCTCGCACCCACCACGACCCTCGAGGCCGGCCGGTACGTGCTGACCGTGCAGACGTTCCTCGGCGACACCCCGCTCGGCAAGCGGTACGCCGCGCCGCTGCTGGTGCAGCCGAAGGTCGCGCCGGCGCCGGCGCCGACGTCACCGGCCGCGCCGACCACGGCGCCGGGTGCCCCCACCACCCCGGCCGCGGGCCCGACCTCCACCGCGCCCCGGACGACGGCACCGGCCACCTCCTCGGCCGCCGCCCCCACGTCCGCTGCCCCGACCGGCTCCACCGCGGCGCCCACGTCGTCGCGGCCGGCCACGGCCCCGTCCGCGTCGGTGGCTCCCACCTCGGCGGCCGCTCCGACCAGCGGTGCCGCACAGCCGACGGCGGCGGCCCCCACGACCAGCCGGGCGCCGGGCAGCTCCGCGGCCCCGACCTCGGCCGCCACCACGGCAGCGCCGACGTCGTCGCCTACGGCCACCTCGGCCCCGACCACCGCGGCCCCGACCTCCTCGGCGGGGGCCGCGCCGACCGGGGCGGCACCGACCGCGGCGCCGACCAGCTCCCCGGCCGTGGGCACCACGACGCCGGGTGCGCCCTCGACCGGCAGCGCCCCGGGCGGCAGCAACACCAAGACGTACCCGCCGCAGGGGCCGTGGCAGCTGACGTCGGTCAGCCCGACCACGGTCAGCACCGCCGGCAACACCACGGTGACCGTCACCGGCACGGCCATCCCGCAGGGGGCGATCGTCCGCGTCGGCCCCAGTGGACCGGGCCGGGTCGTCACGGAGTCGACCACGCGGCTGACGTTCAGCACGCCGGCCCTGGCCGCGGGCACCTACGACGTCTTCGTCTTCGGGCCGGACCGGGTCACGTACTCGGTGCTGCCGGCCGCGCTGACCTACGTGGCCCCGGTCGCCTCGCCGACGAGCGCACCGTCGTCGTCCGCTGCCCCGACGCCGCCGGCGCCGGACACCGCCGTCCCGGTGCCGGGGGGCAGCTCGCCGGCCCCGGGCGCCGGCAGCACCCCGGCGCCCCCGGCGCAGACGGTGTTCGCCGGGCCGAACGGCCAGCGCCTGGTGAAGTCACCGGTGCTCGCGAGGACGGCTCCGGCGGTCTGGCGGCAGAACTGCGCCAGCGCCTGCAGCGGCATCGCGGTCTGACCGCACGCACCCCGGCGCCCCCGCCCCGAGCCGACCAGGCCCGGGGCGGGGGCGCCGTGCGTCGTGCGGGTGCTCAGCCGCGCTCGGCGGGTTCCTCGTCCTGGTCGGTCCCCGGCGTCTCGGCCGGCTGGTCGCGCAGGAACAGGTACCAGTAGGACGTCGCCACGAACACGACGGCGCCGACCAGGTTGCCCAGCCCGGCGAGCGCCCAGTTCTCCAGCACGTCGGCCCAGCCGAACCCGGTGACGCCGGCGAAGAGCGCGGCGGGCAGGAAGAACATGTTCGCCACGACGTGGTCGAAGCCCATCGCCACGAAGGCCATGACCGGGAAGAAGACCGCCAGGATCTTGCCCGACACGGTGCTGGCGGCCAGCGACATCCAGACGGCCAGGCAGACCAGCCAGTTGCAGCCGACCCCGCGCAGGAAGGTCTGCCAGGCGGTGTGCCCGACGGCCTTGCCCTCGGCGATCTCGGCCAGCCGCTCGTGGGTGAGCAGCGCCGTGCCGGAGCTGCCGGGCCCGCCGATGACGCCGGTCTGCACCGCGAGGAAGTACGCCACCAGCAGCGCGCCGACCAGGTTGCCCAGCAGCACGAGGGTGAGGTTGCGGGCGACGTCGCCCCAGCCGAGCCGGCCACGCATGGCGCCCAGTGGCACCAGCATCATGTTGCCGGTGGCCAGGTCGGAGCCGGCGACGATCACCAGGACCAGGCCCAGGGTGAAGGCGGCGCCGGTGAACAGGGTGGGCAGCGTGCCCCAGGTCCCGACGTCCAGGCCGGAGGTGACCGTGACGGACACCAGTGCCCCGAAGGAGATGTAGGCGCCGGCGAGGAAGGCGCTGACCAGCACCCGGTCCCAGCTGCGGTGCACCTTCTTCGCGCCGGTCTCGGCGGCGACCTGCGCCATCTCCTGGGGTTCCCGCGCGGTCATCGGTGTCTCCCCGTGGTCGGACCAGCCCGTCCGGAGGGAGTCTGCCGCCGTCCCGCCGGATCGGCGCGCCGGCGGCAGGTGGTGCCGGTACCGGGGTGTGCCGGGTGGCCCTGGTGGGCGCGCCGGCGCCGGGGTGTGCTGGGTGCCCTGGTGGGTGCGCTGGCGCGGCGGCGGCGGAACCGGGATGCTCGGCCGGACCCCAGCCGAGACGAGGCCCCGCGTGAAGTACGTCGTGATCATCCTGCTCGTGGTGGCCGTGCTGCTGGTGCTGCGCGCCCGCAGCACCCGCTCGGCCGGCGCCCGGCCGCGCGGCGGGGACGGCTGGTCCGGCTCCGCCTCGACCCCGGTGTGGCCGGGCGACGGCGGCGCCTCCGACGCCGGCCACCGGGGTGACCGGACCGACGGCTGGGGTGGGTCCGACGGCGGCGGAGGGTCCGGCTGGGGTGGCGGCGGCGGGTCGGACGGGGGTGGCGGCGGAGGGTCCGACGGGGGCAGCAGCGGCAGCTGAGCCGTCGTCGCCGGGCCGTCGCCCGTCAGTCGTGGTCCGTGGGCCGTCGTCCGTGAGTCGTCTCAGCGGGCGAACCAGCTGTCTGCCGGCAGGGTGGGCGGCTCTGGTGCTCGCTGGTCCGGTGGCGTCGGTGGCGTCCACGGCCACAGCTCCTCGACGGCGGCGGCTGCCGTGGCCAGCGGGGTGGCGTCGACGGTCACCACGGTCTCGTCGATGCCCGCCGCGCCGCAGCGGATCGCCACCGTGAGCGGCCCGGGCGGCGGGACCGGGTACAGCCACCAGTCCTGCTCGACCGACCGGTCCCCACCGCTGCCGCCGGCGGTGTTCAGCACCACCTCGCCGCCGGGCGGGCCGCCCGTGCTGGCCGTCCAGCGGCCGTCGGCGAACTCGACGCCCAGCCGGAAGCCGTCCGCGCTGCTGGTGCCGGCCGAGTGCCAGAACAGGTCGTTGAGGTCCGTGCCGCTCTCCCGGGTGCGGACGACCAGCGTCACGCGGACGCCGGTGCTGTAGACCAGCCACGGCGTGAGCACCACGGCGACGTCGTCTCTGCGGGCCATCACCAGGGTCAGCGGGACGACGACCGGCACCTCGTTCTCCGGTGCCTGCATGCGCCGCAGGAAAGCGTCGTGGTCGTCGTCCGAGCCGGGGTGGTGGGTGGTCCACATGGCTGCGGAGCCTGTCCGGTGGCGGGGGAGCGGTCAACGGGGCGGTGCCGTCCGTGGGCGGACCCGGAGCCGTCTCCGCCGGACGGCGTCCGGGTGCGGAGGCTCGTGCGTGGGGCGGTCGTGGTCGGCCCACGGTGGCTCGTTTCTGGTGGGCCGGGTTCGCTCCTGGTGGGGGCGGGTCGCCTCCCGTGGTCGGCTCTGGTCTGTCGGCGATGGTGATCCATCTCTGATGAGTTGGGTCCTGGTCGGCTCGCCGCAGCTTCGGTCGGCCCGGCTCGGACCTGGCGAACACAGGTCGGCCCGGCCCGGCCCGGCCCGGCTCTGGTCGGCCCGGCCACGGGCGACTCGGCTCGGCACCGGTAGGCGCGGCACCGATCGGCTCAGCTCGGCTCGGTGTCGGTCGGTGCGGCTCGGCTTCGAAGGGCTCAGCCCGGTTCTGCTCGACTTCCCTCAGCTCGTTTCGGCTCGACTGGCTCGGACTCGATGCTCGCGAGCAGAAAATCGTCCGAGAAAGTCCTGATCAGCTGCGTGATCGGGCCGGTTTCTGTCGTACCCCCTCCGTAGGTTCGTGGTCGTGGAGGACGGCGGTGGGTTCGGGGTGGCGGTGTCGATCCGCGCTGTCCCGGCCCCTGCTGCGCCGGACTGTTCGGTGGAGTTGCCGGAGGGGGTGACTCGTCGTCCGGCGCGGTTGGGTGAGCTGCTGGGTGTCGATGCGTGGTCTGCGGAGGAGAAGTCGCACGAGTTGCGTCGGGTGGCGGTGATCGAGGCCCAGCTGGCCGCCTACAAGGTGCAGTTGGTGGACTCCCTGGCCGCTGACCGGCCGGTGGTGTGGGACAGGCAGCCCGGTGAGCCGGGTGCCGCCGCTGAGGGGTGGGTGCAGGACGCGGTGGTGGCGGGGGTGAGTGAGTTCTTCGCCGATGAGCTGGCGTTGGTGTTGAACACGTCGCGGACGGCGGCCACGGTGCTCACCGAGCAGGCGCGGGTGTTGCTGCGGGAGTTGCCGGCGACGTGGGCTGCGCTGGCTGATGGGGAGCTGGACTGGTCGCGGGCGCGGGCGCTGGTGGGGGTGTTGGCGGAGCCTGCTCGGGAGTCCGCTGCGGGGGTGGTGGCTGCGGTGGAGGCGGCGGTGTTGCCGAGGGCGGCGGGGTTGTCGGTGAGCGGGCTGCGGGCCCTTGCCATGCGGGAGCTACTGCGTCTGGATGCCAAGGCGGCGGATCGGCGTCGGGCTGCGGCGGCGCGCAACGCCGATGTGGTGGTGCGTCGGGCTGCCGATGGGATGGCGGAGTTCGCGGCGCGGTTGCCGGCGCCGGTGGCGGCGGCGTGCCGGGCGGCGGTGGA
>NZ_JAAGWK010000029.1 GCF_010685995.1 Goekera deserti | reverse complement strand
AAGAGAAGGACCCCACCCCACCCCACGACACGCTCCGCGCGCCGCGGGCCCCTGGGGCGGGGCCGCAGGTCACCGGAGCTGCGCCAGGTACTTGGCGACGCCGTCGGCGTCGTTGGTGTCGGTGACGTGGGTGGCCGCGGCCAGCACGTCGGGGTGCGCGTTGGCCATGGCGACGGCGTGCCCACCACCGTCACGCACCCAGGCGAAGGCGGCCAGGTCGTTAGGCATGTCGCCGAAGAAGACGACGTCACCGGCGCCCAGGCCGTGTGCGGCGCTCACCTCGGCCAGCCCGGTGGCCTTGGTGACGCCCAGGGCGCTGATCTCGGCGAGCGCGTCGGTCGAGGAGTGCGTCACCGTCGCCCGGCCGTCGACCACCTCGGCGACCAGTTCCACGAACGCGTCGCGGGAGAGCCGCTCGTGCCGGGCCAGCAGCTTGGCCACCGGCTGGGCCACCATCTCGGGCAGGGTCGCCTCGGCCACCCCGGGGGCGTCGACGTCCCAGCGCGGCTGGTAGACCGGCTCGTGCCGGAACTGGTCGCCGTACTCGACGGCGAACCAGGTGTCCGGCTGCCGGCGGCGCAGCTCGCCGGTGACCGTGCGCAGCACGTCGGGCTGCAGGGAGTGCTCGCCGAGCACGCGGAGCGTCGCCAGGTCCAGCGTGATGGCACCGTTGGCGCAGATCGCGGTGCCGGTGCCCAGCACCTCCCGGATGCCGAGCATCCAGCGCGGCGGGCGCCCGGTGGCGATGACCACCGGCACGCGCTCCGCCCGCCAGTGGGCGAGCTCGGCGCGGGTGCGCTCGGACACCGTGTCGTCGCTGCGCAGCAGGGTGCCGTCCATGTCGCTGGCGATCAGCCGCGGCCGCCAGTCACCCACGCTGGTCACCCACCGTCAGCCCCAGCAGCGCCTCGAGGTAGCGCGCCACGCCGTCGGCGTCGTGCCCGCTGGTGCGCCCGGACGCCGCCGCGCGCACCGCGGGGTGCGCGTTGGCCACCGCCACCGCGCGGCCGCCGGCCGCGGAGACCGCGCCGATCATCGGCAGGTCGTTGGGCATGTCCCCGAACACCAGGACGTCGGCGAGGTCCACGCCCCAGCGCTCCAGGGCCACGGCGAGGCCGGTGGCCTTGGTGATGCCCGGCGGGAGCAGCTCGATGAAGCCGAGCCCGGCGTGGGTCAGCTCCCCCTGCGCCGGGTCGACCACCCGGCGGGCCAGGGCCAGCAGCGCGTCCTCGTCCAGGGTCGCCGAGCGCAGGAAGACCTTCAGCACCGGCCCGGCCGGCAGCACCTGGTCGCGGTGCAGCAGGTCGGCGGGCTCCGGGTAGGGCCAGCCGAACCCGTGCTGCACGCGCAGCGGCGGGAGCGCACCGCGCTGCGCCTGGTCGGCGGCGTCCTCGACGGCGAGCACCAGCTCACCGGCGACGGCCTCGATCGCGGCGATGGCGGCGGTGGCCTCCTCGCGCGGCAGCGCCACGGTGCGCAGCACCTCGTCGCTGTCGAGGTCGACCACGAAGCCGCCCTGGGCGAGCACCGCCACGCCGCGTCCGCCCATCGCCTCGCGCACGCTCTCCAGCAGGCGCGGCCCGCGGCCGGTGACACCGACGACCGGGATGCCGGCCGCCCAGCAGGCCTCCAGCGCCGCCCGGGTGCGGGGGCTGACCACGCCCGCCGAGCTCAGCAGCGTGCCGTCCAGGTCGGTGGCGACCAGCCGCGGCCGCCAGGGGCCCAGGTCGCCCAGCTCGACGACGTCGTCCGCGCGCGTACCGGGGGCGGGGGCGGGGTGGAGGGTCACCGGGTGGGCGCAGCCGGCGCGGGGACGCCCGGCCCGGAGACCGCGGCCAGCGACATGCCCGGGGTGAGCAGCTCGTGCCCGCCCAGCCACGGCCGCAGCGCAGGCGGCACGTGCACCGAGCCGTCGGCCCGCTGGTGCACCTCCAGCAGGCAGGCGATCGTCCGGGCGACGGCGCACAGCGTGCCGTTCAGGGTGGCCGCGACCTGGGTGCGGCCCTCGGCGTCCCGGTAGCGGATCGACAGCCGGCGGGCCTGGAAGGTGGTGCAGTCCGACGTCGAGGTGAGCTCGCGGTAGGTGCCCTGGCTGGGGAACCAGGCCTCGATGTCGAACTTGCGGGCGGCGCTGGTGCCCAGGTCGCCGGCGGCGATGTCGACCACCCGGTAGGGCAGCTCGAGCGCGGTGAGGAACTCCTCCTCCCACTGCAGCAGCCGCAGGTGCTCGGCGGCGGCATCGGCGGGTGGGCAGAAGCTGAACATCTCCACCTTGTCGAACCAGTGCACCCGGATGATGCCCTTGGTGTCCTTGCCGTAGGAGCCGGCCTCGCGGCGGAAGCAGGACGACCAGCCGGCGTAGCGGCGCGGCCCGGCGGAGAGGTCGAGCACCTCGTTCATGTGCATGCCGGCCAGCGCCACCTCCGACGTGCCGACGAGGTAGAGGTCGTCCCGCTCGACGCGGTACACCTCCTCGTCGTGCTCGCCGAGGAACCCGGTGCCCTCCATGGCCTCCGGGCGCACCAGTGCCGGTGCCACGACCGGGGTGAACCCGGCGGCCACCGCGCGGCTGATCGCCAGCTGGGCCAGGGCGAACTCGAGCAGCGCGCCGGGCCCGGTCAGGAAGTAGAACCGCGCTCCGGACACCTTGGCGCCGCGCTCCATGTCGATGGCGCCCAGCAGCTCGCCGATCTCCAGGTGGTCGCGCACCGGGAAGTCGTACTCGGGCACCTCGCCGACGGTGCGCAGCGTGACCGCGTCGTCCTCCCCGCCGGGGGGCACGCCGTCGGCGACGACGTTGGCCAGCGCCAGGTGGGCGGTGCGCAGCGCGGCGTCGGCGGCCCGCTCGGCCTCCTCGGCGTCCTTGACCTGCGCAGCGAGGGCCTTGGCCCGCTCCAGCACGGCCGGTCGCCCCTCCGCGCTGGCCCCGCGCACCGCCAGTGACGCCGCCTTCTGCGCGCTGCGCAGGTCGTCGGCGGCACCGACGGCGGCCCGCCGGTCGGCGTCGGCGGCGATCAGCGCGTCGACCAGGGAGTCGTCGGCACCACGGGCCCGCTGGCTGGCTCGGACGAGGTCGGGGTGCTCACGGACGTACCGCAGGTCGATCACCCCCAGAGGCTATGACAACCCGCGGCCGGCGACGGCGGGCAGCGCCGACGCGGCCCCCTCCCTGCGAGGGGCAGGCAGCAGCCGTGTCGGGTGTTCGGCTCAAGGGCGGCACCCGGCCACCCGATGACCACCACGTCGACACCGCCCCGACCCCGGGGCCCGTCCCCGCCCGTGGAGCAGCCCGTGCCGCCGACCACCGACCACGCGCCCGCGGTTCCGGCAGCGCGCACGTCGCCGTTCGACCTCGCCGTGTCCGGTGACTGCCCCGTCCCGCTGCTGCGCAGCAAACCCGACCTGCTGGCCCTGTCCCGGGCTGCGGAGGAGCGGCCGCTGAGCGGTCAGCCGGGTGACGTCGTGCTGGTCGGCGTGCAGGACGCGCGCTTCTGGACCCCGCGCACGCAGGCCGCCTACCAGGGGATCGCCGCCCTCGGGCCGGTCGTCGTCGCCTTCGGGGTGGGGCTGCCCACCGAGCTGTCCGCACCGCTGTCGCGCCGGGTGATGACGGTCGGCATCGACGCCGACGACCCGCTGGCCGACGAGTGGCTGGTGCTGTTCTACGACCGACAGTCGCGCTGGGGTTTCGTCGCCAAGGACGCCGCCGCCGGTGTGCCCGGTGCGCGCCGGGTGGCCGCCCACGCCCGGGACGCCGTCCGGTTCGACCGGGCCCGCACGTTCCTCTACGGCGAGGTCGCCGACCCGGAGGCTCTCGGCCGGGCCGCCACCGAGCTGCTGGACCGGGTGCCGGATCTGGACCTCACCGTCCCCTGGCTGGCCCGCTGAGCCGTGGCCCGCCGTCACCGGCGGGCCACGGCGCTCAACCCGCGGCGGGCCCGGGCAGCGAGGCCAGCAGCGTGGAGACGGCGGCCCCGACCCGGCGGCTCTCCGCCTCCAGCTCGGCGATCGTCCCCTCGTAGCGGGGCGCCGCCGACTCGGCCGCGTCCTCCAGCCGCCGGCACAGCTCGGCGAGCCGGCCCGCACCCAGTGACGCACTGCTGCCCTTGAGCCGGTGGGCCAGCCGCGGGACCGACGCGTCGCCGTCCAGGTCGGACAGGTCACCGCTCGCGGCCGCGACCAGAGCGGCCACCGAGTCCTCCAGGCCCGCGAGGTAGCGGCGGTAGACGTGCTCGAAGCCGTCCTCGCCGAGCTCGCGCAACTCCTCGACGGTCCCCGGGTCCAGCACCGGGTCGGTGCCCGACGCTTCCTCGGCGGCCGGGACGGGAGCGGGCACCCGGTCGGCGGCCGCCCGAGACGCCTGGTTGGCCAGGCCGCCGAGCGCCTCCTCCAGCGTGCGCAGCCGCACCGGCTTGGTGAGGAAGTCCGCCGCCCCGGCGGCCAGGAAGCTGGCGCGGTCGCTGGCCAGCGCACTGGCGGTCACGGCGATCACGCACGGCTGGGGGCCGGGCAGCGCACGGATCGCAGCCGTGGCCTCCACCCCGCCCAGCACCGGCATCTGGGCGTCCATGAGCACCACGTCGAAGCTGCCGGCCTGCACGGCCTCGACCGCCTCCCGGCCATTGGTGACCCGCACCCCGTCGTGGCCCAGCTGGGCGAGGTACAGCTCGATGAGCTGCGCGTTGACGTCGTGGTCCTCGGCCACAAGCACGCGCAGCCGGGCGCCGGGTCCGGGCTCGTGCGGCTCCTCACCGCCGGAGCGGTGCGGCTCGGCCACCCAGGTCGCCGGCTGCAGCACCGACCGGACGGCGAGCAGCATCCGCTCCGGGCGGGCGGGCTTGTGCAGCCGGGCGGCGAAGAGCCGGTCGGTGTCGGGATGGGCCTCGGTGGAGCTGCTCAGCAGCACCAGCGGCAGGTCCCCGCCCACGTCGCGCCGCCGGATGCGGCGGGCGAGCTCGTTGCCGTCCACGCCCGGCATGTGCTGGTCGAGCACGGCCGCGTGCACCCGGTGGCCGCCGTCCGCCAGCCGGTCGAGCAGTTCCAGCGCCGTGTGGGCACCGTCGGCCACCGCGCAGGTCGCGCCGTACCGGGTGAGCTGGTGCTCCAGGATCCGCAGGTTGGTGGGGTTGTCGTCGACGATCAGCAGCCGGCGCCCGGCCAGGGCGGTCGAGCTGGCCGGCACCGCGACGGTCGTGGCCAGCTCGAGCTCCAGGGCGACGGTGAACGTGGACCCGGTACCGAGCACGCTGTCGACCAGGATCTCCCCGCCCATCGCGCCGGCGATGCGCTGACTGATCGCCAGTCCGAGGCCCGTGCCGCCGTAGGTGCGGGTGGTCGAGCCGTCGACCTGGCTGAAGGACTGGAAGAGCCGGTGCCGCCGGTCGTCCGGGATGCCGATCCCGGTGTCGGACACGGCCAGCCGGCAGTCCACCCGCCCGTCGGTCTCGGGCCCGTGCACGCTGACCACGACCTGTCCCACGGCGGTGAACTTCACCGCGTTGGCGACCAGGTTGAGCACCACCTGCCGCAGCCGGGGACCGTCACCGACGACCTGCCAGGAGCGGGTCGCGTCGATGTCGACGAGCAGGTCCAGCCCCTTGCGGGCCGCCTGCGGGGCGAACAGGTGCGCCACGTCGTACACCAGGTCGCTCAGGTCGAACGGGGCCAGCTCCAGGTCCAGCTCGCCCGCCTCGATCTTGGAGAAGTCGAGCACGTCGTTGATCAGGGTGAGCAGGCTGTCCCCGCTGCGGGACACGGTCTCCAGGTGACCGCGCTGCTCCCGGGTCAGGTCGGTGGTGAGCAGCAGGTCGGTCAGCCCCAGGACGGCGTTGAGCGGCGTCCGGATCTCGTGGCTCATGGTGGCCAGGAACGCCGTCTTGGCCTGGCCGGCCTGCTCGGCCTCGTCCCGCGCGGCCTCCAGCTCCCGCTCCCGGGCGGCGACCAGCTCGCTGCGCTCCAGCAGCGCCGCGCCCAGCTCGTTGACGTCACCGGCGATGTCCTGCACCTCGGCCGGGCCGGCGACCGGGGCCCGGCGCCCCAGGTCACCCTGCGTCATGGACGCCAGGGCGACGCGCACGCCGTGCACGGGGGGCAGGATCTGCCCGGCGAGACGGCGGTTGGCCCGGCGCACCAGGAAGGCCGCGGCCAGCGTCACCAGGAACGCCGAGCCGACGCCGGCCAGCAGCACGGCGCGCTGCTGCAGCACCGCGTCGTCGCGGCGGTCCTGCACCCGTACCCGCACCTCGGCCTGCACGACCCGGTAGTCGTCGAACAGTGCCTTCTCGGCCACCAGCATGGCCGACAGCTCGGCGCTGGCACCGGGTGCGGGCTGGGCGACCAGCAGCGGCAGGGCGAAACCGTCGATCCAGCGCTGCTCCGCCGCGTGCAGCGTCTGCACCCAGCCGCGCAGGTCCTCGTCCCCGGCCGACCAGGCCAGCAGCTGGGCGTCCAGCCGCTCCAGCTCGGCGGCACCGGCCTCGTAGGGCTGCAGGAACTGGGGCTGGCGGGTGATCAGGAACCCACGCAGGCCGGTCTCCTGGTTGACCATCGCGACGTGGCCGTCCTGCAGGGCGAGCAGCACGTCGTCGGCCCGGTCCACCCGGGGCACCAGCACCGCGAGCACCAGCGTGGTGAGCGCGGCGGTGGTGAGGAAGACGGTGGCCACCGCCGCCAGACCCACCAGGACGGGCCGGCGCAGCAGCGCCCGCAGGGACACCGCCCCGCTCGTGCTGACGCGCGGGGAGATGGGCATGGTCCTGAGATCGGCCGAGGAGCACCGGATGTCAAGGCGACCGGCACCGCTGTTCGGGGCCCGCCGCACCGTGCCGCCCGGACCTGCGCGGACGACTCGGCCGCAGCACTCCAGTTCCGGTCCCGACCCGCCGATAGGAACTCACGCTCACCTATCGATCGGATGCACCATGACCCACGTTCTGGTCGTCGACGACGACCCCGTCATCGCCGACCTCGTCGCCTTCCGTCTCGGCCGGCTCGGCCTGGACGTCACCGTGGAGAACGACGGGCAGGCCGGGCTCGCCGCGGCGCGCCAGCTGCACCCGGACCTGATCGTGCTGGACTGGATGATGCCGCGGATGAACGGCCTGGAGGTCTGCGCCGCCCTGCGCGCCGACGCCGACCCCGAGCTCGCGCGCACCCCGGTGCTGCTGCTCACCGCCAAGGCCCAGGAGCCCGACCTCGAGCGCGGTTTCGCCGCCGGCGCCACCGACTACGTCGTCAAGCCGTTCAGCCCGCGCGAGCTCGCCAGCCGGGTCACCGCCGCCCTGCCCCCGGGCAGCGTCCTGGCGTGAACGCGGTCCCCGGTGCCGCGATGGTGGCGACGACGGCGCTCGCCGCGCTCGTCGTCCTGCTGCTGCTCGCGGTCGCCGGTGAGCACGCCCGCAGGAACCGCCAGGTCGCCCGGGAGCTGGCCCGGCGCGCGCGGCTGACCCCGCTCGTGCACGACCTGCTCGACGGCGAGCCGATCGACGGCGACGACGCCCTGGACCCGCTCCTCGACGAGATGGTGCTCGACCTGCTGCCCCAGCTGCGGGGCTCGGACCGGGACACCCTGACGGCGCTGCTGCTGGAGCGGGGGGTCGTGGACCGCGCGACCGAGGAGCTGGGCCACCGGGCGGCCTGGCGGCGGGGGCGCGCGGTGACCCTGCTGGGCAACGCGGCGAGCCCCCGACACACCCCCCTGCTGGCCGAGCTGCTGGGCGACCCGGTCGCCGACGTGCGCTGCGCCGCGGCCCGCGCCCTGGGCAAGACCGGTGACCCGGCGGCGATCGGCCCGCTGCTGTCCGCCCTCGTCGCCGACCGGCCGGTCACCGCAGGTGTCGTCGGCATGGCCGTCCTGGACATCGGCACCCCGGCCCTGCCCGAGCTGCGCCGGGCGCTCGGCGCGCCGTCGACGGTCGTCCAGCAGATGGCGGCGACCGTGCTGGGGCTGCACGGTGACCCGCTGGCGTCGCACGCGCTGACCACCACGGTGGCCGACCCGGCCGCCGTCCCGGAGCTGCGGTGCGCCGCGGCGGAGGCGCTCGGGCGGATCGGCATGCCGTCGGCGACCGCGACGCTGTGCGCGGTGCTGGACGCCGGCCGCCGCCCGGCCCTGCAGCGGGCGGCGGCGACCGCCCTCGGGCGCATCTGCGACCCGGCCGGGCTGGACGCGCTGGTCGTCGGCCTCGGGTCCCCGGACCGCGACGTCCGGGCCACCTGCGCCGAGGCGCTGACGGCCAGCGGTCCCGCGGGACGCCGGCGGCTCGCGGCCCGGGACTCCGGGACCGACGCCACCCCGGCGCCCCGGCCGCGCGAGGCGCAGGCCGCGCGATGACCCGCGAGCGCGCCGTGGAGTGGGTGTCCCCACTGCTGACGGCGGTCAACTGGACCGTCCTGGGCTACGTCGTCGTGCTGGACCTGGCGATGCTCCTGCTGGTGGTGACCGGTGCCCGCCGGCTGGTCGCCAACCGCCGGTGGACCGGCGCCCAGGGCCTGGACCAGGTCTTCGCCAGCCCGCTCACCCCGGCCGTGTCGATCCTGGTGCCCGCGCACGACGAGGAGGCCGGGATCCTCGACATGCTGTCCGCCGCCCTGTCCCAGCGCTACCCGGCCTACGAGGTCATCGTGGTCGACGACGGGTCGACCGACCGCACCTTCGAGCTGATGGCCGAGAAGTACCAGCTGGCCCCGGTGACCGCGCGCCCCACCGCGACCACCCAGGTCGACGGCGCCGTCCTGTCGGTGCACCGCGCCGGCACCGGGGATCCGCTGACCGTCGTCCGCAAGGTGAGCGTCGGGCGCCGGTCGGACGCCCTGAACGCCGCGATCAACCTGGCCCGGCACCCGCTGATCTGCATGATCGACGCGGACTCGCTGCTCGAGCCGGAAGGCCTGCTGAAGGTGGCGCGGGCGTTCGTGGAGGACCCGGTCAACGTGGTCGGTGCCGGTGGTTCCATCCGGCCGGCGAACGGGGCGCTGACCGACCGCGGTGCCGTGATCGAGCCGCGGCTGTCCCCCCGCTGGACGGTGCGCATCCAGGCCGTGGAGTACCTGCGCTCGTTCCTGCTCAGCCGCACCAGCTGGGCGCAGGCGGACGCGATGCTGATCATCTCCGGTGCCTTCGGCATGTTCCGTCGCGACCTCGTCGTCGAGGTGGGGGGTCTGGACCCGCTGTCGCTCGCCGAGGACGCCGAGCTGGTGGTGACCCTGCAGGAGTACCTGCGCCGCGAGGGCCGCCCGCACAAGATGGTGTTCGTCCCGGAGACGGTCTGCTGGACCGAGGTGCCCGAGACGTGGGCCGTGCTGGGCAAGCAGCGGCGCCGCTGGTCGCAGGGCCTGGCCCAGCTGCTGTGGAAGAACAAGCGCATGATCGGCAACCCGCGGTACGGCGCGATCGGCGTGCTGGCGATGCCGTTCTACCTGGTCTTCGAGCTGCTCGGCCCGGTGGTCGAGCTGGTGGGGCTGCTGTCGGTGGTGGTCTCCGCGGCGCTGGGCATCCTGGACCTGGGGACGGCCGCGGTCATGGTCGGCTTCGCGCTGGCCGTGGGCACCCTGCTCGCCGTCACCGTCGTCGCCGTGGAGGAGTTCGTCTTCCACCGCTACCGCCGGGGCCGCGAGCTGGCGGCCCTGCTCGCCGCCGGCATCCTGGAGAACGTCGGTTTCCGGCAGGTGCACTCCTGGTTCCGGCTGCGCGGCCTGGCCGCCGCCCTGATGCGCCGGGAGCCGGTCTGGACCGCGATGCCGCGCACCGGCTTCACCACCGCCGAGCCGGACGCCCTCGCCCCCAGCCGCTGAGCGCGGGGGGCGACAATGGCCCCATGCGCTTCCTCGGCGACACCCGGCCGGCCCAGGACCTCACCTACGCCGACGTGTTCATGGTGCCCAACAGCTCCGGCGTCGGGTCGCGGCTGGAGGTGGACCTGACGACGCCGGACCGGATCGGCACCACGATCCCGGTCGTGGTGGCCAACATGACGGCGATCTCCGGACGCCGGATGGCCGAGACCGTCGCCCGCCGGGGCGGGCTGGCCGTGCTCCCGCAGGACATCCCCACCGACGTCGTGGGCGAGGTGGTCGGCTGGGTGAAGGCCCGGCACACCGTCTACGACACCCCGATCACCCTGGGCCCCACCTCGACGGTCGGTGAGGCCCTGTCCCTGATGGGCAAGCGGGCGCACGGCATCGTCGTGGTCGTGGACGCGGGCCGCCCGGTCGGCATCGTCACCGACGGCGCCTGCCAGCACGTCGACCGGTTCACCCAGCTCTCCCAGGTGATGACGGTGGACCCGCTGACCATCCCGGCCGGCACCGACCTGCCGAAGGTGTTCGACGTGCTGTCCGAGGAGCGGGTGCAGGCCGCCCCGGTCGTGGACGGCGGCCAGCTGGTGGGCGTGATCACCCGCACCGGTGCGCTGCGCTCGGCGATCTACTCCCCCGCGCTGGACGCCTCCGGCCGGCTGCTCACCGCGGCGGCGGTCGGCATCAACGGCGACGTCGCCGGCAAGGCCGAGGCGCTGCTGGGCCACGGCGTCGACGTCCTGGTCGTGGACACCGCGCACGGCCACCAGGTGAGGGCCGTCGAGGCGGTGCGGGCGGTGCGCGCGGTGGCGGGCTCGACCCCGCTGGTCGCGGGCAACGTGGTCACCGCCGACGGCACCCGGGACCTCGTCGAGGCCGGCGCCGACGTCGTCAAGGTGGGTGTGGGGCCGGGGGCCATGTGCACCACCCGGATGATGACCGGGGTGGGGCGGCCGCAGTTCTCCGCGGTCGAGGAGTGCGCGGCGACCGCGCGCGGGCTGGGCAAGCAGGTGTGGGCGGACGGCGGTGTGCGGCACCCCCGGGACATCGCCCTGGCCCTGGCGGCGGGGGCGGCGAACGTGATGGTCGGCTCCTGGTTCGCCGGCACCTACGAGAGCGCCGGCGACCTGCAGACCGACGGGTCGGGCCGGATGTACAAGGAGAGCTTCGGGATGGCGTCGGCCCGGGCGGTCAAGGCGCGCACGTCGACCCACAGCGGCTTCGACCGGGCCCGCGCCGGGCTGTTCGAGGAGGGCATCAGCTCCTCGCGGATGTATCTGGACCCGGCGCGTCCCGGCGTCGAGGACCTGGTCGACCAGATCGTGGCCGGGGTGCGCAGCTCCTGCACGTACGCCGGCGCCCGCACCGTCGACGAGCTGCACGAGCGCGCGGTGCTGGGGGTGCAGAGTGCGGCCGGCTACGAGGAGGGCCGCCCGCTGCCGGCCGGCTGGTGAGCCGACGCCCGTGGAGCTGATGCCGCAGGCGCAGTTCGAGGAGCTGGTCGCCGACGCGCTGGACTCGGTCCCGGCGGAGCTGCTGCGCCTGATGGACAACGTCGTCGTGCTGGTCGAGGACCGCAACGACTCCGAGCCCGATCTGCTCGGCCTCTACGAGGGGTACGCCCTGCCCGACCGCGGCTGGGACTACGGCGGCGCCCTGCCCGACCGGATCATGATCTACCGGGCGGCGATCTGCGACATGTGCGAGACCCCCGCCGAGGTCGTCGAGGAGGTCACCATCACCGTGGTGCACGAGATCGCCCACCACTTCGGCATCGACGACGACCGGCTGCACGAGCTCGGCTGGGGCTGAGGTCGCGAGCGTGGGCAGCCTGACCAGGGCAGATCCCCGGCCCGACTCGGTGACCGGGATTGCTGATACCTCGCGTCACTCCTGTCCCAGCCACCTTGCGCATCGTCTCTAAATAGGCACACTGGGTCACGATGGCCGCCGACGGACGTGTGCTCCGTGCACACCAGCGCCGTCCGAGGCGACCCCGCACGCCCGGGTCAGCCCCCGCTGCGGATCTGCTCCAGCCAGCGGTCCGCGGCGGCGAAGGCGGCGTCCTCGACCGTCTCCGGGACCTGCTTGCGCGCACCGGCGTCGGCCCGCGGGTAGGAGCCCAGGAACCGCACCTCGGCGCACAGCCGGTGCAGCGCTGTGAGTGCCTCGCCCACCCGGCGGTCGGCGACGTGGCCCTCGCAGTCCAGGGAGAAGGAGTAGACGCCCAGCCGCTCCCGGGTGGGGCGGGACTCGATGCGCGTCAGGCTGATGCCCCGCACGGCGAACTCGGTCAGCACCGACAGCAGGGCGCCAGTGCGGTCCGGCACCACGGCGACGACGGTGGTCTTGTCCGCACCGGTCGGCGCGGGCAGCGTGCCCGGCTGCTGCACCAGCACGAAGCGGGTGACGGCGCCGGGGTTGTCGGCCGGGTCGGCCAGCGACTCCAGCCCGTAGCGCTCACCGGCGAGCGGTGCGCACACGGCCGCGTCGTGCCGGCCCTCGGCCACATCCCGCGCCGCCTCCGCCGTGGAGCTGGCCAGCACCTCGGTCGCCCCGGGCAGGTGCTCGGCCAGCCAGCGGCGGCACTGCGCGAGCCCGTGCGGGTGGCTGGCGACCGTGCGCACCTGGTCGGCCCGGGTTCCCGGGCGGACCGCCAGCGCGAAGGACACCTCCAGGAACACCTCGGCGGTGATCACCAGGGCGGCACCGGCCGCGAGGCCGTCCATGGTGGCCGGGACCGAGCCCTCGACGGAGTTCTCCAGCGGCACCAGCGCACCGTCGGTCTCACCGGCCCGGACCCCCGCGAGCGCGGTCGCGACGGTGACCTCGGGCCGCGCGTGCGTGAGATCGGCCACGCCGACAGGCGACCCCGGCAGCGTGGCGAGGGTGCTGAGCGCCGACTCGGTGAAGGTACCCTCAGGACCCAGATAGGCGACCCGCGTCATGGATGTCCCTGGCATCCGACGAGGGTAGTGCGGGCGGGTGGGCTGCAGGTGTCCACCCGGGGGAAGCTGCCACGCCACCGGCCCGACGCGTCCACACGGGCGCGCCGGTCAGCTGAGTGGAGGCACGTGTGACCCCGGCGTCCGACGTCGTCCGCGCGCACGCCCAGGACCACCGGGCCCACGACGCCGGGGTCGACGTCGAGCTGGAGGCGGCGCTGCTGCGGCTGCTGGAGGCCACCGACCGCGAGGACTCGGTCGCCTTCGTCGACGAGCTCGCGGTCACCGAGGAGCGTTTCCTGGCCGCCGGCACCACCCGCTGGACGGCGTGGGCGAAGGCCCTCTCGGCGCGACGCCGGCTCTTCGAGCGCGACCCCGACGGGGCCGGCGCCGAGGTGACGGCGGCCCGGGCCGTGCTCGACACCTGCCCGGCGTCGGCCGAGACGGCGCTGACGATGGCCTACCTGTCCCACGTGGAGATCGCCGCCGACCGGTTCGACGCCGGCATGCACCTGGCCGTGGACGCCTCGCTGATCGCCGACTCGGTGCCCTCGGCGGAGCCCGACCGGGCGCTGCACCAGGCGCACCACTGGCTGTCCCTGGCGCTGACCCGGCTGGACCTGGAGGAGCTCGCGGTCGCCCACGCCCTGCGCGGCCACCGCATCGCGCTCTCCCGGCCGGAACTGGGCGACCGGTGGTCGCTGCTGCGGCTGTGCGCGCAGCAGCACACCGAGCTGGCCCAGACCGTGGCCCGGCGCGGGGAGGGCACCCGTGCGGTGGAGCTGGCCGAGGTCGCGCTGCGCTGCGTGGCATCGGCCGGCGAGCTGGACTGGGAGGCCTGCGACGCCGAGCGGGACCAGATGGACGTCGTCCACGCGTGGGCGATGATGCTGACCGGCGACACCGACCCGGCCGTGCAGCGGCTGCGCGCCACCCGCCGGCGGGTGCAGGCCGACGGCGGGCTGTGGCTACTCGGCTACACCGACCTGGTGCTGGCTCGGCTGCTCGCCCGGCAGGCCCAGTCGTGCGGCGACGTCGCCGGCCCGGTCCCGGACGCGGCCCGGGAGGCGACCGACCTGCTGGTGTCCGCCTCCGGGGCGTTCGCCGCCGTGGGCGACCGGCGCCGCTACCGCCAGTGCCTGCTGGAGCTGGGCCAGGGCACCGCGCTGATGGGCGACACCGTCGAGGCGCTGCACTGGCTGGAGGCCTACCGGGCCGACACGGTGCGGGCGCACCTGCGCGGGCGCGAGCTGTGGGCGGAGATGTTCGTGCGCCGCAGCCGGCTGCGCGAGGCCGAGCGGCAGGCCGACCTGCTGCGCCGGCACGCCCTGGAGGACCCGCTCACCTCGCTGGGCAACCGGCGCAGCGCCGAGCGCCGGCTGGCCGAGCTGCACCTGGCCGACGGACCCGTCTCGCTGGCCATCGTCGACGTCGACCGGTTCAAGGACGTCAACGACCAGAACTCCCACCTGCACGGGGACGCCGTGCTGCGCCGCGTCGCCGACCTGCTCCGCCAGCACTGCCGCACCGGCGACGAGGTGTACCGCTGGGCCGGTGACGAGTTCCTCGTGGTGCTGCCCTCGGCCACCGAGAGCCAGGCGGCCGGTGCGATGGAGCGGCTGCGCAGCGCCGTGGCCACCGCCGACTGGAGCGAGCTGCAGCTCAGCTGCAGCATCTCGGTGAGCATCGGCGTCGCCACCGCGGCCCCGGGCCTCACCCCGGGCGCGCACAGCTGGCGGGCCCTGTTCGACTCCGCCGACCTGCACCTGTTCTCCGCCAAGCGCTCCGGGCGCAACCTGGTCCGCGCGGCCACACCGGGCGCCCCGCTGGTCCGGCACCCCGGCCAGCAGGGCACGCGCGACGGCGGCCCGCTCACCGTCGACGAGATGGTGGCCGACGTGCTCGGGACGGCGTCCGGTCGGCGTCCCTCCGGCTGGGCCTTCGTGGAGGACGACGCCACCGAGGACGGCGTGCCGACCCCGCGTGCCGAGCCCGCTCCGCCCGAGGGGCCCGCGTGACGGGTGGGGCGCCTGCACGGTCCTCGGGCGGTCCCGCCGAGCCGACAGGCAGCACCCGTCCCGCGGTGCTCGACACCGCCTCCGTCGACGTGCACAGTGCCCTGGTGCCACCGGGAGCCCTGCACGACCAGGTGACGGCCGCCCTCACCGACGGGCGGCTGGACGACGCCGAGCAGCTGCTCGGGGCCGTCGGTGACGACCCGTCGCCGTACGCCGTCGAGGGCTCCGCCACCGAGCCCCCGCTGGACACCCTGGCCCGGGCCTGGTCGGAGACGCTGCGTGCCGAGCTGCTGGTGCGCCGGTTGCGGCTGGCCGGCTACACCCTGCTCGGCGACCCGACCGGCCCCTCGGCGTACGGCGACCCCAGCCACCACGATGCCGGCGCCGGCCTGGACCTGCACGCCGGCATGACCGGGCTCGTCGAGGCGGGCCTCGCGTCCCCGCTGGACCCGGCCTGCGGCGGCGACCCGCCGCCCACCCCGCCGGACGACGACGACCCCGACCGCACCGAGTCGGCCACCCGCGCCGCGCTGGCGATCGCCCTGGTGCGCTCGGCCCGCGCCGCCTTCGACGCCCAGGACGACGACCTGCAGCGCGCCGCCGGCCTGGTCCGGCACGCCCGCATCGAGCTGCTGTCCCGCCGGATCGACGCGGCGATGGACGAGGCCGTGGAGGCAGCGAGCCTGCTCGACCCGGGCCTGCCGCCGACGGTGCTGCTCACCCACACGCTCACCGCGCTGGCCGGCGTGCTCGCCGACCTGGAGCTGATGCCGCTGGCGCTGGACTACCAGGAGCGGGCGCACGAGGTCGCGCTGCTGCTCGCCGGGACACCGGGCGAGCTGACCCGGACCGAGACCGCCCTGCTGGTCGGGGAGTCCGCGGCCCGCTGGGCCGGGCTGTCGGCCGAGGTCGGCGAGGAGCTGCTGGACGACGGCGCGCTGGACGCCGCCGCGCTGCACTTCACCTCCGCCCGCACGCTGTCCGCCCGCGCGCTGGAGGTGCTGCCGGCCGAGGGCCCGGCCACCGTCGCCGCGCAGGTGGTGCACGGCTGGGCGCTGGTGGGCACCGGCCGCTACGACGAGGCCGGGCAGCTGCTCACCTCCGCGGTGGCCCGGACCACGGCCGAGGACGCCGGCCTGCTCGCCTCCGCGCGGCTCGCGCTGGGCCGCGCGCTGCGCCGCCAGGGCGACGTGCCGGGGGCCGACGAGCACCTCGCGGCGGCCCTGGAGCTGTCCACCGAGCACGGGCTGGCGCGGCTGCGCCGCTCCTCGCTGCGCGAGCTGTGCACCCTGCACGCCGAGCAGGACGACGCCGCCCGGGCGCTGCCCTACCTGCAGGCCTACCTGGCCGACGAGCTGGACCGGGTCGACGAACGGCGCACCCGCTGGGTGGAGCTGTTCGGCCGGCGCAAGAGCCTGCTGGAGACCGAGCGGGCCGCCGGGCAGCTGCGCCGGCAGGCCTACGAGGACCCGCTGACCCACCTGCCCAACCGGCGTTTCGCCGAGGCACGGCTGGACGGGCTGCTGGGCAACGGGGCCGCCCCGGCGCTGGCCGTGGTCGACATCGACCGCTTCAAGTCGATCAACGACGCGGCCGGGCACCCCGGTGGCGACGTGGTGCTGCGCGCGGTGGCCCAGCTGCTGCTGGACGGCTGCCGGGACACCGACGAGGTGTGCCGCTGGGCGGGCGACGAGTTCGTCATCCTGCTGCCGGACACCACGGCAGAGCAGGCCGAGCGGGCGATGGAGCGCATCCGACGCTCGATCGCGCTGCACGACTGGTCCGCCCTCGGCATCGACGTGCCGGTGACGATCAGCGTCGGGATCGCGTCGGCGGCCCGCGGCGACGACCGGCGCACGCTGTTCGCCGCGGCGGACGGCGTGCTCTACGACGCCAAGCGCGGCGGGCGCGACCGGGTGGTGCGGTTGTCCGGGGTGACCCAGACGCGGGCCACCGACCACCTGATGGAGCCCACGCCCTTCGCGGAGCCGGACTGGCTGCCCCGACCACCCGCCCCCGCAGGTCTTGCTGTCAGTGACGATCCGACCACGCTGAACTCCGACACGTCGGTCGCGGAGATCCCGAGTAATGGACTGACCACGATTAGTGTCGATCCCGTGCAGGCGTCCCAGCTCCACGACCACCCGCTGTTCCCGCGCGCCAGCGTCAGCCGGGACGACTCGGGCTTCGGCCGGCTGCTCGTCGAGCCGCCGGGCGCCGAGGTCCCCGTCATCCCGGCGCCGCCGGAGCCGGCCGTCGCCGAGACCCCGCCGCCCCGGGCGCCCTACGAGCCGATCGGCCCGGACGTCATCTGGGGCACCGGCCGCAGCACCGAGCAGGTGCTCGCCCTGGTCCGCGAGGCCCGGCACACCCACCCGGACCGGCCCGCGGTGGTCATCCGCGCGGACGCCGCGACCCTCGTCGCCCTCGGCGCCGAGCACGACGCGTACACCACCATGGACGCCGGGGCGATGGCCGCCGCCATCGGCCCGCTGCCCGAGCCCGCCGGCCGGATCGGGGTGCTCAGCGCCAGCGGCGCCGACGCACCCGTCGCCGCCGAGGCCGCCTTCGTGGCCCGGGTCACCGGCACCACGGTCGTCCGGGTCGACGACGTCGGCGGCAACCGGATCCGGTCGCTGATCACCGACCGCACCCTGCTCGACGACCTCGACTGCCTCGTCGTCGTCGCCGGCCTGGACGCGTCGCTGGCCAGCGTGGTCAGCGGCCTCACCGACGTGCCGATCGTGGCGGTGCCGACGTCCACCGGGAACTCCGGCACCTTCGCCGGCTTCGGTGCCCTGCTCACCATGCTCAACTCGGCCAACGCGGGCGTCGTCGTGTCCAACATCGACAGCGGCCACGCCGCCGGCGTCTTCGCCGCCCGCATCGCCCGGCGCACCGCCCGCGCCTGACCCGCCGACCGCCGCCCTCCCGGCAGGCGGTGACACCTGCGACGCTGGCCGGGTGAGCCACCTCGCCACCCGCTGGTCGATGGTGCACCCGCCGCTGCTCGGGCCGGCCGTGCTCGGTCCGCTGGCCACCGAGCTGCGCAGCCGGGGGTACGTCGTCGTCCTGCCCGACCTCCGTGACGCCGTCGAGCACGCAGCCGGCTGGCCCGACCGGGCGGTGGCGGCGTGCCGCGCCCTCGGCCCCGCGGACGCGGTGCTCGGCTTCTCGGGGGCGGGGCCGCTGCTGCCCGCGGTCGCCGTGGCCACCGGGGCCCGACGGGTGGTCCTCGTGGACGCCGTGCTGCCCGCCCGGCACGGTGCGACCGTGCCCGGCGACCGGATCCGCGCGTTCGTGCTGAGCCGGCGGCGCGAGGACCGGATCGCCCCCTGGCCACAGTGGTGGCCGCCCGGCACCGTGGAGGGCGAGCTGCCGGACGCCGCCGTCCGCGAGGCCGTGTGTGCCGAGGCCCGCTCGCTGCCTGCCGACTTCTACGACGTCGCCGTCCCGGTGCCCGAGCGGTGGCCCTCGCGGGCCGTCCGCTACGTCCAGCTGTCCCCGGGGTACCAGGAGTCCGCCGACGACGCCCGGGCACGTGGCTGGGAGGTCACCGGAGACGGCGCCGGGGTGCACCTGGACGTCGCCGGCCGCGCGGCCCGGGTCGCCGACCTGGTGCTCGGGCCCACCCCTGCGCCGCGGTGACCACCCCGGCGGGTGACAGGGTGGGCCGGTGACGATCGGCTGGCTGGACCTCGCCGCGGGCGCCAGCGGCGACATGCTGCTGGGGGCGCTGGTCGACGCGGGGGTGCCGCTGGAGGTGCCGGCACGCGCGGTCGGCGTGCTCGGGGTGGAGCGGGTGACGCTGCGCGCGGAGGGCACCAGCCGGCACGGACTGGGGGCGACCCGGGTGCACGTCGAGGCACCGGACACCATCGAGCACCGCACCTGGGGCGGCGTCCGCCGGCTGCTGGAGCAGGCACCGCTGCACCCCGCCGTCCGGGAGGGCGCGCTGGCCGTGTTCGAGCGGCTGGCCGTCGCCGAGGGCCGGGTGCACCGGGTGCCTCCGGAGCAGGTGCACTTCCACGAGGTGGGGGCGCTGGACGCGCTCGCCGACGTGGTCGGGGTGGTCGCCGGCTTCGAGCACCTGGGCCTGGACCGGCTGACCGCCTCGCCGGTGGCGCTCGGCAGCGGGTCGGCGCGCGGGGCGCACGGCGTCGTCCCGGTGCCGGGGCCGGCGGTGCTCGCACTGCTCGCCGGTGTCCCCGTGCTGGCCGGGCCCGTGCCGGCGGAGTGCTGCACACCGACCGGCGCCGCCCTGCTCGCCGCCCGCGTCCAGCAGTGGACGACGATGCCGCCGATGCGAGTGACCCGGGTGGGTTCCGGCGCCGGCGGCCGCGACCCGGTGCAGCTGCCCAACGTGGTGCGGCTGGTGCTCGGCGAGCCCACCGACGAGCCCGACGACCGGCCCGGTGCGGTCCTGCTGGAGACCAACGTCGACGACCTGGACCCGCGGCTGTGGCCGGGCGTGCTCACCGGCCTGCTCGCCGCCGGCGCCTCCGACGCCTGGCTGACGCCCATCCTGATGAAGAAGGGCCGCCCCGCCCACACGCTGCACGTGCTCTGCTCCCCCGCGGTGCAGCCGGCCGTCGAGCGGGCCGTGTTCACCGGGACGTCGACGATCGGGCTGCGGGTGAGCACGGTCGGCAAGCGCGCGCTGGCCCGCGAGCAGCACACCGTCGACGTCCTGGGTGGGCAGGTGGGGGTGAAGGTGGCCCGGCTGGACGGGCAGGTGGTCAACGTGAGCGTCGAGTACGAGGACGTCGCCGCACTCGCCGGGCGGCTGGGCCTGCCGGTGAAGGAGGCCCTGCGGGCCGCCACCGCCGCGGCCGAGACGGCGCACCCCGCAGGGTCCGGCATCGGCTACCCTGGCGCCGGAGAAGGGGAGTAGCCCCCCGACCGCTGGTCGACATGCTGGCGCGCACTCGTGCGTGCCCGGTCAGCGGGCCCGCACCCGGGGTGCGGGTGGGCGAGACCTTCGACCGAGTGCACACGTGTGCGCTGCCGGTCGGAGGCACCCCGCCGCCGACGGCCGCGTGCCGAGCGGAAGCGAGAACACCTGTGGTCCTGTCCGTCATCGCGACGGCGTTCATCGTCGTCCTGCCGGTGGAGCTGCCCGACAAGACGCTGTTCGCCGCCCTGGTGCTGGCCACCCGGTTCCGGCCGCTGCCGGTGTTCGCCGGGGTGGGCGCTGCCTTCGCCCTGCAGTCCGCGATCGCCGTCACCGCCGGCAGCCTGCTGTCCCTGCTGCCCGAGGCGGTGGTCAGCAGCGTGGTCGCCGTCCTGTTCCTGGTCGGCGCGGTGCTGCTGTGGCGCAGCGCCACCGCGGGCCCGGAGGACGACGAGCAGGACGCCGCGGCCCGCGAGCCCGTCTCCGCCATGCGCGCCGCGGCGATCTCCTTCGGGGTGCTCTTCGCCGCCGAGTGGGGTGACCTCTCCCAGCTGGCCACCGCGGGCCTGGCCGCCAGCTACGACGACCCGCTGTCGGTGTTCGCCGGCGCCTGGGCGGCCCTGCTGGTGGTCTCCGGGCTCGGCATCCTGCTGGGTCGCACGCTCGCCGACCGGCTGCCGATCCCGCTGATCCGGCGGGTCGCCGCCACCCTGTTCGGTGTGTTCGCGGTCGTGGCCGCGGTGGAGACGGTGCGCCTGCTGACCAGCTGAGACGCCCTCCCCACGAGGGGTGTACCGGGCGCACCGGCCGCTCAACACGGGCACCGGACCTGCCGACCCGTCAGTGAGCGCAGTGTCCGCACCGAGGGCACCGCACCGCCCGGAGAGGTCGACCCGATGGCGCTCCACCTCGACACCGTGCGTGCCCGGCCGGCCGTCGACCCGGACGACCCGGACCTGCACCAGCGGCAGCACGACATCCTGGCGCGCTACGACCTGCTGGACTCCCCCGAGGACGCCGAGCTCGACGCCGTGGTGCGGGTGGCCGCCGCGATCGCCGGCGTCCCGACCGCGAGCGTCAACGTGCTCGACACCGAGCGGCAGTGCTCCGTCGCAGCCACGGGCGGACCGCGCCCGGGAGCACCACGCACGTCATCGATCTGCCACCGGGCCTCGACCCTGGGCCGGCCGTGGGTGGCGGAAGACCTGCTGGCCGACCCGGACCTCGTCGACCACCCCTTCGTCGACGGCCGGCTCGCCCAGCTCCGGCTGTACGCCAGCGTCCCGCTCGTCGTGGAGGAGGTGCCGATCGGGACGCTGTGCGTCTACGACGTGCGGCCCGGCGCGCTGAGCGCCGACCAGGTCGACCGGCTGGTGGACCTCGCGGCCATCGTCGTGGCGCTGCTGGAGCGGCGGCGGCAGACCCGGGAGTCCACCCGGCTCGCCGTGGCGGCCGACCAGGCCCGCACCCAGCTGGCCGCGGTCCACGCGGAGCTGACCCGGCGCCGGGCCTTCGAACTCGCGCTGCTCGACGCCCTCCCGCTGGGCGTCGTCGCCGCGGACGCCGACGGGACGGTCACCCTGTTCAACCGGGTCAGCCGGGAGTGGCACGGCAGCGACAGCGACCGCGCCGTGCCGCACCACGAGCTGGCCGGCCGGTACGACCTGCTGGAGCCCGACGGCGTCACGCCGCTGACGCCGGAACGGATCCCGCTGGTCCGAGCACTCCACGGCGAGCACCTCGCCTCCGGCGTCGAGATGGTCATCGCCCCGGCCGGGCTGCCGACCCGCACGGTGCACTGCCTGGCCGTGCCGGTGCACGACCCGTCCGGCCAGTTCCTCGGCGCGGTGGCCACGATGTCCGACGTCACCGAGCAGCGGGCGATGGAGCAGCAGCTGCGCCAGGCGGCGCTGCACGACCCGCTCACCGGGCTGCCCAATCGCAGCCTGCTCGTGGACCGGCTGGAGCACGTGCTGGCCGCCTCCGACCGGGACGGTGCCCACGTCGGTGTCCTCTACTGCGACCTCGACGGCTTCAAGGCCGTCAACGACCACCACGGGCACGCCACCGGCGACGCCGTCCTGCGGGAGGCGGCGGCGCGGATGGCCCACGCCGTGCGCCCGGGCGACACCGTCGGCCGCATCGGCGGCGACGAGTTCGTGGTGCTGTGCCCCGGCGTCGGCGACATGGCGACGGCGACCCGGATCGCTGCCCGCATCGAGGCCGCCCTCACCGAGCCCGTCGTGTGTCCCGACGGGCTCCGGCACCACATCGGCGTGAGCGTCGGCGTCGCGCTCAGCCAGGAGGCGTCGACGCCGGAGACGGTGCTGACCGCCGCCGACCAGGCCATGTACGCGGTGAAGTCCGGCCGCCGGGCCGCGCGCGCCTGACCCGGGCGCTCAGCTGCCCGGCGTCGTCCGGCGCTCGGCGATCGCGGCGAGCCGGGACAGCGACTCCTCGTTGCGCCGGGCCAGCACCAGCTCGGACAGCGGGTTGTGCAGCCACGCCCCGGGCCCGGAGACCGGCGTCTCGTGCATCCGCACCCGGGTGCCGGTGCCCTCCGGTTCCAGGGTCAGCTCGATCCGGGCCTCGCCGAGCGGGCGGCCGCGGGCGGTGAGCACCAGCGACCGCCCCGGGTCGACCGCCTCCACCCGGGTCTCGTCGTCCAGGGTCAGCGGCCAGTTGCCCGACGCGTGGTGGATGCGGGTGCCGACGGCCGGCCAGCCGGCCTCGACGGCGCGGATGTGCGAGGCGCCGACCACCCAGTTGCTGTAGCTCCAGCCGTCGGCCAGCACGCCGAAGACGTCGTCGGGCGACGCAGCGATGTGTCGTTCCAAAGTGGCCATGGTCGCCCCCTACCCCGGCAGCTCGGTCGGCACCCCGGCGTGCAGGTCGGCCAGCCAGAGCGCGGCCGACCCGTCCGAGGGCGCTCGCCAGTCACCGCGCGGGGACAGCGAGCCACCGGCGGACACCTTCGGCCCGTTCGGCATGGCGGAGCGCTTGAACTGGCTGAACCCGAAGAACCGCTGGCAGAACACCTCCAGCCAGTGCCGGATCTCGCCCAGGTCGTAGGCGACGCGCTTGGCCTCCGGGAAGTCGTGCGGCCAGTCACCGGTGCCGGCGTCCCGCCAGGCGTGCCAGGCCAGGAAGGCGATCTTGGGCGGCCGGAAGCCGTAGCGCAGCACGTGGAACAGGGTGAAGTCCTGCAGCGCGTAGGGCCCGACCTTCGCCTCGGTGGACTGCACCTGCTCCCCCGGCACCAGCTCCGGGCTGATCTCGGTGTCCACGATCGCCTGCAGGGTGGCGCCGACCTCGTCGTCGAACTGCCCGCTGCCGGCGACCCAGCGGATCAGGTGCTGGATGAACGTCTTGGGCACCCCGCCGTTGACGTTGTAGTGGCTCATCTGGTCGCCCACCCCGTAGGTGGACCAGCCCAGCGCCAGCTCCGAGAGGTCGCCGGTGCCGAGCACGATGCCGCCGCGCTGGTTGGCGATCCGGAACAGGTAGTCGGTGCGCAGCCCGGCCTGCACGTTCTCGAAGGTGACGTCGTAGACCGGCTCGCCGTCGGCGAACGGGTGGTCGATCTCGTCCAGCATCAGCCGCGCCGTCGGCGTGATGTCCAGCTCGGCGGCGGTGACCCCGAGCGAGCGCATCAGGGCGTGCGCGTTGCCCTTGGTGTGCTCGCTGGTGGCGAAGCCGGGCAGCGTGAACGCCAGGACGTCGCTGCGCGGCCGGCCGGCCCGGTCCATCACCTGGGCGGCCACGATCAGCGCGTGGGTGGAGTCCAGCCCGCCGGAGACGCCGATGACCACCTTCGGGTCGCCGATCGCGGCCAGCCGCTGGGCCAGCCCGGCCACCTGGATGTTGTAGGCCTCGTAGCAGTCCAGCTCCAGCCGGGCGTCGTCGCTGGGCACGAAGGGGAAGCGCTCGACCTCCCGGCGCAGGCCCAGGTCGCCGTCCGGGGGGTCGAGGGTGAACTCGACCCGGCGGTGGCCCAGCCGGTCCGCCAGGGCCCGCCGGTTGTCGTCGAAGGTGCCCGTCCGCATCCGCTCCTGGCGCAGTAGGTCCAGGTCGACGTCGGCGACCGCGCGCCGGTCCCCGTCGGGGAAGCGGTCGGTCTCGGCGAGCAGCACGCCGTTCTCGTAGACCATCGTCTGCCCGTCCCAGGACAGGTCGGTGGTCGACTCGCCCTCCCCGGCGGCGGAGTACACGTAGGCGGCGAGGCAGCGGGAGGACTGGGAGCGGCACAGCAGCCGGCGGTCCTCCGCCCGGCCCACGGTGATCGGCGAGCCGGAGAGGTTGAGCAGCACCGTCGCCCCGGCCAGCGCCGCCTCCGCACTCGGCGGCACCGGCACCCACATGTCCTCGCACACCTCGGCGTGCACCACCAGGCCCGGGACGTCGGTGGCGGTGAACAGCAGGTCCGGCCCGAACGGCACGTCGACGCCGCCCACCCGGATCTCCCCGCGCTGGTCGTCGCCGGGGGCGATCTGGCGCCGCTCGTAGAACTCCCGGTAGGTCGGCAGGTAGGACTTCGGGGCGACGCCGAGCACCCGCCCGCGGTGCACCACGACGGCGCAGTTGTAGATGCGGTTGCGGTGCCGCAGCGGGGCGCCGACGACCAGCACCGGGAGCAGACCGGCCGAGCCCGCGACCACCGTGGCCAGCGCCGCCTCCACGCCGTCCAGCAGGGTGTCCTGCAGCAGCAGGTCCTCGATCGAGTAGCCGCAGAGCCCCAGCTCGGGGAACACCGCGACGCCGACGCCCTCGGCGTCGCAGGCCCGGGCCTGGCGCAGCACCGCCTCGGCGTTGGCCGGCGGGTCGGCGAGCGCGATGCGCTGGGTGCAGGCCGCGACCCGCACGAAGCCGTGCCGGTAGACCGACCGGAAGTCCCGTTCCCGCTGGCCGACCTGGGCGTCCATGCGCCCAGTTTCCCGTGCCCGCTCGCACCGTGGGGCGGCGGGTGCCCCGGACGGGGGACGCCGGCTGCCTACCCTGGCCGGGTGGAGACCCTGGCCCGCGAGCGGTGGACGGCGCTGGAGCGCGCGCACGCCGACCGGCTGTCGCCGTGGACCGAGCCGCACCGGGAGCGGCGCGGGCGCGGCGAGGACCACCCGGTGCTCGACTTCCTGTTCACCTACTACTCGCAGAGCCCGGCCAAGCTGCTGCGCTGGCACCCCGGGGCGGGGCGGGTGCTGCTGGACGCCGACGAACGCGCCGGGTGGCCGCTGTACACCCGGGTCGGCGACGGCGTCGGCCTGGACGTCCCGGCGTTCCTGGCCCGGCGGGGCGACGCCGTCCGGCACACCGCGCGACTGCTCCGCGCGACCGCCGGGCGCGCCGGCCAGTTCGGCTGCTTCGGGCTGCACGAGTGGGCGATGGTCTACCGGCCGGCGGCCGGGGAGCTGCGGCACTCGGCGGTGCCGCTGCGCCTGGGCCAGGCCGGCACCGACGCCGTCGTCGAGTCGCACCGCGTCGCCTGCAGCCACCACGACGCGTTCCGGTTCTTCACCGGTGCCGGCGCCCCGCGCAACGAGCTGGCCCCGACCCGAGAGAGCCAGGTGCGGCTGGAGCAGCCCGGCTGCCTGCACGCCACGATGGACCTCTACAAGTGGGCCTACAAGCTCGCTCCCGCGGTGCCCGGTGAGCTGGTGGCCGACTGCTTCGCCCTGGCCGCCGACGTCCGCGTGCTGGACATGCGGGCCTCGCCCTACGACCTGGCCGACGCCGGGTACCCCCCAGTGGCGATCGAGACCCCCGAGGGCAAGGCGGAGTACGCAGCCGCCCAGCGCGGCTTCGCCGAGCGGGCGGCGCCGCTGCGCGCCCGGCTGCTGGCGGTCTGCGACGCGCTGCTGTCAGCCGAGGGGCGGGATCCAGTCGACGAGGGCGCGGCCGATCTCGTCGGGTGAGTCCTCGGGCACGACGTGCGCCCCGGGCACCGTCACCTCGGTGAGCGCCGGCCAGCGGTGGGCCCGCTCGCGCTGCCGACCGACCAGGATCGACCCGGGCTCGGCGTTCACGACCAGCGTGACAGGGCCGCACGAGGGGCCTTTCCCGCGGAAGTGGCCGCACGAGAGGGCCCTTCCCGCGGAAGTGGCCGCACGAAGGGGCCCTTCCCGCGGAAGTGGCCGCACGAAGGGGCCCTTCCCGCGGAAGTGGCCGTGTGGGAGGAACGGGCTTGACCCTGACGTGGCGTCAGGCTGTTGCCTGGGGCGCGTCAGGAGAGGAGGACCCGATGAACGTGGGCGACGTCGCCCGGCTGACCGGCGTGACGGTGCGCACCCTGCACCACTACGACCGGATCGGGCTGGTGCGACCGGAGGGACGCACGCCGGCGGGCTACCGCGTGTACGGCGAGCGGGACCTGGACCGGCTGCAGCAGGTGCTGGTCTACCGGCAGCTCGGGTTCCCTCTCGAGGAGGTCGCGGCCCTGCTGGACGACCCGGAGGCCGATGCGCTGGAGCACCTGCGCCGGCAGCACCGGTTGTTGCTGGAACGGGTCGACCGCGTGCAGGAGATGGTCGCGGCCGTCGAGAAGGAGATGGAGGCACGGCAGATGGGGATCTCCCTCACCCCGGAGGAGCGGTTCGAGGTCTTCGGCAGCGAGGACCCGGCCCGGTACGAAGAGGAGGCCGAGCAGCGCTGGGGCGACACCGAGGCCTGGACGCAGTCCCGGCAGCGGACGGCGCGCTACACCAAGGAGGACTGGAAGCGGATCCGGGCCGAGGACGAGGACCTGGAGCGCCGGTTCGCCGCGGCCATGACCGAGGGTGCAGCGGCCGACTCCGGCCGGGCGATGGACCTGGCCGAGGAGCACCGGCAGCGGATCGACTCGCTGTACTACGACTGCCCACCGGAGATGCACGCCGGCCTCGGCCGGATGTACGTCGAGGACGAGCGCTTCACCGCCTACTACGAGCGGGTCGCGCCCGGGCTGGCGGCCTACGTCAGCACGGCCGTGCAGGCCAACGCCGCCCGCCAGGGCTGAGCTCCGCCGTCCCGGTCGTGATGCCGTCCCGGTCCCGCGGCTGCAGGACCGGGACGGTCTCACGGGCGGGCGTCCCGCGGGGACGCGGCGTGGCTGTCGGGGGCGGAGCCGGCGCGGGGTCGCCGGGCCTGGCCGCGGGCCACCCGGCCCAGCTGCCCGCTGCGTTCGGCGATCGCCCACCAGGTGATCCGCAGCAGCGACTCCCGCACGATGTCCCCGCTCATCTTGCTCGCCCCGTGCACCCGCTCCACGAACGTGATCGGCACCTCGATCACCTGGTAACCCGCCCGCAGCGCCCGCCACACCAGGTCCACCTGGAAGCAGTACCCGTGCGAGGCGACCCGGCTCAGGTCCAGCGTGGCCAACACCTCCCGCCGGTACGCCCGGTACCCACCCGTGGCATCCCGCACCCGCAGCCCCAACGCCCGCCGGGTGTAGGCGTTGCCCACCCGGGACAGCACCTGCCGGTGCAACGGCCAGTTCACCACCTCACCCCCGGCCACCCACCGCGACCCCAGCACCACATCGGCATCCGCCAGCGCCCGCAGGATCCGCGGCAACTGCTCCGGGGCGTGCGACCCGTCGGCGTCCATCTCCACCAACACGTCGAAACCCCGACCCAGCCCCCACGCGAACCCCGCCAGGTAGGCAGCCCCCAGACCCTCCTTCCCCGCCCGGTGCAGCACGTGCACACACCCATCGGCCGCCGCCAGCCCGTCGGCCACCTCACCGGTGCCGTCCGGGGACGCGTCGTCGACCACCAGCACGTGCGCCCACGGCACCGCCGCCCGCACCCGCGCCACGATCAACGGCAGGTTCACCCGCTCCTCGTACGTCGGCACGATCACGAGCACACGGTCGGCGGTCACTGGGCCCCCGGGTGGACGGCGCGGTCAGCCGACCGCGGTGGCGAAGACGACGGTGTTGTCGACGTAGGAGCGCTCGACCGAGTCGAAGTCACCGCTGCAGGTGATCAACCGCAGCTGGGCGTCCGGCGTCGGTCCGTACACCAGGTCGGTGGGGAAGGCGTCCTTGGGCACGGACACCAGCCGGTCGACCAGGAACCTCACCGTACTGCCGTCGGACAGCCCGACCGTCACCTCGTCACCGGGGCGCAGGTCCGGCAGCCGGAAGAACACCGCGGGGCCGTCGGCGGCCGAGTCGACGTGCCCGGCGATCACGGCCGGCCCCTGCTCACCGGGCAGCGGGCCGTCGGCGAACACCCCGGCCCGGGCGAAGTCCCGGGGCGCGGCCAGGCTCCCGTCGGGCAGCAGCGACAGCTGTTCCAGCGGGGCCGCGTCCACCCCGATCGCCGGGATCACCACCGAGGTGGCGGTGACCGTCGAGGCCGGCGGCAGCGGGGCCGGACCGGTCGGCAGCGCGGGGGTGGCCCCGGACGTGGCCGCGGCACCCGACGGGGACGGAGCGGCAGCGCTGTTCCCCTGGCCCCCGCACCCGGCCAGCAGCACCGCCGCCGTCACCGCGGCCAGGGCGCGAGCGCGCCTCACCGTGCGGTGCGGGCGGCGGGCCGGCTCACCGCTGGGACGCGCGGACCGGACGACGGCGGGCGACGGCGACGGCACCGGCACCGGCACCGGCAGAGAGCAGCAGGCCACCGGCCAGCGCACCGAGCGCCGGGGACGCGGTGGGGTCGACGGCCTGGGCGGTGGACCCGCCACCGGTCTCCACCCCGCCCTCGGGCACCTGCCCGCCGACGCCGGAGGCGTCGACGGTGGCCTCGATGGTCAGGGTGTCGCCGCGGTCGAGCACGGTCAGCGTGCTCACCGTGCCGGGCTGCACGGTCACCTCGGTGGTGACCGGCTGGCCGGAGGCACCGGTGAGCTGCACGGTCCACACGCCGGGCGGGATGGAGGCGTACCCGGTGGCCGACCCGAAGGCGGCGTCCTGGGCGATCACCGGGCCACCGGCGGCCGTGACCGAGACGGTCGGCGAGGAGACGGAGGCCTGCACCAGCCGGACGCGGCTCTCGCCCGCGGCCGGCGGTGTCAGGTCGTCGGTGAAGACGACGCCGGTCAGGTCGGCGTTGGCACCGACGGCCGCGACCGTGTAGGCCTTGCCGTCCTCCACGGTGACCGCCTGGGTGACCACGGGGGTGGAGCCGGGCGCAGCACCGGCCGGCAGCATCGAGGCGGTGTACGTGCCGGCCGGCACCCGCTGGTAGTCCGAGATCGTGCCGTAGTCGACGTCGGACAGCGAGATCGTCTGCCGGCTGTCGCTGAACGCGGTGAGCGAGACGTCGACGGCCGGGGTGTCCGGCGAGTAGTGCGCCAGCCGCACCCAGCCCTCACCCGAGCCGGGGGCGGGGGCGGGGGCGTCCTCGGCGGCCGAGGCGGGGGCGGCCAGGGCGACCAGCGCCGACAGGAGCAGGACGCAGAGGGCGGCCGGCGTCCACGCCCGGGACGTCGGTCGGGTGGAGATCGTCATGGTGTCCTCGGGGTCGGGGCGGCGCATCGGCACGGCTGGCATCACCGTGCGTCATCGGGCGACCGGGCTCCTCTGCCCGTGAGCTGCGAAGGTAGTCGAACATCCCGGGAACGCCAGCCCACCGCCCACCGGACGGCGACTCTGAGTAAGGCGTTTGGAGCGGTGGGTCAGGGCACCAGGCGCCGCAGCGTCTCCACCGTCCGCAACCGCTCCTCCCGGCCGCCACCGGCGACCGACAGGCTGAGCGTGGTCACCCCGGCCTCGGCGAACGCGGCGACCCGCTCGGCCACGTGCCCCTCCGGCCCGACGATGGTCACCGCCCGCACCAGCTCGTCCGGCAGCCGGGCCGCGGCCTCGTCCTTCCGCCCGGCGAGGTAGAGGTCCTGCACCTCCCGGGCGGCCTCCTCGTAGCCGTAGCGGCAGGCCAGCTCGTTGTAGAAGTTCTTGCCCCGGGCACCCATGCCGCCGATGTACAGCGCCATCGACGGGCGGGCCCGGTGCCGCAGCTCCTCGACGTCGTCGCCGATCGCGACGGTGACGGTGACCGCGGTCTGCAGCGGCCCCAGCGCCGGGTCCCGGACGGCGGCGCCGGCAGCCAGCGCCTCGCCCCAGACGCCGGCCGCCTTCCCCGGGTGGAAGAACACCGGCTGCCAGACGTCGGCGATCTCGGCGGCCAGCTCCACGTTCTTCGGCCCGATCGCGGCCAGCAGCACCGGGATCCGCTCGCGCACCGGGTGGTTGATCAGCTTCAGCGGCTTGCCCAGCCCGGTGCCCCGGCCGGCGGGCAGCGGCACGGTGTAGCGCGGCCCGTCGTGCTCCAGCCTCTCCCGGCGCCACACCTGCCGGCAGATCTCGACCACCTCGCGGGTGCGGCCCAGCGGCGCGTCGTACGCCACCCCGTGCCAGCCCTCCACCACCTGCGGGCCGCTGGCGCCGAGGCCGAGGGTGAACCGGCCGTCGGAGACGAAGTCCAGCCCGGCCGCGGTCATCGCGGTCAGCGCGGGGGTGCGGCTGTAGATCGGCAGGATGCAGCTGGCCAGCTCGACCCGCTCGGTCACCGCCGCGAGGTACCCCAGCTGGCTGACCGCGTCGAAGCTGTAGGCCTCCGGCACGAAGACGGTGTCCAGCCCGGCGCTCTCCAGGTCGCGGAGCTCGGCCACCGCCTCGGTGAAACCGCCGGAGTAGTCGAGCTGCAGGCCCAGGCGCACGGTGCACTCCCCTCGCGGTGCGGACGCCGTCGTCCGCCCCTGCCGCGCACTCTGCCAGCTCGCCGTGGAGTGTCACGAGCGAGAGCTGCTGCGCTCCCGCACTCCACTCAGACGCGGACCAGCAGCTCGCCGTGCAGGAGTGCCAGCCACCCGTCGTCGGCCTCGGCCCAGCGCAGCCACGCCGCCGCCACCTCTGCGAGCTCCTCCGCCGTGGCGTGCCCGCCGGCCACCGCCTGCTCGGCGAACGCCGACGCCGTGGCCCGCCCGGCCCACGACGTCCCCCACCACCGGCGCTCCTCCGGCGTCGCGAAGCACCAGGACGACGTCGTCGCGGTGAGGTCCCGCAGGCCCGCGGCGTGCGCCCAGGACAGCAGCCGGCGCCCGGCGTCGGGCTCGGCGTCGTTGCCCCGGGCGACCCGGGAGTAGAGGTCCAGCCAGCGGGTCAGGCCCTCGTCGGCCGGGAACCAGGTGGTGGCGGCGTAGTCGACGTCGCGCACGGCCACCACCCCGCCGGGCCGGCAGACGCGGGCCATCTCCCGCAGCGCGGCCACCGGGTCGGTGAGGTGCTGCAGTACCTGGTGGGCGTGCACCACGTCGAAGGAGTCGTCGGCGGCGTCCAGCGCGTAGACGTCGCCGACGGCGAACTCGGCCGGCACGCCCTCGGCGGCGGCCAGCGCCCGGGCCTCGTCCAGCGGCGCCGGGGAGACGTCCAGGCCGAGCACCCGGCCGGGCGCCACCCGCCGGGCCAGGTCCACGGTGATCGTGCCCGGACCGCACCCCACGTCGAGCACGTCGAGCCCCGGCCGCAGCTCGCCCAGCAGGTGCGCCGCCGAGTTCTGCACCGTGCGCCAGCGGTGCGACTGCAGCACCGGCTCGGCATGGCCGTGGGTGTACCTGTCCATGCCCGCAGCGTGGCACGCCGTCCCGTTCCACGGGAGACCCGTCCCGCTCCACGAGACGACACCCCCGCCCCAGCGACCTTTGCCGCGCGAACGGCCTTGCACGGCGGCCACTTCCGCGGAAAGGGCCGTGCAGGGCGGCCACTACCGCGGGAATGGCCGCGCGCGGGGCGGCCACTTCCGCGGAAAGGGCCGTGCGGGGCGGCCACTTCCGCGGGAAGGGCCGTGCGGGGCGGCCACTTCCGCGGAGAGGGCCGGGGGTCAGGACTCGGCGGCGAGGACCTGCTCGGCGACGGGGACGGCGGCGGCGCGGTCGGCGGGCACCAGGCCGATCCGGGTGCGCCGGTCGAGCAGGTCGGCCACCGTGCGGGCGCCCTCGGCGCGCACCGCGAACACCAGCTCGCCCACCGTCTCCGGCCGGCCCTCGACCACCGGATCCGCACCCAGCGCGGCCACCGCGGGCGCCTCGGTGCCGTACCGGCCCACCAGCCAGGACGACGCCGGGACGCCGGACAGCACCCAGGGCGGGGCGGCGCCGACCAGCGGCAACCGGTCGGTGACCGAGCGGGTCGCGCCCCGGCCGAGCCGCGCGACGGCGGCGTCCACCACGTCCTCGGCCATCGCGCGGTAGGTGGTGAGCTTGCCGCCGACGACGGTGAGCACCGCGCCGTCCCAGGTCAGCAGGTGCCGGCGGGACAGGTCGGCGGTCGCCTCCCCCGGGCCGGCTCCGGCCGAGGCCGGCAGCACCAGCGGGCGCAGCCCGGCGTAGGCGCCGACCACGTCGGCGGGGGTGAGCGGGTCGGCGAGCACCCGGTTCACCGTGTCCAGCAGCTGGCGCACCTCGGCGGGTGAGGGCACCGGGTCGGCCAGCGGCACCGGCCCGTCGAGCGGCTCGTCGGTGATGCCGAGGAACACCAGGCCGCCGGGCTGCGGCAGCGCGAACACGTAGCGGGTGCGGGAGCCGGGCAGCGGCACGGTGAGCGCGGCCGACGGCGACCCCAGCCGCTCGGCCCGCAGCACCAGGTGCGACCCGCGCGAGGGCGCCAGCCGGGTGCCCGGGGCCAGGTCGGCCGACCAGACACCGGCCGCGTTCACCACCACCCCGGCGCGCACCCGGTGCAGTACCCCGTCCACCGACACCTCGGCCTCGGCCCCGTCGACGGCGGTCACCGCGGCGCCGGTGAGCACGGTGGCGCCGGCGTCGACCGCGGTGCGGGCCAGGGCGACCACCAGCCGGGCGTCGTCGGCGAGCTGGCCGTCCCAGAACACCACCCCGCCCCGGCCCCGGGCCAGGCCCGGCACCAGGGCGGCGGCCCGGCCGGCGTCCACCCGGCGGGTGCGCGGCAGCAGCCGCCGCCCGCCGGGCACCGAGGCGCGCACCGCGTCACCCAGCACGCCACCGAGGCCCGCCAGCGCGCTCACGTCGCCGCCGAGGGCCGAGGGCACCAGGAACGGCAGCGGGCGCACCAGGTGCCCGGCGGTGTGCCGCATCAGGACGGCGCGCTCCCGGGCGCTCTCCCGGGCCAGCCCGACCTCGCCGTGCGCCAGGTACCGCAGGCCGCCGTGCACCAGCTTGGAGGACCAGCGGCTGGTGCCGGCCGCGAGGTCCGCGCGCTCGCAGAGCAGCACCGACAGCCCGCGGGTGGCCGCCTCCAGCGCCACGCCGGCGCCGGTGACCCCACCACCCACCACCAGCACGTCGACCTGCGAGCCGTCCAGCGCGGCGACGTCCCACACCCGGCGGGCGGCGCTCAGCGCCCCCCGGGGGCCCGGCTGCGCTGCCCCGCCTGTCACGACGGGTGTCCGGGGTCGGGCACCGGCAGACTGTAGCCGTGCCCGAGCAGTCCGAGCTGACGATCCAGGGCTGGGGCCCGCCCCCGTCGCACCCCGGCGGCGGGGACGCCGACACCCCGGCCGCGGTGCTGCCCCGGCCGGCCCGCCGCTTCCTGACCCGGGAGCTGGGCTGGACGCCGCGGGCCACCCCACCGGTCCCGGTCGGCGACATCCGGGTGGCCGCGTCCCGGCTGCCGGAGGCCGCCCGGCAGGCGTTCACCGAGCTGCTCGGCGCCGGCGAGGTGTCCGAGGACCGGGACGCGCGGCTGCGCCGCACCGGCGGCAAGAGCTACCTGGACCTGCTGCGCCGGCGCTCCGGCGACGCCTCCGACGCCCCGGACGCCGTGCTCACCCCCGGCACCACCGAGGAGGTCGCCGCCGTGCTGCGGCTGTGCAGCGAGCACGGGGTCGTCGCGGTGCCGTTCGGCGGCGGCACCAGCGTCGTCGGCGGGCTGTCCGGCAGCGACGCCGACGACCGGCCGGTGGTCGCCGTCGACCTGGGCCGGATGAGCTCGGTGCGGTCGGTGGACGTGCACTCCTCGCTGGTCACCGTCGGCCCCGGCATGCGCGGCCCGGCGCTGGAGGAGGCCCTGGCCCGGGACGGGCTCACCCTCGGGCACCTGCCGCAGAGCTGGGAGTACGCGACGCTCGGCGGGTACGCCGCCACCCGGTCGGCCGGGCAGTCCTCCACCGGGGTGGGCCGGTTCGACGACCTGGTCGCCGGGCTCACCCTGGCCACCCCGGCCGGCGTCCTGCAGCTGGGCCACCCGCCGGCCTCCGCGGCCGGGCCGGACCTGCTGGGCCTGGCACTGGGCTCCGAGGGCACCCTCGGCGTGATCACCGAGCTGACCCTGCGGGTGCGCCCGCGGCCGCGCGGTCGGCACTACGAGGGCTGGTCGTTCCGCACCTGGGCCGCCGGGCTCGCCACCCTGCAGCAGCTGGCCCGGCACGACCTGCTGCCCGACGTCGTCCGGCTGTCCGACGCCGACGAGAGCCGGGCGACGCTGCTGATGGCCTCCGGGGTCGGCGCCCGGGCAGTGCGCGGGTCGCTGCGGGCGCGGCGCCGCGGGCAGGGCTGCCTGCTCGTGGTCGGCTGGGAGGGCATCCCGTCGGTGGCGCGGGCGCGCCGCCGGGCGGCGTCGTCCCTGCTGCGGGACGGCGGCGCGGTGCGGCTCGGCGGGGGCGTCGGCCGGGCGTGGGTGCACGGCCGGTTCTCCGCCCCCTACCTGCGCGACCGGCTGCTGGACCAGGGGCTGCTGGTGGAGACGCTGGAGACCGCCGCCACCTGGACGGCGTTGCCCACGGTGTACGACGCGGTGCGGGCGGCGCTGCGCGGGGCGCTGGACCGGGGCGGCCGGCACCCGCTGGTCATGACCCACCTGAGCCACGGGTACCCCACCGGCGCCTCGCTGTACGTGACCGTGCTCGCCGACCGGGACGACGCCCTGCCCATCCAGCAGTGGCTGGGCGCCAAGCGGGCCGCCACCGACGCGCTGCTGGCCGCGGGCGGCACGCTGACCCATCACCACGCGGTCGGCACCGACCACCGGCCGTGGCTGGCGCAGGAGGCCGGCCCGCTGGGCATCAGCCTGCTCCGGGCGGTCAAGCAGCAGCTCGACCCGACCGGCGTGTGCAACCCCGGGGTGCTGCTGCCCGACTGAGCGACCCCGACGGGTGTGTCGGACGGTCACAGTGGTTGCCTGCCGCCGTCCGGGGGTAGGGGCGCCGTCATGTCTGGGTCGAACAACGTGCCCGACGGCGTCTCGCAGGGTCGTGTGTGCCTGGTCGACGACGCCGGCCAACCCGTCCTGCACTTCTCCGGTGAGATCGACCGCCAGGTCGTCCGCGAGTTCCGCGTGACCGTGCCACCCGCGCGCTGGCCGGCCCGGGCCGACGTCCGGGACGTCACCTACATGAGCTCGGCGGGGCTGGAGCTGCTGGTGCACCTCGGGCGGAAGCAGAAGCGGGCCGGCTGCGAGCTGGAGCTGGTGGAGCCCTCCCGGGCGCTGCGCGAGCTGCTGGCGCAGACCGGGCTGTACCGGGTGTTCCGCTCGGTGTCCGCGGCCCGGGCCGACGCCCGCTCCTGACCCCTAGGGTCGGTCGCCGCGCACCAGCAGCCGGGGGACGACGGCCCGGGCGACGAGCCCGCCGAGGACCGCCGCGACGACGATCACCGCGGCCCACCCGAGCATGCCCACCTGCTCGACGCCCAGGGCGTCCAGCACGACCAGCAGCACCCCGGCGACCAGCAGCCCGGCGCCCAGCGCGAAGGACAGCGTGACCAGCCGGGGCAGCGGGGCGTCGCCCACGGGTCGGCGGTCGGGCCGGCTGCGCCGGCGCGGGCGGGGGGTCTCGTTGGTCACCGGGACAGTGCACCACGGCGCGCGCCCGGAGCAGCTGTGCCAGCCTCTCCCCCATGCAGATCTCCCCGCCGCCAGGTGACCCGGCTCCGCTGGGCGCGACGAGCGAGGTCGGGCGGCTGTCCACGGTCGTGCTGCACCGGCCCGGCGCCGAGCTGCGCCGGCTGACCCCGCGCAACAACGACCAGCTGCTGTTCGACGGCGTGCCCTGGGTGGCCCGCGCGCAGGAGGAGCACGACGCGTTCGCCCAGGCGCTGCGCGACCGCGGCGTCGAGGTGCTGCACCTGGACGCGCTGCTGGCCGACGTGATGGCCCTGCCCGAGGCCCGCACGTCGCTGATCGCCGCCGCGGTCGACGACCCCCGGCTCGGGGCCACGCTGCGGCACGCCACCACCGCGCACCTGTCCGGGCTGGCGCCGGCCGACCTGGCCGCGACGCTGATCGCCGGGCTGGCCCACGACGAGCTGCGCGGCGGGCGCGGCCTGGCCTACCAGGTGATGGAGCGCGGGGACTTCGTGGTGCCGCCGCTGCCCAACCTGCTGTTCACCCGGGACTCCTCGGTGTGGGTGGGCGACCAGGTGGCGGTGACGTCGCTGGCGATGCCGGCCCGGCACCGGGAGAGCACGATCACCGCCGCCGTCTACGCCCACCACCCGCGGTTCTCCGGCGCCGAGCAGCTGTACGGCTCGGAGCTGGAGCACCTGGAGGGCGGGGACGTGCTGCTGCTGGCCGCCGGCGTGGTGGCCGTCGGCGTGGGCGAGCGGACCACACCCGGGGGCGCGGAGCGGCTGGCCCGGCGGGTGTTCGCCCGGGGGCTGGCGCACACGGTGCTGGTCGTCCCGATCGCGCAGGAGCGGGCGATGATGCACCTGGACACCATCTGCACGATGGTCGACGTCGACGCCGTGGTCATGTACCCGGCCGTGGCCGACCACCTGCAGGCGTGGACGGTGACCGCGGGCGAGCAGCTGCCCGATGACGACGACACCACCGAGCTGTCGGTGACCGGGCCGCAGCCGTTCCTGGTGGCCGCGGCCGCCGCGATGGGCATCGACCGGCTGCGGGTGATCGACACCGGCCTGGACCCGGTCACCGCCGAGCGCGAGCAGTGGGACGACGGCAACAACACCCTGGCGCTGGCGCCCCGGCTGGCGGTGGCCTACGAGCGGAACACCGTGACCAACGCGGCGCTGGAGGCGGCCGGCATCGAGGTGGTGCCGATCGCCGGGTCGGAGCTGGGCAGCGGCCGGGGCGGCCCGCGCTGCATGTCCTGCCCGGTGCGGCGCGAGCCGCTCTGACCTCACCCCCGGGAGGCAGGGGTCGGGGCCGGCGCTCCAGCGGCCCCCCGCCGGGTCCGATGACCACGACATGCGAGGGACGCCGCGGACACGCGCGCACGTGGCGACCCCGCGCGCCGTGTCACCGGCCGTCGGGGACTCCGCCCGGGCCGCCGTCGGCGTCTCCGCCGGCCTGGCGGCGGTCTACCTGCTCATCGCCGCCTTCCAGGCAGCGCTGCTGCCCGGGCACCAGGCCGTCTGGGTGTCCGGGATCGCCCTGCTCACCGTCGCCGTGCTCCTGGTGGTCGCCGTCATCCTGGCCCGGGGCATCCGGCGCGGTCACCGGCAGGAGGTCCGCCACGCCGACCTGCTCGGTATCGCCCCGGTGGTCAACGTGGTCACGCTGCTGCTGGCGACGCAGGGCGCGGTCCAGGTCGCCGAGTTCACGCTGACCATCGTCGCCCTCGCGGCCGGCGTGCGCTCGACCGTGCTCGCCACCCTGATGACCGGGACCCTGGTCGCGTGCTGGTCGGCGACCCTCGTGCTGTGGCCCACCGCCGACGGGACGCCGGGCGAGCAGGCCCCGGCCGTGGTCGTGGCACTCGTCGTCGGCATGATCGTGCACGCGCTGCGCCGCCGCCGGGAGGCCCTGCTGAACCGCGTGGTCGTCGAGCTGGACGACCGCACCCGCGCGGCGGAGCGGACGGCGGCAGCCCTGGCCGAGGCCGAGGCCGACGTGCGCGTGCTGCTGGACTCCTCGCCCGTGGGCATCACCGTCACCGACGCCGAGGGCCGTTTCCTGTCGGTCAACCCGGCGTTCTGCGCCCTGGTCGGCCGCCCTGCCGACTCCGTGCTCGGGTCCACCAGCACCGGCTTCACCGATGCCGCGGACCGGGACCTCGTGGTCACCCTCGACTGGGTGCGTGGGTCGAGCGGTGGCGTCGGCCGGATGGAGAAGCGCTACCGGCGCCCGGACGGCGAGCTGCGCTGGGCGCAGATCACCGCCACGGAGCTGCCCGGCTCCGACCGGCGGGTCGTCGCCTACGTGCACGACGTCACCGACCGCCGGGCCGCCGAGCAGGCGTTGCACGAGTCGCGGGCCGACCTCGCGGCGATCGCCGGCGCCATGCGCCGGGTCCGGGCCGGTGACGACGTCCGGTCGACGATCGTCGCCGCCACCCGGGCGATCGCCCAGGCCGACACGGTGTCCCTGTTCGAGCCACCGCTCGACGCGCCGGACCCCGACTCCCTGGTGCTGGGGACGTCGTCCCACCCGCACCTGCGCGGCACCACCGTGCCGCTCGGCACGGTCTCGGCCACGACCGAGGTGTACCGCACGGGCCGGCCGCTGTTCCTCGCCGACCCGGCGGAGCATCCCCTCGTGGACAACGCCCTGCTGGCCCTCTCCGGCGCACGGTCGGTCATGTGGCAGCCGATCACCCAGCGCGGGGTGACCCGCGGCGTCCTCGGCGTCTCGTGGTCCGAGCGGGTCGACTCGGTGACCGACCACCGCGCGGCCGCGGTCGCGATGCTGGCCGACGAGGCCGCCGTCGCCCTGGAGAACGAGGACCTGCTGGCCCAGCTGCGTGCGTCGGCGACCACCGACGCCCTCACCGGCGTCGGCAACCGGAGGGCCTGGGACGCCGCGCTCGCCGGGCTGGCGGCGTCCGCCGCGCGGGACGGCCGCCCGCTGACGGTGGCACTGCTGGACCTCGACCACTTCAAGCGCTTCAACGACACCTTCGGGCACCCGGCCGGCGACGACCTGCTGCGGCGCTTCGCCGGCCGCGCCCTGGGCCTGCTGCGCCCCGGTGACGTGCTGGCCCGCTGGGGCGGGGAGGAGTTCGCCGTCGCGCTGGCCGGCACCACCCCGGCCGAGGCCCGGGTGGTGCTGGAGCGGCTGCGCGGCGCCGTGCCCGACGGCCAGACCTGCAGCGTCGGGATGGCCGCGTGGCACGCCGGCGACCGGCCCGGCGACGTGCTCGGCCGGGCGGACGCCGCGCTCTACCGGGCCAAGGCGGGCGGCCGCGACCGGCTGGAGACGGCCGACCCGGCGGTGCTGCCGGCCGGCTGAGCGGCCGGCCGGGCCCCGTGGGTCAGCGCGAGGCGCCGGCCCGCCGCTTGTTGTAGACGTCGAAGGCGACCGCGAGCAGCAGCACCAGGCCCTTGACCATGGCCTGGGTGGACTGGTCGATGTTCATCAGCTGCATGCCGTTGCTCATGACCGCGACCAGCAGGCCACCGACGACGGCGCCCACGATCGTGCCCACGCCACCGGTCACGGCGGCGCCACCGATGAAGACCGCGGCGATGGCGTCCAGCTCGAAGGCGTTGCCGGCGCTGGGCTGGGCACCGTTGGACCGCGAGGAGTAGATGACCCCGGCGACGCCGGACAGCAGGCCCATGTTGACGAAGATCCAGAAGTTGACGGCCTTGACCTTCACCCCGGACAGCGTCGCGGCGGACAGGTTGCCACCGATCGCGTAGACCTGGCGGCCGAACACGGTGCGCTTGGTGATGATCCCGTAGGCGATCACCAGCACGCCCAGGATGATCAGCACGATCGGCAGGCCGCGGGCGTGCGCCAGCTGCCAGGCGAACGCCATGACCACGGCACCGACGACGACGATCTTGGCGACGAACAGGCCCATCGACTCGACCGGCTGGCGGTACTTCACCCGGGCGACCCGGGTGCGGTAGACGCTCACCGCGTACCCGCCGACGGCGAAGGCGCCGATCAGAAGCGTGAACGCGTCGTAGCCGTTGCCGCCCAGCAGCCCGTTGAGGAACCCGCTGGCGGTCTTGCTGTACTCCGACGGGAACGGCGACAGCGAGACGTTGTTCAGCACCTCCTGCGTCATGCCGCGGAACAGCAGCATGCCGGCCAGGGTGACGATGAACGCGGGGATGCCGATGTAGGCCACCCAGAACCCGTGCCAGGCGCCGACGACGATGCCCACGGCCAGCGCCGCGATGATGCCGACCCACCAGGGCTGGCCCTCACGGATGACCAGCACCGCCGAGACGGCACTGGTCAGCGCCACCACCGACCCGACGGACAGGTCGATGTGGCCGGCGATGATCACGATCACCATGCCGATCGCCAGCACCAGGATGTAGCTGTACTGCAGCACGATGTTGGTGAGGTTGCCCGGGCTGAGCGACGTGCCGCCGGTCAGCACGGCGAACAGCACGACGATCGCCACGAAGGCGATGTAGATCCCGCTCTGCCGCAGGTTCCGGGTCAGCAGCGTGCGGATGTCGCTGGTGCCGGTGTGCAGGGCGGCCGAGGCTGGCGGCTCCGCCGGCGCCCCGCCCGGGGCACGGTCGGGCTGCGGTGGTGCGGTCGTGGCCATCAGACGAGCTCCCTCTCCTTGGTCATGAGAGTCATGAGGCTCTCCTGGCTGGCGTCGGCCACCGGCAGCTGGCCGGTGATCCGGCCCGCCGACAGCGTGTAGATGCGGTCACAGATGCCGAGCAGCTCGGGCAGCTCGGAGGAGATCACCACGACGGCCTTACCGGCCTCGACCAGCCGGTTGATGA
>NZ_JAAGWK010000028.1 GCF_010685995.1 Goekera deserti | reverse complement strand
GCGGGTGGGCTCGTCGAGGATCAGCACCTCGGGGTCGGTGTACAACCACTTGGACAGCACGACCTTCTGCTGGTTGCCCCCGGACAGCTTCCCGACGACGGACAGCACGCTGGGCGCCTTGATGTTCATGCTCGACCGGCTCTCCTCGGCGACGCGGATCTCCTCGTTGCCGTTGACGAAGCCGTTGCGGGAGAGCTTGCCCAGCGCGGCGGCCGAGACGTTGCGGGTGATGTCCTCGATGAGGTTCAGCCCGTACTTCTTGCGGTCCTCGGTGGCGTAGGCGATGCCGTGGTCGATCGCCTCGGACACCGTGCGCGCCTGGATCTCCTTGCCGTGCAGGTAGAGCCGGCCGGTCACGTCGCGGCCGTAGCTGCGCCCGAAGACGCTCATCGCCAGCTCGGTGCGCCCGGCCCCCATCAGCCCGGCGATGCCGACGACCTCGCCGGCCCGCACGTCGAAGGACGCGCCGTCGACGACGAGCCGGTCCTGGGTGGGGTGCTTGACGCTCCAGTCCTCGACCCGCAGCACGACGTCCCCAGGGTGGGAGACCCGCTCGGGGTAGTAGGAGTCCAGGTTGCGCCCGACCATGCCGCGGATGATCCGGTCGGCGCCGATGCCCGGGTCGGACATGTCCAGCGTCTCGACCGTGCGGCCGTCGCGGATGACCGTGGTGCTCTGCGCCACGGCGGTGATCTCGTTCAGCTTGTGCGAGATCATGATCGAGGTGATGCCGCGCTCCTGCAACGAGCGGAGCAGGCCCAGCAGGTGGGCCGAGTCGGTGTCGTTCAGTGCCGCGGTGGGCTCGTCCAGGATCAGCAGCTTGACGTTCTTGGACAGCGCCTTGGCGATCTCGACCAGCTGCTGCTTGCCGACGCCGAGCTGGCCGACCGGCGTCACCGGGTTCTCGCGCAGCCCGACGGACTCCAGCAGCTCGCCGGCCTCGGCGTTGGCGCGGTTCCAGTCGATCAGCCCGGAGCGGCCCGTGCGCTCGTTGGCCAGGAAGATGTTCTCCGCGATGGAGAGGTAGGGCACCAGGGCGAGCTCCTGGTGGATGATCACGATCCCCACCGCCTCGCTGTCCCGGATGCCGGAGAAGCGGCAGGTCTGGCCGTCGAAGACGATGTCGCCGTCGTAGGTGCCCGCGGGGTACACCCCGGACAGCACCTTCATCAGCGTGGACTTGCCGGCGCCGTTCTCCCCGCAGATCGCGTGGACCTCACCGCGGCGGACGGCCAGCGACACGTCCTCCAGCGCCTTGACCCCGGGGAAGGTCTTGGTGATGCCGCGCATCTCCAGGATGTTCTCGGTCATGGACTCCGTCGTCCTCGTCGTGGGTGCGGGTGGAGTCTGCTCCGCCCGCGGGGCCCGGTCGAGCCCCTCCCCGGGGATGGCCGCGCCGGGGGTGGTGCCGGCCGGGCCGGGCAGCACGCGCTGCCCGGCCCGGCCGTGTCGTGCGGCGGGTCGGTGGACCCGGGTCAGTCGTCGGCCTGACCCTTGGCGACCTCGTCGGCGGACCAGTAGCCGGAGTCGACGAGGACCGACTGGATGTCGTCCTTGTAAACCGTCTGGATCGGCAGCAGGTAGGACGGGACGACCTTCTTGCCGTTGTCGTAGGTCGTGGTGTCGTTCGCCTCGGGCGTGTCGCCCTCGAGGAACGCCTCGGCGGCGATGACGGCCTGCTCGGCGAGCAGGCGGGTGTCCTTGAAGATCGTCGAGTTCTGCACGCCGTCGGCGATCAGCTTGACCGAGGCGATCTCGGCGTCCTGGCCGGTGACGACCGGGATCGGCTTGTCGGCGGCGCCGTAGCCGGCGTTCTGCAGCGACGTGATGATGCCGCGGGAGATGCCGTCGTAGGGCGAGAGCACGCCGTTGACGACGGACCCGTCGTTGTACGAGCGGGTCAGCAGGTCGTCCATCCGGCGCTGGGCGGTCGCCTGGTCCCACCGCAGGGTGGCGGCCTGGTCGATCTCGGTCTGGCCGGACTTCACCACCAGCGTGCCGTCGTCGATGAACGGCTGGAGCGTGTCGATGGCGCCGTTGAAGAAGAACCCGGCGTTGTTGTCGTCCAGCGAGCCGGCGAACAGCTCGATGTTGAAGGGGCCGGTGGCGGTGCCCGGCGAGCCGTCCTCGTTCAGCAAGCCGAGACCGGTGAGCAGGGCCGTGCCCTGGGCCACGCCGACCTTGTAGTTGTCGAAGCTGACGTAGAAGTCCACGTTCTCGTTGTCGCGGATCAGCCGGTCGTAGGAGATCACCTTGATGCCCTCCGCGGCGGCCGCGTCGAGCTGGCTGCTCAGCGCGGTGCCGTCGATCGCGGCGATGATCAGCAGGTCGGCGCCCTGGGTGATCATCTGGTCGACCTGCTGGGACTGCGTCGGGATGTCGTCCCCGGCGTACTGCAGGTCCACCTGGTAGCCGGCGTCCTCGAGCTGCGACTCGACGGCGGCGCCGTCGGCGATCCACCGCTCCGAGGTCTCGGTCGGCATCGAGACGCCGATCGTGAGGTCCTCGGGTGCAGCGTCGGCCGAGTTCGAGCTGCCGCCGGCGCCGTCGCCGCCGCAGCCGGCCAGCCCGAGGGCCAGCACCGCACCCAGGGCCGTCATCCTCAGCGTCTGTGCTGCCACGTGCCATCTCCTCTGCGAGCACTCCTGCCACCTGTGCGGCAGCAGACCCGCAGCTGTGCGGGCGAGTCAGTGTGAGCGCTCACAGAGGGGGGGCGTCAATACTCGCGGTGAACCTGGGTGGTCACGTTGTCGTAACGGTGCCGTCATCTCTGGAGGAGGTCCTCCGGTCCGACCGCCGGACCCGGGTCAGTCCGCGCCGCCCCGGCCGGAGCTGCTGCCCGTCCCGCCGCGGCGCTCGCGCGGGGTCGGGTCGGCCTCGACCGGGCGGTTGGCCACGACCGGGTGCTCGCCGGTGTAGCCCATCCGCTCCTGGGCGACCGCGAGCACCCGGCCGCGCACCAGGTACCACCCGCCGACCAGCGCCGGCACGATGACCACCAGGGTGGCGACGGTCCAGCTGCCGATCGGTGCGTCGAGGGCCATGAGCACCAGCACGACGGCGAGGAACGCGAGCGTCGCGTACCCGGTCCAGGGTGCGCCGATCATCCGGAAGTGCGGGCGCTCGATGATGCCCTTCTTCGACCAGGCGTACAGCCGCAGCTGGCACAGCACGATCGTGCCCCAGGAGGAGATGATCCCCAGGGCCGACATGTTGAGCACGATCTCGAACGCCTGCCCCGGCGCGACGGCGTTGAGCGCCACGCCGAACAGGGTCAGGAACCCGGTGAGCAGGATGCCGCCGTAGGGCACGCCGTTCGCGCTCATCCGGCCCGTGAAGGCCGGGGCGCTGCCGTTCATCGACATCGAGCGCAGGATGCGCCCGGTCGAGTAGAGCCCGGCGTTCAGGCTGGACAGCGCCGCGGTGAGCACGACGATGTTCATGATCGTGCCGGCACCGTCGACGCCGATCGAGTCGAAGAACGTGACGAACGGGCTCGTCCCGGCCTCGTAGGCGGTGTAGGGCAGCAGCAGGGCCAGCAGCACCAGCGAGCCGACGTAGAACACGGCGATCCGGAAGATCACCGAGTTGATCGCCCGGGGCATGATCTTCTCCGGGTTCTCCGTCTCCCCCGCCGCGGTGCCCACCAGCTCGACGGCCGCGTAGGCGAAGATCACCCCCGAGGTCACGATGACCACCGGGAACACGCCGGTCGGGAAGAGGCCGCCGGAGTCCGAGATGACGCTGAAGCCGGTGGGCTGGCCCTGGATGTCGAAGCGGCCGGCCAGGAACACCGTGCCGATCACCAGGAACGCCACCAGCGCGATCACCTTGACCATCGCGGCCCAGAACTCGAGCTCGCCGAAGAGCTTCACCGAGATCAGGTTCATCGACAGCACGATCCCGAGCGCGATCAGCGCGATGACCCACTGCGGCACCACCTCGAAGGCGCCCCAGAAGTGCATGTAGGTGGCGATCGCGGTGACGTCGACCATCGCGGTCAGCGCCCAGTTGACGAAGTACATCCAGCCCGCGACGAAGGCGGCCTTCTCGCCGTAGAACTCCCGCGCGTAGGACACGAACGACCCGGACGACGGGCGGTGCAGGACCAGCTCGCCCAGGGCCCGCAGGATCAGGAACACGAAGACGCCGCAGACGGCGTAGACCAGGAACAGCCCCGGGCCGGCGCTCGCCAGCCGGCCGCCGGCGCCGAGGAACAGGCCCGTCCCGATCGCCCCACCGATGGCGATCATCTGCAGCTGACGCGGCTTGAGGCCCTTGTGGTAGCCCTCGTCCTCCTGACTGTGCACGGAGTTGTCGTACGTGGCGTCCTGCCTGGGTGCTGCGCTCATGGCGGGCCGATCTGATCGTGCCGACGGGGTCGGCGACCCGTACCCCGGTCGTTGCCACCATCAACCGTCCCGGCGTGAACTCCGTGCGACGTTCGGGTTCCAGGCGACCGCGCGGCGTCCGAGCCAGCCCGACAGCCGGCCCTGCTGCTCCGCGGCCGGCCGGACCGGTTCGACGCCGGACAGCAGCCCGGCCACGAGGTCGGTGAACTCCGTGCAGCGGACGTACCGGTCGGCCGGGTCCTTCGCGAGGGCCCGGGCCACGACCGGCCCCAGCGCCCGCGGCAGCCAGCCGCGCCGCCGGTGGAGCTCCGGCGGTGGTCGGGTCAGGTGCGCGTGCACGATCGCGAACGGGCTGGGCAGCGGGAACGGCGGCCGGCCGGTGAGCCACTCCACGAGCGTGCAGGCCAGCCCGTAGACGTCGGTCGCGCCGCTCAGCTGCTGGGCCTGCAGCACCTCCGGGGCGGCGTAGGGCAGCGAGCCGAGCACCCGCCCGTTGCGGGCCAGCGGGCGGGCGTCGTCGAGGAACCGGGCGATGCCGAAGTCGGTGAGCACCGCCCACGGGGCGCCGTCGACCGCCCGGACCAGCACGTTGGACGGCTTCACGTCCCGGTGGACGACGTCGCGGGCGTGCGCGTGGTCCAGCGCGCCCGCGACCTGACCGGCGACCGCCAGCACCCGGGGCAGGTCGGGCTCGGCGTGCGGGCCGGGCACCAGCGAGCTGCCGGTGACGCCGTCGACGTGCTCCATCGTCGTCCAGAGCAGGGGTCGCGCGCCGGGGACGCGGGCCGGCGCCTCGCCGTGGTCGAGCACCTCGATCACGTGCGGGTGCCGCAGTTCCCGGGCGATCTCGAACTCGCGGTGGAACCGGGCCCGGGCGACGTCCGAGCGGACCTGCTCGACGTCGAGCAGCTTGAGCGCCACCACCCGCCCGTCGGGGTCGGTGACCCGGTAGACCGTGCTGGTCCCGCCCCGGCCGATCATGGCCTGGACGACGCGGCCGCCGACCTCGTCGCCGGGGCGGAGGTCCACCGCCCGAGCCTAGGACGGGCCCGGGGCCGCCGCAGGACGGCGGGAGGCGACCCGGCGGGCCGGTCAGGACGGCGGGAGGCGACCCGGCGGGCCGGTCAGGACGGCGGCGTGGGGGTCTGCCGCGCGGCGACGGTGGCTGCGATGACGTCGCGCAGGAACCGGGCGACGAGCGCGCGCTCCTCGGGCCCGTACCGCTCGACGGCCGCCCCGACCGACCGGCCCAGCGGGCCGAACAGCTCCCCGGCCACGAGGCCGGCGGCGCGGGTCATCTCCAGGTCCACCCGGCGGCGGTCGACGGTGCTGCGGGTGCGCCGCACGTGCCCGGCCCGCTCCAGCCGGTCCAGCAGGGCGGTGGTGGCCGGTGAGCTGAGGTGCAGGGCCGCGCCCAGTCGGGACGGGGTGAGCGGCTCACCGGCCCGGTTCGCGTCCAGGATCACCGCGAGGGCGTTCAGGTCGGTCCGGTGCAGGTCGTGCTGCGTCCCGGAGGACTCGACGTAGCGGTCGGTCTCCACCGCGAAACGCCGGAGCAGCGTCATGACCTCGTCGGCGTCCGGGGCGGTCGACTCCGTCACGTCGCACTCCCGTCCTCCGGCCGGTGGCGGTCCGGTTGACCGTCGCCGCTCGCCATCCTATCTTCTCCATCGTGGAACTTCTCGGTGGTCGAAGCAGTGGTGTGGGCGACCGGCTGGCCGGACTGGTCGCCGGACGGCGGTCCAAGTGGGTGGTGGTGCTGCTCGCCCTGCTGGTCTCCGCTGCCGCGCTGGCCCTCGGCGGCTCGCCGAGGGTCTCCCAGGAGGTCACCGCCGCGCTGCCGTCCGGGGCCGACTCCACCGAGGTCGCGGCCCTGCAGCAGCGGCTGCCGTCCGCCTCGGTCGACCCGGCGCTGATCGTCTACAGCCGGCCCGGCGGGACGCTGACCGACGCCGACGTCGCCGCGCTCGGCGAGCGTGCGGACGCCGTCACCGCGGCGTTCCCCGACTCCCCGGTGTCCCCGCCCGTCGTCGCCGACGACCGGGCCGCCGCGCTGGTCAGCGTCTCCCTGCCGGCCGACCTGCCGACCGCGGAGCTGGGCACGACCGTCGAGCGGCTGCGGGCCGAGGCCGCCACCGACCTGCCGGACGGGCTGCGCGCCCAGGTCACCGGCAACGCCGCCTTCACCGCCGACCTCGGCGCGGTGTTCGAGGGCGCCGACATCACGCTGCTCGCGGCCACCGCGCTGGTCGTGGCGCTGCTGCTGCTGCTCACCTACCGCAGTCCGTGGCTGTGGCTGGTTCCGCTGACGGTCATCGCGGTCGGTGACCAGGTCGCCGCGAAGGTGGTGGCCGTGCTCACCCGCACCACCGGGCTGACCGTGGACGACTCGACCGTGGGCATCACGTCCGTGCTCGTCTTCGGCGCCGGCACCAACTACGCGCTGCTGCTCATCGCCCGGTACCGCGAGGAGCTGCGCCGCACCGAGGACCGGCACACCGCCATGCAGCGCGCGCTCCGCTCGGCCGGGCCCGCGGTGCTGGCCAGCTCCGGCACCGTGTTCCTCGCCCTGCTCACCCTGGCCGCCGCGGTGACCCCGGGCAGCCGCAGCATCGGCCTGGCCGGGGCCGCCGGGATCGCCGTCGCCGTGGTGTACGCGCTGGTCGTGCTGCCGGCGGCGCTGGTGCTGTTCGGCCGGGGGCTCTTCTGGCCGTTCACCCCGCGCCTGGGTCAGCCCGACCCCACCCGCAGCGGCCCGTGGTCCCGGATCGGCGCCGCCGTCGTGCGGTACCCGCGGCGGGTCGCGGTGGCCAGCGTGATCGTGCTGGGCGTGCTCGCCACCGGCACCACCGCCATCTCGGCCGGGCTGTCGCTCACCGAGCAGTTCCGCGAGCCGGTGGAGTCCGCCGAGGGGCTGGAGACCCTGGCGGCGGGGTTCGCCGCCGGCACCGCCGACCCGGCGGCGGTGATCACCAGTGCGGCCACCGCCGAGCAGGTGGCCTCGGCCGCCCGCGCCGTCCCCGGGGTGGACGCCGCGACCGTCGGCGAGACCGACGGCGACCTCACCCAGGTCGACGTGGTGCTCGACGCCCGGCCGGGCAGCGAGCAGAGCTTCGACACGGTGCGGGCCCTGCGCGAGGCCGTCGCCGCGGTGCCCGGCTCGGACGCGCTCGTCGGCGGCACGGAGGCCACCGAGCTCGACGCCCGGGACGCCGCCGCCCGTGACCGGCTGGTGGTCATCCCGCTGGTGCTCGCGGTGGTGCTCGTCGTGCTGCTCACGCTGCTGCGCGCGGTGGTGGCCTCGGTGCTGCTCATCCTCACCGTCATCGCCAGCTACGCGGCGGCGATGGGGGCCGGCTGGCTGCTGTTCCGCACCCTGTTCGACTTCCCGGCGCTCGACGCCGGCGTCCCGCTGCTGGCGTTCCTGTTCCTGGTGGCCCTGGGGGTGGACTACAACATCTTCCTGGTCACCCGGGCCCGGGAGGAGGCAGCGCACGCCGGCACCCGGGCCGGGATGGTGACCGCGGTGGCGGTCACCGGCGGGGTGATCACCAGTGCCGGGGTGCTGCTGGCCGCGGTCTTCGCCGTGCTGGGCGTGCTGCCGCTGATCACGCTGACCCAGCTCGGTGTGATCGTGGGCCTCGGCGTGCTGCTGGACACGCTGCTGGTGCGCAGCGTGCTCGTGCCCGCGCTGGTGAGCATGCTCGACCGCCGCTTCTGGTGGCCCTCGGCGCTGTCCCGGAGCGAGCCGGAGCCGACTCGCCAGCCCGCACCGCTGGAGACGGCGCGGAGCTGAGGGGCGGCCGGGGCCGGGGGCAGCCGGGGGCGAGGGCAGCCGTGGGCGGGGGCGGCCGGGGGCGAGGGGCGGCCTGGTCCGAAAGGCGCCGGGTCGAGGGGCGGCCGGGGCGAGGGGCAGGCGGGTCCGAAGGGCGGCCGGGTCCGAGGGGCGGCCAGGCCTGTCCCCCCTCGACGCTTGTGCTCTGCACGGCTCCCCGATGCAGAGCACAAGCGTGTCCACGATGCAGAGCACAAGCGTGCGGAGGTGGACCGGTCGGCCGGCCCGGGACGTCAGCGGAGCGTGACCTGGCGGGAGAGCAGCCCGGCGCGGGAGCGCCGCTCGTCGGAGCTGAGCGGGTCGCTGACCTGCAGCGCAGCGGCGAGCCGGTCGTGGAACGCAGCCGACGGCGCCGCCCAGTCCGCGGCGGGCGTCTCGGCCGGCACGTCCCAGACCGGCACCATCAGGCCGTGGGCCCGGAAGGCGCCGGCGTACTTGGTGCCCTCGCCCAGGGACAGCTGCTCGGCCGCGCCCAGCCGGGCCAGCGCGTCGAGCAGGGCCTCCTCCGGCTCCGGGCGGACCCAGCGCACGTGTGCCCGGTCGGCGGCGGGCCGGCACCAGTAGGCCGCGTCCAGGCCCTCCAGACGCACCGTCGGGATGATCGCGTCGTTGGCGCCCTGCAGCCCGGCCTGCGCCTCCGGCCCGGCACCGGTGCCCTCCAGCCAGAAGCCGAAGTCCTCGTGCACGGTCACCTCCAGCGGCACGGACGTGTCCAGCAGGTCCTGCAGCCGGGGCCCGGCGGAGCCGGCGCCACCGATCGGGCCCGGGTCGACCGGGGCGCCGACCGGCGCCTCGAGGGCCGCCGCGAGCGCGGTGCCCAGGTCACGGCTGACGTCCTCGGAGGAGGTCTGCAGCTGCACGCCGAGCAGGATCTCGCCGTTGGCCCGCACCAGGGCCGGGCTGGCGCCCGGCAGCACGCTGGCCAGGGTGACGCTGCGGCCGTCCACCGTGGTCAGCGGCGCCGTGGCCGCGGAGACCAGCTCGCGCAGCGCGACCCAGTCGGCCTCGCCCGGCAGGCCCTCGAAGGGGCGGCCGACGGCGGGGGTGTAGCCGGATCCGTGGCAGTGCTTGTACCGGCGGCCGGAGCCGCACGCGCACGGCGCCTTGGGGTTGACGTCGCCGGCTGCACGGGCGGTGGCGGGACGACGGGTCGCAGTTCTGGCCATGCCCCTCAGCGTATGTGGCCCGCTGACCGCCTCTCGCCGCGAGCGTGCCCGTGGCGTCGCCCCCTGCTGCGCGGGCTCGCGACGCGTCCGCGCGGGGGTGCGACGTGCGTCGGCGTGTCACGGGGAAAGGCGCAGCTCAGCCGGTCGGCTCTAGGATCACCCCGGTGACAGCCGCAGGAGTACCGCTCCGACTCGACGACCCCGGCGTCGTCGCCGACCCGTACCCGCACTTCGCCGCCGCCCGGCACCGGGCCCCGGTGCAGTGGCACGAGGGCCTGGGGCTGTGGCTGGCGTTCACCCACGCCGAGAGCAACGCCGTGCTGCGTGACCGGCGGCTGGGCCGGATCTGGGTGGACGAGCAGCCGGTCGACCGCTTCGCGAGCTTCAACCTGATCCACCGCAACGCCATCCTGGAGATGGAGCCTCCGCACCACACCCGGGTGCGCCGGCTGATCAGCTCTGCGTTCGCCCGCGGGCACGTCGAGCGGCTCCGGCCGTGGGTGGACCAGCTGGCCCGCGACCTCGTCGACGACATGGTCGAGCGCTCGGGCGGTGAGCAGCCGGTGGACGTGCTCGGCGGGATGGCCGAGGAGCTGCCGGTCGCAGTGATCGCCGAGCTGCTGGGCGTGCCGCACGCCGACCGCTCGCTGCTGCGGCCCTGGTCCAACGCGATCGTGAAGATGTACGAGTACGGCCGCACCCCGGACACCGAGGACGGCGCCGAGCGCGCGGCCGACGAGTTCGTCGCGTACCTGCGCGCGCTGGCCGACGACCGCCGCCGCTCCCCCGGCGACGACCTGCTCTCCCACCTGGTCGGCGTGCGTGACGCCGACGGCGACCGGCTCACCGAGGACGAGCTGGTCAGCACCTGCATCCTGCTGCTCAACGCCGGGCACGAGGCCACCGTCAACGTCACCGGCAACGGCCTGCTGGCCCTGCTGGAGCACCCCGACCAGCTGGCCCGGCTGCGCGCCGACCCCGGTCTGCTGCCCACCGCCGTCGAGGAGCTCATGCGGTTCGACTCCCCGCTGCAGCTGTTCGAGCGCACCGCCACCTCCGACGTCGAGATCGGCGGCGTCACCGTCGCCCGGGGCCAGAAGATCGCGGCACTGCTGGGCGCGGCCAACCACGACCCTGCGGTGTTCACCGACCCCGGGCGGCTCGACGTCGGGCGCACCGAGAACCCGCACCTGGCCTTCGGCGTCGGGGTGCACTTCTGCATCGGTGCCCCGCTGGCCCGGCTGGAGCTGCAGGCCTCGTTCCGGGCGCTGCTGGAACGGCCGTCGGCCCTGGCGCTGGGCCGGCCGGCCCGCCGCCGCCCGGAGTTCGTCATCCGCGGTCTCGCCGAGCTGCCGGTCGTGTTCACGCCCTGATCCCCGGGCGCCGCCCGACCCGGAGGTGGAACGTGACCGGGGCCACTGGCACGATGCGCCCATGCGCGGCCACATGCAGCAGACGCCGTTGACGATCGACTCGATCTTCCGGTACGTCGAGCGCCACCACGGGCACAAGCCGATCGTCACCAACTCCCCCACCGGCCCGGTGCGCACCACGTACGGCGAGTGGGCGGTGCGCACCCGCAAGCTGGGCGGGGTGCTCGACACCCTCGGGCTCACTGCCGACGCCCGGGTGGGCACGTTCGCCTGGAACTCGGCCCGGCACCTGGAGCTGTACTTCGCGGTGCCCAGCACCGGCCGGGTGCTGCACACGCTGAACATCCGGCTGTTCCCCGAGCAGCTGACCTACATCGCCAACCACGCCGAGGACGAGGCGGTCTTCGTCGACCGCACCGTGCTGCCGCTGTTCTGGCCGCTGGTCGACTCGATGACCACCGTGCGGCACGTCGTCGTCATGGACGACGGCGGGGACAACGCGATCCCGGACGACCCGCGGGTCTCCCTGTACGAGGACCTCGTCGCCGCCGCGGAGCCGATCGACTTCCGGGTCGAGGACGAGAACCTCGCCGCGTCGATGTGCTACACGTCCGGGACCACCGGCAACCCCAAGGGCGTGCTCTACAGCCACCGCTCGACCGTGCTGCACACCATGGCCGTGGTGCAGCCCAACGTCTTCTCCCTGGGAGAGACCGACGTCGTCATGCCGGTCGTGCCGATGTTCCACGCCAACGCCTGGGGCCTGGCCCAGGCCGGCCCGTCGGTGGGCGCCGCGATGGTGTTCCCCGGCCCGATGATGCAGCCCAAGGCGCTGGCCGACCTGATCGTCGCCGAGGGCGTCACCTTCACCGCCGGGGTGCCCACCATCTGGCAGGGCGTACTGCCCGAGCTGGCCGGCCGCGAGCACCGGCTGCGCGACATCGGCTGCGGCGGCTCCGCCGTCCCGGCGGCACTGAGCGAGGCCTACCGCGAGCGGGTCGGGCTGCCGATCCTGCAGGCGTGGGGCATGACCGAGACGCACCCGGTGGCGACCGCCGCCCGGCTGCCCCGGCACCTGTTCGACGCCGACGACGAGGACAAGGTCGCCTGGCGGGCCCGGGCCGGCGTGCCGTTCATGGGCGTCGAGGTGCGCATCGTCGAGGCCGGCACCACCGACGAGCTGCCCTGGGACGACGTCGCCACCGGCGAGCTGCAGGTGCGCGGCTCCACCACGGCGCAGGACTACTACCGCCCGGACGCCGGCACGGAGCTCTCCACCCCGGACGGCTGGATGAAGACCGGCGACGTCGCCGCGATCGACGGCTACGGCTCGGTGCGGATCGCCGACCGCACCAAGGACCTGATCAAGAGCGGCGGGGAGTGGATCTCCTCCGTGGAGCTGGAGAACGCGATCATGAGCCACCCGGCCGTCGCCGAGGCCGCGGTGATCGGCATCCCGGACCCCCGGTGGGATGAGCGGCCGCTGGCCTGCGTGGTGCTCGAGCGCGGTCAGACGCTCACCGCGGAGCAGGTCATCGAGCACATCAGGCCGATGGTGGCCAAGTGGTGGCTGCCCTCGGCGGTCGAGTTCATCGACGAGGTGCCCAAGACCAGCGTCGGCAAGTTCTCCAAGAAGGACCTGCGCACGCGGTTCGCGGAGTACCCCGCGCCTCGCTGACCGGGGACCGGGTGCCGGGGTGCGTCCCGGCAGCCGGTGACCTGCGCGTGCAGGTGCCCGCTGTCACATCGCGCCCGGGAACGGTGGTCGGATGGGCACTCCTGCGGCCGGGCTGGGATGGAGAACCCACTCCGCATGCCGACAACCAGGCATGACCACCGTGGGTGCGACCGACCCGGACCTGAGGTACCTGCGCAGCCACCGCCTCGCCCGCTTGCTGCCCGCCGACGTCCGGGCCGTGCTGCGCAACGTCGCCGGGCACGAGGCGCCGGCGGTCTGGGCCGAGGCCTGCGCGGAGGCCGGGGTGAACCGGGAGGCCGAGCTGGCCTCCTCGGTCGACATGACCCGGCTGACCGCGGCCCTGGCCACCCGGCGCGGCGCGGTCGGGCTGGTCGGCCGCGCACTGCACACCCGGGTCACCGTCTTCGACCTGCTCGCCGCGCGCTACGTCGGGGTGCAGGCGCCACCGGCGGACTGGGCCCGCAGCTCGCTGGACCTGCTGCTGCAGAGCCGGCTGCAGTCGCCGTCCCGGACCGCGGAGCTGTCGCGGCTGGACCTGTTCGGCCCGGCCACCGCCGCCCGGGCCGCGCGCACCGCCCGCGCGGCTGCCGCCCAGCTGGGCACCCCGATCGGGCTGGTCACCGCCGTGCTCGACCAGGCACAGGAGCACCTGGGCACGCACGGGCTGCCGCCCTGGTTCGAGCCCGCCCACGGTCTGCCGATCGAGTGGTCGTTCTGTGCCACGACCGTGCGCACCCGGCAGCCGCACCTCGTCCACGACCTCGCCGCCGACGTGCTGCAGCGGACCAACCCGCTGGTCGTCCACGAGGGCGCGCGCAGCTATGCCGGCGTCCCGCTGCTGACCCGCAGCGGTGAGGTGCTCGGCACGGTGTGCGTCATCGACCTCGAACCCCGGCGGTTCGCCGCCGGCGACGTCGCCGCGCTGCGGGCACTGGCGGACGAGGCGGTCGCCGAGCTCGAGGAGCGGGCCGCACCCGCGGCCTGAGACCGCGGCGCTGCAGGCGCGTCCGCGGCAGGGCGCCGACACTCGGTGTCGTGCCCGAAGGAGACAGCGTCCACCTGCTCGCCCGCCGACTGGACCGTGCCCTGCTGGGCCGCACGCTGACCCGCTCGGACCTGCGGGTCCCGCGGCTGGCCACCGCCGACGTGGCCGGCCGCACCGTGCTGGAGCACGCCACCCACGGCAAGCACCTGCTGACCCGGCTGTCCGGCGGCCTCACCCTGCACACGCACCTGCGGATGGACGGCTCGTGGACCGTCACCGGCCCGGGCAGGCGGCTGCCCGGACGGCTGATGCCCGACGTCCGGGTGGTGCTGGAGACCGACACCGGTTCCACGGCCTACGGCATCAAGCTCCCGGTGGTCGAGCTGGTCGAGACCGTGCACGAGGACACCGTGGTCGGGCACCTGGGGCCCGACCCGCTGCGCGCCGACTGGGACGCCGAGGAGGCGGTGCGCCGGCTCGTCGCGGACCCCACCCGGCAGCTCGCCCCCGCCCTGCTCGACCAGCGGCTGATGGCCGGCTTCGGCAACCTCTGGGCCAACGAGCTGTGCTTCCTCACCGGCCACAGCCCCTGGACGCTGATCGGCGAGGTCGACGTACCCGCGCTGGTGCGGCTGGCGGTGCGCGCCCTGCGGCACTCCGCCCACGTGCCGAACGCCTACCAGGTCACCACCGGGAACAGCCGGCGCGGCGAGAGCCACTGGGTGGCCGGTCGCGCGCGGCGTCCCTGCCTGCGCTGCGGCACCACGGTGCGCGTCGTCGACGAGGTGCCCGGCGACCGGGACAACCGGCGCACCTGGTGGTGCCCGCACTGCCAGCCGGGCCCGGGCCCCGAGGCGCGGGTGCTGCTCCGTCCGTGAGCCCGGTCTCACCCCTCCCGGGGAGGCCGGGACAGCGCGGGTCGTCTACGGTTCGTGGCCGGCGCCACTGTGGCGCAGGCCGCACGCGGCCCGCCCGCCCTGGTCCACCACCAGCCTGAGGAGGTCCCCCGCATGACCGCCGACCGTGTGCTCGTGATCGTGCCGACGTACGAGGAGCGGGTGAACCTGCCGTTGATCGTGGCGCGGGTGCGGGCGGCGGTGCCGTGGGCGCACGTGCTGGTGGTCGACGACGCGTCCCCGGACGGCACCGGTGAGGTGGCCGACGGGCTGGCGGCGGCCGATGGGTGTGTGCACGTGCTGCACCGGGCCGGGAAGGAGGGTCTGGGGGCTGCCTACCTGGCGGGGTTCGCGTGGGGGCTGGGTCGGGGTTTCGACGTGCTGGTGGAGATGGACGCCGACGGGTCGCACGCCCCGGAGCAGTTGCCGCGGATCCTGCGGGCGCTGGCCGATGCCGATGTGGTGCTGGGGTCGCGGTGGGTGGCCGGGGGTGAGGTGGTGAACTGGCCGTTGCACCGGCAGGTGCTGTCCCGGGTGGGCAACGCCTACACCCGGCGTGCGCTGGGGCTGCGGGTGCGGGATGCCACGGGTGGGTACCGCGCGTACCGGCGGGAGGTGCTGGCCACGCTGGACCTGACCCGGGTGGCCAGTCACGGGTACTGCTTCCAGGTGGACCTGGTGTGGCGGGCGCTGCGGGCGGGCTACCAGGTGATCGAGGTGCCGATCACGTTCGTGGAGCGGGTGCACGGGGCGAGCAAGATGAGCGGGGACATCGTGCGGGAGTCGCTGCTGCGGATCACCTGGTGGGCGATCGCCGAACGCAGCGGGCAGCTGGGCCGGGTCGCCCGCGGCCAGGCCCGGCGACCCCGCGCCGGCTCCGCCCCCGACAGCCACGCCGCACCGGTGCTGCTGGACCGCGCGGCCTGAGCGGGCGCTCGGCTCAGACGACGGTCGGCGGGGCGCCGGTCTCGCTGACCATCGGGCGCCCGGCGTCCAGCCAGGCGCCCATGCCGCCGCCGACGTTGACCGCGTCGAAGCCGTTCTGGTTCAGCCAGGCCGCGACCCGCGCCGAGCGGCCGCCACCCCGGCAGGTCACGTACAGCGGGTCGCCCTCGGGCAGGTCGTCCAGGCGGGAGGGCACGTCGCCCATGGCGATGTGGGTGGCGCCCTCGATGTGGCCGGCGACCCACTCGTCGTCCTCCCGGACGTCGAGCACGACGGCGTCGTCGGGCAGCTCGGCGGCCGGCACGGTCGGGACCTGCGCAGGAGACGTCACGCTCCCCATCGTGGCACGCGGGCACCCGGCGGCGCCGCTGGGAGGATGGCCGTGATGTCCCCGAGCCCGCCGCCCCCCGGCCAGCAGCCACCCCCCGCCGGTGCGCGGCCACCGGTCCCGCCGGGACCGGCCCGGACGCCGGCCTGGTCGCTGTCCCGGGAGGCCGTCTCGCTGTGGACCGTGCAGGGCGTGCTGGGCACCGTGGTGCTCGTGGCGCTGGCCGCCGTCGCTCTGCTGGTGCTCCCGGACGGCGCCGTCGACGTGCTGCGCTGGGTGCTGCCGCCGCTGGTGCTGCTGGAGGCGGTGCTGAGCATCGGGGTGCAGCCCCGGCTGCGGTACCGGGTGCACCGGTGGGAGGTCACCGACGAGGCGGTCTACACGCTCACCGGCTGGCTGTCCCGCACCTGGACGCTGGTGCCGATCTCGCGCATCCAGACCGTCGACGTCACCCGCGGTGTGGTGCAGCAGCTGTTCGGGCTGGCCAGCGTGGCGGTGCTGACGGCGTCGTCCCAGGGCACGGTGCGCATCCCGCACCTGGAGGCGGCCGTGGCCGCGCGGGTCGCCGACGACCTGGCCCGGCGGGCGGAGCTGGTGCGGGACGAGGCCACGTGACCGGTCCCGTGCCGGGCGCCCCGGGCTGGGACCCCGCCCACCCCGCCCCGGGACGGCGCACCTCACCGCGGGTGATGCTGGTGCACACCGTCACGTTCCGGCAGGCGCGCTCGTTCGTCCCCGCGATGCTGGGCCTGGCCGCGGCCATCGGCAGCAACATCGACCCCTCGCCCCTGGGCATCGCCGGGCTGGTCCTGCTGGTCACCGTGCTGTCCCTCGGGTTCGCCGCGCTGGGCTGGTGGCGTTTCAGCTACGCCGACACCGACAGCGCCGTCGTGGTGACCCGGGGGCTGCTGGCCCGCTCGGTGCGCACCGTGCCGATCGACCGGGTGCGCGGCGTCGAGGTGGAGGCACCGCCGCTGTACCGGCTGTTCGGGCTGGTGCGGCTGCGCATCGACGCCGCGGCCGGCGCGGTGCAAGGCTCGGAGGAGGAGCTGGTCGTCGACGGGCTGCGCCCGGCCGAGGCCGACCGGCTGCGCGCCCGGCTGCTCACCCGGCGGGCCGCGCCGGCACCGGTGCCCGGCCAGGAGCCCGTGCCGGGTGCCCCGGGGCCGGCGCCCGCGGCCGGGGAGCCGGAGGAGGAGTTCGCCCGGTTCGACAACCGCTGGCTGCTGTACTCCCCGCTGGTCGGCAGCTACCTGGCGATCCCGTTCGCCGCGCTGGGCGCGCTGTCCCGGCTGACCGACGAGCTGCCCGACCGGTTCACCCCGGACCTGGGGCAGCCGGACCTCAGCCGGCTGCCGGTGCTGCTGCTGGCCGTCGTCGCGGCACTGCTGGTGGTGCTGCTGGGCTCGGTGATCGGCAGCGCGGTGGTCAACTGGGGCTTCCGGCTGGTGCGCCGCGGCGGGTCGCTGGTGGCCGCGCGCGGGCTGCTCACCCGGCGGCAGACCGAGCTGGAGATCGACCGGATCCGTGGCGGCACCCTGTCCGAGGGGGTCGGCATGCGGCTGGTGCGCGCCGCCCGGTCCAGCGCGCTGGTCACCGGGCTGGGGGACGCCACCCGCCGCGGCCAGCTGCTGCCCATGGGGCCCCGGCGCGAGGCCTGGGCGCTGCTCACCCGGCTGGTCGAGGACCCCGGAGCGCTGCGGCGGCACCCCCCGGCGGCACGACGCCGGCGGCTGGTGCGGGCGATCGGCTCCGGCGTCGTGGTGCTGGCCGCCGGGCTGGTGCTCACCGCCACGCAGGGCTGGTGGTGGGTCGCCGTCCTCGGGGGCGTGCTGACCGTGCTGGGCGTGCCGCTGGGCCTGGGCCGGTACGCCTCGCTGGGTCACGTGACCGGCGAGCGGTCGTTCTCGGTGCGGTCGGGCTGGCTGGTGCGCGAGCAGGTGGTGCTGCAGCAGCGCGCCGTGGTGGGCTGGCAGGTGCGGCAGAGCTTCTCCCAGCGCCGGGCGTCGCTGGCCACGGTGACCGCGTGCGTCGGCGCGGGCAGCGGCGGCTACGCCTGCACCGACATGGCCGCCGACGAGGCGGCCGCCTTCGCCCTGGCCTCCTCCGGCCGGTGGGCCGGCACGCTCACCCCGCACCCCTGACCCTGCGCCCCCACACCCCCTGGAGGACGAGCGATGCCGATGGACGCCGCGCAACTGCTGGCCCTGGTGCCCGAGCCCGACCCGGCCCCCGGCCCCGAGCTGCACGGCGGCGGGTCGGCCGACGGGCTGCGCTTCGCCGGGCTGACGCTCACCGGGGACGCGACCGGGGCGCACCTGCTGGAGTGCGTGGTGCAGGACTGCGACCTGGGTGAGGTGCGTTTCGACCGGGCGCGGCTGTCCAGCACGCTGCTGGCCGACGTGCGGGCGGCCACGCTGTCGCTGGGTGAGGCCGACCTGCTGGACGTCGTCCTGGAGCGGGGGCGGTTCGGGGCGCTGGTGCTGCAGGGCGCCGAGCTCACCCGGGTGCTGCTGCAGGACGTGAAGGTCGACTTCGTCGACGTGCGCGGCGCGCGGCTCACCGACGTCACGCTGCGGGGCTGCGACATCGGGGCGCTGGACGCCGGCTCCGCGGACCTGCGCCGGGTGCAGCTGGTCGACTGCCGGGTGGGCTCGCTGGAGCTGTCCGGGTCGCGCAGCCGGTCGGTGGACCTCAGCGGCGCCGAGATCGGCCGGCTGGACGGCGTGGACCAGCTGCGCGGCTGCACGATCAGCAGCGAGCAGCTGCAGGGCTGGGCGCCGGCGATCGCGGCGCAGCTGGGCATCACCGTCGCCTGACGTCGTCCTCAGGTGAGCAGGCTCTGCAGCAGTTCCGCGGTGGCCACCGGGTGCGTGCCTGCGAGCAGTCCGGCGGCGGCGAGCACGTACCGTCGGTCGACGACGACCCGGGTGCCGGCCAGCACGCCGGCCGCGCCGCCCCGGTCGGCGGCCAGCCGGCTGACCACGGCGTCCAGCGCACCGGCGTCGGCGTGCCGGAAGACGCCGCCGGAGAGCACGACGAGCCCGACGCCGCGGGCGCTCGCGCCGCCGGCGCCGTAGGCGGCCTCGGCGCGCAGGTGCCGGCGCAGCGCGACGGTGGCCGCGGCCTCGCCCAGCGCGAGCGCGTCCTCGCCGGTCGGGGGCAGGCCCTCGGCGCGGGCGGCGGCGAGCAGGTCGCCCACGCTGTGGTGCACGCCCAGGTCGCCCTCGACGGTGCGCCGGTGCGCGGGCACGCCCACCGCCTCCCGGCGCAGCGCGGCCTGCTCGGGGTCGAGGTCGGGAACGCAGTAGACGTCGGTGGTGGCGCCGCCGACGTCGAGCACCAGGACGCCGGGCACGTCGGCGCCGGAGCGCAGCGCGGCCAGCGCGACCACCCCGTCGAGCACCGCGTCGGGGGTCACCGCGCGCACCCACCGCTGCAGCCGCGGGTCGGCCGACAGCCGCTCCCCGCCAATGACGTGCTCCAGGAAGACCGCGCGGATGCCGGCCCGGGCCGACTCCGGGGCGAGCTCGCCGATGTCGGGCAGCACGTTGTCGCACGCCGTCACCGGGCAGCCGCCTGCGGCCAGCACCGCGGCCACCTCCTCGCGCACCTGGACGTTCCCGGCCAGCACCACCGGCACCCGGCCGGCCGCGGAGGCCAGCGCCCCGGCGTTGTGCCGGAGCACGGTCGCGTCGCCGCCGTCGGTGCCGCCCACCAGCAGGACGACGTCGGGTGCGGCGGCGGCGAGCGCGGCCAGCCCGTCGCCGTCCAGCCGGCCGGCGGCCACGTGCACCACCCGCGCGCCGGCCGAGAGCGCGGCCCGGTGCCCGGCCTCGGCGCTGATCAGTTGCTCGTAGCCGACCACCGCCAGCCGCAGCCCACCCCCGGCGCTGGAGCACGCCCGCACCTCGGCGTCCCAGCCCTCGGTGGCGGCCAGCACCCCGGGGACGACGTCGCTGCTGGTGGGGGCCTGGCGCGTGGCCAGCAGTTCCCCGCTGCCGGCGTCGACCAGGGCCGCCTTCGTCCAGGTGGAGCCGATGTCGACGCAGGCGAGCCGACGGGCGTCCGGTGAGGATGTGGCAGTCACCACGGCACCGTACGGACCGCGGGCACCGCCCGGGACGTCGGATCCACCGACGGCGGCGGGGAGGGTGTCCCCGAGAAGCGTCAGGAAGAGTTGACACATCCATCGAAGGCCATGGAGTCGGCGCGCGAGAGCTGGAGCAGGCCGAGGGCAGTCAGCAACTGGTCCTCGGTCCACGGGCCGTCCGTGACGCCCACGAACGCGCCCAGCTCCGCCAGTGTCCGGGTGTACCCCACGGGGGCGTGGTGCCGGGAGACCAGCGAACGCAGCGCAACGACGCGCTGGGCCATCGGACGGCGACGGTCCCGGACCCGCCGCACGGAGGACGGCCAGCTCACCGGAGCACCGTCTCACGGGTTGCAGTGTCAAGCCGCCGGGACCGGGCCGTCCCGGCTGTTGCGGTGTTTCCCTCACTCCTGCGGTGCTGCACGACCGCAGGAGCCCGAACGACGCCGCACGAGCGCCACGCCGGTGCGGTCGGGGGACCGCCGGCGCATCCAGGCGGCTGGGGTCAGCGCTGGACGGCCTGCTCCGCGCCGATGCCGGTCAGCGACCGGGCCTCGAGCTCGGCCTGAGCCAGCCGGTGCCCCGCGTCAGCCGGTGGCGTCGTCCGGGGCCGGGGGTGGCTCCGGGTAGGGCTGCAGCAGTTGGAGGAGCAGGAACGTGCGGCGGGTCCCCTCCTGGTCGCGGGTGCGCTGTGACCAGCGGTCCAGCACCTCGGTCAGCTCGGTGGCGAACTCCCGGGCCTCCTCGTCGGTCAGCCGCAGCGCCGACTCGGTGATGGACACCTGGTCACGGCCGTCGACGCGATCGGAGTAGGCCGCGTCCACCACCTGGTGCGCCCAGTCGGCCGCCTGCCGGCGCCAGACCCCGACCGCGGCCGGCCCGCCCGGCACCTCGGCGAGATCCCGGAGGTCGATGCGCAGGCCACGCTCGGCCACCGGCCGCCACACCCGGTCCCTACGGTCGCGGCCTTCCGCCACCGCCTCCTCGATGACGCCGTACTTGGCGAGCTGACGCAGGTGGAAGCTGGCCTGGTTGGCCGGGATGCCCAGCTCACGCGCGATGTCGGCGGCGCGGAGGGCGCCGGCGGCGTGCAGCTCCCCCAGGATCCGGTTGCGCACCGGGTGGGCGATGGCCCGGAGCACGCGCGGGTCATGCACCCGTTGGGTGCCTGCCGGGTCCTCGGACGTCACACGTCGACGATAGCGATCGGATGCGCAACAGAAGTTGCGCAAGAACACGTGCGCACTTTAACGTGCTGACCGTGTCCAGTCTGCGAGCTCTCGCTGCCAACCGTGACTTCACGACGCTCTGGGTGGGCGAGACGGTCAGTGCGCTGGGCAGCCGGATGAGCATGTTCGTGTTCCCGCTGCTGGCCTACTCGCTCTCCGGGTCCGCGATCACCGCCGCACTGGTCGAGGGCAGTCACCTGCTGGGGCTGGTGGCTGCCCTGCTGCCCGCCGGTGCGCTGGCCGACCGGGTCGATCGACGGCGGCTGATGATCGGAGCGAGCGCCGCGGGCATGGTGCTCTACGGCTCACTGGCCCTGGCGGGCGCTCTCGGGCGGCTGACCGTGGTGCACCTGGCCGTCGTCGGGCTGCTGGCCGGTGTCGCGGCCGGGGTGTTCGGACCGGCCCAGATGTCGGCCATCCGGTCGGTGGTGACCACCGAGCAGCTGCCCGCGGCGCTCAGCCAGAACGAGGCACGCGAGCACGTGGCCGGGCTGCTCGGCGGACCCCTGGGTGGGGCGCTGTACGGCGCGGTGCGCTGGCTGCCCTTCGCCGTCGACACGCTGACCTACGCGGTGTCGTGCCTGATGCTGAGCCGGCTCCGCACCGACCTGTCCCCCGCACCGGCCGGCACCCGACCGCGTCGACGGCTGCGGGCGGAGGTCGCCGAGGGACTTCGCTTCGTCGTGGCCCGGCCCCTGTTCCGGGTGCTCATCGCGACGTCAGCGGCGTTCAACCTGGTGGTCAACGCGCTGTTCTTCGTGGTGCTGCTGCGCATGGTCCAGGCCGGGGCGCACCCCGTCGAGATCGGTCTGGTCAGCACCGCAGCCGGAGTCGGCGGGGTGCTCGGCGCCCTGGTCGCGCCCTGCCTCGTCGCCCGGGTCCCGACGGGTCGACTGACCGTGCTCATCGGCTGGAGCCTGACCCTGCCTGTGGTGCCGCTGATCTGGTGGGCCACACCGGCTGCGGCCGGGGCAGCGCTGTTCACGCTGCTGCTGCTCAACCCGGCCGGCAACGCCGGGATCGGCGCCTACCGGATCGCCGTGACGCCGGCCGACCTGCAGGGCCGGGTCGAGTCCGCATCCCAGGTGGCCGGGATGGTCGCCATCCCCCTCGCACCCCTGGTCGGCGGGCTGCTGCTGACCGGACTGGGCGGCGGCGGCGCCACCGCCGTGCTGGCGGGGGCCACGGCGATCGTCGCCCTGATGACCACCCTGAGCAGGTCAGTGCGCTCGGTGCCCCGCCCGGCAGAGTGGGTCACCGCAGACACCCCCGCCCACGCCAGCTGACCGTCCGCACGGCGACAGCAGCCGGTGGTCGGCTCGTCAGGTGTCGGCACTCCAGGCGGACAGCTCCACCTGCGCGCGGGTGCCGCGCCTCGGCCACGGGGCTCAGCCAGCCGGACCGTCTCGACGTCATCGGTCCCGCCTGCACGCTCCGGACACCCGACCCCGGCAGGGGGTGTCGGGGACGTGTCAGGCAGAGGTGACGGATCTGCGGGGAGCGGTGCCCCTCCCCGCAGATCGACCGGGAACCTGTCCGCCGTCCACAGGGACGCGGGCGCACCGAGCCCGCGCTCGGTGTGGTGCCCCGCCTCGACCGAGCGCGCCCGATTCGGCGGCCACCCCGTGGGGGACGGTGGGCTCGACGGCCGTGGGTGTTGGGACTGCCCGAGCTGCTGCGCCGACGATCACGACGCACAGGCTGGCGCAGAGCACGGTCAGTGCCCGGACCGTGCAGACGAACGAACCCAGGAGGACACCCCGGGGGGGGTGTCGGGGAAGTGTCAGGCAGAGGTGACAGATCTACGGGGGCTCCTCCACGCCGACCGGCTGCGCACCCGCCGTCGTCCACAGGCATCGAACGGGCCGGGCCCGTCGGCCGTAGCGTGCCGTGGATGCCCGAGGTCGACGTCTACGCCGCGCTCGCGCATCCCGTGCGGCGAGGCTTGCTCGAGCTGCTCGCCACCCGACCGCACACGGCCGGCGACCTGGCCGGACGGTTCCCCTGCAGCCGGACGGCCGTGGTGGAGCACCTGCGGGTGCTGCGCTGCGCCGGGCTCGTCGACGACGACCCGGTCGGCCGCAAACGGCTCTACCAGTTGCGCCCCGGACAGCTCGGCGAGGTGGCGCGCTGGGCAGGTCAGCTGGCCGGGATCGACGTGGGACGCACCGCGCCCACACGGCCGCCCGGTGATGCGCACGGCGACGCCGACCGGGCCGGCGTCACGGCCGAGCTGACCCTGGCAGCCGCACCTGCCGCGGTGTGGCGGGCGCTCACCGACCCCGTCGAGCTGGCCCGGTGGTGGATCACCAACGACGTCGCCGACCGGGTGGGGCACCGCTTCCACCTCGGCGCCGAACCGGGACGGACGCCGTGCGAGGTGATCGTGTGCGAGCCGCCGTCGCGGTTCGCCTTCCGGATGGAGCCGGGGTGGACGGTGGACTGGCGCCTGCAGCCGTCGGGGGCCGGCACCCGGCTGCTCCTGGCGCACGGCGGCTTCGACCTCCACCGCCCGGAGGACCGCACCACCTACATCGGGCTGGCCCAGTACTGGCAGCGGGCGCGGCTGCCACGCCTCGCCGCCCTCCTGGAGACGACCGGGCCCGGCCGGCACCCCACCGACGGTGAGCTGCGGGCCGGGCCCGGTCGGGACTAGTGCTGGACGGCCTGCTCCGCGCCGATGCCGGTCAGCGACCGGACCTCGAGCTCGGCGTACTTGCCGCGGTCCGGCTTCTCCTTGCTCAGCACGGTGCCCAGCCAGCCGAGGAAGAACGACAGCGGGATGGACACCAGGCCGGGGTTGTTCAGCGGGAACCAGCTGAAGTCGACGTCCTGGAGCAGGGACGGGCTCTTGCCGGTCGCGGCGTTCACCGGGGCCCCGGACACCACGGGCGAGAACAGGATCAGCACCAGGCAGGAGATCAGCCCGCCGTAGATCGACCACAGTGCCCCGCGGGTGGTGAACCGCTTCCAGAACAGCGTGTAGAGGATCGTCGGCAGGTTCGCCGACGCGGCGACGGCGAAGGCCAGCGCCACCAGGAACGCGATGTTCAGCCCCGCCTGCAGCGCCAGGATGCCCAGCCCGATGGCGACCGCGCCGATCACCACCGTGGTCAGCCGGGCCACCCTCACCTCGGCATCCGGGTTGACCTGGCCCTTCTTGAGCACCGACGCGTAGACGTCGTGCGCGAAGGACGCCGACGCGGTGATGGTCAGGCCGGCCACCACGGCCAGGATGGTGGCGAAGGCGATGCCGGCGATGATGCCCAGCAGGATCGTGCCGCCGAGCTCGAAGGCCAGCAGTGGCGCCGCGGAGTTCACCCCGCCGGGGGCCGCCGTGATCGCCTCCGGGCCGACGAGCGCGCCCGCGCCGTAGCCGATCACCAGGCTGAGCAGGTAGAAGCCGCCGATCAGCCAGATGGCCCAGACGACGGACTTCCGCGCGTCCTTGGCGGTGGGCACGGTGTAGAAGCGCATCAGCACGTGCGGCAGCCCGGCCGTGCCGAACACCAGGGCCAGCGAGAGCGACACGAAGTCCAGCTTGGTGATGCTGGTCGCGCCGTACTGCGCACCCGGGTCGACCACCTGGGCGCCGGCGTTGTCAGCCGCCCCGCCGATCAGCGCGGACAGGTTGAACCCGTACTCCGCCAGCACCCACACCGTCATCACGAACGCGCCGGCGATGAGCAGCGTGGCCTTGATGATCTGCACGTAGGTGGTGCCGCGCATGCCGCCGACCAGCACGTACACGATCATCAGCGCCCCGACCAGGACGACGATCAGCGCCTGCACGCCCTCACCGGTGACGCCCAGCAGCAGGGTCACCAGACCGCCGGCGCCCGCCATCTGCGCGAGCAGGTAGAAGAGGCTGACGGCCAGGGTGGAGATGGCCGCCGCGGTGCGGACCGGACCTTGCCGCATCCGGAAGGCCAGCACGTCCGCCATGGTGAACCGGGCGGTGTTGCGCAGCAGCTCGGCGACCAGCAGCAGCGCCACCAGCCACGCCACCAGGAAGCCGATCGAGTACAGGAAGCCGTCGTAGCCGTAGATCGCGATGGCCCCGGCGATGCCGAGGAACGAGGCGGCCGAGAGGTAGTCACCGGCGATCGCCAGACCGTTCTGGGTGCCGGGGATGTTGCGCCCGGCCGCGTAGTAGTCGGCCGCACTCTTGTTGTTGCGGCTGGCGCGGAAGGTGATGAACAGGGTGATCACCACGAAGACGCCGAAGATCGCGATGTTGACGGCCGGCTCGCCGATCGTCTCCGCCTCGGCGGCGGTCACCTGGTCAGCCACGGGTCGCACCGCCACGCGTCGCCGTGCCGTCGGCCGCGTACTCGTGGGCCTCGAGGCGCCCGCGCATCTCGTCGGCGATCGGGTCGGTGTTCCTCGCCGAGTGCCGCACGTAGAGCTGGGTGATGAGGAAGGTCGACGCGAACTGGCCGAGGCCGAAGAGAAGTCCGATGGTCACGTTGCCGAAGACCCGCGTGCTCATGAAGTCCGACGCGTACGTCGAGAGCAGCACGAAGGTCAGGTACCAGACCAGGAAGGCGATGGTCATCGGCACGGCGAAACTGCGGAACCTGCGGCGCAGCTCGGCGAACTCCGGGCTGTCCTGGGCCTGCTGGTACTCCTCCGGCGTCAGCAGCCGGCGTTCCTCCGGTCGGGTCACGCCTCACCTCACTGTGAGTGGTCCTACATGACGACCTCACAGTAAGTGGTACCGGTCACATACGCGTCACGGTGCACGGACGGGCAGGCGCGGGTCAGACCGGGACGAGCACCCCGTCGGCCGCCCCGGCCAGGGCGGCGTACCGGCCACCGGCCGCGAGCAGCTCGTCGTGCGTGCCCCGCTCGACGACGCGCCCGGCGTCCAGCACGGCGATGACGTCGGCGTACCGCACGGTGGACAGCCGGTGTGCGATCGTGATCGTCGTCCGGCCGGTGCGGGCCTCGTCGAGGGCGGCCTGCACGGCGCGCTCGGTCTCGTTGTCCAGCGCGCTGGTCGCCTCGTCCAGCACGAGCACCCGCGGGTCGCGCAGCAGGGTGCGGGCGATCGCCAGCCGCTGCTTCTCCCCGCCGGAGAACCGGTGCCCGCGGGCACCGACGACGGTGTCGTAGCCCAGCGGCAGCCGCATCACCACGTCGTGCACCTGGGCCCGCCGGGCGGCGTCCTCGATCTCGGCGTCGGTGGCCTCGGGCCGCGCGTAACGCAGGTTCTCCCGGATGGTGGTGTGCAGCAGGTAGGTCTCCTGGGAGACCACGCCGACCACCCGGGCGACGTCGGCCAGTGCCATGTCCCGCAGGTCGATCCCGTCGATCGTCACCCGGCCGGTGCTCGGGTCGGCGAGCCGGGACACCAGCGAGGCCAGCGTGGTCTTGCCCGACCCGGTCTCCCCCACCAGCGCCAGCGTGTGCCCGGCCGGCACGGTCAAGTCGACGTCGTCCAGCGCGGGCCGGGCGCCGCCGGGGTAGCTGAAGCCGACGTGCTGCCAGCGCACCTCGCCGCGCACGGCGTCCGGGTCGACGGGCACCGGGTGGGCCGGGTCGTCGATCTCGACGGGGAGGTCCTGGTACTCGAAGACCCGGCTGAACAGGGCCATCGAGGCCGTCAGCGCGACCCCGACGTCGAGCAGCCCGGTGAGCGGCCGGAACAGCGTGCCCTGCAGCGTGGTGAACGCGACCAGCGTGCCGATGGTCATGCCGCCCGAGGTCGCCGGCAGCCCGGCGAACAGGTAGACGACCGCCGGGATCGCGGCGAACACGATGCTCATCGTGGCCATCCGCCACCGGCCGGCCAGCTGCGAGCGCACCTCGAGGGCGACCAGCTCCGCCGACGTCGCGGCGAAGCGCTCGGACTGCAGCGGCCCGGCACCCAGCGTCTTGCCCAGCTGGACGCCGCTGATCGACAGGCCCTCCTCGATCTGGGTCTGCATGTCGGCCAGGTGCCGCTGCTGGCGGGCGGTGACCGCGCGGCGCAGCAGCGCGACCCGCCGGGTCAGCCAGATGGACGGCGGCAGCACCACGAGCGAGAGCAGCGAGAGCCGCCAGCTGAGCGCCGCCATCGCGATCACGGTGCCGACGACGGTCGTGGCGTTGGACGCCAGCGACGTCGCCGTGGACGTGACCACCGACTGCATGCCGCCGATGTCGTTGGTGAGCCGGGACTGCACCTCACCGCCCCGGGTGCGGGTGAAGAAGCCCAGCGACTGGCGCTGCAGGTGGGTGAACAGCGAGGTGCGCAGGCCGTGCATGATCTGCTGCCCGACCGTGGTGGAGATCCAGGTCTGCAGCACGCCGAGCACCGCGGTGACGGCGGCGACCGCGACCATGCCGGCCACCAGCCAGGCCAGCAGCGGCACGTCCTGCCGGGGCAGCGCGTCGTCGATGACCGCGCGGAGCAGGAACGGCGCGGCGAGGGCCACCGCCGAGGAGGCGACGATCAGGGCGACCACCGTCGCGATCGCCCACCGGTGCGGGGCGAACAGCCGCCCGACCCGGCGCAGCGAGACCGGGGACCGGTCCAGCTGGGCTCGGTCGGCCGGGTCCACCGTCCGCCTGCCGCCCATCGGGCCGCCGCCACCCGGCCGGCCACCCCGGGGCCGGTCGCCGCCCCGCTCGTTCGTCGTCACCGTGCTGTCTGCGATGGGTCCCACCGTCTCTCGTCCGTTGTGTTGAGGTTACCTCACGATGAGGCAACCACACGAGATCCGCTAGCATTCCGGCGTGGCCACCGACGAGACGACCCCGCTCGGCGACCTGCTCATGCGGGCGGCGCGCACGCTGCGCCGGCGGTCCAGCGAGCTGCTGGAGCCGTGGGACCTGTCCCCCCACCAGGCCCGCGCCCTGGGTGTGGTCTGCCGGCACGACGCGCCCCGGCTGGCCGAGCTGGCCGAGAGGCTGCGGATCGCGCCCCGTTCGGCCACCGAGGTCGTCGACGCGCTGCAGGCCCGCGGGCTGGTCGAGCGGGTGCCGGACGAGGCCGACCGGCGGGCGGTGCTCATCCGGCCGACGGCCGCCGGCCGTGCGGTGCGCGAGCAGGTCGACGCCGCGCGCGAGGCCGACTCGGAGACGGTGTTCGCCCGGCTGGACCCCACCGACCGGGCCACCCTCGCCCGGATCCTGCGCTCCCTGACCGAGGACTGACGCCCCCCTCGACTTTCTGTACAGAAAGCGCGGGACTTTCTGTACAGAGAGCAGGGGGGAGGTGGCCGGCGCAGCGGGGTGGAGGTGAGCGGGTGCTCACCTGTGGTCACCTGGACGCCCCCGGTCACAGAACTCGTCACCTGCAGGCAACGCCGGGGGAACCCAGGCGCGGTGGACTGGGTCATGGCCCTCTCCAGGACTGTCTCCGCCCTCCGGTCCCGCGGCACCGGTGAGGACGCCGCGGCCGCCACCGGCTGGTTCCCGGTGGCCCGGTCGGCGGACGTGACGACGCGCCCCGTGCCGGTCGGCGCCGGCGGCCGCGCCTACGTCGTGGTGCGCCTGCGGCCCGGCGGTGAGGTCACGGCCCTGTCCGCGCGCTGCCCGCACCGGCTGGTGCCGCTGGCCGCGGCGTCGGTGGTGGACGGCACGCTGCAGTGCCCCTACCACGGCTGGCGCTTCAACGCCGAGGGCCGCTGCGTCGACATCCCGTCGCTCGGGGCGGAGGGCACGCCCCCGCCCCGTGCCGACCTGTCGGCGCCCTGGGCCGTGGAGGAGCGGCACGGCTGGGTGTGGCTGGCCCCCGAGCGCACCACCGTGCAGCTGCCCCCGAAGCCCGCGTCCACCCCCCTGGTGGAGCCGGTGCCGCCCGCGCCGGCACCCGAGGGCCCGGTGTTCCACAACCTGCACCGCTCGCTGGACCACGCCTGGCACCCGGTGGCGCTGTCGAGCGAGCTGGTCGAGGGCGGCTGGCTGGCGGTCCGACTGCTCGGCCGGTCCTGGACGGTCCACCGCGGGCCCGAGGGCCTGACCACCGACCCGCCGGCCTGGAGCGTGGAGGAGCGCCTCGGAGTCATCTGGCTCGCTCCCGCCGAGCCGCACGGGCACCGACTCGAGGTGCCCGAGGACGGCGACCCGCGGTTCACCGCGGGCTGGCTGCCGCCGGCGCGCACCGCGGCACCGGCGGGCCTGCTGGCCGACAACTTCCTCGACGTCGCGCACTTCCCGTTCGTGCACGCCGCGACCTTCGGGGCCGCCGACGAGCGCGAGGTGCCGGCCTACGACGTGACCCCCGAGCCGGGCGGCTTCACCAGCGTGCAGGAGCAGTGGTTCGACAACCCGGCCGACCCCGGCGTGCTGGACGGCACCCGCCCGCTGCGCCAGCGCCGCCGGGCCACCTACGTCGTCCGGGCGCCGTTCCAGCTGCTCCTGCGCCTGGAGGAGCTGGACGCCGGGGCGGTGAAGACGATCCTGTTCCTGCTCCAGCCCGAGGACGCCGACTCCACCCGGGTCTACACCTGCATGCTGCTGCACGGCATCGGCGGCGCGGACGTGGTCGAACCCGACGTGCTGGCCGCCGAGCTCGCCTTCGAGGAGACGGTGCTGGCCGAGGACCTCGCCCTGCAGCAGAAGATGGACAGCATCGGCCTGCCGCTGACCCTGCGCGACGAGCTGCACGTGCGGGCCGACCGGCTCGGCGTCGCCCTGCGCCGCACCCTGGGCGACTTCGCCGCCGGCCGCGGCTGACCGACGGGCAGCCGACCCCCGAGGTGGTGGCACCGCCGCCCCCTGGTTATGCTCACAATGAGTCGAACCAGAGGGGGCTCCGATGAGCAGGCCACGCACCGCCGGACCGGCGATGAGGATCGACCGCTACGAGCTGACCATGCTGTCGTCGTTCGTCGAGGACGGGTCGGTCGGCAACCGGGCGGTGTTCGAGGCCTTCGCCCGCCGACTGCCGTCCGGTCGCCGCTACGGGGTGCTCGGCGGGCTCGGCCGGCTGCTGCCGCTGATCGAGGACTTCCGGTTCGACGCGGAGGAGACCGCCTGGCTGCTCGAGGTCGGCGCGATCACCCCGGCTACCGCCGACTACCTGCGCGACTTCCGGTTCACCGGCCGGATCAGCGCCTACCGGGAGGGCGAGACCTGGTTCCCGGGCTCCCCCGTGCTCACCGTCGAGGGCACGCTCGGTGAGGGCGTCGTCCTGGAGACGCTGGTGCTGTCGGTGCTCAACCACGACAGCGCGATCGCCTCGGCCGCGTCCAGGATGACCACGGCGGCGGCCGGGCGCCCGCTGATCGAGATGGGCAGCCGGCGCACGCACGAGGACGCCGCGATCTCCGTCGCCCGGGCCGCGTACGTCGCCGGGTTCGACTCCACGAGCAACCTGGCCGCCGGGTACCTGTACGGCATCCCGACCGTCGGCACCGCGGCGCACGCCTTCACCCTCGCCCACCACGACGAGAAGGAGGCCTTCAGCAGCCAGGTCGCCGCGCACGGCCCCGGCACCACGCTGCTGGTGGACACCTACGACATCGCCCGGGGCATCCGCACCGCCGTCGAGGTGGCCGGGCCCGAGCTCGGCGCGATCCGCATCGACAGCGGCGACCTCGACGTCGAGGCGCGCCGGGCCCGGGTGCTGCTCGACGAGCTGGGCGCCACACGCACCCGGATCACCGTCACCAGCGACCTGGACGAGTACGTGCTGGCCGCCCTGGCCCAGGCCCCGATCGACGGGTACGGCGTCGGCACCCGGGTGGCCACCGGCTCGGGCCACCCGACGGCCGGGATGGTCTACAAGCTGGTCGCCATCGCCGACAGCCCGGACGGCCCGCTGCGGCCGGTGGCCAAGAAGGCCGCGGGCAAGGTCAGCGCCGGCGGCCGGAAGACCGCCTACCGGGTCCACGACGAGCACGGCACCGCCGTGACGGAGGGGTTCGTCCTCGGCGACGCCGGGGAACTGCCCGGCCGACCGCTGCAGCTCGTGGTGGCCGAGGCGGGGCGCACCCTGCACAACCCGACGCTGCGGCAGGTGCGCGAGCACCACGCCGCGGCGGTCGCCGCACTGCCCGCCGAGGCGCGCCTGCTCACCGACGGCGGACCCGCCCTGACCGCCACCGAAGCCCGAGACGGAGAACTGACATGACCGCTCCCCAGCCCCGCGTCCTGCTCGTCGTCGACGTCCAGAACGACTTCGTCGAGGGCGGCAGCCTGGCCGTCGACGGTGGCCTGGCCGTCGCCGCCGCGATCACCGGGCACCTGCGCAGCCACCCGGACCGCTACGCCGCGGTGGTCGCCTCCCGCGACTGGCACGAGGCGCACGGCACCAACGGCGGCCACTTCGCCGAGCCCGGGACCGACCCCGACTACGCGGCGACCTGGCCGGTGCACTGCCTCGCCGAGGACGCCGGGTCCGACTACGCCCCCGGCCTGGACACCTCGCTGCTGACCCACCACGTGCGCAAGGGGCAGGGCCGGCCCGCGTACTCGCTGTTCGAGGGCAGCACCGACGACGGCGGCACCGTCGCCGACCTGGTGCGCTCGCTGGGTGCCGGTGCGGTCGACGTGGTCGGGATCGCCACCGACCACTGCGTGCGCGCCACCGCCCTCGACGCCCGCGCGGCGGGCCTGGACACCCGGGTGCTCGTCGACCTCACCGCCGGGGTGGCCCCCGACAGCACCGCCCGGGCGCTCACCGAGATGGCGGCTGCCGGCGTCGACGTGGCGAGGAGCGCGTGAGCACCGCCGACCGGCCCGGCGAGGCCGAGTGGCTGGCCGGCTACCGGCCCGGCGACCACGACCGGCCGTCGCTGACCGTCGACCTCGCCGTGTTCACCATCCGCGACGGCGCCTTCTCGGTGCTGCTGGTGGAACGGGGCGAGCACCCCTACCGCGGCCACTGGGCGCTGCCCGGCGGCTTCGTCGGCATCGAGGAGGACATCGAGGCCGCGGCCTGGCGGGAGCTCGCGGAGGAGACCGGCGTCGCCCGGTTCGACGGGCACCTGGAGCAGCTGCGCACCTACGGCGCCCCCGGCCGCGACCCGCGGATGCGGGTCGTGTCCGTCGCCCACGTCGCCATCGCCCCGGACCTGCCCGACCCGCGGGCGGGCTCGGACGCCGCAGCGGCCCGGTGGTGGCCGGTCGAGGACCTCGGCCTGGACGGCGGGGACCCGGACGCACCACCATTGGCCTTCGACCACGCGACGGTGCTGACCGACGCCGTCGAGCGGGTGCGCGCCAAGCTGGAGTACACCAGCCTGGCGCTGGAGTTCCTGCGCGAGCCGTTCAGCCTCGGCGACGTGCGGCGCATCTACCGGGCGGTCTGGGGCCGGGCGCCGGCGCTGGGGCACTTCCGACGCAAGGTGCTGTCCACGCCGGGCTTCGTGGTGGAGACCCACCAGGTGAGCAGCTCCCCCGCCAGCGACCACGGCGGCCGGCCCCCGCTGCTGTTCCGCCGGGGCACCGCCACCCAGCTGCACCCGGCCCTGCTGCGACCCACCGGGACCGACGAGGAGTGACGCTACGGGCGTCCCGTCACCACCCCGAAGAGCTTGCGTCACGGCGGCCACCACGCCGCGTCGGCGGGAGCCCGGCGGACGACCTGCCGGACACCTGCCCGCCATGTCCCGTCCACCAGGACGTCGCCGACCTGGGCGTTCACCCGATGGACTGAACGCACTGTCCGCCGTCCGGGTGAGCCGCGGATCACCCTCTCCACATGCTTCCTGTGTTCCCGCCCAGTGACTCCTCGGAGCCGACTGGCCGCTCACCTGCACGTTGTCGCCGGTGAGATGCCCACTCTCGGGGTCTCACCTGCATACCTTCCACGCATCACGGAGCACGGCAGCCTGTTGTGCACGACCAACAGCTCGGTGTCGCGTCGTCGGCGCGTCCGTGACCACGTCGGTCGTCCTCCCGCCCACGGGGGCGGACCAGGGAAGGAACGTCCATGCACAGCACCAACCGGATCACGAGGCCCGGGGTCAGTCGCCCGACTGCCCTCATCGCCGCAGGTGGCCTGCTCGCCGGCTCCGCCGTCCTCGGGCTCATGCCCACGGCGGCCAACGCCTCCAGCCACCGCGAGGCACCGCTCATCGCCGCCGACCCGGCCGTGGACAACACCGACGTCTACGCGTTCTCCAGCCCGGAGAACCCGGACAACGTCACCTTCGTCGCCAACTGGCAGCCGTTCGAGGAGCCCAACGGTGGCCCGAACTTCTACCCCTGGTCCGACGACGCCGAGTACCTGATCAACATCGACAACGACGGCGACGCCAAGGCGAACATCGTCTACCGCTGGCGCTTCACCACCGAGGACCTGCGCGGCACCGACACGTTCCTGTACAACAACGGCCCGGTCACCTCGCTGGACGACGAGAACCTGCTGTTCCGGCAGACCTTCGTGCTCGACGTCAGCTACGACGGCGGCGCCACCTACGGCAGCCCGCTCAGCCAGGGCCCCGTCGCCCCGTCCTACACCGGCCCGGCCAGCATGGGCTCCGCGCAGGACTACGTGGACAACCTGCGCACGCCGGCCATCACCGGCATCGGCAAGGACGGCGCGGAGGGCAAGACCATCGCCACCCAGGCCGAGGACTCGTTCTTCCTGGACCTGCGCGTCTTCGACCTGCTGTACGGCGGCGACCTGTCCGAGACCGGTCAGGACACCCTCGCCGGCTACAACGTGAACACCATCGCCCTCGAGGTGCCGAAGGCCGACGTCGCCGTCGACGACGACCCGACGGCCAACCCGGTCATCGGCATCTGGAGCACCACCACCCGCCCGACGCTGCGCAACGCCGACGGCACCGCCGCCGAGGGCTCCGGCTACACGCAGGTGTCCCGCCTGGGCCAGCCGCTGGTCAACGAGGTCGTCGTCCCGACCGGCCTGAAGGACGCGTTCAACTCGATCGACCCGTCGGTGGACGCGACCATCCCGGCCGTCGTCGACCGCGTGCTGCAGCCTGAGGTGCCCGCGCTGATCGAGGGCATCTACGGCGTCCCGGCCCCGGCCGGCCCGCGCTACGACCTGCTCGAGGTGTTCCTCACCGGCGTGGTCAGCACCGAGGTGCTCGACGTCGACGGCGACCCGGCCACGAAGAACCCGATCGACGTGGACCTGAACTCGCAGGCGCTGAACGCCGGCGCCGACATGACGACGTTCATGCCCTCGGAGATGCTGCGGCTCAACATGTCGATCACCGGCCCGACCGGGCTCGACGGCACGCCGCTGCACGAGGCCAGCCGCCTCGGCGTCGTCGGCGGTGACATCCAGGGCTTCCCGAACGGCCGCCGCCTGGGCGACGACGTGCTGGACATCGAGCTGCTCGCACTCGAGGGCATCTACGACGTCTCGAACGTCCCGGCCGACCGGCAGGGCGCCTTCGACGCCCTCAAGGGCGGGGACGGCGTGGACACCAACGACGCCGACTTCGGCGACACGTTCCCCTACGTGGCGGCCCCCGCCACCGAGGCCGTCAACCAGGTGAACGTCGACAACGCCGGTGACCCCAGTGAGGCGGCCTCCGACAGCGGCAGCTCCACCGTCGCCGCCGGTGGCCCGGGCAGCGACGGCACGTCAGCCGGCTCGTGGCTGGTGAGCCGGGAGACCCTCGTCCCGGCCGTGACCGGCTCGGCCGCCGTCCTGCTCGTCGGGGCCGGCGTCATGTCGCTGGTGCGTCGCCGCTCCACCGACGACGGGTCCGTGGTCTGATCCACGACAGCGTGGTCCTGGCGGTTCGACCCGCCGGGTGAGCACACCGGTCATGGGGTGCGGCGTCACGCCGCACCCCATGACCGTGCCCGCCCTCGGCCACCGAGCCCGCCGCACGGAACCCGCCCCGCCCCCGGACCCAGCCACCCCGGACCCAGCCCCTGGAGACCCGTGACCATGCGCCGCCGGACCGCGATCGCCGCCGTGCTGGCCGGCGCACTGCTCCTGGTCGTCTCGGTCGGTGGCTGGTACACCGTGGTCCACGACGGGCAGGCCACCACCGCCGACGCCCCGGTCGCCCCCGCGGCCGACGCCGTCGACCCGCTCACCGCCGCCATCACCGCCGCCCAGCAGCGCCTGGACGAGGTGCCCGGCGACTGGGTCACCTGGGCCCAGCTCGGGTCGGCCTACGTCGAGCAGGCCCGGATCAGCGCCGACCCGTCGTACTACGAGCTCGCCGACGGTGCGCTCGCCCAGTCGCTCACCCTGCGCCCGGACGGCAACGACGCCGCGCTGACCGGGCAGGGCGCCCTGGCCAACGCCCGGCACGACTTCGGCGCCGCAGCCGACCTGGCCACCCGGGCCCTGGAGATCAACTCCTACAGCGCGACCGCCTGGGGCGTCCTGACCGACGCCCGTACCCAGCTCGGTGACCTGACCGGCGCCGGCGAGGCCGTGCAGCGGATGGTCGAGCTGCGTCCCGGCGTCGCCTCGTTCACCCGCGTCTCCTACGACGCCGAGCTCCGCGGCGACCTGCCCGGCGCCCGCGCCGCCCTGGAACAGGCCCTCGCGATCGCCCAGGACGGCGGCGACGAGGCCTACTGCCGCACGTACCTCGCAGCGCTGGCGTTCTCCACCGGCGACCTCGACGGCGCCGCCGAGCAGGTCACCGCCGGGCTGCGCACCGCGCCCACCTCACCGGAGCTGTTGCTGGTCCAGGCCCGGGTGGACGCCGCCCGCGGTGACACCGACGCCGCGCTCGCCGGCTTCCGGTCGGTCGTCGACGCCCGCCCGCTGCCCGAGCACCTGGTCGAGTACGGGGAGTACCTGGAGAGCCTGGGCCGCCTGGACGAGGCGCGCCAGCAATACGCCCTGGTCACCACCGTGCAGCAGCTGTTCGCCGGCAACGGCGTCACCGACGACCTGTCCACCGCGCTGTTCGCCGCCGACCACGGCGACCCGGCGGCCGCGGTGGCCGCGGCGACCACGGAGTACGGGCGCCGGCAGAACACCGACTCGCAGAACGCGCTCGCCTGGGCGCTGCACGCCGCCGGCCGGGACGCCGAGGCGCTGCCGCTGGCCCAGCAGTCGACCTCGACCGGCCGGGAGAGCGCCCTGTTCCTCTACCACCGCGGGACCATCGAGGCCGCGCTCGGCATGACCGCCGAGGCGCGCGCCTCGCTGGGCCGGGCACTGGACGTGAACCCGTACTTCTCCCCGCTGCACGCACCGCGCGCCCAGGCGCTGCTCGACTCCCTCGGCGGCCGGCCGTGAGGGGCTGCCGGGTCGTCGCCGTCGCCCTGGGGGCCGGCGTCCTCGCGCTGGCCGCGCCCGGCACCGCGCAGGCCCACCCGCTGGGCAACTTCACCGTCAACCACGCCGACCACCTGCAGTTCTCCCCCGACCGGGTCGACCTGACCGCCGTCCTCGACCGGGCGGAGATCCCCACCGCGCAGGCACTGCAGTCCATCGCACCCGACGGCACCCCGACGGCGGAGCAGCTGGACGCCGCCGCCACCACCGAGTGCGCGGCCCTCACCGCGGCCGTGCGGGTGCAGGTGGACGGCGCCGACGTGCGCTGGGAGTCCGACGGCGCCCAGCTGGAGAGCATCCCCGGCGCCGCCGGGCTGCCGACGCTGCGGCTCACCTGCACCGCCCACGGCGACGCGGCGCTCGACGGCCCGGCCTCGGTCAGCGTCAGTGACGACTACCTGGCCGACCGGGTGGGCTGGCGGGAGATGACCGCCGACGGCGACGGCGTCCGGCTCGTCGACTCCCCCGTGCCGGTCGAGAGCAGCACCGACCAGCTGCGCAGCTACCCGGTCGACCTGCTGGCCTCCCCGCTGGACGTGCGCTCGTTCAGCGTGGCGACCGAGCCGGGCACCAACACCGGCGGCGCGGCCTCAGTGTCCACCGCCTCCGGCGACCCGTTCAGCAACGCCGTCGCCGCGCTGGACCGCCGGCTCGAGGACCTGATCGGCGACCGCGAGCTGACCCCGCTGGTGGGCACCCTCGCGGTGCTGCTGGCCGTGCTGCTGGGCTGCGGGCACGCCCTGCTGCCCGGCCACGGCAAGACGGTCATGGCCGCCTACCTCGCCGGCCGGGACGGTCGACCGCGCGACGCGGTGACCGTCGGGGCGACCGTCACCGCCACGCACACCGCCGGCGTGCTGGCCCTCGGGCTGGCCATCTCCGCGTCGAGCTCGCTGGCCGGCGACCAGGTGATCCGCTGGCTCGGCGTGGTGAGCGGGCTGCTCGTGGCCGGCATCGGCGTCGCCATGCTCCGCGGCGCCGTCCCGCGGTGGCTGGCCGGCCACGGCTCTGCCGCCTCCCCGCCCGCCGTGCAGGAGCCCGCCCTCGCCGCCGCCACGGCGCACCCGGCCGTCGTGCACGGGAGCGCGGGTGGTGGTGTCGCCACCGCCCCAGTCGTCGACCACCCGCACGAACGGCCATTCCCGCGAAAAGGGCCACGGGACCACGACCACGACCACGACCACGACCACCCACACGAACGGCCACTTTCGCGAAAAGGGCCATGGGACCACGACCACCCGCACCCGCACCCGCACCCGCACCCGCACGACCACGACCACGACCACGACCACCCGCATGGCGACCGCGGGCACGACCACGGCGACCACGAGCACCACTCACACGACCACGGGCACCACGACCACGCGCACCACGACCACGCGCACCACGACCACGGGCACGGGCACGGGGGCTGGTGGTCCGGCGGTCACAGCCACGGGCCGGGCGGGCACACGCACGGGCCGGGTACCGCCACCCTCGGCCGCGGCGGGCTGGTCGGCATGGGCATCGCGGGCGGGCTGGTGCCCAGCCCCTCGGCGCTGATCGTGCTGCTCGGCTCGATCGGCCTGGGCCGCACCGTCTTCGGCGTGCTGCTGGTGCTCGCCTACGGCCTGGGCATGGCCGGCACGCTGACCGCCGTCGGCCTGTTGCTGGTGCGCCTGCGGGGGCGGCTGCAGCAGCGTGCCGAGGCCTGGGGCCGCCGCGGCCTGCTGCCCCGGCTGGCCCGCGCCCTGCCGGTGCTCACCGCGTCCCTGGTGCTGCTGGTCGGTCTCACCCTCGCCGTCCGCGGGGTCCTGCTCGGCTGAGCGCGTGGCCTGCCGCAGCCCACGGCCGGCCACGCACCCGGCGAGCCGTCAGTAGGTGAAGGCGGCGACCGACCCGCGCAGCTCGCCGGCCATCCGGCTCAGCTCGTCGACGGCCTCCCGGGTGTGGGTGAGCGCCTGGGTGGTCGACGTCGCGGCGGCGCTGACACCGGTGATGTTCAGCGCGATCTCCCCCGCGCCCGAGGCGGCCTCGGCCACCGAGCGGCTCATCTCCTGCGTGGTCGCCGTCTGCTCCTCCACGGCGCTGGCGATGGTCAACTGGTAGTCGTTGATCGACCCGATGATCTCCGAGATCCGGCCGATCGCCTCCGCCGCACCCGTCGTGTCCCCCTGGATCGCCACCACCCGACGCGAGATCTCCTCCGTCGCCCGCGCCGTCTCCTGCGCCAACTCCTTCACCTCGTTGGCCACCACCGCGAACCCCTTGCCCATCTCCCCCGCCCGCGCCGCCTCGATCGTCGCGTTCAACGCCAGCAGGTTCGTCTGCTCCGCGATCGAGGTGATCAGCTTGACCACGTCCCCGATCTCCCGGCTCGACTCCCCCAGCTTCAGCACGGTGGTGTTCGTCGTCGACGCCTCGGACACCGCGGTCGAGGCCACCCGGGCCGCCTCGTTGGCGTTGTGCGAGATCTCCCGGATGGAGGCGCCCATCTGGTCGGCGCCGGCCGCCACGGTGCCCACGTTGCGGGACACCTCGTCCGCCGCGGCGGCCACCACCGCCGACTGGGCGGAGGTCTCCTCGGCCGACGTGGAGATCTGCGCGGACGCCGCGGACAGCCCCTCCGACGCCGTGGCCACCTGCTCGGCCGAGCGGACCACGGAGGTCATCAGCGCCCGCAGTGCCTGCTGGGCCTCGTCCAGGGCGCCGGCCGTGCGCCCCACCTCGTCCCGGGAGGAGATGCCCGCGGCCACGGTGAGGTCGCCGGCCGACATCGCGTGCAGGGAGTCCTGCAGCCGCCGCATCGGCGGGACCAGCGACCGCCACGTCGCGAGCAGCAGGGGCCCCAGCACGAGCAGGCACACCAGCACGGTCAGCCAGCTGACCCGCTCCCCGGTGCTCACCGCCTCGTCCTGGACCGCCTGGGCGGCCGCGACCGCCACCTGCAGCGTCTCCTTCGCCGCGTCGACCACGCCGTCGGTGCGCTCGTCCGCGGCCTGGATGTCGGTCCAGGTCGCCACCGCGGCCGGGCGGTCGCGGGCGGCCAGGGCCACGTAGTCGGTGATGGTGGTCGAGAACTGCCGCAGGGTCGAGGTCAGCTCGTCCCGGTCCGCGGCGCCCTCGCCGGTCAGCGGCAGCGCGTCCAGCTGGGTCAGGAACGCCTCCAGGCTGGCCGCGTCCTCGGTCGCCTCGGCGACCACGGCGGCGGTGTCGGGGCGGACCAGGACGCCGTAGGCGTCGATGAGCATCTCCGCGGAGCGGGTGTCGGCCTGCAGCACGAGCTCGTTGGAGGCGTGCGTGCTCGACAGCGAGGCCCCGGCGTCGACGACCCGGCCGTTGCTCACGATCTGGGAGGCGAGCACGCCCCCGACCGCCAGCCCGATGCCGGCCGCCAGCACCCCGATCTTGGCCGACAGGGAGCGGTCGGCGAACCAGCCCGAGCGACCCGCCGGACGGTCGGCGACGACCGGTCCGACGGGAGGACGGCGGTGGGCGGCGGTCATGGGGATCAGCTCCAGATGAGGGGTGCACGTCGGGGGCGACCTGGTCTCGGGCAACCGAGGGCGTGTGCACCTATCGGCACGCAGAGGTGGCTCTTGCTCCGAGCGCGGTGACACCAGGGGCCCGCGTACCACCGGCCCCACCCGTACCGGCTCGCCGCCGCACCTGCCCGGTTGTCACCATGGGCCGGTGACCTCGGACGACGACACCCGCCCGGCAGGCGCCGACCTCGGCTCGTTGACGGTGCGCACCTTCGACGCGGTGCTGTTCGACATGGACGGCACGCTGATCGACTCCATGCCCGGCGCGCTGCGGGCGTGGGCCGACTGGGCGGCCGAGCACCACGTCGACCCGGCCCGGATGACCGGCCTGGGCGGGCTGCCGGCGGTGCGGATCATCAGCGAGCTGCTGCCGGCCGACCAGGTCGACGCCGGGGTGCGGCGCATCGCCGAGCTGGAGACCGCGATGGCGGCCGCGGGCATCGAGCTGCTGCCCGGCACCGCCGAGACGCTGGCCACGCTGCCCGGCGACCGGGTCGCGATCGTCACCTCCTGCACCCGCGAGCTGCTGGCCTCCCGGCTCGCGGGTTCGGGCCTGGCCGCGCCGGCCGAGATCGTCACCGTGGACGACGTCGCCCGCGGCAAGCCGCACCCGGACCCGTTCCTGCTGGCCGCCGAGCGGCTCGGCGCCGACCCGCGCCGCTGCCTGGTCGTGGAGGACGCACCCGCGGGGCTCGCCGCGGGCCGGGCCGCCGGGTGCGCCACCCTCGCCGTCGGCGCCACCCACCCCCGGCACGAGCTGGACGCCGACGGCCACGCCCCCGACCTCTCGCACGTGGTGTTCCACGTCCGACCGGACGGCATCTCGATCGGGCCGCGCTGACCGGCCTCCTCCCCGGGTCGCAGACCACGTCACCCCGGGGGACGACGACAGCCGCACCGCCGCTGCCTAAGGTCGGCGGGGTGGCGGAGGAGTCGGTGCTGGAGCGGGCCGCGACCTCGCTGCGGCAGCACCCGTTCCTGGTCGACTCCCTGCTCGCCGGCCTGCTGTTCCTGCTCACCGTGGGCTCGGCGACCGCGGTCGGCGCCGACCCGTTCGCCGGCTTCGCGGTCACCTGCCTGCTCGTCGTCCCGCTGGCCTGGCGACGGCGGGCACCGGTCGCCGCCGGGTTCGTCGTCCTCGCCGGGGGCCTGCTCGAGCTGGTGGTGAGCGAGCAGTTCCTGGTCTCGAACGTCGCCGTGCTGGCGATGGTGTACGCGCTGGCGGCCTACGCGCCGACCTGGGCCCGCCGAGCCGGGCTGGCGGCCGGGATCGCCGGCGCGGGCCTGGCGGCGCTGCGGTACTTCACCGGCATCTACTACGGGACCACCCAGAGCTTCGACGGCGACACGTACGCCAACGGGCTGCCCAGCAGCATCTACGACCTGCAGGGCGCCTTCGTCAGCGCCGTCGCCATCTCGGTGCTGGTGCTGGCCAGCTGGGCGCTGGGCAGCGTCCGCCGGTCCCGGTTGCGCCACCTGACCGACCTGCAGGACCGCGCCCGGCTGCTGGAGCTGGAGCACGACCAGGAGATCCGGCTGGCGGCCATCGCCGAGCGTGCCCGGATCGCCCGGGAGATGCACGACGTCGTCGCGCACTCCCTGTCGGTGGTCATCGCCCAGGCCGACGGCGGCCGCTACGCCGGACGCACCGACGCGGCGGCGGCGACGGCCGCGCTGGAGACGATCGCCGACACCGGCCGGCAGGCGCTGGCCGACATGCGCTCGCTGCTCGGCGTGCTCCGCGACGGCACCGCGGCAGGTGGGGTCCACGGGCAGGGCGGTGCGACCGACTACTCCCCGCAGCCGGACGTCGCCGCCGTCGACGGGCTGGTCGAGGACGTGCGCGCCAGCGGGGTCGACGTCGACCTGATCGTCGAGGGGGCCCCGCACGAGCTGGCCGCCGGCCCGCAGCTGGCCGTCTACCGGATCGTGCAGGAGTCGCTGACCAACGTGCTCAAGCACGCCGGGCCGGCCACTCGCGCGTGGGTGCGGCTGCACTGGCGGGAGGAGGCACTGGAGCTGTCGGTGCTCGACGACGGCCGCGGCGCCGCGGCCGCGCTGGACGGCCCCGAGGGCACCGGCCACGGCCTGCTCGGCATGCGGGAGCGGGCCGAGCTGCACGGCGGGCGGCTGGAGGCGGGCCCGCGGCCGGGCGGCGGCTTCGGCGTGCACGCCGCCCTGCCCTACCGTCCGCGTCGATGACCGCCGCCCCGGGCACGAGCCGGCCGATCCGGGTCGTGCTCGTCGACGACCAGCAGATGGTCCGTGCCGGCTTCCGCATGGTCATCGACTCCCAGCCCGACCTCACCGTCGTCGGCGAGGCCGGCGACGGCGACTCCGCGCTCAGCCTGCTGCGCTCCACCGTCGCCGACGTGGTGCTGATGGACGTGCGCATGCCCGGCACCGACGGCATCGAGGCCACCCGCCGGGTCACCGCGCTGCCCGAGCCGCCGCGGGTGCTGGTGCTCACCACCTTCGACCTCGACGAGTACGTGCTGGCCGCGATCGGGGCCGGGGCCAGCGGCTTCCTGCTCAAGGACGCCGCCCCGGAGGACATGCTGGCCGCGGTGCGCACCGTGCACGCGGGGGACTCGGTGATCGCCGCCAGCTCCACCCGGCGGCTGCTGCAGCACGTCGCGCCGATGCTGCGCGCCGAGCCGTCGGCGACCCCGGCCGGCCCCACGCTGCCCGACCTCACCCCGCGCGAGCGCGAGGTGCTGGTGCAGATGGCCTACGGCGCCACCAACACCGAGATCGCCGGCCGGCTGTTCGTCAGCGAGGCCACCGTCAAGACCCACGTCGGCCGGGTGCTGGCCAAGACCGGCTCCCGGGACCGGGTGCAGGCCGTCGTCCTGGCGTACCGGACCGGCCTGGTCCAGCCCGCCGACCTGCTGCGCGACGCGCCCTGACCCTCCCCCCTGACTCTTTCGGGAGAAAGTCAGGTGAAGGTGCACGGTCGTCCCCCTCCCCCCTGACTCTTTCGGGAGAAAGTCAGGTGAAGGTGCACGGTCGTCCCCCTCCCCCTGACCTTTTCGGGCTCACGTCGAGGAAGGGGGAGTCATCCCCCGGGACGACGCCGGGTCGGCCCACAGCCGCAGCACGGCTGGCGCAGGGATCGCCCTCAGCGGCGACGCGGGATGACGGCCCGCGGCGGGACCGTGGGCACCGTCCAGGTCGCCCCACCCTGCGGAGGTCCCGTGTCCGTCCCCGTCATGACCGTCCCCGGCGAGCAGCCTGCTGCCCGGTTCGACAGCGCCGTCCGAGCCAGCGGTCTCCAGAAGACCTACGGCCGGGGTGAGACGGCGGTGCACGCGCTGGCCGGCGTCGACGTCACGTTCGCCCGCGGCGCGTTCACCGCCATCATGGGGCCCTCCGGCTCGGGCAAGTCCACGCTGATGCACTGCCTCGCCGGGCTGGACAGCGCCTCGGCCGGCCAGGTGTGGCTGGGCGAGACCGAGCTGACCGCGCTGCGCGACGAGCAGCTGACGACGCTGCGCCGCGACCGGATCGGCTTCGTGTTCCAGTCCTTCAACCTGCTGCCCGTGCTCGACGCCCGGGAGAACATGGTGCTGCCCATGCAGCTGGCCGGGCGCCGTCCCGACCCGGCGTGGTTGGACTCCGTGGTGGGCCGGCTCGGCCTGCGCGACCGGCTGCGGCACCGCCCGCACGAGCTGTCCGGGGGCCAGCAGCAGCGGGTGGCGGTGGCCCGGGCCCTGCTGCCCCGCCCGGACGTCGTGTTCGCCGACGAGCCGACCGGCAACCTGGACTCGCGCAGCGGCGCCGAGGTGCTCGGCCTGCTGCGCAGCAGCGTGCGGGAGACCGGGCAGACCGTCGTCATGGTCACCCACGACCCGGTGGCCGCCGCCTACGCCGACCGCGTGGTGCTGCTCGCCGACGGCCTGCTGGCCGGCGAGCTGGAGGACCCGACCGCCGACTCGGTCATCGACGCGCTGCGCGGGCTCGGGGCCTGACCGGCCATGGGACAGGTGCTGTTCGCCCAGGTGCGGGCCAACGCCGCGCGCCTGGTCGCCTCGATGCTGGCGATCGTGATCGCGGTCGCCTTCGTCGTCGCCACGCTGGTGCTCAACGCGACCTCCCGGGCCACGCTGCTGGACGCCCTCGGCGCCCAGTACGTCGGCACCGGCGCCGTCGTCACCTCCTCCGACGGCTCCTCGCTCGCCGACGACGTCGCCACCCTCACCGCCCTGCCCCTGGTGGCCGACGTCGCGCCGACGTGGGAGACGTCGGTGCAGGCGGTGCTGCCGGACCGCTCGGGAGCGCAGTACGTCCTGGTCGACTCGGTCGCCGACGCCCCGGCGCTGCGCTGGCAGCGGCTGGCCGCGGGCGCGCTGCCGCAGGCGCCCGGGGAGATCGCGGTCAGCCAGGGCTCGGACGCCGCCCTCGGCGACGTCGTCCCGGTGACCAGCTTCGACGCCGAGGGCGTGGCGACGACGTCGGAGGTCACCGTCGTCGGCATCGTCGACCTGCGCGGCGACCCGACGGCCGGGCTCTACGCCCGCGCCTGGGCCAGCACCGACCAGGTGCGCGCCTGGGGGGCCACGCAGCCGACCGAGTTGCGCGTCGCCGGCTGGAACCGGGTGGTGCCCGATGCCCTGGCCGCTCAGGTGCGGGCCGCACTGCCACCGACGGCCGAGGTGCAGACCGGCACCCAGGCGGCCGACGCCCGGGTCGCGGAGCTGACCGGCAACGCCGCCGCGCTCGCCGCCGTGCTGCTGGTGTTCGCCACCGTCGCCGTCCTGGTGGCCGGTCTCGTCATCGCCAACACGTTCGCGGTGCTGCTGGCCCAGCGCACCCGCGAGCTGGCGCTGCTGCGCTGCGTCGGCGCGACGGCCGGGCAGGTGCGCCGCAGCGTGCTCGGCGAGGCGCTGGTGACCGGACTGGCCGCCTCCGTGGTGGGTGTGCTCGCCGGGGTGGGGCTCGCCGCCGGCATCTCCGCCGCCGTGGGCACCGACTCGCCGATCCCGCTGTCCGGGGTGTCGGTGCCGCTGGTCGCGGTCCTCGCCGGGTTGCTGGTCGGCACGGTGGTCACCGTCGTCGCGGCGCTCGCCCCCGCGCACGCGGCCACCCGGGTGGCGCCGCTGGCCGCGCTGCGCCCACAGGACCCGGCGCCGCTGCGGTCCCGGTCGGGGGTGCTGCGCCTGGCCCTGGGCACGGCCCTGCTGCTGAGCGGCGTCGCGCTGCTGGCTGTCGGTGTGCTGTCCTCGCAGGTGCTGGTGGCCCTGCCCGGCGGCGTGCTCAGCTCGCTGGGCGTCCTGGTGCTGGCTCAGCGCGCGCTGCCGCCGGTCGTGGCCGCCGCGGGCCGGCTCGCCGGCCGGCTCGGCGGGGTGCCCGGGCGGCTCGCCGCCGGCAACGCCACCCGCAACCCCCGGCGCACCGCGGCCACCGCCACCGCGCTGCTGATCGGGGTCTCGCTCACCACGGCCATGGTCGTCGGTGCCGCCTCGACCCGGGCGACCGTCACCGCGGAGCTCGCCGCCGTGCTGCCCACCGACGTCGTCGTCCAGGGCGGCGGGACGCCGGTGCCCGCGTCGCTGCTGGGCCGGCTCGAGGGCGTGGACGGCGTCGCTGCCGGGCTGGCCGTGCAGTCCGCGCCGCTGGTCGGGCCGGACGGGTCGAGCTTGCCGGTGGAGGCCGTCGACGCCACCCAGGCCGGGCGGGTGCTGCGCTCGACCGCGGGCACCGACCTCCCGGTCCTGGGCGAGGTGGTGCTTCCGCCGTCGCTGGCGTCGGCCTGGTCGGTGGAGTCCGGCGAGCCCGTCACGTTCACCGAGCAGGACCGGTCCCTCACGTTCACCGCGGTGGTCGGCGACGACCGGGTGGGCACGCCGCGGCTCACCCCGGTGGAGCTCACCGCGCTCGCCCCGGACGCCACGGTGTCCGAGCTGTGGCTGCGGCTGGCCGACGGTGTCGACGAGGGCGCGGTCGTCGACGAGGTGTCGGACCTGGCGAGCGCCGCCCTGCCCGCCGCGCAGGTGGCCGGCATCGCCACCGAGCGGGCGGCGATCGACGGCGTCCTCGACGTCCTGCTGCTGCTGGTCACGGCGCTGCTCGGGGTGGCGGTGCTGATCGCGCTGATCGGCGTGGGCAACACCCTGGCGCTCTCGGTGGTCGAGCGACGCCAGGAGAGCGGCCTGCTGCGGGCGCTGGGGCTCACCCGGCGCCAGCTGCGGGGGGTGCTCGCCTGGGAGGCGGTGCTGGTCGCCGGCGTCGCCGCGGTGCTCGGGGTGCTGATCGGCGGCGCGTACGGGCTGGTCGGTGCGGCGTCGGTGCTGGGCGGGCTGGGCGACGTGGTGCTGTCGGTGCCCTGGCTGCAGGTCGCCGCGATCGTCGGGGTGGCCACCCTGGCCGGCCTCCTCGCCTCGGTCCTGCCGGGCCGGCGGGCGGCGCGCACCGCACCGGTCGCCGCGATCGCCGGCTGACCCGGCCCACCCGGGAGCGTCCGCAGCCGGGCGGCGACGGACCGCGCCCACCCCGCGAGGACGCCCGGCGCCAGCTGGCACCCCGCACACTGAGGCTGCGCGCGGGTCCGCCGCCGCAGGCCGGTCCGCTGCACCGCCGACCGACCAGGGACGACGACGGGAGCACGGCACCGATGAGCAGCAGCACCGGCTGGATGGGGGCCGCGCCGGGCGAGCTGCCCCCGCCGCCCGGGCCCGATGCGGGTCCGGCGCCCACCGCGGGGGAGGCGACCCTGCCGGACCGCACCGGCCAGACCCTGCTGTCGGCCATGGCGGGCACGGCCGGGGTCACCGCGGTGCTGTGCCTGCTGGCCCCGCTGCTCCAGCTCTACACGACCACCTACGGCACCCCGGGCGACATCGGGTCCAGCCGGCAGGTGGTCACCGGCTGGCACATCCGGCTGTTGGACCTCAGCGGGCTGGACGACCCCGCCTTCGACTCCGACCTCGACTTCGGCACGCCCGTGCGCTACGGCCTGGTCCTGCTGGTGCCGCTGGCGGTGCTGGTCGCCGGCACGGTGGCCGCCCTGCTCCCCTGCAGCCGGGTCTGGGGCCCGGCGCTCGCGGCCACCGGCGGCGGGACCGTCGCGGGAGTGTCGCTGGTGTGGGCGGTCCAGCTGCTCGCCGTCCGGGCGGACAGCACCGCGTTCGGCGACGCCAGCTACCCCGTCGCCGTGGCGCTGGGCGCCGGCGGGTGGCTGCTGCTGTTCGCCGGCGCCCTGGGGGTGGCCGTCGCGGTGCTGGCGCTGCTGCTCACCGCCTGGCTGCTCACCGCGGCCGCGGGCACCGCCCCGGCACCGGCCGGCTGGGCTCCACCGGTCCCGGGGGCGTGGGGGCCGCCGGCCGGCCCGGCCGTCGTCCCCGCCGGCTGGCAGCCGCCCGGGCCGCCGCACCCGGAACCGCACCAGGACCCGCAGCCGGCTGCACCGGCCCCCGCGCTGGAGCCACCGAGCCCCTGGGACCCGGCGCCGCGGGACGGGGGCAGGTACGACAGGCCGGGCTGAGCCCCCCCGGGCGGCGGACGTCCGGGCACCGGGCTGGGATGCTGGAGCCGTGCCGTCCCCACGTCTCCGCACCGCCGTCCGCCGCGCCACCGTCCTGGCCGGCATCGCCGCACCGGTCGGCTGGCTGACCCGCGCCGCGTGGGGCCTGCCCCCGGCCCTGGGCGCCAGCCGCCGCAAGCTGCGCCCCACGGTCGCCGGGTCCCCGCAGTTCTCCGAGGGGAAGTTCCGCAACACCCTGCCCACGCCGGCGATCCCGCCGACCAGCGCACGCAAGGGCCTGCTGCGGCAGATGCACGAGGACCGGCACGTGGGGCTGCCCGCACGCCCGGTGCCACTCGCCCGGCCGCAGCTGCCGACCGAGGCCGCCGAGCTGGCCGTCACCTGGCTGGGCCACTCCAGCGCGCTGCTGGAGGTGGACGGCCAGCGGCTGCTGGTCGACCCGGTGTGGGGCGAGCGGGTGTCCCCGTCGCCGGTGTTCGGGCCGCGGCGGCTGCACCCGGCTCCGGTGCCGGTGGAGACCCTGCCCCGGGTCGACGCCGTGCTCATCTCGCACGACCACTACGACCACCTCGACCTGCCGACGGTGCGGGCGCTGGTGCGGGAGCAGGACGCCCCGTTCGTCGTCCCGCTGGGCATCGGGGTGCACCTGCGCGGCTGGGGCGTGCCGGAGCACCGGATCGTCGAGCTGGACTGGGACGGCAGCACCACGATCGGTGGGCTGACGCTCACCTGCACCGAAGCGCGGCACTTCTCCGGCCGCTTCTTCCCCCGGGACACCACCCTGTGGTCGTCCTGGGTGGTGGCCGGGCCGCGGCACCGGGTCTTCTTCGGCGGGGACACCGGGTACACCCCGGCCTTCGCCGGGATCGGGGCGCGCTTCGGGCCCTTCGACCTGACGCTGCTGCCGGTGGGGGCGTACAACGACGCCTGGAAGGCAGTGCACATGACCCCGGAGGAGGCCGTGCGGGCGCACGACGACCTCGGCGGGGCCGTGCTGCTGCCGGTGCACTGGGCCACGTTCAACCTGGCGTTCCACCGCTGGGCCGAGCCGGTGCAGCGGCTGTGCGCAGCCGCCGCCCACCGGGGTGTGCAGTTGGTCGTGCCCCGGCCCGGCGAGCGGGTCGACGTCCTGGCGCCCCCGCCGCTCACCGACTGGTGGTCGGCCGTGGGCTCTGCCGACGACGAGCCGGTCACCGGCGACCACGCCCCCGCGACGTCCTGAACGTGGGCCGGCCACCCGGCAGCCCCGCGCCCTGACCTGCCCCGGACCGGTGCGGGTCCCCGCGCAGCGCCGGTCCGGCCTGCCGCCCGCGCCGGGACCCGGCACGATCACGGCATGAGCAGCACCGACCCGGCCCCCGGCACGACGGAGCACGGCGGCACCCCCGCGAGCGTCGGCCCCGCCACCACAGCGAGCCCCACGACGAACCAGGTGGTCGCCGCCCAGCGTGCCCGGTACGGCGGGGTGAAGTGGGGCTCGGCCTTCTTCGGCTGGCTCTCGGCGACCGGGCTGGCGGTGCTGCTGATCGGCGCGCTGGTCGCCGCCGGGGTGTCGGTCGGTCTGACCGAGGCCGAGCCCGCGGCCGTCGAGACCGCCGAGGAGGCGACCGCCATCGGCACGGCCGGGACCGTCGCACTGCTGGTCGTGGTGTTCCTCGCGTACCTCGCCGGCGGGTACGTGGCCGGTCGGATGGCCCGCTTCCACGGCACCCGGCAGGGCATCGCCGTCTGGCTGGTGGGGCTGCTCGCCGTCCTGGTGCTGGGGGTCGCGGCCCTGGTGGGCGGTTCCCGGTACAACCTGCTGCAGCGGCTCGACCTGCCGCGCATCCCCGTGGACGAGGGCACCGTGTCCACCGCCGCGGTGGTCGCGCTGGTGGCGGTGGTGGCGACCTCGCTGGTCGGGGCGATGCTGGGCGGGCGCCTGGGCACCCGGTTCCACCGGCGGGTCGACCGCACCGACGTCGACGGCTGAGACCGGGCCGCTCCCGGACATACGGCTCCGCTTCGGCTCGGGACATTCGAGTTCACATCGGCCCCGACCCGGGCGATGAGAGAGGTGCGCCCGTGGTCGGCCGACGACGGCCACCGGACGGCGCGGACGAAGGGGTCGACATGGGCGGCGTTGCACGCAGGGTCCGGATCGGGACCCGACTGGTGACGGGCTTCCTGCTGCTGGCGGTGATCACCGTGGTGCTGGGCGGGCTCGGGATCTCCGGGTTCTCCGAGCAGCACCGGCTGGCCGGGGACGCGCGCGAGGCCGAGGAGCTGGCCGCCTGGGCTGCCGAGGCGAAGTTCCGCTCCGCCGACCTCAACGGCTGGCAGACCGCCTACGCCTTCGACAACGCCCGCGGCGGTGTGGTCGACGCCGCCTCGGACAGCACGGGCACGCGGGCGCTCTTCCTCGAGTCCACCGAGGTCTTCGCCACCGACCTCGCAGCCCTGGACGCGCTCGAGCTCACCACCGACCAGCGCCGGCTGCTCACCGAGGCGGGCGCGGCCTTCGACCGGTTCATGGCCATCGACGCCCAGGTCATCGCCGCCTACCGCGTCGGTTCACCGGCGGCCGTGGCGGGCGCGAACGAGCTGGTCCTGGGGCAGGCGCTGGTCGAGTTCGACGCGATGGCCACGGCCGTGGCGGCCCTCGCCGAGAACGCGACCGCCCAGGCCGCGGCCACCTCCGAGGCCGCCCAGGCCGGTGCCGAGCACGCCGAGCGGCTGATGTGGCTGGCGACGGGCACCGGACTGCTCCTGGCCGGGCTGCTCGCCGCGTTCATCACCGTGTCGATCCGGCGCCCGCTGGGCGACCTGCACCGGCACCTGGACGAGATCGCCGAGGGCGACGGCGACCTGACCCAGCGGCTGGACGAGTCGGGCTCCGACGAGCTGAGCGGCATCGCCACCAGCTTCAACCGCTTCGTCGGCCAGCTGGCCTCGGTCATCTCCACCGTCGCCACCTCCGCCGACGCGGTCGCGGCGTCCGCGGAGCAGCTCAGTGCGTCGGCCGCGCAGATCTCCGCCTCGGCGGAGGAGACGGCCGCCCAGTCCGGCGTGGTCTCCAGCGCGGCCGAGGAGGTGTCCCGCAACGTCGGCACCGTCGCCGCCGGCGCCGAGCAGATGGGCGCCAGCATCCGCGAGATCAGCCAGAACGCCACCGAGGCCGCCCGCGTCGCCGCGACCGCCGTCACCGAGGCAGAGACCACCAACGCCACCGTGCTCGCCCTGGGCGAGAGCTCCCGGGAGATCGGCGACGTGGTCAAGCTGATCACCTCGATCGCCGAGCAGACCAACCTGCTGGCCCTGAACGCCACCATCGAGGCCGCCCGTGCCGGGGAGGCCGGCAAGGGCTTCGCCGTCGTCGCCAACGAGGTCAAGGAACTCGCCCAGGAGACCGCCCGGGCCACCGAGGAGATCTCCCGCCGGGTCGAGACGATCCAGACCGACACCGGCGGCGCGGCCCGGGCCATCGGCCGGATCTCCGAGGTCATCGGGGCCATCAACGACTACCAGCTGACCATCGCCTCGGCCGTGGAGGAGCAGACCGCGACGACCACGGAGATGAGCCGCTCGGTGGCCGAGGCCTCCGCCGGGACCGGGGAGATCGCCCGGAACACCACCGGGGTGTCGGCTGCCGCCACCGCCACCACGCAGGCACTCACCCAGACCCGGGTCGCCGTCGACGAGCTGTCCCGGATGGCCGGCGAACTGCGCGGCAGCGTGTCCCGCTTCTCCTGCTGACCGCCCGGAGCCGAGGCCGTCAGCGCAGCAGCTTGGACATCCGCCGGTCGGCCAGCGGCTTGCCGCCGGTCTGGCAGGTGGGGCAGTACTGCAGGGACGTGTCGGCGAAGCTCACCTCACGCACCGTGTCGCCGCACACCGGGCAGGGCAGGCCGGTGCGGGCGTGCACCTGGAGCCCGGAGCGCTTCTCGCCCTTCAGCGTCGCCGCCTTCTGCCCGACCTGGCGGGCCAGCGCGTCGCGCAGCGTGGTCTGCACGGCGGTGTGCAGCCGCAGCAGCTCCTCGTCGGTGAGCCGGTCGGCGCTCTTGAACGGCGACAACCGGGCCACGTGCAGGATCTCATCGGAGTAGGCGTTGCCGATGCCGGCGATCAGCGTCTGGTCGGTGATCGCCCCCTTGAGCTGGCCCTTGCGGCTGCGCATCAGCCTGCCGAGGTGCTCGGCGTCCACCGCCAGCGCGTCCGGGCCCAGCTTCGAGATCCCCGGGACGTCGTCCGGTGAGCGCACGACGTAGACCGCCAGGCCCTTGCGGGTGCCGGCCTCGGTGAGGTCGAAGCCCTCCGGCGGGGTGCCGTCGTCGACCGGGGCGAGGTGCACGCGCAGCGCCAGCGGCCCCTTGCCCGGCTTCGGCGGCGCCGTCGGCAGGTTCGGGCGCCAGTGCAGCCACCCGGCCCGGGCCAGGTGCACCACCAGGTGCAGCCCGGACACGTCGAGGTCCAGGAACTTGCCGCGCCGGGACGCCCCGGTCAACTCCAGCCCGCCCAGCGCCGACAGCGGCGGGTCGAAGGTCTTGATCGCCTGCACCCCGGCCAGGTCGACCCGGGTGACGACACGGCCGACGGCGGTCTCGCGGAGGAAGGCGGCCAGCGCCTCGACTTCGGGCAGCTCGGGCACCGGCAGCTCCCATGGACGGGCTGATTGATAGGCAGGAACGAGTTCGACCTTATCAATGACTTATCATTCGGGCCATGCCGGAAGCGCTCGCAGTTGCCGACTCTGCGCTCATCGCGATCGGGGACGGCTGGTCCGCCAGCAGCATCGAGCAGCAGGTGCTGGACTTCAAGGACACGCCACCGGCCGACCAGGCGAGCATCGGACGGGTCAAGGAGAACTTCTACAGGCTGCTGGCCGAGACCGCGGTCTGCTTCGCGAACGGCGAGGGCGGGGCCATCGTCATCGGCGTGAAGGACCACGCACCGACGCGCGCCGAAGCCATCACGGGCGTCGACACGCGGCGCTTCCCGCTCGAGGAGATGGTGCGGAACATCCACCAGCGGACGTCGCCGGCGGTCACCGTCCGCCCCCTGGCGCGCGAGCCCGACGGGAAGACGGTCTACGTGCTCGTGGTCCCCCGCGGCCACGGAGTGCACGGGACGACCCAAGGAGTGTACAAGTACCGGTTCGGCGACCAGTGCCTGCCGCTGCGAGGGGAGCAGCTCCGGGGACTCCGGACCGTCCGGGAGAGGTACGACTGGTCGGCCGGCAGCTCAGGGTGCGGGATCGAGGCGCTCTCCCGCGCCGCGATGGAGCGCGCTGCGACGCTCCTGCGGCTGAACGGGCACACCGACCTGGCGCACCTCGCGGAGACCGACCCGGTCGAGTACTGCCGCAACACCTCGTTGCTGGTCGGCGACGAGCTGACCCGGGCAGCCGTGATCCTGTTCGGGACACCGGACGCCATCCGCTCGTGCACCCCGGAGTGGGGGGTGAACGTCCAGACCCGCGAGAGTCCTGGCTCCGAGGCGCGCGTGCTGCTCCGGGGCACCGACGAGGCTCCCGCGCTCGTGACGTTGCTGGACCGGCTGAACACCGTACTGGCGACCCTGGCGACGGTGCTGACCATCAGGGTGGGCGCCGAGCAGGTCGAGCTGATCGACTACCCCCCGGACGCCCTGCGGGAGATCCTGGCCAATGCGTTCGCCCACCGCGACTGGGAACAACCGGGACTCGTGGAGATCGTCCACTCACCTGACGAACTCGTCGTCACCAGTCCCGGAGGGCTCCTGCCCACCCTTCGCGTCGACCGGCTCCTGCACGACGCTGCCTCGCCGCGCAACGAGCTGCTGACCGTCAACCTCGCCCGCCTGAAGCTGGCCGAGATGTCAGGACTCGGGTTCGACCGCGCGTTCCGTGAGGTGGCACGGTTGGGCAAGGAGCCACCGGCGCTGGAGGACGGCGTCCGATTCCGGGTGTCCTTGCCGGGCGGACGCGGCGATGCCGCATTCGCCCGCTTCATCCGGGGGGACCTGATGCCGCCAGCCCTGACGGGGGACGTCGACGTCCTCATGGCCCTGACCGCCCTGCGCCGGACGAAGACGCTGGACGCAGGCCAGCTCTCCTCGAGGCTCCAGCGCAGCTCGGCAGACGTGCAACGAGTGCTGAGCCGGATGGCCGATGCGGGCCTGGTGGAGGCCACACGCGCCTCGGCCCGCCGCAGCCAGCCGAGGTACGCGCTGACCGCGTCCTCGATAGCCGGCATGCGAACCGCGGTCAGCTATGCCAGCAGGTCCATCGACGAGGACGACGACAAGATCCTCAGACACCTGCGGCGGCACGGACGCATCACCAACGAGGACGTGCGGGCCTACCTGGACTGTGATGTCGCGACGGCCCGCAACCGTCTCACCCGCCTGCGCAAACGGGGCCTCATCGACTTCGCGCCGGTCGGTCCTCGACGCGGGTCCCACGTGGTCTACGTCCTCACATCGGGGATCAGCACCGGTGCAGCGCCAGGCGGCGCCACGACCGACCCCGATGACCCCGACCGCCTGTTCTGAGCGGTCGACCCCGGGTTCCGGCCTCGACCACGGCAGCTCACACGTGACGACGGAGCTGGTCAGAGCGGGAGGGTGCCGTCCTCGCTGACGTCGGCGGTGGCCTCCGGGATGGCCCGGGCGGACTCGGCGACCGCGTGCGCGACCGCCTCGGTCGCGGCGGAGTCGAAGACGCTCGGGATGATGTAGTTCGCGTTGAGCTGGTCGTCGCGCACGACCGCGGCCAGCGCATCGGCCGCGGCCAGCAGCATGCCGGGGCGGATCTCCTTGGCGCGCGCGTCCAGCAGCCCCCGGAAGACGCCGGGGAACGCGAGCACGTTGTTGATCTGGTTCGGCAGGTCCGACCGGCCGGAGGCGACCACCGCGGCGTACTGCGCGGCGCGGGTCGGGTCGATCTCCGGCGTCGGGTTGGCCATCGGGAACACGATCGCGCCCTCGGCCATGCCGGCCACCGCCTCGATCGGCAGCACGTTGCCCGCACTGACCCCGATGAACACGTCGGCACCCACCAGCGCCTCGGTCAGGTCGCCGCGCCTGCAGGCCGGGTTGGTGCGCTGCGCCAGCTCCAGCTTCGCGCCGGACAGCCGGTCGTCGTCCGGGGAGAGGATGCCCTCGCGGTCCCACACCAGCACCTGTCCCGCGCCGGCCTCGACCAGCAGCGAGACGATCGCCGTGCCGGCCGCGCCCCCGCCGGCCACCACGATGCGCACCTCGGCGAGCTTCTTGTCCACCACGCGCAGCGCGTTCTTCAGCGCCGCGAGCGCCACGATCGCGGTGCCGTGCTGGTCGTCGTGGAACACCGGGATGTCCAGCTTCTCGCGCAGCCGGGCCTCGATCTCGAAGCAGCGCGGCGCGGAGATGTCCTCCAGGTTGATCCCGCCGAAGCCCGGCGCGATCAGCTCCACGGTGCGCACGATCTCGTCGACGTCCTGGGTGTCCAGGCAGATCGGCCAGGCGTCGATGTCGGCGAACCGCTTGAACAGCGCGGCCTTGCCCTCCATCACCGGCATGGCCGCCCCGGGGCCGATGTCGCCCAGGCCCAGCACCGCCGAGCCGTCGGTGACCACGGCGACGGTGTTGCCCTTGATGGTCAGCCGCCGCACGTCCTCCGGGTGGTCGGCCAGCGCCAGGCAGACCCGCGCGACGCCGGGGGTGTAGGCCATGGACAGGTCGTCGCGGGTGCGCAGCGGGACCTTGGAGGCCACCTCGATCTTCCCGCCGAGGTGCAGCAGGAAGGTGCGGTCGCTGACCTTGCGCACGGTGACGCCCTCCACCGCCCGCAGCGCCTCGACCACCTCCTCCGAGTGCCCGGCGTCCGCGGCCGAGCAGGTGACGTCCACGGTCAGCCCGTCCGAGCGCGACTCCACGACGTCGATCGCGGTCACCGCTCCCCCGGCGCTGCCGACGGCGGTCGCGATGCGGCCGATGCTCGCCGGGTCGCCGTTCGCGTTGAGCCGCACGGTGATCGAGTAGGAGGCCGACGTGACCGGACCACGGGCCGGGACGGCGGCGGAGTCGGTGGCGGCGGCAGGGGCGCTGGAGAGGTGCGTGTCGGTGCTCATGGCCGGGTCATCCTCCCACCGCGCCCGGCCCTCCGGCACCGCGGCGACGCGACCGATGTGAACGGAAGCCACCCGTCCGGACGACACGCCGCGAACCGGACGGGATCGCTGACCAGTGGCCGCTGGCGTCCGGTCGTGACCGACGAGGGCCCGCCCGCCGAGTGGCTGCGGGCGGTGCTGCCGACGAGCGTGCCGGCCGCCGTCTCCGTCGTGCTGCTGGCCGACCCGGGAGGCCGAGCCCGGCCGCTCAGCGTGGCGACCAGCTCGCGCCACGCCTGCTCGGGCGCGGCATCGACCCGGCCGGCTGCCTCGACGCTCCGCACGCTGTCTCCTCCCGACGACCCGCCCACGACCGGGACGACGTGACCCGACGCATCCCCGGGGTCAGCGGTCAGCCCGGGCACCGCCGGTGAGCCGGGGCGGGTCCAGCGGCACCGCGCCGCCCCGGGCCGCGGCGGCCGCGAGGCGGCGGGCCCACGCCGCCACCCCCGCGACGTCGATCCCGTGCGGGTGGCCGCCGACCGCCTCCAGGTGCCCGGCCCCCCGCTCCAGCAGCGTCGCCGCCCCCGTGTGGTTCCCGCGCGCGGCATGGGTCAGACCGACGGCGACCTGGGCCAGGCCCCGCCAGAGCCCGCGGTCGGCCTCGGCACCGGACTTCCAGGCGTCCTCGAACACCTCGTGCGCGTGGAAGGGCCGGCCGGCGTCCAGCAGCTCCTGGGCCTCGGCGACCGTCCGTGCCGGGGTGCGCAGCACGCCCTCCGGCGCGCGCTCGACCCCGGCCGCGCCACGCGGCAGCACCCGGCCCAGCGCGTCCCGCGGTCGCGCGTTGCGGGCCCGGCCCTCGGCGTCCCGGTCCCGGCCTGCGACGACGTCCTCCACCGGCGCGATCCTCCTCCGGCACCGCGCCGGCGGCCACACCGGCGGATCCGGGACGGCTGCGGGCATGATCTGCACCGTGCAGGAGCTGCCGGTCGTCGTCGACCCCGTGCGGTCCGCCGGCCGGCTGGCCGCCGTGCGGCGCTCGGGCCTGCTGGACTCGGCGCCGGAGGAGTCCTTCGACCGGCTCACCGAGCTGACCCGTGAGCTGCTCGGTGTCACCGCCTGCATGATCACCGTCGTCGACGGCGAGCGCTCCTGGTGGAAGAGCCACCCCGGGCTGCCGCCGCTGCCCGGGACACCGCCCGAGACGTCGGTGGAGGACTCCTTCTGCCGCCACGTCATCGCCCTGGACGACGCGCTGGTCCTCGACGACAGCAGCGCCGACGAACGCACCCGGGACAGCCCGCTGACCGGGCAGCTCGGCGTGCGGGGCTACGCGGGCTTCCCGGTGCGCACCCCGGACGGACAGGTGCTGGGCAGCTTCGCCGCCCTGGACACCGCACCGCGCGCGTGGTCCGCGGCCGACCTGCGGGTGCTCGGCACGCTGGCCGGCGTGGTGAGCACCGAGGTGGCGCTGCGGGAGTCGCTGCGCGCTGCGGAGGTGCAGCGTGCCCGGGCGGAGGTCGTCGCCCGGGCCGGCGAGCTGCTCAGCGCCGGCCTGGAGCAGTCGGCGGTGCTCACCGCGGTCGGCCGGCTGGCCGTGCCCGCCCTGGGCGACGTGTCGGTCGTGTACCAGGCCCGCCGCGACGGTCGCGTCGTCCCGGTGTCGGTGCGGCACCGGCACCCGTCCCGGCAGGCGCTGTTCGCCGCCTCCGAGACCGCGGCCGTGCTGAGCACCGAGGACCCCAGCGGCCCCGGACGGGTCGCCGCCACCGGCCTCAGCGAGCTGGTGGCGACGGCGGACGACGGCCGGCGCAGCGCCGACGCGCCACGGCCCGGCACGACCGGGCACGGCGGTGAGGGACTGCGTGACGCCATGGTCGCCCTGGGTGCGGTCAGCCACCTGTCGGTGCCGCTGTCGGTGCGCGGCGAGCCGCCGCTGGGCGTGCTGACCGTCGTCCGCACCGCGGGCGGCGACCCCTACACCGAGGACGACGTACGGCTGGTCGAGGCCATCGCCGCCAGCGTCTCCCCCGCACTGGACAATGCCCGGCAGTTCGCCACCCAGCGCGACTTCGCCGCCCGCCTGCAGGAGGCTCTGCTGACGCCGCCGCCGGCCCCGGACCACCTCAACGTGGTGGTGCGGTACGCCCCGGCCGAGCAGGAGGCGCAGATCGGCGGGGACTGGTACGACGCGTTCGTCCAGCCCGACGGCTCGACGATGCTGGTGATCGGCGACGTGGCCGGCCACGACTCCAGTGCCGCGGTGGTCATGGGCCAGCTGCGCGGGCTGATCCGGGCCATCGGCTACGACTCGGACGCCGGACCCGCCGAGGTGCTGGCCCGCAGCGACGTCGCCGCAACCGGGCTGCGGGTCGACGCCTATGCCACCGTGCTGGTCGCCCGGATCGAGCAGGTGCCCGGCGACCTCACCACCCGCCGGCTGCTCTGGTCCAACGCCGGGCACCCACCGCCGGTCCTGCTGGACACCGCCGGGGAGATGACCGTGCTGGAGCGGCGGCCCAGCCCGATGCTGGGCGTCGCTCCGGGCGCCGCGCGCACCGACCACGAGCTGCAGCTGACCGACGGGGAGACCCTGCTGCTGTACACCGACGGGCTGGTCGAGCGCCGGCACGTGTCCTGGGAGGACAGCCTGGACCTGCTGCGCGCCGCGCTGGCCGGTGCGGCCCAGCTGCCGCTGGACGTGCTGGCCGACCGGCTGCTGCAACGCATGCGACCCGAGGCCGGCGAGGACGACGTCGCGCTGATCGCCGTGCGGCCCTACGACCAGACCCGGCCCCCGCCGGCGCCGTCGGGGCCGGCGACGATCCCGCTGACGTCGGTGCCCCGACCGGGCCGGTGACCGGCGCCGCGGGTGGAGGTCGGACCGGGGTGCATCCAGCCGGCGCCCTCCGGCGGAAGGAGGGGTGAAGCACCCCCTCCGAGGAAGGACCGCCCCATGCGCACCACCCGCGCTCTCGCCCTCACCGCCGGCACCGCAGGCGCCCTCGTGCTGGGCCTGGGCACCACCCCCGCCCTGGCCGCCGAGGGCGACGCGACCGTCTCGGTCCTGCACGCCGTCCCCGGGGTACCGGTGGACGTGTACGTGAACGGCGACGAGCTGATCCCGGACTTCCAGCCGGGCACCCTGACCGACCCGCTCACGCTGCCGGCCGGCTCCTACGACCTGGCGATCTACCCCGCCGGTTCCGACCCGGCGACCACCCAGCCGGCCGCCGCCGCCCAGGACGTCGCCGTCCCGGCCGGCGCGAACGCGACCGTCGTCGCCCACCTCACCGAGGCCGGGGCACCGGTGCTGACGCCGTTCGTCAACGACACCTCGGCCGTCCCGGCCGGCCAGGCCCGGGTGACCGTCCGGCACACCGCGGCGGCACCGGCCGTCGACGTCCGGGCGAACGGGGCGGTCATCGTGCCCGGGCTGGTGAACCCGGAGGAGGCCAGCCTGGTCACCGGGGCCGGCACCGTCTCCGCCGACGTGGTGCTGGCCGGCACCGGCACCGTGGCGATCGGCCCGGCCGACCTGACCCTGCGGGAGGGCACCTCGACGATCGTCTACGCCTGGGGCTCGGCTGACGCCGGCTACCAGCTGGCCGTGCAGACGATCTCCGGTGGGCACTCCTCGCCGTCCGGCGTGGACAGCGGCCTGGGCGGCGCTGCCGACGACGGCGGTCTCCCGGTGCCGCTGGTGGCGCTGACCCTGGGCGGCGTCGCCGTCGCCGGGCTCGCCGGCCGCCGGCTCGTGGCCGCGCGCGGCTGACCCGGTCACCGGAGGGACGCCCGTGAGGTCCGCCGCCGCCACGCTCGTGGTCGGTCTCGCCCTGGCCGTCGGGACACCGGCCGTCTGGGCGCTGAGCAGGCCGCCGGCGGCGGCGGGCCCCCCGGTCGAGCAGGTGCTCGACAGCCCCGCCCCGGCACCCGTCCTGGACCCGGCGCCCCCGTCCGGCCCGGCGGGGCAAGCACCGCCGCCGGTGCCGGTGCGGGACGCGTCCCCGACCCCGCCGGTGGAGGTGCCCGCCCCGGTGGGCCTGTCGGTCCCCGGGGTGGGCGTGGACGCCGCCGTGGACCCGGTGGGCGTCGAGCCCGACGGCTCGATGAGCGTCCCGCGCGATGTCGACCGGGTCGGCTGGTACCGGTTCGGGCCCGCCCCCGGCCAGCCCGGGTCGGCGGTGCTCGCCGGGCACGTCGACAGCGCGACCGACGGCCTGGGCGCGATGGCCCCGGTGCGGTCGACCGAGGTCGGCGACGAGGTGACCGTCACCGCCGCCGACGGCGCCACCACCCGGTGGCGGGTGGTGGCCCGCCAGGAGTTCGTGAAGCAGGAGCTGCCCCGCGACCAGCTCTTCGCCCGGGACGGGCCCCCGCGCCTGGTGCTGATCACCTGCGGCGGGCCGTTCCAGCCCGACACGGGCAGCTACCGGGACAACGTCGTCGTCGTCGCAGAACCGGCGTGAGCCGTGGGGCAGGGGGTGTGCGGCCGTGGCCGTGGCGCATAGCGTGCCCCTCGTGGCGGGCAACGCGGTGACCGGGCTGCCGCACCCGCCCGAGCCGGACGACGGGGAGGTCGCCCGCAGGTTCGCCGCCGGCGACGAGCGCGCCCTGGCCTGGGCCTACGAGCGGTGGGGCCCGCAGCTGTACGGGCTGGCGGTGCGGGCGCTGGGCGCCGGGCCGGACGCCGAGGACGTGCTCCAGCAGAGCTTCGTGTCGGCGTGGAACGGGCGGGCCGGCTACCGGCCCGACGCCGGCCCGCTGCCCGCCTGGCTGGTGGGCATCTGCCGGCACCGGATCGCCGACGCCTGGGTGCGCCGGGAGCGGCAGCGCCGGGAGTCCGACGCCGCCCTCAGCTCGGCCCGCCTGCAACCCACCGGCGACGTCGACGCCGGGCTGGACACCGCGGTGACCGACCGCGTGCTGGTGATCGCCGAGCTGGAACGGCTGGGCCAACCGCAGCGGGGCATCCTGGAGCTGGCGTTCTTCGAGGACCTGACCCATGCGCAGATCGCCGAGCGCACCGGGATCCCGCTCGGCACGGTCAAGTCCCACATCCGCCGTTCCCTCGAACGCCTGCGGAGCCGATTGGAGGTCGACGGTGCAGCACTGCACTCGTGAGGAGCTGGCGTTGGCGGCCCTGTCGGAGCCGCTGACGCCCGACCAGGACGCGCACCTGGCCTCCTGCGGTGCCTGCTCGGCCGAGGTGGGCTCGCTGCGCCGCGGCGTGGACACCCTGACGGCGCTGCCCCGGCCCGCGACCGCGCCGGCGGTGCTGCCGCCGCCGGCCGTCTGGTCGGCGATCGCCGCCGCCACCGGCGTCTCGGCGACCCCCCGGCCGGAGGTGCTGGCCGCGTCGGCCGCCGCCGGTGGCGCCCCGGGAGCCCCCCCGCCGCCGGCCCCCACCGCCGCAGCGCCCCGCCCGCCCGCCGACCCCCCGGTGGACGAGCTGGCCCTGCGCCGTCGCGCCCGCCGCCGGTGGCTGGCCGCGGTCGCGGCGTCGCTGGCCGTCGGGATCGTGGTGGGTGCCTCCGGGGCGGCACTCGTCGGCCGCTCGGACGACGCGGTGACCGTCGCCGCGGCGGGGCTGTCGCCCTACGGCGGCTCGGACGCCTCCGGCGAGGCCGTGCTGCGGGTGCGGGACGACGAGTCGAGGGTGCTCGACGTCCGGCTGACGGTCCGACCGACCGGCGGCGACTACTTCGAGGTGTGGCTGCTGGACCCGGCCAGCCAGCGGATGATCGCCCTCGGCGTGCTCGACGGCGGGCAGACGGCGCTGCCCGTGCCGGACGGCGTGGACACCTCGGTGTTCCGCACCGTGGACGTGTCCCGGGAGGCGGTGGACGGCGACCCCGCGCACTCCGCGTTCTCCATCGCCCGCGGCGAGCTCTGACGCCCGGGCTTGTCAGATCCGCTCCGGCGTGGAGGATGGAGCCCGAGGACGGCCCGCTCCACGAGCTCAGCCGCCCCCGCACCGACCCGCGGTCGATCCTGACCGGTCCGGACCTGGAGGGGGCACGGCCATGCTGTCCAGCCCGTCCCGAACGCTCGACCTCGACGGCGCGCTCGAGCACGTCGCGACCGGCGCGCTGCGCGACACCGTCCCGGGCCCGGTGGGCCTGGAGCTGGAGGCGCACCTCGTCGACCTGACCGCCCCGGCCGAGCGGGTGGGCTGGGACCGGCTCACCGGCGTCGTCGACGCGCTGCCGGCGCTGCCCGGGGGCAGCCGGGTGACGCTGGAGCCCGGCGGCCAGGTCGAGCTCTCCGGCCCGCCGCTGGCCGACGCGCCCGCCGCGGTCGCCGCGCTGCGGGCGGACACCGCGGTGGTGCGCACCGCGCTCGCCGCCGCCCGGCTCGGCCTGGCCCCGGTCGGCACCGACCCGCTCCGGCCCGCCCGCCGGGTCAGCCCCGGCGGGCGGTACGTGGCGATGGAGGCGCACTTCGCTGCCGTGCACTGCCCGGCCGCGGGCGCGGCGATGATGACCTCGACCGCGTCGCTGCAGGTCAACCTGGAGGCGGGCCCGGAAGCCGGCTGGACCGAGCGGGTGCAGCGGACGCACCGGCTGGGCCCGGTGCTGGTGGCCGTCTCGGCCTGCTCGCCGCTGCTGGCCGGCGCGGAGACCGGGTGGCGGTCCAGCCGCCAGCAGGTGTGGGGCGACCTGGACCAGGCCCGCTGCGGCCCGCTGCTGGGCCGCCGCGACCCGGCCACCGAGTGGGCGGAGTACGCGCTGGCCGCGCCGGTGATGCTGGTGGCCGGCGACGACGGGACGCTGCCGGTCACCGACCGCACGCCGTTCGCCGCCTGGGTGCGCGGCGAGGTGCCCCTGGCCGGGCGCCGGCCCACCGTCGCCGACCTGGACCGGCACCTGACCACGCTGTTCCCGCCCGTGCGGCTGCGCGGGTTCCTGGAGATCCGCTACCTCGACGCCGCACCGGAGCCGTGGTGGCCGGCGCTGGCCGCCGTCGTGGCGACGCTGCTGGACGACTCGCGGGCCGCGGACGCCGCCGCGGACGCCTGCGAGCCGGTGTCCGGGCTGTGGGACGTCGCCGCCGCCCGCGGCCTGGCCGACCCGCGGCTGGCCGCCGCCGCCGGCAGCTGCCTGGAGCTCGCCGAGCGGCACGCCCCCGCCGCGCTGCGCCCGGAGGTCAGCGCCCTGGCCGGCCTGGTCGACCAGGGCCGCTGCCCCGGCGACGACCTGCTGCACACCGCCCGTACCCGCGGCGCCGAGGCCGCCCTCGTCGGCGCCACCCGCCTGCCCGAGGAGGAGCGATGACCGAGCCGGACACCCGTGAGCTGCTCGCCCGCCAGCTGACCGAGGCCCGGGAGCGCACCCTGCGGCTCACCGACCTGGACGAGCCGGAGCTGCTGCGCCAGCACGACCCGCTGATGAGCCCGCTGGTCTGGGACCTGGCGCACATCGGCCAGCAGGAGGACCTCTGGCTGCTGCGCCGCGGCGAGCCGGCCCGGCCCGGGCTGCTGCCCCCGGACGTCGAGCAGCTCTACGACGCCTTCACCCACCCGCGCGCGGTGCGCGCCCGGCTGCCGCTGCTGCCACCGGTCGAGGCGCGCGCGTTCTGCGCCGACGTGCGCGGCCGGGTGCTCGACCGGCTGGACACCCTCGACCCGGCCGCCGGGGACGACCCGTTCGACTTCGCCATGGTGGCCGGCCACGAGCAGCAGCACGACGAGACGATGCTGCAGGCGGTGCAGCTGCGCAGCGGCCCACCCGTGCTGGGCACCGGCGCGCCGCTGCCGCCCGGCCGCCCCGGCGTCGCGGGCACGTCGGTGCTGGTCCCGGCCGGCGGGTTCGTGCTCGGTGTGGACGCCGCGGACGAGCCGTTCTCCCTGGACAACGAGCGGCCGGCGCACGTCGTCCACGTCGACGCGTTCCGTATCGGCCGGGTGCCGGTGACCAACGCCGAGTACGCGGCGTTCCTGGCCGACGGCGGCTACGACCAGCCCCGCTGGTGGTCCACCCGCGGCTGGCAGCACCGCTGCGACGCGGGCCTGGAGCGCCCGATGAGCTGGCTGCCCGACGGCAGCCGGGTGCGCTTCGGCGTCCGGGAGGACGTGCCTGGGGACGAGCCGGTCCAGCACGTCACGTTCTTCGAGGCCGAGGCCTACGCCGCCTGGTACGGCCAGCAGCAGCCCGGGGCCCGGCTGCCCACCGAGGTGGAGTGGGAGAAGGCCGCCGCCTGGGACCCGGGGACCGGCCGGCGCCGCCGCTGGCCCTGGGGCTCCACCGAGCCGACCCCGGCCCTGGCCAACCTCGACGGCGCCGCGCTGCGTCCCGCGCCGGTGGGCGCCTACCCCGCCGGCGCCTCCGCCTACGGCGTGGAGCAGCTGATCGGCGACGTCTGGGAGTGGACCAGCTCGGAGTTCACCGCCTGGCCGGGCTTCACCCCGATGCTCTACGCCGACTACTCGGCCCCGTTCTTCGGCGGCGACCACCGGGTGCTCCGTGGCCCGTCCTGGGCCGTGGGGTCGGCGCTGGCCCGGCCCAGCTTCCGCAACTGGGACCGCCCGATGCGCCGCCAGGTCTTCAGCGGCCTGCGCCTGGCCTGGTCCGCCTGATGTGCCGGCACGTGGCCTGGCTCGGGCAGCCGCGCACGCTGGCGTCGGTGGTGCTCGACCCGCCGTCGTCGCTGCTGGTGCAGAGCTGGGCGCCGCGGCGGCAGCGGCACGGCACGGTCAACGCCGACGGCTGGGGCGTCGGCTTCTACGCCGAGGGCCGCACCGAGCCCGCCCGCTGGCGCTCGGACCGGCCGCTGTGGAGCTCGGCGTCCTTCGCCTCGGTCGCGCCGGCGGTCAGCTCCGGCTGCGTGCTGGCCGCGGTGCGCTCGGCCACCGTCGGCATGCCGGCCGACGAGAGCGCGGCCGCGCCGTTCACCGACGGCCGCTGGCTGCTGTCGCACAACGGCCGGGTCGACCGGGCGGTGCTGCCGGCCTCCCGCACGGCCGAGTCCACCTGCGACAGCGCCCTGCTGGCGGCGCACGTGTTCGCCCGCGGCGCCGACCTGCTGGGCGACGTCGTCCGGGAGGTGGGTGCGGCCGACCCCGCGGCCCGGCTGAACCTGCTGGCCACCGACGGCACCCGGCTGCTGGCCACCACCTGGGGTGACACCCTCTCGGTGCTCACCACCCCGGCCGGCACGGCCGTGGCCAGCGAGCCCTGGGACGACGACCCGGCCTGGGTCGACGTCCCCGACCGGCACCTGGTCGAGGTCACCCCCGACGGCACGGCCGTGACCCCCCTCTGACCCGACAGCCCGCGCCGCCCGATCCGTCCCGCCCTCCGAGCACAGGAGCCCGCATGACCGTGGAACTGACCTCGTACCTCGGACCCGACGACGCCGAGGCCGCCCTGCGCGCCGACGTGCTCGCCGGTCTCACCACCACACCGAAGACCCTGCCGCCGACCTGGTTCTACGACGAGCGCGGCAGCGAGCTGTTCGACGAGATCACCCGGCTGCCGGAGTACTACCCGACCCGAGCCGAGCGGGAGGTGCTGGCCGACCACGCCGGCGAGATCGCCGCCGCCTCGGGCGCGGACACCCTGGTCGAGCTGGGCAGCGGCACCTCGGAGAAGACCCGGCTGCTGCTCACCGCGCTGGCGCAGGCGGGCACGCTGCGCCGGTTCGTGCCCTTCGACGTCGACCCGTCGGTGCTGCGCGCGGCCGGTGCCGCGATCACCGAGGAGCACCCCGGGGTGGTCGTGCAGGCGGTGGTCGGTGACTTCACCCGGCACCTGGGCGAGCTGCCGCGCGCCGGGCGGCGGTTGGTGGCGTTCCTCGGCTCCACGATCGGCAACCTGGAGCCCGGCCCCCGGGCCGCCTTCCTCGCCGCGCTCGCCGCCACCCTGCAGCCCGGGGATGCCGTGCTGCTGGGCACCGACCTGGTCAAGGACCCCGGCCGGCTGGTGCGCGCCTACGACGACGCCGCCGGGGTGACCGCCGCGTTCAACCGCAACGTGCTCAGTGTGGTCAACCGCGAGCTCAAGGCCGACTTCGACCCGGACGCCTTCGAGCACGTGGCCCGCTGGGACGCCGAGCGGGAGTGGATCGAGATGCGGCTGCGCTCGACCCGTGACCAGGTGGTGCACGTGGCCGCGCTGGACCTGGAGGTGCCGTTCGCGGCCGGGGAGGAGCTGCGCACCGAGGTGTCGACCAAGTTCCGCCGGGAGACCGTCACCGCCGAGCTGGCCGCCGCGGGCCTGACCACCACGCACTGGTGGACCGACGCCGCCGGCGACTTCGGGGTCTCGCTGTCGGTGCCCGGCTGATGCCGGGCCCGCCCCTCCCGTTCGAGGACCTCGCCGACTCCTGGGCCGCCGCCCGTCCACCGCAGGCCGGTGACCACCTGGACAGCGCCGCCTGCAGCCGGCAGTCCGAGCGGGTGCTGGAGGCCACCGCCGCGCACGCCCGGCACGAGGCCGAGGTCGGCGGCTACGTCGCCCAGGCCGCCGCGGGGTCGCTGCTGCAGCAGGGCCGCTCGGTGATCGGCGGGCTGGTCGGCATGGCCGCGGCGGACGTCGCGTTCGTCGAGTCGGCCACCTCGGCGCTCACCGTCCTGCTCGCCGCCTGGCGGCTGCCCGCTGGGTCGACGGTGGCGTGCCTGCCCGGCGAGTACGGCCCCAACCTGATGCTGCTGCGCGCCGCCGGCCTGGACCCGGTGTCCCTGCCGGTAGACGGCGCGGGCCGGGTCGACGTCGGCGCCGTCGAGCGGCTGCTGGCCGGGCGCCCGCCGGCGTTCGTGCACCTCACGCACGTCGGCAGCCACCGCGGCACCGTGCAGCCGGCCGCCCAGGTGGCCGCGGTGTGCCGGGCCGCCGGGGTGCCGCTGGTGGTCGACGCCGCGCAGGCCCTGGGCCACGTGGACACCGACGTGGGCGCCGACGTCGTCTACTCGACGTCGCGCAAGTGGCTGGCCGGGCCGCGCGGGGTCGGGGTGCTGGCGGTGCGCCCCGCAGTGGCCCAGCAGTTGAACCCGCCGCTGACCGCGTGGGACAAGGCGGAGCCACCGATGCTGGCGCTGGAGTCGCACGAGGGGCACGTGGCCGGCCGGGTCGGGCTGGTGCTGGCCGTCGGGGAGCACCTGGCCGCGGGCCCGGACCGGGTGCGCGCCCGGCTGGCCGCCCTCGGCCGCACCGCGCGGGAGGTGCTGGACGGCCGGGGTGGCTGGCGGGTCGTGGAGGCACCCGACGAGCCCTCGTCGATCACCACCCTGCGCCCACCGGACGGCGTGGACGTCGCCGCGGCCCGGTTGCGGCTGCTGGGCGACCACGGGATCGTGACCACCGCGGCGGGGGCGGAACGCGCGCCCGGGGAGATGACCGGCCCGGTGCTGCGGGTGTCGCCGCACGTCGACGCCACGCTCGACCAGCTCGACGCGCTCGCCGCCGCCCTCTGACCCGACCCGCACCCCGACCCGCCGTCCCGACCCGCCGTCCTGACACGTCGCCCTGGCCCCTTGCCGTGGGAGCCCGGGGCGCCCACCAGCGTCGCCCGCCGGGTGCCGCGCGTCCGCGAACCGGAGGCCCGTGTCCAGCAGCGTGCAGCTCCGCCCCCTGCCCCCGGCCGAGCCCGCCCGGCCCGGACGGCGCCGGCGCACCGAGCGGCTGCTCACCGCCGTCCTGGTGGCGGCGGTCCTGATCGCCGGCTGGGCTCGTCGGTGGACCGCCGACGACGCGTTCATCACCTTCCGGGTGGTGGCCAACGTGCTCGGCGGCGCTGGGCCGGTGTTCAACGCCGGTGAGCGGGTGGAGGTGGCGACCAGCCCGCTGTGGCTGGCGGTGCTCACGGTCGCCGAGGCCGTCGTGCCGGGCGACGCCGTCGCGTGGAGCTCGGTGCTGCTCGGGCTGGCCCTGACCGCCGCGGGCGTGGGGCTGGCCACCCGGGCCGGGCACCGGCTGCTGGCCCGCACCCCGGCCCGGCTGGCCGTGCCGCTCGGGATGGTGGTCTTCGCCGCGCTGCCCCCGGTGTGGGACTTCACCACCAGCGGGCTGGAGACCGGGCTGGCGTTCGGCTGGCTCGGCGCCTGCTGGTGGGGCCTGGTGCGCTGGGCCGGGACCGGGGCCAGGACCAGGACCGGGGCCGGGGCGCCGTCGGTGCTGGGGCAGCGGTGGCTGCTCGTGCTGCTCGGCACCGGCCCGCTGGTGCGGCCGGACCTCGCCGTGGTCGGCGTCGTCCTGCTGGGGTGGCTGGTGCTCAGCGGGGCCGGCCGGTGGTGGCAGCGGGTCGCCGCGCTGGCTGTCGCGGGGGCGCTGCCGGTCGCCGTCGAGGTGCTCCGGGCCGGGTACTACGGGCTGCTGGTGCCGAACACCGCGGTGGCCAAGGAGTCCGGCCGGGCGCTGTGGGGTCGCGGGGCCGGGTACCTGGGCGACCTGGTCGGCCCGCACCTGCTCTGGCTGCCCCTGCTGGTCGGCGCCGGGCTGGTGGCGGTGCTGGCGCGCGGGGTCGTGCTGCGCCGGCGGGAGGTGTCGCTGCTGCTGGCCGCGGTACTGGCCGCCGTCGCGCACGCGCTGTACGTGGTGCGGGTCGGCGGGGACTTCATGCACGGCCGGCTGCTGCTGCCCAGCCTGTTCCTGCTGCTCTGCCCGGTGGCCGTGGTGCCGCTGACCCGCGACCGGCTGCGGGCGGTCACCGCGCTGCTGGCCGTCGGGGCGCTCTGGGCGCTGGCCTCGGTCGCCGTGCTGCGCCCGGGCTACGACGGCGGGCAGGTGAGCGGCACCGGCATCGCCGACGAGCGGGGCCACTACGTGCGGCAGGCGGGCACCGGGCACCCGGTGACGCTGGCCGACCACGGCGGCACCGGGGTGCTGGCCTACACCGACCGGGTGCTGGCGCTGGCCGGCACCGACGTCGTCGTCGCCCAGCCGCCGCCGCCGGTCACGGTGGACACCCCGCTGCGCCGGCTGGCCCCGTCGTCCGGCGGGCTGGTGTTCTCGGTGGGCAACGCGGGCTTCTACGGCGTCGCTGTCGGCACCGGGGTGCGGGTGGTCGACGTCTACGGCCTCACCGACCCGGTCGCCGCGCACCTGGAGGCGCCGCCGCCGGGCCGGCCCGGGCACGAGAAGCGCCTGCCGGCAGCCTGGCTGCTGGCCCGGTACGGCTCCCCCGAGCTCGCCCGCGTCAGCGGCCCCGGCCTGCCGGACGCAGCCGACGTCGCCGCCGCGCGGGTCGCGCTGACCTGCGGCGCCGCAGCCGAGCTGGTCGAGGCCACCAGCGCCCCGCTGTCCTGGACCCGGTTCGTCGACAACGTGCTCGGCGCCCCCGCCCGGACGAGCCTGCGCATCCCCACCGACCCGCAGCAGGCGGAGGCCGCGCTGTGCTGAGCGCCGGGAGCCTCGTGGACACTCTCGGCTGAGTTCCCCGTACCGAGAGGACGACACCATGCCGACCGAACCAGGCCGGACGTCGAAGCGCCCGCCCACGGCCCCCACCCGGACCGGCGCACCGGCCACGCCACGGGTGCACCGCAGCGAGTACCCGCCGGTGACCGTGCCGAGCGAGGCGATCCACCGCCTCGTGCTCGACGGCGCCGCCGCGCGCGGCGACCACCCGGCCCTGGTCGACGGCCTGACCGGCCAGACGATCACCTACGCGCAGCTGGCGCACATGGTCGACCGGATGGCCGCCGGCTTCGCCGAGGAGGGCGTGCGCCCGGGCGACGTCGTGGCCCTGCACAGCCCGAACACCGTGCTGTACCCGGTCGTCTACTACGCGGCCAGCCGCGCCGGCGCCACGGTCACCACGCTGTCCGCGCTGGCCACGGCCGAGGACGTGGAGCGTCAGCTCGCCGACTCGAAGTCCACCCTGATCGTCACCGTGGGCGCGCTGCTGCCGGTGGCGACCGCGGGCGCCGGCGCCGTCCCGGTGTGGACGATGGACCGCGTCGAGGGCCACCGCAGCGTGCAGGAGCTGCTCGAGTCGACCGGCCCGGTGCCCGACGTGCCGGTCGACGCCGCCCGCGACGTCGCCGTCCTGCCGTACTCCAGCGGGACGACGAGCCTGCCCAAGGGCGTGATGCTCACCCACGCCAGCGTCGGGGTGAACCTGGAGCAGATCCACGCCATGCACCGCACCGGTCCCGGCGACCGGATCGTCGCCGTGCTGCCGTTCTTCCACATCTACGGCATGACCGTGCTGATGAACCTGCCGCTGCGGCACGGCGCCACCGTGGTGGTGCTGCCCCGCTTCGACCTCACCCAGTTCCTCGACGTGCTGGAGCAGCACCGGATCACCCGCGCCTACGTCGCCCCGCCGGTGGTGCTCGCGATGGCCAAGCACCCCGCGGTGGACGGCCGGGACCTGTCCTCGCTCACCTTCCTGATGTCGGCCGCGGCACCGCTGAACGGCGCCCTGGCCGCGGCGGCCGCGGCCCGGCTGGGCTGCGAGATCGGCCAGGCGTACGGCATGACGGAGCTGTCGCCGGGCACGCACCTGGTGCCCGACGGCCGGGCCGCGGAGGCGCCGCCGGCCAGCATCGGCCAGCTGTTCCCCTCCACCGAGGCCCGCCTGGTGTCCACCGAGGACGGCCGGGACGTCGGCCTGGGCGAGCCCGGGGAGATCTGGATCCGCGGGCCGCAGCGGATGCTCGGCTACTTCGGCCTGCAGGAGGAGACCGACACCCTCATCGACGCCGACGGCTGGCTGCACACCGGCGACGTCGGCACGGTCGACGCCGACGGCTGGTGGCACGTCGTGGACCGGGTCAAGGAGCTGATCAAGTACAAGGGCTACCAGGTGGCGCCGGCGGAGCTGGAGGCCCTGCTGCTGGCGCACCCGGAGGTCGCCGACGTCGCCGTCGTCGGTGCGTACGACGAGCAGGGCGACGAGATCCCGCACGCGTTCGTCGTGCGGGCACCGGGCAGCGACCTCACCGCCGAGGACGTGCTGGCCCACGTCGCCGAGCGCACCTCGCCGTACAAGCGGGTGCGCCGGGTGACGTTCACCGATGCTGTGCCGAAGTCGCCCAGCGGCAAGATCCTGCGCCGGGAGCTGCGCGCCCGGCAGGGCTGAGCCACCGACCGGGGGTCAGTCGCCGCGCGCCTGCAGGCGGGCGGCGACGCGCCGGTGCGTGGTCAGCTGCTCGTCCAGGCCCGGGTGCACCGGCACACCGCCGGTGACCACGCACCGCCCGCCGACGACGGTCTCCCGGGCGGCGACCGGGCCGCAGCGCAGCCACGCCTCGACCGGGTCGGACAGCGCCCCGGCGAACCGGACCCCCTCCAGCGACCACACGGCGAGGTCACCGCAGGCGCCGACCGACAGCTCGCCGATCTCGCCGCTGCGGCCCAGGCACGCGGCACCCCCGACGGTGGCGATCTCCAGGGCGTCGCGGGCCGACATGGCCGCTGCGCCGTGCCGCAGCTTGCCCTGCAGCATCGCGGTGCGGGCCTCCAGCCACAGCGACGCCGAGTCCGCCGACGCCGAGCCGTCCACGCCCAGGCCCACCGGCACACCCGCTGCCCGCAGCTCGGCGACCGGGGACAGCCCCGACCCCAGCACCATGTTCGACGACGGGCAGTGCGCCGCACCGACCCGCGCGGCACCCAGCCGGGTGACCTCCTCCGGAGACGGCCACACCACGTGCGCCAGCCACGTGCGGTCGGTCATCCAGCCGACGTCGGCCAGGTAGTCGACCGGCCGGCGGCCGAAGGTGGCCAGGCAGAACGCGTCCTCGTCCTGCGTCTCGCTCAGGTGGGTGTGCAGCCGCACGTCCAGCGCCCCGGCGAGCTCGGCGGTGCGGGTCATCAGGGACGTCGACACGCTGAACGGCGAGCACGGCGCCAGCGCGATGCGGGTCATCGCCGTCGGCGAGCGGTCGTGGTGCAGCTCCACCAGGCGCTGGGAGTCGGCCAGGATCTCGTCGTCGTCCTGCACGACGGAGTCCGGCGGCAGCCCGCCGTCCTTCACCGACAGCGACATCGAGCCGCGGGTGGGGTGGAAGCGCACGCCCAGCTCGCGGGCGGCGGCGACCTCGGCGCTGATCAGGTCACCGGCGCCGCGCGGGTGCACGTACAGGTGGTCGGTGGAGGTGGTGCACCCGGACAGCGCCAGCTCGGTGAGCCCGACGTAGGCGCTGACGTACGCGGCCTCCTCGTCCAGCCGCGCCCACAGCGGGTAGAGGGTGACCAGCCAGTCGAACAGGCCACCGGTCAGCGCGGGCGCGTAGGCCCGGGTCAGGTTCTGGTACAGGTGGTGGTGAGTGTTCACCAGGCCCGGCGTGACCAGGCAGCCCCGGGCGTCGATGCGCCGGCCGGCCGCCGGCTGCGGGTCACCCGGCCCGCCGACCGCGCTCACCACCCCGCCGGTCACCGCGACCCAGCCCCCGGCGATCTCCCGTCGGGCGGCGTCGACGGTGGCCACGAGCTCGGCGTCGTGCACGAGCAGGTCAGCGGTCAGCATGCCGCCCATCCTGCCCGGCGCCGGCTCGCGGGCGCCCCGGCCGGGCGCGCCGGGGCGCCCGGACGTAACACGGCGGGGCTACCGTGGCGTGCTCTGTCCCGCGACCCCGAGGTGACGTGTGCTCCTGGCAGCGCCCCGCTTCGCCCTCCCCGAGACCGTCGGGGAAGCCCTCTCCGCCCTCGCCGAACGCCCCGACGCGGTGGTCGTCGCCGGGGGCACCGAGGTGATGCCCGACCTGCTGTGGCGGGTCCGCACCGCGGCGGGCTTCGTGTCCCTGCGCCGGGTGGGCGCGCTGCGCGGCACCTCCCGGGACGGCGACGAGCTCGTGGTCGGCGCCGGCACCCCGGTCGCTGCCCTGGTCGACGCCGAGGCCGGCGCACTCGCGGCCGCCGCCCGGTCGCTGGGCACGCCGCTGGTGCGCACCGAGGCGACGATCGGCGGCAACGTGGTCAGCGCGCTGCCCTACCGGAACATGCTGCCCGCCCTGCTCGCCCTGGACGCCCGCCTGGAGCTGACCAGCGACACCGGCCGGCGCACCGTGGCCTTCGACGGCTTCACCACCGCCCCCGGGGTGACCCGGCTGGGCGAGGGAGAGCTGCTCACCGCCGTCCGGCTGCCCACCCGGCCGTGCTTCAGCGACTACGTCAAGATCGGCCGGCGCAACGCCCAGTACGTGGCCACCGTCAGCGCGGCCGTGGTCTCCCGGAACGGCGCGGTGCGGCTCGCCTTCGGCAACGCCGGCCCGGTGCCACTGCGCTCGGACGCGGTGGACGTCGTCGCCACCGCCCTGCTCGACGGCCGCGCCGGCCCGGACGACCTGCGCGCCGCCGTCGCCGACGCCGTCGACCCCCCGGAGGACACGGTGGCCTCAGCGGCCTACCGCCGGCACGCGCTCGGCGTGCTGGCCACCCGGCTGGTCGTGCGGGCCCAGGTCGACGCGGGGCTCGGCTCGTGAGCAGCGAGGCGGACGAGTCCGTCACGTTCTCCCTCACCGTCGACGGCGCCGCGCACGAGGTCACCGCGCCCTGGTCGGAGTCCCTGCTGACGGTGCTGCGCGAGCGGCTCGGCGTCCGCGGGCCCAAGACCGGGTGCGCGCACGGCCGCTGCGGCGCCTGCGCCGTCCGGGTCGCCTTCGAGCCCGACCGGGCCGACGACGACGGCCACGTGCTCTGCTCCTGCCTGCTGCCCGCCGCCACCGCGGCCGGCTGCAGCGTGCGCACCATCGCCTCGATCGGCGGGCCGGACGGCGAGCTGTCCGACGTGCAGGAGGCGTTCCTCGCCGAGGGCGCCGTGCAGTGCGGCATCTGCACCGCCGGCTTCGTCACCGCGGCCACCGAGCTGCTGGACACGGACCCGGACCCGACCCGTGAGCAGATCGAGGCCGCGCTCTACGGCAACCTGTGCCGCTGCACCGGGTACGGCCGCATCGTCGCCGCCGTCGAGACCGCCGCCCGCACCCGCCGCGAGGCCACCCCGTGACCCCCGTCCCCCAACCAGCCACTTCCGCGCAAACGACCGCCGAACGAGCGGCCACTTCCGCGGAAAGGGCCACAGGACCGGCCACTTCCGCGGAAACGGCCGCCGGACGTCCGGCCATTTCCGCGGAAAGGGCCGGAGTCGGGGCGTCCGTGCGGCGGCCGGACGGGCAGGCGAAGGTGCGCGGGGAGTTCTCCTACGCCGGTGACCTGCACGCCGAGGGCATGCTGCACGGCGTCACGCTGCGCTCGCCGCACCCGCACGCGCGGCTGCTGCGCATCGACACGGCGGCGGCCCGGGCGCTGCCCGGCGTGCACGCCGTCCTCACCGCCGCCGACGTGCCGGGCGACCTGCACTTCGGGCTCACCCTGCGCGACGAGCCGGTGCTGGCCGACGGGGTGGTGCGCTACGCGGGTGAGCCGGTCGCGGTGGTGGCCGCGATCGACCCGCGCACCGCCCGCCGGGCGGCCCGCGCGATCGTCGTCGAGTACGAGCCACTGCCCGCGCAGACCGACCCGACCCTCGCCGCGGACGCCGAGCCGCTGCACGCCGAGGGCAACGTCTACCGGCACCTGGCCTACGAGTGCGGCGACCCACGGGCCCGCGGCGTGGTCACCGTGGAGAACACCTACCGGATCGGCATGCAGGACCCCGCCTTCCTGGCACCCGAGGCCGGCATGGCGACGCCGACCGCCGACGGCGGGGTGCGGCTGGAGGTGGCCACCCAGTGGCTGCACTCCGACCAGCGGCAGATCGCCTGGGCCACCGGGCTGCCGCCGGAGAAGGTGCAGGTCGTGCTGGCCGGCGTGGGCGGGGCGTTCGGCGGCCGGGAGGACGTCACGCTGCACACGCACGCCTGCCTGCTGGCGCTGGCCACCGGGCGCCCGGTGAAGATGGAGTACACCCGGGAGGAGTCCTTCCTGGCCCACCGGCAGCGGCACCCCGGCACCATCTGGCTGCGGCACTCCGCCGACGCGTCGGGCCGGGTCGTCAGCGTCGAGGGCCGGGTCGTGCTGGACGGCGGCGCCTACGCCTCGACCAGCCCGGTCGTCATCGCCAACACCGTCACCCTGCTGCAGGGGCCCTACCGGGTGGACAACGGCCGGTTCGAGGGCTGGTCGGTGCGCACCAACAACCCCTCCTGCGGGGCGATGCGCGGCTTCGGCGTGCCGCAGGCCGCATTCGCGCACGAGTCGCAGATGGACGCCCTGGCCGCCGCCCTGGACCTGGACCCGCTGGAGATCCGGCTCCGCAACGCGCTGCGCCGGGGCGACACGGCCACCTTCGGCCAGCGCTTCACCCAGCCCACGCCGGTCCGCGAGGTGATCGAGGGTCTGCGCGCGGTGCCGCTGCCCCCGGCCGGCGGCAAGCTGCCCGGCGGCGTGGGGCGGGCCAGCAGCCCGGGCTCGGTGCGCCGCGGCGTCGGCTACGCGGTGACCATGAAGAACCTGGCCTTCAGCGAGGGCCACGTGGACGAGTCCACCGCCACGGTGTCCCTGCGGGACGGGCACGCCACCGTGCACTGCGCGTGCGCCGAGGTCGGGCAGGGTTTCGTCACCGTCGCCGAGCAGGTGGCCCGCACGGTGCTGGGCGCCGACACCGTCACCGTGACCCAGCCGGACACGCTGATCGCCTCGGCCGGATCGACGTCGGCCTCCCGGCAGACCATGGCCTCCGGGACGGCGGTGCACCGGGCGTGCGTCGCCGTCCGGGACCGGCTGCTGGCCCGGGTCGCCCGCGAGCGCGGGCTGGACGCCGGCCTGCTCTCCATCCAGGACGGCGCGGTGACCTGCGACGGCACCCCGCTGGTCGACGTGGCCGCAGCCACGCCCGGGCACACCGTCCGGGCCACCGAGCACTTCGCGCACCCCCCGACGACGGCCCTCGGCCAGGGCGACGTCTACGTCGGCTTCGCGTTCTCCGCGCAGCGGGCGGTGGTCGACGTCGACGTGGAGCTGGGGCTGGTCAGCGTCGTCCAGATCGCCTCCTGCCAGGACGTCGGCACGGTGGTGAACCCGACCCAGCTGCTCGGCCAGATCGAGGGCGGCATCGTGCAGGGCATGGGCCTGGCGGTCATGGAGGAGGTGGTCGTGGTGGACGGGCACATCACCAACCCGGAGTTCCAGGACTACCTGATCCCGACGATCGTGGACGCCCCCGAGGTCGTCTCGGTGTACGTCACCGACCCGCAGCCCGGCATGCCGCACGGCTGGAAGGGCGTCGGCGAGCCCCCGCTGTGCACCGCGGTGCCCGCGGTGGCCGCGGCCGTGCGCGACGCGACCGGCCTGCCGCTGCCGTCGGTGCCGATCCGCCCGGAGCACATCGCGCTGGGCATCGGCACGCCGCCGACGGTCACCCGCACGACACCGCGCCCACCGGCCACCACCGGTGGCACCGCTCTCAGCGAGGAGCCGGCCGACCGGCCCGGCACCTGGGAGTCCGAGGGCGCCGCCGGGCACTGAGCCGCAGGCGGGCGGGTCAGGCCGAGCCGGACCACCGGCGCTGCAGCGACTCCCGGCCCGCCGCTGTGGGCCGGCCCCACAGCCGCAGCCGGGCCATGCCCCCGTCGGGGAAGACGTCCAGCCGGACGGCGACGACGCCCGGGTGCTCGTCGAGCAGGAAGCGGTGCCGGGTGTCCGGCTGCAGCCGGGTGCGGGGCAGGAGCTGCACGTCCGTGCCGTCGGCGGTGCGGCCGGTCAGCGACGCGGCGCCCGGTGCGTTGCCCAGGAAGTACGACGTGTCCAGCTCGGCCATCGCGACGGTGCCCTGGCAGGCCAGCGAGACCTCCACCCAGTCGTTGCCGTCGTCCCGGCGGCGGGCGTTCTCCCAGCCCTCGCCCATCGAGCGGGCGTCGCCCCGCCCGATCAGCTGGTGGGGGCTGCCGTAGAACGCGTTGCTGACGGCGGTCACCTGCCCGCCGTTCTCCAGCGCGGCCAGGTCGAACGGGCCGACGTCGAGGAGGCGCGGGTCGGGCACGACGGTGCCGTGCACCCGGAACCGGGCCACCCCGCCGTCGGGGTGGATGGACAGCCGCACGTGCGTCACCCGGCGGTCGGAGGCGACGGCGAAGGCGTTGGCGGTGTCCCCGGCCAGGTCGACCAGCGGCAGCAGCGGCTGCCAGTCGGCCGCGACCAGCTCCTCGACCGACGGGTGGCCCTCGACGGCGACCCCGTCCACCGACGCCCGCGGCGGGTAGTTGCCGGTGAAGAAGGCGGTGTCGATGACCACGGCGGCCACGGTCCCGGGCGCGCCCAGCCGCACGATCGCCCAGTCGTGCCCCGGGCTGCGCCGCCGTCGGGTCTCCCAGCCGTCGTACTCCTTGCCCTTGTGGCCGAAGTCGGCCCGCGCCACGGCCGGGTGCGGCAGCACCAGGTTCTCCCGGGCCGCGAACAGCTCGTCGTTGGCCGCCACCACGGCGCCCCCCAGGGCACGGCTGGCGAGGTCGGGCAGGCGCTGGGCATCGGTCACCGGGTCACTCTGGCACGAGCCCCTGTTCCGGGCCGGGCCACTCAGACCGACCCCCGGCCGAGCAGCCGGCCGAGCGGGACGTCGCCGATCTCCCGGCCGGCGAGCCAGGTCCGCCGCACCACGCCGGTGAGCCGCCGGCCCGCGTAGGGCGTCACCGGGTTGCGGTGGTGCAGCTCCCCGACCGTCCAGGTCTCCTCCGGCGCGAACGCCACGAGGTCGGCGTCCCGGCCCACCGCGATGGCGCCCTTGCCCGGCAGCCCGGCCAGCCGCGCCGGCGCGGCGGACATCCAGTCGACCACCTGGGCCAGCCCGAGTCCCCGCGCCCGCGCCCCGGACCACACCGCCGGCAGCGACACCTGCAGCGAGGCGATGCCGCCCCACGCCAGCCCGAAGTCGCCGACGTCGAGGCGCTTGAGGTCCGGCGTGCACGGCGAGTGGTCGCTGACCACCAGGTCGACGTCGCCCGCGGCGAGCGCCGCCCACAGCGCCTCCCGGTGCGAGGCCTCCCGGATCGGCGGGCAGCACTTGAACGCGGTGTCCCCGTCGGGCACCTCGGCGGCGTCGAAGGTCAGGTAGTGCGGGCAGGTCTCGACGGTCACCCGCACGCCCTCGGCGCGGGCCGCGCGCAGCAGCGGCAGGGCGTCGGCGTCGGCCAGGTGCACCACGTGCACCCGGGCGCCGGTGTCCCGCGCCGCCGCGACCAGGCCGCCGATCGCCGTCTCCTCCGCGGCGCCCGGCCGGGAGGCCAGGAAGCTCGCGTAGCTGCCCCCGACCGGCTCCGGGGCCGCGGCGATCACGTCCGGGTCCTCGGCGTGCGCGATGAGCAGCCCGTCGAAGCCGGCCAGCTCACCGAGCGCCGCGCGCAGCCCCGGGTCGTCCAGCGGGGGGAACTCCGGCACCCCGGAGTCGAGCAGGAAGCACTTGAACCCGACGACGCCGGCCTCGTGCAGCGGGCGCAGCTGGTCCACGTTCCCCGGGACGGCGCCGCCCCAGAACGCGACGTCGACCGCCACCCGGCCCCGCGCCGCGGCCTGCTTCTCCCGCAGCGCGGCGACCGAGGTGGTCGGCGGGATGGAGTTGAGCGGCATGTCCACGATCGTGGTGACGCCGCCGGCCGCCGCGGCGCGGGTGGCCGAGACGAACCCCTCCCACTCGGTGCGCCCCGGCTCGTTGACGTGCACGTGGCTGTCGACCAGCCCGGGCAGCAGCACCTCGTCGTCGGCCAGGGTGTGCACCGGGCCGGTGACGTCGTCGAAGCCGGTCACCGCGGTGACCCGGCCGTCGGCGACGTGCACCGCCGCGGCCCGCTCGCCGCCGGGCAGCACCACCCGCCGGGCACGGACGATCACGACGGGACCCCGGCGAGCACCGGCTGCGCAGCGGGGCGCGACCCCGGGTGCAGGTCGGCGTCCGCGCGCGCGACCCGGTCCAGGGCGTCACCCCAGGCCGTGCTCACCCAGCCACCGGGCAGTGGCAGCCGCACGGCGTCCACGCCGGTGGCCGTCCCGACCCCGGGTCCCGGCCGGACCCGCGTGGTGGAGGCGTACGCCCGGGGTGCCATCGGCGGCGCCCAGGTGGGCGCACCCGGGCCGAGGTCCAGCGTGGTGTGCAGCAGCGGCCGCCCGTCGCGCAGCACCCGGGTGGTCCCGGTCCACCGGCCGGGCTGCTCGCCGGTGCGGCCCAGCAGCACCTGCTCGGACAGCGTCAGCTCGCCGCCGGCACCGAGCCGTACGGTCACCGTGGCGACGTGGTGGGCGCGCGCCGCCACGACGGTCGGCTCCAGCTGCAGGTCCAGGTCGCCGTCCACGTCGGCCAGCACGCGCTGCGCCGACGGCGGCGAGTCGCCCCGCGCGGGCAGCACGACCGCCGCCGCCACCGAGCGCACCCGCAGCACCGCGCCCGGCTCGACCACCAGCCGCACCTCGGCGTCGTCCCCGCCCAGCGGGCCGAAGGCGGTGGCCACCAGGTGCACGGTCACCGGCCCGGTGCGCCGCACGGCCAGCTGGCCGCTGGCGCGCACCACCGGCAGCACGGTGCGCCCACCCGGGCCGGCCCGCGCCACCACCTCGACCAGGCTCCTCACCGTGACCGACCGGGCACGCTCATGCCGACTGCAGGGCCCGGGAGCGCACCTGCGCCCGCACCCACGCCGCGACGTCGGTCGCCGCCGGGTCCTCGCGCAGCGAGATCAGCAGCGTCGGCTTCTCTCCGCGCACGGCGTCGGAGTCCCGGCGCATGACGTCGAGGTCGGCGCCGACGAACGGCGCCAGGTCGGTCTTGTTGACCACCAGCAGATCGGCGCTGGTCACCCCTGGCCCGCCCTTGCGCGGCACCTTGTCCCCACCGGCGACGTCGACGACGAACACCTGCACGTCGACCAGCCCGTAGCTGAACGACGCGGTCAGGTTGTCCCCGCCGGACTCCACCAGCACCAGCTGGACGCCGGGGTGCCGGGCCTCCAGCAGCTCGACGGCGTCCAGGTTGGCGGTGATGTCGTCCCGGATCGCGGTGTGCGGGCAGCAGCCGGTCTGCACCGCCTCGATCCGGTCGTCGGGCAGCACGGCGTTGCGCCGCAGGAAGTCGGCGTCCTCGGTGGTGTAGATGTCGTTGGTGACCACGACGAGGTCGAGCTCCTCGCCGAGCGTGCGGCACAGCGCGGCCACCAGCGCGGTCTTGCCGGAGCCGACCGGCCCGCCGATGCCCACCCGGAGTGCGCCCGGGCCGCCGTCCGGGGCGCGGCGCTGCCCGGGGTCGTAGGGGTCGACGTAGTCGTCCAGGTCGTGGTCAGGAGGCAAAGAACCGGTCCTTCCGGGAGACGTGCAGTTCGGCGAGCAGGTCGAGCAGCGGGTCGGCGGACGCGGGCAGCAGGTCCAGGCCGCCGAACGGGCCCGCGGCGGCCCGGGCGGCGGCGCCGGCGACCTCGTCGACCAGCGGCGACAGCCGGGCGGTCACCGCGGCCACGGTGATCGGGTCCAGGGCCAGCAGCCGCTGGGCGGCGGTGGCCGGACCGCTCATCGACAGGTAGGCGGCTGCGGCCGCCGCGTCGGCCGGACGGGCGCCGGCAGCCGCGGCGGCCACCCCGAGCGCCACGGCGTGGTGCGGTTGCGTGGGCAGCGCGTCCCAGGCCGGGTGCGGCCAGGCCCGCCGGCCCACCCGCAGCAGCCCCCGCCCCTGCTGCCGGGACGCCGCGCGCTGCGCCGGGGACGGGGTCCGGGCGTCGGCCTCCGCGTCCAGGTCGGCCAGGGCGGCCGCCACCGACGGCGGCACGGCAGCACCCGCCGCAACGGCCCCGCCCCCCACGGCACGGCCCACCACGGCGCAGGCAGCCGCCGCGAGCCCGGCCGCGACCGATCCGGCCGTGCCCACCCGCCGGCGCAGGAAGCCGGCCAGCGAGACGGGGTCGGTCACCAGCCCGGCGCTGATCGCCTGCTCCACCCCGCCGGAGTGCGCGTGGCCACCCGCGGGCAGCCGGGAGTCGGCGAGGGCGAGCAGCGCGGTGAGCGACACGGCCGGCTCAGAACAGGAAGTAGCGCTGGGCCATGGGCAGCTCGCTGACCGGCTCGGGTTCCCAGACGTCGCCGTCGACGGACACCGTGAAGGTGTCCGGGTCGACCCGGATCTCCGGCAGCGCCGTGTTCTCTGGCATGTCCGCCTTGCCCAGCCGGGTGGTGTCGGTGACCGCGACCAGCCGCCGGTCCACCGCCAGCCGGTCGGCCAGCCCCGCGTCGATCGCGGCCGGCGCCACGAAGTACAGCGACGTCTGCGCGGGCACCCGCCCGAACGCGCCGAACATCGGCCGCGGGAACACCGGCTGCGGGGTGGGGATGGAGGCGTTCGCGTCGCCCATCTGGCCCCAGGCGATCATCCCGCCCTTGAGCACCACGTGCGGCCGGACGCCGAACAGCGCCGGGTCCCAGAGCACCAGGTCGGCCAGCTTGCCCGGTTCCACCGAGCCGACCTCGGCGTCGATGCCGTGCGCGACGGCCGGGCAGATCGTGTACTTGGCGACGTACCGGCGGGCCCGCAGGTTGTCCGCCGCGCCGTCGCCGGTCAGCGACCCGCGGCGGCGCTTCATCACGTGCGCCGTCTGCCAGGTGCGCATCACCACCTCACCGACCCGGCCCATGGCCTGGGCGTCGGAGCCGATCATCGAGATGGCGCCCAGGTCGTGCAGCAGGTCCTCGGCCGCGATCGTGGTGGGGCGGATCCGGCTCTCGGCGAAGGCGAGGTCCTCGGGCACCGAGCTGTCGAGGTGGTGGCAGACCATCAGCATGTCGAGGTGCTCGTCGAGGGTGTTCACGGTGTGCGGTCGGGTCGGGTTCGTGCTGCTGGGCAGTACGTTCGGGTGCCCGGCGACGGTGATGATGTCGGGCGCGTGCCCGCCCCCGGCTCCCTCGGTGTGGTACGCGTGGATGCTCCGGCCACCGATCGCGGCGAGGGTGTCCTCGACGAACCCGGCCTCGTTCAGCGTGTCCGAGTGCAGCGCCACCGGGACGCCGTGCCGGCCGGCGACGGTGAGGCACGCGTCGATCGCCGCGGGCGTGGACCCCCAGTCCTCGTGCAGCTTGAAGCCGCTGGCCCCGGCCCGCAGCTGCTCCTCCATCGACTCCTGCGACACGGTGTTGCCCTTGCCGAGCAGCGCGACGTTGACCGGCATGCCGTCCATCGCCTCGAGCATCCGGGCCAGGTACCAGTCGCCCGGGGTGATCGTGGTGGCCTTCGACCCCTCGGCCGGCCCGGTACCGCCACCGATCAGCGTGGTCATCCCGGCGCCGAGCGCGGTGGGCACGATCTGCGGGCAGATGAAGTGCACGTGGCAGTCGATGCCGCCGGCGGTGAGGACCTTGCCGTTGCCGGCCAGCACCTCGGTGCCGGGCCCGATCACCAGGTCGGGGTGCACGCCGTCCATCGTGTCCGGGTTGCCGGCCTTGCCCAGGGCCACGATGCGCCCGTCCCGGATGCCGACGTCGGCCTTGACCACCCCCCAGTGGTCGAGCACCACGGCACCGGTGATCACCAGGTCGGGAGCACCCTCGGCGCGGGTGGCCCGCCCCTGCCCCATCGACTCGCGGATCACCTTGCCGCCGCCGAACACGGCCTCCTCGCCGGCCCGCCCCGGGCCGCCGCAGCGGTCCTCGGTGACCTCGATCAGCAGGTCGGTGTCGGCCAGGCGCACCCGGTCGCCCACCGTCGGCCCGTACAGCTGGGCGTAGCGCTCACGACTCAACCGGACCATCAGCCCAGCCCTCCCTCGGCGGTCAGCCCGGGGACGACGCGCGCGCCACCCAGCGGCACCAGGTCGACCGAACGCCCGATGCCCGGTTCGAAGCGGACGGCGGTGCCGGCCGCGATGTCCAGCCGGTGCCCGTGCGCGGCCGAACGGTCGAACCGCAGCGCCGCGTTGACCTGCGCGAAGTGGAAGTGCGAGCCGACCTGCACCGGCCGGTCGCCGGCGTTGTGCACCTCGAGCCGGACCCGGGGCACCCCGGGCAGCGTCTCGATGCCCTCGGCCTGCGCGGGCAGCACCTCGCCCGGCACCACGGGCACGTCCCGACCGTCCAGCCCGCCGCTCACGGGATGGGGTGGTGGACGGTCACCAGCTTCGTCCCGTCCGGGAAGGTCGCCTCCACCTGCACCTCCTCCAGCAGCTCCGGGACGCCGTCCATCACGTCGTCCCGGCTCAGCACGGTGCGCCCGGACTGCATGAGCTCGGTGACCCGCACGCCGTCCCGCGCGCCCTCCAGCACGTGGTCGGTCACGATCGCCGTCGCCTCGGGCAGGTTCAGCTTCAGACCGCGCGACTGCCGCCGCCGGGCGAGCTCGGCGGCGTAGCTGAGGAGCAGGCGTTCCTGCTCGTGTGGTGACAGGTGCAACGCCCTCGACCTCCGACCGTCAGCGGAGCCCGGACCGTAACCGGCCCGTGTGACGGTCCTGTTGCCGCCCCCGGCCAGCCCCGTCGGTCAGCGGGCGCCGAGGGAGGCGGGCACCAGCGCCCAGGCAGCAGGCAGGTCGGCCAGTGCTGGCGTCTCGGCGGGGGTGCGGCGCACCGGCGAGAGGTCCAGCACCATCCGGGTCGGCTGGAACGCCTCGGCGTAGCCGATGCGGGCCTGGGCACCCCAGTGCCGGGCCGAAGCCACGACCGCGTCGGGCTCCACCATCGCCGACATCTCCACCTGCGAGGCATGGCAGGCGAGCGCGGCGACCTTGCCGCCGACGTGCGCGGTCACGTCGACGAACACGGTCGGGTTGAACGACAGGGTCGACGGGCTCTGGTAGTGCAGGACCCGCGGCAGCCGGCGCGCGGCACCCAGCGTGGCCGAGGCCACGGCACGGTGGTCCTGGTGGCTGTCGTCGGGTGCGTGTACGTAGACAAGGTCGGCCTGCACGGCCTGCAGGGTCTGCTCGACCACGCGGACGGTGGCCGAGTCGGGCACCACCTGGCAGTCCTGCAGCCCGCCCCACACCAGCTCGGCACCCATCAGTGCGGCCGCGCGCTCCTGCTCCACCCGCCGCACGTGACCACGACCGCCGTCCGGGCCGTTCTCGCCACCGGTCAGCACCAGCATCGTCACCCGGTCACCGGCGGCGGCGTGCGCCAGCAGGGCGCCGCCACAGCCGAGCTCGATGTCGTCGGGGTGCGACCCGATCGCCAGCACGCTGATCCCCGGCCGACCCGCGCCGTCCGTGCCGGGCTCACGCCGCCGGTCGGCCAGGTTGTCCTGGTCGCCCGGGCGAGTCCGCTGCCAGCGGGAGGTCACCTCAGGCTCCCGCAGGGGTCGGGCCGGACACGGCCGCGCGCTCCAGCCGGCGCCGGGTGCGCAGCAGCACCACCCCGCCCACCGCCCCGGCGGCGACCACGCCGATCGCGGCGCCGGTGCCGTTGCCCTCGGCCGGCATCTGCGTCGGTGCGGGGCAGGCCGGGCTGGTCTCCCGGGAGGCGGTCGCCGACGAGGCGTAGATCTCCCACTTGACCAGACGCTCGTTGGCCGGCACGCGGATCGAGATCGCGCCCTGGTGGACGCCCGGCTGGAAGGTGGTGGGCTGTGCGCCGTTGTACTTGTCGGGATCGAAGTCGTTGTCCGGACCGATGGGCTCCTGCTGGACGGTGAGGGTCCGGTTCGTGTACCCGAACACCGCCGTCCAGTAGCCGTCCGCCACCGGGACGATGCAGGTCACCTGCGGCTGGACCGGGTCGGGTGCGTAGGCCGAGGCCGTCCCGGGGGTGACCAGCACGGCCACCGCGGCGACCGCGGGCACAGCCACCAGCCTGGCCAGGCGCGCACGCGTGCGCCGCCGACCGTCCGGGAACACGTTGGTCACCATCGACAGACCCCACCTTCGTCGGGCGGTCCACCCGCCCCTCACGGGGTGCATCGGCCCGCCAGGTCCCGACCTGGAGTCGGCGGTGGGAACCTCACCCCATCGGGGGTCCGGCGTCGACGACGGTCAGGCGTCGATCACGGTCAGGGCCAGCACGGTCGCGGCCGGGAACGAGTCCGTCGTCGCCCAGGCCCGCGGGACGTCCGGGGCCGCGGCGTACTCACCCTGCCGGACCCGGATCGCCCGGGCCCCCACCGCCGCGGCGACGGCGACGTCCTTGCCCGGACGGTCCCCGATCACCAGCACCCGGTGCGCCGGCACCTCGAGACGTCGGGCGAGCTCGACCAGCCCGTCGGGTGCGGGCTTGCGGGTCGGACGTCCACCGAGGGAGTCCGTGACCAGCACCTCCGGCAGGAGGGGACCCAGCCCGGTGGCGGCCAGCTTCGCCGCCTGGATCACCGGGTTCCCGTCGGTCAGGCAGCCGACCGGGACCACCCGCCCGAGCGCCACCAGCGCGTCGACCACCCCGGCATGGGGTTCCAGGACGGCCGGCTCGTGGCGCGTGAAGGCGGCGACCAGCCCCGGCACGAGCTGCGGCAGCCGACCCGCCGGCACTCCGGAGGCCAGGAGCGCACGGTCGATCGTCCCCCCCGTGTCGGAGCCCGCGGCGAGCTCGCGGCGCAGGGCGGCGTGCACCCGGTCCCCGTCGAGCCCGGCCGCCGCCGCGGCAGCCGCGACGGCGGCGGCGGCGCCGGCCAGGTGGTCGGCGTGCGGGTAGAGGGTGTCGTCCAGGTCGACGACGACGGCGAGGGGCGGCGGCCCGTCCCAGTCGGCTGCCGTGGCGTTCACCAGGGCAACCGGCCGTCGGTGAAGTCCGGCTCCTCCATGGCCAGCAGCCCGTCGGTGGCCTCGGCCGAGAACAGCGCTGCCACCTGGGCGGCGGTCGTCCCGTCGCCGTAGGGGCAGGGCGCGTCCGCTGCGTGTGCCTGCGCCTGGGGGGTGAGGTGCGCCAGGGCGGCGGCGACCACCGCGCCGGGCGAGCCGGCGTCGGCCAGGCCGGCCAGGGTGGTGGTCCCCGCCTCGACGCCCTCCCAGCGGGGCGTGGAGCCGCGCAGCACGACGACGGGGACGCCGAGGTGGGCCGCCTCCTCCTGGATCCCGCCGGAGTCGGTGACGGCCAGCCGGGAACCGGCGAGCGCGGCGAGCAGCGCGTCGTACGAGATCGGGCCGGTCAGCACGATGGACGGGTGCTCCAGCCGGGCACCGAGCCCGGTCCGGGTCAGCTGCGCCGCGGTGCGCGGGTGCACCGGGAACGTCACCGGGCCGACCTGCTCGGCGAGCGTGCACACGACCTCGACCAGCCGCTCGAGCCGCACCGGGTCGTCGACGTTCGTCGGCCGGTGCGCCGTGACGAGCACTCCACGGCGCCGGTCGAGCGGGACCGGGCGCACGCCGCGCGCGACCAGGGTGTCGATGACCGGGTTGCCCACCACGAACACCCGCTCGGCCGGGACGCCCTCGGCGGCCAGGAACGCGGCGGCACGGTGGGTCGGGGCCAGGTGCAGGGCGGCCACGGCGGCCGCGACCCGACGGTTGACCTCCTCTACGCTGCGCGGGTTCAGGCTGCGCAGGCCGGCCTCCAGGTGGGCGAAGGGGATGCCTGCGCCGCGCGCGGCCAGGGCGTAGGCCGGCACGGTGTTCGTGTCGCCCAGCGCCAGGACGACGTCCGGCCGGAAGCGGGCAACGGCCGCTGACGCGTCGGCGTGCAGGGCGCCGGTGCGGGCCGCCGGGTCACCGGTGGGCATGACGAACCGCCAGGTGGGGGCGAGGCCCAGCGACTGCTGCAGCTGGGTGGACAGCGCGGGGTCGGTGTGCTGACCGGTGTCGACGACGTCGACGCGGTGCCCCGCCGCCACCAGTGCGGCCACCACCGGGGCCAGCTTGACCACTTCCGGTCGCGTGCCGAAGGGCACGAGGACGTGGCGGCTGTGGCTCATGCCGGCACCTCGTCGCCGGCGCGGTCGGTCGACCCGACGGCGAGGACCGCGCTCGGGTCCGGCACCGGAACACCGTCCGCGTCGGTGAAGACCTCGGCGAAGTACCGGCGCATGCGCACGCCGGGGGTGAACCACAGGTGGGGCAGGGGCGCGTCCGGGTGCCGGATGCCGGCCAGGTGGGCGCTGACCACGTCCGCACCGGCTGCGAGCGTCAGCGGCAGCCCGCCGGAGAAGCGGGGGTTGATCTCCACCACGGTGGCCCGACCGTCGTCGCCGACGAAGCCCTGCACGTTGGCCGGCCCGGTCAGCCGCACGGCCGCCAGCGCACCGGCGACGACGTCGGTGACCGCCACGGAGTCGAACGTGCTGCCCTTGACCGAGATGCCGGCCTTGGTCTCCTCCCGCCAGCGGGGCACCACCGTCAGCAGCTCGCCGTCCCGGGCGACCAGCGTGTCGGCGGTGAACTCCCGGCCGGTCAGCCGGGTCTGGGCGATCAGGGACGGGTCCCGGTGCAGTGCGTCGACCACCGCGGCGCGGCTGTCCAGCAGCTGCACCCCGCGGCTGCCCCGGCCCGCTCTCGGCTTGACCACCCACGGCCCGGGCACCGAGACCAGGCCGGTCGCTGTGTCGGTGGTGGCCGGGTGGGCCACGTCGGCCCCCCGCATCGCCCTCGCGAAGGCCGCCTTGTCGCAGCACACCTCGACGCTCGCCGTCTCCGGGAGCCACGTGGCGACGCCGGCGGCGCGGAGCCGGTCGGCACCGGCCGCCAGGGCGGGGAGCTCCTCGGCGACGGTGCCGATGAGCGCGTCGACGTCGTGCTCGACGGCGACGCCGATCAGCGCGTCGACGAACCGCACGTGGTCGGCCCGGGGCACGGTGAACCCGGCGGTGGCCAGTGCCGCACCGGTGGCGGCGGAGTCGGCGTCCACGGCGACGACCCGGTGCCCGAGGGCCATCAGCCGGCGGATGACGGCGATGCCGGCCGGGCCGCCGGCGCCGGTGACGAGCACGGCGGGCCGGTGGTGCAGGCCGTGCGAGGGTGTCCGGTGGCCGGTGGCCGGGGGCGGGGGCGGGGAGGAGTTCACTGCAGGACCTCGTGGTGGGGGGACGGGGCGGGCGGGCGCGCGAAGCTGATCGGGTGGGGGCCGGATCCGCGTTCCGGCTGCGGGGGCGGGGGGCTGCGGGGCGGGGGCGTCCGCGGTGGGACGGCGATGCGCGGCACCCGGATCGTCGTCTCGGCGAGGCTCGTGCGGGTCGGCCGCCGCTCCTGCTCGACCGCCGGCCGGGCCATCAGCCAGCCACGAGCCCACAGCCGGAGCGCAACCACCCGGTGGTTGGTCACCGGTTCCCACTGGCGCGCGGCGATGGCGTCGGCGAGCCGGTCGAGCACCACCGGGTCGCGGTCGAGGGACGCGACGGCGACCAGCGTGGCGGCGTGCGCCCCGATCCCGTCGGCGACCAGGCCCGCGATGCGCTCGGCCCGTTCGCCGGCGGACAGGTGCCCCAGGCGGTAGTCGATGCGGGCTGCCTCGCGGCGCGCGGACAACCACGCCGACAGGCGGCGCGGGTACACGCGTCGGTGCAGGAACCCGGCGAGGGTCTGACGGCGGCGTCCGGCGCGCGCCCGGGCACCGTCCTCGGCCTGCCGGTACCCCATCCCGGGCAGGGCCCAGCTCTCCGGACGGCGTGCGGTGTGACGGCCGTCGACGTCCTGCTCGGCTCGCTCCAGCGACGGCAGCGTCACCCACACCAGGAGCAGGAAGCCCAGCAGCGTGGACAGGAGACTCCACAGCGTGCCGACCCAGTCGTGGAAGAGGATCAGTGCGCCGTCGCCCCACCACAGGCCGGCCAGCGCTGACATCAGCAGGCGCAGGTGGTTGAGCACCAGCAGCGCCGCGATCGCGGTCAGCAGACCGGCGACCGCGTGCAGGCGCCGCCGGCGGAGGATCACCGCGGTCAGCGCGGACAGGCCCAGGACGGACAGGATCGACGAGCAGGACGGGGTGACGAACGCGTCGATGATCTCGCCGTCGCCGCGGAACAGCAGCACGTGCGTCGGCAGGACGCCGGACGCCTTCCCGGGCGCCAGCAGCCCCAGGACCCAGGCCACGGCCGCCGCCTCCAGGGTCTGCAGCGGCAGGGCGAGGAACCGGAAGCCGATCACGCAGACCGCGGCGGCGATCAGCAGGTCCACGACCACCGAGGCGAGACGCGAGCCGGTACCGGGGCGCAGCACCCGCCTCACCGGTCCCCCCGGGTGACCAGCGGACCGGGGTGGGCGAAGCTGCGCGGGCGGCCCGTCCCGTCTCCTCGCCGGTCCTGGGATGCCGGCGGCGTCGGGCGGGCCGTGGAGACCGACCCCGACCGCGAGGTCTTGACCCAGCTGTACGGGCGACCCAGCATGCCGTCGACGTAGGCGCGGCTGGTGATCCAGATCGACAGTGCGAAGGCCGGCAGGAACCCCAGCAGCTGCCAGGCCGCACGCCGCTCGACCCGGCCGATGAGCAGTCCGACGCACAGCTCGGCGAGTGGCCCGATGAACAGCAGCATGGACAGCGGCAGCACCGCCACCGCCGGCAGGTCGCCGATCCCGAATGCCCGGAGCACGGTCAGCAGCAGGCCCAGCCCACTCAGCAGCGGGACGTGGTAGACGAAGAGGAACAGCGCTGTCTCGGCCCGCTCCACGAGGGTCAGGTGCCGGCAGCGCATGAGCGGGAGCAGGTAGTCCCGCATGCACTTCTGGTGGCCGCGCGCCCAGCGGTAGCGCTGCTTCCAGAACCGCTGGGTACTGATCACCGCTTCCTCGAAGTCGATCGCGGTGACGTCGTACCGCACGCGCTGACCGCTCAGCAGCACGCGGAGGGTGAGGTCGGTGTCCTCGGTGACCGTCTCGGGGTTCCAGCCGCCGAGCCCCCGCAGGGTCGACATCCGCACGGCACAGTTGGCCCCGCCGTACGCCGGCAGCTCGAAGACCGCCTGGCGGCCGTACTCGTTGACCAGGTAGCCGGACAGGTAGTCGAGGAAGACGGTGTTCGCCATCCGCGAGTCCTTGCTGTTGCGGATGACGCAGCGACCCATGACCGCACCGGTGGCCGGGTCACGGAAGTGCCGGACCAGGCGTCGGATGGTCGTCGCCTCCGGCTCGTGGTCGGCGTCGAAGACCACCACGATCTCGCCGTCGACGAGCGCCAGTGCGTCGTTGAGCGCACCGGACTTGCCACCCGCCGAGCCCGGCGGCCGGTGCAGGACGCGCAGACGGGGCTCCCGGGCCGCCCAGACGTCGAGCCGCTCCCCGGTCCCGTCGTCCGAGCCGTCGTCGACGACCACGAGGGTCAACTGCTCGGCCGGGTAGTCCAGCTCGAGCAGCGCAGCGACCATCCCGTCGACGACGAGCGCCTCGTTCTTGCACCCGACCAGGACCGCGACCGCCGGCGTGTAGGTGTCGAACCCGACGTCGGCGGCGTGCAGGTCCCCGTCCGCCCAGCGCGAGGCCGCGATCGCGAACGCGAGGTGTCGGCAGAAGTAGACGGCGAAGACCACGTTCAGCGCACCGGCCACCACGCCGAACGTGGCGTCGGCGCCCCAGAGGGCGACGGACCCGGCGAGCGCGACGCCATAGCCGATCAGGACGAACGGCTTCCCCTCGGGTCGGTTGCCGACGTGAGCCACGAGCTGGGTCCTCTCGAGCCGACACGAACACGAGGAGGTCCCCTCGGGACTCCATCGGCACATCGGCTCCCGCCCTGAAGCCGAAACCCCTGTTCGCGGCCTCCGTCCGGCCCCGACACCTCGAGGCCCGGCACTGCGTGCACGGTTCCGCGCTCACCGGCGACGCCGGTTGCCTCCCGCCCCGGCGGTCATCACACCGGGTGTCGCCAGGACAGGTGCTCGGTTGGATGATCGAGTCGTGAACTCCGTCGACACGTCGTCGTCCTCGAACGCAGTCGCGCTCGTCGCGCTGGTCCTCGTCTACATCGCAGTCATCGGCTTCTCCATCTACGCCTCCGTCCGGATCATCCGCAGGGCCGGCTACTCGGGCTGGTGGGTGCTCATGGGCTTCGTCCCGATCGGCAACCTGATCATGCTGGGCTTCTTCGCCTTCAAGCAGTGGCCCGTGCTCCGGGAACTGGAGTACCTGCGCGGCCATGCGGCCGCCACAGGCCTGCCGGGCTACGGCCAGCAGCCGCCGCCGTACAACCCGGGACTGCCCGGCCACTGATGCGGTGCGGCACGACGCCTCCCCGTCGCTCACGCCGGGAGAACGCTGCGTCGTCGTCCGGCGGACTCCTGAGCGGCACGGAGCTCGATCGCCGACGGACATGGAGATCGACACCCTGCGGATCGACCTTCGACAGGAGTCAGGAGAGCATCCGCGCCGAGGCCAGCTGGCTGACGGCTGCTCGAGCCATCGGCATGGTCGGGACGGCCGAGCGGGCCGGCACCCGGCAGGCGCCGGCGGGTTGTGAAGGGCAGGCTGTCGCTGGCCGTGCGCGGGAATGCGACAAGGGCCGACACCCTGTGGGTGTCGGCCCTTGTCGAATAGATGTCCGGCGGCGTCCTACTCTCCCACCCAGTCCCCCGGGCAGTACCATCGGCGCTGAAAGGCTTAGCTTCCGGGTTCGGAATGAGACCGGGCGTTTCCCTTTCGCCATGACCGCCGTAACGCTGTGAAGATGTCCCCCCACACCACACCCCAACCCCCCACCCCCACCACGGTCCGCGCCCTCAGGGGGCCGAACACGGGTGGGGTGGTGCATGGGTGTGGCACCAGGGGTGGGACACAAAGTGTCCGCACCTTCAGAACCGCACAGTGGACGCGAAACAACCTGCAAGACAGTCGGTGGTGT
>NZ_JAAGWK010000027.1 GCF_010685995.1 Goekera deserti | reverse complement strand
GGGGCAGGGGAGGTGCCCGGTCCGGCGGACAAGCCGGGGTCAGGGGGTGGTGCGGGGGACGTGTCGACCCCGGGTGACACGTCGGGGCCCGGGGGCAGGACGGCGGTGAGCGTCCGCCAGCCGACACCGAGCCTGCCCTGGCGCAGCTCGCCGGCCAGCCACGCGGTGACCGGCGGGACCTCCTCCGGCGAGGCCTGCCGCAGCAGCCCGGCGATGGCCGCGGCCTTGGCGGTGCGCGACCGGGTGGCCGCGACGGCGGCGGAAGCGGCGACGACGTCGGTGAGCAGCACCGGCCCATCGTCCCAGCGTCGGCGCCGCCGACTCGGGCTTCCGGCCGCCCCGACCGCGTCAGGCCGATTCCGACCCCACGGGGGCACGCCGTCGCCGCTGGGCGGCCAGGTAGGTGAGGTAGCCGCTGACCGCCAGGTAGTAGCCGACGTAGGCCAGCGACGCGGCCACCACCAGCGGGTGCGGGTCGGGGTACTGGGCCAGCAGCAGCGCGTAGAGGCCCACCCAGACGGCGGTGAGCACCAGGCTCGGCGTGCGCAGCGTCTCGGTGCGCGAGGGGTACAGGTAGCGCACCGGCACGAACACCAGCACCGAGCAGACCACCAGCACGATGGCCACGGTGGTCTGGCCGAGGTCCATGACCACGGCGTAGAAGGCGACGACGTTCCAGTAGCTGGGGAAGCCCAGGAAGGTGTGGTCGTCGGTCTTCGCGTCGGTGCGGCAGAACTGGTAGCAGGACGCCAGCAGCGGCAGCGCGGCCAGCAGCCACCCGACGGGTCCGTCGGGCAGCGCGCCGATGGTCCACAGCAGGACGACGGGCGCGAAGACGTAGGTCAGGTAGTCGACGATGTCGTCCAGCCGGGCGCCGTCGAACCAGGGGATCGTCTCCTTCACCCGGGCCCAGCGGGCCAGCATCCCGTCGGTGCCGTCCACGACCAGCGCGACCAGGCCCAGCCACAGCGCCGCGACGACGTCGCCGTCGATGGCGGCGAGCACGATGAGCAGGCCCAGCACCGAGCCGCTGGCCGTGTAGAGGTGCACCAGCGCCCCGGCGAGGCGACGCCGCGCGCTGGTCGGGCTCGTCCCGCCCACCTCGGCCGAGCGGTCGGGGGGGCCCGGGACGAACACTGAGGAACCGGCACGCCGCACCTCTGGATGGTCCCACGGCGACGCGCAGTCAGCGCGGGCCACCCGTGACCTCCCACCGACCGGCCGGTCCCGCGGGCACGGTCCGCGCAGGCAGGGCCCCCAGGGGGCACGGTCCCGGGGGCACGGTCCCAGGGGCGCAGGGCAGGATGCAGGCGTGAGCGAGACGACCGCAGCAGGTGACGGACGGGACGTCGACATCGCCGTCTACGGTGCGAGCGGCTTCGTGGGGAGGCTGCTGGCCGGCCACCTCGCCGAGCACGCGCCGGCGGGCACCCGCATCGCGCTGGCCGGCCGGAACCGGGAGCGGCTGGAGCGGGTGCGCGACGCGCTGCCCACGGCCGGGCGTTCCTGGCCGGTGGTGGTGGCGGACTCCGGTGACCCGGCGTCGCTGGCCGCCCTCGCCGAGCGGTCCCGGGTGGTGGCCACCACCGTCGGGCCCTACGCGCGGTACGGGCTGCCGGTGGTCGAGGCCTGCGCCCGGGCGGGCACACACTACGCCGACCTGACCGGCGAGGTGCTCTTCGTCCGGGAGGCGATCGACGCCCACCACGAGCTCGCGCGCGCCTCCGGTGCCCGGGTCGTGCACTCCTGCGGCTACGACTCCGTGCCCTCGGATCTCGCCGTCCTGCTGCTGGCCGAGCGGGCCGCGGCCGACGGGGCCGGCGGGCTGCGCGACGTGCAGCTGGTCGCCACCGCCCGCGGCGGGTTCAGCGGCGGCACCGTCGACTCGCTGCGCGGTCAGCTGGAGACGGTCCGCGGGGACGCCGCCGCCCGGCGGCTGGCGGCCGACCCGTTCTCGCTGAGCCCGGACCGGGACGCCGAGCCCGGCGTCGCCCAGCCCGCGGACGCCGGCCTGCCCTCCCGGACGGCGGACGGCCGGTGGACCGCGCCGTTCGTGATGGCCCCGTACAACACCCGGGTGGTGCGGCGCAGCAACGCGCTGCAGGGCTGGGCCTACGGCCGGTCGATGCGCTACGGCGAGGTGATGGGCGCCGGCCGCGGGCCGGTGGGTGCGGTGGCCGCGGCCGCGATCACCGCGGGCCTCGCCGGGGGCGTGGCCGCGATGGGCTTCCCGCCCACCCGGCTGCTGCTCGACCGGGTGCTGCCTGCGCCGGGCACCGGGCCCAGCGAGGCGGTGCGGGCCCGCGGGTTCTTCCGCTCCGTGGTCGACGCGGTCACCGAGGACGGCAGCCGGTACCGGGCCACCGTCGCCGGCCAGGGCGACCCGGGCTACGCGGCGACCGCGGTGATGCTCGGGGAGAGCGTGCTGGCCCTGGCCCTGGACACCGACCGGCTGCCCGACCGGTCCGGCTCGCTGACCCCGGCGACCGCGCTGGGTGGCGTGCTGGTCGACCGGCTGCGGGCCGCCGGGCACACCTACGAGGTGGCCGCGCTCTGAGCCGTCAGGCCGGGTCGGCGAGCACCAGCTCCAGCGCGGATCCGGCCTGGGCCACCATGCCGGGGTTGGTGTCCCAGTAGTAGGGCAGCGCCGTCACGGCCTGGGAGAGCGCCCAGCCGCGGCCGCGCAGCCGGGCCGGCCCGTCGGTGTCCAGCTCGTCGAGGAACCGTTCGCGGTCGGCGCCGCGGAACAGGTTCCAGGCCGGCTGCAGGTCGCACGCGGGGTCGCCGACGCCCAGCCCGCCGGGGTCGATCGCCGCCGACAGCCGGCCGTCCACCACCAGCAGGTTGCCGGCGAGCAGGTCCCCGTGCAGCCAGACGTCGGCGTCCCAGCCGGGGGCCTCCAGCGACTGCTGCCAGGAGCGCAGCACGGCGGGTGCGTCCACCCGGTCGCCGAGCAGGGCGACCGACCGCCGGACGACGTCGTCCCGCTCGGTGTGCGGCCCGCCGCGGGCACCGGGCCGGCGCTCCGGCGCGCCGGTGGTGTCGACCCGGCGCAGCGCGCGGACGAAACCGGCCAGGTCGACCGCGGCCTCGGCCCGGTCCCCGGGGAGGCAGCCGGCGTCGCGCCCGGGCAGCCACTCCACCACCGACCAGCCGAACGGGTACCCCGTCCCGGGCTCGGCGTCGACCAGGGCCACGGTCACCGGCAGGGCAAGCGGCAGGTGCGGGGCGAGCCGGGGCAGCCACTCGGCGTCCCGGGCCGCCTGCGCGGTGGCCCACGCGACGATCGGCAGCCGGACGGCGAGCTGCTCGCCGAGCCGGTACACGTCGTGGTCCGTGCCGTGCGACGGCACCGCGGTGACCGGCAGGTCGGCCCACTGCGGGAACCGCCGCGCGACCAGCCGGCGGACGAGGGCGGGGTCGGTGTCGACCTGGTCGGGGTGCATCCGGGGCCTGGGCATCGCCGAGGATGCTGCGCCGCCGGGGTGGTGCGGGCAACCTGTTTCCGGGGTCGGCCCGTGGCGCTGCCGCCGCGGTTCCCGCCGAGCGGACCGGGCTCCCGCGTCGGCCGCCGTCGCATCGCGCCGGGGAGGCTGCGTCAGCGGCCCCGGACCGACCTGAAGGTGTTCCGGGCAGCGCGACTGGCTGCGCGCCACTGCCCGACGTGGTAGCCCACGTAGCCACCGAAGGCCATGCCGATGGCGATCGCCGGTAGGACGACTTCCCCCATGCTGCACCATCCCGCCCGCAGGAACGTGGTCCGCACAGCGTGGGGCAGGCGGGACGCCGACGTCACCGCGCGGAGGTCACCAGGGGCGGATCACCGGACTGTGCGGGGTGTCACTGGCCGACCGTGTACGAGCGTGCACGGAGCTGGACGGTCACCCCGCGTCGGCCCAGGACCGGACCACCGACACGTCCAGCGGGAAGTCCACCGGGAACGACCCGAACAGCAGCCGCCCGGCCTCGGTGGCGGCTGCCCGCACCGCGTCGGCGACGTCGTCGGCCAGGTGCTCGGGGGTGTGCACGACGACCTCGTCGTGCAGGAAGAACACCAGGTGCGGGCGGTCGGTGACCTGTCCGGCCGGCCCGGTCTGCCACAGCCGGTTGCGCAGCACCGCCAGCCAGCACAGCGCCCACTCGGCGCCGGTGCCCTGCACCACGAAGTTCCGGGTGAACCGGCCCCAGGCGCGGCGGTGCTGGTCGCGCTCGCGCGGGTCGGGCCGGTCGTCGTCGGATTCGGCGGCTGGGGCGGCCCACGACCCGGTGGGCAGGGGCGACCCGCGGCCCAGCAGGGTCTGGACCACCTCGCCGCGTTCCCCGGCACGGGCGGCCTCCTCGACCAGCCCGAAGGCCTGCGGGTAGCGGCGGGTCAGCCGGTCGACCATCCGCCCGCTCTCGCCGCGGGTGCCGCCGTACATGGCGCCCAGCATGCCGAGCTTGGCGTCGGACCGGCTGGCGACCGCCCCGGTGTCCACCATCGCCTGGTACAGGTCGGCGGCCCGCGCCGCCTCGGCCATGGCGGTGTCGCGGCTCATGCCGGCCAGCACCCGGGGCTCCAGCTGGGCGACGTCGGCGACCACGAACCGCCAGCCGTCGTCGGCGACCGCGGCCGGGCGCACCTGCACCGGGGCGGACAGCGCCCCGCCGCCGGCCGACGCCCACCGGCCGGTGACCACGCCGCCGGGCAGCCAGGTCGGCCGGAACCTGCCCTCGGCGACCCAGGTGTCCAGCCACGCCCAGCCGTTGGCCTGCAGCAGCCGCGCCAGCTTCTTGTACTGCAGCAGCGGCGTGATGCCGGGGTGGTCCAGCTGCTCCAGGGTCCAGGACCGGGTGTCGGTGACCTCCAGGCCGGCCGCCCGCAGGCAGGGCAGCAGCTCGGTGGGGGAGTCCGGGTTCAGCGCCGGCGCCCCGAACGCCTGCCGGACGGCGGTCAGCACCTGCTCCAGCCCCTCCGGGCGGCGGCCGGCCGCGGGCCGCGGGCCCAGCAGGTCGGTGAGCAGCCGGTCGTGCACGTCGGCCCGCCACGGCATGCCGGCGTGCGTCATCTCCGCGGCCACCAGCGCCCCGGCGGACTCGGCGGCCAGCAGCAGGCCCAGCCGTGCCCGCTGGTCGACGGTGCCGAGCGCGGCCCGCTGCCGCTCCTGCTCGGCCGCCGGGTCCAGCCGGTCGGCCGGGTCGTCCAGGTCGAACAGGGCCGGGTCGGCGGCGCCCACCGGCTCCAACGCGTCCCAGCCGGCGGTGTCCGGGCCGGTCAGCGTCGCCTGGTCGACCCGCGGCGAGCGGCGCAGCAGCGCGTGGCCCAGCCGCAGGTCGGTGCAGCGCTCCACCCGCAGCCCGGCCGCCAGCAGACCGGGGTACCAGCGGGTGGTGTCGTCCCAGACCCACCGCGGGTGGGCGGTCTCCCGCTCCCGGACCAGCGCGGGCAGCTCACCCGCCGGCACCCGGGTGACCGTGCCGCCGTCGTCCAGCTCGCGGGCCTCCACGGTGCCGCCCGGCCGGCGGACCAGCAGCACCCGGACCTCGGCCACGCCCCTCAGCATGACCCACCCCACCGACAACGCCGCCCGCGACGAACCGGCGACCGTCAGGGCAGCCACGATCGCTGCACCCGCTCACCAGGACGGCGGGGTGCGGGTGGGCCACGATGGTCGTCCCGCCGCCCGTCGGACAGGACTGACACGAAGTGCCCGCCAAGATGGCCATCTTGGCGGGTTGATGGCCGTGGTCCTGCCGTTCGTCCCCGAGGAGCCCGCCGTGACCGTCCCGCAGCAGCCCGGTCCGATGCTCGTCCCGCACTTCTTCGTGCGGCAGCGGATCACCCTGATGGTCAACCGCTACGAGGTGCTGGCCGCCAACCCGGACGGCAGCGAGGGCCAGCTGCTGGCGTTCGCGGAGCAGAAGCGGATGAAGCTCAAGGAGGAGGTCGTCTTCTTCGCCGACCAGGCGAAGACCCGCCCGGTGTTCCGCTTCAAGGCCCGGCAGCGGCTGGACGTGCACGCCCAGCACGACGTGTTCGACGAGTACGGCACCCCGATCGGCGGCTTCGGCAAGCAGTTCGGGGCCAGCCTGCTGCGCTCGACGTGGGACCTGTCGGCGCCGGGGCTGCAGGCTGTGGGCCGGGAGCGCCGTCCGGTGATCGCCGTGCTGCGCCGGGTCTGGACGCTGATCCCGTACCTGGGGGACGTGTGGGTGCCGTTCGTCTTCCACTTCGACTTCGTCGACACCGCCAGCGGGCAGACCGTGATGGTGAGCGAGCGGCAGCGCTCGATCCGGGACCGGTACAGCGTGACCGTGCCCGACCCGCGGCTGGACTTCCGCGTCGCCGCCTCGATGGCCGTGGCCCTGGACGCCCTGCAGAGCCGCTGACCCCCGGCCGCTGACCCGGGGTCGGGTCAGGGGCGGGTGGGGGTGTTCCCCGATGGTCGGCGCGGCCGCCGGCGAGCAGGCTCGTGACATGACAGCAACCGCACTCCCCGGCGCTCCCGACCACGCCCCGGACGCCGGCCGCCCACCGCTACGCCGCAGCGCCGACGACCGGGTGCTGGGCGGGGTCTGCGCCGGCCTCGGCGCGCACACCGGCCTGGACCCGCTGCTCTGGCGCACCGCGCTGCTGGCGCTCACGCTGGCCGGCGGTGCCGGCATCCTGCTGTACGCGGTGCTCTGGCTGCTGATGCAGCCCGCCGTCGCCCCCGTGGCGCCCAGCGCGCCGGAGCGGTTCGCCGCGCGGGTGCGCCGGCTCGTGCGCTCCTGAACAGGCCTCCGGCGCCCGGCCGCCGCTCCCGGGCGCGGCCGTAGGACGCTGGGGGCATGGCACACCACGAGGACACCACCACGGCGCTGGCCATCTGCCTGCTCGCCGACCAGCCCCTGGTGCTGTGGGGTCCCCCCGGGCAGGGCAAGAGCAGCGCGGTGCAGCAGGTGGCCCGGGACCTCGGCCTGCACCTGGAGACGGTGATCGCCTCCGTGCGGGAGCCCAGCGACTTCGCCGGGCTGCCGGTGGTCGACCCCGGTACCGGGTCGGTGCGCTTCGCCCCGCCGGCGTGGGCGCAGCGGCTGCACGACCGCGGCGACGCCGGCGGCATCGCCTTCTACGACGAGATCAGCACCGCACCGCCCGCGGTGCAGGCCGCGATGCTGCGGGTGGTCCAGGAGGGCTGGGTCGGTGACCTGCAGCTGCCCGCCTCGGTGCGCACCATCGCCGCGGCCAACCCGCCGGACATGGCCGCCGACGGCTGGGACCTCGCCGCCCCGATGGCCAACCGGTTCACCCACCTGGACTGGACGCTGTCCGCGGACACCATCCGAGACGGCTTCTCCGTCGGCTGGCCGACCGTCCCGGCGCCGTCCGCGGACCCGGACACGCTGCGCCGGCTGACCGCCGAGGCGATGGTCCTGGTGGGCTCGTTCATCGGCAACCGGCCGGAGCTGCGCACGGTGCTGCCCGGCACCGCCGCCGAGGCGGGCCGGGCGTTCCCCACGCCCCGGTCCTGGGAGGCGGCGGCCCGGCTCTACGCCACCGCGCGGGCCTGTGGGGTGAACGACACGGTGGTCACCCTGCTGGTCAGCGGCACGGTCGGGGCGGGCGCGGCCAACGAGTTCCTGCACTTCGTGTCCACCCTCGACCTGCCCGACCCCGAGGAGCTGCTGCGCGACCCGGACGGCCTGGTGCTCGACCGCACCCGCAACGACCGCGCGTACACGATCGCCGCGTCGGTGTGGGCGGCCACCGCCCGGGACACCACGCCCGAGCGCTGGACCGCCTGCGGGCTGGTGCTCGCCCGGATCGCCCAGGCGCACATGGGTGACATCGCGTTCCTGTTCGGACGGCGCTGGGTGCTGGCCCGCCCGGCCGGCGTCATGCCGCCGCGGGAGGTGACCGAGCACCTGGCGCCGATCCTCACCGAGATGGGCGTGCTGCGGTGACCGGCGACCTGACCAGCGACGAGCAGCGCGCCCTGCTGCGGCTCACGGCCGGCCGGGCGCGGGCCAGCGAGCAGGCCCCCTACTTCTCCTCCGCGCTGTTCGCCATGCAGCCGGTGGACACCCCGGGGCTGGGCACCTTCGCCGTCGACCGGCAGTGGCGGCTGTACTGGGACCCGGAGTTCTGCGCCTCGATGACCGTGGAGGAGGGCGCCGCGGTGTGGCTGCACGAGGTGGGCCACCTGCTGCGCGAGCACGCCGACCGCTTCGACGCGCTCCTGGAGCCCGACGAGCGACGCGGCAGCTGGAACCAGGCCGCGGACGCCGCGATCAACGCCGACCTGCGGGACGCCGGGATCGCGCTGCCGCCCGTGGCCGCCAGCGTGCCCGAGCGGATCGCCGGCGCCACCCGGGACATGGGCACCGAGCAGATGTACCGCCTGCTGCTGCGCTCCCCGGGCGGCACCCCGGCCACCGCGGCCACCCCCGGCCTGGTGCTGCTGCCGGCCCGGCTCGGCCACGACCACGGCGCCGGGACGACGCTGTCCGCGCGCACCCGCGAGCGCGTGATCACCGACGGCACCGCGGTCACCCTGCTGGACGAGGTGGGCCGCCGGCTGCCGGACGCCGTCGTCACCGAGCGGGTGCGCAACCGGCGCTCGGTCACGCTGCGGCTGACCGGCCGGCTCGCCCCCGGGCGGTACACCGTGGTGCTCGGCGGTGGCGCCGACGCCCTCGCCGCCGGGCTCACCGTCACCGCCCCGCAGCTGCGGCTGCGCCCGGACCACGTGCGCCCCGGCTACCGGGCACCGGCCCGGCTGGTCGTGGAGAGCCCGGACCTGCGCGTGGACGAGCACACCGCCGTCGAGCTGCTGGACGTCGTCGGCGGCCCGCTGCCCGGTGCTCTCGGGCAGCCCGAGCAGGTGTCCGACGCCGTGCTGGCCGTCGGCCTGGGCCAGGTGCCCGACGGCGTCTACCAGGTGCGGGTCACCGCCGGTGCGCACGCCGCCGTCGCCGTGCTGCCGGTCGGCCTGCCGTACCTGGACGTCGAGCCGGCCGAGCTGCCCAGCGGGTTCACCGCGCCCTGGCCGCTGGCCGCCGTCGCCGAGGACGTGCCGGTGGACGCCACCACCACGGTCACCCTGCACGACGGGAGCGGCCCCGTGGACGGTGCGTTGACCGCGCCCGCCGTCACCTCGCCGGCCTCGCTGACGGTCGCGCTGCGCCGCTCGCTGCCCGACGGCCGGTACGCCGTCGTCCTCACGACCGGGGACGTCGAGGCCGCGGCCGTGCTGACCGTCGGCGGCGACGCCGCGGCCGAGGACGGCGAGACGTCGGTGGGTCGCCCGGCCGACGGTGGGGGAGCGGGCGGCTCGGGCAGTGGCGACGGGCCGCAGGACGGCACGGCCGACCCCGACTCCGCCCCCGACGACGCCGCGGACGACGAGGTCGGTGGTCACGACTGCGGCTCCGGTGCCGGCGGCCGGCGGCGCCCGTGGGACCTCGACGGCGAGGACGGCGCCGACGGCTCGGTGTCCGGGGGCCGGGCCGAGCAGATCCGGCAGGACGTCGCCCGGGAGATCCGCGAGCACGCGACCGACCCGGCGGCGCAGGGCAGCATGGCCGCGGGCTGGCTGCGCTGGGCCGAGGCCCGGCTGCACCCGCAGGTCGACTGGCGGGAGGAGCTGAACGCCGTCGTGCGGCGCACCGCCGCCGCGGTGGCCGGCCGGCGGGACTACACCTACGCTCGGCCCTCCCGGCGGGCCTCGGCGGTGCCCGGCGTGGTGCTGCCGGCGATGCGCGCGCCCCGGCCGCCCCGGTGCTGCGTGGTGCTGGACACCTCGGGGTCGATGGGCGACGACCTGCTGGCCCGCTGCCTGGCCGAGATCGACGCGATCATCGCCCGGGTGCGCGGTGACGCGGTGGAGGTGATCGCCTGCGACGCCTCGGCCGCCGACGCGCAGGCGGTGCGCGCGGTGCAGCAGCTGCACCTGGTCGGTGGCGGCGGGACCGACCTGCGGGTCGGGCTGGCCGCGGCGGCGGCCCGCCGCCCGCGCGCGGACCTGGTGGTGACGCTCACCGACGGCGCCACGCCCTGGCCGGCGGAGCCGCCGGAGCTGAACCGGCACGCTCGCTACGTCGCGGTGCTCGTGGCCGACCCGGGGCAGCCGCCGCCGGACTGGATGCACGCCATCCCGGTGGGCCCGGCGCGCTGAGCGGGGCGCCCGTCGTCCCGTGCCGGGCCGCGCGGCTCAGGGCAGCGGGTGACCGCGCAGGGCGGCCAGGGTGCGCAGCTCGTCGGCGTCCAGGGCGCCGGCCCGGGCCAGCCGGGCGGCCTCGGCCGGGCCCAGGCCGGCCGCGTGCGCCAGCGGCGCCAGCGCGTGCGGAACACCGTGGCCCGCGCCGCCGGGCCCCGCGCTGCCCTCCGCCCTGCCTCCTGGCCCGGCGACCCACACCTCCAGCGGCCGCCGTTCCCCGGGGCCGGCGTAGACCAGCCCGCCGGGCCGGTCGGCCGGGCGCCACACCGGGTCGGTGGCGAGCACCCGCAGCCAGCCCATCGCGTGGTCCAGCGGCAGCGGGGCCATCAGCACCAGGGTGTGCGCGGTCCGGGCCAGCACCGCGGCCAGCTCCTGCCGCTGCGTGCGGTGCGCCGGCGGGTGCACCGCCCGCGCCACGCCGCTGCCCAGCCGGAGCGCCGTGTCCACCACGTCGGCGAGGGCGGCCACGGTGGCCGGCGTCCAGCCGTCCCGGGTGAGCTCCTCGACCAGCCGGAACGGCGGCACGGCACCGAACAGCTGCTGCCACGCGGCGTCCGGTCCCGTCGCCGTGCCACCCGGGCCGGGCAACAGGGCGGGTGCCGTCCGGCCGGGCGGCCCGTCCTGTGCGGCCGCACGGGACTGCGGGTCCGGTGCCGCTCGGCGGGACACCGGCGGGGGAGCCGCCCGGCGGGGCTGCGGGGCGCGCGGGCGGCTCACGGCAGGCGGTACCCGCGCAGCCCGGCCAGCAGCCGCAGGCCCGGCTCGTCCAGCATCCCCGCCGCCGCCAGCGACCGGGCCTCGGCGTCGTCCATCCCGGCCAGCCGGGTCAGCGGGGCGAGCGGGCCCACGGTGGCCAGCAGCTCCCGGGCCTCGGCCGACCACCCCTGCAGGTGCCGGTGCACCTGCTCGACCAACGGCCAGTCCCGCGCCTCGACCGCGAGCAGCTCCAGCCAGCCCCACACCGCGGTACGCAGCGGGGCGCCGCCGAGGGTGGCCTGCTCGGCGTCCACGATCAGCCGGTTGACCGCGTACCGGGCGGCCGGCTGCTCCCGGCGCGAGCGCCGGCCCGGGTGCTCCACCCGGTAGGCGACCAGCGCGCCCACGTCGGCGGCGTGCTGCCCGAGCTCGGCGATCGACCAGTAGGCCTCCGCCGTCCACCCGCCGCGGGCCAGGGTGAGCGCCTCCCGGCCGTCGCGCGGGGCGCCGGCGGAGACCACCCGGGCGCGGGCCGCGGCCAGCTCGGTGGCCAGCCCGGCCCTGCCTGCGCGCGTCATCGCCGTCCAGTGTCCCGGTCCCGCCGCCACCGCGCCGCCGAGCCGGCCCGCGCGGTCGGGCAGGCGTCCTCCCCTGGCCGCGGCGCCGGGAGCAGCGGTGATCAGCTGAGCTGGTCACCGGCCGGCCGGGCTCGCCGGCGTTGCTCACCGTGGCGAGGCGGACGGATCCGCGGTCGCCGATGGTCGACCCGGCCCGCCGAAACGACTGACGGACCGGCCAACCGGCCCACAGTCAGTGCATGACGATCACTCGCCGCGCAGCTCCAGGGGGATGAACTCGACAGCAGGCAGATGGGGGATCTGTAGTTCTCCTTCCGAATGCAGTGTCGTCAGTGTGAACATCATGTATGTCAAGACTTCCCACGGTCCCCTGACAGGGTCCAGGAACACGTCGCTCAACCAGTCGAACTCCACTGCGAATGTATGTGTGCCATCCCTGCCCTTCTTGACCTTCTCGATGTTCAACTCGTCGCCATCGCTCACTTGGCGGAAAACGAGGCAGAGGCATTGCAGCCCGGAAGGCCCTGGCCAGGCGGCTTCAAGCAATCGCATCTCGACGAAGTTCGACGCGATCACCATGTTGGCCAGGAACTTCTTTATGGCCATCTCGTCATCGTTCGGGCCGAAACCGGCACCCGTACTGATACGACTGAACATCAGTTCTCCTACTCGTAAATCGACGAGTGTGTCACTGCTACATCATCGGCAGCTCAGGGCGCCTGGAGGGCAACGGTCGCTACGGGTCGCCCGGTGAGGGCGGTATGCGTTGTGCTTCCACGCGAGCGCTTGATGGCGAGTGAGCCCGGCGGTGGGTCAGGGCGTCCCCGTTTCAGGGTGTCCCCGGGTCGATCCGGAAGCCGCGCAGCGCGGCCAGCAGGTGCAGCTCCCCGGTGTCCGCGCTGCCCGACCGGCGCCGCTCGTCGGCCTCCTCCACGCTCAGCCCGGCCGCCCAGGCCAGCGGGCCGACGTCGACCGGCAGCGCCCGCCACCGGGTGACGTCGGCGTCGTCCAGGGCGCGCGGGTCGCCGTGCACCCGACCCCGCCGGCTGCTGCCGATCAGGGCCTCCACCGCCCGCGCCTCGTCGGCGGACGGCGCCCCGGCGACCACCCGCAGCCAGCCCAGCACCTCCGGCCGGGTCAGCCGGCAGTGGATGTACCAGGAGACGGCGACCTCGCCGAGGCGGTGCCGCAGCCCGGCGGTCTCGGCGCGGTACTGCCGGCCGTAGAAGGACCCGCCCTCCACCGCGGCCGCGCTCATCGCCGCGATCGCCTCGACGTCGTCGGCCCGCCAGCCGCCGGCCGCCCACGCCCGGGCGCGCTCGGGGTTCAGCGCCAGGCCCAGCTGCCGGCCGAAGGCACCCATCAGCGGCCGCCAGGCCCGCTCGGCCTCCGGGTCCAGGACGCCGGGCTCCACGGCCGGGCGTCGCCAGGGCGCCCTCACCGCACGGGCCGGACGCCGGCTGCGGGGGGCATGCAGCCAGTGTCCGCCCCGCGGCGGCCCGGTGCCGCCCCGCTCGGGGTCAGGGCCGCGGTCGCTCGTCGGCGTGCCGGCGCAGCAGCGGGCCCAGCCGCAGCTCGGCCGGTGCGATCGACGTGCGCGCCCGCACCACGCCCGGTGAGAGCGATACGGTGCCGGCTGCCTGCCCACGAGGAGGACGGGAGCTGATGGACTCGGTGCACTTCGACGCCCCGCTGGAGCTGCTGCCGTGGGGGCGCAACACGTACACGGTCCTGTACCTCGACGACCTGCTGGAGGACGCCGTCGCAGCGGCCGGCACCCGCCGCATCGAGGGCACGATCGAGGGGGTCGAGGTCAACCTGGGCGTCAACCGCGCCGACGTCACACCCCGCCCGTTCTGCTACGTCGGCGCAGCCCTGCAACGCCGCCTGCGGGCCACCGCCGGCGACGTCGTCACCTGCCGGCTACGGCCCGCCGACCCCGACCACGTCCCCCTGGCCGACGACGTGCGGGCAGCGCTCGAGGAAGCCGGTCGGCTGTCGGCCTTCCAGCGGCGTCGACCGGCCCAGCGCCGCCAGGACCTGCAGCCCATCGAGGACGCGGCCCGCGACGCCACCAGACGCTCACGCATCGAGGCACTCGTGCGCTCCCTGGCGCCCACGGATCGCGCCCCGTGAGGCGCACCCACCCGCGGGGCCGGTGCTCGTGCACGCCGCACCGGGCCGCGACGACGTGCCGCCGCTGCTGATCGAGCCGCCCCGGGCCACCGCGGCGCGGGCCCGACCCCGACTGTCGGTGCCCGGCCCTACGGTGCCGCCGTGACCGGACCGGACTGGCTGAGCGACACCCGCACCTCCTATGACACGGTGGCCACCGCGTACGCCGACCTGCTGCGCGGCCACCTCGCGGGCGCGCCGTACGACCGCGCGGTGCTGGCGCTGTTCGCCGAGCTCGTCGGACCCGGCGGGCCGGTGCTCGATGCCGGCTGCGGGCCCGGCCGGATCACCGCGCACCTGCAGGCGCTGGGCCTGGCGCCCGCCGGGGTCGACCTGTCCCCGGGCATGGTCGACGTCGCCCGCCGGGACCACCCCGGCCTGCGCTTCGAGGTCGGCTCGATGACCGACCTCGCGGTGCCCGACGCGTCGCTGGCCGGGGTGCTCGCCTGGTACTCCCTCATCCACGTGCCCGACGAGGTCGTGCCGGTCGTCCTCGCCGGCTTCCGCCGGGTGCTCCGGCCGGGTGGGGTCGCGCTGCTCGCCTTCCAGGTCGGGGACGAGCACCGGGTGAAGACCAGCGGCTACGGGGACCTGCCGATGTCGCTGCCCGTGCACCTGCGCCCGCCGGAGCGGGTCGAGTCCTGGCTCGCGGACGCCGGGCTGCCGGTGCAGAGCCGGCTGGTACGCGAGGCTGCGGCCGACGAGCACGTCCCGCAGGCGTACCTGATCGCCCACCGACCGAGCTGAGCGACTGCCCGGGCGGGCTGGGACGCCGCCGAGCGTCGGGGCGGTTCGGTGCCGGACGTGGCCGAGGCCCGGGCGCCCGGCCGGCGCGTCGTGTCGCCGTGCTCGCCAGCGTGGCGCGGAGGCTCAGGCGGCGTCGCCCTCGACCAGGGCGCGCAGCCGTTGCAGGGAGGTGCGGGTGTTGCGCAGCTGGAAGTCCGCGAACGTGCTGCCGCGGGTGAGCAGCCGGTCGGCCACGTTCGCCACCGGGTCCGGCCACCGCCGGTCGTCGGTCCAGGTCAGGCTCACCCGCGTGCCGCCCGCGACGGGCTCCAGCCGGTACTCCCAGCTGGCGATCGCCACGCGCAGCCACGGCGAGCTCAGCCCCCAGCGGCGCACCTGGAACGCGAAGCGCCGCTGTGGCTCGACGGCGGTGACCACGCACGCGGTCTGCCAGCGCACCCCGGCCCGGCGGTTGGCACCGACGAACGACGTCCCCAGGTCCGGGGTGCCTGCCGAGGGCAGCACCGCCCCGGTGTTCTCCGGGCTCCACCGCGGGGTCTGCGCGGGGTCGGACACCAGCGGCCACAGCTGCTCCGGTGGCGCGGCGACGACGACGGAGGTGGTGACGGACATCGGACGGCGCACGCGGACTCCCGGGGACGAGGACGCACCCACCCCGGACCGGCGCCGCGCACGCCACCGGATCGTGGCACACCCGCCGCGTACCGGGTCCACGACTGCTGCGGGCAGGACCTGCCGGCAGCGCCCCGGCGCGTCGCACCAGCTGCACCGGGCGTGCCGCGGCGCGTCACGACGGTGGGTCACCGAGAACCTGCACCGCGCGGTCCACGGTCGAGCGGGTGCGAGGCCCGCCGGGCGCAGCTGTGACCCCGCCCACCGGCACTGACCGGTCCGCGCGACCGAGTCGTTACCTGTGCAGGCCTACCTCACGGCCCGCTGACCAGCTACGTTGGCGCGGATGTCGAGAACCGGGCACCGTCGGTCGTGGGCCCTCGTGAAGCTCACCGTGAGCATCCTGGCCGCGGGCGTGCTCGTCGCCGGGCTCATGCTGCCGTGGGTCGGCGGCACCGGCCTGGTGGCCCGCAACTCCGCCAGCCTGCTGGACGCCCTGCCCAACGAGCTCCTGGACGAGACGCTCAACGGCAACAGCAAGGTCTACGCCGTCGACGGCACGCTGCTCACCGAGTTCTACGAGGACAACCGCGCGCCGGTGCCCTCCGAGCAGATCGCCGACGTGATGAAGCAGGCGCTGATCGACATCGAGGACTCCCGCTTCGCCCAGCACAACGGCCTGGACGTGCAGGGCACGCTGCGCGCGCTGGCCACCAACGTCGCCGCCGGTGAGGTCGCCGAGGGCGGGTCGACGCTGACCCAGCAGCTGGTCAAGCAGACCCTGCTGCAGACCGCGGAGACCCCCGAGGAGCGCGCCGCCGCCAACGCCCCGACCGTCGGCCGCAAGCTGCGCGAGGCCCGGCTGGCCCTGGCGGTGGAGGAGGAGTTCACCAAGGACGAGATCATCACCCGGTACCTCAACCTGGTGTACTTCGGCCACGGCGCGTACGGCGTCCAGGCCGCCGCCCGCACCTACTTCTCCACCGACGCGAAGGACCTCACGCTCCCGCAGGCCGCCGTCCTGGCCGGGCTGGTGCAGAGCCCCCGGGACGACGACCCGATCAACCACCCCGAGGCCGCCGCCGTCCGGCGCAACCAGGTGCTGGACCGCATGCACGACCTCGGGCACATCACCGACCAGGAGCTGGCCGACATCTCGGCCAGCCCGGTCCCGGTCGTGGAGAGCCCCAAGCCGCCGAACGGCTGCGTGGCGGCCAGCATCGGCGGCTTCTTCTGCTCCTACCTGCAGAACCACCTCACCGGCACGTTGGGCATCACCCAGACCCAGCTGCTCACCGGCGGGCTGACCATCCAGACGACGCTGCGCCCCGACGTCCAGGCCGCCGGCGACCAGGCCGTGCTCAACACCCTGCCGATGGGCGACCCGCTGGCCGCGATGTTCACCGCCGTGCAGCCGGGCACCGGCCACGTCCAGGCGATGAGCGTCAACCGGGTCTTCGGCTGCACCGACGCGGCCAATCCCGCGTGCGAGTCGGTGGTGCTCAACGACGCAGCCAGCCAGGGCTCCGGCTCGACCTACAAGGTGTTCACCGCGGCCGCCGCGCTGGAGCGGGAGTTCTCCCAGTACTACTCCCAGACCACCGCCGACCCCTACGTGTCCCGGGTCTACAAGGACGGCGGCAAGCCCTACGACGTCGAGAACGCCGGCACCTACCCGGCCACCCTCGACCTGGAGGCCGCGCTCTACCGCTCCTCCAACACCTATTTCCTGGCCCTGGAGGACGCGCTGGGCAGCGTCGAGGGCCCGGTCCGGATGGCCGAGCGGATGGGCATGCAGTTCGACCAGCCCAACCAGGACCCGGCCCAGCAGATCATCGACGAGAACCGCGGCTCGTTCACCTTCGGCTCGGAGGCCACCAGCCCGCTGGACCTGGCCACCGCCTACGCCACCCTGGCCGCCAGCGGCACCCGCTGCTACCCCACGCCGGTGGTTCAGGTGCTCGGCCCCGACGGCCAGCCGCTGCTCGGCGAGGACGGCCAGCCCGTGGTGAAGGGCGACAACTGCACCCCGGAGTCGATCCCCGCCGGCATCGCCAACACGCTGAACCAGATGCTGCGCAAGGACGTCGAGCCCGGGTACGCCGGCACCGGCCGCCGGGCCTACGTGCCCGGCCACCAGATCGCCGGCAAGACCGGGACGTCGCAGGAGAACTACTCCGCGGCCTTCGTCGGCTACACGCCGGAGTACGCGGCCAGCGTGATGGTGCTCAATCCCAAGGCCAACCAGGACGTCGGCGGCTTCGGCGGGAACAAGCCGGCGACGATCTGGAACGACGCGATGACCCCGGTCCTGCAGGCCGGGCCGACCAAGCCGTTCCCGCCGGCCGACCCCAAGGTGCAGAACGGCAACACCCGCCCGGTGCCGCGCTGCTCGTCGGTCACCGGTTGTGCCTCGGCGATGCAGTCCGCCGGGCTCCGCTCCACCACGGTCCGGGTCAAGTCCGCCCTGCCGTCGGGTTCCTTCGTGGGCACCAACCCGCCGGCCGGAGCGCGCGCGGTGCCGTTCCAGATGGTCAGCATCCAGGTCAGCGACGGCTCCGGGTACGTGCCACCGGCCCCCGCCCCGCCCCCCGCGCCCGGCCCCCCGCCGCCGCCTCCGCCTCCGCCGCCGCTCCCGCCGGGCCCCGGCAACGGTCTGCTGCCGCCGGACACGAACGGCGACGGACTGCCTGGCTGACCGACCGGCGATAGGTGACGACGGCGGCGGTCAGCCCCCGGTGAGCCAGGCCCGGATCTCCGCGCCGTGCTCGTCGAGTCCCGGCGGCGGCAGCCGGTAGCCGGCCGGTGACTCGGAGAACGTGATCGGGTTGCGCACCGAGGGCACCGCGCGCTCGCCCGCGCCCACCACGACGACCGGGTCCAGACCCACCTCGCGGGCGAAGTCGACCCCCTGGTCGACGGTGTTGATCGGCCCGCACGGCACCCCGACGGCGATGATGTCCCGGAACCACTCCTGCCGGCCGCGGGTGCTCAGCCGGGCCACCAGCAGCGACCGCAGCTCGTCGCGGTTCGCGACGCGGCCGGCGTTGTGCCGGAAGCGCGGGTCGTCGGCGAGCCCGGGGACGCCGAGCACCTGCACCAGCTTGCGGAACTGGCCGTCGTTGCCGGCGGTCACCACCAGGTCGCCGTCGGCGCAGGGCAGCGGCTCGTAGGGGAACAGGCTGGGGTGGCTGTTGCCCATCCGGAACGGGACGACGTCGCCGGCCACCACGGCGCTGGCCTGGTTGACCAGCCCGGACAGCGCCGAGGCCAGCAGGTTGACCTCCACCCGCTGGCCGTGCCCGGTCTGCTCCCGGAGGTTCAGCGCCGCCAGCACCCCGACCGTGGCGTGGAGCCCGGCGATCACGTCGAAGACGGCCACCCCGGCGCGGTAGGGCTCGCCGTCGGCCGGTCCGGTGAGGCTCATCAGCCCGGAGATGGCCTGCACGATCAGGTCGTAGCCGGGCAGTGCCGCACCCGCGGGGGCGGTGCCGAAGCCGCTGATCGAGGCGTAGACGACGCGCGGGTTCGTGGCCGACACCGTGGCGTGGTCCAGGCCGAAGCGGGCCAGGCCGCCGGGCCGGAAGTTCTCCACCACGACGTCGGCCCGCCGGGCCAGCTCGCGGGCCACGGCACCGTCGGCGGGGTCGGCCAGGTCGAGTGCGATCGAGCGCTTGTTCCGGTTGACGCCCAGGTAGTAGGTGGAGACCCCGTCGCGCAGCGGGGGCGCCCAGGTGCGGGTGTCGTCCCCGCCCGGGCCCTCGACCTTCACCACCTCGGCGCCCAGGTCCGCCATCAGCATGGTGGCGTACGGCCCGGCCAGCACCCGGGAGAAGTCGGCCACCAGCAGCCCGGCCAGCGGGCCGGCCGGCGCAGCGCCCGCCGGCACAGCGCCCGCCGGCACGGCGCCCGCCGGCACAGCGCCGGGGGTGCCGGCGTCCGGGGTGTGCGGGTCGTCGGCCGGTCCCTGCTGCTGCATCGCGCGCCCTCTCCCCAGGCCCGAGGAGGTCGGGCCCCGTGACCGTAGCGGCGCTCCGCCGGGCGCCGGGCAGCCGGCAGCCCCGGGTCAGCCGGCCGGCGCGTCGTCCAGCCGGGCCAGCAGGTCCCGGACCCGGCCGAGCAGCAGCGCTGCGGCCACCGGTTCGTGGTCGGGCAGCGAGCTGTCGGCGAACAGGTGCCGGTCCCCGGGGTAGAGGAACAGCTCCGCGTCCGGGGCGGCGGCCACCAGGGCGCGGGCGGCGTCCACGTCGCCCTCACCGGCGAAGAAGGGGTCGGCGTCCATGCCGTGCACCTGCACCGGCACGCCCGCGGGCCACGCCGCACCGAACTCGGTCACCGGCACGCAGGCGGAGAGCAGCAGCGCGCCGCGGGCACCGGGCCGGGTCTGCGCCAGCGCCTGCGCGGGCAGCACACCCAGGGAGAACCCGGCGTACACCAGCCCGGCGGGCAGGCCCTCGACCGACCGGACGCCGCGGGCGACGACCTCGGAGGTCCCGACCTCGTCGGCGTGCGCGGCGCCGGCCTGCAGCGAGTCGAACGTGCGGCCCTCGAACAGGTCGGGGGTGTGCACGGTGTGCCCAGCTGACCGCATCCCGTCGGCGAACGCGAGCACCCCCGGGGTGAGCCCGTGCACGTGGTGGAACACGACCACCTCGGCCATCACCGATGCCTCCCGTCCGTGCCGCTCCGGTCCCGCAGCCCGACGCCGCGCGGTGCGGGCCGGGCGCCGTTAGCGTGGCACCGACCGCACCGCCTGCCCACGGGAGCCGCGTGAACCTCGAGAAGGTCGTCTTCGGCTTCTTCGTGCTGCTCGCCGCCACCCTGAACTTCGGCTTCTTCATCGGCGACATCGCAGACCCCGAGCTGCACAACGAGTACGAGCTGTTCGCCGCCGTCGTGGTCAGCCTGATCGCCACCGTGCTCAAGTTCGGCGACCGGACCCAGATCGGCGCCGTGCACCTGGCCACCAGCCTGGTCGCCGACCTGCAGCTGATCGCGGCCACCGTGGTGTTCGCCTACGCCGCGCACGTCTCCACCGAGGGCCTCACCGCCAGCTCCACCGCCGCGGTCGTGTCGCTGTCCGGTGGGGCCCTGTTGGCCAACATGGTCTCGGTCGTGCTGCTGGTCACCGAGACCGTCTCCTTCCACCGCTCCTGAGCCCGGCGGCGGACGTGGCGCGGTCGGCCGGCTTCTGGGACCGCCTCACCGGGCGGTCGCAGGCGCCGCCGCCCCGGGCCCGCCGGCACCGGTCGGTGGTCACCGGCGCGCAGGCGTCGGCCACCATCTTCGTGATCATGCGGCGGATGCGGGTGCCGCTGGTCACGCTGATCCTGATCTTCGCCGTCAGCGTGCTGGGCCTGACCCTCATCCCCGGTCAGGACGACGCCGGCCGGCCCTGGGACGTCGGCTTCTTCGACGCGTTCTACTTCATGAGCTACACCGCCACCACGATCGGTTTCGGCGAGCTGCCCTACCCGTTCACCGCCGCCCAGCGGCTGTGGGTGATGGGCAGCATCTACCTCACCGTGATCGGCTGGGCGTACGCGATCAGCGCGTTGCTGTCGCTGCTGCAGGACCGCGCCTTCCGCTCCGCGCTGGCCCTGCAGCACGTCACCCGCAAGGTGGCCCGGCTGCGCGAGCCGTTCCTGCTGATCGCCGGCTACGGGCAGACCGGGGAGAGCCTGGGCCGCCAGTTCGACGCGCTGGGCCGCCGGTTCACCGTGGTGGACATCGCCGACGCGCGGATCGACGCCCTGGAGCTGAACACGCACCACGCCGACGTGCCGGGGCTCGCCGGTGACGCCCGCAACCCGCACGACCTGGAGGTCGCGGGCCTCGGCCACCCGTGGTGCGAGGGCGTGCTCGCCCTCACCGACGACGACGAGGCCAACCTGGCGGTGACCATGACCGCCGCCCTGCTGCGCCCCGACCTGCCGGTGGTCACCCGCACCATCTCCCCGGTCATGGCGCACCGGATGGCGGCGTTCGGCGAGCCGACGGTGATCAACCCGTTCGACCGGTTCGGCGACCACCTGCGGCTGGCGCTGCGGGCCCCGGCGTCCTACCAGCTGATGTCCTGGCTGGAGGCGGGCCCCGGGGCGCCGCTGCCCGAGCGGGCCGTGCCCCCGGCCCCGGGCCGGTGGGTGGTGTGCGGCTACGGCCGGTTCGGCCGGCACTTCACCGCCGACCTGCGGGCCGAGGGCCTGGAGGTCACCGCGATCGACCTGCACCCCGACGACGACGACCCGGACCTGCTGGTCGGCGACGGCAGCGACCCCGAGGTGCTGGCCCGCGCCGACCTCGCCGGCGCGGTCGGCTTCGTCGCCGGCACCGACGACGACACCACCAACCTGTCCCTGGTCGCCGAGGCGCGCGACGCCAACCCGGACCTGTTCGTCGCCGCCCGGCGCAACCAGCCCGCCAGCGCCGTGCTCTTCGACGCGATGGACCTCGACGCCGTGCTCATCCCCACCGAGGTCGTGGCGCAGGAGGCCTACGCCCGGCTGAGCACCCCGCTGCTGTGGCGCTTCGTGCGGGAGCTGTCCGGGTGCAGCGACGCGTGGTCGGCCGAGCTCGTCGACCGGCTCACCGCCACCTGCGGCGAGCGGCTGGAGGCGCTGTGGAAGGTCCGCCTGGACGACGACGAGGCGCCGTCGCTCGGGCCCTGGCTGCGGCGCGGTGAGCTGCGGCTGGGTGACCTGCTGCGCGACCCGGAGACCCGGGAGGACCGGCTGGACGCCGTCCCGCTCGTCGCGCTGCGCGGCGAGGAGTGCACGCTCGCGCCGGGCGCCGACTTCGTGCTGCACCCCGGTGACCAGCTGCTGTTCGTGGGCCGCCCGTCCGAGCGCCGCGCGCTGTCCACCAGCCTCACCGACCCCTCGGCGCCCGCCTACCTGGTGACCGGACGCCGGGAGCCGTCCGGCTGGCTCTGGCGGCGGCTGTCCCGCCGGACACCCGCGCCGGCGGGCTGAGCAGGGGCCCGTCCGCCGGTCCTACCCGCATGGCGTCGGGCCGGGGGAGGATGCGCCTCGTGATCCTCGCCGCGGGCGACGTCCCCGCGTACCTGGCCCCGACCGCCGCCCTCGTCGTCGCGGCCGCCGTCACCGGCTACCTGAGCGTGCGCGCCCGGGTGGTGCCGATCGTCGGCTTCCTGTTCGCCGGGGTGCTGATCGGGCCCACCCAGCTGGGCCTGGTGCCGCAGGAGGAGGCCGTCACGTCGGTGGCCGACATCGGCGTCGTGCTGCTGCTGTTCACCATCGGCATCGAGTTCAGCCTGGAACGGCTGATGGCCATCCGCCGGTACGTGCTGGTCGGCGGCGGGCTGCAGGTGCTGCTGGCCACGCTGCTGTGCACCGCCGTGGTGGCGCTCACCGGGGCGACCTGGGGCGACGCGGTGTTCACCGGTTTCCTGGTCGCGCTGTCCTCCACCGCGATCGTGCTGGCGGTGCTGCCCCGGGTGGGCGGGTCCGGCAGCCGGCTGGGCGGCATCGCGCTGGCGGTGCTGGTGTTCCAGGACCTCGCCGTGGTGGCCATGGTGCTCGTCGTCCCGCTGCTCGGCGACGGGGACGGCTCGGGCCCGTGGGGGCTGGTCCGGGCGCTGGGCACCGCGCTGGCGGTGGTGGTCGCGGTGCTGGTCGCCGCCCGCCGGCTGGTGCCGCCGCTGCTGGAGCAGGTGGCCCGCGCCTGCTCCCCGGAGGTGTTCCTGCTCGCCGTGCTGGCCATCTGCTTCGGCACCGCCTACCTGACCGCGCTGGCCGGGGTCAGCGTGTCCCTGGGCGCGTTCCTCGCCGGCCTGCTGGTCAGCGAGAGCCGGCAGTCCGCGCACGCCCTGGGCGAGGTGCTGCCGCTGCAGGTGCTGTTCGCGGCGGCCTTCTTCGTCTCGGTCGGCATGCTGCTCGACGTCGGCTTCGTGCTCGACCAGCTGCCCCTGGTGCTGCTGCTGGTGGTGTCGGTGCTGGTGGTCAAGGTGCTCAGCACGACGGTGGCGCTGCTCGCCGTCCGGGCGCACTGGCGCACGGCGCTGGCCGGGGGGCTGCTGCTGGCGCAGGTGGGTGAGTTCTCCTTCGTGCTGCTCAGCGTCGGTGAGGACGCCGGGCTCAGCCCGGCCGGGCTGGCCGACTCCGGGCGGCAGGCGCTGATCGCGGCCACCGTGCTGCTCATGGCCGCCACCCCGCTGCTGGCCGCGGCCGCCCGGCGGGTGGCGGTGCTGCCCGCCGCCGCGCGCCCGGCCGGGGAGCCGGACCCGGACGGCGCCGGGCACGGCGAGCTGACCGGTCACGTGGTGGTCATCGGCTACGGCGCGGCCGCGCTGGCGGTGGCCGACGACGTCGCCGCGCGGGGCGTGCCGGTGGTGCTCACCACCTTGAACCCGGACGGCGCCCGGGAGGGCGAGGCCGCCGGGCACCGGGTGGTGCCCGGCGACCCCAGCCGCAGCACCCTGCACGAGCTGGCCGGCACCGCCCGGGCCCGGCTGGTGGTCATCGCCGAGGACGACCAGGAGGAGTCGGTCCGAGTCGCCGCGGTGGTCCGCGGGCTCACCGACGCACCGGTGATGGTGCGCCCGGTCGACGGCGAGGACGTCGCCGAGCTGCACCTGGCCGGGGCCAGCCACGTGGTCACACCGCTGCGCGCCAGCGGCGACCGGCTGCGCACCGCCGTCCTGCGTGAGCTGGTCGGCCCGCCGGCCGGGCCGACCGTGGTGGACACCGCCCGGGTCGTGGACTGGACCTGGCCGGACGACGCCTGCCCGCACGGCAGTGAGTCCCGCCCGGTGCTGCCGTCCTCGCCGGGCTGCGAGGACTGCCTGCGGGAGGGCGCCACCTGGGTGCACCTGCGGATCTGCCTGCACTGCGGGCACGTCGGCTGCTGCGACTCCTCCCCGGGCCGGCACGCCCGGGCCCACCATGACGCGACTGGCCACCCGCTGATCGCCAGCGTCGAGCCGGGCGAGGACTGGGGCTTCTGCTACCTGGACCGCACCACGGTGGACAGCCTGCCGGCCGTGCAGGTGCGCTGATCCGGTCCGCTCCGGGGCCGGCCGCTAGGAGTAGGGCGGGGCGCTGTCGGCGACGACGGCGCCCCCGGTCGCCCAGCGGCTGCTCCGGGCCGACCGTGGAGTCCCGCACCGTCTCCCGCTCGGTCTCGGCGTTCAGCGCGGCGCCCACGATGACGAGGAAGACGCTGATCCACAGCCACAGCATGCTGATCGCCACCCCGGCCAGCGGGCCGTACGTGGACTCGTAGCTGCCCAGGCTCTGCACGTAGGCGAACAGGCCCACCGTGGTGGCCAGCCACAGCCCGGTGGCGACGGCGGCGCCCAGGGTGATCCAGCGCCAGCGGGCCTGCTCCCGGTCGGGCCCGACGCGGTACAGCACCGCCAGCACCAGCACCATGAGCGCCGCGGCCCCCGCCCAGGTCAGCACGGTCGCCACCGTGTGCGCCCCGCGCGAGGCGCCGTCCAGCGCGCTGGCGAGCCGGCCGGTGCCCACGATGACCCCGCCGAGCAGCAGGGCCCCGCCGAGCACCAGGGCCAGGGCCAGGCCGCTGCGGCGCAGGAAGCCCCGCGTCTCGGTCTCGTGGTAGGCCAGGGTCAGGCCGTCCACCAGGTACGTCACGGCCGTCGTCGCCGTCCAGAGCGCGACGACCAGCCCGGTCAGCCCGCGGACGGTGAGCACCTGGGCGGAGGCCGCGGTGATGGTGGTCAGCTGGTCGGCGACCATCGGCTCCAGGTCCGGCGGCAGCATCCCGGCCACCCGGGACAGCTGCTCCCCGGCCTGCTCCGGGGTGTTCACCGCGCCGTACACCGCGATGGCGGTGACCAGCACCGGGGCGATGGACAGCACCGCGAAGAACGCCACCGCTGCGCTCTGCACCATCAGCCGGTCGGTCATGACGTGCCGCAGCACCCGCCGCAGCACCTGCCGCCAGCCGGCCGCCGGGATGCTGCTCGGCGAGCCCGCGTCGCTCCCGCCGGTCGGCCCGGCCGGCCCAGTCGGCCCGGCCGGCCCGGTCGTCATCGCCGACGCGCCCCGGGCCACCGCCATGGCACATCCCACCGCGTGCCCGGGCGAGCCGCAAACCAGCGCTTGCCGGTCGCTCAGTCCTGCGGCGGCGCCGCACCCGGCCGGACGTCGGCCAGCAGCCGCTGCACCACCGGCGACCCGTGCACCGCGACCGGCCGGCCGGCGAGTCCGGCGGCGTCCAGGTGGTCCAGGACCAGCTGCAGCGCGGGGGCCGACAGCGACGTCGCGGACCCGGCGTCGACCACGTCGACCCGGGCGGGCTCCCGGCCGTAGCGGTCGGTGAAGGCGTGCACCGTCGCCTCGTCGACGTCCCCGGCCAGGCAGAGCACGCGCCCGTCGGCGCCGTTCAGCAGCCGGAGGACGCCGCGGGCCGGCGGCCGGTCGGCGGGCGGCGTGGGCACGGCGTCAGTCTGCCCGACGCGGGCCGTGCTCGTGGGTCGCCGTCCGGCCCCGGCAGCCGGGTCCGGGCGGTCAGGCGGCCGGGCGCGGGCGGTCAGGCCCGGAGCCGGCGGGAGGCCGCCACCAGGCCGCCGACCAGCACCGCGCCGGTGGCGTTGAGCAGCGCGTCCAGCGGGGAGACGACCCGCCCGAGCGACAGCGTCCACTGCAGCAGCTCGATGGTGGCCCCGGCGGTCACCGCCGCGGCCAGCAGCCGGCCGCCCCGGCCCAGCGCGGGCCAGCGCAGCACCGCCAGCCCGGCCAGCGGGGCGAGCAGCAGCAGGTTGCCCAGCAGCTGGGCCAGCGTGCCGGGGGAGTCCAGCCCGGCCGCGTACCAGCGCAGCTCGGTGACCGGGTCGCCGAACGCGTAGCCGCGGCCCGCCGGGGTCAGCGTCAGCAGCGCGACGACGCCGGCGGCCAGCAGCACCGCGGCGGTGAGGCCGGCGCGGCTGCCGTCGTCGGGTGCCGCGGGGCGGCCGGTCGTGACCCGGGGCCCGGGACGCGTGTCGGTGGTCATGGCACCACCGTCGCCCACCCGCCGATGGGCGACCTCCACGCAGCCTGCCAGCATCCTGTGAGCACTCCGGGTGCTGCCTGGACGGGCCCCGTCTGTGACCCGCAGCGGTACGTGGTCCGGTTCTCGCAGGGCTACGTGGCCTGCGGTGCGCCAGGGCCAGCGGCGGCGGCTCGCTCACAGGCGCGGTAGGCGGTTGACCGTCCGACCCCGAACAGCTCGGCGAGGTGGGGTCGTGCACGGAGCCGCCGGGCTGCACGCGCACGCCGCGACTGGTGGGCTCCTCGACGATGTCCCGGGCGTCGCGCAGCGACCGGGCGAGCCGGTCGAGCTCGGTGACCACCAGGGTGTCCCCGGCGCGGCCGGCGGCCAGCGCCTCGCGCAGGCCGGGTCGCAGCCGGCTGGTACCGGTCAGGCCGTGGTCGACGTGGACGCGCTCGGCGTCGACGCCGGGCGCCGCCAGGCCGTCGCGCTGGGCGGTGAGGTCCTGCTCGACGGTCGACACCCGGGCGTAGTCGATCTTCAGTCCGGTCACGGGGGCGCGTGTGCCGTATGAGGTACCTCAGTGGGACAACGATTCGGACGGGTCTGTTGGGACAGTCTGTCCTGGCCCTTCACCGCGCCGACGCCGCCAAGGTCATGTGTCGGTCGACGGTCGGCTACAGGCACGTCAGAGCCTGAGACGCCGAGCGTGTTGCTGCCGCGTGACCCGACCGCGAAGGCGGAGCGATCCACGGGCGGCTCACGATCAGGCCTGCATGTTCGACGAGGCGGATTCTTGACTCTGCCAAAAGTTAGATGCACTCTAACTTCATGCCCGACCAACTCGGCCTCCGGGACCGCAAGAAGCTCCAGACCCGTCAACGCATCGCTGACGTCGCCGCCGTGCTGATCGCCGAGCGGGGGTACGACGCGGTGTCGATGGTCGACGTCGCTCGGGCGGCCGAGGTGTCGGATCAGACGGTCTACAACTACTTCGCGGCCAAGCAGGAGCTCGTGCTCGACATGGCCGAGCAGATCCGCGGCTGGTACGACCAGGCCATCCGCGGTCGCAGCGAAGACGTCACTCCTGCCGAGGCGCTCGCACCGTTGCTGCTGGCCGACATCGACCGCTACCGCCACAGCGACCTGACCCAGGCTCGCGGTGAGTTCATGGCGCAGAGCGTCACCAGCGCGACGTTGCGACGGTTCACCCTCGAAGAGCGTGAGCGACAGACACTCACCATCGCCGCCGCCGTCCGCGACACCGCACCGGGCCTGCCGGCAGTCGTCGCACACACGCACGCCGCCGCACTGGTCGCTGCCATCGCGCACGTCCACGACCTGATCGGCCACAGCGTGCTCGACCGCGCCCCGCAGGACATGGCGGCGGAGCGGATACGAGCCGTGGCACGGATCGCCCTGACCGACCTGAGCCGCGCCTTCGCCGGCCGCGGCTCGGCACCGACGCCCCACTGACCACCACGCACACCACGACCAAGGAGCGCACATGACCACAGCCCGCGTCCTCGTCTCCGGAGCCAGCATCGCCGGCCCGGCCCTGGCCTTCTGGCTGCACCGCTACGGCTACGACGTCACCGTCGTGGAGAAGGCCGACCAGATCCGCCGAGGCGGGCAGGCCGTCGACCTCAAAGGACCGGTCCACCGGACGGTGCTGACGCGGATGGGCATCCTCGACGCCGTAGCAGCCGCGCACGTCCCCAACGCCGACGGCATCACCGTCGACGCCTCAGGCCGCAAGGTCGGCACCATCCCTGGCGCCTTCGCGGGCGGGGAGATCAACGTGCCGCGTGGCGACCTGGCCGCCATCCTGTACGACCTGACCGCCGACACCTGCCGCTACGTCTTCGACGACTCGATCACCTCGCTGACCGAGACGGACACCGGTGTCGACGTGACCTTCGCCCGGTCCGCGCCGGAGACCTTCGACATCGTCGTCGGCGCAGACGGCATGCACTCCCACGTCCGCGCCCTGGCCTTCGGACCTGAGTCCGCCTACGTCGAGCACCTCGGCTTCTGCTACGTGCTGGCGAAGCTGGACACCGGCCCCGAGGACATGATGTACAACGAGCCCGGTCGGATGGTCGCCATCGGCGGACCGAAGGCGCCCGCCTTCTTCGTCTTCGCCTCCGACCAGCCGCCAACCGCCCGCGACGACGTCGAGGCGCAGAAGCGGCAGTTGATCGACGCCTTCGCGGGCAGCGGTTGGCGCGTGCCCGAGCTGCTGGCCCAGGTTCCGGCGGCGCAGGAGTTCTACCTGGACTCGATCAGCCGGGCCACCGTCGAGCACTACTCCACCGGCCGCGTCGTCCTGCTCGGCGACGCCGCCTACGGCAACGCGCTCGGCGGGTTCGGCACCGGCCTCGCCCTCGTCGGTGCCTACGTCCTCGCCGGCGAGCTCGCCACCGCCGACGGTGACCACCAGAAGGCCTTCCGGTCCTACGAAGCCGCCATCCGCGGCTACGCGGCGGTCTCACAGAAGGTCAACGCGGGCCGGCTGCTCGCACCAAGGACCCGGCCCGGCATCTGGGTGCGGAACCTGATGTTCTCCTCCCTCTCACTCGTCGGGCCCCTGATGAAGATCATCGACAGGCCTGCCTCCAACATCACCCTCGCCGACTACCCGTCCCTGCTGCCCACCACCCGGGCCTGAGCGGCGCTGGTGGCCGCGCCGCAGGCGCTGGCCGCGCTCGGCGTCACAGACCGCAGAACCTGTCGAGCCGGCGTCAGGGTCGAAGGACCACCTTGCCCAGGGCGGTGTGGGACTCGGCGCGCTGCATGGCCTGGGCTGCCTCGGTCAATGGGAAGCACGCGGCGACCTGGGCGGTGAGAGTGCCGTCGGCGAGGAGCTGGAGGACAGCGGTCAGGTCGGCCCGCAATCGTGTGCGGAAGCGGCGGGGGCGGGTGAGGTGACCGGCCCAGACGTTGTAGAAACTGGCGCCGTGACGGTTGGGTAGCAGGTCCCACCAGGCCAGCCGCGCGACCAGGGCGAAGAACGCCGGGATCATCGGGCCGGTGTCCTTGAGCAGCGCTTGCCGAGCACCTGCGTCGAGAGCTGGAACGTGTCCCGGGTGTCCGCCCGGCCGGTGGGCGGCTCGGGCCACGGCGAGCGTGCGGACGGCTGCGGGGCGGGGGTCTCGGCCACGCCCCATCCTGCCCCGCCGCGCGCCCGCCCGGCCCGGTCAGCAGGAGGCCGGCGGGTGCGCCGTGCGGACGACCGGCCCGACCGTCACCGCAGCTCGCGCTGCCGGGCCGCGGCCCGGGACCGGCCGCGGGTCAGCAGGTACAGCCCGACGACGACGCCGAAGGAGACCAGGCTCAGCACCAGCTGGGAGCGGGTGGCGGCGTCGGTGCCCATCGCGACCAGGACGGCGACGATCGCGGCGATGGTCAGCAGGGTCAGCACGGGGAAGCCCCACATGCGCACCGTCAGCTGCTCCGGCGGCGTGCGGCGGCGCAGCACGAACTGGCTGATGCAGATCATCAGGTAGACGAACAGGATGATCGCGCCGCTGGAGTTGAGCAGGAACAGGAACACGGTGTCCGGCGAGACGTAGGCGGCGATCACGCAGAGGAACCCGACCACGGTGCTGAGCAGGATCGCCCCGACCGGCACGCCGCGGCGGTTGACGGCGGTGAGCCGGGCCGGCGCCTCGTCCCGGGCGGCGAGCACGAAGATCATCCGGGAGGCGGTGTACAGCCCGGAGTTCAGGCAGGACAGCACCGCGGTCAGCACGACGGCGTTCATGATGTCCGCGGCGCCCGGGATGCCCATGGCGTCGAACGCGCTGACGTAGGGCGAGGCGCCGACCTCCTCGGAGTCCCACGGCAGGATGACGGCGAGCAGGAACACCGAGCCGACGAAGAACACCGCGATGCGCAGCACCACCGAGTTGGTGGCCTTGGCGATCGCCCGCTCCGGGTCGTCGGACTCCGCGGCGGCGATGGTGGCGATCTCCGCCCCGACCATCGAGAAGATGACCACGACGATGCTGGAGAAGATCGCGCCGGCGCCGTTGGGCAGGAAGCCGCCGGTGTCGGTGAGGTTGGAGAAGTCGGCGTCCCGGCCGGGCCAGGCACCGAGGGCGAACAGCGCGCCCAGCACGATGAACAGGCAGATCGCGGCCACCTTGATGCCGGCGAACCAGTACTCGAACTCGCCGTAGGACTTCACCGAGAACAGGTTGGTAGCCGTCATCAGCACCATCAGCACGAGCGCCATCAGCCACAGCGGGGCGTCCAGCCAGCGCTCCAGGATCTTCGCGCCGGCGACGGCCTCGAAGCCGACGACGATGACCCAGAAGTACCAGTACAGCCAGCCGACGGAGAAGCCCGCCCAGCCGCCGAGGGCCTGCCGCGCGTAGTCGGCGAAGGACCCGGTGGACGGGTGCGCCGTCGCCATCTCCCCGAGCATGCGCATCACCATCACGATGAGCACACCGGTGGCGGCGTAGGTCAGGAACGCGGCCGGGCCGACGTCGTTGATCACCACGCCGGAGCCGACGAACAGCCCCGCTCCGATGACGCCGCCGATGGCGATCATCGTCAGGTGCCGCTGCTTGAGGCCCTTCCTGAGCTCGGTGTCCGGCGCGGCTGTCATGGCGTCCCCCTGCTCGTCGAGGGCGGACCGTCGGTCCGCAGGCGACGAGCATGACGGGCTCGGCGCCGTCCCGACAGTCGAGCGTGGGGCCGGACTAGAAGGTGACGGGCAGCTCGTCCACGCCGTAGACGAAGGACAGCTGGCGGAACGCCAGTTCCTGCTGCGGGACGGCGACGGCGAGGTCGGGGAAGCGCCGCAGCAGGGCCGGCAGCACGATGCGCAGCTCCATCCGGGCCAGTTCCGCGCCGATGCAGCGGTGCACGCCGTGCCCGAACGCCAGGTGGCCGCTGGTCGGGACGCGGGCCGGGTCGAAGGCGTCGGGGTCGGCGCCGGCGGAGTACGGGTCGCGGTTGGCGCCACTGAGCGAGGCGATGACCACGTCACCGGCGCGCAGCGGGGTGCCCAGCAGGTCCATGTCCTCCCGGGCGAAACGCGGGAACGCCACCTGCACCACCGACAGGTAGCGCAGCAGCTCCTCGACCGCCCGGTCGACCTCCGCGCGGGTGCCGTCCCGGACGACGGCGGCGTACGCGGGGTCGCGCAGCAGCACCATCGTGGACAGCGAGATCATCCCCGCCGTGGTCTCGTAGCCGCCGGTGAACACACCGTCCACCAGGCCGGCGAGGTCGCGGTCGGAGATGGCGTCGCCCTCCTCGCGGATGATCTGCCCGATCAGGCCCGGCCCGGGCTCGACCCGCTGGCGGGCCACGGCGTCCATCAGGAACGCGCGCTGCACGGACACGGCGCCGAACGCCGCGGCGGCGCCACCGGTGGCGTCGAAGCGGGCGCTGCCCAGCCGGGCGAACTCGTCCCGGTCGGACAGGTCCAGGCCGAGCAGCTCGCAGATGGTCTGGAACGGCACCGGGAACGACAGCTCGCGGGCCAGGTCCGCCGGTGGGCCCGCGGCGGCCAGGGCGTCCAGCCGCGCGGCGACGGTGGCCTCGATCGCGGGCTCCAGCCGGGCCAGCCGGCGCATCGTGAACTCCGGCGTGAGGATCTTGCGCAGCCGGGTGTGCACCGGCGCGTCGGCGAAGCCCAGCCCGCCGATGTCCCCGGCGTTGGCCGGGCCGGTGCCGGGGAACAGGTGTCGGATGTCGTTGCTGAAGCGGGTGCGCTCGGCCAGCACCGCCCGGGTCTCGTCCTGACCGGTGATCAGGTACACGGCGAAGTCGAACGGCAGGTCCAGCCGGTGCACCGGGTCGGTGGCGCGCAGCTCGGCCAGCCGGGGGAGCGGGTCGACGCCGTCGCGCTGCAGCGGGACCTTGGTCGGCTCCGGGATGAACGAGAGCTGGGTGAGGTCGATGCCCTTGGTCTGGATGCGCCGCACGACCAGCCCGGCCAGCCACGCCCGGGTGCGTGCGCGCACCTGGGACCCCGTCCGCCGCGGGGCGCGGGCGCCCGCCCGCCGCGCCCGCCAGCTGTGCCCGCGCCCGATCAGCGACGCGTCGTCCGGCCTGGTCACAGCGGCGTCTCCTGTGGTCCGGCGGGGCTGGCCGGGCTCGGATGCCCGTGGCACACGATACGGACACCGACCACCCGCCGGGGGAGACCCGCCGCACGCCCGGGGCGCCCCGACCCCTCCTCCCGTGACCATGGCCTGCGCGGGAGCGGCCCCTTCCGCGAGAACGGCCGGGGACGACGGCGGCCGTTTCGGCGGAAGTGGCCGGTGATGGGGGCCGTTTCGGCGGAAGTGGCCGGGGGAGGCGGCCCTTTCCGCGGAAGTGGCCGGTGATGGGGGCCGTTTCCGCGGAAGTGGCTGGGGACGGGGGCGGGGCGGGGTCAGGGCAGGGCGGCGGCCAGCCAGGCGTCGGTGCGGTGCCGCCAGGTCCGGGCGGCGGCCCAGGCCACGCGCTCGGCCGCCCAGCCGGCCGGCTCCTCGCCGGCGGCCACCAGCGCCTCGGCCGTCGCGGCTGCGCCGTCGACCACGTAGGCGTGCGGCGGCGGGTCGCTGGAGTGCTCAAGGTGCCCGGCCGTCGCGACGACGGGCAGCCCGCGGGAGCTGTAGTCGTAGGTCTTCATCGACGACTGGCCCAGCGCCCTCGCCGCCACGTCGGGCACCAGGCCCGCGCTCGCGCCGTCCAGCACGGCGGGGAGCTCCTCGCGGCGCAGCTCCCCGAGGTACCGGAACCGCCCGCCGGTCTCGGCCTCCAGCGCGGCGAAGCGGGCCGCCGCCGCGCGGGCGGACTGCGGGAACACCAGCTGGCCGTAGGCGTGCACCGTCCAGTCCGGCAGCCTGGTCAGCACCGCACGCACCAGGTCGACGTCGAAGCGCTCGGCGATGCTGCCCACGTAGACGGCGTGCCGCGCCCGCCGGGGGGTGCTGCGGGGTGCCGCCAGCAGCGCCTCGTCGGTGCCGTTGGGCACCACCACCGGACGCCGCCCCGGGAACAGCTCGCCGAGGACCCCGTTGACGACGACGACCTCGTCGGCCTCGTCGGCGATCCGGCGCAGCTGGTCGGGCAGCCCGCGGGCCCGGGGCAGCAGCCGCGCCCAGTCGTCGGTGCAGTCGAACACCCGCTGCCCGCCGAGGCGCCGCGCCGCCCGCCAGTCCCACGGGAACAGCAGCACGCTCAGCTGCGGCGCCCAGCCCGAGCGGCGCAGGAACCCGGCCAGCAGCCCGGCGTCCAGCTGCTCGGCGAGCCGGTGCCGGTGCCCGGGCAGCACGGTGGAGCGCTCGGTCACCCGGACCCCGGGCGCCGCCTCCGCCCAGCGCGCCCGGGCCAGGTGCCCGGCCCAGTTGCCGGGGTCCCGGACCACCCGGTGCACGTCGGCCGGTGCCTGCACGAAGTCCACCGGCATGCCGCGGCGCACCAGCTCGGTGGCGATCCGGTGCTCCCGGCGGATCGCCGGGTGCCACGGGTCCTTGGCCACGATGCCCACCCGCGGCCCGATGGTCGGGGGGCCGGCTGCGGCAGGGCCGGGGGACGGCGGGGACAGGGCTCCTCCTACGGTGTGCGGGCACGCGCCGACGGCGCGGGGGCGATTGTGCCGCGCCGCCCGGTGCCGGCCGGGACCACGCTGCGGCACGCGGGGGAGGCGGTGCGGGGTGCAGCTGCCTGCGGCGGTCGTCCGCCGGCTGCCCCTGGCCGCCAAGCGCGCGGTGCTGTTCCGCCGCGCGCACGGCCGGCTGCCCCGCGACCGGCGGCCGGTCACCTTCACCGACAAGGTCAACTGGCGGGTGCTGCACGACCGGCGGCCACTGGTCGGGCAGCTCGGGGACAAGCTCGCCATGCGTGCCTACGCCGCCCAGGTGTGCCCCGACCTGCCGGCACCCCGGGTGCTCTGGACCGGCACCGACGTCGCGGCCCTGGCCGGGGTGGACCTGCCCGAGCGGTGGGTGCTGAAGCCCAACCACGGCACGATCCGGGTGCACGTCGGCACCGGCCCCCCGGACCTCGCCCAGCTGCGCCGGGTCACCACCGGCTGGCTGGACGAACCGCTGTTCCCCGAGCGCGGTGAGTGGGTGTACAGCCAGGCGCGGCGGCTGCTGCTCGTCGAGGAGTTCCTCGCCCCGGCCGGCCTCGCCCCGGCCGGCCCCACCCCGGCCGGCACCGCACTGACCGGCACCA
>NZ_JAAGWK010000026.1 GCF_010685995.1 Goekera deserti | reverse complement strand
CCCCGGCCGGCCCCACCCCGGCCGGCACCGCACTGACCGACCACAAGTTCCTGGTCTTCGACGGGCGGGTGCGGCTGGTGCAGGTGGACACCGGGCGCGCCGGTACCGACCACCGGCGCCGGCTCTACACCCCGGACTGGACGCCGGTGGACGTCGTCGAGCGGGTGCCGCCCGGCCCGGTCACCGGGCCACCGGCGACGCTGGCGCGGATGACCGAGGTGGCCGAGGCTCTCGGCGCCGCCTTCGACTTCGTCCGGGTCGACCTCTACGACGTCGGCGGCACCGTGTGGTTCGGCGAGCTGACCCCGTACCCGGGCGGCGGGCTGGACCCCTTCGACCCCGAGCTGGACCGGGTGCTCGGTGCGGCGTGGACACTGCCCTCGCGCGCCGCCGTACGCGCCCGGTAGGCCGCAGCACGGCACCGTCCGGCGGGCGGCCGCCCCCGTGGACCGTCGCCGGGCGCCGCCGCCCGTCGTTCACCGGCCGCACCGCCTGCTGTTCACCCCGGGCGGCCAGCATGGGGCACCCCACGACCCGGAGGTCCGCATGATCGAGGCAGCAGTGGCAGCGATGGCCTACGTCGGTGGGCGGCTGCTCACCGGCCGGGACTCGCTGTCCGTCGTCGACCGGGTCAGCGGTGTCCGCAGTGGGTTCAGCGGCGCCGTCGACGCCGACCGGGTCAATGTGCTGGACCAGCAGCTGGGCTGCCTGGTCACCGGCCGCGCCGACGACGCCGGGAAGCTGTGGCTGTTCCACCAGGAGACGATGCGGTACCTGACGCTGCAGCCCGAGCGGCCCGGCTGCCTGGCCGGTCACGACCACTCGACCCACCATGCCTTCGACGTCCTGGTGCAGGACGGCGGCAGCGTCGAGGTGCTCGACTACCAGGGTGGCCTGTGGCGGCGCTTCCAGCTGGAGGCGCCGCGCGTGCTGGTCGACTGACCACCCGGGCCGCCCGGCCGGCTCAGTCGCGCCGGACGTCGTCCGGGTCCGGGGTGCGGAACGGCGTCGAGTCCGGCAGGTCGGCCTCGGGTGCCGGGTCGCCCTCCACCTGGTGGGCGGCGTCGGGCTCGCCGGTCCGGGCGCCGAAGCCCGGGGCGGGCGGGGGTGCGCCGGTGCCGGCGTCGGCGGCCGGGATGCCGTCCTGCTGTCCGGGGAGCTCGGGTTCCATCGGCTGGGTCATCGACATGCCGGCCCACTACCCCATCGACGGCCCGGATCACCACGACACCGGACGTGGTGATCGCTACGCCGGTGTGGCTTGCGCGATCGGGTGTCGCACCAGCAACCTGACCGGGTGACTGAGTCGAGGTCGTGGCCAGGTCCGTGGGTGGTGGAGGCCGCCGAGCACCTCGCGGCGGACCTCCTGAGGAACTCCGGCGACCGGTGGGAGCACACCCGCACCGTGGCCGCGCGTGCCGCGGAGGCGGCCGAGGTGCTGCCCGCCGAGCAGCGGCCTGCCCTGGTGGCCGCGGCGTGGCTGCACGACATCGGCTACGCCGAGCAGGTGCGGGGCACCGGCTTCCACCCCCTGGACGGCGCCCGGTACCTGCACCAGCGGGGGTGGCCACCGGTGATCGCCGGCCTGGTCGCGCACCACTCGGGCGCACGGTTCGTCGCCGCCGTCCGCGGGCTGGAGACCGAGCTCGCCGACTTCGCCGACCCGGTGTACTGCACCGGCCCGCTCGCCGACGCCCTCACCTGGGCCGACCAGACCACCAGCCCGTGCGGGCGCCCGGTCGACCACGCGGCCCGGATGGCCGACATGCTGCACCGGCACGGGCCCGGCTCGGCCAACGCCGTCGCGCACCCGCTGCGCGGGCCGGCTCTGGTGGCGGCGGTGACCGCCACCCGCCGGGCGTTCCTGTCCCGGCGGCTGCCGGCGTCCTTCCCGGTGCCGCGGCCCGCCCCGGCCGCGGAGTCGAGTCCCGCGCCCGCCCTCGGGTGAGCGGGCGGGCGGTCAGGGGCGCAGCGAGAGCCCGCCGTCCACCGGGATCACCGCGCCGGTGACGTAGGCGCCGGCCCGGGAGCAGAGGAAGATCGCGACGCCGGCCATGTCGTCGGGCCGGCCGATCCGGCGCAGCGGTGCCGCGGCGGCGATCTGGTCGCCGGCGGCCTCCAGGGTGGCGGCCATCATCTTGGACTCGAAGGGCCCTGGGGCCACGGCGTTGACCGTGACGTGCCGCGGGCCCAGCTCGACGGCGAGCACCCGGGTCAGGTGGTGCAGCGCGGCCTTGCTGGCCGAGTACGAGTACGTGGGCATCAGCGGCACCCGCAGCCCGTCGATCGAGCCGACGTTGACCACCCGCGCCGGGTCGTCGGCGCTGCCGGCGGCCTCCAACAGCGGCAGGAACGCCCGGGTCAGGAAGAACGGCGACTTCAGGTTCAGGTCCAGCACCTTGTCCCAGGCCGACGACGGGAACTCCTCCAGCGGGGCGCCCCACGTCGCGCCGGCGTTGTTCACCAGTACGCGCACGGCCCCGGTCTGCTCACCGACCACCTCGGCCAGCCGCAGGCACTCGTCCTCGCGGGACAGGTCGGCGGGCACCGCTCGCACCCGACCGCCGTCCAACGGGCCGCCGTCGCCGCCGGCCAGCAGCTCGGCGCGGGCCTGCTCGCAGGCGTCGGCCTTGCGGGAGGACACGACCACGTCGGCGCCGGCCTGCAGCAGCCCGCGGGCGATCATCAGCCCGATGCCGCGGGTGCCCCCGGTGACGACGGCGGTCGTGCCGGTCAGGTCGAACAGCTGCACGGAGCTCTCCCCTCGCTGGCCGGGCGACGTCGCCCGGCTCGGTGCGCCGACCTTACGAGCCGGTGGCCGGCGGCCAGGCGGCCAGCAGGGTGCGCAGCGCCACGACCAGGGCCAGCGGCTGGTCCAGCATCGGGTGGTGGCCGCTGGCGGGCAGGTCGACGGTGGTCAGCCGGCCCTCCAGCAGCCCGGCGATGTCCGCGGCCATCGCCGGGGAGACCAGCCCGTGCTCGCAGCGCAGCAGCAGGAAGGGCACCGCCACCCGGGGCAGCAGGCCGCGGACCGGCGTCTTCCGGCCGAAGAAGGCCGGGTCGAACGCCCACGTCCAGCCGCCCTCGACCGGGCGCAGCGACTCCCGGGCGACGTGGTCGCGCACGTAGGGCAGCAGCACCTCCTGCGGCGGCAGCGTGCGGAACCGGGCCACCGCGGCGTCCAGCGTCGGGTACACCCGGTGCTCGCGGCGGGGCGCCTGCTGCTCCGGCGCCCGGTCGTTGAGCGGGGAGTCGATCACCGCGACCGCGGACACCGCGTGCGGGTGGTCGGCTGCCACCGCGGTGGACACCCAGCCGCCCATGCTGTGCCCGACCAGCACCGGTCGGTCCAACCCGAGTGCGTCGATCACCCCGACCACCTCACTCGCCCAGCGGTCCACGCCGTACTCCGGGCGCCGGTCGCTGCGCCCGTGCCCGGACAGGTCGACGGCGACCACGCGGTGGGTGTCCAGCAGCGGCGCGACGTGGTCCCACCAGCCCGAGTGCGCGGCACCGCCGTGCACCAGCACCAGCCCCGGCGCGCCGACCCGGCCCCACACCCGGCAGTGCACGCGCACGCCGTCCACGTCGACGTCGACGTGCTCGGGCACCTGGGCCAGCGACTGCCGGAACCAGGCAGGCCCGACGAGGTCCTCGCCGCCGTTCTGGTCGTCGGCCCGGTCGCCGATCTGGTCGCTGGTCCGGTCGCTGTCCTGGTCGCTCATCCAGCGGACGGTAGGGCCCCGGTGCGGTCCGGCCTCACCCGGGGCACGCCCGGTGGGTCGGGGACCGGGGCCGGGGTGCGGCGCGGGGTCATGCCGAGCGCGGTGCCCGCGGCGAGGAGGGCGGCCAGCAGCATGGCGATCCGGACGGCGTCGTAGGCGTCGTCGACGGCGGGGAAGCCGACCGGGGTGCCGAGCAGCGCCACCAGCACGCTGACCCCGAGCACCGTGCCCACCTGGCGGCTCATGTTCACCACCGCGCTGCCGGTGGCCGACCGGGACGGCGGCAGGTCGGCGGTCGCGTTCGACAGGATCGTCGGCAGCGCCAGGCCCACCCCCGCCCCGCCGATCAGCCAGCCCGGCAGCGCGTCGGCCAGGTAGTCGACCTCCGGGCCGAGGGCCAGGGTGGCGTACAGCAGCCCGGCGGCCACCAGCAGGCAGCCCAACGCCGTGGTCACACCCGGCGACAGCCGTGCGGACAGCCGCTGCGCGACCGCGGCGAACACCGGCACCATCAGCGGCCCCGGTGCCACGCCGAGCCCGGTCTGCAGTGCCGACCAGCCCCACACCTGCTGCATCCACAGCACGTTGACCAGCAGGTTACCGGCGAACGCGACCCCGAAGACGAGCGCGGTCGCGTTCGACCAGGCGAACGCCCGCACCCGCAGCAGCGCCGGCTCCACCACCGGGGATGCGTGCCGCATCGAGCGCCACCAGAACACCGCCGCGCAGAGCAGTGCGGCCGCGAGCACGAGCCAGACCCGCGCCGAGCCCCAGCCCCACTCCGGCGCCTGCACCAGGGCCAGCGACAGCAACCCGATGCCGGCCACCAGCAGGGCGGCACCGGCGAGGTCAGGCAGCCGCCCGGGGGAGCTCTCCCGGGACTCCGGGACGACGCGGACGGCGACCACCAGCGCCAGGACGCCGATCGGCAGGTTGACCAGGAACACCCACCGCCAGGACGCCGACACCAGCAGCCCGCCGACGACGGGACCGGCCGCGGCCGCCAGCGCACCGGTCGCCGCCCAGGTGCGCACCGCCCGCACCCGGCGCTCGACCGGCATGGCGTGCAGCAGCAGCGCGAGGCTGGTCGGGGTGAGCAGCGCGGCGCCGGCGGCCTGCAGCACCCGCGCGGCGACCAGCGTCCAGAGCCCCGGTGCCAGCGCGCAGGCCACGCTGGCCAGCGTGAACACCGCCAGGCCCAGCTGGAAGCCGGCCTTGCGGCCCCAGCGGTCGGCCAGCCGGCCCAGCGGCACCAGCAGCGCGGCGTAGACGATCGCGTAGGCGTTGAGCACCCAGCTCAGCGAGGTGAGCGAGGCGCCGTCGAGGTCCCGGCCGATGGCGTCGAAGGCGACGTTGACGATGAACAGGTCGAGGCTGGCCATGAAGGCGGCCAGCGACAGCACCGCCAGCACCGCGCCGGGGGAGGACGGGCGGGCAAGCTGGCTCTGGTCGACCATGGTCAGCACCGTAGCGGGCTGACTGGTGTCGACACAAGCCAGCTCGGGTAGGCTGCCGGCATGTCGCGCCGCATCCCGATCGAGGCCGCGAGCCGCGCCGAGTGGGACATGTCGCGCTGCTCGGCCGCCCGCACGCTGGACGTCGTCGGCACCCGGTCGGCGCTGCTGCTGATGCGCGAGGCGTTCTACGGCACCCGCCGCTTCGACGACTTCGCCCGGCTGGTCGGCGTCACGGAGGCCGTGGCCGCCGCGCGGCTCAAGGAGCTGGTGGCCGCCGGGCTGCTGGATCGCAGCCCCTACCGGGAGCCGGGGCAGCGCACCCGGCACGAGTACCTGCTCACCGACCGCGGCCGGGACCTGGTCCCCGTCGTGCTGGCGATGATGCAGTTCGGCGACCGGCACCTGGCCGGGCCGGACGGGCCGCCGCTGGCGCTGGAGCACAGCGGCTGCGGGCACCGGGTGCACGTCGAGGTGCGCTGCGCGGCCGGCCACGAGGTCAGCCGGGAGGAGCTGGCGGTCACCCGGCCCGACCGCTGACCGCGCACCGGTCCACCCGCCGGGGGCTCAGTCGAGCAGGCCCGCCTCGTGGGCGAGGATCGCGGCCTGGGTGCGGTTGGCCAGCTCCAGCTTGGTGAGCAGCCGCCCGACGTAGGTCTTCACCGTCGCCTCGCTGACGAACAGGGTGCCGGCGATCTCGGCGTTGGACACCCCGCCGCCCAGCAGCCGCAGCACCTCCAGCTCCCGGTCGGACAGGCTCGCCGTCCGGGCCAGCGCCTGCGCCCGGCGCGGGGCCGCCCGGCGGTCGACGTAGGCGTCGATCAGCGCCTGGGTGACGGCGGGGGACAGCGTCGCGGTGCCGTCGGCCACGGCGCGCACCGCGGCGGCGATCTCCCGCGGCGGGGTGTCCTTGAGCAGGAAGCCGGCGGCGCCGGCGGCCAGCGCGGCGTGCACGTACTCGTCGTCGTGGAAGGTGGTCAGCACGGCCACTTGGGGCGGCCGGGGAAGCGCGAGCAGCTGGCGGGTGGCGGCCAGCCCGTCGAGCACCGGCATCCGGATGTCGACCAGCGCGACGTCGGGCACCAGCTCCCGCGCCGCCCGCACGCCCTGCGCGCCGTCGCCGGCCTCGCCGACCACCGCGAAGCCGCCCACCGACTCCAGCACCGTGCGCAACCCGAAGCGCACCAGCGGCTCGTCGTCGACCAGCAGCACCCGGACGTCGCCCACGCGGTCCCCTCCCGTCGGCGGCCCGCCGGTCACGCCGGCACCTCGGCCTCGACCACGAAGCCGCCGTCCAGCCGGGGCTCGGCGCGCAGCGTGCCGTGCAGCGTGCGCACCCGCTCGCCCAGGCCGGTGAGCCCGTAGCCGCCGCCCGGTGAGCCGCTCGACGGCGCCGGCGGCGGGCCGTTGACCACCCGCACCACCAGCCGGCCCGGCGGCCGCTCGACGACCACCGACGTCGTGGCGCCGGGCGCGTGCCGGCCGGCGTTGGTCAGCGCCTCCTGCACGATCCGGTACGCCGCCCGGCCCACCCCGGGGTCGACCGGCTCGGCGTCGACGGGTGGCCCGGTCAGCTCGACGGCCATGCCGGCGGCACGGGAGTCGGCGACCAGCCGGGGCAGCTCCGGCAGCCCGGACTGGGGGGCGAGCGGGGCGTGCTCGGCGCCGTCGCGCAGCACGCCGACCATCTGCCGCAGCTCGTCCAGGGCCTGCCGGCCGGCCCGCTGCACCTCCCCGGCCAGGTGCTCCACCCGGTCGGCGTCGCGGGCGGCCACCTCGATCGCCCCGGCCTGCAGCACCATCAGGCTGACCCGGTGCCCGACCGCGTCGTGCATCTCCCGGGCGATCCGGGTCCGCTCGGTCAGCACCGCCTCCCGGGCCATCGACTCGCGCTCGCCCTCGGCCCGCTCCGCGCGTTCCCGCAGCGCGGCCATCAGCTGAGCCCGGGCGCAGACGACGGCACCGGCCGCACCGGGCAGCAGGACGGCGAACAGCGCGGTGGCCACCAGGGCCACGCCCTCGTCCAGCCGCGGGCCGGTCCAGACCTGGGACCCGGCGACGACGCCGAGCACCGCGCAGCCGGCCCGCACCCGCCAGCGGTCGTCGTAGCGGGCCAGCGCGTAGGCGGTGACCAGCAGCGACGCCGACGCGCCCAGCGCCACGGCGGAGACGGCCACGGTGAGCAGGAACGGCACCAGCGGCCGGCGGCGGCGCAGGTGCAGCAGCACCAGCGCGACCCCCGGCCCGACCAGCAGGCCCGCACCGGCCGGCAGCACCGAGGACTCGTCGGCCACCCCGGCACCGGTCGCGATCCCGACCAGGGCGGCCAGCAGCAGCTCCAGCAGCTTGCTCCGGCGGCGCAGCCCGGCCAGCGGGCGCAGCAGCCTCCTCATGATCGACAGCGTAGGGCGGCCGGGCGTCGTCCCGCGTCGTCCGTGCGGCTCGACCGGTGTCGACCTCCGGACGACACGGACGCGACCTCCGGGGCCCCGGGCGGCGACCGCCGGGCGACGCGGCGCACCGTCGCCGGCCGCGAGGGTGGTCCCCGACCGGAGGGACCGGTCGGCGAGGAGGCACCACCATGATCGAGGTCCACGGCCTGACCAAGCGCTACGGCGACCGGACCGTCGTCGACGACGTGTCGTTCGTCCTGGAGCCGGGCAGCGTCACCGGCTTCCTGGGCCCCAACGGCGCCGGCAAGAGCACCACGATGCGGATGATGACCGGCCTGGTGCCAGCCACCTCGGGCACGGCGCTGGTCGACGGCCGCCCGTACCGGGAGCTGGCCAACCCCGGCGCGGTGGTCGGCACGCTGCTCGACGCCTCCGCGGTGCACCCCGGCCGCTCCGGGCGGGTGCACCTGCAGCTGCTGGCCGACGCCGTCGGGGTGCCGTCGTCCCGGGTCGGTGAGGTGCTGGACCTGGTCGGCCTGGCCGGCGCGGCCCGCCGCCGGGTCGGCGGCTACTCCCTGGGCATGCGGCAGCGCCTGGGCATCGCCGGTGCGCTGCTGGCCGACCCCGCGGTGCTGGTGTTCGACGAGCCCGCCAACGGTCTGGACCCGGAGGGCATCCGCTGGATGCGGGACCTGCTGCGCGGGCACGCCGCCCGCGGCGGCACGGTGCTGCTGTCCAGCCACCTGCTCGGCGAGGTCGAGACCACCGTCGACCGGCTGCTGGTCATCGGGTCCGGCCGGGTCGTGGCCGACGCGCCCATCCGCGAGCTGCTCGGTGGCGACGGCGCGGTCGCCGAGGCCGAGGACGCCGACGGCCTGCAGCGCGCGCTGGCCGCCGCCGGCCTGGACGCCCGCCGCGACGGTGCCGTGCTCACCGTGCCCGGCGCGACCCCGGCCCGGGTGGGCGCGGTCGCCGCCGGTGCCGGCATCGCGCTCACCGGCTTGCGGCCGTCCCAGCAGGACCTCGAGGACCTGTTCTTCCAGCTCACCACCGCCTGACCCACCCACGTACCCACCACCGGAGGACACCGCCATGACCAGCACGCTCACCGCGCCCACGACCACCGCCACCGCCCGCCCGCACGTCCGGACCACCGGCGTGCCGCTGACCGCGCTCACCGCCCTGGAGGTGCGCAAGTCGCTGTCCACCCGCTCGGGGAAGCTGGTCGCCATCGCGGCCACGCTCGTCGCTCCCGCCGCGATCACCGTCGTCCTGCTGGCCGGGGAGGAGGCGGGCCGGGCGGTGGAGATGATCGCCGTGCTCGGCAGCCTGGGCGCCCTGGTGCTGCTGGCGCTGGGCGTGCTCTCCACGGCCGGGGAGTGGACCCACCGCACGGTGCAGACCACCTTCCTCACCGTGCCCCGCCGGGGCCGGGTGGTGACCGCGAAGGTCGTCGCCGCGGCCGGCCTCGGCGCGGTGCTCACCGCCGTCGGGGTCGGCGTCGCCTGCGCGCTGCTCGCCCTCGGCGGGGACGGCGTGACCTGGGACGGCACCGCCCGTGCGGCCGCGGTCCTGGTCGCCGGCGGTGCCGCGTTCACCGTGGTCGGTGCCGGCATCGGCGCCGCCCTCACCAATGCCCCGGCCGCGCTCACCGGCGCCTACCTCGTGGTGCTCGGCGTGTTCCCCGTCCTGCTGACGGCCCGCCCGGAGATCGGCGAGAAGCTGGACCCGACCACCTCGCTGGTGCTGCTCGCGGCCGGACCGGCCACCGCCACCCCGGTGCTGGTGCTGACCGGCTGGGTGCTGCTCTCGGTGGTGGCCGGCACGCTGGTCACCCTGCGCCGCGCGGTCGCCTGAGCGCCGGCCCGGGTCCTCGGGTCGGAGCACAGGCCGGTGCCACGCCGAGCGCCACCGTCATCGCCAGCACGGTGCGCGGGTCGTCCAGCCGGGCGCCGTAGAGGTCGCGCAGCTGGGTCATCCGGTAGCGCACGGTCTGCGGGTGCACGAACAGCTCCGCGGCGACCCGCTCACGGCGGCCGTGGTGCAGCAGCCACGCCCGCAGCGTCTCGGTCAGCTTGGCCCGGGCATCGGCGCCCAGCGCGGCGAGCGGCTCCAGCACCTGGGCGCGCAGGTCAGCCAGCGCGGCGTCGTCGGCGCGCAGCACCAGCTCGGGCAGCACGTCGTCGGTGTCCAGCGGGGCTGGGGCCGGCCCGGTCAGGCCCAGCCGCACCGCGCGCGCGGCCCGCTCGCAGGAGGCGGCGGCCTGCTGCCACGGCCGGGCCGGCCCGACGACGGCAGTGCGGTCGTGCAGCGCACGCAGCACGCCGGCGCGGGCCCGTCCCTCGCTGTCGGGCACCAGCAGCAGCGTCAGGTCGGCGTCCCCCCGGCCAGTGGCTGTCACCGGGCCGGGGCCCAGCACGAGGCCGGCGTCGGGCACCTGCAGCGTGCGGGTGTCCAGCCGCAGCAGGGCGCCGCGCACCCGGGCCTGGGGCAGCACGACGGCGGTCAGCGACCGCGGCGCCGGCCACTCCGCGCGCGCGGCCGCCGCGGTCAGGTCGTCGGCCGGCGCCCCGGTCGCCAGCAGGGTGGCCAGCCGCTCCAGGTGGCGCTGCAGGGCGCGGCCGCTGGTGGCCAGCTCGTCGGCGTGGCCGGTGGCGCTGGAGGCCGACAGCCGGTCGATGAACTCGAAGACCAGCTCGGCGAACCGGGCCAGCGCCGCCACCTCCAGGCCCGCCGCCACGGCCACTGCGCTCAGGTCCCGCCAGGCCACCCGGGCACCGACCCGGTAGGCGGCCAGCAGCGCGTCCATCGAACGGCCGCTGCGGGCCTCGCCCCGGCCCAGCGCGTACGCACCGTCGACGGCGGGCCGGATCGGCGTGCCGGCGTCGGCCCCGGTGCTGGCGGTCGCCAGCTCCAGGAAGCCGCCCAGGGCCAGCTGCACGGCGCCCTCGATGGTGCGTCCCATGCCGGCGGAGAACGCGGTGACGTAGGTGGGCACCTCGTCGACGATCGCCGCGACCGTGCGCTCGGCGATCGACGGCAACTGGGCGCGCAGCGCCGTTGCGATGGTCGCCGGCAGCGGCCTGTGCTCGTGCTCGAGCGGTGCGGCGTCCACGGGCAAACCCACTCCAGTTGTTCGATGGGAACAGAAAGGTATGTCGCCTTCACGTTCAGCACACAGGCATTTGGCTCCGGACGTCACCATGATGGGTGCATGTCCACCACCGTCAAGCCCTCGCGCCCGACCCGCCCGGTCCGTCCGGTGCTGGCCGCGCTGCGCGACCGCGCGGTGCGGCTGGCAGAGCTGGCCACCACGCCGCTGCTGCCCGCCGACTACCTCGACCTGGTCCACCCGCTGCGCTCGGGCACCGACCTGCGGGGCCGCGTGGAGTCCGTCACCCGGGAGACCGCCGACGCCGCCACCCTGGTCATCCGGCCCGGGGCCGACTGGGCCGGCCACGTGCCCGGCCAGTACGTGCGGGTGGGCGTCGACGTCGACGGGGTGCGCCAGTGGCGCACCTACTCGATCACCTCCGAGCTCGCCCGCGCCGACCGCTGCATCTCCATCACGGTCAAGGCCGTACCCGGCGGGGTGGTCAGCACCCACCTGGTGCACCGCACCCGGCCGGGCACCCTGGTGCACCTGGACCAGGCGACCGGTGAGTTCGTGCTGCCTGCCCCGCTGCCCGCCAAGACCCTGTTCGTCACCGCCGGCTCCGGGATCACCCCGGTCATGGGCATGCTGCGCAACCACCTCGCCGAGCCGTCCGACGTCGTGGTCGTGCACTCCTCGCCGACCCCGGACGACGTCGTGTTCGGCGCCGAGCTGCGGGCACTGGCCGCGTCCGGTGCGATCCGGCTGGTCGAGCGGCACACCCGCACCGACGGCCACCTGGACGCCGCACTGCTCACCGAGCTGGTGCCCGACCTGGCCGAGCGCTCCGCGTGGGCCTGCGGGCCGCTGCCGCTGCTGGACCTGCTCGAGGAGCACTGGGCCACCGCGGGCCTGGGCACGCTGCACGTCGAGCGCTTCCGCACCGGCGTCGTCGTCACCGGCGAGGGCGAGGGCGGCACCGTCTCCTTCGGCCGCACCGGCACCGCGGTGGAGGCCGACGGCGCCACCTCGATCCTGGACGCCGCCGAGTCCGCCGGCGTCCTGATGCCCAGCGGCTGCCGGATGGGCATCTGCTTCGGCTGCGTGCTGCCGCTGCGCGAGGGCGCGGTGCGCGACCTGCGCAACGGCGAGCTGACCGTCGCCGCCCCCGGCGACGGCGTGCTGGTCCAGACCTGCATCAGCGCCGCCGCCGGCGCCTGCGACATCGACCACTGACCCACCGACCGCTCAGGAGCCGGACATGACCACGTTGCAGAAGAAGTCCGAGAACCCGATCGCCCACCTGTCCGCCGAGGAGATCGAGCTGCTCGGCAAGGAGCTCGACGAGATCCGCCAGGAGGTGCTGGACAGCCGCGGCGAGTCCGACGCCGCCTACATCCGCACGGTCATCGACGTGCAGCGCCGGCTCGAGCTGGGCAGCCGCGCCGTCCTGCTGGCCTCGTTCTTCCCGCCGGCCTGGCTGCTCGGGACCGTCGGTCTCTCGGTCGCCAAGATCCTGGAGAACATGGAGATCGGGCACAACATCCTGCACGGCCAGTGGGACTGGATGCGCGACCCGAAGATCCACTCCACGACCTGGGAGTGGGACATGGCCAGCCCCGCCGAGCAGTGGAAGCACTCGCACAACGAGCTGCACCACACGTACACCAACGTCGTCGGCAAGGACAACGACCTGGGCTACGGCATCATGCGGGTCGACGAGGACCAGCGCTGGCACCCGATCTACCTGGCCCAGCCGCTGTGGAACTTCGTCAACGCGTGCTTCTTCGAGTACGGCATCGCCGCCTACGACCTGGAGCTGGGCAAGAACCTGGCCTCGAAGCGCCGGCGCAACGACCCGGCCTTCGTCGCCGGTTACAAGCAGGTGCTGGGCAAGATCCGGCGGCAGGCCACCAAGGACTACCTGGTGCACCCGGCGCTGTCCGGCCCGTCGTTCGTGCCCACCCTGCTGGCCAACGTCACCGCCAACGTGGTGCGCAACCTCTGGTCGCACTCGGTGATCATGTGCGGGCACTTCCCCGAGGGCGTGGAGACCTACGAGAAGACCTCCATCGAGGGCGAGACCCGCGGTGAGTGGTACCTGCGGCAGATGCTCGGCTCGGCCAACATCTCCGGCAGCAAGGCCATGCACCTGATGACCGGCAACCTGAGCCACCAGATCGAGCACCACCTGTTCCCCGACCTGCCCAGCAACCGGTACGCCAAGATCGCCCCGAAGGTGAAGGACCTCTTCGCCCGCAACGGCCTGCGCTACCACGAGGCGCCGCTGCCCCAGCAGGTCGCCTCCGCCTGGCACAAGGTGTTCCGGCTCTCGCTGCCCAACGGGTGGCTGGCGGAGACCACGCCGCGCAACGCCCCGGCGCAGCTGGCCAAGCTGTGGAAGATGACCACCGGCGGCCCCAAGGTCCGGCGGGCGCTCTCCGCCGCCTGACCCGCTCGTCCCCGAGGACCCCTCCCCGCACCGCGGGCGAGGGGTCCTCGCGCGTCCGCGGCCGGGTCAGCGCACGGGGCCGGTGCCGTAGTCCCCGAAGGGCTGCGGCGGGGTGGCCGCGATCGCCGTGGTGGTCAGCTCGCCGCCGTCCGCGGTCCGGGTGCGCACCGCGACCGCGCCGTGCGGTGCGGGCACGACCGCGCCGCCGGCGCCCAGGTCCAGCGTGGCCACCACCCGCTCGTCGGCGTCCAGCACCTCGCCGGTGCGGGCCTCGGGCGGGGCGGTGAACACCAGCAGCCCGCGCCCGCGCGCGCCGGCGCCGGGCGCGGTGCCCTCGGTGGTGCGCCGGCGGTTCGTCCCGTAGACCGGCTCGGGCAGCAGGCAGACCCGGGCCACGGTCAGCCGCTCCCGGCGGGTGTCCCCGGGCGGGGTCTGCGTGCCGCAGGGCACCACCGACGGGCCCCGGCTCGCCCAGGTGGTCACCACCAGACCGCCCCCCGGGCTGCGCCCGACCAGCACCACCGCACCGCCGCCGGACGCCGACGCGGCACCGGCCCACAGCACCGCCGGTGCCATGTCGGCGGGCTCGGTGGCCAGCGGCACGGCCGTCTCGCGCAGCGCCGCGGCGACGGCGCGCTCGTCCGGCGGGGCGGCCGGGACGCGCAGCGCGCCCAGGGCCGGCGGTGGCGCGACGACGTCGGGCCGGTCCGGCCAGGCCACCGGCGACCGGCTGACCAGCTGGTCACCGCGCAGCACGCGCACGCTGGTGCCCAGTCCGCCGGCGGTCGAGCGGGCCCCGAGCACGGCGGTGCCGTCGACGGCGCCGGCGTCGGTGTACACCCGGGCCACCGTGCCGCGCGGGCCGACCTGCAGCCGGTCGGAGACCTCGACCCGGTCGCCCGGCGCGGCCACCACCACCACGGTGACGGCGTCCGGCGCGCCGACCGCCAGTGCCGCCGGGCGGTCCCGGCCGAGGCCGGCCGGCACGTGGGGGGTCAACGCCGCGACCGGGCTGCCGGTCGGGCCGGTGAACCAGATGCCGCGGACGTCGTCGTCCACGGTGCCGGCGACCAGCGCCACTCGCCCGCCCGGGGTGTCGGCGACGAAGACCACGTCGCGGTCCGCGACCGGCGGGGCCACCATGCCCGGCCAGTCCCGGCGGCGGACGGCCTCCACGACGTCGGCGTCGCCGGCCAGCGAGCCGCGGGCCGGCTCCACCAGCACCGGCACCGAGGGCGGGTCCGGTGCGCCGGCGGGCGCGGCCGCGGGTGGCGGGCCGGGCAGCTGCCGGCTCAGCGGCACGCCCACGCCGAGGAGCACGGCCGCGGCGAGGAGCGCCCCCAGGACGCGCCGCCGGCCGGAGCGCCGGCGGGCCAGCGCGTCGGCCAGCGCCTGGCCGGTGTCCAGCCGCCAGCCACCGGGGCCGCCGGCCAGGGCGGCCAGGGCGTCCTGCACCCGCTCGCCGTCGGTGCGGGCGGTGCCGGGCCGGCGGAAGCCCTCGCCCGGCAGCACCGCCAGCAGTGCCTGCTCGGCCCGTGCGGTCGCGGCGCCGACCCGGTCGGTCGGCCGGCCGAGCAGGCGGGCGGTCGCCTCGGCATCGAGCCCGGCGTGGTGCCGCAGCACCACCGCGGCACGCTCGGCCATGGGCAGCTCGCGCAGGGCCCGGGCCGGCTGCGGCTCGGCCGGCGGCGGCCCGGCGGACTCCAGCACCTGCTCGGCGCGCAGCCGGACCCGCCGTCCGGTGTACGCGGCGACCAGCTGCTGCAGCAGCCGCTCGGGGTGCCGGACGCCCCGCGCCAGTGCCCGCTGCACCAGCTCCTCCGCGGCGGCCCGGTCGCCGGTGAGCAGCAGGGCGGTGCCCAGCAGCGCGGGACGCTCCTGCTCCGCCCGGGCGCGCCACGACTGCGGACCGCCGGCCCCCCGCGGGCGGGCGGCGTCCGGCAGCCCGGTCACCGGTGGCACGGTCAGCCCTTCCCGGGCGCGCTGCCGGGCCCGCGGGACGGTGCGGGGACGGCCACAGATGACAGGATGCCCCTTCGCGCACCGCTCGGGCCTCGGCCGCCGACCGACGCGAGGATCCGGTACCTCCCCGTACCGGAGTTGCGCCCGACCGATCACGCTCAGTGACGATCTGCCGGGTCGTCCCTGCTCCACTGGCCAGGGACGACGCGCATGGGCCAGGATGCCGAGCACAGGGTGTGACGACCGCCACCGTGGACCGGAGCAGCGGCAGCAGGAGGGGGACATGGGAGCCCGGAGGACCGTCGAGGGGAGGGGACCGGCATGAGGTTCGCCATCCTCGGCCGACTCGTCGTCACCGACGGCGACCGGGAGATCGACCCCGGGCCACCCCGGAACCGGGCTGTGCTGGCCCACCTGCTGGTGGAAGCCGACCGGGTCGTCGACGTCGACGTGCTCATCGACCAGGTGTGGCGGGGTGCGCCGACGCCCGGCACCACGGCCTCGGTGCACGTCACCATGTCCCGGCTGCGCAAGCAGCTGCGCCCGGCCGACGGCAGCCCGTCGCCGATCGTCACCCAGGCACCCGGCTACCGGCTCGCCGTCGCCCGGGACGACGTCGACGCGCTGCGGTTCACCGACCTCGTCGACGGTGCGCGCACGCTCGCCGCGGAGGGGGCGACCGAACGCGCCCGGCACCAGCTGGACGAGGCGCTGTCGCTGTGGCGCGGGCAGCCGCTGGCCGACGTCCGGTCGGAGGTGGTGCAGGCCGAGGCGGCGCGGCTGTCCGCCCACTGGCTGGCCGCGGTCGAGCTCGGCGCCGAGCTGGACCTGCTGCTCGGCCGGCACGCCGAGCTGGCCGACCGGCTGGCCCTGGTGGCCGCCGCGCACCCGCTGCGGGAGGGCCTGCAGGGCTCGCTGATCACCGCGCTGTACCGGCACGGCCGGCAGTCCGAGGCGCTGGAGCTGTACGAGCGCACCCGCCGGGTGCTGGCCGAGGAACTGGGTGTCGACCCCGGTCCGGAGCTGCAGCGCCTGTACGCCCGCGTGCTGCGGCACGACCCGTCGCTGGCCTGGACGCCGGAGCCCGCGGCCCGGCCCGTCGTCGTCGACCCGGCGCCGGCGCCGGCGACCGCGTCCGGCGGCGGGTCCCGGCCGGCCGCGCCGCTGGTCGGCCGGCTGCCCGAGCGGCGCCGGGCAGCGGCGGCGCTGGACCGGGCGGCATCGGGGGAGACCGCCGGGCTGGCCCTGTTCGGCGAGTCGGGGATCGGCAAGACCCGGCTGACCGAGGAGGTCGCCGACCTCGCCGCCCAGCGTGGCTTCGACGTGGTGTGGAGCCGCTGCCAGGACGGCGGCGGCACCCCGGCGTTCTGGCCCTGGTCGCAGGCACTGGAGGGCCTCACCGCGGTGCGCGGGCGGCCCCGGGTCGCCGCTGCGACCGAGGGACGCGGCCGGGCGGCGGCCGCGCTGCTGCCCGGTCCGGACGCCGGACCCGCCGTCGGGCTGGCCCAGCACCAGCGCGTCGTGCTCTTCGACGCCGTTGCCGCGGTGCTCTCCGACCTGGCCCGGGAACGCCCGGTGTGCCTGGTGCTGGAGGACCTGCAGTGGGCCGACGCCGACAGCGTGGACCTGCTGGACTACCTGCTGGCCGCGACGCACGAGGTGCCGCTGCTGGTGGTGGTCACCGTGCGCGACCCGGACGAGTCGCCGCTGTCGGAGGGCCGGCGGGTGCTGGCCTCGGTGACCCGGCAGGCGCACGTCGAGCGGGTGCAGCTGAGCGGGCTGGACCCGGCCGCGGTGCAGGAGATCTGTGCCGCCCGGCTGGGCCGGCCGGTCACCGAGGAGGCGGCCCGCCGGCTGCACCGGCGCACCAGCGGCAACCCGTTCTTCCTCGGCGAGCTGGTGCGGCTGCTGGCCGACGAGGGCATCGACCGGCAGCGCGCGGTGACCGAGGTGCCGGCCAGCGTGCAGGCGGTGCTGGAGCGCCGCTACCGGCACCTGGACAGCTCGACCCGGGAGCTGCTGTCCGCGGCCGCGGTGGTCGGGCGCACCGTCGACGTGGGCGTCCTGGGCGAGGTCGTCGAGCGCTCACCGCTGGCCCTGGCCGACGACCTGGACCGGGCGGTCACCGCTGGGGTGCTGGTGCCGCACCCGGACGGTCCGGGCACCTGGTCGTTCACCCACGCGCTGGTCCAGGAGGCGCTGCTGGCCGCCACCGGCCCCATGCGGCGCGCCGCCCTGCACGCCCGGGTGGCCGAGGTGCTGGAGCGGCGGCTGGGCGACGCCCCGGACGCGGCACCGGCGCTGGCCTACCACCACCGTTCCGCCGGCGCGGTGGGCGACCCGGAGAAGGCGGCACGCTTCAGCCTGGTGGCCGCCGCGTCCGCCCGGCGGCGCGCCGCCCCACGCGAGGCAGAGCGGCACTGCCGGGACGCGCTGGCGGTGCTGGTGGGGCGGTCGGGCCCCGGCGTGGCCCAGCTGGAGCGCGAGGCCCGGCGGCAGCTGGCCGGGCTGCTCACCATGACCCTCGGCTACGACACCTCGGCCCAGGCGATCCACCGCACCCGCACGCAGGGCCTGGTGGAAGGCCCGCCGGCCGCCCCGGACGGCGCCCGCGACGACGACCAGGCGGACGCCCGGCCGAAAATGACCGGTGGGGTGGCGGTCGCGCTCGCCGCCAACGACCTGCCCGCCGCCGAGCTGCTGGTGTCGGAGATGGAGCAGGCCGCCGAGCGCTGGGACGACACCACGCTGCGGCTGTCCGCCGACCACGCCCGCGGCCAGGTGCTGGTGCTGCGCGGGCGGCTGCGCGCCGGCATGGACCAGTTCACCGCCGCCGTCCGGCTGCTGGACGACGACGCCGGAGACGTCGACTTCTCGCTGTTCATCCAGAACCCGCGGGCCTCCGCGCCCGCGTGGCAGGCGATGGCGCTGTCGCTGCTCGGCGACGTGGGTGCCGGTGACGCGGCCGCGGAGCGTGCCTTCGCCGCCGCGCGCGCCGCCGACGACCGCTACACGACCGCGATGATCCACTACCTGGAGAGCTGGCGGGCGCTGTTCCTGCAGCGGCCCGAGCGGTCCCTGGTGTGCGCCACCACGGCCGTGGCGATGGCCGAGGAACTCCTGCTGCCCAAGCTGGCGGCGCTGGTCCGGCACCCGCAGGGGGCGGCGACCGCGCGACTGGGGCAGGTGGAGGAGGGGCTGGCGACCATCCTGGATGCGCACGCCACCCTGCAGCAGGTCGCACCGGGCGACCTGCTCAGCCACCTGCTGCTGGGGATGATCGCCGAGGTGGAGGCCCTCGCCGGCCGGGACGACGACGCCGACCGCACCGCGCTGCGCGCGCTGTCGGAGGGACGGCGCACCGGTGAGCGGGTGTACCAGCCGGCCGTGCACCTGCTGCGGGCGCAGATCGCCCGGCGCCGAGGCGAGCCGGCGGCCGTGGTGCGGGAGACGCTGATGGCCGGGCTGGCGGTCGCGGCGGACCAGGAGGCGGAGCTGTTCGCCGAGCGGTTGCGCACCGAGCTGGCCGCCCTCGACGACGCCTGACCCGGCGGCTCCGCCTCGACTCGGGGGCTCTCACTGGGCGGTCCCGACCCGGTGACCCCGGGCTGGGCGCCTCCTCGACGAGGGGTCAGCGCAGGCTGGAGCTGGCCCGGGCCGCGCGGCGGGTGGCGAGCTCGGCCCGGCGGTTCCAGCGGCGGGCGGCCAGCAGCCGGCGCAACCGCGCGGCCTCGAGCGCCGCAGCGCGGCGCGCGGCCTCGGCGTCCTCCAGTGCGTGGCCGGCCGCCGGGTGGGGTGCCGGCCGGTCGCCGGCCGGCGCCGGCAGGTGCCGCCGGTCGACCAGCGGCTCGGTGAGCAGCAGGCCCCACCGGGCGTCCCGGCCGGCGAACCGGACCGCAACGGCCGGCCAGGCCGCGGTGACCCAGCGCCGCACGGCGGCGTCCAGCTGCTGGTCCAGGTCGCTGCCCGCCTGGTGGTCGGCCAGCCACCAGCTCGCCTCGGCCGGGTCGGACCCCGTGGCCGGCACCAGGTGCACGCAGCCGACCAGCACCCCGGCGGCGTCGCCGAGCAGGTACAGGTGGGTGCCCGTGCCCGAGCGGGGTGCCGGCACGGCGGGTGCCGCGACGCCGGGCACGCCGAGGGCCGCCCACAGCCGCTGCTGGCTGACCAGCACCGCGCGGTGGTCGACCGGGCCGCGCGGGGTGGGCATCAGGCGCAGGGTGTGGCCGGTGGTCAGCGCGAGGTCGGCCGCCGGCGGTGCCGCAGCGGTGCCCGTCGCGTCGGTGGTGCGGGGGACGAGCCGGTCGGGCAGCCGTGGGCCGGGGACGGGCCGGCGGCTGGCACGGTCGGCGTCGGTGTACAGCACGGGTGGTACCTCCTGCAGTGGTGTCCGCTGGGGAGCGGGTCGGCGTCAGCCTGGCCGGTGGCCCTTACCGCTCGCTTGCCGTCGACCACCGCGCGCCCGGACGGGGCGGTGACCTGGGTCGGGACCAGGGCCAGGGCCAGGGCTCGGGACCGGGGCTCGGGACCAGGGCCCGGGACCGGGCCGGGGCACCCGCGCGGCGCTGCGCGGGTGCCCCGGAGCTCAGGCCGACTCGTAGCTGACGCTGCCGTCGGCCGCCACCTGCGCCACCACGTCGAGCACGTCGGTGGGGTCCTCGGCGTTGGCGACCGTGCAGGAGATCGGCGTGCCGATGCCGTCGACGATGACGCTGCGGCCCTCGGACTCGCAGCCGGCGGTGACGGCCACGCCGACCTCGTCGGTGATCTGCTGGGCGAGCATCTCCTCGACGGTGGTGAGCACCACGAACGTGGTGTCGCTCTCCACGTCGACGCTGCCCTCGTCGTCGGTCTGGCGCAGCGTGAAGCCCAGCGACTGGCCGTCCAGCGTGGCCGTGCAGGTGAACGTGCTGCCGGCCTCGACGGCGATGTCGGCCGGGCAGCGCACGTCGGTGGGGGCCAGGCCCGCCTGCTCCTCGGTGAGCCGGGAGATCTGGCTCTCGGCCTCCGCGGTGTCCAGGGTCTGCCCGCCGAAGAGCACCAGGGCGCCGACGCCGAGGCCGGCGAGGGCGACGACGCCACCGGCGACGGCACCGATCACCGCGCCGGTCCGCGAGCGCCGGGGCGCCGGCGGGGGGAGTGGCGCGCCTGCCTGCCACGGGGGTGCCGCCGGGTGCTGCGGCCCGGGCGCCTGCGGCATGGTCGGGTGGGGGGCGTACCCGGTCGGCGTTCCGGGCTGGGGGGCGAACGGCTGGGGGTGGATCTGCTGGTTCACGGTTCCTCCTGGTCGGGTGCCCTGACCGTGGCAGCGGCCCCTTGCGCCTGGCCTGCCGTCGGCTGGTGCACCCCTTGCCGGCGGGTGCCCCCGCCATCGACCCGCTGACCAGGGCACGGAAGGCAGGTGTGCGCCGACCGCACCCGGGCACCGTGCAGGCAGCACGCCGACACTGGGGCGGGACGGGTCGACCGCACCGGACCGACCCACCCGAGAGACGACGGAGGGCACCCCCGCGATGGCGCAGCACGCAGCGCAGGACACGGCACGGACGACGGACGGGGCCGGCCGGTGAGCGGCGGCCGGATCGCCGACGCCCGGGCGCGCGGCAAGCTGATGAGCGCCGCCGAGGCGGCCGAGCTGATCCCCGCCGGCGCCCGCGTCGGGATGAGCGGGTTCACCGGCGCCGGGCACCCCAAGGTGGTGCCCGAGGCCCTGGCGGCCCGGATCACCGAGGCCGGCACCCGGGGGGAGCGGATGGCGGTCAGCGTCTACACCGGCGCCTCGACCGCACCGGAGCTGGACGGCGTGCTGGCCGCGGTGGACGGCATCGACCTGCGGATGCCCTACCAGTCCGACCCGGTGACCCGGGCGAAGATCAACGCCGGGCAGATGGACTACCTCGACGTGCACCTGTCGCACGTGGCGCAGATGGTGTGGGAGGGCATCTTCGGCCAGTTGGACGTCGCCGTCATCGAGGTCACCGGGATCACCGAGCAGGGTGAGCTGATCCCGTCGTCCTCGGTGGGGAACAACAAGACGTGGATCGACCAGGCCGAGCGGGTGGTGCTGGAGGTCAACTCCTGGCAGCCCGCTGAGTTGGAGGGCATGCACGACGTCTACTACGGCACCGCGCTGCCCCCGGACCGCAAGCCCATCCAGATGCGTGGCCCGCAGGACCGGATCGGCTCGGCGTACCTGCACTGCCCGCCGGAGAAGATCGTCGCCGTGGTCGAGACGCACGCACCCGACCGCGCCACCGCCTTCTCCCCGGTGGACGCCGACTCGCGGAGGATCGCCGAGCACGTCGTGGACTTCCTCTCCCACGAGGTCGGCAAGGGGCGGCTGCCGGCGGACCTGCTGCCGCTGCAGAGCGGGGTCGGCAACATCGCCAACGCGGTGCTCGCCGGGCTGGACGACGGACCGTTCGCCCGGCTCACCGCCTACACCGAGGTGATCCAGGACGGGATGCTCGACCTGCTGCGCTCGGGCACGCTGTCCTCGGCGTCGGCGACGTCGTTCTCGCTGAGCGAGGAGGGCATGGCCGGTTTCCGCGCCGACATCGCGCAGTTCCGCGACCGGATCGTGCTGCGCCCGCAGGAGATCAGCAACCACCCCGAGGTGGTGCGCCGGCTGGGGTGCCTGGCGATGAACGGCATGATCGAGGCCGACCTGTACGGCAACGTGAACTCCACCCACGTCATGGGCTCGAGCATCCAGAACGGCATCGGCGGCTCCGGCGACTTCGCCCGCAACGCCTTCGTGTCGATGTTCCTGACGCCGTCCACGGCCAAGCGCGGGGCCATCTCCTGCCTGGTGCCGATGGTCAGCCACGTCGACCACACCGAGCACGACGTGCACGTGCTGATCACCGAGCAGGGCGTCGCCGACCTGCGCGGCCTGGCCCCCCGGCGGCGGGCGCAGAAGGTGATCGACCACTGCGCGCACCCGTACTTCCGGCCGATGCTGCAGGACTACCTGGACCGCGCCACCGCCGGCGCCCGCGGCAAGCACACGCCGCACCTGCTGGAGGAGTCGTTGTCCTGGCACACCCGCTACCTCCGCGAGGGCACCATGCGCCTGGACTGAGCCCGGGCAACCGGCGCGCCAGGACGCCCGTGGTCAGCGCAGCTCGCCGGGGAGCAGGCTGAACAGGACGCTGTCCCGGCGGCCCCCCTGGAACGGCACATGGGACCGCAGGACGCCCTCGCGGGTGAACCCGCAGCGCTCGGCGACGCGCTGGGAGGCCTCGTTGTCCGGACCACAGGTGAGCTCCAGCCGGGCCAGTCCCAGCTCGTCCAGGGCCCAGCGGGCCAGCAGACGGACGCCGTGTGTCGCCGCGCCCCGGCCGCGGGCACCAGGAGCCAGCCAGTACCCGACGGACGCCCGTCCGTGGTCCCGCCGGACGTCGTGCAACGCCACGCCTCCGAGCAGCCGGTGCTCGTCGTGCGAGTCGACCAAGGCGCAGGCCAGTGACTCCCCGCGACGACGGGCCTGCTCGTGCTCGGCGAGGTCGTGCTGTGCATCGGCGTCGGAGTACGGGGTGGTGCGCCAGGAGAACCGCTGCACGAGCGGGTCGCGGTACGCGAGCACCAGGCTCGGCACGTCGGCTGCCCGCCAGGGGCGCAGCCGGACGACGTCGTCCGCGGGCGGAGGTGCCGGGAGGGCGAGGCCGATCATGACGACGACGATGTCATCCTGGACGCGCGGGCCGGTCCGGCCCCGGCGGCCGTGACCGCGTCGCTGGCGCTCACACAGGCCGGCACCGTCCCCCTGCGCCGGGACCCGTCCACCGGTCCCTCATCGCCGCCGACGTCGTCGGGGAGTGGCTGCCGGAGGACTGGTCAGCTGCCGGTGGCGGACCGGGCTGAGTCGACCGGTCGTCCGGCAGCAGGACCGGGAGCGGGGGTCGCCACGCACCAGGTGATCTACCGTCCGAGCATGAGTGCCTGGATCACGTGCCCGCAGCTGCAGCCAGGTGAGCACACGCTGTTCCGCGCACTGGCCAACACGTTCTCGGGGGGTTGGCGGGCGCTGGGCGGTTGGGTGACGGTGACCGACCGACGGCTCCTGTTCAGTCCGCACCGGGTGGACGCGCTGACGGGCGGACGACCCATCAGCATCGACCGCACCGCGATCCGTCGGGTGACGGTGAACAGGCCGGGCCTGCACGCTGCTCGGCAGCACGGGCCGGCCGGGCTGGTGCGTCGCCACGTCGAGGTGCAGCACGGCGACGGGAGCTCCTTCTTCCTCGTCACCAGGCCAGGTGAGCTGCTGCAGGTGCTCCAGGAGCCGATCCCTCGCTGAGTTGCCGGTCGCCGTGCCCGGTGGCCGGCCACCACGGCCGGCAGGCTCGTGTCCATGGGAGAGAGCCCGTCCGAGTCCGTGCAGGAGGTGTGCCGGGCGGTGGTCGAAGAGAGTCGTTGGCCGAGGTGCCGCTGGGCGTGACCGACTACTTCGGTGGTCCGCCGGTCCGGCACGGGCCCTGGGACCCCGGTGCCTGCGCGGCTTGGTCGGCGGGCCGATCGTGAGTGCGCGAGCCGGACGACAGGTGGCTCGTCGGGGCGTCCGGTGCGGCGTGGCCGGGTGGCCGGGTGGCCGGGTGCACCCCTTCCCCAAGGAGGTGGCCGGGTACCAACCTCTCCAGGTGTGCCAGCCCGCGCACCGGGCACCATGTCCGCCGGAAAGCGTCACTTCCGGTTGACATGTCCCGGCGGCGACCTCGCCCGGGCCGGCGACCGCCTGCCGGAGTTCGTTGAAGCTCGCCTTCGGTGCAGACCCCTGCCGCCGAGGCCAGGCGTCCGCCGCCGTAGCCCCGCGACGGCCTGCCGCTTGCGTTCGATCGGCCGCCCGCCGAGCGCCCGTTGCCGCGCAGTCAAAGGCCGGGCGAGCAGCCGACTCTCGCGCGCCGTCGAATTCGCTGGGCGAGCGGGCTGCGGGCTCGGACACTCTGCTGCGTGGACAGCGTCGTCGGCACCGTCGAGCAGTGGCACGACGACCTCGGCTGGGGGGTGATCGCGTCCGCGTGGACGCCGGGCAACTGCTGGGTGCACTTCTCCGCTGTCGAGGTGCCCGGGTACCGGCGGCTCCGGGTGGGCCAGCAGGTGCACCTGGTCGCCGAGCACGCCGAGCAGGACGGCTGTGCCCACCGGGCGGTCCGCTGCTGGCCGGTCGGGCAGGAGCCCGTCCCGACGCCGGTCGAGACGGCGCCGACGGCGGCCTACCGGAGCTCGCTGACCCTGACCTTCGACACGGACGTCGAGCGTCCGTCCCCGTAGCCGCCAGCACCGCCTCGGCCGGAAACCGACCGCGCAGGTCGCCCAGCCGGACCTACGCTGCCGGACATGGCTGGAGCGAACGACGGCCGGCGACTGTCGGTCTGGCACTGGAGCGGGCGCGACCGGGTCTCGCTGTACGACCTGGAGTTCCTCGTGGCGGCCGGTTCCCGCCACGAGTGGCGTCAGACGGTCCTGCGCCTGCGGCTGCCCGACTGGAAGGACGCAGGCGCGCTCGCGCCTGGCGACCCCCGCACTGCTGTCGCCGTGGCTGACCCCGGGCGCCTGTTCTGGCGCGAGCTCGGCGCCTCGACCGATTGGTCCGACGAGGCCGCGTTCGCACACCTGCGAGCGTCGTCCACGGCCCGGGAGCTGAGCGCCGGGCGGTACTCCGACCCACTCCACCGCCGCAACCGTCGCTGAGCAGTCGACCCCCGACCCCCGACCCGGGACGCCCGGCGCCAGCGGACGCTCACGCTCCTCCGCGGGGCCGCGTCTGCCCTGGGCGCGCCCTGCGTTGCCCGCTCTCCAGACCCGATGCCCGCACTGCAGAGCGGGCAACGCCGGCAGGAGGCAGATAGTGCAGGGCGGTGCCGGGACGGAGACGGGCACATCACGGGTGCCGGACAGCTGGGCATCGGTGATGTACGACCGGTGGTGTCGGTGACGCGACGCCGGGTAGGCGCGGGGGCATGGTCCAGACCGCGCGCCGCACCAGCCCGCCCACCTACGTCGACGCGAACCGGCTGTGGGTCGACTCGCGGCTCCGCTATCAGGTGGGGCTGCGGTTGGAGGGGCCGGCGCTGGCCCGGCTGGGCGCGCGGGGCGAACGCTGCCTGGAGATCGGCACCGGCCGGCGCGGGCTCGGCGCCCGGGTCGCGGTCACCCGGTTCGGCGCGCGGGACGTGCTGGCCGTCGACGTGCACGCGGCGTCGGTGGGCCGGGCCCGGCTGGCGACCGCCGACCTCGGCGACCGGGTGCGCTTCCAGGTCGCCGACGCCACGGCGCTGCCGGTGCCCGACGCCAGCGTGGACCTGGTGCTGAGCTTCCACGCCTTCCACCACATCGCCGACTGGCGGGCCGCCGTCGCCGAGTCCGCGCGGGTGCTGCGCCCCGGCGGCCAGCTGGCGCTCACCGAGATGACCGCGCGGTTCGTCGACGCCCGCTGGCTGCGCGCGGTGTCCCGGCATCCGGACGACCGCTTCGACACCGGCGAGCTGGTCGCCGAGCTCGCACGGTGCGGCCTGCAGGTGGGCGAGCGGCAGCTGCGCACCCGCCTCGGGGGCCGGGTCGTCCAGGCCGTGGCGCACCGCACCGCACCCGGCACGTGACCCCGTCGGACGCCCACCCCGCGCCCCGGGCAACCCAGGGCACAGAAGGCGCGCGAACTGTGGGCGCGGGAGATGCGCGGGGTGCGGGTACGGGGGACGCCTGCGGGGTGGACATGTCTCCGACGGCGGTGCTGGGCGGGGCCTGGCGGGTGCTGCGCCGGCACGCGCGGGCAGCGTGGCTGACCGCGGCCGCCGTGACGCTGCTGAACACCGTGCCCGACGTCGTCCGGCAGGTGCTGGTCTGGGACGACCCGAGCGTGCCGCACGCGGTGCTCGTCGACGTCGTCGGCTTCTCGACCGCCCTGGTCGCCCAGCTGTGGCTGACCGGGGCACTGGCCGGGCTGCCCACCGGGGACGGCGTCCGGCCGGCCGGGGCGCTGCGGCGGGGCACCGGGCTGGCGGTGCGGGCGGTGCGCCGGGCGCCGGCGGCGGTGCTGGCCGGTGTGCTGACCGGGGGAGCAGTGTCGGCGCTGATCACCGTGCCGGCGTCGGTGGCGGCGCTGGGTGCGGCGCGGGTGCTGGGCCCGCTGGACGACCCGTCGGCGGGCGCCTTCGCGGTGGCCGCGGTCAGCGACGTGCTGGCCAGCTGGGTGACGCTGCCCTGGCTGGCCGTGGTGCTGGTGCTCGCCGGCTCGGCCACCGGGGGTTGGACGGAGCGGGGCCCGGGCACCCGGTCGGGGTGACCAAGACGTGGGACACCACCCGGAAGAGCATCGGCACGCTGTCCATCTGGCTGGGGACGGGCGCGCTGTTCGCCCCCCGCGCCATCACCCGGCTGCTGGGGGTCGACCCGGCAGCCACCACCGACGACGTCGCGCTGCCGCTGCTGGTGCGCCTGGTCGCCGCCCGCAACATCGCCATGGGCGCCGCGCTGCTCGTCACCCCGGTGCCGCAGGCGCGACGCACCACCGAGCTGACCATGCTGCTCACCGGCCTGGACGCCGCCGCGGTGCTGACCTCGTTCCGCACCGGGGACGTCGCCCGGCGCAGCGCGGCGCTGTCGGTGATCGTGCTGAGCACCGCGAGCGCGGGCTACCTGCACTGGCACCGCGACTGACGTCACCGGCAGCGGGGCGCCGCACCGGCAGCACGGGCACCGGGTGACCTCGGGCGGCGGGTCAGCCCCGGCGGCGGAAGGTCGGCGGCGGGGGCGCGGGCACGGCGGCCCGCTGCTCCGGTGTCGCCGCCCGGCGGCGGCGCAGCTCCAGGGCCAGGCTCTCCTGCCCGCGGGCCATCGCCCAGTGGTGGTTCGCGGCGAACGCCGGCTTGAGCAGCCAGCCCAGCCGGGCCAGCAGCGGCTTGCCGGCCCGCACGTGCCAGTCCAGGGTGATCGCCACCTCCGGACCGTCCTGGGTGAACGTCCAGTGCCCAGTGCCCTCCAGGTCCCCGGTGCCGGAGAAGGAGAACCCCACCTCGGGCTCGACGGCGGTGATCGTCAGCGTCCAGCGCAGGGTGTACGGCAGCCAGCCGGTTGTGAACAGGGCCACCGCGGCACCCACCCCGTGCGCGTCCCCCTCGGCGACGGTGACCACGTCCAGGTAGACCGACGGCCACCAGGTGGGCAGCGTGTGCGCCTCCCGCAGCACGTCGGTGACCTCCTCGACCGTGCCCGCCACCCGCCACCGGGTGTGGAACTCGTACCGGTCACCCACCACCGCGCCGTCCCCCGTCCACCTGCCGCCGTCCGCCTGCCGCCGTCCCCGACGACGGTAGGCGGCCGGTTCAGGCGGCCGCGGCGGAGGCCGCCGACGCCGGCAGGTCCGGCCGGGGGAACGCCGGGCGCAGCACGCCCGGGGCCCGGAACGGCTGCCACGCGCCCTCGGCCTGCGCGAGCCGGTCGGCCACGGCGTAGACGACGGCGGGGTGGTGGCCCAGCCCCAGGTGACTGGCCTGCACCGCGATGTTCTCGGCCCGCGGGCCGGGGGTCTCCAGGCAGCAGGACCAGTGCACGATGCCGTCGTAGCGGGAGTACACCGACGTCGAGGGCACCGGGAGCGGCCCGCCCTCCAGGGGCAGGCTGCGCCGCTCGACGTGCAGGTGGGAGTAGTGGTCGAAAGCCCGGTGCACGCGGGTCTGGTCGACCGAGGCCATCCGGAACGGGCTGCCCAGGGTGATCACCTGGCGCACGGCGTGCGGGGTGCGGCGGGCGAGGTCCCGGGCGTAGATCCCGCCCAGGCTCCAGCCGATGACCGTCACCGGCCGGTCGTGCCGGTGGTGCAGCTGCTCCAGCCGCTCGCGCATACCGTCGACCGCGAGCGCGGTCGGCCCGACGTTGCGGCCCAGCCGCCAGCCGTGCACGTCGTACCCGAGCCCGCCCAGCACCGTGCGCAGCAGCCGGGTGGACCCGTCGTCGGCGAGCAGGCCCGGGAGCACCAGCACCGGGTGCCCGTCACCGCCGGGCAGCCGCCGCAGCAGCGGACCGGCCGCCAGCAGCAGCCCGAGGTCGGCGGTCGCGCGGGCCGGCTCGGTGAGGAACAGGGGCAGGGACGGACGGTCGTCGACCTGGGACACGCTGCCTCCTCGACCGGATCGAACAGCCCGGCGAACACACACTGTGATGGCTGTCTCACCTCGCGTCGATGAGGCGCGCACTGTGTCGATCCCATCGACCACTGGGGCACCTGCCGTCCGCTCCGCATCGCCACCCCCGCCCCCGGACCGCGGCGCAGCGCACACCCCACCCGGACGCACGGCGGCCCGCGGGCAGGGAGACTGGTCCGGTGCCCGACCGGGCGCGCAGGGAGGGGTGGGGCATGACAGGCGCAGCGCAGGACGCCGGCACGGTCGGCACGAGCAGGACCGTCGACCTCGGCGGGCCGGTGCACATGGTCGACTACGGCGGGCGGCCGGACGGGCCGGTCGTCGTGCTGGTGCACGGTCTCGGCGGGTCGCACCTCAACTGGGACCTGCTGGCGCCGCTGCTCACCCCGCACGCCCGGGTGCTCTCGCTGGACCTGCCCGGCTTCGGCCGCAGCGAGCCCGGCGAGCGGCAGGCCACCGTGCACGCCAACGTCGCCGTGCTGGACCGGTTCCTGCGCGAGGTCGCCGGCGAGCCCGCGGTCCTGGTCGGCAACTCGATGGGCGGGATGATCTCGCTGCTGGAGGCGGCCACCGCCCCGGCGTCCCGGGTGCGCGGGCTGGTGCTGCTCGACCCTGCCGTGCCCGGCCCGCGCCGGTCGCTGGACCCCCTGGTGGCGCTGGTGTTCGCCGGCTACGCGGTGCCCGGGGTCGGTGAGTGGGTCATGCGGGCCCGGCGTGCCCGCACCGGTGCGCGCGCGCAGGTCACCGACATGCTGCGGCTGTGCGGTGTCGACCCGGCCGCGGTGCCACCGGCCCTTCTCGACCGCTCGGTCGCGCTGCTGGAACAGCGTCAGGACGTCGTCGGGATGGACCGGGCGTTCCTGACCGCGGCTCGTTCGCTGCTGCGGCTGCTGGTCGACCCCCGGCGCTACCGCCGGGCGATGGCCGCCGTCCGGGCGCCGGTGCTGCTCGTGCACGGCAACCGCGACCGGCTGGTGTCGGTCGCCAACGCGCGTGACGTCGCCCGCCGGCACCCGCGGTGGCGCTACCTCGAGCTGCCCGGCGTCGGGCACACCCCGCAGCTGCAGGTGCCCGAGGCGCTCGCCGCGGAGCTCGTCGGCTGGCTGGCCGAGCTGCCGGAGCCGGTGCCGCCCCGCTGACCCCGGCGGTCAGCGGGTGGCGAGGGTGTCCTGCAGGGCCTGCAGGCCGGTGTACCGGGGCCGCCAGCCCAGCTGCTCGCGCGCCTTGGTGGTGTCCATCACGGCCGGGTGGCTGAGCGCCTCCACCCACTCGGCGGTGGCCGGCAGGAACGGCAGCCGGGACACCGCCCGCGCCACCCGCTGCGCTGGCCCCGCCGGCAGCGACACCGGCACCGCGCCGTACGCCCGGGCGACGTCGGCGAGGGTCAGCACGCCGTCCCCGGCGATGTTGTAGGCCCCGGGCGGGCCGGCGGCGACCACGCACCGCTGCAGCGCCTGGCCGACGTCGTCGGAGTGCACCAGCTGCAGCTGCAGGGCCGGCACCAGCACCGGCACCGGCACCGGCAGCGGGCGGATGGCGAGTCCGGCCAGCCGGCGGCCCAGCGGTGCGAGCGGGCCCGGCAGCAGGTCCTTGCCGCCGACCGCGTCCGGGCCGAGCACCAGCGGCGGGCGCACCAGGTACAGCTGCACCTGCGGGTACCGGGCGGACTCCTCGGCCAGCAGCTGCTCCAGCTCGGCCTTCTCCTGGGCGTAGAACAGCCGCGCCGCCGGGCGGGTGGGCCACTGCTCGGTCATGCCCACCGGGTTGTCCGGGTGGAAACCGTAGGCGGCCACCGAGGAGGCGTACACGAAGCGCCGCGCCCCGGCGGCCGCGGCGGCCCGGAAGGCGTTGAGCGTGCCGTCGACGTTGATCGCCCGGGTGGTCTGCCGGCCGGCGTTGCCGGTGATCAGGAAGGCCAGGTGCACCACGACGTCGGCACCGGCGAACGCGTCGGCCAGCGCACCGGCGTCCCGGACGTCGCCCTGGCGGTAGGCCATCTTGGTCCAGCCGCGGGCGGCCGGGTCGAAGGGCCGCCGGGCGATGCCGACGACCCGGGACACCCGGTCGTCGGCCTGCAGCAGCGGCACCAGGCCGGACCCGAAGGTGCCGGTCGGTCCGGTGACGGCGACGGTCAGGTCGGTCTCGGGGTGGGTCACGGCGCGGCGCTACCCGCTCCGCTGCGGCGCCGAACCCGGGCGGCGCCGCTCCTTGTCCCGGTACATCGCGGCGTCGGCGACCGCGAGCAGGCCGGCAGCCCCGTCGGCGTCCCCGGGGAACAGGGCCGTCCCGGAGCTCGCGCTCAGCCGGACGTGGACGTCGGCGACCGGGCAGGGCGCGTCCAGCGACTCCTGCAGGTGCCCCCGGACCCGCTGCACCGTGGCCGCACCGGCCGGCTCGCCGGCGGGCAGGCCGGCCAGCACCACGAGGAACTCGTCGCCGCCCAGGCGGCCCAGCAGGTCCCCGGAGCGCACCGCCCCGCGCAGCCGGTGCGCGGCCCACGCCAGCGCGGCGTCCCCGGCGGCGTGGCCGTGGTCGTCGTTGACCGTCTTGAACCCGTCCAGGTCCAGCAGCACCGCGGCCACGCCCAGCCCGCTGCGCCGGGACCGGGCGATCTCCAGCTCCAGGTGCTCCATCAGCTGCACGCGGTTGGGCAGCCCGGTCAGCTCGTCGTGGTAGGCCAGGTAGGTGGTGTGCCGTTCCCGCTCCACCCGGGTGGTCACGTCCAGCTGGTGGCCGATGAAGTGGGTGATCTCGCCGTCCCGGTCGCGGACGGCGCTGATCCGCACCTCGTTCCAGAACGGGGTGCCGTCGCGGCGGTAGTTGAGCAGCACGGCCTGCACCTGGCGGCCGCCGAGGATCCGCCGGGACAGCGGCCGGACCTGGTTGAGGTCGGTGTCGCTGCCCTGCAGGAAGCGGCAGTTGCGACCGATCACCTCCTCCGCGGTGTACCCGCTCAGCTCCAGGAAGGCCTCGTTGGCGTACACCAGCGGCAGGTCCGGACGACGCGCGTCGGCGATGACGAAGCCGGTGCCGGCGCCGGCCATGGCCCGGGTCAGCAGGCCCGGCAGCTCCCGCTCGGGCACCCGGGGTGCCCGCCGGCCGGCGTCCGCGGGCACCGGCACGTCGGGGGCCCGGGGCGCCACCGTCGGCACAGCCGGCGGGCTCACCCGGTCCAGCAGCGACACCGCCGCCTCCACGGCCCGGTCACGGTCGTAGGTGAGGACGTAGTCGAGCACCCGGCCGCGGCCGGCGCCGGTGCGGTCCGCGCCACCGGCGGCGCCGCCCGCCGCGGCGTCCGCGCCCGCTCCGGTGCCCGGCACGAGGCGGGCGGCCAGGGCTGCGGCGAAGTGCGGGCTGACCACGGTCATCACCCACTCCTCGGCGAGCGGGTCCGCGGGGTCCACCGCGGTGCCGTGCACACCGGGCACGGGCACCTCCGGCATCTGCACGCCGGTGACCGCGGTCATGGCGGTCAGCGTGGCGAGCGACTCGTACCGCCGGCGCGTGCTCGGTGTCATGAGGTCGGCGTGCTGCCAGTTGGCCAGCACGACCGTCTGGTCGTCCAGCAGCAGTGCCTGCCGCTCGAGCTGCAGGGTCATCGACGTCAGCAGCGCGGTCCGGGCGCGCTGCGGTGCGGAGGCCGCGCTGAGCAGCTCGAAGGGCGTGCGGCCACGCGTGCGGGCGTCCGGGGGCGGCACCGGCCGCAGCCGCAGCGTGCCCAGGGACGGCGTCGGTACCGGCTCGGGTCGGCCGAACAGGAAGCCCTGCCCCAGCTGCGCGCCCATGGACAGCGCCCGTTCCAGCTGCTGCTCGGTCTCGATGCCCTCGGCGAGCACCAGGGCGCCGGACCGCTCGGCCTCGGCGCGCACGCCGTTGACCACGGCAGCGGCCTGCAGCGAGGTGTGCCCGCGCACCAGCGCGAGGTCCAGCTTGATCACGTCGGGCTGCAGGAAGGGCATCAGCGCGAGGCCGGCCGGTTCGGCACCGACGTCGTCCAGGGCGATCCGCCAGCCCCGCGCCCGCAGCTCGGTGACCGCGCGGACCAGGTGCGCGGGCCGGCGGAGCAACGCCCGCTCGGTCACCTCCAGCACCAGCTGGACCGAGGCCGGCGCCAGCGCGGCCAGGTCGCCCAGTCGCGCCGGGTCGAGCTCGGACAGTGTCGCCGGCTCCAGGTTGACGAAGACCGATGCCGGGCCGGCCAGGTGCTGCAAGCCGATCAGTGCCGAGCGCAGGCAGGCCTCGTCCAGTGCGGCGGTGCTGCTGCCGCCGGCGGCCGCCGCGGCGAACAGCGCCTCCGGCGTCTCACCCTGCCGGCCGCGGGTGAGGGCCTCCACGGCGACCGGTGTCCGGTCGTGCAGGTCGACGATCGGCTGGTAGACGGTGCACACCCCGACGGGGCCCGGCGTCCCACCGGGCCCCCCGTCGGTGGGGTCCCCGCCCGGTCGGGGGGTCACCCGCGGCCGCGTCGTGGTGCCGGTCGGCCCTGGCGCTGCGGGTGCGTCGTCGTCGGTGCGGGCATCGGTTCCTCGCGGCGGGTGAGCGGTGCTGTCGAGTCCCCCCTACCCTGGCGTCCACCGACGTAGCCGCAGGGCGCGCGGCTGATCGTGGGCCGGGTCACGCCCCCGCCCCCAGCGGGGGCGTGACCGCTGGGCTCAGGCCAGGCGACGCGCGCCGTTGTAGCCGTACATGGTGGCCAGGTCGCTCACCTTGACGACGTCGCCGCGGGTCGGGGCGTGCACGATCTGCCCGTTGCCGATGTAGACGCCCACGTGACCCACCGGGGAGTAGAAGAACACCAGGTCGCCGGGCTGCAGGTCCGCTCGGGCGACCGGGGCGCCGATCGTGGACTGGGCGCGGGAGGAGTGCGGCAGCGAGATGCCGGCGGCCGCGTAGGCGAACTGGGTGAGGCCGGAGCAGTCGAACGAGCCCGGGCCGGAGCCGGCCCAGACGTAGGGCTTGCCGCGCTGGGCCATCGCGGTGTCCACGGCGACCTGGGCGGCGCCGGTGGGGGCGGCGATCGAGGCGACCGGTGCGGCGAGCGCCGCGGTCGGCGCCGAGGCGTCGGCCAGGGCGGGCAGCGGGCTGAACACCACGCCCGCGGCGGCCACCAGGGTGACGGCGGCGCGGCGGGCGAGGGAGGACGAGCGGCGAGCGGTGGTCGTGCTGAGGGTCGTCACGAGGACGTGTGTCTCCTGTTCTCCGTGTACCGCCTACCGAGTTAGCTGACGGGTTCGGGCAGGGAACGTGCCCGGCACGAGCGGACGAGGTCCGTGTCGTGCTCCACCCCAGTACTGCGATGGGTCCCCGGTCCGGTCGCCGCTGTCTGCGGCACCCGGTTCGGCGGTGTCCGGTCGGTGTCCCTGCGGTTGCCGGGACGGTCGGCCACGACCGGACCGCACAGACGCTAGGTGGGTTCCGCCGACCGCACAGCCGGGGACGGCGGGCCGTGCGGCGCCGTCCTCGTGCTGCGCGCCGGGCGTGGCGGACGGCTGACCTCCGCCGACGCCGGTGACGGGCCGTGACGACAGCACGGCTGATGGGTTGCTGAGATGCACGGCACACCTGCAGACACGCGGAGGATGATCACTCCGCGTATTGGATTGTGCGTGATCCGTGCCGACTGTGATCAGGGTGTGCGGACGGGCCGGACCCCACGGTCAGCGACCGTGGGGGTCCGGACAGCAGTCGGTGTCCACCGGGACGGGCGGAACCGGCGAGGTCGGCCGGTCCTGCGGGCTGCCCGCGGACGACAGCCGACCCGGCTCCGGTCAAGGCGCGCCGGGGATCAGACCCGGCACTCGCAGGAGGCCCCGGTGGGCTGCTCGTGGTCGCCGGTGGGACGGCGCAGACCCGCCCGCCACTGGCTGCTGTAGGCGATGAAGTGGTCGTTGAGCAGGCCGGCCAGCAGGTCGTGCTGCTCGTCGTCCACGTCGATCAACCCGGCCAGGTGCGCCTCGAGCTCGATCGCGCCCAGGTCGCCGCCGGCGGCCAGCTGGGCGCGGTGCAGCGCACCCACCGTCAGGGCGGACGCGGCGAGGGCGTCGGGGAGCGGGAGGCAGCAGCCGTGAGCGCAGTTCGACACCGTGTGCAGTCCCCCAACCGGACGCTCGTGGCGTCCGAGTCCATCGGCACCCGCGGTCGGCGGGCGCTCGGCGGACAGCCTGTATCCCCGGGGTGCGCGGCGTAAACCTCTGTCGACGCGTCGCGCCGGGACGCGCCGGGAGGAGGGCGTCCGGGCGCGGTCGGCGGGCGGGGTCGGGGGTTGCCGCCGGCCGGGGGATGATCGCGCGGTGCCGAGACTGCTGCTGGTGCACCACACGCCCTCACCCGCGCTGCAGGCCGTGCTGGAGGCGGTCCGCGAGGGCGTGGCACTCGTCGGGGACGTCGAGCTGGTGGTGCGCCCGGCCCTGTCCGCCGGTGCCGCGGACCTGCTCGCCGCCGACGGCGTACTGCTCGGCACCCCGGCGAACATCGGCTACATGTCCGGGGCGCTCAAGCACTTCTTCGACACGGTGTTCTACCCCTGCCTGGACGCCACGCGCGGGCTGCCCTACGGCGTCTACGTGCACGGCAACGACGACACCGCCGGTGCGCTGACCAGCGTCCGCACGGTCACCACGGCCCTGGGGTGGCGGCAGGTCGCCGCGCCGCTGAGCCTCACCGGCGCCCCGGACGGCGCCGCGCTGGAGGCCTGCCGCGAGCTCGCCGCCACGGTGGCCGTCGTCCTGGAGCCCCGGTGAGCGTCCGGCGGGTCGTGGTGGACCTGGAGAGCCGGTCGATCCCCGACGCGGTGCGCTTCTCCACCGCCGTCTGGGGCTGGACGTGCTGATGGACTGCGGGTGGATAGTGACCGTGGTCGACCCGCCCGGCGTTCAGCTCAGCCTGATGACGCACGACGCGGCGGCCGCGGTGTCCGTCCAGGTGGACGACGTGGACGCGGCATACGCGCCGGCGGTCACGGCCGGCGCGGAGGTCGTGCACCCACTGACCGACGAGCCGTGGGGCGTGCGGCGCTTCGTCGCCCGCGACCCGGACGGTCAGGTGGTGAACGTCCTCGGTCACGCCTGAGGAGCTGCACGATGGGCGAGCAGGTCCGCCGGTGAGCGGCCGACCATCCGTCGGCTGGTCCGGCTCAGGTGGGCCTGGTCGCTGAACCCGGCGGCCGCGGCCCGCTCGGCCAGTCCCGTCCCCTCGGCCCCAGCCGTCCGTACCAGCCGCTGCCACAGCCGCAGGCGTACCAGCGGGACGCCGAGCTCTGCCCGAACCACCTCCCGGAGCCGGACGGGGGAGAGCCCCAGGTGCGACGCGAGCTCGCGCAGGGTCTCGACCTCGAGCGAGCGGACGGCTGCCTCCCGCACTCTCGCGCCGACACGTGCTGGCTGCCAATCGTCCCTGTACAGCCGCGCCGTGCCCAGGAACGCTGCTGCGAGACCCCGCAACTCCGATCCGCTCGACGACGTGCCCGCAGAGGTGGCCTCCTCGGCCAGTCGCTGTGCGGTCTTCCCGTCCAGGTGCCGGATCTCGCTGGACGGGGAAGGGACCCCGGCGACCCAGGGTTCGGCCAGCAGGCAGCGGAAGGCACCGCTCGCCGTCAGCGTGTGCTGCACGTCCGGGGGCACGAGCACCGCGGAGCTGCGTGTCCCGGGGCTGCCAGGCTGCCCGAGGACGAGGTCGCCGTCCAGGGCGACGACCAGCTTCCACACGGGCTGTGAGTGCAACGTGGTCTCGGCCGGGGTCTCCTGCCCGTGGACGACGACACCACCGCCGGTGAGGAGCACCCGTCCATCGTCCTGTTCACGACGAGCCGACCGACGAGACACCACGGTGACCTCCAGGACGACGAGAGGTGGACCGGATGAGTGTGCTGGCGATGCTGCTGGGCGCGCTGATGATCGTCAGTGGGGTCACCCACCTGACCGTGCCTGACCACTACGCGCGTCTCGTACCGGGCTGGGTGCCCTGTCCCCGGGTCGTCGTCCCGTTGACCGGGCTCCTGGACGTCGCGGCCGGGGTGCTGCTCATCGTCCCGTCTGCTCGCGGTACCGGCGGCTGGGTCACCGCAGCGCTGATCACCGCCTACCTCCCGGTCCACTTCGAGCCGATCCGGCACACGGGGACGGCGACGCGGCCGATGGACCGGCCGGCAGGCATCGCCGCGCGGGTGCTCGTCAACCTCGGCTACATCGGCGCGGCGGTGGTCGTGGCCGTGCGGACCTGATCAGGAGCGGGATGCGACGTGCGCACGGGCGGACGTGTCGTGGCGTGTCGCGGTGACACGTCGCTCGTCGGCGGCGCCCGTCCGCGACCGGTTCAGCCGGTGGGCACCCACCAGCGCAGCTTCTCCCCGCGCTGGTCGGCGAACAGGCCGCCGTTGCGCTCGATCACCCGGCGCGAGGCGGTGTTGTCGACGTCGCAGGTGACCAGGGCGCACTCGATGCCCAGGGCGGCGGCCACCGGCAGTGCCGCGGCGAGCATGGCGGTGGCGTGCCCGCGCCGCCGGTGGGCGGGCACGACGCTGTACCCGACGTGCCCGCCGAGCTCGCGCAGCCACGGGGTGAGCCGGTGCCGCACGTGCACCCGGCCCAGGTAGTCGTCTCCCTCGACCCACCACAGGTGCGTGGAGGGCACGAACCCCTCCGGGCGGGGCGTGCCCTCCCGGGTGTCGGCGTGCAGCGACTCCACCCAGGCGGCCAGCTGCGCGTCGTCCATCCCGCGCGGGGCGGCGTCGATGCCGTCGGGCAGCAGTGACGGGTCGTCGGCGGCGGCCCGCACCGCGGGCGCCACCGACAGCCGCGGGACGACGAGCTCGGGCACGCCGCCACCGTAGGGCCCGCGCTCCGGACCGGCGTCCGGGCCCGTCGGCTCAGGCGGCGGCGTACCAGCCGGCCAGCCGGGTGAAGCCCTCGTCCAGGGTGACCGTCGGCGCCCAGCCGAGGGCCTGCCGGGTGCGGCGCTGGTCGAACCAGTGCGCGGTGGACAGCTGCTCGGCCAGGAACCGGGTCAGCGGCGGGGTGGCGGTCGCCCCGGTGGCCGACCAGACGCCCTCCACGGCGAGCCCGGCCAGCCAGGCCAGCCGGAACGGCACCCGGCCCCGGGGCCCGGGCACGCCGGCCGCGGCGCACACCCGGGTGAGCACCTCGGCGACCGGGCGCGGCTCGCCGTTGGACACCACGAACGCCTCGCCGTGCACGGGCCCGCACACCTCGACCGCCGCGGCCAGCGCGGTCGCGGCGTTGTCCACGTAGGTGGTGTCGATCAGCGCGGAGCCGGCCCCGATCAGCGGCAGCCGCCCGGCACGGGCCCGGGTCACCAGCCGCTCCACCAGCTGCGTGTCCCCGGGACCCCACACCAGGTGCGGCCGGACGGCGAGCACGGCCAGGTCGGGGCAGTCGGCGGCCAGCGCCTCGATCTCGGCCAGCGCCTTGGACCGGGCGTAGTGCCCGCGGGTGCCCACCGGGTCGGCGGGCTCGGCGCCCACGCCCATCAGCGCGCTGCCGGCGTGCGCCACGGCCGGGGAGGACACGTGCACCAGCCGGCCCACGCCCGCCGCCCGGCAGGCCTCGACCACGCGGCGGGTGCCGACCACGTTGGCCCGCTCGTACTCCGCCCACGGCCCGACGACGTCGACCTTCGCGGCCAGGTGCAGCACGGCGTCGGTGCCGCGCACCGCGCGGGCCACCACGTCGGCGTCGGCGACGTCGCCGAGCACCTCCTCGACCGGCAGCCCGGCCGGGCGACGCTGCAGCACCCGGACCCGGTGCCCCCGGGCCAGCAGCTCCAGCACGGTGGCCCGGCCCATCATCCCGCTGGCGCCGGTAACCAGCACCCGGGTGCCGGTCACCGGGAGCCGGCGAGCAGAGCGGTGGCGTCCCGGGCGACCCGGGCGCGGTCGACCTTGGAGGCGTGCCGGATGTCCACCGGCAGCCGGGGTGCGGCCAGCACGGCGGCCACCTCGGTGCCGGCGGCGGCCCGCACGGCCGCGGCGAGGTCCGGGTCGGCGACCCCCAGCCCGCGCGGCGCCCGCACCGGCACGACGACCACGACGACCGCCTGCGTGCCCACCGGCCCCACCCCGACGACGGCGGCGGCGGTGACCCCGTCGAGTCGCTCGACCCGCTGCTCCACCCCGACCGGGGTGAGCACGCCGGCCGCGGTGGTGACCACGTGCGGCAGCCGGCCCTGCACCCACAGCCGGCCGCCCTCGTCGAGGTGCCCGACGTCGCCGGTGCGGTGCCAGCCGGCGTCCCGGGAGCTCTGCTGCTCGGTGACCCACAGCGCGTCGTAGTGGTCCTTGACGTGCGCCGCGCGCACGCAGATCTCGCCGGTCACCCCGGGGGCGTCGGTGAGCGGGCCGTCGGCGGTGCCGTCGGGTGACACCGCGGACAGCCGCACGTCCACCCCGGGCAGCGGGCGCCCCACGCAGACCCCGTCCCCGGTGCCGGCCGCCTCCACCTCGGCCAGCGAGACGTCGGTGACCGGCAGGCACTCGGTCATGCCGTAGGGCGTGTGCGCCTCGGCGGCCGGCATCAGCGCACCTGCCGCGCGCAGCAGCGAGGCGGGCACCGGTGCCCCGGCGGACATCAGCAGCCGCACCCGGCCCAGCGCCGCGCGGTGCGCCCCGGTGGCCTCGCCGGCGGTGGCGGTCACCCGGCGCAGCGCGGCCGGGGAGGCGAAGACCACGGTGGCGGCGATGGCCGCGGCGGCGTCCCCGAGCGCGGCCGCGGTCAGCGTGCCCGGCTTCGTGACGTCGATGGCCGGGGTGGCGCAGCCGATGCCCAGCCCGGGCCCGAACAGGGCGAACGGCGCGAAGGCCGCCACCAGCCGGTCCTCGGGGGTGAGCGCGTAGGTGCGCCGCACCAGCTCCATCTGGGCCAGCGCCTGCCGCTGGGTGTAGACCACGCCCTTGGCCGGCCCGGTCGCCCCGGAGGTGAACAGCACCGCGCACTCGGCGTCCACCGGCCGGCGGTGCGCCTGGTCGCCCAGGGTGCGGGCCTGCCGGCCGAGCCGGGCCAGCTCCACCAGCGAGTACCGCACGCCGAGCGCGCGCCGGGCGGCCGGGCCGAGGGGGCCGGCGGAGAACCGGGTGCCGGGCAGCATCATCAGCCGGGCCGCGGCCAGGCCCTCGGCGCTGCCGATCACGTGTTGGACCGAGGCGCTGCGCAGCGCGCGCCGCATGCCGGCCAGGCCCAGTCCCTGGTCGGCGACGACGATCACGCCGCCGGCCCGCCACACGGCGTACACCGCGGCGGTCAGGTCGACCGACGGCGGCACCAGCAGCGCCACCCGGTCGCCGGCGCGCAGGCCGGCGACAGCCAGGCCGCGGCCGATCTCCTCCACGCGGCGGGCCAGCAGCGACCAGCTGACGGTCCGCCCGGCCACCTCCACCACCGCGGCGTCGTCGTCACCGGCGCGCTCGGCCAGCGCCGACCACAGCCGGCGGCCCGGGTCCGGCTGCGGTGCCGCCGCCTGCCCGGCGGCGGGTGTGTCGAGCCCGGCGACGAACCGGACGACGGCGTCGGCGTACTGCGGGGCGTCCTCCGGCAGCAGGTGCGAGGCGCCGCTGAACCGGTGCAACCGGGCCTGCGGCAGCCGGCGGCGCAGCTCGGCGAGGTACCGCTCGGCGAAGACCGGGTCGTTGGGCCCCCACAGCAGCAGCGCCGGCACGTCCAGGGCGCGGATGCCCTCGTTGACCCGAACCAGCTCCGGCCAGGAGGGGTGCTCGGGGGTGAACGGGATGTCGGCGACGAAGTCGCCCACCGCGGCCCGCCGGTCGGCCCCGGCGTAGGGCGCGGCGTAGGCGTCCCGGACGGCGCCGGGCAGCGGCGGCCAGGACAGCGCGGTCGCGGCCCGGACGAAGGTGGGGGTGCGCACGCACACCGGGGTGCGCCACACGCGCGAGTGGGCCAGCCGGATCAGTGCCGGGCCGAGGTCGTCCGGCGGCTGGGCGACGGCGGTGTTGGTGAGCACCACGCCGCGCAACTGGTCGCGGTGGTCCAGGCCCCAGCCCAGGGAGATGACCCCGCCCCAGTCGTGGGCCACGGTGACCACCGGCCCGGTGACGCCGAGGGCGTCGGTCAGGTCGCCGAGGTCGGCGACCCGCTGCGCCAGGGTGCGCGGGGCGCCCAGCCGGTCGGAGAAGCCCATGCCGAGCTGGTCGGGGGCGACCACCCGCCAGCCGGGCGGCGCCGCGGCGACCAGCCGCCGCCACAGGTAGGACCAGGTGGGGTTGCCGTGCACGCAGAGCAGGGTGCCGGTGGTGGGTTCGCCACCGCTGTCCAGCACGTGCCAGGCGTTGCTCCGGCCGTCCCGGTCGGTGACCTCCACCAGCCGGGACCAGGCCGGGTCCAGCCCCGGGAGGTCACCGGGCAGGTCGCGGCGCAGCGCGGCGGCGCGCAGTCCGGGGGAGCCGGCCGCGGGGGTGGTGGGGGGTGCTGGGCTCGCGGGGGGTGCGGGGGTCGCCGTCACCAGGCGATCTCGAGGCAGGCGGCGTTCAGGCCGGACCCGATGCCCATGAGCAGCACCCGGTCGCCGGCGACCAGGCTGTCGTTCTGCCCGGCGAGGGTGAACGGCACCGAGGCCGGGCCGATGTTGCCCCGGTCGGGGAAGGTGCGCGGCACCCGGTCCTGCTCGATGCCCAGGGCCTCGCAGATGGCGTTGGTGTGCACCTGGGAGATCTGGTGGATGACGTAGCGGCTCATGCCGGCGTCCCAGTCGAACTCGGTCGCCGCCTCCGCCCACAGGTCCTTGGACAGCTGTAGACCGGCGTCGAGCAGGCCCTTGAGGTCGGTCTGCATGCCCTCGTTGCTGCCGATGCACAGCTCGTGGTGCTCGGTGCCGGCCCGGCTGACCGCGGCGACCAGGCGGTGGCCCTCGGGGTGCCGGTCGGCGCGGCCGAGCACCATCGCCGCCGCTCCGGAGCCCAGGGTCAGGGTGGCGAACTGGGCGATGACGTCGCGGCTGGTGGTGCCGGGCTGGTTGAGCTGGTCGATCGTCAGTTCCTGCACCGCCCGGGAGTCCTCGCCGTTGACCACGAGCGCGTAGTCGGTGAGGCCCGAGTCGATCATGGCGCCGGCGAGCTCCATGCCGTTGACGAAGCCGAGGCAGGCGTTGGTGACGTCGAAGTTCTGGCACGAGCTGGGCAGGCCCAGCTGGGCGTGCACCGCCACGGCGGTCGACGGCTCCAGGTGCTTGCGGCTCACCGAGGTGTTGACCATCAGGCCGATGTCGGCCGGGTCGACGCCGCTCTCGCTGATCGCCTTGGCCCCGGCCGTGGCCGCGGCGTCGACGAAGCTGTACCCCTCGGGGAACCACCGGCGCTCGCGGATGCCGGCCAGCCGCTGCAGCAGGCCCGGGCGCAGCCCGACCCGCTGGTAGGTGTCGGCCAGCCGCTCGTCGATCTCCGCGGAGGTGACCACCTGCGTGGCGTCGACGGCCTGCACCGTGAGGATCGTGGTGTTGCGGAAACGGTGCGTGGTGTTGCCGGTCATGAGGCCTTCCCGTCCATCGAGTCTTCCATCGTCGTACGCGAACGCGCCCTGCGCCGTACCCAGCGACCGGCGTCACAGTCCCCGGAGGGGGCGCCGTCGCGACGGCGGTCCGGTGTGCGCGGGTGGCCGGGACGCCGGCAGCTCACGTACGGGACGGCGTCCTCAGTCGGTGCGGCGGGCACCCCAGGGGTTGTCCTCGTCGTAGTCGTCGTCCGGGTCGCGGGCCGGCGGTGCTGTTCGGCGCTGCTCCGCCTGGCGGGCGGCGGCCTCCAGGGCGTCGTCGCGCTGCCGGGCGCGCTCGGCGGCCTGCTCGCGCTCGGCGGCCCGCAGTTGCCGGCGGCTCGGGGTGCCGTCGGACTGCGCCTGCAGCCGGGCCTCCCAGTCCTCACCGAAGCGCCACAGCGCGATGCCGGTCAGCGGCAGGCCCAGCGGGACGACGTAGGCGGCCAGCCGCTCGGTCCCGCCCTCGCCGACCAGCCCGGTCACGCCGGTGGCGAAGAAGATCGTGCCCACGATGCCGAGCAGCCCGAGCAGGGCCAGCGTGGTGCCCAGTGCCTCCGAGCGCGGCCGGACCGCGTAGGCCAGCGCGATCAGCCCGGCGCCGCCGCCCAGCAGGTACGCCGCGGCACCGATGCCGTGCAGCGTGCCGTTGCCGTCGGACGGGGCGAACCCGACCAGCAGCACGCCGAGCGCGGCCACCACCAGCAGCCCCCCGGCGGTCCGGGCGGCGCCCGCCTTGAGCACCGGCACGAGCAGCACCGTGCCGGCGGCGATGAGCAGACCCTGGAGCAGGAAGGAGGCGTTCATCAGCCCGGCGTCCGGGGACGCCGCCGTGCCGAGGTCGCTGATCACGTCGTCGACCCGGGAGTAGCCACCGAAGCCGGCCGCGGCGACCGCCTCGACGACGAAGAACTGGAGGGTGAGCAGCCAGGCCAGGCCGCCCCACAGGTACCGGTGTGCGCTCACGGGGACCCATCGTCCCAGCTCCGGGACCACACGTCCCGGGGTGGGCGTGGTCGGGTCGGCGCCGGCCGGCCCGGGGATCGCGGTGTCGGTCACCTCGGGACGGCGAGGGTCGCCGCCGTCACGCGCCCGGCGCCTCCAGCAGGTCGTGGACGGCGGCGAACTCCGGGTCGGACAGCCAGGACGGGTTGCTGCCCGCCGGCATCCGCAGCACCTCGGCCGTGCGGGCCCGGGCGTCGGCCAGCAGCGCGCCGCGGGGCACCGGCTCCGCCAGCAGCCGCAGCCGGACGTCGACCAGCGGGCCGTCCGGGCCGGGTCGGGGCGCGCCCAGCACCGCACCGATCGCGTGCACGCCCGGGTCGGCGCGGCCGCTGAGCCACAGCAGGCACGGCGCGCCCGCCGTCATCAACCCAAGCCGGTAGGAGGCCCGCACGCAGCGGGTGAGCTCCCGCACGCCCCCCGGCGTCCAGCCCGGGTCGATCACGTGCGGCGGCCGGGTGGTCTTGAGCAGCCAGCAGGCGACGTCGTCGGGTCCCAGGCGTGGCACCGCCCCAGCCAACCAGCTCCGGTGGACGTCCGTCGCCGGCACCCGGTGCGCACCGCCGCACCGACCGGTACCGGGTCCGGTGGCGGTCCCGACCTGCCGGTGGCCGGGGCCTCGCCTACCGTCGGGGGCGTGCTGGCCCCGATCATGTTGCACACCGTCGAGTCACGGGTCCGGGAGGCGGTCGCCGGTCCGGTGCACCGCACCGGCGACGCGCCGGTGACCACGCTGGAGATCGACAGCCGGGCGGTGCTGCCCGGCGCGCTGTTCGCCTGCGTGCGCGGTGGCGACGCCGACGGGCACCGGTTCGCCGCCGCGGCCGTGCGGGCCGGCGCGGCCGCGCTGCTGGTCGACCGCCCGCTGCAGCCCGGGTGGGGGGTGCCGCAGCTGCAGGTGCCCTCGGTGCGGGCCGTGCTCGGCCCGGTCGGCGCGCTGCTCGCCGGTGACCCGGGGGAGCGGATGCGCCTGGTCGGGGTCACCGGCACCAACGGCAAGACGACGACGAGTGCCCTGGTGCACGCCGCCCTGGAGGCCGCCGGCCGGCGGGCCGGGGTGGTCGGCACGCTGGGCGCCCGGGTGGGCGACCAGGAGCAGGGCACCGGCCTGACCACCCCGGAGGCCCCGCAGCTGCAGCGGCTGCTGGCCTGGATGGCCGGGCAGGGCGCTACCGACGCCGTGGTCGAGGCCTCCTCGATCGGCCTGGACGTGGGCCGGCTGGACGCGCTGCGCTTCGACGTCGCGGTGTTCACCGGCTTCGAGGAGGACCACCTGGACCACCACGGCACCCTGGAGCAGTACTGGGCGAGCAAGGCGGCGCTGTTCGCCCCGGGCCGGGCCGGGCACGCCGTGGTGTCGGTCGACGAGCCGTGGGGGCGGCGGCTGGCCGACCAGGCCCGGGTGCCGGTGACCCGGGTCGGCCGGTCCGGCGGGGCCGACGTCCGGGTGCTGTCCTGGGACACCGGCCGGCGCGGCACCGAGGTGCTGCTCGCCGACGGCGACGGCGAGCACCGGCTGCGCTCCGCGCTGCTCGGCGAGGTCAACGTGGGCAATCTGGCCGTCGCCTGGGCCACCGCCCGCCGGCTCGGGCTGCCCGCCGCCGACGTCACCGCCGGCCTGGCCGGCCTGACGCCGCCGCCAGGCCGCAACACCCTGGTCACCGAGCCCGGCGCACCCCGGGTGCTGGTCGACTACGCGCACACCCCGCGTGCGCTCCGGGCGGCGCTGCGCACCGCCCACGGGCTGGCCGGTGGGCAGCAGTGCGTGCACCTGGTGCTCGGCGCCCGCGGGCGCCGCGACCGGGCGAAGCGGCAGTTGCTCGGGGTGGAGGCCCGGCTGGCGAACCGGGTGTGGCTGACCAACGAGGGCAGCCACGGTGAGAACCCGCGGCAGATCGTCGAGGAGCTGCGGGTCGGTCTGATCGGCGGCCCCTCGGAGGTCTCCGTCGAACTCGACCGGCGGGCCGCGATCACCGCTGCCGTCCGGGCGGCCGACCCCGGCGACGTCGTCCTGGTGGTGGGGCGGGGGCACGAGACGCAGATGCAGGACAGCGGGCCCCCGGTGCACCTGGACGACGCCGAGGTCGCCCGCGAGGCGGTCGCCGACTACGCCCGAGCCGCCCGGGGCCGCGCCGCCTGACCCGGTGCGCACGTGTGCCGCGGCACAGGCGCACCCTCGGGTCGTGCTCCCTGCCGACGCGCTCCCACCCGGACACCGGGCCGGGGAGCGTGGGCTGCGCCGTGCATCGGTGGCGATCTTCCTGGCCGGGCTGGCCGTGTTCGCGATGCTCTACCAGCCGCAGGTGCTGCTGCCGGAGCTGACCCGGGCCTTCTCGGTGACCCCGGGCGCGGCCACCCTGGCGATCTCGGTGACGACCGGCGCGCTGGCCGTGGGCCTGCTGGTCTTCGGGCCGCTGTCGGACCGGCGCGGGCGCACCGTCATCCTGCGGGTGAGCGTGGCCGTGGCGGCGGTGCTGGCCGTGGCGACGGCGGCGGCCCCCTCCTGGGAGGTCCTGCTGGTGCTGCGCGGCCTGCAGGGCTTCGCGCTGGCCGGGCTGCCCGCGGTGGCCGTGGCGTACCTGCGCGAGGAGCTGGACCCCTCGGTGGCCTCCCGGGCGATCGGGCTGTTCATCAGCGGCAACGCGGTCGGCGGGCTGACCGGCCGGCTGGTGGGCGGGCTGCTCACCGGCGTGGGCGGCTGGCGCCCGGCCACGGCAGGGGTGGCGCTGCTGGCCCTGGGCTGCGCGGTGGCGGTGTGGCTGCTGCTGCCGCCGGCCCGGCGGTTCGTCCCGGTGCCGCGCGAGGGCTCGCTGCTGCGGCAGCTGGCGGGGGCGTTCACCGACCCGGCGCTGCTGGCGCTCTACGGCTTCGCGGCGCTGCTGATGGGCGCGTTCGTGGCGGTCTACAACGCGGCGACGTTCCGGCTGGAGACGCCGCCGTACCTGCTCGACCCGGCGCTGGCGGGGCTGGTGTTCACCGCCTACCTGCTCGGGTCGGCCAGCTCGCCGACGGCGGGCCTGCTGGCCGACCGGTTCGGTCGCCGCACCGTCGTCCCGCTGGCGGTGCTGCTGGCCGGGGTGGGCGTGGCGCTCACGCTGGCCCGGCCCCTGGCGGTGTTCGTGCTCGGGCTGTGCGTGCTGACGGTGGGCTTCTTCGCCGCGCACGCCGTCGCCAGCGGCTGGGTGGCCACCCGCGCGGCCCTCGGCGGCCGGGCCGTCGGGCAGGCCGCCTCGCTGTACATGTTCTGGTACTACGTCGGGTCCTCCGTCGCCGGGACGCTGGCCGGCCGGGCGTGGCAGGGCAGCGGCTGGACGGCGGTGGCGCTGCTGGCCGGCGGGCTGCTGGCGGGGGCGCTGGTGCTGACGCTGCTGCTGGTCCGGACGCGGTCGCTGGCGCCGGGCTGAACCGGCGGGCCGGGCTCCAGCCGGGTGGTGGTGCCCGGTGGTCCCCGGGTGGGGAGCTCGGCGGGTGGGCGCTCGCCGGGCCGGCCGCCGGGCCGGCCGCGGGGGCGGTCGGCACCGGCGGCGACGGTCGGTCGGCGCCACCCACCGGTCGGTGCGGCTGACCGGTCGGTGCAACTGACTGGTCGGTCGATGCGGCTGACCGGTTGGTGCGGTTGATCGGCCGGTGGTGCTGGTCGGCGGGTGCTGCTGGTCAGTCGGTCGCGGGGTGCTCGTAGGCGCCGGTGGGTGAGGCGTCGTCGGAGCCGACGGCCTGCCGCTCCAGCTCGGTGCGGTGCTCGAGCAGCTCGTCGTCGGGGTGCGGGTCCTTGGCGTGCTGGGTGCGGTCGCGGGTGACCGGCTCCTCGGGGAGCAGCACGTCGTCGAGCGTCGGTCCGTCGTGTGCGCTGGTCATCTTCGTCCTCCGCTCGTCGGTGCCCGGTGCGTGCCCCGGGCGGTACGGCACCCATAGCCAGCCGGGCCGGTCGGGTAACCCCGCCCGTGCGCTCAGCCCTGCTTGAGCCGGTCGGCCGGCAGCCACGCCTCCACCAGCACCGGCCCGTGCGCGCCGGCCACGGTGTAGGCCACCCGCCCGTGCCAGCCGTCCTCCCGCTGCCGCCACTCCACCAGCAGGCCGGGCCAGATGCCGGGCGCGTCCGGCGGGTCGCGCACCCAGCAGTGCCGGCCTCCGCTCGCCCCCCGCCGGGCGGCGGGAGCAGGCCGGGCAGGCCGGGCCGGGGACGATGCGGGACCGGGCCCTGGGGAGTGGCCGGGCGCCGACGTCCGCTCGGGCTCGGCGGCGACGGGGCGCGGGCGCACCGGCCCGGGCGGCACGAACGGGCGGGGCACCGGCGGCTCGGGCGACGCGCTGCCCACCGGCTCCCGTTCCGCGGACTCGTGGTCGGCCCCGCGCGCGGGGACCCCGGAGGAGGCGGCCCGGTCGGACAGCGAGGGGCCGGAGCGTCCGCGGTACATGCCCCCTGCCACCGGGCCAGCATGGCACGGAGGTCGAACACGCGTTCGATCACGGTCCACCTGGGGTGGCCGGGGTGCCGATCACCACCCGTCCGGGCGTACCGATCGGGCTCGGGACAGCCGAGGACCACCCCGGGCGCCACCGCGGCGCCGGGAGGCAGGCTCACACGTGGACGTCAGCGCGCTCAGGTCGGCCCCGGCCGCCCCGTCCCGCACCGCGGGCGCCCCGCTGCCGCGCCCGGCGGGCACGGTGGCCGGCAGCGGCACCGAGCGGACCAACCGGGCGGTCGCCGAGCTGCTCGGCATGGACAGCCGGGCGATGAACGCCGCACTGGCCGGTGGCCGGACGGTCGGCGAGCTCGCCGCGGCGGCCGGGGTCAGCCAGACCGACCTGGTGGCCACCATCGCCGCCACCCTGCCGACCGCCGGGGCCGCTGCTGGCACCACCGCCGCGGCCCCGACGACGGTCACCCGCGCCGGGGTGCGGACGGCGACCCCGGCCGGGCTCGGCGAGGGCGTGGCCGGGCTGTCCAGCGCGCTGGGCATCAGCAGCTCGGCGCTGATGTCCCGGCTGCGGGACGGCACCGGCATCGCCGACCTGCTCCGGGACAAGCCCGACCTGGCCAGCGCGCTGGCCCTGCGCCGCAACCGCGGCGTGATGGTCGACAGCTGGATCTGACCGCGCTCAGGCCCCGCCGTCCTCGGCCGGCGCGGCGGTCTCCTCCGACCCCTGCTCCGACGTGGCGGCCTGGGCCGACTTCTCCGCCTTCTTGGCCTTGCGCTTGCTGGTCGCCTTGGCGGGCTTGCCCGAGCGCCGGGACGCCGGCCGCGGTGCCGCGACGGCCTCGCCGAGCAGCCGGGTGAGCTCCTGCACCCCGGGGTGCGCGGCGAGGTCCTCGACGGCGACCGGCAGCGGGATCGACCAGTTGGGCCGCTGCGTGGTGCCCGGCATGTTGGGTCGCCGCTCGGCGAGGACGGCGTCGTCCAGGGTGACCGAGAGCAGCGTGCACGGTGCCTCGGCGAGCAGCCGGTGGGCGGCGGCCACGGCCTCGGCCGGCTCGGCGTCGGCGGTGACACCGGTGACCTTCTGCATCAGCTCGGTGCGGCCCCGGGCCAGCTCGTCCTCGGTGCCGGTGCCCTGCTCGAGCTGCTCGGCGACGTCCGTGCCGGTCCACAGCCCGGCGATCGTGGGCAGGTCGTGGGTGGTGACCGCACCCATCGAGCCGGTGGGCCAGTGCTCCGGGGTCTCCTCCTCGAAGTACAGCAGCCGGTAGGACAGGATGCCGTGCTCGGCCATCCGCTCCCGGACGCCGTCCTCGACGATGCCGAGGTCCTCGCCGACGACGATCGCCTGCGCACGGTGGCTCTCCAGCGCGACGATGTCCAGCAGGTCCTCGGCCGGGTAGCGGATGTAGGCGCCCTCGGTCGCACCGGCGCCCGAGGGCACCCACCACAGCCGGAACAGGCCCATCACGTGGTCGATGCGCAGGCCGCCGGCGCCGGTCATGGTGGCCCGGATCGACTCGATGAACGGCACGTAGTCCGCCGCGCGCAGCCGCCACGGCACCAGGGGCGGGGAGCCCCAGTTCTGGCCCTGGCTGTTGAAGGCGTCCGGTGGCGCGCCGACGTCGACGCCGGCTGCGAGCACGCCCTGCCACGTCCAGGCGTCGGCGCCGCCGCCGGCGACCCCGATCGGCAGGTCCTGGATCACGGTCAGCCCGTCGGTGGCGGCGCGGAACTGCAGGTCCAGGGCCCACTGCAGCCAGGCATGGAAGGCGACGTCGTCCTCGTGGGCGCGGGCGAACTCGGTGACGCCGGCGCCGTGCGGGTCGTGCAGGTGCTCGGGCCAGGCGTGCCAGTCGCCGCCGTGCTGCTCGGCGAGCACCGACCAGGTGGCCCAGTCCTGCAGCGGCTGACCCTGGTCCCACCACCAGTCGTTGAAGCTGCGGTCGCCGGTGTCACGGGCGTCGAAGACCCGGCGCAGCTGGGTGCGCTTGAGCGCCCAGACGGCGTCCCGGTCGATCAGCTCGGCCTCGGACAGCGCGCGGCCCGCGGCGTGGTCCAGCTCGACCCGGTCGGCGCCGGGCACGTCCTGCACGCGCAGGTACAGCGGGTTGCGGAAGCGCCGGGTGGCCGGCAGGTAGGGGCTTGACTCCTGGCCGGCGGTGGGGGCGACGGCGTGCAGCGGGTTGATCAGGACGAAGCCGGCGCCCTGCTGCTGGGCCAGGGCGCGGACCGCGCCGAGGTCGGCGAGGTCGCCGATGCCCCAGCTGCCCTCGCCGTGCAGGGCGTACAGCTGGACGGCCCAGCCCCAGGAGCGGCCGTCGCCGGGCGCCCAGCAGCGGCCGGGGGAGACGATCAGCCGGCGGCGGACGCCGTCGGGGGTGGTGAGCCAGTGGTAGCCCAGCGGGAAGTCCTCGGGCAGGGCGCCGTCGACCGACCGGGTCCCGCCGTCCTCGAGCTGGACCTCGGCGCGCTCGACCTCCAGGTCGTCGCCGGGGCGGGCCACGATCGGGCCGCGCTCGTCCAGGTCGGCCGGGGGCCGGCCGATGACCGCACGCAGGCGGTCGATGGTCTCGGGGGAGATGGCGTGTTCGGTGTCGGAGCCGTCGAGCCAGCTGGCGTCGATGCCCCACTCGTCGGTCGTGGGTGAGACGGTCACCGCCCCATCGTCGCAAGACCGGCTGCCGGAGCGCGCGCCGAGACGAGGTCGTGTCCGTCTCGTCGCGGCCCGTCCCGGTGTGGTGGGCTGGCGGTGTGGACCGATCCGTTCGCATCCGCCCGGCGACCGACGACGACCACCCCGCGCTGCGCGCTCTCGCGGGGGAGCTGACCGCGGGCATGCCCCCGTGGCGACCGGCCGACGGTCAGCGGTCCGCCGTCGTCGGGTGGGTGGAGCACGCGTGCACGGCCGCGCCGTCGACGGCGCCTGACCGGGCAAGGACGTCGACGGCGCTCGACGGGACCGAGGCGTCGTCGGTGTCCGACGGGGCGGGCGCTCACGCCGGGTCGTCGTCGGCGCTCGACGGGACCGGGTCGGGCACGGGTGCCGGTGGACCCGTCCCGTCGGGCGACGGCGGTCGGGTGCTGCTGGTCGCCGTCGACGGCAGGGAGGTGCTCGGGTTCGCCGGAGCCGAGGAGCAGCACCACTTCACCGGGCAGCCGCAGGCGTACCTCGGGGAGCTGGTGGTGGCGCCGGGTGCACGTCGCCGTGGGGTGGCGGCCGCGCTGGTCGGTGCGGTGGAGGAGTGGGCGCGGTCCCGTGGGCTGCCGGTGGTCACGCTCGACACCGGCGCGGCCAACGGCCCGGCCCGCGCGCTGTACGCCCGGCTCGGCTACGTCGAGGAGCAGGTCACGCTGACCCGGGTGCTGACGACGCCGCCCGGGTGAGCGGTGGTCGGTGCTGCCTCAGAAGGGTGGCGGGTCGTGCTCGGCTGGGTGCAGACCGGGTGGTCGGGTGCTGCGGGTGACGCCGGTGGGTGTGGTCACGTGGAGGGTGCCGTCGGTGTCCATCGCGAAGACCCAGCCGGGGGCGTGGGTCTTGAGCCGGTGGTGGTGGCGGCACAGGCAGCAGAGGTTCCTGACCTGTCCCTAGTATGACTGATTGTGACGACACCCCGGTCCGCCGCGATCTACGCCCGCATCAGCAGCGACCAAGCCGGGGAAGGACTCGGCGTGCAGCGCCAGGTGGAGGACTGCCGCAAGCTCGCCGCCGACCTGGGCTGGCAGGTGGGCGGCGAGTACATCGACAACGACTTCTCCGCCTACTCAGGCAAGCGCCGCCCCAACTACTCGCAGATGCTCGAGGATCTGACCACCGGCGCGCGGGACGGCGTGCTGATCTACGACCTGAGCCGACTGACCAGGCGGCCGCTGGAGCTCGAGCAGTTCTTCGAGGTCATCGACGCCGCACGGGTGCGCCACGTCCGCGCCGTCGCCGGGCATGCCGACCTGGGTTCGGGTGACAGCTTGCTGGTCGCCCAGATCATGGGTGCGGTGGTAGCGGAGGAGAGCGCGACGAAGAGCCGCCGCGTGAAGCGGAAAATGCTGCAGAACGCCGAGTTGGGGCTGCCGCACGGCCGTTCGTTGCGCCCGTTCGGCTTCGAAGACGACGCGATCACCCACCGCCCCGACGAGGCCCCGATCGTTCGGGAGCTGGCCGAGCGGTTCGTGGCCGGGGAGTCGCTGCGCTCGCTGTGCACCGACCTCGATCAGCGCGGCATTCGCAGTGTGAAGGGCGTGCCGTGGCAGACCCACAGCCTGCGCCTGGTCCTGTCCAACCCGCGTAGCGCCGGGCTGCGCGCCCACAAGGGCGAGGTGATCGGCAAGGCTGTCTGGCAACCGATCATCAGCGAAGAGCTGCACCAGCGAGTGCTGGCTACCATTGAGTCCCGCAGGGTCTCCGGTCGCCGGACTCCGCGCGCCTACCTGCTGTCAGGGCTGCTGCGGTGCAGCAAGTGCGGCGGCACGCTGTTCTCCTCCCGCCGTGTCGACTCCCGGCGCTACGTCTGCCTGTCCGGCCCCGACCACCGTGGCTGCGGCGGCCTGACCGTGGTCGCGGCGCCGCTTGAGCAGCTGGTCACCGACTACGCCCTCTACCGCCTCGACAGTCCTGCCGTGGCAGACGCGATCGCTGGACGAGGCAGCGCCGACGCCGAGGTCTCCCGGCTGTCGTCCGAGCTGGCCGAAGCTAAAGAGGCGCAGGACTATCTCGCCAAGCAGTTCGGGACCGGCGCCATCAGCAGCCAGGAATGGGAAGCCGCCCGCAGCCCCCTTGACAAGCGCGTTAAGGACGCGGAAACGCGGCTCTCGCGAGTCAACCGCACCGACACCCTCACCGGCCTGGGCACTGGCGAGGATCTGCGCCGCCAATGGGCTGAGCTCAACCTCGATCGGCAAGCCGCGATCCTGCGAACCCTCATCGCCAACATCACGATCGGCCCCGGCACCCGGGGAGCCCGAGCCCTCGACCCCGACCGCGTGCAGGTGTCCTGGCGGCTGTGAGCCCCGCCGGCCGGCCACGCGCTAGACCCTCCGGGCCTTCGCGCGCGACCGATCCGCCGGCGCCCGCAACAGCGCAACGATCCCCGCCACCGCGAGTGCATCCTCGACATGCACCGGCACCCCTGAAGCGGCGCAGGAGGCTGCAACCCGTTGTGCCAGCTCCTCCGAGGTCACGGCCACATCGCCCACACTGACGGCGGCCCCTCCCAGCCGATCGCCTCATCGGAGAGCCATACATCCGTCGGCTCACCACCCATGGCCGCGATAGCCAAGGCGAGGACGTCATCGACCGTGCGTGCGTGCAGCGGCACCGTCGTCGGCTGGAACCCTTGAGCCACCTCGTACCGGTGCCGGTTGGCTATCCGGCGCTCGTCGATGGACTTCCGCACGTACTTGGACAGGTACCGAGCCGCCACCCGCGCCTCGTCACGAGGGCCAGCGCCCGCCGCTAGCTGCCCGAGCAGCTTGATGTGCACGAACCCGTGGCCCCACGCCTGCTCGATCAGCCGCCGCGGGATGAACCGTCCGGCCGCGAAGTGCACGTGCAGACCGTGATCGGTCTTGTGCCACTCCGGCACCCACACGTAGGGGAACGGGTCCTCTCCAAGCAGCTGTCGCAGCGAGCGGAAGAACTGGGCCACGTCCCGGCGCAGTTGGATCGGGTCGTGACACCCCTGTCCCCGGTAGGTGAGCGTGCCCAGCCGGTTTAGTCGGTTGTGCGCGCAGTACCGACGCACCTTGCGACCTGCCCGGCGCGCCGCCTCCTCGCGCGAGCGCTCTGGGTCGCCACCCCCAGGCGAACGCTGCACGGGCACCGAGTAGCGAAACGAGCCCCCGACCTCACCGGCACCGGGGTAGAGCGTGACAAACCAGCCCGCCGGACTGGACGCAGGCAGAGACGGTGCAATCACAGGGGCCTCCGAGGCAACCGATCAGCATCTGATCGGCCCCGGCGCCTACGCCCTCGGAGAGGTCTACTGCTTCGGCACCAGCAGCTTGCCGCCCGCGCAACGAATGATCTAGGGCTCGCGGGAATTGGGGCCCTACTCCGGTCGTGAGAGCGCGGGCTATACGACCGTTTATCCGCGAACGCCGGGGAGCATCGGCGACGCGTCCCCGGCCTGTCAAGTCACCTTGCGGTGCGACGACCCCTCCGGCACGAGCATGCGCCACCCGTGCTCGCGGTCAAGGGTCCACCGTGCTCGCCGCTAGGCCAAGGTACGGCCCCTGACCGCGACCCCGGGCGGCAAGGGCGCGAACCTACGGAGCCGCCGCCGGTTGGCCGGGAGAGGCTGTGGTCCGGCTCCCGAGTTATGTTGCTACTTCAATTTAAAGCGCCGCTCCGCGGCGCAGTCGCTGCGCGATCCGCTCGGTCTCGGCGATCGACATCTCCTCGACGTCCCCCCACTCCGTTCCGCCCTCAGGCAAGGTGCCCGCGACGTGAAAGTGCAGGTGTCCTATCGCCTGGGCAGCGGGCACACCGTTGTTTTGCCAGATAGCGATTCCAGGTGACCCCTCAACTGTGGCTATGACTCGCGCGGCCGCTCGGACGCCACGCATAAGCGCAGCCGACTCGCCCTCGTTTACGTCAAGAATCGTCTGAGCATGGCGGATCGGAACCACTAAGAGGTGTGATACGCCGCGCTGCTCGCGCGTGACAAGCACCGCGATGAGGTCGTACCGAGCGAGTACGGTGTACGGGCGCTCGCCGGACAGATATGCGCAGAAGGCGCATGGCCCGTCATCGGGCAGTTGAATACTCATGGCGGACATCATGACGCACGAAGCGACTTCAGGAATGCCTGGATCTCGAGACGGTCCAACTTGTCGTAATCCGACGGGCGAACGACGATGCGAAGCTCGTCGCAGATCTTCTCTCTACGTGAGGCCAGAACGAAAGAAAGAATAGTAAACCTGATCGCGTCCTGCGCGGGCAGGACTTGAGAGAGCCGGGATTGGCCACCCCCGATGACGGGGATGGATACGACTCCGCCGTTCCCGTGCGCGCAAACCGCTTTCCACAGATTCTCGAGGCTGCGCCAGATGCCATCGGTTGTGCCACGAGCCTCGCAGTGCTCATTCATTTCAGTGTAGGCGACACAGAAGTATCGGCGTGCATGATCCCGAAGGGTAGCGACGGTACCAACCGGATATTTGACCTGCTTCCCTGGCTTGCTTATTGAGCACAGAGGGGATGCATCGATCAGGGCCTCGGCCAGTTGCCGATCCAGCTCTCGCATATCCTCGTGGAAGATGCGCCTCGCGAACTGGGCCTGCACGCTGTTGCTTGCGATCACATGAGGCACTTCAGTATCGAAGGTGTCCGACATCCCGATAACCAGGTGGCCGGGCTCGGCGAAGAGATCCCCTTCGACTAGTCGGATCGTTGTGTTCGGCGAGTCATAGCTTTGTTCGATCGGTCTGGGCCACGCCCTGACCGCGCCATATATGAGCGACAGAACAACGACGACGATCGCCACCCAGCGCCCACCCTTAGGGACGACATTGGGAAAAATAACGTCAAACAGTCCTATCAATACGGCGAAGAGCCCGACGGCCGCCAGGGTCTGAACTGAGAAGTGCCGCCAGAAGCGGGCCTTCGTAAGGTCCCGCCGAATCGCTGTGGTCACAGACCCAGCTTCTTGTAGTGGCTCTCGTTGTAAAAGTGGGGCCCGGTCTTTCCGCTCGCGGCATACTGCGGCGCATAGTTGTCTAGTGCGTACTTGATGATGGCAGGCTGGAATGACACCGACAGCGTGTAGTAGTCCGCGTCCAGCAGAGGCGTCGGGATGAAGCTCCGGTCGACGTTGCGGTCCTGATCGAGATTCGCCACGACGACGGGAAGGTCGAGCGAAAGCATGGTCTGCACCTCGTAAGCGAGGAATGACCGACCATCACCCCCCTTGGCCTTGGCCGAACGGCTGCCGAGGAGGACGAACTGCTTAGCGTTCTTCATCCGCTCACGAAGTCGAGCCTTGATGGATTCCGGCTTGCTCGTGTCCCGAGCGACATACAGGTCGTGGGCGTCGAAGAAATTGAAGTCGATGTGTACGTTCTCCCGCCATGCTTCCATGAGCCAATAAGAACGGATGTCCTCACTCGCGAAGGCCACATAGGTCTTGTTCCGATAGCTCACTAGTGCTCTCCCCGTCGTCGGTGTCCTCGAAAAGCTCCCGTGGGCGAGCCTATCGAGCGCCGCCCGCGGGAGGGGATGGTTTGGCTACTAGCCAGGTTGTTGACGTCGGTGGGTCCGCCCTCGGCGTGGGGGTGGACGTGGTCGATGTCGGTGGCGCGGGCGGGGCGGGTGCAGCCGGGGAAGCGGCAGGTGCGGTCGCGGGTGGTGACGAACCGGCGTTGGGCCGGGGTGGGTCGGTAGCGGTCGGTGGGTGGTGGCGGGGCGAGCCCGGTGCCGGCGGCGGCGGCGCGGCGCAGGTCGCGTGGGGTGGCCACGGCCCGCAGCTCCCCGGTGTCCGGGTCGGTGCAGCCGACGACGACGGCCGCACCCGGTGCGCTGAGGTCCTCGGGCAGCGCGGCGAGGCGGCTGAGCAGGTCGGCGACCTGCGCGGGGGTGACCGGGGCGCCGTCGACCTGGGCCCCGGTGAGGACCCCGGTCGCGGCAGGTCGCGCGGGGCCGGTGTCGCCGAGCCCGGTGGTGGGGCGCGGCGCGGTGCCGGTGGGTGATCCGGCGCCGGTGGGGGTGAGATCGGCGTGCAGGACGAGGACCGCGGTGAGTGCGCTCCGCTCGTCCCAGGGACGGGTGAGCAGGTCGCGCGTGGTGAGGGTGCGGAGCTGGCCGATGGGGCGCGGGTCGCCGTCGGCCTTCCACTGCCGGGCGTAGCCGTCGACCGCGGCGCGGCACGCTGCCGCGTCGGCAGAGGGCAGGTCGACGACCAGCTCGCTCATGCCGTCCCCGACGGTGCGGACGCGCACGTCCGCGGCGCGTTCCCGTACCTGCCGGCGCCGGTCGGCCGCTGCGGCGTCGGCGCTGATCACGGCGGCCGCGGTGCGTTCCTTCAGCCGACCCGGCGTCTCCCCGGCGCGCGCCCAGCCCAGCGCCTGCTGCTCGACCCCGGCGACGACGTCGTCGGGCACCGGTCCGCCGGCAGAGGCGGCCTGATGGCCGAGGGCGTCGGCGATTGCGCGTGCCCGCGGGAGGTCGACGAGACCGTCGGCCAGGGCTGCCCAGGTGGCCGGCAGCTGCCGGCACAGCACCAGCGACAGCTCGACGGTCCGGGCGGCGGCGCTCCGGCTGGAGCCGGTGGCCAGCTGCACCTCCTCCACCACCCAGTCGTCGACGTCGTCGGGGGTGGTGTCGGCCAGCCAGTCGGCGTCGTCGCCGGGCAGCGGGGGCAGTGCCGGGCGCAGGGCGGCCAGCCGCTCGACCAGCGCAGCCTCGTAGGCGGCCAGCTCGGCCCGGACGCTGGCCAGCACGCCGAGCTCCGCGACCGCCGCCGCGGCCCCGAAGCGGTGCACCTGCACCGCGTCGCTGATCCGGACACGGGAAGGCGACCACGACCGGTCCGGCACCGGGTCGGCCGCGAGCGCGACCCCCAGCTCCAGCCCCAGCCGCACCGCCGTCGCCTCCATGACCTGCACCTTGCCAGGGGGGTATGACAGAACTGGTGGTCGATCACGAGGTGCTGCGAGCTCCCCTCCGCGACCTGTGGGGACGTTGTCTCGGGCGGCCCAGCCGCTGGACGGTGGGCCACCCGGACGGCTGACCGCCCGTGTGGCCACCGGCCGTACACGTGACCACCGGCCGGGCGCGTGAGCGCGTGCCGACCAGGAGGCCACCGGCCGCTCGCGCGGACCACCGGCCGGCCACGCGGACCACCAGCCGGCCACGTGTCTACCGGCCGACCTCCTCGGCATCGAGGCGCGCCTCGTCCGCCGTCCCCTCGACCAGCTGCCGCAGCTGGGCAGCGAACCGGCCCAGGGCCTCGTAGGAGGTCATGACCTCGACGCGCACCTCGCCCGTCGACGAGCCCGGGTGCTCGATCGCGGTGGCCAGGTGCACGAGCACCCCGACCTGCCCGCGTCGGCCCACCGCCCGGGCGGTCAACCCGACGTACTCGGCGACGTGGCCGTCCTCGGTGTAACCGCCTGAGATCCCGGGTCGGGAGTCGCCCAGCGGGCAGGCGGTCAGCCGGCCGGAGAACCCCAGCAGCTCGTCGTCGCCGAACCACGCTGCGGCGGCCCCGGCAAAGCCGCCGGACCGCACCTGCACGCCCAGTTCACCGGTCCGGTCGGTGTCCCGGTACACGAAGCGCACCAGCAGGCCGTCCCGGTCGTCCACGGCAGCAGACGCTACGTCGGTGCGGGAGGCGGCGGCCCCGTCCCCGGCCGGACGACAGCGGAGTTCACGTCCGCCGGGCCGCACGGTTGGTGGCCCGGGCCGAGGCCGGGTCCTCCGGCCAGGGGTGCCGGGGGTACCGGCCGCGCATCTCGCTGCGCACGGCCGGCCAGCCGGTGCTCCAGAAACCGGCGAGGTCGGCGGTGGTGGCGACGACCCGGCGGGCGGGGGACAGCAGCTGCAGCCGCAGCGCCCGCCCGGCGACCACCGGCGAGGCGGCCCAGCCGAACACCTCCTGCACCCGCACCGACAGCGTGGGCACGTCCGGGTCGGTGTAGTCGATCCGCACCGCCGCCCCGGTGGCCACCACCACCCGTTCGGGCACCAGCTCGTCCAGCCGGCCGGCCACCTCCCAGGGCAGCAGCTGCCGCAGCGCGGCCACCACGTCGATCCGCCGCAGGTCGGCGCGGCTGCGCGCGGTCGCCACCGCGGTCGTCCCGCCCAGTGCGTTGCGCAGCGCGTCGTCGTCCACGGCCGGCCACGGCTCGCCCAGCCCGGCGTGCGCCGCGGCCAGCCGCTGGCGCAGCGAGTCCGCGGCCGGTGTCCAGCGCAGCAGCGCCAGGCCCTCGCGGCGCAGGCCCTCGGCGACCGCCGCGGCCACCGCGGCCGGGTCGGGGTCCGGCAGCGGGCGCTCGGCGAGCACGATCGCACCCAGCCGTTCCACCCGCGCGGCGCGCACGTCCCCGTCCCGCCAGACCACCTCGGGGGCGTCGGTGTGCCGGTCCGCGGCCGCCTCCAGTGCGGTGGCCTCGTCGACGGCCACGGCCAGCCGCAGCCGCGCGTCCCGCCGTCCCGGCGCGCGGTCGGCCGCGGCCACTGCCCACCAGCCCGGACCGCCCGCACCTCCCGGGCCGGGCAGCTCCACGCCGGTGCCCGAGGCCATCAGGGCGGTGCGCCCACCGGGCCGGCTGCGGGCCAGCCAGCCGGGATGGGCGAGGCCCACGACCAGGCCGGCGGCCAGGTCGTCGGGCAGCCCGCGCGGCGCCGGGGCGGCCGGTGCGGCCCGCTCCAGCCGGGCCACCTCCTCCCGCCAGCGCGCCGTCGCCGCCCGGTCGGTGCCCGCGGCCAGCGCCCGCCAGACGGCCACCAGGTCGTCCGAGCCGTGGGTCGGCAGGTCGCCGGACAGCACCGCGACCACCTCCGCGGCCCGCCGCCGCCCCACCCGCGGCGCGCCGTCCAGCAGCGCCCGGGCCAGCCGGGGGTGCGCGCCGACGGCGGTCAGCGCGCGGCCCCGTGCGGTCACCCGGCCCTCGCCGTCCACCGCCCCGAGCTCGCCGAGGGTCTGGTCCGCCACGGTCATCGCCGCGGCCGGCGGGGTGTCCGGCAGGGCCAGCCCGGCACCGCCCGGCGCGCCCCAGCAGGCCAGCTCCAGCGCGAACGCGGACAGCTCCGCGGTGCGCACCTCCGGCTCCGGGTGCGCCGGCAGCCGGTCGTGCTCGGCGGCCGACCAGCAGCGGTACACCCGGCCCGGACCCTCGCGGCCGGCCCGGCCGGCGCGCTGCACGGCCGAGGACCGGGACACCCGGACCGTCACCAGCGTGCCCAGCCCGCGCGCCAGGTCCGCCCGCGGCACCCGGGCCAGCCCGGCGTCCACCACCACGCGGACGCCGGGCACGGTCAGGCTGCTCTCGGCCACGTCGGTGGCCAGCACCACGCGCCGGCGGGGGCCCGCGGTGAGCGCGGCGTCCTGCACGGCGGCCGGCAGCCGCCCGTGCAGCGGCCGCACGTCCACGTCCGCCCCGGCCAGCCGGCGCTCCACCGCCGCGATCTCCCCGGCGCCGGGCAGGAACACCAGCACGTCGTCGCCGGTCTCGGCCAGCGCGCGCCGCACCACGGCCGCCAGGTGGTCCAGCAGCCGCGGGTCCACCCGGGTGCCGTGCGCGGCCGCCACCGTCGCCGGCGGCGGGCACCACACCGGCTCGACGTCGAACAGCGCGCCGCGGGTCTCCACCACCGGGGCCGGCCCGCCGTCGCCGCCCAGCAGGTCCGCGACGGCGGCCGAGCGGGCGGTGGCCGACATGGCGAGCAGTCGCAGGTCCGGGCGCAGTGCCGCGCGGGCGTCCAGGGTGAAGGCCAGCGCCAGGTCGGTGTCCAGGTGCCGCTCGTGGCACTCGTCCAGCACCACCGCGGCGACGCCGGACAGCTCCGGGTCGGCCTGCAGCCGGCGCACCAGCAGGCCGGTGGTGACCACCTCGACCCGGGTCGCCGCGCTGCGCCGGCTCTCGCCCCGCACGCTGAACCCGACCCGGTCCCCGACGCGCTCGCCGAGCAGGGCCGCCATCCGCCGGGCCGCGGCCCGGGCGGCGACCCGGCGGGGCTCGGCGACCAGCACCGTGCCGCCGTCGTCCGGTCCGGCCCCGGCGAGGGCCAGCGGCACCAGGGTGGTCTTGCCGGTGCCCGGCGGCGCGACCAGCACCGCGGCGCCCCGGTCGGCCAGCACACCGGTGAGCTCGCCGAGCACCGCGCGCACCGGCAGGTCGGTGCCGGGGGTCCCGGCGGGCGGCAGCACGCCGTCCAGTGTCGGTGGTGCCACCCGCCCGGCCCGACGGCGGCCCGGAGGGGGCCGCCCGGGTCAGCAGGTCAGCGGGTCAGCAGGGCCGGGCGTAGGGCTGGCGCAGCCCGCCGAGCAGCACGTCGGTGTAGTCGTCCCACCGGTCGCAGTCCTGCCGGGCGGCCACCGCCAGCAGCGGCACCAGGTCGGCCGCGCCGATGTGCACCTGCAGCGAGCCGTCGGCCCGGGCCCGGGCCAGCACCTGCTCCAGCCGGGCCACCATGGTCGCGTGCTGCGGGTCGGCCGCGACGTCCGCGGAGGCGGCGAACTCGAACAGCCCCCGGTCCTCGTGGAACCACCCGGCCAGGGTGCGCACCAGGGTGCAGACCGCCGTCCAGGGGTCGTCCTCGGCCAGCGCGGCGTCCGCGGCGTCGATGATCTCGCTGATCCGGTCCTGGTAGGCCATGGTCAGCAGCGACTGCTTGGACCCGATGTGCCGGAACAGGGTGGCCTGGCTGACCCCCGCGGTCTGCGCGACGTCCTTGAGCTGGACGTCGGATGCGTTCTTGGAGGCGAACAGCTCGCGAGCCGCGGTGATGATGCGATGGCGGTTGCGCTCGTGGTCCCGCCGCCCGCTGGGCCGGGGGGCCGCATGCGGGACAGGGGCCGCCGTTTCCTCCACAGTCACGAGACGAAGGTATCTCACAACCCACACTCGTTCCGGTACGGGGCGGTCCGGGGCCCGCCGGACCGATGGGGCGCGATACCAACCAGTCCGCGTGGCCGACCGGTCGGGATCCCGCTAGACAGGGGCATGACCGTGATCGGCTTCCACAACTCCCACGAGCAGATCGCACCCGCTGAGCTCCTGCGGGCCGTCCAGCACGCCGAAGAGGTCGGCTTCACCGCGGCCATGTGCTCCGACCACCTGATGCCCTGGAACCCGCGGCAGAACGAGTCCGGGTTCGCCTGGGCCTGGCTCGGTGCCGCCCTCGCCACGACGTCCCTGCCGTTCGGGGCGGTCAACGCGCCGGGCTACCGCTACCACCCGGTGATCATCGCCCAGGCCATCGCCACCCTGGGCTCGATGTTCCCCGGCCGGTTCTGGGTCGCCCTGGGCAGCGGCGAGGCGATGAACGAGCACGTCACCGGTGAGGTCTGGCCGCGCAAGGAGATCCGCGACCAGAAGCTGCGCGAGTGCGTCGACGTCATCCGTTCCCTGCTCAAGGGCGAGGAGGTCAGCCACGAGGGCCTGGTGACCGTCGACCGCGCCCAGCTGTGGACCCTGCCGGAGGTGCAGCCGGCGCTGATCGGCCCGGCCGTCAGCGTGGAGACCGCCCGCCGGCACGCCGACTGGGCCGACGGCCTGGTCACCATCAACCAGCCGCACGACAAGCTGCGCGACATGATCGCCGCCTACCGCGACGCCGGGGGCCGGGGCACGCTGACCATCCAGGTGCACGTCTCCTGGGCGCCCACCGAGGAGGAGGCGCTGGCCACCGCGCACGACCAGTGGCGCAGCAACGTCTTCCCCCCGCCGCTGTGCTGGGACCTGGACACCCCGGTCGCCTTCGACCTGGCCAGCGCGCACGTCAGCCCGGACGACGTCCGCGAGGCCGTGCGGGTCTCCGCCGACCTCGGCCAGCACGCCGCCTGGGTGCAGGAGTACGTGGACCTCGGCTTCGAGCAGGTCTACCTGCACCACGTCGGGCAGACCCAGACGGCGTTCCTGGACGCCTTCGGGGAGAAGGTGCTGCCGCAGCTGGGTGTCACCAAGCCCGCCCCGGCCGTGGCGGTCGCCGCGTGAGGATCACGGACACCGCCGACCTGTGGTGGAAGACCGCCGTCGTCTACTGCCTGGACGTCGAGACGTTCATGGACTGGAACGGCGACGGGATCGGTGACTTCGAGGGCCTCTCCCAGCGGCTGGACCACCTGTCCGAGCTCGGCGTCACCTGCCTGTGGCTGATGCCCTTCTACCCGACCGCCGAGCGCGACGACGGCTACGACATCACCGACTTCTACGGCGTGGACCCGCGGCTGGGCAGCCACGGCGACCTGGTCGAGATGATCCGCACCGCCAACGACCGGGGCATGCGGGTGATCGCCGACCTGGTCATGAACCACACCTCGATCAAGCACCCGTGGTTCGCCGAGGCCCGCACGTCCACCGACAACCCCTACCGCGACTTCTACGTGTGGCGCTCGGACCCGCCGCCGGACACCAGCGCGGACGTCGTCTTCCCCGACGCCGAGACCGGCACCTGGCAGCTGGAGGAGAAGACCGGCGAGTGGTACCTGCACCGCTTCTACAAGGAGCAGCCGGACCTGAACATCGCCAACCCGCTGGTGCGCGACGAGATCGCCAAGGTGATGGGCTTCTGGCTGCAGCTCGGGCTGTCCGGCTTCCGCGTCGACGCCGTCCCCTTCCTGCTGGAGACCGAGGGTGTCACCGACGAGGAGGCCGCCGCCTTCGCCGACCCGCACGCCTACCTGCGCGCGCTGCGCGCCCTGCTGGGACGGCGCTCGGGCAACGGCGTGCTGCTCGGTGAGGTGAACCTGCCGCACGATCAGCAGGCCCAGTTCTTCGGCGGTGCCGACGGCGACGAGCTGACCATGCAGTTCGACTTCATCGCGATGCAGGCGATGTACCTGTCGCTGGCCCGGGCGGACGCCCAGCCGCTGGTCGACGCGCTGCTGGCCCGCCCGCCGGTCTCCCCGGACTGCCAGTGGGCCACCTTCGCCCGCAACCACGACGAGCTGACCCTGGACAAGCTGAGCGACGACGAGCGCGCCGAGGTGTTCGCCGCGTTCGCCCCCGACGAGCGGATGCAGGTGTACGGCCGGGGGATCACCCGCCGGCTGCCGCCGATGCTGGACGGCGACCCGCGCCGGGTGCGGATGGTCTACAGCCTGATGTTCTCCCTGCCCGGCACCCCGGTGCTGTTCTACGGCGAGGAGATCGGCATGGGGGAGAACCTGGCGGCCGAGGGCAGGCTCGCCGTCCGCACGCCCATGCAGTGGACGGCGGGGGAGAACGGCGGCTTCTCCACCGCGGCGCCGTCCAGGCTGCCCGGGCCGGTGGTCGAGGGCGGGTTCGCCCCGGAGTTCGTCAACGTGGCCCAGCAGCGCCAGGACCCGGACTCGCTGATGAGCTTCATGAAGCTGCTCATCCGGCGCTACCGGGAGAGCCCGGAGCTCGGCTGGGGCGACATCGAGGTGCTCGAGACCGACCAGCCGGCCGTGCTGGTGCACCGCTGCACCTGGGACGACGGCACGCTGGTGGCGATGCACAACCTGTCCGCCGAGCCGGTGACCGTGCCGGTGACCCTGGACGGCTGCGGGCCGGGCCACCGGCTGGTGGACCTGCTGCAGGTGCAGAGCACCGACGTCGGCGAGGGCGGGACCACGGTGCTGGCGCTGGAGGGCTACGGCCACCGGTGGTTGCGGGTCGTCGCCGCGGACAGCCGCCGGCTGCTCTGAGCGCCGCCCCCCGCGGGGCGAGCGGCGTCCCGCGGGGGTTGGAGCGGCGTCCCCGCGGGCTCAGACCAGCAGGCTGCCGGGGTCCAGGACGCCGGTGACGATGTCGGCGCTCAGGTCGTCGACCAGCCGGCCCAGGGCGAAGGCCCGGCCCCGCAGGGCGGCGAGGGCGTCGGCGCTGTCCAGGTCGGTGACCATGGTGATCATGCCCATGGCCTGCCAGACCTGGCTGCGCCGGCGCACGTCCTCGCCCTCCATCCAGCCCGGCCCACCGGTGAGGGCCTCGCTGAACAGGGCGGCGCGCACGAGTTCCTGGGTCATCACCCGGGCGACGACGTCGACGGCGTGCGCGTCCACCCGGGCCAGCCCGCCGGCCTCGCGCACGTAGAGGTCGAGCACCACCACGCCGGCCAGCGGACCCTGCAGCGGGACCGACATGATCTCCTGGAACGGCGTGTCGGTCGACAGCGAGGCGAACAGCGACGGCCAGTTGCGGGCCAGGTCGTCGGCGTCGAACGTGAGCACGGTGCCGGCCGAGCGGGCCTCGGCGGACGGGCCGACCCCGAGGGAGAACTGCAGCCGCTCGGCGTGGGTCGCGGCCGGGTCGCTGGAGCCGATCGGGATGCGCAGGCCCGGGTCGCTGTGCACGCCCAGCCCGGCGGCGTCGACGTCCAGGGTGGCGACGCAGGCGCGGGCCAGCCGGGAGGGCAGCAGCTCCGGCTCGGTCAGCTCGCCCGGGACCGCGGTGGACAGCGCCCGGGTGAAGCGCTCGCCGATGGACTCGGCACCTTCGGGCTGCGGGTGCTGGCGGCCGCCGGGGGGACGCGGGGTCTGCTCGGTCATCCGTGGGTGCTCCTCGTGTAGCCCGTCACCACGCGGCCAGCCGCTCGACGAGGGGGTCGGCGGTGACCGTGGCCTGGTCCGCGCTCAGCGTAGGCGGGCCCGGCAGGTCGTCGCGCCGGGGTCGCGGCAGGCGGGCCCGGCGCGGCCTGGCGCTGTGGCCGTCCTCACGCTCGCTCCGGCCGTTATCCCCAACGACCGGGCCGAAGGGGGACGACGGACGGCACGGCAGGGGAGGGGCGTCCCGGGCCGGGTCAGCCGTAGGCCTGCAGCCCCAGCCGGACGGCGAGGGCCAGCCCCGCGACGGCGATCACCCGGCGCAGCAGCGTCTGCGGCACCCGCCGCACCACGCCCGGGCCGAGCCGGCCGCCGACGAGGAAGCCGATCGCCAGGGGCACCGCCGCCGACCAGGCGATCGAGCTGAACACGACGTAGCCGAGCGCGGCCACGGCGTTCGCGATGCCCAGCACCACGTTCTTCAGCGCGTTGCCGCGGGGCACACCCTCACCGGTGGTGAGCAGGAAGGTGGCCAGCATGAGCACCCCGGCCGCCGCACCGAAGTACCCGCCGTAGATCGAAATGACGAACACGACCAGCGGCAGCCACCACTGGTCGCGGTGCGGGCGCCCCGCCTGCCCGGCTGCGCCCTCGGCGGCGAGCTCGCGCGGTGCCCGCTGCACCAGGATGGCCGCGGACGCCGCCGCGATCAGCCAGGGCACGATCCGCTCGAACGCCGCCGACGGCGTCAGCAGCAGCAGGACCGCGCCCACCGCGCCGCCCAGCACCCCGGCCAGGCACAGACCGACCAGCCGCCGACCCTGCCCGCGCAGCTCGGGCCGGGACGCACTGACCGACCCCACGCCGTTGAGCACCAGCGCGACGGTGTTGGTGACGTTGGCCGTCACCGGGGGGATGCCGGTGGCCAGCAGCGCCGGGTAGCTGATCAGCGAGGCCAGCCCGGCGATGCTGCCGGTCAGCCCGGCGGCGACCCCGGCCAGCACGAGCAGGACGAACTCCAGCACGCTCACCGGGTGACCAGCACGATGATGGCGACCACGCCGAGCAGCACGATCGCGCCGCGCAGGACCGGCGCCGGGAGCCGCCGCCCGACCCGGGCGCCCAGCCAGCCGCCGATCAGCGAGCCGGCCGCGACCAGGCCGGCCGCCGTCCAGTCGACCCGGTCACCCGCGACCACGACGTAGGCGACCGCGGAGACGGCGTTGACCGCCAGGGTGAGCACGTTCTTCACCGCGTTGAGCCGCTGCAGCGGCTCGCGCAGCAGCAGCCCGAAGATGCCGATCTGCAGCACGCCCTGGCTGGCGCCGAAGTAGCCGCCGTACGTTCCGGTGACCGCGGCCCCGGTCGCCAGCAGCGCCAGCCGGCCGGGCCCGGGCCGCTCCCCGGGGGTGCTGGTGTCCCCGCCGGGGCGCCGCGCCCGGCGGGCGGCCAGCCGGCGCTGCAGCCACGGCTGGACGGCGACCAGCACGACAGCCAGTCCGACCAGCGCCGGGACGACGGCCTCGAACGCCGACGCCGGCAGCCGGACCAGCAGCACCGCGCCCAGCACCGCACCGCCGACCGACGCGGGCAGCAGCCGCCACACCAGCCCGCCCAGGCCGGCCAGCTCGCGTCGGTAGCCGATCGCGCCGGTGAGGTTGCCGGGCACCAGGCCGATGCCGTTGCTGATCGAGGCGGTGACCGGGGGCAGCCCGACCGCCAGCAGCACGGGGAAGGTCACCAGCGTGCCCGATCCGACCACGGCGTTGATCGACCCTGCGGTGAGACCTGCCAGGACGACGGCCACCATCTCCCACCCGGTCACCGCCGCATCGCCCCGAGCCTGTCACGCGCCCCGCCGCCGCGCGTTCCAGGGGGTGCGGGCAGCAGTGGCCCACCTTCGGCCATGACCGCGGTGCCCCTGGCCGGCCCGGGGCCACTGCTGCCGGTCGGGCGTCCGTGGCCGGGCCTGACGCTGCGGCGGGCAGTGGCCCGCTGCCGGCCGCAACGGCTGCGCTCCTGGCCGGTCGCGGGACACTGCTGGGTGTGCGGTCGGGCTGCCGCTGGTGCGTAGCGGGCGGTGGCCCCCTCAGCCGGCGCCACCCCGCTCCTGGCGGCCCCGCGGCCACTGCTCGGCCCGTCATGAGTGAGCCAGCGGCGGCGGACGCCGCGGCGGGCGGTGGCCAGTCCGCGGTCACGACCACCGGCGTCCTGGCCGGTCTGGGGCCATCGCTCGATCGCGAGTCGAGCCGCCGCGTGCGGTGCGGCGAAGTCGGTGGCCCGTCGTCGGCCGGGCCACCGACCTCGTGGACGGACGTCGGCCACGGCTCGGCTCGTGCCGCATGTGTCCGCGAGGTCGGGCGCCGCGGCAGGCAATGGCCCCTCCACGGCCAGGACTGTCAGCTTCCTGGCCGGTCTGGCGTCATCGCTGCACTGGAGGTGGAGCCGCCGCGTGCGGTGCGTTCGGGGACGGCGTGTGTCTGATCGGGGAGACCGTGCTGCCCGACCCCCGCCGGCCCCCTGCTCCGCGGGGCACGCGAGTGGCACGGAGGACGCGCCTGCGGCGTGCAGTGGCCCGCTATCGGCCGGGACCGCCGCGATCCTGGCGGGTCTGGGGACAGTGCCGGGTGTTGGTGCCGCGGCCGCGGGGGGGAGCGGCAGACAGTGACCCGCCCGCGGTCGGGACCGCCGCGCTGATGGACGTTGGGGTCAGCGGGGGTCGACGTCCGGGAGCAGCTGATCGGGCTGCGGCCCCCGGCCATGGCCGTGCCGGGCACGGTGCGCCGCCCACAGGAGCGGGCGCGGCGTGCCGTCCACGGGAGCCGGCGCGGCGCTGCCCATGGAAGCGGGCACGGGGTGTTGCCCACAGCCGACGGCACCGTCGGCCCGGCACCGTCGGCCCGGCACCGTCAGCCCGGCGACGGCGGCGCCGACCGGCCCGAGGCGGTCAGGCGGTCGCGGCGATCTGGTCCAGGAGGTCCTCGGACAGGGGGCGGTCGGCGTACACCAGCCGGACGGCGTCCGGGTCCGGGTTGCCGGCGTCCGGGCCGCGCCAGACGCAGGTCAGCCCCGACCGCTCCGCCCGCCGGCGCGAGGCGACGTTGTGCTCCAGCAGATAGGCGATCACAGGCAGTTCGGGGTCCACGGACCGTGCGGCGTCCAGGGCGGTGTGCACCAGTTCGGCGACCAGGCCGTGGCCCCAGGCGGCGGGGGTGAACCGGTAGTACAGGTTCCACCAGCGGGTGCCCGAGCGCAGCGCGCACCCGCCGGTGCCCACGACGGCCCCCGGCTGCAGCCCGGCGGGCACGGTCCCGGCGGGCAGGTCGGTGCGCAGCCGCGCCGTCCAGTAGTCCAGGCCGGAGTGCCGCCACCGGTCCACCACCTGCTGCAGCCCGGCCGCGGTCTGTGCCCGGTCCCGGTGCCGGCCGGAGGGCAGGTGCGTCCAGGTGGCCGGGTCGGACAGCAGGGCGTGGTGCGCCTCCAGGTCGCCGGGCACCACGGCGTCCAGCTGCAGCCGCGTCGTCGTCCGGTGCAGCAGTTCCATGCCCTCATTCTTTCCGGCCCCGCTGTAGGGAGCCCGCCGCGAGCGTGCGGGTGGTGGGGGGCAGCGGGGTCCTTCCTCAGTCCTTGCGGCCCGCGTCGACCAAGCGGATCACCGCGGTGCCCTCCTCGTCGGAGGCCTCCAGGTCGACCTCGACGTCGAAACCCCAGTCATGGTCGCCGGCCGGGTCGTCCAGGATCTGCCGCACCCGCCAGGTGCCGGGGGACTTGTCCACCACCAGCAGCGCAGGCCCGCGTGCGTCGGCGCCGGTCTGCACCTCGGCGTGCTCGGCGAAGTAGGCCCGCACCACCTCGCCCCAGCGCTCGGCGTCCCAACCGGCCGCGGCGTCCAGCTCGCCCAGGTCGTACCAGCGTCGCCGGGCCCACAGCTCGACCCGGCGGAACAGCTGGTTGCGCACCATCGCGGTGAACGCCCGCTCGTTGCCGGTGACCGGGCGCGGCCGCGCGGGCACCGACACCGGTGCGTCCAGCGGGCCGGTCGGGTTGGTCAGCTCCTCCCACTCGTCCAGCAGCGAGGAGTCGACCTGGCGCACCAGCTCGCCGAGCCACTCCACGATGTCGGTGACCTGCTCGGTGCGGGCCGCGGCCGGCACCCCCGAGCGCAGCGCCTTGAACGCGTCCGACAGGTAGCGCAGCACGGCACCCTCGGAGCGGGTCAGTCCGTAGTAGCCGACCAGCTCACGGAAGGTGAAGGCCCGCTCCCACATGTCCCGGACCACCGACTTGGGCGAGAGCGCGGCGTCCGCGGCCCAGGGGTTGCCCTGCCGGTAGACGTCGAAGGCGTACTCCAGCACCTCCGCCAGCGGCTTCGGGTAGCTGATCTGCTCGAGCAGCTCCATCCGCTCGTCGTACTCGATGCCCTCGGCCTTCATCTGCGCCACGGCCTCGCCCTTGGCCTTGTTCAGCTGCGCGGCCAGCACCTGCCGCGGGTCGTCCAGGGTCGCCTCGATCACCGAGACGACGTCGACCGGGTACGTCTCGGCGTCCGGGTCGAGCACGTCGATCGCGGCCAGGGCGAACATCGACAGCGGCTGGTTGAGCTGGAAGTCCGGCGGCAGGTCCACGGTGAGCCGGTAGCGGCGCCCGTCCGGCTCGGGCTCGTCCAGTCGCTCCACCACCCCGGCGGTGATCAGCGCACGGGCGATGCCGATCGCCTCGCGGACGTGCCGCAGCTGCCGCGTGCGCGGCTCGTGGTTGTCGGTGAGCAGGTGCCGCATCGCCGCGAACGGGTCGCCCGGCCGGGCCAGCACGTTGAGCAGCATCGACGTGGAGACGGCGAAGTGGCTGCCCAGCGGCTCGGGCTGGGCGTCGACCAGGCGCTTCATCGTCGCCTCGCTCCACGGCACCATGCCCTCGGGCACCTTGCGGCGCACCAGCTTGCGACGCTTCTTGGGGTCGTCGGCGACCTTGGCGAACTGCTTGAGGTTCTCCACCTCGTGCTCGGGCGCCTGGACGACGACGGTGCCCGCGGTGTCGTACCCGGCCCGGCCGGCCCGCCCGGCGATCTGGTGGAACTCCCGCGCGTTGAGCATCCGCACCCGGGTGCCGTCGTACTTGCTCAGCGCGGAGAACAGCACCGTGCGGATCGGCACGTTGATGCCCACCCCGAGGGTGTCGGTGCCGCAGATGACCTTGAGCAGCCCGGCCTGCGCGAGCTGCTCGACCAGCCGGCGGTACTTGGGCAGCATGCCGGCGTGGTGCACGCCGATGCCGTGCCGGACCAGCCGGGACAGCGTCGTCCCGAACGCGGAGGAGAAGCGGAACCCGCCGACCATGTCGGCGATCGCGGCCTTCTCCTCCTTGCTGCACACGTTGACGCTCATCAGGGCCTGGGCGCGTTCCAGGGCCGAGGCCTGGGTGAAGTGGACGACGTAGACCGGTGCCTCGCGGGTGTCCAGCAGCTCCTGGATCGTCTCGTGCATCGGCGTGGTGGCGTACCAGTGGTGCAGCGGCACCGGACGCTCGGCCGAGGTGACCAGCGCCGTCGTCCGGCCGGTCCGGCGGGTGAGGTCCTCCCGGATGCCGGTGACGTCGCCCAGGGTCGCGGACATCAGCAGGAACTGGGCGCGGGGCAGCTCCAGGATCGGCACCTGCCAGGCCCAGCCGCGGTCCGGGTCGCCGTAGAAGTGGAACTCGTCCATCACCACGAGCCCGATGTCGGCGTCGCGGCCCTCGCGCAGGGCGACGTTGGCCAGCACCTCGGCGGTGCAGGCGATGATCGGTGCCCCGGCGTTGACGCTGGCGTCGCCGGTGAGCATCCCGACGTTGTCGGCCCCGAAGACGCCGCAGAGGGCGAAGAACTTCTCGCTCACCAGGGCCTTGATCGGCGCGGTGTAGAAGCTGCGCCGCCCGGCGGCCAGCGCGGCGTACTGGGCGCCGGTGGCCACCAGCGACTTCCCGGAGCCGGTGGGCGTGGACAGGATCACGTTGGCCCCGCTGACCAGCTCGATCAGCGCCTCCTCCTGCGCCGGGTAGAGCACCGTGCCGGCGTCGGCGGCCCAGCCGGCGAAGCGCTCGAACACGGCGTCGGGGTCGGCGCCACGGGCGCGGAGGGCGCCGAGGTCGGCGGCGTCGTCGAGCAGGGGAGAGGCGGTGCGGGTGCTCGTCATCGTGCTGCCCAGGGTGCCGCACGCCCGCAGCTGCCGCGGCCCGTACCCACCTCGGCACCGGTCGACGGCAAGGTCACGATCAGATAACGACCACTCCAGTCCTGCATGAGGGGGGACGATGAGGGAGACAAGGTGAACAACAGGTGAACGACAGGAGGATCGGACATGTACGCACGCTGCACGGAGATCCACTGGGTTCCGGTGACGGACACCCTCGGACGTCGCCGGATGGAGATGCGCTGGGGCCCCGCCGCCCCCGCCACGGCCATCACGCCGCTGCCCGCCCGCGCGATCGCGGGGAACCGGGCGGCCTGACTGCCCCCGGTACGGCCCACGGCCCGCCGCCCCTCACCGGGACGGCGGGCCGTGCCGCGTACAGGACTCGGCGAGCGGGTCACGCGGCGAACCCGTCACCCCCGCCAGGGCTCCCCGGCCCCGCTCCGGGAACCCGGCTCGTGCGCCGCCGCGCGGGCGGTGGGCCCAGGGGGCGGTGATCACCACCGGCACACGCAGCACGTCGCCGCGCCCGACCCACCAGGACCGCGCGCGGACCGGGTGCCACGGCACCCGGCGCGTCGTCACGGGGCCGGTGCGCACACCGGGGTCTGCTCCGACAGCTGCCGCAGTGCGGCGAGCAACGGTGCGTCGTCGGTGCCGAGCACCAGCACCAGCGTCGTGACGTCGGCCGGCTGCAGCAGCGCCGCCGGGTCGACGACGGCCGGCTGGTCGGCGCCCCGCGGGTCGTCGGCCACCACGGCGTCCAGCACACCGACCAGCAGCCGGGCAGCCGCGTCGTCGGCGGCCGGGTGCCGGATCGCGCTCGGGCCCGCGTCGGCCTGCTCGGTCACCGAACCGACGACGACGCCGGCCGCGCGCAGCCGGTCGGCCACCTCGCCCGCCGTGGCCGGGTCCGCGGCGCCGTCCAGCACGTCGACGGTGACGGGTGTGGCGCAGGACGGGGGAGCCGGGGTCGGCTCGGGTGTCGGGGACGGCTCGGGTGTCGGGGACGGCGTCGGCTCGGGGGTGGGGCTCGGGGTCGGCTCGGGGGTGGGGCTCGGGGTCGGCTCCGGGCCGGGCTCCGGCGACGGAGCAGGCGCGGGGGTCGGGCTGGGCTGGGGCGTCGGGCTGGGCGCGGGCGCGGGCTCGGGCGCCGGGGTGGGGCTGGGATCGGGGCTCGGGGTCGGCTCGGGCGTCGGCGTCGGCGTCGGCGTCGGGTCGGGAGCCGGGGCCGGGCCGGGCTCGGGACTCGGGGTCGGCCCAGGCGTCGGGGTCGGGCTCGGCGTCGGGCTGGGCTCGGGCGTCGGGGTCGGGCTCGGCGTCGGGGTGGGTCCGGGGCTGGGCACCGGCTCGGGCGTCGGTCCGGGGGTGGGCGTCGGGATCGGTTCGAGACCGGGCTCCGGCTGCGGCGGGCCGGTCAGCACCGGTCCCGGCGTAGGGGCAGGGGTGGGAGCAGGGACAGGGGCAGGAGCCGGGACGGGGGCGGGAGCCGGGGCAGGGGAGGGCCGGGGCACCGGCCGCTCGGACACCGGCGGCTGCGGGGCCGGCCCCGGCGCGGGCGGCAGCACCGGCGGCGGCGTGCCGGCGTAGTCCGCCGCCAGCGACAGGACCGTGGCGACGTAGCTGGCCGAGTGGTTGTAGGCGTACACGGCCTTCGACTGACCCGCGGGGGTGGTGAGGTCCCCGCCGGCCGCGCAGAGGTAGGCGGCCGTCGCGGCCGCGGCGTCGTGCACGTCGAACGGGTCGCGCGTGCCGTTGCCGTCGCCGTCCCGGCCGTAGCGCGCCCAGGTGCTCGGGATGAACTGCATCGGCCCCACGGCGCGGTCGAACACCGTGTCGCCGTCGAGCCGGCCACCGTCGGTGTCGGTGATCCGGGCGGTGCCGTTGCCGTCCAGTGGGATGCCGACCACCGGCCGGGACGAGCGCCCGTCGGAGTGCAGCACGGCGCCGGCGAACCGGCCGTGGTTGGACTCCACCCGCCCGATGGCCGCGATCAGGGTCCAGCTGATGCCGCAGTCGGGCTGGCTCGCGGCCGCGGCCCGGTAGGCGTCCAGCGCGGTGGCCGGGATGCCACCGGCGGCCAGCGGGGAAGGCGCGCTCGACGGGTCCGGCAGTGGCCGGGGGGCCGGCGCCGGGAGCAGCTGGGTGGCGGGGGCGGGTGCCCGGCCGGTGACCCCGGGGGCCGGCGCGTCCGCCGTCGGGGTGTCCGCCGACGACCGGGTGGGGAGGACGGCCGCACTCGACCGGGACGCCGAGGACGAGGACGTCGTCGTCGACGCCGTCCTGGTGCCCGCCGCGAGCGAGGCCGCGGGCGCCTCCGGCAGCAGCGACCCGGCCGCCGTGCCGCCGTCGGCGGTGCGGTCCTGCGCGTCGGTCGCCGACCCGGCCGAGGCCATGGCACCGGGCAGGGTCACCAGGGCGGCGGCGGTGAGCGCGGCGGTGGCCAGGGCCGAGGCGCCGGTGCTGCTGCGCCCTCGTGGGCGGCGCACGGTCGCCGGCGGGCGGACCACGGCCGGTTCCCCGCCCCGGGTCGGTCCGTCCGGTGTGTCCGTGCCGCGCATCGTGTCCCCGTTCGCCGACGCCTGTTGCGTGCAACCCATCCTGGTGCACCCGTGACGGACGCGACAGTCGAGGCCCGTGGGGATGAGGTGAACAGCGGGTGACGGCCCTCCGTTCCGGCGGCGCGGGCACCCCGGGGGGTTCCGGCCGGGGACGCCGGGTAGGTCGGCGGGGTACGCCCGAGCCAGCGGCGTCGCAGTGCAGCAGCGAGCAGGAGGACTCCATGTCCGGAGATGCCACAGCCGAGCCCCGTCCCGAGTCCCAGCCGCGGCAGGAGCAGACCCCGCCCGGCACGCTCGGTGAGATGGACCCGAAGCCCGACCACGGCGAGCAGAGCTACCAGGGCCACGGGAAGCTCGCCGGCAAGGCCACCGTGATCACTGGCGGGGACAGCGGCATCGGCCGCGCCGTCGCCATCGCCTTCGCCCGGGAGGGCGCCGACGTGCTGATCGCCTACCTCGACGAGCACGAGGACGCCGAGGAGACCGCGCGCTACGTGGAGCAGTCCGGCCGCAGGGCCGTACTGGTGCCCGGCGACCTGTCCGACCGGTCGCACGCCAAGACGATCATCCCCAGGGCCGTCGAGGAGTTCGGCAGGGTCGACGTCCTGGTCAACAACGCCGCGTTCCAGATGACCCACGAGACACTGGACGAGATCAGCGACGAGGAGTGGGACCACACCGTCGCGACCAACCTGACCGCGATGTTCACCCTCTGCAAGGACGCGATCCCGCACATGCAGCCGGGCGCGTCGATCATCAACTCCTCGTCGGTGAACTCCGACATGCCCAAGCCGAGCCTCGCCCCGTACGCGATGACCAAGGCCGGCATCGCCAACTTCACCGCCAGCCTGGCCCAGATGTACGCCGACAAGGGCATCCGGGCCAACAGCGTCGCCCCCGGCCCGGTGTGGACGCCGCTGATCCCGGCCACCATGCCGGCCGAGACGGTGGCCGAGTTCGGGCAGCAGACACCGCTGGGCCGCGCCGCGCAGCCGGCCGAGCTCGCCCCGGTCTACGTGCTGCTGGCCAGCGACGAGGCCAGCTACGTGTCCGGCGCCCGGGTCGCCGTCACCGGTGGCACCCCGATCCTCTGACCCGTTCGGTGGCGGGGTGCCACGGGCGAGCTCTCCTCGCCCGTGGCACTCCGCCACGTGCTCGTGAGCGCAGCCGCGACCGTCCGCACGTCGGCCGGGGACACCCGGCAGCACCCACCGACCAGCCGCGCGCCCGCCGCCACCCAGGCGCGGACGTCGGCGGTCGGCAGCCCCGGCCGGCCGGTCCACCGCCGGCCGGCGGCGTCCCACACCTCGCCGCTGTTCGGGTACACCACGCACGGCGTGCCGGCCGCCTGCACCGCGGCCAGCACCCCGGCCGGGTCGGTGCAGTTCACCCCCACCGCCACCACCCCGGGCGAGGACGCCGCGGCAGCCAGCACCGCCGCCGCCGGCTCGCCCCGGCGGGTGCGCACCACGCCGTCGGCGCCGGTGACCGTGGTCAGCGACAGCCACACCGGCACGCCCAGCGCAGCCGCCTCGGCGAGCACCGCCTCCGCCTCGGCGGCGCCGGGCAGGGTCTCGGCGGCCAGCACGTCGACGCCCGCCTCGGCCAGCCAGGTCATCCGCGGCCGGTGGAAGTCCCGCAGCTCGGCCACCGACAGCCCGCCACCGGCCCGGCCGGACCACTGCGGGTCCAGGTAGGCGCCGGTGTACTCCGAGCCGTCGGCGAGCATCGCGCCGTAGGGCCCCACCGACCCGGCGACCCAGCCGTCCGGCGCACCCTCCCGGGCCAGCCGCACCGACCGGGTGACCAGCTCCCGGGCCGCGGCCGCGTCCAGGCCGGCGGCCGCGAAGCCCTCCACGGTCGCCTGGTAGCTGGCCGTCGTCGCGACCTGCGCCCCGGCGGCCGCGAACGCCGCGTGCGCGGCCACCACCGCGGCGGGGTCGTCGCGCAGCAGCCGGGCCGACCAGAGCGCGGAGCCCACGTCGTGGCCCTGCGCCTCCAGCTCGGTGGCCAGGCCGCCGTCCAGCACGACCGGCCCCGCGGCGAGGGCGGTGGCCAGCGACCCGGTGGTGTGCACCCGGCCATCCTGCCCCCGTGCCCGCGGGCCCGGTACGGCCCAGCCGCCGGGCGGTGCCGGCCGGCTCACGCTCCCGGCCTCGTCCACCGGCCTCGCAGGAGCGGGGCGCAGCACGGCGCCCGCGCCCCGCACCGGGTGGGGGCGACCCGACCCGCCGGGGTCACACGCTGACGACGTCGGTGCGCAGCGGCTCCAGGGCGGCACCGATCCGGGCGATGGTGTCCGCCGGCACCCGCAGGGCGGTCAGGGTGTCGACCAGGTGTGCCACGACCCGGTCGAAGTCGGTGTCGGCGATGCCCAGGCCGGCGTGCGCCGTGGCCATGTCCCGGCCCCGGTAGAGCTCGGCACCGCCCAGGGCAGCGGCGATGAAGCTGCGCTGGTGCGCCGTGACCCGGGCCACGTCGGTGCCCGCGAAGAACGGGGCCAGCGTGGGGTCGGCCAGCACCCGGTCGTAGAACCCGTCGACCGTGGCCGCGACGGCGCGCGCGCCGCCGATCTCGTCGTAGATGCTCATCGGCGAACCTCCGTGGTGATCAAGGGGTCGACCATCCTGACATCACAGAGTGAGGTTGTCATGACAGGTTGTGTGCCACCGATACGCGGTGGCCGGCGGCCGGGGAGCTCCGGGAGGATGGTCGGCATGAGCGGCGACGACGCATCCGGCGACCTGGAGGTCACCAGCTCCGTCGTCGTCCCCGCCGCGGCGCTGCAGTGGCGGTTCTCCCGGTCCTCCGGGCCGGGTGGTCAGGGGGTCAACACCGCCGACTCCCGGGTCGAGCTGTCGGTCGCCCCGGTGTCGCTGCCCGGCCTGACCGACGCCCAGCGCTCCAGGCTCGCCCAGCGACTGGGGGACCGGCTGGTCGACGGCGTGCTCACCATCGCCGCCAGCGAGCACCGCCAGCAGCTGCGCAACCGGGAGGCCGCCCGCGCCCGGCTGGCCGCGGCGCTGCGCGCGGCACTGGCCCCACCGGCCCCGCCCCGCCGCCGCACCAAGCCGACCCGCGGGTCGGAGGAACGCCGGATCGAGGCCAAGAAGCAGCGCGGCCAGCTCAAGCGGCAGCGCGGCAGCTGGGACTGAGCGGCCGATGCCGGCCCCCTACCTGGAAGGCCAGGCCCCCGCTGACGGTGGGACCCGCACGCCCACCCCGGACCTCAGACCGGCTGCGGAGCGCGGACCAGGACGTAGACCGCCAGCTGGTCGTCCGAGGTGCGCAGCGTCTCGGACACCTCGAAACCCGAGCCCCGCAGGAAGCGCACCGCGGCCCAGCTGTGCACCGCGGTCGCCGCCGGCAGCCCGGCGTGGTCGGCGCGGCGCAGGCCCGGGGCCAGCACGGCGGTGGCCAGCCCGCGCCGCCGGGCACTGGGCCGGGTGGCCAGGGTGGCGAGCCACCAGTGCGGCCCGGACGGCCGGACGGCGGAGACCAGCGCCGCGGTGTCGGCGACCACGCGGGCGCGCTCGCCGTGCAGGTACGGCACCTCGCGGGCCAGCGCGCCGGCCACGTCCGCGGGTACCGGCTGCGTGTCGGGCGCGCCGTCCGGGGCCTCCCACGCGGCGACGGAGTCGACCCGGGTGTCCACCCAGGCGGTGCCGGTGGCCGCGCCGCGGTGGGCGAGGAGCTCGTGCAGCCGGGTCAGCCGCTGCACCCGCCCGTCCACCGGCAGCGCCCAGCGGGTCCACCGGGAGTCGGCCAGCGCGACCGTCAGCGTGGCACCCAGCCGGGGCACGTCGCGCGGCTCGGCGGCCCGCACCACCGGGCCGGTCTCCACCGAGAGCCCCTCGCGGGTCACCTCCAGCCCCATCAGCACGTCCCGGGACCGTCCTGCCGTCGACTCGCTCACCCCGCCATGACACCACGCCGGCCCGCCGGGTGCCGGGGCCCGCCGCCGGGGCGACCCGCACCCGCACAACGCCGCGGCGGCGACGGTGAGCCGGACGGAACCCTGCCTTGACGCCGGGGCAGCGGCGTCGAAACCCACCCCCGGCACGCTCGGTCCGTGCCCGTCCCGCTGCCCTCGCCCACGTCCCGGGCAGCCACCGGCACGCGCACCACCGAGACGCACTGCCCCTACTGCTCGCTGCAGTGCGGGATCACCATGACCGCCGGCGACCGCCCCGCGACGCTGGTCCCGGCCGACTTCCCCACCAACCGGGGCGGGCTCTGCTCCAAGGGCTGGTCGGCGGCCGAGCTGCTGGACCACCCCGAGCGGCTCACCCGGCCGCTGGTGCGCGCCCGCCCCGGTGACCGCACCAGCCCGCTGGTGGAGACCACCTGGGACGCCGCCCTGGACGCCGTCGCCGCCGCGGTCACCCGCACCCAGCTGCGGTACGGGCCGCACGCCGTGGGCTGCTTCGGCGGCGGTGGGCTCACCAACGAGCAGGCCTACCAGCTGGGCAAGTTCGCCCGCGTCGCGCTGCGCACCAGCGCGATCGACTACAACGGCCGGTTCTGCATGAGCTCGGCGGCGACCGCGTCGATCCGGGCGTTCGGCCTGGACCGGGGCATGCCGTTCCCGCTGTCGGACCTGGCCGCGGCCGACGTGCTGGTGCTGGTCGGCAGCAACCCGGCCGACACGATGCCGCCGGCGGTGCAGCACCTGGACGCCGGCCGCGAGCGCGGCGCGCTGCACGTCGTCGTCGACCCGCGGCGCACGGCGACCGCCCGCGGCGCCGACCTGCACCTGCAGCCCCTGCCGGGCACCGACCTCGCGCTGGCCAACGGGCTGCTGCACATCGCGCTGGCCGACGGCCTCGTCGACGAGGCGTACGTCGCCGCCCGCACCACCGGCTTCGAGGAGGTGCGGGCCGCGGTCGCCCGCTACTGGCCCGACCGCGTCGAGCGGATCACCGGCGTGCCGGTCGTCGACCAGCGGCGCACGGTGCACGCCCTGGCCCGGGCCGGCCGGGCGATCGTGCTCACCGCGCGCGGCGCCGAGCAGCACCGCCACGGCACCGACACCGCGCAGGCCTGGATCAACCTCGCGCTCGCCCTGGGCCTGCCCGGCCGCGAGGGCAGCGGCTGGGGCACCGTCACCGGGCAGGGCAACGGCCAGGGCGGGCGCGAGCACGGGCAGAAGGCCGACCAGCTGCCCGGCTACCGCAAGCTCGCCGACCCGGCGGCCCGCGCGCACGTCGCCGGCGTCTGGGGCGTCGACCCCGACGAGCTGCCCGGGCCCGGGGTGAGCGCGTTCGAGCTGCTCGACGCCCTGGGCACCGAGGGCGGGGTGCGCACGCTGCTGGTGCTCGCCTCCAACATCGCGGTGTCCGCCCCGGACGCCCGCCGGGTGGCCAGCCGGCTGGGCGACCTGGACTGCCTGGTGGTCAGCGACTTCTTCCTCTCCGAGACCGCCGAGCTCGCCGACGTCGTGCTGCCCAGCGCGATGTGGGCGGAGGAGGACGGCACGATGACCAACCTGGAGGGCCGGGTGCTGCGCCGGCGCCACGCGCTGGACCCGCCGCCCGGGGTGCGCGACGACCTGCAGATGCTCGCCGAGCTGGCCGGCCGGCTGGGCCGCGGCGCGTTCTTCAGCGACGACGCCGAGACCGTGTTCGCCGAGCTGGGCCGGGCCAGCGCCGGGGGAGCGGCCGACTACAGCGGCATCACCTACGACCGGATCGACGCCGAGCAGGGCGTGTTCTGGCCCTGCCCGGCCACCCCGGACGGCGCCCCCGCCCACCCCGGCACGCCCCGGCTGTTCACCGAGGCCTTCGCCACCCCCGACGGCCGGGCCCGCTTCCTGCCGGTGGAGCACGTGGACGCCCACGAGCCGACCGACGCCGACCACCCGCTGGTGCTCACCACCGGCCGGGTGCTGGCCCAGTACCAGTCCGGCACCCAGACCCGGCGCTCGCGCAGCCTGCAGCTCATCGCCGGCAGCCCGCGGGCCGAGCTGCACCCCGACCTCGCGCGCCGCCTCGGCATCCGCCCGGACGACGTCGTTGAGCTCGCCACCCGCCGCGGCCGGGCCCGGTTCCACGCCACCGTCACCGACACCATCCGCCCGGACGTGGTGTTCGCCCCGTTCCACTGGGGCGGCGGCTCCAGCGCCAACGCCCTCACCGACCCCGCCCTGGACCCGCTGAGCCGGATGCCGGCCTTCAAGCTCTGCGCCGTCTCGGTGACCCGGGTGGGCGGGCCCGACGAGCTGATCCCGGCACCGCCCCCCGACGGCCTGCCGGCCCCCCGACCGCACGAGCGCACCGCCCCCCGACAGCCCCATGGACCCACCCGGAGGAGGACCACGAGCATGAGGAGCAGCACGCGCTTCCTGCAAGGCGTCTACCCGATCGTCGGTGACGGGCTCACCAAGCCCGGCCCGGTCGATCCCGCACTGCGCTACGAGGTGCCCGCGGGGCAGAGCGCGCAGGCGCTGTACTTCCGCGGCGGCAACTCCACCGGCGAGCTCGTCTACGTGCTGCTGGTGCGGGACGGGGCGCCGATGCGCTGGTTCCCGATCGGCGCCAAGGGCGACGTGCACGTGCCGCTGCGGGTGGTCGAGGACCTGCCCGGCGGCACCGTGCTGGAGCTGCACGCCGCCGCGCCCGAGGGCGTCAGCGGCGAGATCGTGGTCGACCTCGGGCTGGTGGAGGTCTGATGGCCGCGGTCCTGGGGGGGCGCCCGGAGGGCGTCACCACCGTCCCGCTCGGCCCGGACGCCGAGCTCGACCCGCGGCCGCGCGTCGTCGTCGTCGGCAACGGGATGGCCGGTGCGCGCCTGGTCGAGGAGCTGCTCGAGCGCGGCGGCGGCGACCAGTTCGCCATCACCGTCTTCGGGGAGGAGCCGCACGGCACCTACAACCGGATCATGCTGTCCCCGGTGCTGGCCGGGGAGACGCACGAGGACGAGATCGTGCTCAACAGCCACGACTGGTACGCCGACAACGGCATCGAGCTGCGCTCCGGTGTCGCCGTCACCCGGGTCGACCTGCCGGCCAAGACCGTGCACGGCGACGACGGGACGGTCACCGGCTACGACCACCTGGTGCTGGCCACCGGCAGCAGCTCCTTCGTGCCGCCCATGACCGGCGTGCACCGGGACGACGGCAGCCTGCTGCCCGGCGTCGTCGGGTTCCGCACCATCGACGACACCCGGGTCATGCTGGCCGCCGCCACCGAGCACGAGCGCGCCGTCGTCGTCGGCGGGGGGCTGCTCGGGCTGGAGGCCGCTCGCGCACTGCAGGGCCAGGGCATGCAGGTCGACCTGCTGCACGCCGCCGGGCACCTGATGAACGCCCAGCTCGACGCGGACGCCGGTGCGATCCTCAAGACCAGCGTGGAGGCCCTGGGCATCACCGTGCACTGCGGGCTGACCGCGACCGAGGTCATCGGACCCGACCGGGTGCGCGGCGTGGTGCTCGCCGACGGCCGGGCCGTGGACGCCGGCCTGCTGGTGCTGGCCGCCGGCATCCGCCCGCGCACGGAGGTCGCCGTCCGCAGCGGGCTGGAGGTGCAGCGCGGCATCGTGGTGGACGACCAGCTGCGCACCGAGGACCCCGACGTGTACGCGGTGGGGGAGTGCGCCCAGCACCGCGGCACCGTCTACGGACTGGTCTCCCCGGTGTGGGAGCAGGCCCGGGTGCTGGCCGACGTGCTCACCGGCACCGACCCCACCGCTGAGTACCACGGCAGCCGGACGGCGACCAAGCTCAAGGTCGCCGGCGTCGACGTGGCCACGATGGGCGTCACCGGCCCCGAGCGGGACGACGACGAGTTCCTGGTGATCAGCGAGCCCCGGCGTGGGGTGCACCTGTCGGTGGTGGTCCGGGACGACCGGCTGGTCGGCGCCACGCTGCTGGGCGACACCAGCAAGGTCGCCTACCTGACCCAGGCCTTCGACCGCGGCAGCCCGCTGCCGGCCCGCCGGATCGAGCTGCTGGTCGACCTGTCCGACGGCAAGGCGGAGGTCGGTGTCGCCGAGCTGCCCGCCGACAGCCAGGTCTGCAACTGCAACGGCGTCTCCAAGGCCGCGATCTGCGAGGCCGTCGCCGGCGGGTGCACCTCGGTCGGCGCGGTCATGGACCGCACCCGGGCCGGCAAGGGCTGTGGCTCCTGCAAGGGCCTGGTCGGGCAGATCGTGGAGTGGGCCGCCGACGGCGACGTGACCGAGGACCCCGCCGCCGACTGGTACGTGCCCGGCATCCCGCTGGCCAAGCCGGCGCTGATCGCCGCCGTCCGGGAGCAGGACCTGCGCAGCGTGTCCGCGGTCTTCGCCGCCCTCGCCCCGGCCGGCGCCGAGGACGCCCGGTCGAAGATGGCACTCACCTCGCTGCTGAAGACGGTCTGGGGCAGCGACTTCGTGCGGGAGAACGACGCCACGTTCATCAACGACCGGGTGCACGCCAACATCCAGCGCGACGGCACCTTCTCCGTCGTCCCGCAGATGAAGGGCGGGGTGACCTCGGTGGCGCAGCTGCGCACCATCGCCGACGTCGCGGAGAAGTACGAGGTGCCGATGATCAAGGTCACCGGTGGGCAGCGGATCGACCTGCTCGGCGTGCGCAAGGAGGACCTGCCCGGCATGTGGGCCGACCTCGGGATGCCCAGCGGGTACGCCTACGGCAAGAGCTTCCGCACCGTGAAGACCTGCGTGGGCAGCGACTTCTGCCGCTTCGGCCTGGACGACTCCACCGGCCTCGGCATCGACCTGGAGACCCGGTTCCAGGGCATCGAGAGCCCGGCCAAGATGAAGCTCGCCGTCGTCGGCTGCCCCCGCAACTGCGCCGAGGCCTACGTCAAGGACGTCGGGGTGGTCGCCGTCGGCGAGGGCCGCTGGGAGGTGTACGTCGGCGGTGCCGCCGGGGCCAGCGTCCGCAAGGGCGACCTGCTGGCCACCGTGACCGGCCGGGACGCCGTCGTGCAGCTGGCCGGGCGCTTCATGCAGTACTACCGGGAGAACGCCCACTGGCTGGAACGCACCTACGACTTCGTGCCCCGGGTCGGGCTGGAGAAGATCCAGGCCGTGCTGCTGGAGGACAGCGAGGGCATCGTGGCCGACCTCGACGCCGGGATGCAGCGCTCGATCGACGCCTACACCGACCCGTGGGCCGCCGACCTCGCCGAGCCCGCCACCCCGGGCCAGTTCCGCACCTCGCTGCCGCTGGTCGACCTGCCGCTGGTGCCGGTCCGATGAGCCTCACCGAGCTGCAGACCCCCACCACCACCGAGGTGCGGGTGGGCCGGCTGGAGGACGTGCCGCCGGGGGAGGGCCGGGCGTTCACCGCCGGGGACACGCAGGTGGCCGTGTTCCGGCTGCGCGACGGGTCGCTGCACGCCACCCAGGCGTCCTGCCCGCACGCCGGTGGACCGCTGGCCGACGGGCAGACCGATGCCCGCGTGCTCGTCTGCCCGCTGCACCTGTTCGGTTTCCGCTGGTCCGACGGCGCGTCCACCAGCGGCGCCGGTCCGCTGCGGGTCTACGCCGTCCGCGAGTCCGACGGGGACCTGCTCGTCACCCTCTGACCCGCCCGTCCCACCGGCACGGTCTCCCTCGTCGCCACACGACCGCTCGGCGTCCCCGCGCGTCCGGCGTCCTGTGCGGGGCGGGGCCATGATCACCTCGGCTCCAGCGGGGTGTCCCGGCCCGGGACAGCCCGCTGGACCCGAGCTGATCACCCCACGTCGCCGGGCGGCGGACCCGGTCGCGCACGCGGGCCGGGCGCGCCGGGCTCGTGAGGCGGCTCAGGCCGGCGGGGTGCCCAGTGCGGTCAGGGCGGCCGCGACCTCGTCGTCCCGGACGAAGTCCAGGGCCAGCAGCCGGTGCACCAGCACGCCGGCGCGGGTGAGCCGCAGGTCGGCCGGGCGCAGCCGGGGTTGCGCGGCGCCGCCGGGACGCGGCGTGGCCGGGGGCGGGTCGAGCAGACCGGCGGCGCGCAGCTCGGCGAGGTCGGTGCCGGCGCCCCAGGCGGTCCACGCACCGGCGTCCGAGGGCAGCGGGGTCAGCGGCAGCGGGGTGCGCTCCCGGCGTCCCACGGCGGCCAGCAGCACCAGCTGGCGCCAGCCACAACGCCCGGCCGTGCGCAGCACCCGGCCGGCCAGCTCGACGTCCAGGTCGGGGGAGACGGCGACCTCGGCGAACAGGTAGCCGAGGTGGCGCACCCGCCGCTCCTCGGGCGCGTCGCGGGCCGCCCGCAGCACCGCCTCGACCAGCTGCTCGGCGGGGGAGCGGGTGGTGCCGCCGGCAGTGAGGAACCCGTCGGTGCGCACCCGGCGTCCCTGGTGCTCGCGGGTGGCCGCGAGCTCCACGGCGAAGGCCAGTGCGGCGCCGGCGCGGGCGCGCTCCCAGGTGGGGGTGAGCGCCGCGGCGGCGGTGGCGGCCTCGGCCAGGCAGGAGGTCAGCCGGTCGTCCAGCCGCAGCGGCGAGGACCCCGGGTCGAACAGCATGCCGGCGACCGCGCGGCTCATCGACCCGGCGACGAGCTCGCCGGTCTCGACGAGCGCGCGGCCGGGGAGCGGGGGATCACCGTCGAGGTCGTCGCGCACACCCGGATGATCGACGCTCGAGGCCGCTTCTGCACCCGGCCGGGCCCGGGCTCACCAGTGCGGGTGCCCCGCCCACGGCGCCCTCACCGGACGGGGATCCGGCACGTGCGGAGAACGGAACACACTCGCCCGGCCCGGGCGACAGGGCTGGAACGCGGTCCCGGCACCGTCTTCCCATGGCCGCACCGACGCAGACGACCCCGACCACCACGGACGGCGCAGCGCCGCCCGCCCCGCCACCGGCCGGTCGGCGCGGGGGCGGGCTGCGCGGCCACTGGATCGACGACTGGCGCCCGGAGGACCGGGAGTTCTGGGACGGCGGCGGCAAGGACGTCGCCCGCCGCAACCTGTTCTTCTCGGTGTTCTCCGAGCACATCGGGTTCTCCATCTGGAGCCTGTGGTCGGTGCTGGTGCTGTTCCTGCCCGAGCCGGTCTTCGGCATCGACCCGGCCGGCAAGTTCCTGCTCACCACGCTGCCCACCGCGCTGGGCGCGTTCGTACGGCTGCCGTACACCTTCGCCGTCGCGACGTTCGGTGGCCGCAACTGGACGATCATCAGCGCGGCCCTGCTGCTGGTGCCCACCATCGCCACCGCGGTCGTGCTGGAGCCCGGGGTCAGCTTCACCACGCTGCTGGTCGTCTCCTGCCTGGCCGGCGTCGGCGGCGGCAACTTCGCCAGCTCGATGACCAACATCAACGCCTTCTACCCGACCCGGCTCAAGGGCTGGGCACTCGGCCTGAACGCCGGCGGCGGGAACCTCGGCGTCCCGGTGGTGCAGCTGGTCGGGCTGCTGGTGCTGGCCACGGCCGGGGCGGAGCACCCGCGGATCGTGCTGCTCGTCTACATCCCGTTCATCGTCGCGGCCGCGGTCGGGGCGGCGCTGCTGATGGACAACCTGACCACCGCCCGCAACCAGCCCCGGGCCATGCGCCGGGCCGCCGCCGAGCCGCACACCTGGGTGATCTCCTTCCTGTACATCGGCACGTTCGGCTCGTTCATCGGCTTCGGCTTCGCGTTCGGGCAGGTGCTGCAGAACCAGTTCACCGCCGACTTCTCCACGCCGCTGTCGGCCGCGCACCTCACCTGGCTCGGCCCGCTGCTGGGCTCGCTGATCCGGCCCGTCGGCGGCGTCCTGGCCGACCGGTACGGCGGAGCCCGGATCACCGCCTGGAACTTCGTCGCCATGGCCGTCGGCGCCGGTGTCGTGCTGCTGGCCAGCCGGCAGGAGTCACTGCCGCTGTTCCTGTTCGGCTTCGTGCTCCTGTTCGTCTTCAGCGGCATCGGCAACGGGTCGACCTACAAGATGATCCCGGCGATCTTCCGCGCCAAGGCCGTCGCCGCCGCCGACGCCGGGGAGGACCGGGTCACCGCCGAGCGCCGCGGGGTGGTGCTGTCCGGTGCCGTCATCGGCATCGCCGGCGCGATCGGTGCCTTCGGCGGGGTGCTGGTCAACCTGGCGTTCCGGCAGTCCTTCCTGGCCAGCGGCACCGGCGACGGCGCGTACCTGGCGTTCATCGCCTTCTACGCCGTCTGCGTCGCCCTCACCTGGGCGGTCTACCTGCGCCCCTCGAAGCACTCCCTCGCCGGCGGCGTCTGACCCCGGCGCCCCCGCCCGGCGTCGGGCGTTCGGCGTCCTGGCGGTCGCGGCGTCTCGGCGGGTCGCGGCTCCTGCGGTGTTGTCCGTGCTCCTGCGGTCGTGCAGCGCGGGAAGAGGTGGTGCAACACCGCAAGAGCAACCGACGAGCCGGACGCCGCCGGGGGCGATGGGGACTGGGGCGCGGGGCAGGCTCCGTCCGAGTCACCGTCGTCCGGCGCAGCTCTTGCGGAGTCGTTGCGGCTCTTGCGGTGGTGCACGACCGCACAGGCAGCAACGACACCGCAAGAGCCGCCACCGCCGGGACGCCGCCGCGAGCGTGCTCAGACGGCGAGGCGGTAGCCGCGCTTGACGACGGTCTCCACCACGGGTGCGCCCAGGGCCGCCCGCAGCCGGGTGACGGCCATCTCGACCGCGTGCGCGTCGCCGCCGCCGGACAGGCCGGTGAGCAGGTCGGGCCGGGACACCACCGCACCGGGACGACGCGCCAGCGCCCGCAGCACGGCCATCGGCCCCGGCGCCATCTCCACCAGCCGGCCGTCCAGGACGGCGGCGTGCCCGCGCACCTGCAGCCGGTGCCCGCCGACGGCGAGCACCGGGTCGCGCTCGGGCAGCCGGGCGACCACCTCGCGGGCCAGGGCGCCGAGGCGGGCCCGGTCCGGTTGCAGGGTCGTGATCCCGGCGCTCTGCAGGGGTGCGGCGGTCACCGGCCCGACGCAGAAGGTGCGCACCGGACCGGACAGCGCGGCCAGCACCCCGGCGGCGTGCCCCTCCTCGGCGGCGATCTGCAGCAGGCTCGCCGCGGCCGGTGCGCTGGTGAAGGTCACCGCGTCGACCCCGCCGGACGCGACCGAGCCGACCAGCCGGCGCAGCGGCGCGGTGTCCTCCGGGAGCACCCAGCGGTACACCGGCACCGTGATCACCTCGGCGCCGGCGCCGCGCAGCGCGGCCACGAAGTCCGGCAGCGGGTCGCCGTGCAGCTGCACCACCACCCGCCGGCCGGCCAGTGGCCCCTGCGCGCCGGACAGCAGGTGGTCCAGCACCTCCACGGATGACTCCGACGCCGGCGACCACGCATCGACCAGGCCCGCGCCCCGGATGGCACCGCGGGCCTTGGGGCCCCGGGCGAGCACCCGTGCGGACTGCAGGTGGGCGACCAGCGGCAGGTCCCAGGCGTCGGCGGCCTCCAGCCAGCCCCGGAACCCGACGCCGGTGGTGGCCACCACCAGGTCGACCGGGGCCGCGAGCACCGCGCGGGTGGCCGCGACCAGCTCGGTGTCGTCGCTCAGCGGAACGATCCGGATCGCCGGGGCCCGCACCACCCGTGCGCCCCGGCGGTCGAGCAGTGCCCCGAGTTCCTCCGCGCGCCGGGCGGCGGTCACCGCGACGGTGTACCCGGCCAGCGGCAGGACGTCGGCCGGTGAGGCGAGGTCGAGGGCGGTCACGACGTCCATCGTGGTCCCCGCGGGTTCCGGACATGTGTCGACCCGGTGTCCCCGACCGATCTCACAGCAGCGCGTAGCGGTCCGGGGGCAGGGCCCCCGAGGCCGCCCCGTCCACCCGGACGTCGGCGCGGGCACGGGTGTCCTCGGCCGCGAAGACCGCCCGCTCCTCGGCCTGCCAGCGCTCCCACCAGGGGCGCAGCTCGGCGCCGTCCCGGGCCAGGCCCCGGCGCAGGCAGAGCTCCGCCGGGGCCTCCACCCACACCCGCAGGCTCGTCCAGGGGTCGTGTCGGCGCGGCGAGGCGCCGCAGCCCTCCACCAGCAGCACCTCGGCCACCGGCACCGTCGTCGCCGCGGGCTCCGCCGCGCCGGCCGCCCAGTCCCAGCGGTGCAGGCTGCCGGGGCGGCCCTCCCGCACCGGTCGCAGCACCCCGGCATCCAGCCGGTCCACCGCGCCGGACATGCTCCAGCCGCTGCCGACGTCGTCGCCGGTGTACAGGTCCTCCATGTGCACCAGCGACGCCCGGCGGCCGGTGCGGGCGGCCACCGCGTCGGCCAGCCTCCCGGCGAACGTCGTCTTGCCCGACCCGGCCGGCCCGTCGATGCTCACCAGCCGGGTGCCGCCGAGCCGAGGGGGCGTGTCGAGCACCCGGCGGGCCAGCGCGGCGACGGTCGGCGGGCCGCCGGGGGGTGCGGGAGCGCTCACCCGGCCGCGGTCCGGCCGACCACCCGCCGCGCGCCGTCGGGTCCCGGGGATCTCCACGCACCGGCACTCTGCCAGCGCATCCGTGCGCCGTGGGAGCGGCCTGCCGGCGGTGGCGCACCATGGGGCCATGCGAGAAGAACCCGCACCCACCCGGCCGGCACCCGTGACGGCGGTGCCCCGCAAGCTGCGCGTGGTCGGCCGGTCGGTGGCCGCCGGGCTGGTGGCCGCCTTCGCCGTGATCGCGGTGCTGCTCAAGGAGACCACCAGCGGCGCGGTGTCCTTCCGCACCGCCGACCAGGCGGCCATGGTCCTGCTGGGGCTGCTGCTGGCCGGGGGCGTGCTGCTGGTGACCCGGCCCAAGGTCACCGCCGGCGCCGAGGGCGTGCGGGTGCAGAACATCCTGAGCGGGCACACGCTGCCCTGGGCTGCGGTGCGGGCCGTGCGCTTCGACGACTCCGCCCAGTGGGCGAGCCTGCTGCTGGCCGACGGCGACGAGCTGCCGATGCTGGCCGTGCAGGCCGCCGACGGCGAGCGGGCGGTCGACGCGGTGGTCGGGCTGCGGGCGCTGCTGAACGCCAGCCGGCAGGCGCCCGGTCCCGCCTGAACCGGGCGGTCGTCACCCGCGCCTGACACCGGGGACGGCCGAGATGTACAGTGAGCGGTGCCTCCCCCCGCTACATGAGGCGCACCATGCACGACCGACGGCCCCGCCCCGGGCCGTCGTCCAAGAGGAGCCCGCTCCCACCTGGCGCCGCTGAGGCGCCCAGGTCCCCGGTCAGCGCCACCGGTCCGTCCGGTCGGCCGCTGCGCACCCCGTTCCCCGGGACGGGTGTGCCCGCCGGCGAGTGGGCCCCGTGAGCAGCAGCTCACGGGGCCCGTGTTCGTCGGTGCCCGGGTGGGCCAGCGACTCCTCACCGCAGACAGCGACAGGAGAGGCCATCACCGAGCCCCGCATCAACGACCGCATCCGGGTCCCCGAGGTCCGACTCGTCGGACCCGAGGGCGAGCAGGTCGGCATCGTGTCGATCGGCGAGGCGTTGCGGCTGGCACAGGACTCCGAGCTCGACCTGGTCGAGGTCGCTCCCATGGCCCGGCCGCCCGTCGTCAAGCTCATGGACTACGGGAAGTTCAAGTACGAGTCCGCGCAGAAGGCCCGCGAGGCCAAGCGCAACCAGGCGCTCACCGTCATCAAGGAGATGCGCCTGCGGCTCAAGATCGACCCGCACGACTACGAGACCAAGAAGGGCCACGTCGAGCGCTTCCTCAAGAGCGGCGACAAGGTCAAGATCACCGTGATGTTCCGCGGTCGCGAGCAGTCCCGGCCCGAGATGGGCTACCGGCTGCTGCAGCGGCTGGCCGGCGACGTCTCCGAGTTGGGCGTCGTCGAGTCCAACCCGAAGCAGGACGGCCGGAACATGGTCATGGTGATCGCCCCGCACCGGAACGCCCAGCTCATCGCCCAGCAGGCGCAGCAGGCTGCCCAGGCGGACCGTCGTTCGGCCAAGGAGGCCGAGCAGAACGCGGCCGCCCAGCAGCGTGAGGCGGCCCAGGGCGAGGCGCGCAGGCAGCAGGCCGCCCGGGCGGCAGCACAGGACGTCGACCCGGACGCGGCACCGGAGACGGCAGCGCCGCAGCCGGTCGCGGCCCAGCCGGACGCCACACCGCAGGCGCCGACGGCCTGACGCAGGACCCTCCTGCCCCCGCCCGCGAGCTCGCGGCGGGGCCCGGCAGGAGGAGCCGACCCCGACTCCACCGCAGCCGCGGCGCCCCCGGGTGCCGTCCGGCCCGACAGACCCCACGAAGGACCCAGGACATGCCGAAGAACAAGACGCACAAGGGCACGGCCAAGCGCATCCGCGTGACCGGCTCCGGGAAGCTCGTCCGCGAGCACACCAACAACCAGCACAAGTTCGAGGTCAAGTCCTCCTCGCGCAAGCGCCGGGTCAAGGGTGCCGAGGTGCTGTCCCCGGCCGACGTCAGCCGGATGAAGAAGCTCCTCGGCATCTGAGCCGACCGGCCCACCCCCCATCGACTGAGACAGGAGCTTCCACGTGGCACGCGTGAAGCGGGCGGTCAACGCCCAGAAGAAGCGTCGTACGACCCTCGAGGCGGCCAGCGGCTACCGCGGCCAGCGGTCCCGCCTCTACCGCAAGGCCAAGGAGCAGCTGCTCCACTCGGCCACCTACTCCTACCGCGACCGCAAGAAGCGCAAGGGTGACTTCCGCAAGCTGTGGATCACCCGGATCAACGCCGCGGCCCGGCTCAACGACATGACCTACAACCGGTTCATGCAGGGCCTCAAGCTGGCCGGCATCGAGCTGGACCGCAAGGTCCTCGCCGAGCTGGCCGTCAACGAGCCGGCCGCCTTCGCCGCCCTGGTGGAGACCGCCCGCGCCGCGGTCGCCGCGGCACCTGCCGCTCCGGCTGCCGACGCGGCCTGAGGCAGCAGCAGGATCCTCCTGCCCGCACCGGCCGCAGGCCGGTGGCGGGGGCAGGAGGCCGGAGAAGCCCGGGACGCCGTCACGAGGGGCTCGACCTCCTCGTGGCGGCGTCGTCGTGTGTGCGGACCGGCACGGGTGTGCGGACGGAGAGGAGCCGGGCATGAGCGAGGTGCTCACCGAGCGCTCCGCGCGGGTGGTGGCGGCCCGCAAGCTCACCCGCCGGTCCGGGCGGGACGCCGCCGGGGCGTTCCTCGCCGAGGGCCGGCAGTCGGTGGTCGAGGCACTGGCGGTGGCCGAGCCGGGGCTGGTGCGCGAGGTGTTCGCCACCGAGGCCGCCGCCGCCGCGCACCGTGAGCTGCTGTCCGGCACGCGGGTGCCGGTCCGGCTGGTCACCGACCGGGCGGCGGCGAGCCTGTCGGAGACGGTGACCCCGCAGGGACTGGTGGCGGTGTGCGCACTGGCCGACGTGCCGGCCGCCGCGCTGGTGCAGCGGCCGCCGTCGCTGGCGGTGGCGCTGGCCGAGCTGGCCGACCCGGGCAATGCCGGCACCGTGCTGCGCACCGCGGACGCGTGCGGGGCGGGCGCCGTCGTGTTCGGGGCCGGGTCGGCCGACCCCTACAACGGCAAGGCCGTCCGCAGCAGTGCCGGCAGCCTGTTCCACGTCGACGTCGTGCGCAGCGCGCCGCTGCCGGAGCTGCTGCCGGCGCTGCGATCCGCGGGCGTGACGGTGCTCGCCGCGGACGGGCAGGGCGAGGTGAGCCTGGCCGACGCCGGGCCCGCGGGGCTCCTCACCGGCCCGGTGCTCTGGCTGTTCGGCAACGAGGCGCGCGGGCTGGACCCGGAGCTGGGGGCGCTGGCCGACCACCGGGTGCGGGTGCCGATGCGCGGTCGGGCGGAGAGCCTGAACCTCGCCGCGGCGGCGGCCATCTGCCTGTACGCGACACAGTCGGCGCAGGTCTGAGCGCTGCCGCGGGTGCGCCGGGCGCCCGGTCGTGGGACCGTGCGGCGCGCTCCCGGTTCGTCCGTGCGCCGGTGGACGTGCAGAGTGGACGCGAGGTGGAGGGAGCTCCAGTGGTGGACAGCGAGAGCGGGAGCGGCCGGTCGGGGGTCGGCGAGCGGTCCGAGGTGGACCAGCCGGAGGCCGTCGCCGCGGACGCACCGGTGGCGGCGCCGCGCGCCGAGGACGGTCGCCGCTCGCGCTGGACCGAGCACCGCCGGGTCCGCCGCGAGGAGTTCATCGGCGCCGCGGTGAGCGCGGTACGGCTGACCGGGCCCGACTTCTCCGTCGACGACGTCGCCCGGGTCGCCGGGGTCAGCAAGACGGTGCTCTACCGGTACTTCGCCGACAAGGACGAGCTGGTGGACGCGGTGCTGGACCGGATAGCGCAGACCATCCTGCTGCCCCGGCTGATGGGCGAGATGGCGCAGGAGCGCGGCGAGGGCCGGGACAAGATGCGTGCGGTCGTCGGTGCCTTCGTCGAGCTGATCGTCGCCGAGCCCGCGCTGTACCGGTTCGCCTACGCCCACACCGGCCGGGCCGGCGGCGCCGACCTGGTCGCTGCCACCGAGCGGGAGGTCGCCGAGACGCTCACCGTCCTCTTCGCCCAGTTGCTCCGGGACTCCGGCCGCTCGCCGGAGGCCGCCGGCACGTGGGCCTACGGCGTGGTCGGCATGGTGCAGCTGTCCGCCCACTGGTGGGCCAGCACCCGGCACGTGCCCGCCCCGGTGCTGGTGGAGCAGCTCACCGCACTGGCCTGGGAGGGCCTGGCGGTGCTGCTGCCCTCGCCGGCCGGCCCGGACACCCGCGCCGCGGGCTGAGCGCCCGGGCCGGCCCGGTCCCGGACGTCAGCGCAGCGCGTGCTTGCGGGTGTACATCCGCAGGTCGGCGGCGTGCAGCAGCTCACCGACGGTGTCGCCGTCGTCGGGGGAGATGCTGATCCCGATGCTGGCGGTGACGCGCACCTCGGTGCCGTGCACCACCACCGGCTGGGCGATGGCCCCGGCCAGGTCCTGGGCCACCACCTGCGCCTCGAGCTGACCGACGTGCCGGCTGAGCGCCGGCAGGGCGATGAGGAACTCGTCGCCGCCGAGCCGGGCCAGCAGGTCGCCGCGGCGCAGCCGGGCGCGCAGCCGCTGGGCGGTGCGCACCAGCAGCTCGTCGCCGGCGGCATGCCCGAGCGCGTCGTTGACCGGCTTGAACCCGTCCAGGTCGACGAACAGCACGGCGACCGAGGTGTCCGCCACCCGGGCGTCCCAGAGGGCGACCTCGATCTGCTCCTCCAGCCGCCTCCGGTTCGCCAGGCCGGTCAGCGGGTCGGTGTAGGCGAGCTTCTCGATCTGCGCGAGGTAGCTCTGCGCCCGGTCCCGCTCGCCGATGAGCGCGCGCTCGGCGGCCATCCGGTCGGAGACGTCGTGCTGGACGCCGATGTACTGCAGCACCGTGCCGTCGTGGTCGGTGACCGGTGCCAGGTACACCTCGTTCCACCACGCCTCCCGGGACGCCCCTCGGTGGTTGAGCAGCGTCTCCCGGATCTCCTGCCCGGTGGCGACGGCGATGCCCATCCGGGCGATGGCAGCACGGTCGGTCTCCGGGCCCTGCAGGAAGCGGCAGTTGCGCCCCAGCAGCTCGTCGGCGCGGTAGCCCGAGAGCACCTCGAAGGCGTGGTTGACGTACACCAGTGGCTGCTGCGGCTGGGTGACGTCGGCGATGGTCACGCCGCTGGTCGTGGCGGCCAGCGCCCGGTGCAGCACGCTGTCGGCAGCGCTGCCCGGCTCCGGGGTGGGCAGGCCGCGCGGGGCGGTGGTGGCCCGCCGCTCACCCGCCGCGGTGGCCGGGGCCGACGTCCCCGGCGCCGGCCGGGCCGGGCGGGGCACGACCCGGGACAGCAGCGCGGAGGCGGCCGCCACCACGGTGTGCCGGTGGTAGGTGAGCGCGAACTCGAAGCGACGCTCGGCGTCCGGGCCGTCGTCGCCCAGATCGCGGGCCAGCAGCGCCGCACTGAAGTGCGGGCCCAGGACGACGACGTCCCACTCGCCCAGGGCCGGGTCGTCCGGGGCCAGCGACGCACCGCGTACGCCGGGCGCCGGCTCGTCGCCCAGGCCCTCGCCCAGTGCGCAGACGAAACCGACCGCCTCGGCCAGCGCGGTGTAGCGACGCTCGGTCGGCTCGGTGAAGTAGCGCTGGTCCTGGAACGTGGAGGCCACCACGCACGTCTCGCCGACCCGGGCAGCCTCGCGCTCGAGCTGCTTGCTCAGCTCGATCAGCAGGGCCTTGGGTGAGGTGCGCAGTGCGGTGCCGGCGGGCAGGCAGGCGAACGGGGAGGTGCTGGCCGTGCTGCCGGTGTCGCGCAGCGCCGGCAGCACCAGCTCGCCGACGCCGAACACGCTGGAGGCACCCTCGGCGGGCCGGCCGAACAGCCACCCCTGCCCGAGTGTCGCGCCCAGGGCCCGGGCCACGGCGAGGTGCTCCTCGGTCTCGATGCCCTCGGCGAGCACCACCGCACCGCTGCGCTCGGCGTGCGCGTTGACGGCGTTCATGATCTCGGCGATCGCCGGGCCGGGGCGGTCCTGCACCAGCCGCAGGTCCAGCTTGACGACGTCGGGGCGCAGCAGCGGCATGAACGCCAGGGACAGCGAGTCGGCGCCGACGTCGTCCAGGGCGATGCCCCAGCCGAGCTCGCGCACCCGCTCCACGGTGCGCAGCAGCTCCGCCGGGCGGGCGGCCAGCGCCCGCTCGGTGATCTCCATGACCACGCGCAGGTCGCGGGGGGCGGTCTCGGCGATGGCCAGCAGGTCCGACAGCGGGGCGGCGTCCAGCACCTCGGGCTCGACGTTGACGAACACGGTCAGCGGCGCCAGCAGGCCCGCGGCGACCGCACCGCGGAACGCCGCCGCCCGGCAGGCCTCGTCCAGCTCGGCCAGGCAGTCCCCGGCGCGGGCGGCGGCGAACAGCACGTCCGGGGCGCGCAGCGGGCCCTCCGGTCCGCGGGCCAGCGCCTCGTAGGCCACCACGGTGCCGCTGTCCAGGTGCACGATGGGCTGGAAGACGCTGCGCACCGTCCCGGCCCGCAGCACCTCGCGCAGAGCGGCCACGGTGTCGTCAGCGACGGTCGCGTTGGTGATCAGGTCCACGTGATCTGCATCGGCCCGCCCGGCGCCCGGTGGAGTCCAACCGGGGCCCGCCTCCCCCGGGGGGAGGAGGTGGGCCCCTGTCGCGGCCCGTGCGTGGCGCCCGGACGGGGGCGGGCAGAATGGGCTCCCGTGTCTGGCGCCAACGACCCCTACGACCCCAAGCAGGTCGCCGCGCTCTCCCCGGAGGCCCTCGACGCCGCGGTCGCCGCTGCCCGGGACGCCTTCGCCGGCGCGGCCGACCTGGCCGGGCTGGCTGCCGTGCGCCCCGCCCACCTGGGTGACCGCGCTCCGGTGCTACTGGCCCGCCGCGAGCTCGGCGCGCTGCCCCCGGCGGCCCGCGCGGACGCCGGCAAGCGGGTCAACGCCGCCCGGGTGGCGGTGACCGAGGCCTACGACGCCCGGCTGGCGGTGCTGGAGGTCGAGCGGGACGCCCGGGCGCTGGCCGAGGAGCGGGTCGACGTCACCCTGCCCTGGGACCGCACCCCGCGCGGCGCCCGGCACCCGCTGACCACGCTGACCGACCGGATCGCCGACGTCTTCGTGGCGATGGGCTACGAGGTCGCCGAGGGCCCGGAGCTCGAGGCGGAGTGGCTGAACTTCGACGCGCTCAACATCAGCACCGACCACCCGGCCCGCTCGATGATGGACACCTTCTTCGTCGCGCCCGAGGACTCCGGCCTGGTGCTGCGCACGCACACCAGCCCGGTGCAGGCGCGCACCATGCTGGAGCGCCGGCCGCCGATCTACGTCATCGCGCCCGGCCGGGTCTACCGGACCGACGAGCTGGATGCGACGCACACCCCGGTGTTCCACCAGGTCGAGGGGCTCGCGGTCGACCGCGGCCTGACCATGGCACACCTGCGCGGCACGCTGGACCACCTGGCCCGGCAGCTGTTCGGCGCCGACGCCACGACCCGGTGGCGGCCGTCGTACTTCCCGTTCACCGAGCCCTCGGCGGAGTTCGACGTGTGGTTCCCCGAGCACCGGGACGGGCCGCGCTGGGTGGAGTGGGGTGGCTGCGGGATGGTCAACCCGCGGGTGCTGACCGCCTGCGGGATCGACCCGGAGGAGTACACCGGCTTCGCCTTCGGGTGCGGCATCGAGCGTGCGCTGCAGTTCCGCCACGAGGTGGGCGACATGCGCGACATCGTCGAGGGCGACGTCCGCTTCACACGAGCATTCGGAGTCGAGCAGTGAGCACCCGGTACGCCAGAGAGGCAGTCCAGTGAGGGTCCCGATCGGCTGGCTGGCCGAGTACGTCGACCTGCCCGCGGGCACGTCGGTCGAGGACCTGGACACGGCCTTCGTCCGGCTGGGCCTGGAGGTCGAGGAGGTCCACCGCACGCCGGAGACCACCGGCCCGCTGGTGCTCGGCCGGGTGCTGGAGATCGAGGAGCTGACCGGCTTCAAGAAGCCGATCCGGTACTGCCAGGTGGAGGTCGGGGAGGAGGCCCCCCGGGGCATCGTCTGCGGGGCCCGCAACTTCGCCGTCGACGACCTGGTCGTCGTCGCGTTGCCCGGTGCCGTGCTCCCGGGCGGGTTCGAGATCGCCGCCCGGACGACGTACGACCACGTGTCCGACGGGATGATCTGCTCGGTCCGCGAGCTCGGGATCGGTGAGGACCACGCCGGCATCCTGGTGCTCGGGGACGTCGGGCTGCCCCCGGGGACGCCGGCCGCCGGGGTCCTGGGGCTCGACGACGTCGTCATCGAGCTGAACGTGACCCCCGACCGCGGCTACTGCCTGGCTATGCGCGGCATCGCCCGGGAGATCGGCACCGGCCTGGCCGTCGACTGGCGCGACCCCGGCTCGGTCACCCCGCCGGCCTGGTCGGGCGAGGCGGCCTGGCAGGTGCAGGTCGCCGACCCGTCGCGGTGCGACCGGTTCTCCATGATCGCGATGGAGGGCCTGGACCCGACCGCGCCGAGCCCGTGGTGGATGCGCCGCCGGCTCACCCAGTCGGGCATCCGCAGCATCTCGCTGCCCGTCGACGTCACCAACTACGTGATGCTCGAGCTCGGCCAGCCGATGCACGCCTTCGACCGGGACGCCGTCCGCGGCCCGATCGTCGTCCGCCCGGCGGCCCCGGGGGAGCGGGTCACCACCCTGGACGGCGCCGACCGGGCGCTGGACCCCGACGACCTGCTGATCAGCGACGACTCGGGCCCGATCGGGCTGGCCGGGGTCATGGGTGGCGCCACCACCGAGATCGGCGACGGCACCACCAGCGTGCTGCTGGAGGCCGCGCACTGGGAGCCCACCGGCATCGCCCGCACGGTCCGCCGGCACAAGCTGCCCAGCGAGGCGGCCAAGCGCTTCGAGCGCGGCACCGACCCGGAGATGACCATGGTGGCCCTCGCCCGGGCCGCCGCCCTGCTGGCCGAGCACGGTGGCGCGCGGGTCGTCGGCTCCCCGGTCGACCCGGACACCCGCGACCCCCGGCCGGCGATCCCGCTGCACGCCGGCCGGCCCGCACGGATCGCCGGGGTGGCCTACCCGCCGTCCCAGGTGGTCGAGGCGCTGAGCGCCGTTGGTGCGTCGGTCGACGGGGACGGCGACCTGCTGCAGGTCACCCCGCCGTCCTGGCGCCCGGACCTGACCGACCCGGCCGACCTGGTCGAGGAGGTCGTCCGGCTGGCCGGCTACGACGACATCCCCTCGGTGCTGCCCAACGTGCCCCCGGGCCGCGGGCTGACCGACCGGCAGCGCAGCCGGCGCAGCATCGGGCGGGCACTGGCCGAGGCCGGCTACGTCGAGGCTCCGGCCTACCCGTTCGTCGGGACGGCGGCCCTGGACGCGCTGGGCCTGCCCGACAACGACGTGCGCCGCCAGGTCGTCGTGGTGCGCAACCCGCTGTCGGAGGAGGAACCGGGGCTGCGGACCACGTTGCTGCCGGGCCTGCTGGCGACCCTGGCCCGCAACCTCTCCCGCGGCCAGCGCGACGTCGCCGTCTTCGAGCACGGCGCGGTCTTCCCCGGTGACCGCCGCACGCCGGCGCCGATCCCCGGCGTCGACACCCGCCCGGACGACGAGACGCTCGCCGCGCTGCTGGATGCGGTGCCGGCCCAGCCGTGGCACGTCGCGGTCGCGCTCACCGGCAACCGCGAGCCCCGCGGCTGGTGGGGGCCGGGCCGCCCGGCGGACTGGGCCGACGCCGTCGAGGCCGCCCGGGTGGTCGCCGCCACCGCCGGCGTGGAGCTGACCGTGCGCGCCGCTGACCGGGCGCCCTGGCACCCGGGCCGGTGCGCCGAGCTGCTGGTGGGGGAGCAGGTCGTCGGGTACGCGGGCGAGCTGCACCCCCGGGTGTGCGCCGCGCTGGAGCTGCCGGCCCGCAGCTGCGCGATGGAACTGGACGTCGACGCACTGCCCGCCGCACCGATCCCGGTCGGCCCGCCGGTGTCGTCCTTCCCGCCGGTGCACATGGACGCCGCCCTGGTGGTGCACCAGCGACACGCAGAAGCCGATGTCCGCAAGTACCTGATCGAGGGCGCGGGCGAACTGCTGGAGAGTCTTCGCCTCTTCGATGTGTACGCCGGCGCGCAAGTTCTCGAGGGACACCGTTCGCTCGCCTACTCGTTCACCTTCCGGGCGTCCGACCGGACCCTGACCGGTGATGAGGCCAAGGAGGCATTCGACAGAGCGATCGCCATCGTCGGTGAGTTCTTCGACGCGGCGCTCCGTGGCTGAGGAACGACTCCCAGCAGGACCCTCGGACGGACCCCTTCCTCCCCACCCTTCACGGGCTCAGGGCGGGACACGGGACGGGGCCCTGGGGCAGGCTCACGGCGCGACCGGTGGAGGCCGGATGGCAGAGCTTGAGGGCACCGTGGCGCTGGTGACCGGGGCGTCGGCCGGCATCGGCCGGCACCTGGCCCACGGCCTCGCCGCCCGCGGCGCCGCTGTGGTGGGGCTGGCCCGCTCGGCCGACCGGCTGCGGTCGGCGATGCACGAGATCGCCGCGGCGACCGACGCACGCACGCTCGCTGTGGCCGCCGACGTCACCGACCCGGCGGCCGTGCGGGCCGCGGTCGAGCAGGTCACCGCCGAGCTCGGCCCGGTCACGCTGCTGGTGAACAACGCCGGGCTGATCGACGCCGCCGAGGTCCCGCTGTGGGAGGCCGACCCCGACCAGTGGTGGCAGGTGGTGCAGAGCCAGGTCCGCGGGCCGTTCCTGCTCGCGCACGCCGTGCTGCCCGGGATGCTCGCCGCTGGCGGCGGGCGGGTGATCGGCCTGGCCAGCGGCCTGGGCACCCGTGGCAGCGACGTCTACAGCGCCTACTCCGCCGGCAAGAGCGCGCAGATGCGGATCACCGAGGCCGTCCACCTCGCCGGCGCCGCGCACGGGGTGCGGGCCTTCGACCTGGCGCCGGGCGTCGTCGACACCGGGATGACCCGGGCCATGGCGATGCACGCCGGGCGGACCGACTGGACCAGCCCGGAGGACGTCGTCGCCCTGGCCGTGGCGATCGCCGCGGGGCAGCTGGACCGGTGGTCGGGCCGGTTCCTCCGGGCGGGGGCCGACGCCCTCGCGACGCTGCTCTCCACCACGCCGACCGGCACCGCCCGCCAGCTGCGCCTGCACCCCTACGGGGACGACGACCCGGTCGGCTGACCGGCGCCGCCCGCGCCGGGGTGTCGCCCCGGCACCGCGGGCCGCCGGGTGCGCGCCGACCTAGGCTCACGGCATGTTGCGCGAAGGCCCGATCCCCCAGGCCGTCCACGGTCTGCTCGAGTACCTCGTCGGCGCGCTGTTCGTCGCCGCCCCGTTCCTGTTCGCGTTCACCGACGAGGGCATGGCCACCGCGGCGTCCATCGTGCTCGGCATCGCGTTCCTGGTCGTGGCCGCCACCAGCGCGGGCCCCACCGGCCTGGTGAAGCAGCTCCCGCCGGTGGTCCAGGCGCTGCTCGACGTGATCCTGGCCGGCCTGCTCGTCGCGGCGCCGTTCGTGCTGGGGTTCTCCGGCGTCGCCACCCCGCGCAACCTGTTCCTCGTCTCCGGCGTGCTGTGGCTGCTGATCACCATCGCCAGCCGGTACGGCCACCGCGAGCCGCCCGCGACGGACACCGCCACGGTCACCGGCGGCAGCCCGGCCGACCCGTTCGGCACAGCCACCCAGCAGCCGCCGGGGGACCCGCCCATCCGCTGACCCCCGGGTTGCATCATCATCCGTGATGCTGCATGATCATGCACTGTGATGGACGGACGGACGTGGACGGTCGGGGTCACCGGCGCCACCGGGTACGCGGGCGGTGAGGTGTGCCGGCTGCTGGCCGGGCACCCGCGGCTGCAGCTGACCGGGGTGCACGCAGCGTCGAGCGCTGGCCGACGCCTGGGCGAGTCCCAGCCGCACCTGCTGCCCTACGCCGACATGGTCGTGCAGGCCTCCGAGCCCGAGCAGCTCGCCGGCTACGACGTCGTCGTGCTGGCCCTGCCGCACGGGGCGTCCGGCGCCATCGCCGCCGGTCTGTCCGACGACGTCCTGGTGCTCGACTGCGGCGCGGACCACCGGCTGACCGACCCGGCCGCCTGGCAGCAGTTCTACGGTTCCGAGCACGCCGGCTCCTGGCCCTACGGGCTGCCCGAGCTGCCCGGCCAGCGCGACGTGCTCGCCGGCGCCCGGCGGATCGCCGTCCCCGGCTGCTACCCGACCTCGGTGTCGCTGGCCATGGCCCCGGCGCTGGCCGCCGGCCTGGTCGATCCGGACGTCGTCGTGGTCGCCGCCAGTGGCACCTCCGGTGCCGGCCGGGCGGCCAAGGCGGACCTGCTGGGCGCGGAGGTCATGGGCGCCGCCCGTGCCTACGGGGTGGGCGGGGTGCACCGGCACACCCCGGAGATGGTGCAGAACCTGACCGCGGTCGCCGGCGGACCGGTCACCGTCAGCTTCACCCCGGTGCTGGTGCCGATGAGCCGGGGCATCCTCGCCACCTGCTCGGCGCCGCTCACCCCGGGCACCGACGCCGACGCCGCGCGGGCCGCCTACGAGAAGGCGTACGCCGACGAGCCGTTCGTGCACCTGCTGCCGGAGGGGCAGTGGCCCACCACGGCCGCGGTGCTCGGCGCGAACACCGTGGCCCTGCAGGTCGCCGTCGACCGCGCGGCCGGCCGGCTGGTCGTCGTCGCCGCGGTCGACAACCTCACCAAGGGCACCGCCGGCGGTGCGCTGCAGTGCGCCAACATCGCCCTCGGCCTGCCCGAGACCACCGGCCTCCCGCTCGTGGGGGTCGCGCCGTGACCGTCACCCACCCGGCCGGGTTCCGGGCCGCCGGCGTCGCCGCCGGGCTCAAGTCCTCCGGCGACCCGGACGTCGCCCTGGTGGTCAACGACGGCCCGCACGACGCCGCGGCCGCCGTGTTCACCACCAACCGCTTCCCGGCGGCGCCGGTGCTGTGGAGCCGGCAGGTGCTCGCCGAGGGGCGGGCCCGGGCCGTCGTGCTCAACTCCGGCGGGGCCAACGCCTGCACCGGGCCGGACGGGTTCGCCGACACCCACGCCACCGCCGAGCACGTCGCCGAGCAACTGGGCATCGGCGCGATCGACGTCGCCGTCGCCTCCACCGGGCTGATCGGCATCCGGCTGCCGATGGACCGGCTCACCGCCGGGGTCACCGCCGCCGCGGCCACGCTGTCGACCGAGGGCGGTGCCGACGCCGCCCGGGCGATCATGACCACCGACTCGGTGCCCAAGACGACGGTGCAGGCGCGGGACGGCTGGAGCATCGGCGGCATGGCCAAGGGCGCCGGCATGCTGGCGCCCTCGCTGGCCACGATGCTGGTGGTGCTCACCACCGACGCCGTGGTGCCCGCCGAGCTGCTCGGCCCGGCGCTGCGCACGGCCACCGCCCTGTCCGTCGAGCGGGTCGACTCCGACGGCTGCCTGTCCACCAACGACACCGTGGTCGTGCTGTCCTCCGGCGCCAGCGGTGTCACCCCGACGCCAGAGGAGTTCGCCGAGGCCCTGCAGGCGGCCTCGCTGGACCTGGCGATGCAGCTGCTCGCCGACGCAGAGGGCTCCACCAAGGACATCGCGATCACCGTGCGGAACGCGGCCACCGTCGCCGACGCGCTCACCGCCGGCCGGGCCTGCGCCCGCAACAACCTGCTCAAGACCGCGCTGTTCGGCAACGACCCCAACTGGGGCCGGGTGCTGGCCGCCATCGGCACCACCGACGCCGCCTTCGAGGCCGACCGGGTCGACGTCACCATCAACGGCGTCACCGTCTGCCGGGGCGGCGCGATCGGCGACGACCGGGACGGCGTGGACCTCACCGGCCGCGCGGTCACCATCGACGTCGACCTGGCCGCCGGCAGCGAGCAGGCCACCATCTGGACCAACGACCTGTCCATCGCCTACGTGCACGAGAACTCGGCCTACTCGACATGACGCAGACCAACCAGGACCCCACCCCACCCGACGTCGGCCCACCGGCCACCGGCCGGCGCCGCAGGATCGGCACCTCCCGGGTCATGCGCACCAACGACCCGGCCGGCGACCAGGCCAAGGTCGCCGTGCTCACCGGGGCGCTGCCGTGGCTGCGGGAGTTCCACGGCCGCGTCGTCGTCGTCAAGTACGGCGGGCACGCCATGGTCGACGAGGAGTGCCGCCGGGCCTTCGCCGAGGACATGGTCTTCCTGCGCACCTGCGGCATCCTGCCGGTGGTCGTGCACGGCGGCGGCCCGCAGATCAGCGCCATGCTCACCCGGCTCGGCGTGACCAGCGAGTTCCGCGGCGGCCTGCGGGTCACCACGCCGGAGACCATCGGCGTCGTCCGGATGGTGCTCACCGGTCAGGTCACCCCCGAGGTGGTCGGCCTGATCAACGACCACGGCCCGCTGGCCGTCGGGCTCTCCGGTGAGGACGGCGGGCTGTTCACCGCCGAGCGCACCCACGCCGTGGTCGACGGCCAGCCGGTCGACGTCGGCCTGGTCGGCGACGTCGTCGCCGTCGAGCCGGCCCCGGTCACCGCGCTGATCGAGGCCGGGCACATCCCGGTCGTGGCCACCGTCGCCCCGGACGCCGCCGGCCAGGTGCACAACGTCAACGCCGACACCGCCGCCGCGGCCCTCGCCGTCGCCCTGGGCGCGGTGAAGCTCGTCGTGCTCACCGACGTCGAGGGCCTCTACGCCGACTGGCCCGACCGGGACTCCCTGGTCGAGCAGATCGACGCCGCCGAGCTGGCGCAGATCCTGCCCACGCTGGACGCCGGGATGATCCCCAAGATGGCCGCGTGCCTGCGCGCGGTGGAGGGCGGGGTGGCCCGCGCGACCGTCGTCGACGGCCGGCTGCCGCACGCGCTGCTGCTGGAGATGTTCACCACCGAGGGCACCGGGACGATGGTCGTCCCGGCCGAGGAGCCGCAGGCAGAGTCCTCTGCCACGACACCGGAGGAGGGGTCGGCATGACGCACACGGAGGAGCTGACCCGTCGCTGGTCGACGGTCATGATGGGCAACTACCGCACACCCCCGGTCGCCCTGGCCCGCGGTGCCGGCGCCGTCGTCTGGGACGTCGACGGCACCGAGTACGTCGACCTGCTCGGCGGCATCGCCACCACGATCCTGGGCCACGCGCACCCCGCGGTCGTCGCCGCGATCACCCACCAGGCACAGACCCTCGGGCACGTGTCGAACCTCGCCATGCACGAGCTCGAGCTGACGCTGGCCGAGCGGCTGCTGGAACTGGCCGGCCGGCCCGGCCGGGTGTTCTTCTGCAACTCCGGGGCCGAGGCCAACGAGGCGGCCTTCAAGATCAGCCGGCTGACCGGGCGGGGTGAGGTGGTCACCGCGCTGGGGTCCTTCCACGGCCGCACGATGGGCTCGCTGGCCCTCACCGGCCAGCCCGGCAAGGCCGCCGCGTTCGCCCCGCTGCCCGGCGGCGTGCGGCACGTGCCCTACGGCGACGCCGACGCCCTCGACCTCACCGACGCCACCGCCATGGTGCTGCTGGAGCCGATCCTGGGGGAGGGCGGCGTGCTGCCCGCGCCCCCGGGGTACCTGGCCGCGGCGGCGGCGCAGGCGGCGCAGGTGGGTGCGCTGTTCGCCGTCGACGAGGTGCAGACCGGCACCGGGCGCACCGGCCACTGGTTCGCCCACCAGGCCGACGGCCTGCAGCCGGACGTGATCACCCTGGCCAAGTCGCTCGGCGGCGGGCTGCCACTGGGTGCCACGCTCGCCTTCGGCGACGCCGCCGAGCTGATGTCGGCCGGCTCGCACGGCTCCACCTTCGGCGGCAACCCGATCGCGGCGGCCGCGGCGCTGGCGGTGCTGGACACCATCCGCGACGAGGGCCTGCTGCAGCGCGCCAAGCAGCTGGAGCAGCGCTTCACCACCGGCATCGAGGGCCTGGGCCACGAGGCGGTCAGCGAGGTGCGCGGCAGCGGCGCGCTGCTCGGCGTCGTCCTCACCTCGGCCGTCGCCGCGCACGTCGAGGCGCACCTGCGGGCCGCCGGGTTCCTCACCAACGCCGTCGCCGGTGACGTCGTCCGGCTGGCGCCGTCGCTGGTGGTCACCGACGAGCAGGTCGACGCCTTCGTCGCCGCCCTGCCCGCAGCCCTCGACGCCGCCCTGGGAGGGTCGGGCGCATGACGATCCGGCACTTCCTCTCCGACGACGACCTCACCCCGGCCGAGCAGGCCGAGGTGCTGGTGCTGGCCGCCGAGCTCAAGGCCTCCCGGCACACCGACGGCGCCCCCACCCCGCTGCGGGCGCCCAACGGCGTGCCCCGGTCGGTGGCCGTGCTGTTCGACAAGCCCTCCACCCGCACCCGGGTGTCCTTCTCCGTCGGGATCGCCGAGCTCGGCGGCTACCCGCTGGTGATCGACGCCGGCTCCAGCCAGCTGGGCCGCGGGGAGTCCATCGAGGACACCGCCCGGGTGCTCGACCGGCAGGCCGCCGCGATCGTCTGGCGCACCTCCGGGCAGGACCGGATCGAGGCCATGGCCTCGGCCAGCGGCGTGCCCGTGGTCAACGCGCTCACCGACGCCTACCACCCGTGCCAGATCCTGGCCGACCTGCAGACCGTCGCCGAGCACAAGGGCCGGCTGTCCGGGCTGACCATGACCTACCTGGGCGACGGCGCCAACAACATGGCGCACTCCTACCTGCTGGGCGGGGCGCTGGCCGGCATGCACGTGCGGGTCGGCTCGCCCGAGACCTTCGTCCCCGACCCCGCGGTGCTCGACCGCGCCGCCCAGGTGGCGGCCACCACCGGGGGCTCGGTGCACTGGACCGCCGACGCCGCGGCCGCCGCCGACGGCGCCGACGTGCTGGTCACCGACACCTGGGTGTCGATGGGCCAGGAGGACGAGTACGCGGCCCGCGCCGCCCCGTTCCTGCCCTACGCCCTGGACGAGGCGGCCCTGGCCCGGGCGGCGTCGGACGCCGTCGTGCTGCACTGCCTGCCGGCCTACCGCGGCACGGAGATCGCCGCCGCGGTCATCGACGGTCCGCAGAGCGTGGTCTGGGACGAGGCCGAGAACCGGCTGCACGCCCAGAAGGCGCTGCTGGTCTGGCTGCTGGAGAACTCCTCGTGAGGCGACCCGTGCGGGACCGACGATGACGGCGGCGCTCAGCCGGTCCGCGCGGCACGCCCGGATCGCCGAGCTGATCGCCACCGGTCCGGTGACCTCCCAGGCGCACCTGGCCCGGCTGCTCGCCGAGGCCGGCGTCGAGGTCACCCAGGCCACGCTGTCCCGGGACCTGGAGGAGCTGGGCGCGGTCAAGCTGCGCGGCTCCGACGGCGCCCCGGCCAGCTACGTGCTGCCGCCGGAGAACGCACCGCTGCGCCCGGCCCAGTCCGCACCGGGCAGGCTGACCCGGATGCTCGGTGAGCTGCTCACCGAGGCCGCCGGCAGCGCCAACCTGGCGGTGCTGCGCACGCCCCCGGGCGCCGCGCAGTTCCTCGCCTCCGCCCTGGACAAGGTCGGCCTGCCCGACGTCCTGGGCACCATCGCCGGGGACGACACCCTGCTGGTCGTCTCCCGGGACCCCGCCGGGGGCCCCGCCCTCGCCGAGCACCTGCTCGCCCTGGCCTCCGGGGCGCCGGTCCCCGGCACCAGCCCGACCACAGACCCCGACCACCCTGACCTGAAGGGCACCTCCCGTGACTGAACGCGTCGTCCTCGCCTACTCCGGCGGACTGGACACCTCCGTGGCCATCGGCTGGATCGCCGAGGAGACCGGGGCCGAGGTGATCGCCGTCGCCGGCGACGTCGGCCAGGGCGGGGAGGACATGGACGTCATCCGCCAGCGCGCCCTGGACTGCGGTGCCGTCGAGTCGATCGTCGCCGACATGCGCGACGAGTTCGCCGACGAGTTCTGCCTGCCCGCCCTGCAGGCCAACGCCCTCTACATGGACCGCTACCCGCTGGTCTCCGCGCTGTCCCGGCCGCTGATCGTCAAGCACCTGGTCACCGCGGCGAAGTACCACGGCGCGACGATGGTGGCGCACGGCTGCACCGGCAAGGGCAACGACCAGGTGCGCTTCGAGGTCGGCATCGGGGCGCTCGGCCCGGACCTGACCGTGCTCGCCCCGGTGCGCGACTCCGGGATGACCCGGGACAAGGCGATCGTCTTCGCCGAGGAGCGCGGGCTGCCGATCCAGACCACCAAGAAGTCGCCGTACTCGATCGACCAGAACGTCTGGGGCCGCGCGGTCGAGACCGGCTTCCTCGAGGACATCTGGAACTCACCCATCGAGGACCTCTACGAGTACACCTCCGACCCCGCCGTCGTCCGGGACGCCGACGAGGTGACCGTCGGCTTCACCGCCGGCGTCCCGACCTCGATCGACGGCCGGCCGGTGTCGGTGCTGCAGGCCATCGAGGAGCTCAACACCCGGGCCGGCGCCCAGGGCGTGGGCCGGCTGGACATGGTCGAGGACCGGCTGGTGGGCATCAAGAGCCGCGAGGTCTACGAGGCGCCCGGCGCGATCGCGCTGATCACCGCCCACCAGGAGCTGGAGGCGGTCACCGTCGAGCGCGACCTGGCCCGGTTCAAGCGGACCGTCGGGCAGCGCTGGGCCGAGCTGGTCTACGACGGCCTGTGGTTCTCCCCGCTCAAGCGCTCGCTGGACGCCTTCATCGCCGAGTCCCAGCAGCAGGTCACCGGTGAGATCCGGATGACCCTGCACGGCGGGCGGGCCACCGTCACCGGCCGGCGCAGCGACGCCTCGCTGTACGACTTCAACCTGGCCACCTACGACACCGGTGACACCTTCGACCAGCGGCTGGCCAAGGGCTTCGTCCAGCTGTGGGGCATGCCCAGCAAGCTGGCCACCGCCCGGGACCAGCGGCTCGCCGGCGGTGCGCCTCAGTGACCGACGCCGTGCCGGCCACCCCCGCCCAGCCCGGGCCCCCGCCCGTCCCGGCCACCGCTGTCCCGCCGATCGCTGCCGAGCCGGGCACGCAGGCGTCCGCCCCGTCGACCCGGCTGTGGGGCGGCCGCTTCGGCGGCGGCCCCTCGGCGGCCATGGCGGCGCTGTCCAAGTCCACCGACGTGGACTGGCGGCTGGCGCCCTACGACCTGGCGAGCTCGCGGGCACACGCCCGGGTGCTGCACCGGGCCGGGCTGCTCACCGAGGCCGAGCTGACCGCCATGGTCGGCGCCCTCACCGAGCTGTCCGCGGAGGTGGCCGACGGCAGCTTCACCCCTGTGCAGAGCGACGAGGACGTGCACGAGGCGCTCGAGCGCGGCCTGACCGCCAAGCTCGGCACCCTCGGCGGCAAGCTGCGCGCCGGACGCAGCCGCAACGACCAGGTGGCCACCGACCTGCGGCTGTACCTGCGGCACCACGTGCGCGCGCTGGTCGGCGAGCTCGCCGACCTGGAGCAGGCGCTCATCGGGCTGGCCGAGCGCTACGTCGACGTCCCCGCGCCGGGCATGACGCACCTGCAGCACGCCCAGCCGGTGCTCATCGCCCACCAGCTGCTGGCGCACGCCCACGCGATCGCCCGGGACGTCGACCGGCTGGCCGACTGGGACCGCCGGGCGGCGGTCAGCCCACTGGGCGCCGGCGCGCTGGCCGGCTCCTCGTTGCGCCTGGACCCCGACGCCGTCGCCGCCGAGCTCGGCTTCGACCGGGCCGCGGACAACAGCATCGACGCGGTCAGCGACCGCGACTTCGCCGCGGAGTTCTGCTTCGCCGCGGCCCTGCTCGGCGTCCACCTGTCCCGGCTGGGCGAGGAGGTCGTGCTCTGGACGTCGACCGAGTTCGGCTGGGCCGTGCTGGACGACGCCTGGGCCACCGGGTCCTCGATCATGCCGCAGAAGAAGAACCCGGACATCGCCGAGCTGGCCCGGGGCAAGGCCGGCCGCTTCGTGGGCAACCTGACCGGCCTGCTCACCATGCTCAAGGGCCTGCCGCTGGCCTACGACCGCGACCTGCAGGAGGACAAGGAGCCGGTCTTCGACTCCGTCGAGCAGCTGATGCTCCTGCTGCCCGCGGTCACCGGCATGATCGCCACGCTCACGCTGCGCCCGGAGGTGCTCGAGGCGGCCGCCCCCCAGGGGTTCGCCCTGGCCACCGACGTCGCCGAGTGGCTGGTCTCCTCCGGCGTGCCGTTCCGGTCGGCGCACGAGATCAGCGGCGCGATGGTGGCCTACTGCGAGAAGGCCGGGCTGGAGCTGGACGAGCTCTCCGACGTCCGGCTGGCCGAGGTCGCCCCCGAGCTCACCCCGGAGGTGCGCAGCGTGCTGTCGGTGCGCGGCGCGCTGGCCGCCCGCAAGGCGCGCGGCGGCACGGCACCGGAGCGGGTGGCCGAGCAGATCACCGCGCTGCTCGCGCTGGTCGGGGAGCACACCGCGTGGGCCGCGGCCTCCCCGGTGGCGGCGGCGCTGTGATCGTGGCCGACTGACACCCGTGCACCCGCTCGACGACCGGCCCGGGCCGGGTCCCCTGCTCACCCCGGGGGACCTGCTCGGGCCGGCCGACGTCGTGGCCCCGACCCTGCTGGGCTGCTGGGTGGTCACCGACCGGCACGAGGGCACCGTCGCGGTGCGGCTCACCGAGGTCGAGGCGTACTCCGGTGGGGGAGCGGACCCCGCGTCGCACAGCCACCGCGGCCGCACCCCGCGCACCGAGGTGATGTTCGGCCCGCCCGGTCGGCTGTACGTGTACTTCAGCTACGGCGTGCACTGGTGCGCGAACGTCGTCGTCGGCCCGGACGGCGAGGGCGCGGCCGTGCTGCTGCGCGCCGGGGAGGTCGTGGCGGGGGAGGAGGTCGCCCGCTCCCGCCGTCCCGCCTCCTCCTCGGTGCGTGACTTGGCGCGCGGCCCGGCCCGGCTCACCTCTGCCCTGGCGATCGGCCCGGACGACCGCGGCGTCGACCTGCTCGACCCGGCGGGCGCCGTCCGGCTGCACCGCGGCCGTCCCGTGACGTCGGTGACGGCCGGTCCCCGGGTCGGCATCAGCCGGGCGGTGGACCTGCCGTGGCGGTTCACCGAGACCGGGGCGGCGACGGTGAGCGCCTTCCGTCCGGGCACCCGGTCGCGGGCTGGCCGGGGGCAGGGTCCGGCCGCCGGGCAGGATGTGACCCCGTGACCTCCGCTGCCCCGTCGCCCACCGGCGACGTGATCGACGACCTGCACCGCCGCGGGCTCATCGCCCAGAGCACCGACGAGGGGGCGCTGCGCGCCCACCTGGCCGCCGGGCCGGTCACCTACTACTGCGGCTTCGACCCGACGGCGCCGAGCCTGCACGTCGGACACCTGGTGCAGTTCATGGTGCTGCGGGCCCTGCAGCGGGCCGGGCACCAGCCGATCGTGCTGGTCGGCGGGGCCACCGGCCTCATCGGTGACCCCCGGCCGACGTCCGAGCGCACGCTCAACGACCGGGAGACCGTGGCCGGCTGGGTGGACCGCATCCGCCGGGTGGTCGCCCCGTTCCTCGACCGGCCCGCCGCGGAGCAGGGGCTGCGGGCACCGCTGTACGTCGACAACCTCGACTGGACGTCGCAGCTGACCGCGATCGACCTGCTGCGCGACCTCGGCAAGCACTTCCGGGTCAACAGGATGCTGGCCAAGGAGGCGGTGTCGGCCCGGCTGAACTCCGACGCCGGGATCAGCTACACCGAGTTCAGCTACCAGATCCTGCAGGCCAACGACTTCCGCGAGCTGTACGCCCGGCACGGCTGCACGCTGCAGAGCGGGGGGTCCGACCAGTGGGGCAACATCACCGCCGGCGTCGACCTGGCCCGCCGCACCGAGGGCGCCGCCACGCACGCCGTCGCCACCCCGCTGATCACCTCCGCCGACGGCAGGAAGATCGGCAAGACCGAGGGCGCCACGGTCTGGCTGGACCCGGAGCTCACCAGCCCGTACGCGTTCTTCCAGTACTGGCTCACCATCGACGACGCCGACGCCCGAGCCTGGCTGCCGCTGTTCTCCGAGCGCCCCGCCGACGAGCTGGAGCAGCTGCTCACCGCCAGCCGGGAACGGCCGGCGGCTCGCGAGCTGCAGCGGGCCCTCGCCGAGGAGCTCACCCTGCTGGTGCACGGACCCGACCAGCTGCGCCAGGCCGAGGGCGCCGGCCGGGCACTGTTCGGACGCGCCGACCTCACCGACCTGGACGCCGCCACCCTGGCTGCCGCGCTCACCGAGGCGGGCGCCGTCGAGGTGACCGACCCGGTGCCGAGCATCGCCGTGCTGCTGCAGCAGACCGGCCTGGCCGGCTCCCTGTCGGAGGCACGCCGCACCGTCAAGGAGGGCGGCGCCTACCTGAACAACGAGCGGGTGACCGACGCCGACGCGGTGCCGGCCGAGGGGGACTGGCTGCCCGGTGCGTGGCTGGTGCTGCGCAAGGGCAAGCGCACCATCGCCGGTGTGCACCGGGGTGACGGCAGCCCGTCCGCGGGCTGAGCCTGCGCTCCGCCACCGTGTGAACGGGGGATGACGGTGGGGTTCCGCGCCGGTGTCCGCCGTCACTCCAGCGCGGTTTGACACCGCCAGCAGGGGCACGTAACTTACTTCTTGCGCCGGGAACGACCGCGAGGCCGGGCCCGCCGCCGAGGAACACAACCAGCCGCAGTGAACAGGCCGAGAGGCCCAGCAGCTGCGTGCGTCCGCTCTTTGAGAACTCAACAGCGTGCCGAAAGTCAGTGCCAAGTAACAAATCCCCATCCCGGTTCTTGGA
>NZ_JAAGWK010000025.1 GCF_010685995.1 Goekera deserti | reverse complement strand
CGACTTGCATGTGTTAAGCACGCCGCCAGCGTTCGTCCTGAGCCAGGATCAAACTCTCCGTAGATGAATTTGCCCCAAGCCGAGAACCAAGAGTTGGCACTCTCGATCAATCAACCAAAGGAACCCACCCAGACCCACAGGCCCGGGATGGGGATTTGTTACTTGGCACTGACTTTCGGCACGCTGTTGAGTTCTCAAAGAGCGGACGCACACGAAACCCGACCCGAAGGCCATCGTCCGAAGCGGCTTGTCTGACGTTACGCCGTGCACGGCTCGCTGTCACACCCGGGGGTCTGACCAGCGGCTCCCGTGTCCTTCGACCCGGTCTCGCTCGGCGCAGAGAGAAAGTTACGCGGCGGGCCGGACCGCGTCAAGTCACGCTGGGCCGATTTCTCGCCGTGGAGCTCTCCAGCCGGTGTCGGCGTCGCGTCTTCGCAGGTCAGCGGCAGGCGGTCCCGTCGAAAAAGCGAGCCAGGTCACGCGCATGGAGCGCTTCCGTAGGCGTGTGGGCCCTTCGGGGATCAGAGCCCCAGCAGGGACTCGATGCCGACAGTGAGCCCGGGACGACCACTGATCTGACGGACCGCCAGCAGGACACCCGGCATGAACGACGCCCGGTCGAACGAGTCGTGTCGCAGCGTCAGCGTCTCGCCCGCCGCGCCCAGCAGCACCTCCTCGTGCGCGACGAGGCCGGTCAGCCGGATGGAGTGCACCGGCACGCCCTCGACGTCCGCGCCACGCGCGCCCGGGAGGGAGTCGGCCTCCCGGGTGGCGTCCGGACCCGGGGGCAGGCCGGCCGCCCGGCGTGCCGACGCGACGAGCCGAGCGGTCCGGGCGGCAGTGCCCGACGGCGCGTCGACCTTGCCGGGGTGGTGCAGCTCCACGATCTCCACCGAGGGGAAGAAGCGCGCCGCCTCCTGGGCGAAGCGCATGAGCAGCACGGCACCGATCCCGAAGTTGGGTGCGATGAGCACCCCGACGTCCGGCTTCGGCTCCAGCCAGCCGGCGATGGTCGCCAGCTTCTGGTCGTCGAAGCCCGTCGTCCCCACGACGCAGTGGATGTTCTGGTCGATGCAGAAGCGGATGTTGTCCATGACGACGTCGGGCCGGGTGAAGTCCACGACCACCTGGGCGCCGGCGTCGGCGACGTTGAACAGCCAGTCGCCGTCGTCAACCATCGCCACGAGCTCGAGGTCCTCGGCGGCGTTGACCGCGGTGCAGACCTCGACCCCCATCCGGCCGCGGGCGCCGAGCACACCGACGGAGGTCAGCGGCTGCTCACCGGTGGCGGGTGTTTCCGTCGGGGCGAGGGACGAGTCGGTGGTCATGCGGGGATGCTCCATCGGCGCGCGGTCCCGGTGCAACAGCGGACCGCTCGACCGGGTCAGCGTGGGCGTGACCTCGACAGGTCGACGCCGGCCCACGCCAGCAGGCCGAGCAGGACGCCGAGGCCGTCGGCGGCCCAGTCCAGCAGGCTGCGGGACCGGCCGACCACCGGCAGTGCCTGCAGCAGCTCCCCCACCCCGCCGTACGCCAGCAGTCCCGGCGCCAGCGCGGCCACCGGGACCCCGGCCCATCGCCCCGTCGCGGCCAGCACGGCGAACAGCACCAGGTGGACGACCTTGTCCACGCCCGGCGCCGACCCGGGCACGCCCGAGGCCGGCCAGAACAGGACGGCGAGGGACACCAGAATGGCGACGGCGAACGCGGCCCGGGCCAGCCGACGGTGCGGGCGGGACGGTCCAACCACCGGTGGTCCGGGTGCCGGCCGCGTCCCGTCAGAGCCGGTCGAGGTCCTTCTCCCGGTACGGGCCGACCACCGCCAGGCAGGTGTCCCGGGTGAGCAGGTCGGCGGCCACCGCACGCACCTGCTCGACGTCGACGTCGTCCAGCCGGGCGAGCACGCCGGGCACCGGGACGTACTCGCCGTAGGACAGCTCGCTCTTGCCCAGCCGGCTCATCCGTGAGCCGGTGTCCTCCAGGCCGAGCACCAGGCCGCCCTTGAGCTGGCCGATCGCCCGGGAGACCTCCTCGGGCGTGAGCCCGTCGGCGGCCACCGCGGACAGCTCGGCCCGCACCAGCCGCAGCACCTCCGACACCCGCTTGGGCGAGCACCCCGCGTAGACGGAGAAGCTGCCCGTACCGGCGTAGTGGGTCAGCGAGGAGCCGACGCTGTAGACCAGGCCGCGCTTCTCGCGCACCTCCTGGAACAGCCGGGAGCTCATCCCCCCACCGACGGCGGTGTCCAGCACCGCCGCGGCGTACCGGCGGTCGTCCAGCCGCCCCATGCCCACGCTGCCGAGCAGCAGGTGCACCTGCTCGGTGCGGCGGTGGATCAGGCCGGTCGACCGGGCCGGGGCGTCGAGCACCACGTCGGTGCCCTCCCGGACCGGCTCGGGTCGTCCCGCTCCCCCGATGCGGTCGCCGAAGGCCGCGGCGACCAGGTCGAGCACCTGCTGGTGGCCGACCCGCCCTGCGGCGGACACCACGATCGACGGCACCCGGTACCTGCTCCGGTACCAGCCGTCCACGTCGTCCCGGGTGAGCGCCTCGATCGTCTCGACGGTGCCGAGCACCGAGCGGCCCAACGAGGTGTCCCCGAAGAGCGTCTCGGCGAAGAGGTCGTGCACCGCGTCCGACGGCTCGTCGTCGCGCATCGCGATCTCCTCGAGCACGACCGTGCGCTCGGAGTCCAGGTCGGCCGCGGTGTTCAGCGCGTCGGTGACCAGGTCACCGAGCAGCGTCACCGCCAGCGGGAGGTCGCTGGCGAGCACGTTGGCGTAGTAGCAGGTGTGCTCCTTGGCGGTGAAGGCGTTCATCTCACCGCCCACGGCGTCCATGGCCGTGGCGATCTCCAGCGCGGTGCGGCTGCCGGTGCCCTTGAAGAGCAGGTGCTCCAGGAAGTGCGAGGAGCCACCCACCCCCGGTGTCTCGTCCCGGGAGCCGACGCCCACCCAGATGCCCAGCGTGGCCGAGAGCACCCCGGGCATCGTCTCGGTGATGACCCGCAGGCCACCGGGCAGCTCGGTGCGCTCCACCCGGCCGCCGAACTCGTCGACGTCGAGCACCTGGGTGAGGCCGACGGCGCCGCCACCGAGGGGGACGGCACCGTCGGCGTCGCCACCGCGGAGCGGGGCCGGGGCGGGCGCCTGCGCGCCCGCCCCGGTCCGCGGCCCGCTCGGGGAGCGGTTCTCAGCCGTGGTCACTCACCTGCAGCGGCTGCGGCGGGCTCGGCCGACTCGACCGGGGCCGAGTCGTCGGACACAGGCGCGACGGTGTTCTCCGCGCCGGCCTCGACCGGGACGAGGCTGATCTTGCCGCGGGCGTCGATGTCGGTGATCTCGACCTGCAGCTTGTCACCGACGTTGGCGACGTCCTCGACCTTGGCGATCCGCTTGCCGCCACCCAGCTTGCTGATGTGCACCAGGCCGTCACGACCGGGCAGCAGCGAGACGAACGCACCGAAGGCCGTGGTCTTGACGACCGTGCCCAGGAACCGCTCGCCCACCTTGGGCAGCTGCGGGTTGGCGATGGCGTTGATCCGGTCCACCGCTGCCTGGGCCGAGGGGCCGTCGGAGGCGCCGACGTAGATCGTGCCGTCGTCCTCGATGGTGATGTCGGCGCCGGTCTCGTCCTGGATCGCGTTGATCATCTGGCCCTTGGGCCCGATCACCGCGCCGATCTTGTCGACCGGGATGCGCACCGTGGTCACCCGGGGGGCGAACGGGCTCATCTCGTCGGGGCCGTCGATGGCCTCGAGCATGACGTCGAGGATGTGCAGCCGGGCCGCGCGGGCCTGGGTGAGCGCACTGGCCAGGACGTCGGAGGGGATGCCGTCGAGCTTGGTGTCCAGCTGGAGGGCCGTCACGAAGTCCTTGGTGCCGGCGACCTTGAAGTCCATGTCACCGAAGGCGTCCTCGGCGCCGAGGATGTCGGTCAGGGCGACGTACTCGGTCTTCCCGTCGACCTCGTCGGAGACCAGGCCCATGGCGATGCCGGCGACCGGGGCCTTGAGGGGCACACCGGCGTTGAGCAGCGACAGGGTCGAGGCGCAGACCGAGCCCATCGACGTCGAGCCGTTGGAGCCCAGCGCCTCGGACACCTGGCGGATCGCGTAGGGGAACTCCTCGCGGTCCGGCAGCACCGGCAGCAGCGCACGCTCGGCGAGCGCGCCGTGGCCGATCTCGCGGCGCTTGGGCGAGCCCACCCGGCCGGTCTCGCCGGTGGAGTACGGCGGGAAGTTGTAGTTGTGCATGTAGCGCTTGCGGGTGACCGGGTTCAGCGTGTCCAGCTGCTGCTCCATGCGGAGCATGTTGAGCGTGGTGACGCCCATGATCTGGGTCTCACCGCGCTCGAACAGTGCCGAGCCGTGCACCCGGGGCAGCACCTCGACCTCGGCCGACAGCGGCCGGATGTCGGTGACGCCACGGCCGTCGATGCGCACCTTGTCGCGCAGGATGCGCTGGCGGACGACCTTCTTGGTCACCGCGCGGAAGGCACCGGAGACCTCCTTCTCGCGGCCGGGGAACTGCTCGGCGAGCGCGGCCTTGACCTCGTCCTTGAGGGCGTCGGTGGCGTCCTCGCGCTCGGCCTTGCCGGCGATCGCCTGGGTCACGGCGAGCTTCTCGGCGGCGTGCGCCTCGACGATCGCGTAGACGTCGTCCTGGTAGTCCAGGAAGCGCGGGAAGTCGGCGACCGGCTTGGCGGCCTTGGCGGCGAGCTGGCTCTGCGCGTCGCACAGCGCCTTGATGAACGGCTTGGCGGCCTCGAGACCCTGCGACACGACCTCCTCGGTCGGCGCGGTGGCACCGCCGGCGACCAGGGCGACGGTCTTCTCGGTGGCCTCGGCCTCGACCATCATGATCGCGACGTCGCCGTCGGGCAGCACCCGGCCGGCCACGACCATGTCGAAGACGGCGTCCTCGAGCTCCGTGTGGGTCGGGAAGCCGACCCACTGGCCGTTGACCAGCGCGACGCGGGTGGCGCCGACGGGGCCGGAGAACGGCAGGCCGGAGAGCTGGGTCGAGGCGGAGGCGCCGTTGATCGCCAGCACGTCGTAGAGGTGGTCGGGGTCCAGGCTCAGCACGCTGATGACGACCTGCACCTCGTTGCGCAGGCCCTTGGCGAAGGTCGGGCGCAGCGGGCGGTCGATCAGGCGGCAGGTCAGGATGGCGTCCTCCGACGGCCGCCCCTCGCGGCGGAAGAACGAGCCGGGGATCTTCCCGATCGCGTACATCCGCTCCTCGACGTCGACCGTCAGCGGGAAGAAGTCGAACTGCTCCTTGGGCTGGCGGCCGGCCGTGGTGGCCGACAGCAGCGTGGTGTCGCCCATGGTGGCGACGACGGAACCGGCGGCCTGTCGGGCGAGCCGGCCGGTCTCGAAGGTGATGCTGCGGCTGCCGTAGCTGCCGTTGTCGATGACCGCGGTGGCGGTGAAGACGCCGTCCTCGGCGTCGATGTCGTGCTCGGTGGTGGGTGCGGACACGTCGTCCTCTTCCTGCGTCGCATGCGGCGACGCCCTCTTCGCGGCGGGTGCTGCGGCTGGCGCGGTGTGGCCGGCCTTCGATCGAAGCCCTCGGGTCGCCGGCCCCGCGGGGGGGGCCGGGCTCGTCCCGGGGGCCACCACCGAGGACCGACCCGGATGGGCCAGCCGGGTGTCCCGCCGGTTGCTCGTGCGACGGGTGCCGCACGAGAGAGGGGACCGTCCCGGTCAGTCCGGGTACGGCCCCCTCGGGTGGATCAGCGGCGCAGGCCGAGCCGCTCGATGAGCGACCGGTACCGGTTGATGTCGGTCTTCGCCAGGTAGTTCAGCAGCCGACGACGGCGGCCGACCAGCAGGAGCAGGCCCCGCCGGCTGTGGTGGTCGTGCTTGTGCATCTTGAGGTGCTCGGTCAGGTCACTGATCCGTCGGGTCAGCATCGCGACCTGCACCTCGGGGGAACCGGTGTCACCTTCGACCGTGGCGTACTCGGTCATGATCTGCTGCTTCGTCGCGCTCTCGAGCGCCATGCGTTGCCTCCAGGGCAGGTCACGTGTGGCCCCCGGTCTGTTCCACGGGGGCAGGGTGCACACACGTCGGGTGTGCCGACGGGGTCCCACGGTACCAGCGGGGGCGGCGCGACCGTCCGCTCGCGCCGGGAGGGACCCGTGCAGGCGCGACGCGGCGGCCCGGCTCAGGTCGGGGACTGCTCCTGGCGCCGGCGGCGTCCGGAGGACGGACGTGTCAGAGCCCGAGGACGGCGCGGGTGTCGGCGACGTCCTGTGCCATGGCGACGAGCAGCTCGTCGATGCCGGCGAAGGCGGTCATCGGGCGCAGCCGCTCGACGAACTCCACGCCCACGTGCTCGCCGTAGAGGTCGCCGCTCCAGTCGAGCAGGAAGGCCTCGACGGTGCGCCGGGTGCCGCTGAAGGTGGGGTTGGTGCCCACCGAGACGGCCGCCGGGTGGGACTGCAGGCTCTCCCCGGACCGGCCGCGCAGCACCAGGGTGCCGGCGTACACGCCGTCGGCGGGGATCGCGGTGTTCCTGGCGCTCTCCACGTTGGCGGTCGGGTAGCCCAGCTCGCGGCCGCGCTGCTCGCCCCGGACGACGACACCGTCGACGCGGTGCGGGCGGCCCAGCGCCCGGGACGCCGGGACCATGTCCCCCGCGGCCACGCACGCCCGGATGTAGGTCGAGGAGATGGTCACCTCGCCGTCGGTGGAGGAGTCGGTGGACAGGCCGACGCCCTCCACCGAGAAGCCGAACCGCCGACCCTCGGCGGTGAGGGTGGTGACATTGCCGGCGGCCCCGTGGCCGTAGCTGAAGTTCGCCCCGACGACGACGCCGGCCGCGTGCAGGTGCTCCACCAGCACGGTGTGCGCGAAGGTCTCCGGGCTGAGCCGGCTGAACTCGGGGGTGAACGGTACCACGCACATCGCGTCGACGCCCAGGTCGGCGATCAGCTCGGCCTTGCGGTCGGCCGACGTCAGGATCGCCGGGTGCGACCCGGGCCGGACGACCTCCGAGGGGTGCGGGTCGAAGGTGACCAGCAGGCAGGGCCGGCGCATGGCCCGGGCCCGCGCCACGGCGGTGCTGATCAGCTGCTGGTGCCCGCGGTGCACGCCGTCGTACATGCCGACGGTGACCACCGTGCGACCGAGGTCGGCGGGGGTGGCCTCCAGGCCGCGCCATCGCTGCACGGGGCCGCCTCTCTGCTCGGGGGTCGGTGGGGACGGGTGGTGCCGGGAGCCGGGGGGCTCAGCGGACCTGGTGCAGCCAGCCGTGCGCGTCGGCCGTGCGACCGTGCTGGATGTCCAGCAGGTGGCTGCGCAGCGCCATGGTGAGCGGGCCGGGGGTGCCGTCGCCGACGGTGAAGTCGCCGGTGCGGGCGCGCACCTGGCCGACCGGCGTGATGACCGCGGCCGTGCCGCAGGCGAACGTCTCGGTGATCGAGCCGTCCTCGACACCGCTGCGCCACTCCTCGACGTCGAACCGGCGCTCGGTGACCGTGTGGCCCAGCTCCCGGGCCAGGGTGATCAGCGACTCGCGCGTGATGCCGGGCAGCAGGGTGCCGGTCAGCTCCGGGGTGATCAGCTCGGCGTCGGCCCCGCTGCCTCGGACGAAGAAGAGGTTCATGCCGCCCATCTCCTCGACGTACCGCTTCTCGGTGGCGTCGAGCCACACCACCTGGTCGCAGCCGGCGGCGAGGGCCTGCTCCTGGGCCAGCAGGCTGGCCGCGTAGTTGCCGGCGCACTTCACGTCGCCGGTGCCGCCGGGCGCTGCCCGGATGTAGTCCTCGGAGAGGTAGACCGACACCGGCTGCACGCCGCGCGGGAAGTAGGCCCCGGCGGGGCTGGCGATGACGATGAACAGGTACTCGTGCGCGGGCCGGACCCCGAGGAACGGCTCGACGGCGAGCATGTAGGGCCGGATGTACAGCGTCTGGTCCGGGCCGGTGGGCACCCAGTCGCGGTCGGCGTCGACGAGTGCGTCCACGGCGGCGAGGAAGGACTCGGCCGGCACCGGGGGCATCGCCAGCCGGGTGGCCGAGCGGGCGAAGCGGGCGGCGTTCGCCTCGGGGCGGAAGGTGGCCACGGTGCCGTCGGGCTGGGCGTAGGCCTTGAGCCCCTCGAAGATCGACTGCGCGTAGTGCAGCGCGGCCGCGCTCGGGTCCAGCTGCAGGGGCGCGTAGCGGGTCAGCCGGGCGTCGTGCCAGCCCTCGCCCGCGCGGTACCGGGCGACCACCATCGAGTCGGTGAAGTACCGGCCGAAGCCGGGGTCGGCGAGCTGCTCGGCCCGCTCGGCGGCAGGACGCCGGGGCACGTCCTCGAGGACCAGCGGCACGCCCGCGGCGAAGGCCCGGGGCGAGGTACGACTGTCGGCGAGCGTGTCGGTCATGGCTCCCACTGGCAGGTGTCGGTGGGCACCGGGTCGACCCGGCGCCGCGGCCGGGGCGCCGGCGGTGCGGCGCCCCGTGCGGCCACCCTAGCTCGGTCGCGCGGGCACGGGCTCGCCGTCCGCGGCGTGGAGGGCGACGCGGTGCGGGCCGGGCCCGGGCGACGGCTCAGATGCCGCCGCCCACCCCGCCGCCCTGCTTCTCCGCCGCCGCGGCCTGCTCGATGACCTCGAAGTGCCAGACGTGCGACCCGCTCGCGGCCGGGGCGAGGGTGTCCCCACCGCCGGAGTGCGTGCGGTCGAAGTCCTGGCCGGACTGCCACGCCTGGTAGGCCTCCTCGCTGGCCCACCGGGTGTAGACGAGGTACTGGTCGGTGCCCGTGACCGGGCGCAGCAGCTCGAACCACTCGAAGCCGTCGGTGGTCTCCACGGCGCCGGCCCGGCCGCGGAACCGGCTCTCGAAGAGCTCGCGCTTGTCCTCGGGCATGCTCACCAGGTTGATCTTGACGACGCTCATGCCGGTCCCCTTCCCCGGCCGCGCACCGCTTAACCGGAGCGGGCAGGCTGGGGCCGTGGAGGAGCAGCGCACGCAGGACCTGGGCTTCGCCCGGCTGGACGTGGACCGGGAGGCCCGCACCGGGACCCCGGAGGTGGTCTACGCCGCCGGCAAGACCCCGGCGGAGACGGTCGCCTGCCTGGCCGGCCTGCTGGACGCCGGGCTGCCGCTGGCCTGGGCGACCCGGGTGGACGCCGCCACGGCGGCCGCGGTGCGCGAGCGCTGGCCCGACGCCCTGCTCGACGACGACGCCCGCTGCGCCTTCGTCGGCTCGCTGCCCGAGCCACGCGGCCGGGTGCTGGTGCTCACCGCCGGGACGTCGGACGGTCCGGTGGCCGCTGAGGTCGCCGCCACGCTGGCCGCCTGCGGGGTGGGCTGCCGGCGGGTCGACGACGTCGGCGTCGCCGGGCTGCACCGGGTGCTGGCGGTCGCTCCGGAGCTGGGGACCGCCGACGCCGTCGTGGTGGTGGCCGGGATGGACGGCGCGCTGCCCAGCGTGGTCGCCGGGCTGACCGACCGGCTGGTGGTCGCGGTGCCCACGTCGGTCGGCTACGGCGCCGCGTTCGACGGGCTGGCACCGCTGCTGACCATGCTCACCGCCTGCGCCCCCGGGGTGCTGGTGGTCAACATCGACAACGGCTTCGGCGCCGGGGTGGCCGCCGCGCGCATCGCCCGGTCGGCGCACGCGGGCCGGCACGCGGCCCGGGGCCTGGACGGCCTGGACGGCCCGGACGGCCCGGACGGCCCGGCTCAGCGGTAGCGGACCGGGTCGGGCAGCAACTCGTTCATCGACCCGGAGCGGAAGCCGCGCGGGTCCAGCTCCACCCGGTCGAAACCGGTCACCACCGCCAGCAGCTCCGGGCGGCCGGCCAGGGCGCCGAGCAGCTCCCGGTCGACCTCCACCCGGGCGGTGTCCCCTCCGTCGGGGGCGCCCAGGTCACGGACCCGGAGGTCCCGCACCGGCAGCCCGGCGTCGGCCAGCGCGGCGCGCAGGGCGACCTCGGCGGCCTCCACCCGGGCCAGCCGCTCCGCCGACACCGGGACGCCGTAGGCGATCCGGCTCGCCAGGCAGGCGGCAGCGGGCTTGTCCGCCAGCGGCAGGGCCCACCGGCGGGCGGCGGCCCGGACGTCGTCCTTGGTGAGGCCGGCGCCGGCCAGCGGTGCCCAGGCCCCGCGCTCGGTGGCGGCGCGGATGCCGGGGCGGAAGCCGGCGCGCACGTCGTCGGCGTTGGTGCCGGTGACCACGTCGGTGATGCCCAGCCGGCCGGCGACCGGCCCGAGGACGTCGATCAGCTCGGCCTTGCAGAAGAAGCACCGGTCCCCCGCGTTGGCCCGGTACCCCTCCCGGGCCAGCTCGTCGGTGCGCGGCTGCTCGTGCCGCACGCCGAGGCCGGCGGCGAAGGCGGCGGCGGCCTCCCGCTCGGCCAGGGGCAGGCTCGGGGACACCGCCGTGGCCGCCACCACGCGGTCCGCACCGAGCGCCCGGACGGCGGCGGCGAGCACCACACCGGAGTCCACGCCGCCGGAGAACGCGACCAGCACACCGGGCAGGGGTGCCAGCCGGTCGTGCAGGGCGGCCAGCTTCCCGTCCAGGCCGGGGTCGGGCAGCACGCTCATGCCCCCGAGGCTGTCACAGCCGGCGGGCCGGGGTCAGCCGGCGGGGAACCCGACGGTGACCTTGGCCCGCGGGCCGGCGTCCTCGACGAGGGCGACCAGCCGGCCGTCGGGGCCGACGGCGGCGTGCAGGCCCGGTGCGCCGGTGGCGGGGACCCGCTGGCCGTGCACGAGGGCCTGTGCCTGCTCGGCGGTCACCATCCGGGCGGGGAACACACTGGTGGCCGCCTCGGTCAGCCCGAGCACGCCGTGCCCGCCACCGGCGGCGAGGGCGGCACCGGCCACCTCCACCTCGGCGGCCTGGTCGGTGCTGAACGGTCCGGACCGGGTGCGGCGCAGCGCGGTCAGGTGGCCGCCGACGCCGAGCGCGGCGCCGACGTCCCGTGCGATCGCCCGGATGTAGGTGCCGGTGCTGCAGCGCACGGTGACGTCGACGTCGAGCAGCGCGGGGGTGGGCCGGCCGAGGCGGTGCACGTCGATGCCGTGCACGGTGACCGAGCGCGGCGCGAGCTCGAACTCCTCCCCCGCCCGCACCCGGTCGTAGGACCGCCGGCCGTCCACCTTGACGGCGCTGACCGAGGACGGCACCTGCTGCAGCGCACCGACCTGCCCGGCCAGCGCGGCCCGGACGGCGTCCTCGGTCACCTCGGCGGTGGACGCCTCGGCGAGCACGTCGCCCTCGCGGTCGTCGGTGACCGTGGACCGGCCGAGCCGGATCGTGGCCTCGTAGGTCTTGTCGTGGCCGGACAGGTGACCGAGCAGCCGGGTCGCGGCGCCGACGCCGAGCACCAGCAGCCCGGTGGCCATCGGGTCCAGCGTCCCGGCGTGGCCGACCTTGCGCACCGAGAGCACCCGGCGGGCGCGGGCGACGACGTCGTGCGAGGTCATCCCGGGGGCCTTGTCCACCAGCAGCAGGGCGGGCGGGACGTCGGCGTCGGGGGTGCGGCGGCGCTGCGGCGGGCGCGGCCGGCGGGGCGGGCGGCCGGTCGGGGCCCCGTCGTCCGGGGGCTGGTGGTCGGGGGTGCTCATGCGCTCACGGTCGCAGGTGCGCCGGTCCAGCGGTCACCGGCCACCCGCAGCAGCACCCCGACCAGCCGCAGCACCACGAAGAGGGTGAGACCGGTCCACACCCCCGCCAGACCCCAGTCGAGCGGGCCGGACAGCAGGGACAGCGGCAGGAAGCCGACGAGCGCCGAGCCGATGGTCAGGGTGCGCAACCAGCGCACGTCACCGGCGCCCATCAGCACGCCGTCCAGGGCGAACACCACGCCGGCCAGCGGCTGCATCAGCGCCAGGAACCACCAGACCACGCCGGCCTGCGCGAGCACCGCGGGGTCGTCGGTGAACAGCCCGGGCAGCACCGGACGCAGCAGGAGCAGCAGCCCGCCGACGAGCACCCCGGTGCCGAGGCCCCACAGGGCGACCGCACGGGCGGTCTGCCGGGCCCGGTCCGGGCGGCCGGCGCCCAGCGCGTGCCCCACCAGCGTCTGGGCGGCGACGGCGTACGCGTCGAGCACCAGGGCCAGGAACAGCCACAGCTGCAGGGCGATCTGGTGCGCACCGAGCTCGGCCGCCCCGGTGCGTGCGACCACCCCGGCGGCGACGAGGAACGCCAGCTGCAGCACCGCGGCCCGCAGCAGCAGGTCGCGGCCGAGCACCAGCTGCGCCCGCACCGCGCGGGGCTGCGGGCGCAGCGGCACCCGCTCGGCGAGCAGGGCGCGCAGGAACAGCGCGGCGCTGACCGCCTGCCCGGCCACGTTCGCCACCGCGGAGCCGACGAGCCCCAGGCCGACGACGTGCACCAGCAGCGGGCACAGCACCAGGCTGACCAGGCTGCCGGCGACGACGAACACCACCGGGCGGCGCAGCTGCTGCACCCCGCGCAGCCAACCGTTGCCGGCCAGCGCGACCAGCAGCAACGGCATGCCGAGGCAGGCGACACGCAGCCACTGCTCCCCCGCCGCGGCGACCGGGCCCGCGCCACCGGCCAGCGCCCGGGTCAGCGGGCCGGCGAGCAGCTGGAAGAGCACGACCACCACCACGCCGAGACCCAGCGCCAGCCAGGTCGCCTGGACGCCCTCGGCGACCGCCCCGGCCCGGTCACCGGCGCCGGCGCGGCGGGCGGCGCGGGCGGTGGTGCCGTAGGCCAGGAAGTTGAGCAGCGCCGCGGCCCAGCCGAGCAGGCCGCCACCGACGGCCAGCCCGCCCAGGGCGAGCGTGCCGAGGTTGCCGACGACGGCGGTGTCGACGAGCAGGTACAGCGGTTCCGCGGCGAGCACGGCCAGCGCCGGTGCCGCCAGCGCGGGGACCGAGCGGGCCACCGACCCGGCGTCGTCGCGGGGCCGGCCACCCGCGGCGGGGCTCAACGCAGGTCGGGGACGGCACCCGGACGCGGCGCGGTGCCGGCGGCCGGCAGGGCACCGAGCTCCGCGCGGACGGCGGCGATGGTGCCCTCACGGTCCCGGTGGCTGGTCAGCCCGGCGGCGAGCCGGTGACCGCCGCCGCCCAGGGCACCGGCGACCCGGGACACGTCGGTGCCGCCGCGAGAGCGCAGCGAGACCGACCAGCTGCCGTCGTCCTGGCCCTTCAGCACGCAGGCGACGTCGGCCTCGGCGGTCGACCGGACGATGTCGACGAGCGCCTCCAGCTGGTCGGCGGCGACCCCGTGCTCCGCGGCCTCCGTGGTGCTGGACCAGGTCCAGACCAGGCCGTGGCCCACGTCGGGTTCCAGCCGGGCACGGCCCGCGGCGGCGGCCACCAGCCCCAGCCAGCCGAACGGCGCCGTGTCGAACAGCCGCCGGCTGATCGCGGCGTGGTCGATGCCGGTGTCCAGCAGGCGGGCGGCCAGCTCGTGGGTCGCCGGGGAGGTGTTGCCGAACCGGAAGGACCCGGTGTCGGCGGTGAGCCCGGCGTACAGGCAGGTGGCGATCTCCGCGTCCACGGTGACGCCGAGCCCGTCCAGCAGGCCGGCGACGAGCACCACCGTGCCGGCGGCGCCCGGGTCGACCAGGCGCACCTCACCGAAGCCGGGGTTGCTGGCGTGGTGGTCGACGACCAGGGAGGACCTGGCGCTGTCGAGCAGGCCGGCGAGACCACCCAGCCGGCCGGGGGACGCGGCGTCCAGGCTGACGAACAGGTCGGGCGCGGGCGGCACCCGGTCCGGTGGGGTGAGGTCGGCGGCACCGGGCAGCCACGCCAGGGAGTCGGGCAGCACGAAGGGCGCCGGGAAGGTCGTCACCACGGTGGCACCGCAGCGGCGCAGCCCGGTGGCGAGGGCGAGCACGCTGCCGAGCGCGTCCGCGTCGGGCTGGACGTGCCCGGAGAGCACCACGGTCGCCCCGTCGGCGGCTGCCGCGCGCAGCAACTGCACGGCAGGCGACCCGGGGCCGGTGTCCACCGGCGGCCAGGTGCCGGTGGCCGGGCCGGCGGCAGCGCTCACCGGGTCAGGCCCCGGCGCCCGGGGTCTGGTCGGTCTCCTCGCGGACCCGCCCACCGCCCACCGGGTAGCTGCTGCCGTCGGCCGGCTCGTCGGCGGCGATCGAGGCGGTCTCGCCGATCTGGCCGTCCTTGCCGCCCCGGGTGGGGTCGGCGCCGGGCGCCGGCGTGGACCGCCCGCCCAGGGTGCTGCGGTCGCCGTCGTCGGCGGGGCGCTGCGGGTCGGGGTCGACGGCCTCGGTCACGGGACGCTCCTGGGCTCGAGTGCGGCGGTGTCGGGGGTGGTCCGACCCGCGACGTGGTTGTGCTGGTGGTCGCCGAGCACGTGCTCGGGGTCCCGGTCGGCGGCGTCGTCGAGGTCGTCGTCGTCCTCGGTGTCGACCGCGGGCTTGCGGTAGGGGTCGGCCTCACCGGCGTACTGCGCGCCCTCACGGGCGCGGGCCAGCTCGGCGTCGGCGTGCCGGGCCCGTTCCAGGGCCTCCTCCAGCTCGCGCGCGGTGTCCGGGACGATGTCGGCGACGAAGGTCAGCGTCGGGACGAACTTGATCCCGGTCTGCTTGCCGACGGTGGAGCGCAGGACGCCGGTGGCACTGGCCAGCGCGGCGGCGGAGTCGGCGATCTCCTCGGTGCTGCCGTAGACGGTGTAGAACACCGTGGCCTCGCGGAGGTCGCTGGTCACCCGCGCGTCGGTGATGGTGACCATCCCCAGTCGGGGGTCCTTGATCTGCATCTCGAGCGTGCTGGACACGATCTGGCGGATGCGCACCGCCAGCCGACGAGCCCGAGCCGGATCAGCCATCGGATCGGTCCTCTTCTCTCAGGACACCCCGGGGGGGGCGTCGGACGGACGACGACGCCGGGTGGGTGCCGGCGTCGTCGTGGATCAGTCGCTGTCGCTGTCGCTGAAGAGCTGCCGGTGCACGGAGAGGAGGGTGATCTCCGGCCGGCCGGCGATGAGCCGCTCGCAGGCGTCCAGGACGTCGGTCACCTGGGCGGCCTCGCCGGCGACGGTGGCGACCCCGACCTGCACACGGCGGTGCAGGTCCTGGTCGCCCACCTCGGCCGCCGCGACGGCGTACTTCTTCTGCAGCTCCGCCACGATCGGCCGGACGACCGACCGCTTCTCCTTCAGCGAGTGCACGTCCCCCAGCAGCAGGTCAGCGGTCAGTGAACCGGTGAACACCGATGTGACCTCCTCGACGTGAGCCCGGAAGGGCCGGCTGGACGGGACGGGTGCCCGGAGGTCGCCCCCCACCACCCGCCCGCCCGCGGCCGGCCCCGTCGTAGGGGCCCGCCGCGAGCTCGCGCGCGGTGGGGGGAGACGCGGTCCTCCGTCAGTCGCGCGGCTTCTCGCGCAGCTCGAAGGTCTGGATGACGTCGTCGACCTTGATGTCGTTGTACGACCCCAGGCCGATGCCGCACTCGTAACCCTCGCGGACCTCGGTCGCGTCGTCCTTGAAGCGGCGCAGCGACTCGACGGTGAGGTTGTCGGCCACCACCGCGCCGTCGCGGACCAGCCGCGCCTTGGAGTTGCGCACGATCGTGCCCGAGCGGACCAGCGAGCCGGCGACGTTGCCGATCTTGGGGACTCGGAAGACCTCGCGGACCTCCGCGGTGCCCAGCTGGACCTCCTCGTAGACCGGCTTGAGCATCCCCTTCAGCGCGGCCTCGATCTCCTCGATCGCCTGGTAGATGACCGAGTAGTACCGGACGTCCACCCCCTCGCGGGCGGCGAGCTCGGTGGCCTGGCCCTCGGCCCGGACGTTGAAGCCCAGGACGATGATGTCGTCGGCCAGCGCGAGGTCGATGTCGCTCTTGGTGATGCCGCCGACGCCGCGGTGGATGACGCGCAGCGAGATGTCGTCGTCCACCTCGATCTTCATCAGGGCCTCCTCCAGCGCCTCGACGGTGCCGGAGTTGTCCCCCTTGATGATCAGGTTCAGCTCGCGGGTCTCGCGCAGGGCCGCGTCGAGGTCCTCCAGGCTGACCCGCTTGCGCATGGAGGCGTTCTGCGCGTTGCGGATGCGGGCCTGGCGACGGTCGGCGATCTGCCGGGCGACGCGGTCCTCGTCGACGACGAGGAACGTGTCACCGGCCCGGGGCACCGACGTCAGGCCGACGACCTGGACCGGCCGCGAGGGCAGGGCCTCCTTGAGCTTGTTGCCGTGCTCGTCGAGCAGCGACCGGACGCGGCCGTAGGCGTCACCGGCGACCAGCGAGTCGCCCTGGCGCAGCGTGCCGCGCTGGACCAGCACCGTGGCGACGGGGCCCCGGCCCTTGTCCAGCTTGGCCTCGATGACGACGCCCTGCGGGTCCTGCTCGGTGTTCGCGCGCAGGTCCAGGGAGGCGTCGGCGGTCAGCAGGATCGCGGCGAGCAGGTCGTCGAGACCGGTCCGGGCGGTCGCGGAGACGTCGACGAACATCGTGTCGCCGCCGTACTCCTCGGCCACCAGGCCGTACTCGGTGAGCTGCTGGCGGATCTTGGCGGGGTTGGCCCCCTCCTTGTCCACCTTGTTGACCGCGACCACGATCGGCACCGAGGCGGCCTGGGCGTGGTTGAGCGCCTCGACCGTCTGCGGCATGACGCCGTCGTCGGCCGCCACGACCAGGACGACGATGTCGGTCACCTTCGCGCCACGGGCACGCATCGCGGTGAACGACTCGTGGCCCGGGGTGTCGATGAAGGTGATCGGCCGCTCGTTGTGCTCCAGCTCGGTGACGATCTGGTAGGCGCCGATGTGCTGGGTGATCCCACCGGCCTCCTTGCCGGCCACGTTGGCGTGCCGGAGCGCGTCCAGCAGCTTGGTCTTGCCGTGGTCGACGTGGCCCATGACGGTGACGACCGGGGGCCGGGACTCCCAGTCCTCCTCGTCACCCTCCTCGTCGCCGAAGGTGAGGTCGAAGTCCTCGAGCAGCTCGCGGTCCTCGTCCTCGGGGCTGACGACCTGGATGACCCAACCGATCTCCGCACCGAGCAGCTGGAGCGTCTCGTCGCTCACCGACTGCGTGGCGGTGACCATCTCACCCAGGTGGAACAGGGCGGTCACCAGCGCGGCCGGCTGAGCGTTGATCTTCTCGGCGAGGTCGGTCAGCGAGGCGCCGCGGGGCAGCCGGACGCTCTGCCCGTTGCCACGGGGCAGCGAGACGCCGCCCATGCTCGGCGCCGCCATGGAGTCGAACTCCTGACGCCGCTGCTTCTTGCTCTTGCGCCCACGGACCGGGCCGCGACCGCCGGGACGGCCGAAGGCACCGGCGGTACCGGCACCGGAGCCACCGCGACCGCGCCCACGGGCACCGCCGCCACCACGGAAACCACCCGCGGGAGCGCCGCCACCGGGGGCACCGCCACCGCCACCGGGACGGAAGCCACCGCCACCGCCGCCGGGGGCACCGCCACCGGGACGGCCACGGCCGGCCGGGGCGCCGCCGGGGCGACCGCCGCCGGCGGGCCGGCCGGGCATCATGCCGGGCGAGGGCCGCTGCGGCATCATGCCGGGGTTGGGACGGGGGCCGCCGGAACCGGGAGCCGGACGGGGACCGCCCTGACCCGGGCCGGGGCGCGGGCCGCCGGCACCGGGTGCGGGACGGGGACCGCCCTGCGCCGCGGCCGGACGGGGACCTGCCTGGCCGGGGCCGGACTGGCCCGGCCCGAACTGCCCCGGACCCTGCTGGCCGGGAGCGCCCTGGCCGGGACCGGCCTGACCCGGCGCACCGGGACGTGCCGGCGCCGGGCGGGGCGCACTGGAGAACGGGTTGTTGCCCGGACGCGGCGCCGGCCGGGGGCCGGGGCGCGGTCCGGCAGCCGCCGGGCGCGGGGCGCCGGGGGCCTGGCCACCGGCCGGACGCGGAGCGCCGGGAGCCTGGCCACCGGCCGGACGCGGAGCGCCGGGAGCCTGGCCACCTGCCGGACGCGGGGCGCCCGGACGCGGGGCGCCGGACTGCGGAGCCGGGGCACCGCCCGAGGGCGCGGCGGCCGGACGCGGTGCCGGACGCGGACCCGGGGTGGGCGCACCGGGCCGCGGGCCGGACGGCGCGGACGCCGGGGCGGTGGGCGCCGATGCGGCCGGGGCCTGGGGTGCCTGCTGCGGAGCCGGTGCGGGGGCAGCCGGGGCCGGGGCAGCCGGTCGCGGGGCGACGGGTGCCTGAGGGGCCGCGGCGACGGGCGCCGCGGGAGCCGGGGTGGCCTGCGGAGCCGGGGCGGGCGGGCGGGGTCCGGGCCGAGGGCCGGGACCGGGCACGCCGGCCGGACGGCCGGAGCCCTGACCACCGGTGGAGCCACCGGGGTACGCCTCACGGAGCCGGCGGGCCACGGGGGCCTCGACGGTGGAGGACGCGGACTTCACGAACTCGCCCTGCTCCTTGAGCTTGGCGAGCACTGTCTTGCTGTCGATACCGAGCTCTTTCGCGAGCTCGTGTACGCGGGCTTTGCCTGGCACGGGTCTCCTCTGGTGAGGCCGGCGGCTTGCCCGCTCGACCTCTGCGTCAGTGGTACACGGTCATCGTTGCGACTTCACAGGTGGCTCATCCGACGACGTCCTGCTCTCGACGCGCGGACCGGCCGGGTGCCGGTCCGACTGTGGTGGTGCGCTCCGTCGTTGCTGGTGTTCATCTCGCCCTCCGGGCACGGACGGGAGCGGGTCTGTCGACTCGCCCCCGAGATGGGCCCGGAGCAGGCCGGTCTCCAGTGGAGCGCTGCTGCGCAGTGCTCGGACGAAGGCCCGGCGACGCTCGGCTGCGTGCAGGCACTCGAGCGAGGGGTGCAGTGACGCACCCCGCCCGGGCATCCGGCGCCGGGGGTCAGGGGTGAGCTGACCGCCCCGCGCGACGACACGCACCAGATCGGTGACCGGGGCACGGCTCCGGCACCCCACGCAGGTGCGGACCGGTGTCCGTGATCCAGCCACCGGTCAGTCTAGCGCGCCGACGGGCCGCGGTGTTCCGCCCGTCGGGGAGCCGGGCGCCGGCCCCCTGCGGGGGCCTGCTCGCGGGGGGTGGAGCGCAGCGGGGCCCGGCCCACGCCCGGGGAGACCGGTGCGTCGGCACCGTCCGGCGCGGCGTCGCTGCGGATGTCGATCCGGCACCCGGTGAGGCGCGCGGCGAGGCGGGCGTTCTGCCCCTCCTTGCCGATCGCCAGCGACAGCTGGTAGTCCGGCACCACCACCCGGACGGCGCGGGCCGCCGCGTCGACGACGGTCGCGCTGGTCACCCGAGCCGGGGACAGCGCGGAGGCCACGAACGTCGCGTCGTCGTCGGAGTGGTCGACGATGTCGATCTTCTCCCCGTGCAGCTCGCTCATGACGTTGCGCACCCGCTGCCCCATCGGGCCGATGCAGGCGCCCTTGGCGTTGAGCCCCGGCACGGACGTGCGGACGGCGATCTTCGAGCGGTGCCCGGCCTCCCGCGCGACGGCGACGATCTCCACGCTGCCGTCGGCGATCTCCGGCACCTCCAAGGCGAACACCTTGCGCACCAGGTTCGGGTGGGTGCGCGAGACGGTCACCTGCGGGCCGCGGAACGTGCGGGCGACCGAGACGACGTAGGCCTTGATCCGGGTGCCGTGCGAGTAGTCCTCGCCGGGCACCTGCTCGGCCGGGGGCAGGACGGCCTCCACCTTGCCGATGTCCACCAGCACCGTGCCCTCGGTGTTGCGCCGGTTGTGCGCCTGGACGACGCCGCCGACGATGTCGCCCTCCTTGCCGGCGTACTCCCCGAAGGTCCTCTCGTTCTCCGCGTCCCGCAGCCGCTGGACGATCACCTGCTTGGCGGTGCTGGCCGCGATCCGGCCGAAGTCCGACGGGGTGTCGTCCCACTCGTCGACGACCTCGCCGTCCGGGCCCTTCTCCTGGGCCAGGACGGCGACCTCGCCGCTCTTGCGGTCCACGGAGACGCGCACGTGCTGCGCGGCCCCGTCGGCGTGCCGGTACGCGGTCAGCAGGGCGCTCTCGATCGCCTGGATGACCGTGTCGACGGGGATGCCCTTCTCCCGCTCGACCGCCTTCAGTGCGGTCACGTCGATGTTCACTGTCGTCCTCCTCGTGGTGGCCGGCCGGCCCGCGGCGCGCGTCGGCGGTCCGGCCCCGGTCGCCCGGCGCCCCCGCTCGCGTCGTCCCGCTGGCCGGTCGGCCGGTGGTCCTCGTGTGTCGTGTCGTGCGCGGGCACGGTCTCGTCGCCGGTGTCCGCGGGGTCGTGCCCGTCCCGCTCGTCGTCGAGCAGGTCGGGGTCGAGCAGGTCGTCGTCCAGGTCGTCGAGGTCGTCGAGGTCGTCGTCGTCCTCGTCGTCCGCTGCGTCCTCGGTGCCGTCGGGGGAGGCCTCGACCACCAGACCGGCGTCGCGGTGACCGGCGGGGCGGCTGAACTCGACCTGCACCTGGCCGGCGCCCAGCTCGGCCCAGCGCACCGTCCGGTTCCCCGCGGCCTTGGCCACCCGGCCCTTGCCGCCGGGGCGCTGCACGGCCAGGGTCACCCCGTCGTCGTCCACGGAGACGACCCGGCCGGTCAGCGGGTCGCCCGCTCCCCCGGGCCCGGTGGCGACCACGACCAGCCGGCCCACGTTGCGCCGCCAGTGCCGGGGCAGGGTGAGCGGCCGGTCGACCCCGCGGCTGGTGACCTCCAGCACGTAGGGCGAGCGGCCCATGTCGCCCTCGGCGGCGTCCAGGACGTCGGACAGCGCCCGGCTGACGTCGGCGATCGAGTCCAGCGGGACGCCGTCGTCACTGTCGATCGCGACCCGGACGACGCTGCGCTGGCCGGCCTGGCGGACCACCAGCTCCTCCAGGTCGAACCCGGCCGCAGCGACGATCGGCTCGATCCAGCCGGTCAGCGCCGCGACGGTGGCATCGGGGGTCTTCCCGGCCCGGGATGCGGACACCGGCAGCTCCTCCGTGGTCGTGGTGACTGGTGGTCGTGAGGTCGGCGCCCGGCGGGCGCCGGGTCCGCTCCCGGTGTCATGGTGCCGCGCCCGCCGGTGGATCGGCAGGTCGGGCGTGCGGCGGAGGGAGGGGCGCGCGTCGCGTCGGACCGGCGCGCCGCGCCGGTCCGGGCGGTGGTCGTGCGGCCCGGAAGGGGCCAGGTTACCGCCCTGGCGGGCGGACACCCCCGCGGTGCGTCACGGGCAGCGGTGCACCGGTGCCAGGATGGGGTGGTGACCGGCGCCCCTGAGTTCTCCCGGCGCACGCTGCTGGTGGCCGCGTCCGCCGGCACCCTCGCCCTCACCGGCTGCACCTCCTTCAGCGACAGCGACCCGGCCGACGAGGTGACCGCCGCGCAGGTCGACCAGCTGGCCGGCCAGGTCACCGCGCAGGAGGCGCTGGTGGCCGCCTACACCGCGGCCTTCGCCGCCTCCCCCGAGCTGGCCGCCCAGGCCGCCGGGCTGGCCGAGCAGTGCAGCGACCAGCTCGCCCGGCTGCGCGCCGCGGCACCCGGTGCACCCGGCCCGGCGACGGGCACGCCCCCCGCTGCACCACCCGGGGACCCCCGCGCGACGCTGCGCGCCGCGGTGGCCGCCACCGCGGCGTCGCACGCCGCCGCCTGCCCGGACTTCAGCGGCGCCCGCGCCGCCCTGCTGGGCAGCCTCGCCGCGGGGCTGCGCGGCCAGGAACGGCTGCTGGCATGAGCGCCGACGTGCTGGCCGCCGACGACGGCCCCGACCCGGACGCCGCCCGCGCCGAGGAGGACGCCGCCCTGCAGGATGCGCTGGCCGCCGCGCACGCCGCGATCTGGGGTCACGGCGTGCTCGGCGGCGCCCTGCCGGAGGCCGACCGCCCCGTGGTCGTGGCCGGCGAGGAGGCCCACCGGGACGTGCGCGACCGGGTGGCCGGCCTGCTCCGGTCCCGTGGCCTGCAGCCCGCAGCGCCCCGGGCCGGCTACCGGCTGCCGTTCCCGGTGCTCTCCCCGGTCGACGCCGCGGCCCTCGGCGTCGTGCTCGAGGACGGCGTGGCCGCCGCGTGGGTCACCGTGCTCGGCCGGGCCGTGGAGCGCGCCACCCGCGAGCTCGCCGTCACGGTGCTCGGTGCCACGGAGCTGCGCGCCGTCGACTGGCGCACCCGGGCCGGGCGCAGCCCGGTGACCGAGGCCTTCCCCGGGTTGTGACCGGCCGGTGCTGTCCTACAGGGCGCCGAGGAAGGCGTCGGTGACGGCGACGGCCGCGCTGCTGGACTGGCCGGCCTCCACGAGCACCGCGAACGCGATGTCGCCCTGCGGGCCGCCGAGCTGGTAGCCGACGAACCAGCCGTGCGAGTCCGGTGGGGTGTTGGTGCCGAACTCGGCGGTGCCGGTCTTGCCGAACACCTGGCCGCGGTCGGTGAGCGCGGTGGCGGTGCCGCTGAGCACCACCTCGCGCATCATCGGGCGCAGCGCGTCCAGCACCGCGGCGGGCGGGCCTGCCGGGGCAGCGCCCGCCGGCGTGCCGCCGACGACCTCGACCGGGGCGGCCGGCGTGCCGCTGGCGATGCCGGCGGCGACCAGGGCCATCTGTGCGGGGCTCATCAGCACCTGGCCCTGACCGATCGCGTCGGCGGCCTTGGTGGTCTGGCTGCCGGGCGGCTGCACGCTGCCGCTGAACAGGTCGACCGGCAACTGCCAGTCCGAGCCCACGCCGTAGGACGCCGCCGCCGCCCCGAGGGCGTCGTCCGGGAGGGCCAGTGCCTGCTGGATGAAGGTCGTGTTGCAGGACTGCGCGAAGGCCTCGGTGAACGGCACGGTGCCCAGGTCGAACTGGTCCTGGTTCTCGAACTCCCGCCCGTCGACCACGGTGGTGCCGGGGCACGGCACCGCCGTCGCCGGGGTGAGGGCGCCCGCCCCGAGCAGCGCGGTGGCGGTGATCGCCTTCATGCTCGACCCGGGCGGGAACTGCCCGGCCAACGCGTTCGTGGCGTTGGCGGCCTCGTTGGAGGAGACGGCCAGCAGCTCACCGGTGCCCGGCCGCACCACGACGACGTGGGTGGCCAGCGGCTGGGTGGCCGCCGCCGCGTCGGCGGCGTTCTGCAGCGCCGGCACCAGCGGGGTCTGCACCGAGGTGCCGGGCACCGGGTCGACGGTCGCGACCACCCGGCCCGGGTCGTCCAGCGCCTCGTCGGTGGCAGCGACCGCCACGGTGAACCCGGCCGTACCGGTCAGCTGGTCCTGGTAGGCCCGCTGCAGCCCGGACAGGCCGAGCACGTCGCCCTCGGCATAGCGCCGCTGCCCGTCGTCGTCGACGGCGGCGTCCAGCACCTCGGCGGTGGCGCCGCCCACCCGGCCGAGCAGCGCGGCCGCGAAGCGGGCGGTGGGGGCGAGCAGGCGGGTCTCGGTCGGGAAGACCGCGCCGGGCAGGTCGAAGACCTGGGCCCGGATGCGCTCGAAGTCCGGCCGGCGCAGCGTGATCACCGGCACGAACTGCCCGGCCGGGGCGGCCTGCACGTCGGCGGTGATCTCCTCGGCCGACACCCCGGTCGCCGCGGCGAGCGCGCCGGCCAGCGCGGGCAGGTCGGTGACCTGCGCGGTGTCGACGCCGACGTTGACCACCTCGGTGGGGGCGAACAGCGGGGCGCCGGTGGCGTCGGTGAGCGGGGCGCGCGGCGGCAGGCTCCGGGTGAGCACCAGGCGCTGGCCCTCGGCGAGCTCCGGGTTGACCACGGTCGGGTCGGACACGACCTGCCAGGTGTCCTCCACCTGCCGCAGCTGCAGCGTGGCGTCGTAGGTCCAGTCCGGGGCCGCGGCCAGGTCCCAGGTCGCGGTCCACGCGACGGTCGCGGTGTCGTCCTCGACGGTCACCGCACCGAGGTCGGCAGCGAGGGTGGCCGAGGCCAGGTCGCTGGCGGTCTGGTCCAGCAGCGCCTTGGTGGCGACAGCGTCGGTGGTGTCGTCGGCGGCGGCCTGCAGGTCGCCTGCGGTCCAGTCGTCCAGGAATGCCTGCGCGGCGCTGCGGACCTCCTCGCTGCCGTCGCCGGAGCACGCGACCAGGGTGGGGCCGGCCAGCAGCAGCACCATCGTCGCCAGGACCGGCGCCCGTCTCCCCCGCATGCCGACACCCTCTCAGACGGCGGCACCGCTCCCGGTGAGGTCGCCCGGTCGCGTCGGGAGGGCACCGGGGTGTGCCCTCAGAACAGGACCGAGGAGTAGGTGCCGACGTGCCGGAACCCGACCCGGGCGTAGGCGGCCCGCGCGGCGGCGTTGAAGTCGTTGACGTAGAGGCTGACCACCGGGGCGATGCACTGGCGGGCGTACTCGACCACCGCGGCCGTGCCGGACTGTCCGATGCCCCGCCCACGGTGCCGGGGCGCGACCCACACGCCCTGCACCTGGCAGGCGGCCCGGGAGACGGCACCGATCTCGGCCTTGAACACCACCTCGCCGTCCTCGATCCAGGCCAGCGACTGCCCGGCCCGCACCAGCTCGGCGACCCGGGCGCGGTAGCCGGCGCCGCCGTCCACCCGCAGCGGGCTGACGCCGACCTCCTCGGTGAACATGGCGATCGCGGCCGGCATGAGCACCTCGATCTCCGACGGGTGCACCGGTCGGACCCGCGGCTCGGCCGTCACCGCGGGTGGGCCGTCGATGGCCAGCAGGGGCTGGCGGGCGCGCAGGTCCCGCGGCGGGCCCCAGTGCGGTGCCAGCAGCTGCCACAGCGGCGCCACCGACGGCGCCGGACCGACGATCGTCGAGCAGCGGCGGCCGCTGCGGCGCGCCCGGTCGGCGAAGGCCGCCGCGGCAGCCGCCTCGTGGCCGCGGCGCGCGAACGGGATCAGGTTGGCGCCGGCCAGGCAGATCGCGTCCAGCCGGTCCCGGGGGCCGAAGCCCCACAGCGGTGCGCCGAGCGAGCCCGCCGCGACACCGTGGGTCTCGATCCGGCCGGCGAGCATGCACGCGGCGACCGGGTCGGTGTCCAGCAGTGTCCGCACGTCGCCGTCGTCGACGTCGCCCAGGACCCGGGCCGGGAGCGCACGCAGCACGGGGTCGCCCGTCGTCAGGCCGGGCGGGTCAGCTGACGGCCACGACCGGCGGCCCGGACGGCGTCCCGGCGTCGGTCATGGCCTCGGCGATCTTCATCGCCTCCTCGATCAGGGTCTCGACGATCATCGACTCGGGCACCGTCTTGACCACCTCGCCCTTCACGAAGATCTGGCCCTTGCCGTTGCCCGACGCCACCCCGAGGTCGGCCTCCCGGGCCTCACCGGGGCCGTTGACGACGCAGCCCATGACGGCCACGCGCAGCGGCACCTCCATGCCCTCGAGCCCGGCGGTGACCTCGTCGGCCAGCTTGTAGACGTCGACCTGGGCCCGCCCGCAGGAGGGGCAGGACACGATCTCCAGACCGCGCTGGCGCAGGTTGAGCGACTCCAGGATCTGGTTGCCGACCTTCACCTCCTCGACCGGGGGCGCGGACAGCGAGACGCGGATGGTGTCGCCGATGCCCTGGCTGAGCAGTGCACCGAAGGCCACGGCCGACTTGATCGTGCCCTGGAAGGCGGGGCCGGCCTCGGTGACGCCGAGGTGCAGCGGGTAGTCGCACTGGGCGGCCAGCAACTCGTAGGCGCGCACCATGACCACCGGGTCGTTGTGCTTGACCGAGATCTTGATGTCGCGGAAGTCGTGCTCCTCGAACAGCGCGCACTCCATGAGCGCGGACTCCACGAGGGCCTCCGGCGTCGCCTTGCCGTACTTGGCCAGCAGCCGCTTGTCCAGGCTGCCGGCGTTGACGCCGATCCGGATCGGGGTGCCGCGGTCCTTGGCGGCCCTCGCGATCTCGCCGACCTTGTCGTCGAACTTCTTGATGTTGCCCGGGTTGACCCGCACCGCGGCGCAGCCGGCGTCGATCGCGGCGAAGACGTAGCGCGGCTGGAAGTGGATGTCGGCGATGACCGGGATCTGCGACTTGCGCGCGATCTCGGCGAGCGCCTCCGCGTCGTCGGTGTCGGGCACCGCGACGCGCACGATCTGGCAGCCGGAGGCGGTGAGCTCGGCGATCTGCTGGAGGGTGGCGTTCACGTCCGCGGTCTTGGTGGTGCACATCGACTGGACGCTGACCGGGGAGTCGCTGCCGACGGAGACCGAGCCGACCTGGAGCTGCCGGGTCTTGCGCCGGGGAGCCAGGACGGGCGGGGGGGCGGCGGGCATGCCGAGACTGACAGGGATCGCCATGGCCCCAGTATCCCCCTCCCCGCCGCACGCGCTGGTGACCTGCGCGACGGCGGCGCTACTGCAGCGTGATCGGGTTGACGATGTCGGCGATCACGAGCAGCCCGGACAGCAGGACGAACACCCCGGCCACCGCGTACGCGGCCGGCATCAACCGGGCGATGTCGAACGGACCGGGATCGGGCCGGCCCCGCAGCCGGGCCACCACCGAGCGGGCCTTCTCGTACAGCGCACCGGCCACGTGCCCGCCGTCCAGCGGGTACAGCGGGACCAGGTTGAACAGGAACAGCACCATGTTCACGCTGGCCAGCAGGCTGAGGAAGAAGCTGAGCTTCTCCAGGGCGCTGAACTGGGTGAGCGCGAAGTACTCCCCGGACAGCCGGCCCACCCCGACCACGCCGATCGGGCCCTGCGGGTCCCGCTCGTCGCCCAGGAACGCCGCGCCGAAGAGGGCCGGCACCCGCTGCGGCAGCTCGACGAGCTTGTCCACCGACTGGGACACGACCATGCCGAAGTACCGGGGCACCACGCTGAACGGCTGGCGGTCGAACCCCGGCGAGGGCGCGACGCCCAGGTAGCCGGCGGTCACGGTGCCGGTGCCGTCGGTGTCGACGACGGTGTTCTCGATCGGGGTGACGGTGAGCTCGCGGCGCTGCCCGTCGCGCTCGACGGTCAGCGGCACGGCCTGACCGGGGTTGCTGCGGATGGCGTCCTGCACCGTCGTCCAGCTGTCGAAGACGGTGGGGTCGACGGTCTTCCCGTCGATGGCCACGATCGTGTCGCCGGGGCGCAGCCCGGCCTCGGCAGCGGGGCTGGGCACCGGCAGCGCACAGTTCGCCGTCCCCTGGGTGCAGGTCTGGCCCGCGTCGGCACCGGAGGTCACCAGCGGCACCGTGCAGGGGTCCGGAGCGTCCGGGTCGCTGCTGATGCTCGCCGCGTTGGCCGGGACGACGCAGGCCGGGACCTCGTCGATCTGCGTGGTGAGGACGGACGTGCCCAGGGCGGTGAGCGTCAGGGTGAAGAAGACGACGGCCAGGACCAGGTTGTTGAACGGCCCGGCGAACATGACGATGACCCGCTGCCACCACGGCTTGGCGTAGAACACCCGCCCGGTGTCGCTGGGCCGCACGTCGTCGAGCGCGGCGCCGCGGACCTCGGCGATGAAGCTGCGCATGCGGGTGGCCCGCTTGCTCTCGCCCTGCTCGGCCGGCGGGATCATCCCGACGATGCGGATGTAGCCGCCGAGCGGGATGGCCTTGATGCCGTACTCGGTCTCGCCCCGGGTGCGGGAGAACAGCGTCGGGCCGAAGCCGACCATGAACTGCGGCACCCGCATGCCGAACTTCCGGGCCCAGAAGAAGTGGCCGGCCTCGTGGAAACCGATCGAGAACAGCATGCCCACGACGAAGGCGACGATCCCGAGGACCGTCAACAGGAAGCCGCTCAGTCCGAACCTCCGGCGATCGCTGCGCGGGCGTGGTCCCGGGCCCACCTCTCGGCGGCCAGGACGTCATCGACGCAGGTGGGGACGCCGAGGTCCGGCGCCGCGCCGAGAGTACGCGCGATGACCGTGACGATGCCGGGGAACGACAGGCGACCCCCCAGGAAGGACGACACGGCCTCCTCGTTGGCCGCGTTGAAGATGGCGGGCACCACCCCGCCGGCCTCCCCGGCCTCCCGGGCGAGCCGCAGGGCACCGAACGCCTCGTGGTCGACCGGGGCGAAGTCCCAGCTGCTGGCCGTCGACCAGTCCAGCGCCGGCTGCACCTCCGGCAGCCGGTCCGGCCAGCCCAGCGCCAGCGCGATGGGCAGCCGCATGTCCGGCGGGCTGGCCTGCGCGATGGTGGCGCCGTCGGAGAAGGTGACCATGGAGTGCACGATCGACTGCGGGTGCACCACCACGTCGATGTCGGCGTACGGCACCCCGAAGAGCAGGTGCGCCTCGATCAGCTCCAGGCCCTTGTTCACCAGCGTGGCCGAGTTGATGGTGACGACCGGGCCCATCGCCCAGGTCGGGTGGGCCAGGGCCTGCTCGCGGGTGACCCCGGCCAGCTCGGCGCGGCTGCGGCCGCGGAACGGGCCGCCGCTGGCGGTCAGCACCAGCCGGGCCACCTCCGCGCGCCGTCCGCTGCGCAGGCACTGCGCCATCGCCGAGTGCTCGGAGTCCACCGGCACCAGCTGCCCCGGTGCCGCCGCCGCGGTGACCAGGTCCCCGCCGGCGACCAGGGACTCCTTGTTCGCCAGGGCCACGGTGCGGCCGGCGGCCAGGGCGGACAGCGTGGGGCGCAGCCCGATCGAGCCGGAGATGCCGTTGAGCACCACGTCGGCGGGGCGGGCGGCGAGCTCCTCGGCGGCCCGCGGGCCGGCCAGGATCTCCGGCAGCCGGTACTGCCCCGTGGCCCAGCCCCGCTGCTGGGCCGCCGCGTAGAAGGCCAGCTGCAGGTCCTGGGCGGCGGTGGCCCGGGCCACCGCCACCGTGCGCACGCCCAGGGAGAGCGCCTGCTCGGCCAGCAGGGCGACGTCACCGCCACCGGCGGCCAGGCCCGTGATGGTCAGCCGGTCCGGGTTCTGGGCGACCACCTGCACCGCCTGGCGCCCCACGGACCCGGTGGACCCCAGCACGGTGACCTCTCGCAGCTCGCTCACGGCGGCATCCTCCCAGCCGTGCGCGGCACGCACCGACCCGAGCCGGTGCGCCGGGTGGCGCGGGGCACCGCCTGTCATGATGGAGGGGTGAGCGAGCAGAGCAACCGGGGCGCACGTGGGGCCCGCGGCACACGGGTCATCGGCAACGAGCAGTCCCGGGACGAGGTGGCGATCGTCCGCCCCGGTTCCGAGCCCGTCACGCACGAACGGCCGGAGGAGTGGGGGTGGCACGGCGAGACCGGGCGGAAGGGCCGCATCGGCGGCTGGATCATGGTCTCGGTGATCCTGTCCTACTTCGTCGGCAACCACGAGGGTCGTGTCGAGGACCTCTGGCTGGGCGGCATCGCCCTCGTGCTCGTCGTCATCCTGGTGTGGGACATCGTCCGACGCCGCAACGCCTGGCGCGGCTGACGGGCGCCCCGCCGGGGACGGCGGGGGCCCGGGTCAGACGCTGACGCCGATGAGCGAGCCGATGCCGTAGGTGGCGGCCGCCGCCACGGCGCCGAACAGCAACTGCCTGGCCCCGGCGTACCACCAGGCTCGCGGGGTGAAGCGGCTGGACAGCGCGCCCGCCGCCACCAGGCCGAGCCCGCCGCAGACCAGTGCGGGCCACAGCAGCTCACCGCCCAGCAGGTAGGGCAGCAGCGGCAGCAGCGCCCCCACGGCGAAGCACAGGAACGAGGACACCGCCGCCGTCACCGGCGAGGGCTTGTCGTCCGGGTCCAGCCCCAGCTCGGCCAGCGCGTGCACCCGCAGCGCCTTCTCCGGGTCGCGGGACAGCGCCTCGGCGACCTGCTCGGCCAGGCTCCGGTCCAGGCCGCGGGCCACCCACAGGTCGGTCAGCTCGGCCAGCTCGCCCGCCGGGTCGGCCTGCAGCTCGCGCCGCTCCTTGGCCACCTCCAGGTCCAGCTGCTCGTTCTGGGTGCGCACCGAGGTGTACTCCCCCAACGCCATCGAGATCGCCCCGGCGACCAGCCCGGCCACCCCGGCCAGGACGACGGCCCGGGCGCTGCCGCCCCCGCCGCCGACGCCGGCCACCAGTGCGGTGTTGGTGACCAACCCGTCCATCGCGCCGAAGGTGGCCGCCCGCAGCCAGCCACCGGAGACGTCGGCGTGGCTGTGGTCGTGCGCCTCCGGACGCTCCTCGGTCAGCGGGGCGCTCACGCGTCGTCCTGCGAGCCCAGCCCGACCGTCTCCTCGGACTGCTCCGGCATCGGCAGCGCGATGCTGGGCAACCCGTCGGCGGCCTCGGCCAGGTCGGCCGCGGCCAGCTGGCCGCAGGCGCCGTCGATGTCCTGGCCGCGGGTGTCGCGCACCGTGGTGGCCACCCCGGCGGCCCGCAGCCGGGCCACGAACTCCCGCTGCGCCGGCAGGGGGCTGGCGTCCCAGCGGCTGCCCGGGGTCGGGTTCAGCGGGATGAGGTTGACGTGGGCCAGCCGGCGCGCGAGCAGCCGGCCGAGCAGGTCGGCCCGGAACGGCTGGTCGTTGACGTCCCGGATGAGCGCGTACTCGATCGAGTACCGGCGCCCGGTGCGCTGCGCGTAGCCGTCGGCGGCCTCCAGCACCTCGGTCACGTTCCACCGGGTGTTCACCGGCACGAGGGTGTCGCGCAGCTCGTCGTCCGGTGCGTGCAGGCTGACCGCGAGGGTGACGGCGAGCCCCTCCTCGGTGAGCTTGCGGATGGCCGGCACCAGCCCGACGGTCGAGACGGTGACCGACCGCTGGGCCAGGCCCAGGCCGTACGGGGCCGGGGCGAGCAGCGCGTCGAGGGTCGTGCGCACCCGCGCGTAGTTGGCCAGCGGCTCGCCCATGCCCATGAAGACCACGTTGGACAGCCGGCCCGGGCCGCCCGGGATCTCGCCGGCCGCCATCGCCGCTGCGGCGGCCACCGCCTGGCCGATGATCTCGGCCGCGGACAGGTTGCGGGTCAGCCCACCCTGCCCGGTCGCGCAGAACGGGCAGGCCATGCCGCAGCCGGCCTGGCTGGAGATGCAGACCGTGGCCCGGTCCGGGTAGCGCATCAGCACGCTCTCCACCAGTGCGCCGTCGTGCAGCCGCCACAGCGTCTTGCGGGTGCGGCCGCCGTCGGCGCTCTGGTGGCGGACCACGGTCAGCAGGCCGGGCAGCAGCGCCCCGGCGAGCTCGGCGCGCACCGCCGCGGGCAGGTCGGTCATGGCCGCGGGGTCGGTGGTGCCGGCGTAGAAGTGACGCGCGAGCTGGTCGGCGCGGAAGGCCGGCTGACCCAGCTCGGTGACCGCCGCGCGGGCCTCCGCACGGGTGAGGTCGGCGAGGTGGCGCGGCGGCTTGCCGCGCTTGGGTGGGTCGAAGACGAGAGGCAGGGCAGTCATGGCGCCCTCCATGGTCCCACTACCGTGGGCCCGCGTGGCCGGGTCCAGCAGTGAGCTCCCTCCTCCCCAGCCGGTGCTCGACTCCGTCGGGGTGGGCCCCTGGCCGGGTCCGTGGCCCGACGACCCGCGCTACGACCCCGAGCTGCTGGCCCACGGTGACCGGCGCAACGTGGTCGACCGCTACCGCTACTGGTCGGTGTCGGCGATCGTGGCCGACCTGGACACCCGCCGGCACCCCTTCCACGTGGCCATCGAGAACTGGCGGCACGACCTGAACATCGGCACCGTGGTGCGCACCGCCAACGCCTTCCTCGCCGCCGAGGTGCACGTGGTGGGCAACCGCCGCTGGAACCGCCGCGGCGCGATGGTCACCGACCGCTACCAGCACGTGCGCCACCACCCGGACGTCGCCGCGCTGCACGCGTGGGCGCGCGCGGGCGGGCTGCCGGTGCTGGCCGTGGACAACCTGCCCGGCGCGACGCCGCTGGAGACCGCGGTCCTGCCCCGCGCCTGCGTGCTGCTGTTCGGCCAGGAGGGCAGCGGGCTCAGCGAACGGGCCACGGCGGCCGCGGACGAGGTGCTGTCCATCGCCCAGTTCGGCTCCACCCGGTCGGTCAACGCCGGTGTCGCCGCCGGCATCGCCATGCACGCCTGGGTGCGCCAGCACGCCGGGGAGCCGTCGTGAGCGTGCTGCTGCACCTGGTCGAGCCCGCGGCCTGGCGGGCCGCGCTGGACGCCGGCGCCGTGCGCCCGCCGTCGCTGGCCGAGGTGGGCTTCGTGCACCTGTCCCGGCCCGACCAGGTGCACCTGCCGGCGGCCCGGCTGTACCCGGGACGCCGTGACCTGGTGCTGCTCGTCGTGGACCCGGCCCGGCTGACCGACCCGGTGCGGGACGAGCCGGGGGTGCCCGGCGACCCGGCGAGCATGCGCTTCCCGCACCTGTACGGCCCGCTGCCGGTGACCGCGGTGGTGGCCGTGGTGCCGTGGCTGCCGCCCCGGACTCCGGCGTTACCGCGACCGGACGACGCCCTGGGCCGGGCGCTGGCCCTGCAGCTGTCCCTGCCGGTGCGCCGGTCCCCCCGGGTGGACGACGTCCCGGGCGGGGTCGCGGTCAGCGACCCGCGGTACGCGCACTCGCACGAGGACAACCGGGTGCTGCTGATCGACCCCGTCGACGCCGACACGGTCGAGGCGGTGGTGACCCAGGTCGCCACCGAGCGGGCCTGGCCGGCGGCCGTGGCGACGCTGCGATGGCCGGGGGCCGGGCCGGTCGCGGCCGCGCTGGGTCGGCGGGGCTGGGCGGTCGACGAGACGCTGGTGATGGCGCGGACCGGGCCGGTGCCGGTCACCGACGACCACCGCACCGAGGTGGTGCCCCAGCACGCGGTGCACGACTTGTGGCGCGCGTCCTGGCGCCACGAGCTCGCCGGTCGGGCCGACCTGGACGACGTGGTGGCCGACCTGGTGGGGCGGGAGCAGGGCAACGACCGGGTGGTCGCGGTGCACGACGTGGTGGTGCGCGAGGCCGGCCGCGTGGTCGCCTCCGGCCAGCTCCGGGTGGACGGTGCGACCGCCTCGGTGGAGGCGGTGCTCACCGACCCCGGGTACCGGGGCCGCGGGCACGCCGGGGCCGTGCTGGACCGGCTGCTGGCGCTCGCCGAGGGGGCCGGGTGCGACCTGGTGGTGCTGGAGGCCACGGCCGACGACTGGCCCCGGCACTGGTACGCCCGCCGCGGCTTCACCGAGGTGGGCCGGTCCTGGACCGTGGTGCGCCCTGCTGATCCCGCGCGTCCCGCACCCCGGACCTCCGCGAGCCCGTACGTGGGACGCCCTCCTCAGGTCGGGGCGACCACCGAGAGGATCAGGTAGGCGACGGCCGCGGAGGGCAGCAGCGAGTCCATCCGGTCCATCAGGCCGCCGTGGCCGGGCAGCAGGTGCCCCATGTCCTTGATCGCCAGGTCCCGCTTGAGCAGGGACTCCCCCAGGTCCCCGAGGGTGGCCGTGACGGCGATGGCCACCCCGTAGAGCACGCCACCCCACCAGGTGCCGTCGAGCATGAGCGTGACGAACAGGGCGCCGGCGATCGAGCAGGCGACGACGGAGCCGGCCATGCCCTCCCAGGTCTTCTTCGGGCTGACCGACTCCGCCATCGGGTGCTTGCCGAACAGCACGCCGGCCTGGAACCCGCCGACGTCGCTGGCCACCACGGTGGCGATGAACGCGATCACCCGGGCCACCCCGTCGTCCGGGAGGGTCAGCAGCACGGCAAAGCCGGCGAGCAGCGGCACGTAGAGCGCCACGAACACGCCGGTGGAGGCGTCCCGCAGGTAGCCGACCGGCCCGTCGCCGAGCCGCCACAGCAGCACCGCGAACACGGTGAGGAAGAAGCCGACCGCCAGCCCGGTGGGTCCGCGTTCCCACGCCAGCGCGAGCATCGCCAGCGACCCGACGAGCAGCGGGGTCAGCGGCGGGTCGTACTGGCCCTTGCGCAGCGCGCGGGTCAGCTCCACCACGCTGACCACCACCGCGACCAGCACGACGAGCAGGAACGCCGGCTTGTGCAGGAACAGGCTGGCCAGGATGACCGCCCCGAGCGACAGCCCGACACCGATCGCCGCGACCATGTCCCGGCCGGCCCTGCCCGTGCGGGCCGGTGGCGCGCCGGTGGGGTTCGGCTCCAGCGTGGCGCCGCTGACAGCCGCACCGGGGGCGTCCGGGAGGGCGGTCAGCGGGACGTCGTCCGCCGCGTCGTCGCGCTCGTCGTCGGCGTCGTACCGGTCGTCGGCGTCGTACCGGTCGTCGTCCGGGTCGTCCCAGTCGTGCGTCTCCACGGCCTCGGAGCGGACCGTGCGGTCGAGCTCGACCCGCTCCGGGTCGGATGCGGGCGCGCGGCCGGCGTCCAGCAGGTCCGGCAGCGCCAGCCGAGCGGTGCCCTCGGGTGCCTCGGGCTCGACCCTGCGCATCCGGGCCGTGCCGTCCGGGGTCGCGCCGGGGTGGGCGTCCGGTGCCCGCGCCGCGCGGGGCAGCGGCGGGTGGGTCAGTCCGGCCAGCCGGCCCCGCCCAGCACCGGTACCCGGTCCGCCGGGACCGGGTACCTCGTCGTCGGGCTCGTGGCCGCGGGGGTGGGATGCCATGGCGTGGTCGCGGAGGTCAGACCTCGAGCAGCTCGGCTTCCTTGTTCTTGACGGCTTCGTCGATGGCGGCGGTGTGCGTGGCGGTCAGGTCGTCGAGGTCCTTCTCCGCGCGGCGGACCTCGTCCTCACCGGCCTCGCCCTCCTTGTTGATGCGGTCGAGTTCCTCCTTGGCTCGCCGGCGCACGTTGCGGATCGCGACCTTGGCGTCCTCGCCCTTGCCGCGGGCGACCTTGGCCAGGTCACGCCGGCGGTCCTGGGTCAGCTGGGGGAACGTGACCCGGATGATCTGGCCGTCGTTGCCGGGGTTGACGCCGAGGTCGCTGTCCCGGATGGCGCGCTCGATGGCCTGCAGCTGCGTCATGTCGTAGGGCTTGATGACGGCCATGCGGGCCTCGGGGATGCTGATCGAGGCCATCTGCGGCACCGGGGTGAGCGCGCCGTAGTAGTCGACGAGGATCTTGTTGAACATCGACGGCGCCGCGCGGCCGGTGCGGACCGAGCCGAGGTCCTCGCGGGCGACGGACAGTGCCTTGTCCATCCGCTCCTCGGCGTCGAGCAGGGTGTCGTCGATCACGTGTGTCTCTCCTCCTGCGGCGCGGGTGGCCGGGGCCTGCCCGCTGCCGTCGATGCGGGCCGTGGTCTCGTGTTGCGATCGTGCGGTACTCCGGCGGACCGCGCCCGGCGAGCGACGGTCCTCGGTGCCGACCTCCGGCGGAGGGGTCAGGCCTGCGGGCTGATCAGGGTGCCGATCCTCTCACCTGCGACCGCCCGGGCGATGTTGCCGTCGCTGAGCAGGTCGAAGACGACGATGGGCATCTCGTTGTCCATGCACAGGCTGATCGCCGTCGCGTCGGCGACCTTCAGCTGCTTGGCGAGCACCGTGGCGTAGTCCAGGTCGCGGTACATGGTCGCGGTGGGGGTGGTGCGCGGGTCGGCGTCGTACACGCCGTCCACGCCGTTCTTGCCCATCAGCAGCACCTGGCACTCGATCTCCAGGGCGCGCTGGGCGGCGACGGTGTCGGTGGAGAAGTACGGCATCCCGGCGCCGGCGCCGAAGATGACCAGCCGGCCCTTCTCCAGGTGCCGCATGGCCTTGCGCGGGATGTAGGGCTCGGCGACCTGGCCCATCGTGATGGCGGTCTGCACGCGGGTCTGCAGCCCGGCCTTCTCGCAGAAGTCCTGCAGGGCCAGGCAGTTCATCACCGTGCCGAGCATGCCCATGTAGTCGGCGTGGCCGCGGTCCATGCCGGCCTGGGAGAGCTCGGCCCCGCGGAAGAAGTTGCCACCACCGACGACGACGGCGACCTGGGTGCCGTTGGCCACGACCTCGGCGAGCTGCTCGGCCAGGTTGCGGATGACCAGCGGGTCGACGCCGACCTTGCCGCCGCCGAAGGCCTCCCCGGAGAGCTTCAGCAGCACCCGGTGGTAGCCGTCGCTGTCCGCGGGGCGGAACGCGGTCGGCGCCGACAGCGGGGGCTTCTCGGTCATCGTCATCTGGTCATCCTGTCCTCGGTGGCGTTCGCTCGATCCTGCCGCATGGTCCCCGGACCTCGGCCGGCCGCGGACAGACGACCGGCTCCGCCCCCCTCATCGGGGTGCGGAGCCGGTACTGCCCCGCTGCCAGGGTCCCGACGCATGCGGAGCACGTGACGAGGGCAGCGGGGTCCTCTCAGAGCTGGCCGACCTCGAAGCGCACGAAGCGGTCGACGGTCAGGCCGGCGTCGGCGATGACCTGCTTCACCGTGCGCTTGGGCTCGACGATCGAGGGCTGCTCGAGCAGGACGAAGTCCTTGTAGTAGGCGTTGACCCGACCTTCGACGATCTTGGTGATCGCCTGCTCGGGCTTGCCCTCCTCCTTGGCGGTCTGCTCGGCGACCCGGCGCTCGGTCTCGACCGTCTCGGCCGGGACCTCCTCGCGGGTCAGGTAGCGCGGGCGGGCGGCGGCGATGTGCATCGCCAGCGAGCGCGCGGCGTCGGCAGTGCCGGCCGAGTACTGCACCGCGACACCGATGGCCGGGGGCAGGTCGGTGGCCCGCTTGTGCAGGTACGTGGCCGTCTGGCCCTCGAAGACCGCGAAGCGGCTCAGCACGAGCTTCTCGCCGATCCGGGCGGACTCGCTCTCCATCAGCTCGGCGACGGTCTGGCCGTCGACGTCGGTGGCCAGCAGCGCCGGCACGTCCGCGGGCTTCGCGGTCAGCACCACGTCGAGCAGTCGCTCGGCGAGGGCGGAGAAGTCCTTGTTCTTGGCGACGAAGTCGGTCTCGCAGTCGAGCTCGAGCAGCACGTTCTCCCGGCTGACCACGAGGCCGTTGGTCGTCGAGCGCTCCAGGCGCTTGCCGACGTCCTTGGCGCCCTTGATCCGCAGGAACTCGATGGCCTTGTCGTAGTCGCCGTCGGCCTCGGTGAGGGCCTTCTTGCAGTCCATCATGCCGGCGCCGGTGGCGTCGCGCAGACGCTTGACGTCCGCAGCGGTGAAGTCGGGCATGTCGTCCTCTCATCTACTGGGCAGCGCCCCGGAGGAGAGCCGGAGCGGCGTGGTACTGGGCGGGCGCGGGGCCCGTGCGTCGTGGACGCGCAGTGCGCCGCCCCTCGTCGTGAGGGGCGGCGCCCGCGTCATTCCCCGCCACCGCCCGGGCGTGCACGAGCGGCAGCAGGGGGTGCTGCTACTGGGCGGTGCCGCCCGCGGCCGGGGTCGCCTCGCCGGCGGGGGCCAGCACCTCGGTCGCCGCGGGGGCGGCCGGGGTGTCGATGGCCGGGGCCGGCGCCGGGGTGGCGGTGTCGGCCGGCACGGAGCTGTCGGCGGCGGCAGCGGCGTCGCCACCCTGCTGGCCGGTGAGCAGCTCGCGCTCCCAGTCGGCCAGCGGCTCGGCGTCGGCGACCGGGGCCGCGCTGTCCTCGCCGCGACCGGCGTTGGCCTGCGCCGCGGCGCGGGCCATGAGGCCCTCGGCGACGGCGTCGGCGATCACGCGGGTGAGCAGGGCGGCGCTGCGGATGGCGTCGTCGTTGCCCGGGATCTTGTAGTCGACCTCGTCGGGGTCGCAGTTGGTGTCGAGGATCGCGACGACGGGGATGCCCAGCTTCCGGGCCTCACCGACGGCGATGTGCTCCTTCTTGGTGTCCACGATCCAGACGGCGCTGGGCACCTTCTGCATGTCGCGGATGCCGCCGAGGGAGCGCTCGAGCTTGGCCTTCTCGCGGGAGAGGACCAGCTGCTCCTTCTTGGAGAGGCTGACGAGCGCGCCCGTCTGCTCCAGGTCCTCGAGCTCCTTGAGGCGCATCAGGCGCTTGTGCACGGTCTGGAAGTTGGTGAGCATCCCACCGAGCCAGCGCTGGTTCACGTAGGGCATGCCGACGCGGGTGGCCTGCTCGGCGATGACCTCCTGCGCCTGGCGCTTGGTCCCGATGAACATGATCGAACCGCCGTGGGCCACGGTCTGCTTGACGAACTCGTAGGCCTGGTCGATGTACCCCAGCGTCTGCTGGATGTCGATGATGTAGATGCCGTTGCGCTCGGTGAAGATGAAGCGCTTCATCTTCGGGTTCCACCGACGCGTCTGGTGCCCGAAGTGCACCCCGCTGTCGAGCAGGTTCTTCATGCTGACGACTGCCATGTGCAGCCTCTCTGTCCACGCGCAGCACCGACCGGGGCCGGGCCGTGCTGTTCTCGGTTCACGCGGGCACCGGGTGGTGCTCCGCCCTGGCGTCCCGTGCGGGCCACACCCCCGGCGGTGGAGCTGCCGGGACCGAGGTGGCGACCGCCCCACCGGTGGACGGCGGGGTTGGGGGACGCGCGAAGTCGGGCCGTCGCGAGACGGACCGCGTCCAGCAGCATACCCCGGCCGCGACACCGGCCCGACCGCGCTCGTCCACAGGGGCCCGGCTGTCCACAGCCGGCTGCGGACGCCGCCACGCGGGCGGCCGGCGCCGCAGGCTGACCCGGTGCCCAGACCTGCCCACCGACGACGATCGGTCACCGCCCTCACCCTGCTGGCGTTCGCGCTGCCCCTGCCGGCCGCGGTCGCCGCACCGGCGCCCGAGGCGTCGGCGGCCGCTGCCCCCGCCCCGACCCCGGGCTGGGCCTGGCCGCTGCCCGGACCAGCGGCCGTCAGCCGGCCGTTCGGCCTGCCGGACGGCCCCTATGCGGCCGGCCACCGCGGGGTGGACCTGGTCGGCGAGCCGGGCACGGTGGTCACCGCGGCCGGTGCGGGCGTGGTGGTCTTCGCCGGCACCATCGCCGGGCGCCCGCTGCTGAGCATCGACCACCCCGGCGGGCTGCGGACCACCTACGAGCCGGTGCAGCCGTCCGTCGGCGCCGGGACGGCGGTGGACGCCGGCACGCCGGTCGGGGTGCTGCTCGCCGGCCACGCCGGCTGCCCGGCGGCGGCCTGCCTGCACTGGGGCCTGCGCCGCGGGGAGACCTACCTCGACCCGCTCACCCTGCTCGCCCCGACGCAGGTGCGGTTGCTGCCGTGGACCTGACCTCCGCGCCGGACCGCTCGCGCACCGACACCCGCATCCGACTGCTCGGCGCGGTCCAGGCGTTCGTCCTCGCCTGGCTGGCGCTGTTCCTCACGACTCTGGCCGTCAGCTACCGGGAGGGCACGCTGGCCGCGATCACCGCCTGGGCCGTCCTGGCGGGCCTCCTGGTCCTCGTCCGGCAGGCCGCCCGGAACCGGCGGGGCGCCCGGATGGGGCTCGCCGCCATCACCCTGCTCCTGCTGGCGGGGAACGTGTGGGTGCTCACCCAGGGGTTCGTCCCCCCGCTGGTGCTGCTGCTGGCCGCGCAGGCGGCGTTGCTGGTGGTCCTGCTGCTGGACCGGGACTGACCGCGTGCGCCGTTCGTGCTCGTCGGCACCTGAGCACCCGGACCGCCCGCGATCCGGACGCCGCCTGATCGTCCGCCGTGGCTCGAGCGGATCGGGGACCGGCTCAGACGAGGCGCTCCCACAGACCGTGGTCGAGGAGGAAGCGCCGAACGACGTCGAGCTCGACGACGGCCTGCTCCGCGCGGTCGACTGCGGGGCCGGCAGCCCACCACTCGGCACCGGGCAGGCCCGCCGAGAGGTAGACGCGGCTGCCGGGCCGGGGTGCCTGCCGTGGATCACGGAGCCGGGCGACGACGACCCCGTGTGCTGGCTCCCAGAGCCGGACCACCCCCTCGCCCTCCCCCAGCACGACGGCGTCGTACCAGCGCCAGACGACGACCTCGGCGCCATCGGGTGCCACGGCCAGGGCCACGAGATGCCCCGGGGACACCCGCTCGACCCGGGGCGACGGGAAGGGCAGCGAGTAGCGGACCTCGACCTGCTGCCCGTCGACGACGACCGTGCAGCACTCCTCGGTGGTGCCGAGGACGATGGCCGGGCGCACGCTCAGGCGATGTCGGCGAGCTTGGTGCGCAGGTGCAGCACGGCCTTGGTGTGCAGCTGGCAGATGCGGCTCTCGGTCACGCCGAGGACGCGGCCGATCTCGGCCAGGGTCAGGCCCTCGAAGTAGTAGAGGCTGACGACGACCTTCTCCCGCTCGGGCAGCTGCTCGACGGCCCGGGCCAGCAGCTGGCGGGCCTCGCCGTGCTCCACCATGGCCTGCGGGTCGAGGGCTGCGGAGTCCTTGAGCGTGTCGACCAGCCGGGGTGCCGAGCCGTCCTCGTCGTTGAGCAGCTCGTCGAGGGCGACCACGTTGACCAGGGAGAGCTGGCCGAGGAACTTGCGGATCTCCTCGACCTCCATGCCCATCTCCGCGGCGACCTCGGAATCGGTGGGGCTGCGCTGCAGCTTGGCCTCCAGCGAGGCGACCGTGCGCTCGAACTCACGGGCCCGCACCCGCACCGAGCGCGGGATCCAGTCGGTGGAGCGCAGCTCGTCGATGATCGCGCCGCGGATGCGGGTCATCGCGTAGCTCTCGAACTTCACCTCGCGCGAGGGCTCGTACCGGGTGATCGCGTCGATCAGCCCGAAGGTGCCGTAGGAGATGAGGTCGGCCTGCTCGACGTGGGCCGGAAGACCGCTGCCCACGCGGCCGGCGACGTACTTGACCAGCGGTGCGTAGTGCAGGATCAGCCGGTCGCGCAGGGCGGTGCCCCGGTCGGCCACGTAGCGGGCCCAGAGGTCGGCGATCGCGGCGTCCGCGTCCCCCGCCGCACCGATCCGGGTGACCGTCGCGTCAGCCACGGTTGCCCTCCGACACGACTCGCATGGTGCTGGCCACGATGTCCCCCGTCATCTCGCACTCGTCTCAGGCACGGGGGTGGGCGCGGGCGTGCTCCGCGCGCAGCCGCTCGACCGTGACGTGCGTGTAGATCTGCGTGGTGGCGAGGCTAGCGTGACCCAGCAGCTCCTGGACCGACCGGAGGTCGGCGCCGCCCTCCAGCACGTGCGTGGCGGCGCTGTGCCGCAGCCCGTGCGGGCCGATGTCCGGGGCACCGGGCGTCGCGCCGAGCGCGGCGTGCACGACGCGCCGCGCCTCGCGCGGGTCCAGCCGGCCGCCGCGCCGGCCCAGCAGCAGCGCCGGGCCGCTGTCCGGGTGCGCCAGCCGGGGTCGCCCGGTGCCCAGCCAGGCGTCGAGCGCGGTCTGCGCCGGGCGGCCGTAGGGCACGCTGCGTTCCTTGCGGCCCTTGCCGAGCACACGGACCAGCCGCCGGGCGGGGTCGACGTCGTCGACGTCCAGCCCGACCAGCTCACCCACCCGGATCCCGGTGGCGTACAGCAGCTCGAGCACGAGTGCGTCGCGCAGCGCGACAGCGGCGGTCAGCGGGTCGCCGTCCGGGTCGCCGGTGGACTCCGCGGCCCGGGCCACGGCCGACTCGACCACCGTGCGCGCCTGGTCGGCGCCCAGCACGTCGGGCAGCGGGCGGTGCGCCTTGGGGCTGACCAGCCGCTGGCCGACGTCGTGCGGCAGGTGACCGGCCCGGTGCAGGTGGGCGGTGAACGACCGGGCCGATGCGGCCCGGCGCGCGGTGGTGGAGCGGCTGCCCCCGCGGGTGCGGCCCTGGGCCAGCCAGCTGCGCAGCACGGACAGGTCGAGGTCGGCCGGAACCGAGCCGGAGCGCCGGACGAGGTGGTCCAGCAGCGAGACCACGTCGCCCACGTAGGCCCGGACGGTGTGCGCGGAGAGGTTGCGCTGCAGCCGCAGGTGCTCCTCGTAGCCGTCGAGCACCTCGGTCAGCGCCGGGGGCAGCGCCGCACGCTGGTCTGCCGTGGACGGGCCCATGCCGGCCAGCCTGCGTCGCCGACCCGAGGACGGTCAACGCGCCGCGCCGCCGGTGGCCGCGTGCGTCACCCGCCAGCCCGAGCCGGTCCACTCAACCAGCTCGGCGAGCTCCAGGGCCGGCAGCACCCGCAGCACGTCGAGCACGTCGCAGCCGGCGACGGCGGCCAGCCGCTCGGGCGGTACCCCGGTGCGGACCGGGCAGGCGTCCAGCACGCGGCGGGCGATGTCGGACAGGTCGTCACGCGGGGTCTGCGGACGTTCCGGCGGGGCCGCGAGGTCCGAGCCGATCGCACCGACCGTCTCGACCACCTGCGCTGCGGTGGCGACCAGGGCGACCCGCTTGGTGGCGTCCCGGAGCAGCTCGTGGCACCCCACCGACATGGCCGAGGTGACCGGGCCCGGCACGGCCATCACCTGCCGGCCCAGGTCCGCGGCGCGGTTGGCGGTGGCCTGCGCCCCGGACCGGGCCGCCGCCTCGATCACCACGGTGCCCTGGGTGAGCCCGGCGATCAGCCGGTTGCGCACCAGGAATCGGTGCCGCAGCGGCGCGCAGCCCGGCGGCCACTCGCTGACCAGCAGCCCGTCCTGCAGCACGCGGGCGAACAGCGCGGAGTGTGCGACCGGGTAGACGCGGTCCACCCCGCAGGCGAGCACGACGACAGTGGGCACGCCGGCGGCCAGGGCACCCCGGTGCGACGCCGCGTCGATGCCGAAGGCGCCCCCGGACACCGTGGTCCAGCCCCGCTCCCCCAGCCCGTACCCCAGGTCGGTGGCGACGTGCTCGCCGTAGCCGGTGGAGGCGCGCGACCCGACCAGGGCCACCGAGCGCTGCACGAGGTGGTCCAGCCGGGGCCTGCCGCGCACCCAGAGCGCCAGGGGCGGGACGAGCTGGAGCGTGCGGTCCCGCTGCGGCAGCGGGGCGACCGGCTCGCGCAGCACGGCCAGCTCGAGGCAGTGCAGGGACAGCGCCGGCCACTCGTCGTCCTCCGGGACGACCAGCCGGGCCCCGCACCGCTCGGCCCGCCGCAGGTCGGCCAGGCTCTGGTCGTCCGCGACGCGGGCCCCGGCCAGCGCCGTGACCCGGGTGGGCGCCCGGCCCTCCCGCAGCGCGCACACGGCGTCCACCGGCCCGACGTCGGCCACGTAGCGCCACACGTCCAGCGTGCAGGGCTCCACCAGCCGGGACAGCCACGCCCGGGCACGCCGGACCGCTGCACCGGCCCGCACCTCCCCCGACGGTCCCGGCTCGGTCGGCGCGTCGCCGGCGTGCCGCCGCAGGTCCTCGACCAGCTCGTCGCTCACGCCGCCACCCGCTGCAGCCGCATGCCCAGCGCCTCGGCCACGTGGTCCGCATCGGGCACCGTGGCACCGTGCAGGTCGGCGACCGTCCAGGCCACCCGCAGCACCCGGTCGAAGCCGCGTACCGACAGCGCCCCCCGTTCCAGCGCCCGCTCGGCCAGCGCGAGCGCGCGGCGCGGCACCGGCCAGCGCTCCCGGAGCAGCTGGCCGGGCACGTGGCCGTTCAGCGTCACCCCGGAGCCGTGCAGCCTCACCGCCGCGGCGGCACGGGCGGCCCGCACCCGCCGTGCCACGACCGCGGTGGACTCCTGGGGCGGCCGGTCCACCTCCAGCCAGGCCGCCCGCGTGACGGCCGGCAGGTCGACCCGCAGGTCGATCCGGTCCAGCAGCGGCCCGGAGACCCGCGACTGGTAGCGCCGGCGCTCCAGCGGGCTGCAGGTGCAGGCGGTGTCCCCGGCCGCAGTGGCGCACGGGCACGGGTTCGCCGCCAGCACCAGCTGGGACCGGCACGGGAACGTGGCCTGGCCGTTGGCCCGGTGGATGGTGACCTCCCCGCGCTCCAGCGGCTGGCGGAGCGTGTCGAGCACCGACCGGGGGAACTCCGGCGCCTCGTCCAGGAAGAGGACGCCGCGGTGGGCGCGGCTGAGGGCACCCGGGCGGATCTGCCCGGAGCCGCCGCCGACGAGGGCGGTCATGGTGGCCGAGTGGTGCGGCGCCTCGAACGGCGGCCGGGTGACCAGCGGCGCCCCCGGCGGCAGCGTGCCGGCGATCGAGGCGACCGCGGTGACCTCCAGGGCCTCGACCTCGTCCAGCGCCGGCAGCAGGCCCGGCAGCCGCTCGGCGAGCATGGTCTTGCCGGCACCCGGTGGCCCGGTGAAGAACACGTGGTGCCCCCCGGCGGCGGCGATCTCGACCGCCCGGCGGCCGGTGGCCTGGCCCAGCACGTCGGCCAGGTCGGGCCCGGGCTCGGCGGCGGCGTCGGGGCTGCGCACGTGCGCCGGCAGTGGTGCCCGGCCCCGCAGGTGCGCGACCACGTCGGCCAGCGAGGTGGCGGCCAGCACCGCCACGCCCGCGACCAGCGCGGCCTCGTCGGCGTTGCCCGCCGGGACGACGACCTGCCGGTGGCCGGCGGCCGACGCGGCGACGACCGCGGGCAGTACGCCACGCACGGTGCGCAGCGACCCGTCCAGGCCCACCTCGCCGAGCAGCACCAGGTCGCGCACCACCGGCGCCGGGACGACGCCGGCGGCGGCGAGCACCGCCACCGCGAGGGCCAGGTCGAAGCCGCTGCCCTGCTTGGGCATCGACGCCGGGGACAGGCCGATCGTGACCCGCCGGTTGGGGAACTCGTAGCCGGTGTTCACGACCGCGGCCTTCACCCGGTCGACAGACTGGCGCACCACCGCGTCGGGCAGCCCGACCAGCACGACGCCGGGCAGGCCACTGGCCAGGTCGACCTCCACCTCGACCATCGCGCCGCGGACCCCGACGATGCCGACCGACCAGGTGCGGGCCAGCGTCATCAGAAGGCCCCGCGCAGGTGGCGCACCCGGGGCAGCCCGGACGGCGGCACCAGCACCCCGACGACGTCGAAGCGCAGGTCGGGCGCGTGCTCGTCGTGCGCAGCGAGCCAGGCCGCGGCCAACCCGCGGAGCCGGCGCCGCTTGAGTGCGGTGACCGCCTCGACCGGGTGGCCGTAGCCGGTGGCCGTGCGGGTCTTCACCTCGCAGAACACCAGGGCCGAACCGTCCCGGGCGACCAGGTCGAGCTCACCGGCCCGGCAGCGCCAGTTGCGGTCGACCACGTGCATGCCGGCGTCGGTGAGCACGCGCACCGCGACGCGCTCGCCGAAGGCGCCGAGCTGGGAGCGGGCCGGGGGCACGCCGGGAGGGCGGGATGTCGTCACCGCACGACCGTGCCGGGGCCGGCCGGCGCTCGGCCAGGGGTCCGGGGCACCTGTGGACGAGCAGTCTGCCTGTGGACGGCCGCCGACGGGTCAGGCACCGATGGGTGCAGCCTCCCGGGATGGGACGCGCCCGGTCACGGCAGCCGTGGACTCTCCGGCAGCTCGAGGTCGGGCTTGTCCAGCTCCTCCACGTTGACGTCCTTGAACGTCACCACGCGCACGTTCTTCACGAACCGGGCGGGGCGGTACATGTCCCACACCCACGCGTCGGAGAGCTTGAGCTCGAAGTACACCTCTCCCCCGGCGTCCCGGACCTGCAGGTCGACGGAGTTGGCGAGGTAGAAGCGCCGCTCGGTCTCCACGACGTAGGAGAACTGGCGGACGATGTCCTTGTACTCGCGATAGAGCTGCAGCTCCATCTCGGTCTCGTACTTCTCGAGGTCCTCGGTGCTCATCGCAGGTGCTCCACGGGCGTCGGGGACTCCGTCATCAGGTGCGGCACGTGATGGCCGGCCGTTCGGTGGCCGGCAGACGCGGGGCCGGGTGCCGGCAGGCGCGCCTGCGCCCCGGATGCGTCCACCGGCCCATCATCGTGCATCGCGCTCGCCGCCGACAGGCGGCGCTCCCGTGCGGCGTGCACCGCCTGGGCGCGCGCCACGTTGACGTAGCGCCGGCGGTGCTCCGGGCAGGGTCCGTACCGCTCCAGGGCCGTGCGGTGCAGCTCGGTCACGTACCCCTTGTGCACGTCGAAGTCGTAGCCGGGGTGCCGCTCGTGCAGGTCCAGCATCATCCGGTCCCGGGTCACCTTCGCCAGCACCGACGCCGCGGCGACGCAGGCCGCCACCCGGTCGCCCTTCCAGACGGCCAGCGCCGGCTGCACCAGGCCGTCGACCGGGAAGCCGTCGCTGAGCACGTAGTCCACCGAGGTGGGCAGGGTGTGCACCGCCCGGCGCAGTGCCTCGATGTTGGTGACGTGCATGCCCCGCGCGTCGAGGTCGGGCACCGGCATGACCACCACCGACCAGGCCACGGCGCGGTCGACCACCTCGGTGTAGACCCGCTCCCGGGCGGCAGCGGTGAGCAGCTTGGAGTCCGCGAGCCCCGGCACGCGGCCCCGCCGCCCGGCCGGCAGCACGCAGGCAGCGGCCACGAGGGGCCCGGCGCAGGCACCGCGGCCGGCCTCGTCGACCCCGGCGACGGCGCGGAAGCCGCGACGGCGCAGCGCGGACTCCATCGTCCAGAGCCGGTCGGCATCAGGAGCGGAGGCGGTTCGGGGTGGAGCGGCCATCGCCGTCCGAGACTACGACGCACCGGCGGCCGTCGTCCGGGCGGTGCCGGTCGGCGGCACGGCCACCACGGGGTGCGAGCCGGCCGCCGCGGGTGCGGCGACCGGCTCGCGGTCCGCCCCTCTCCGCGACGTCGGGATCGACACCGGCGCCGCAGGTGGACGGGAGTGTGGTGGCCCGGCACGGAGCCGGGCTCACCTGCCCCGGGGGCGGGACGGGCTGCTGAGGAGGAGACAGCCCGTCCCCCGCGCGAGAGCGGGAGGAGGGTCCAGGTGCCGCCGCGTCAGCGAGCGGCGGGGGTCAGAGGGCGGCGGGGGTCAGGCTCTGCCGACCGCAGGTGCAGACCGGGTTGCGGGCCGAGAGCACCAGCGAGACGGCGTGCGCCCGGTCGCGGGCACCCAGCTTGCGCAGGATGGCCTTGACGTGGGACTTGACGGTGTCCTCGCTGATGAACAGGTTGGTGCCGATCTGCCGGTTCGACTGGCCCTGCAGCAGCTCGTCCAGGACGTCGGACTCGCGGCGGGTCAGCGGGATCTCCGGGGTGAGCTCCTTGACCGCCGGAGCGGCGGAGGGCTCCACGCGGCGGATCTGCGGGTCGACGACGGTGCGGCCGGCGCGGGCGGCCAGCACGGCCCAGCCCAGCAGGGTGGCGGAGGCGTTGATCATCAGGTAGCTCTTCACACCGGCGGCGAGCGCCTCGTTGACCACGGCCGGGTCCTCGGAGGTGGCCAGGGCGATGATGGCCACGCGGGGGAAGCGGCGGCGGATGTCGCGGCAGGCGTTCAGCGTCGCGGGGCGGCCGGAGCCGAGCTCGACGACGACGGCGTCGGGGCGGGCCGACTCGACCAGAGTCAGCGCCCGGCGCAGCTCGCCGGGGGTGCCGACCGACTGCATGCCCGCGGTCTCGTTGATCATGCTGATCAAGCCACGACGAAGGACCGGGGCGTCAGCGAGCAGGAGCACGCGGGTGACCCCGCGGGGTGCACTCGCCATTGTTTCGGACACAGTTCGTTTCTCCGTTCGCGGCCTTGTTGACTCTCAACAACTCCATCGACCGGGTGAACAGAGTACTTGAACGAATGAACGCGAATACTTTTCCGCGACCATTCCGTCAATGGCTCTCGCGGGTGTCACCGTTCCCGGCGCACCCCGACGAGGGGGGGCGGTGGGCGGTCAGCCGGGCGTCTCGCGGCCCGGTCGCGTGCGCGGCGCCGGGCGGCTGCGCCGCCACCCGGTGCCCGGCGGCCGCCGGGACGGCCCGCTCAGCCGCAGCCCCCGGCCGGTCCTGGCACGCCGACCACCAGCCCGGCGCCGCCACCGGGTCACCGGCACGGCCACCGCCAGCCCCAGCGCGTGGGGCGCCACCGTGGCCATCCCGGCCCCGGCGGCGGCCGCCTGTTCCACGCCCTGGATGTCCGGGGAGTCCAGGACGCCGAAACGGTCGAGCGGCCAGACGATGAGCGCCGCCTTGCCGATCACGTCGTCCACCGCGATCGTGCCCGCGTAGCGGTCGGTGACGTGTGCGGTGGAGTCCGCGGACGCCGACCGGTGGTCACCCATCACCCACAGCCGCCCCTCGGGCACGGTGACCGGGCCGAACGAGCGGCTCGCCAGCGGCTTGGGCTCGAAGATGTACGGCTCGTCGAGCGGCTCCCCGTCGACGGTCACCCGGCCCTCGCTGTTGCAGCACTGGACGGTCTGACCGCCGGTGGCGATGACGCGCTTCACGTAGTCGTCCTCGCTCGGCGGGGCCACCCCGATCGTGCGGCCGACGGTGAGCAGGGCGGAGGACAGCCAGTTGTCCGGGGCGGCCACGGAGATCTCCGGGCTCCAGGTGTCCGGGCCGCGGAACACGACGATGTCGCCGGGCTGCGGCTCGCCGAACCAGTACGGCACCTTGTTCACCAGCACGCGGTCACCGGTGCAGCCCGGGCAGCCGTGCAGCGTGCGCTCCATCGAGCCGGACGGGATGAAGAACGCCTGCACCAGGAAGGTCTTCACCAGCAGCGCCAGGACGAAGGCGACCACCAGCAGCACGGGCAGCTCGCGGAGCAGGGACCTGTTCCCCGCCGCGGCGCGCCGGCGGCGGCGGGAGCGGGCGGACGCCTGCGGCTCGTCCACCGCCCGGTCCGGCTCGCCGGCCACGTCGCCCGCGGCGTCGGCCGGGGACTGCGCCTCGGGCTCGGGCCCGCCGCCGGAGGCGTCGGGTGTGCGGTCGTCGGCAGCCGGGGTCGGGTCGCCGGGGCGGGCAGACCGGTCAGAGCTCATCGGCGCCCAGCGTACGGCCCGGCCGGGTCAGGACCCGGAGACGCGGACGGGCCGGCTGCGCGTCGCAGCCGGCCCGTCCGATCCGTCGTGTCAGCGCGAGACGGGCTCGCGCTTCTCCTTGATCTTGGCGGCCTTGCCGCGCAGGTCGCGGAGGTAGTACAGCTTCGCCCGGCGGACGTCACCGCGGGTCACGATCTCGATCTTCTCCACGACCGGGGTGTGCACCGGGAAGGTGCGCTCCACACCGACGCCGAAGCTGACCTTGCGGACGGTGAACGTCTCGCGGATCCCGCCGCCCTGACGCCGGATGACGGCACCCTGGAAGACCTGGATGCGGGAGCGGTTGCCCTCGATCACGCGCACGTGCACCTTGACGGTGTCACCGGGGCGGAAGTCGGGGATGTCGTCGCGCAGCGACTCGGCGTCGAGGGCGTCCAGGGTGTTCATCGCAGCAGTCCTCAGTCCTAGCAGTGGCTCGTGGGCGGTACGGGCAGGCGGTGGCCGGGTGGATCCGTACCGGGGGCTGCGCTCCGGGTGGGGAGCCACCGTCGACGTGCGCCGACGGCCTGCAGCAGCTCTCTACTGTGCCACACCACCGTCGTCCTGCCGAATGCGGGACCCACCACACCGGCTCTCAGCAGTCGACGACCTGCGGCGGCCCGGCCCACGGCCCGGCGATCACCCGGGGCAGCAGCTCGGCCAGCCCGGCGGGCACGAACCGGGCGTCGTCCCGGGCGATCTCGGCCGGCGTCCACCACCGGTGCGGCTCGTCGGCCGCCGCCTCGTCGGCGGTGCGGCCGGCGACGTCCACCTCGTGCACGACGTCCCGGGCGACGAAGTAGGTCTCCCGGGAGTCGATCGTCACGCCGAGGAGCTCACCGACGTGCCGGCGCAGCCAGACCGGCCCCTCCAGCGCAGCGGGGTCCACGGCCAGCCCCACCTCCTCGGCGAGCTCGCGGGCGGCGGCGGCACGCAGGGTCTCACCGTCCTCGACGCCCCCGCCCGGGGTGTACCAGCGCTGCACCTCGGCGTCGAGGTGACCGGCGTCGTCGTAGCGGGAGCCGAGCAGCAGCACCCGGCCGTCCGGGTCGAGCACCACCACCCGGCTGGTCGGGCGGACCCAGCTGCTCACCGGGAGCCGCCCGGCTCCCGACCGGCAGGCGACCCGGGCGACCCTGCGTCGGCGGCGTCGTCGTCGGCGAGGAACCGGTCGAGCACCAGCTGCTCGGCCGCGGTCAGGCTCGCGGAGTCCAGCTGCGCCACCAGGTCCGGACGCCGCTGCGCCGTCCGGCGCAGCGACTGCTCACGCCGCCACCGGGCGATGCCGGCGTGGTCCCCGGAGAGGAGGACCGGGGGGACGTCGTGCCCGCGCCAGGAAGCCGGACGGGTGTAGGACGGCCCCTCCAGCAGGCCGTCGGCGTGCGAGTCGAACTCGACCGACTCGGCGTTGCCCACCACCCCGGGCAGCAGCCGGGTCACCGCCTCCACCATGACCAGGACGGCGGACTCGCCACCGGCGAGCACGTAGTCACCGATGGACACCTCCTCGACCGGTCCGGCTTCGGCGGCCCAGTCGGCGACCCGCTGGTCGATGCCCTCGTAGCGGCCGCACGCGAACACCAGGGCGGGCTCGGTGGCCCAGCGGGCCGCGACCTGCTGGGTGAACGGCCGCCCAGCCGGCGTGGGGACGACGAGCCGGGCGCCGGGCAGGCGGACCGACTCCAGCGCACGCCCCCACGGCTCGGCCCGCATGACCATGCCCGGGCCACCGCCGTACGGGGAGTCGTCGACGGTGCGGTGCACGTCGTCGGTCCACTGCCGCAGGTCGTGCACCCCGATGCTGACCAGCCCCCGGGCGGTCGCCTTGCCGAGCAGCGACTGGGACAGCGGGGCCAGGTACTCGGGGAAGATCGTCAGGACGTCGATGCGCACGAGCTCACAGCTCCAGCAGGCCCTCGGGCGGGTCGAGGACCACGAACCCGCCGGCCAGGTCGACCGTGGGCACGATCGCAGACACGAAGGGCACCAGCAGCTCGCCGCCCTCCTCGCGGGCGACCACGAGCAGCTCGTTGGCGTCGTGCCGGACGGCGGTGACCACCCCGACCGGTGTCCCGTCGGTGAGCCGGGCGGACAGGCCGACCAGCTGGTGGTCGTAGAAGACGTCGGGGTCCTCCAGCGGCGGGAGGTCGGCGACCTCGACCAGCAGCTGGGTGTTGCGCACGGCCTCGGCGGTCTCCCGGTCGTGCACGCCCTCGATGCCCAGCAGCAGCGTGCCGCTGTGCCAGCGCTTGTCGGTGACGGTCAGCGGCCCGCGCTGCGGCGGGTCGGTGAGCAGGACCGAGCCCGGGGCGAACCGGAGGTCGGGGTCGTCGGTGCGGACGTCGACGGTCACCAGACCGCGGACCCCGTGGGGTCGGCCGATACGGCCGACCACCACGGTGTCCGGGGGAGCGGTGCCGGACGGGCCGGTGCTCAGCGCCCGTCGGTGTCGACGACGTCGACCCGCAGGCCGCGTCCACCGACACCGGTCATGACCTGGCGCAGCGCCTTGGCGGTGCGGCCGCTGCGGCCGATCACCTTGCCGAGGTCGTCGGGGTGGACCCGGACCTCGAGCGTCTTGCCGCGGCGACCGGTGACCAGGTCCACGGTCACGTCGTCGGGGTTGTCGACGATGCCCTTGACCAGGTGCTCGAGCGCTTCTTCGAGCACGTCTTACTCGGCGGGCGTCGCGGCGGCGGGCGCCTCGGCAGCCGGTGCCTCGGCGGCGGCGGGCGCCTCGGCCGGCGCATCGGCCTTGGGGGCCGCCTTCTTCTTCGGGGTGGTCGCGTCGGCGGCCGGCTCGCCCATGGCGGCGCGGGCGGCCTCCTCGTAGATGGCCTTCTTGTCGGCCTTGGGCGCGGCGACCCGCATGGGCGGCGGCGCGGCCTCGCCCTTGAACTTCTGCCAGTCACCGGTCACCCGGAAGATGGCGGCGACTGCCTCGGTGGGCTGGGCGCCGACGCCGAGCCAGTACTGGGCGCGCTCGGTGTCGACCTCGATGAAGGAGGGGTCCTCCTTGGGGTGGTACTTGCCGATGGTCTCGATCGACCGGCCGTCGCGCTTGGTGCGCGCGTCGGCGACGACGATGCGGTAGTACGGCGCGCGCATCTTGCCCAGGCGCATGAGCTTGATCTTGGTGGCCACGGTGTGTGGTGTGCCTTTCGAGATACGTGTGGGTGCCCGCCGGACGGACGCGTGGGGGTACGCCGGGGCGGTGCGATGGACACGAGCCGGGGGTGGTGAGAGGGCCGCCCGCGGACGTGTTCGACTGACCATCATGCCAGACGACGACGGACCGCTCACCGCCAGCGCGGGACTGCTGCACCATCTGGAGCTGTGGGTGCCGGACCTCGGCCGAGCGACCCGGTCCTGGGGCTGGCTGCTGACGGCGCTGGGCTGCAGCCTCCACCAGTCATGGGAGCACGGGCGTTCGTGGCGGCTGGGCGGGGTGTACGTGGTGGTGGAGCAGTCCCCCGCCCTGGCCGGCGACCGGCACGAGCGGCGGACGCCCGGACTGAACCACGTGGCCTTCCACGTGCCGGCCGGCCGGCTCGACGGCCTGGTGGCCGAGGCGCCGTCCCACGGATGGCGACTGCTGTACCCCGACCAGCACCCCTGGGCCGGCGGACCCGGGCACCGGGCCGCCTACCTGGAGGACGCCGACGGCTTCGAGGTCGAGCTCGTCGCCGGCTGACCGGCGACGGGTCAGCCGCGGACGGCGGCCAGCACGCGGGCGGCACCGTCGGCGACCGGGACCTCCTCGCGCTCGCCGGTCGCCCGGTCGCGCAGCTCGATGGTGCCCTCGGCCAGCCCGCGGCCGACCGTCACGATCGTCGGCATGCCGAGCAGTTCGGCGTCCTTGAACTTCACGCCCGGGGACACCTTCGGCCGGTCGTCGTAGAGCACCGTGAGCCCGGCCGCGACCAGCTCGTCGGCCAGTGACCGTGCCGCCTCGAACACCGCGGCGTCCTTGCCGGTGGCCACGACGTGCACGTCGGCGGGCGCGATCTCCCGCGGCCAGACCAGGCCCAGCTCGTCGTGGTGGGACTCGGCGATCGCGGCGACCGCCCGGGAGACGCCGACACCGTAGGAGCCCATGGTGACGGTGACGAGCTTGCCGTTCTCGTCGAGCACCTTGAGGTCCAGTGCCTCGGCGTACTTCCGCCCCAGGGCGAACACGTGCGCCATCTCGACGCCGCGGGCGAGCTCCAGCGGGCCGGAGCCGTCGGGCGCGGGGTCACCGGCGCGCACCTCGGCGGCCTCGACGACGCCGTCCCAGGTGAAGTCACGGCCGGCGACGAGGTCGAAGACGTGCCGGCCGGGCTCGTTCGCGCCGGTGATCCACCGCGAGCCGGGCACGACGCGGGGGTCGACCAGGTAGCGGATGCCTGCCTTGCCCTGGGTGCCGAGCACCTGCGGGCCGATGTAGCCCTTGACCAGGTCGGGGTGGGCGGCGAAGTCGGTGAAGGGCTCGATCTCGGCCGGGGACACCTGCGCCTCCAGCCGCTTGGCGTCCACCTCGCGGTCGCCGGGCAGCCCGATCACCAGGGGCTCGCGCCGTCCGTCGGGGTGGACCAAGGTGACCACGACGTTCTTCAGGGTCGAGGCGGCGGTGTACCCGGCGTCCGGGAAGCGCTCGTTCGCCACGGTGACCAGGGTGTCGATGGTCGGGGTGTCGGGGGTGTCCTCGACGTGTGCCTCGGCCAGCCCCTCGAACGGGATCGACTCGGGCACGACGGTGGTCACGGCCTCCACGTTGGCGGCGTACCCGCCGGGTGAGCGGACGAAGGTGTCCTCCCCGATCGCCAGCGGGGTGAGGAACTCCTCGCTGCGCGACCCGCCCATCGCCCCGGACGTGGCCGCCACGATCACGTACTCCAGCCCGAGGCGGGCGAAGATCCGCTCGTAGGCGTCCCGGTGCGCCTGGTAGGAGCGCTCCTGCCCGGCGTCGTCGACGTCGAAGGAGTAGCTGTCCTTCATGGTGAACTCACGGCCGCGGAACAGCCCCGCCCGGGGCCGTGCCTCGTCCCGGTACTTGGTCTGGATCTGGTAGATCGACAGCGGCAGGTCCTTGTAGGAGCCGTACAGGTCCTTGACCAGCAGGGTGAACATCTCCTCGTGCGTGGGCGCGAGGAGGAAGTCGTTGCCGCGCCTGTCCTGCAGCCGGAAGATGTTCGGCCCGTACTCGGTCCAGCGGCCGGTCGCCTCGTAGGGCTCCCGCGGCAGCAGCGCCGGGAAGTGCACCTCCTGCGCGCCCATCGCGTCCATCTCCTCGCGGACGACGCGCTCCACGTTTCGGAACACCCGCCAGCCCAGCGGCAGCCAGGTGAACCCGCCGGGGGCGGCGCGGCGGATGTAGCCACCGCGGGCGAGCAGGCGGTGGCTCGGGACCTCGGCGTCGGCCGGGTCGTCGCGCAGGGTCCGCAGGAACAGGGTCGACATCCGCAACAGCACGGGGTCATTGTCGACCCACCGGTGCGCGTGCGGGCCAGCGGGTTTCCCGGCCGACGTCGACGGACGTCCGAGCTCAGCACCGTCCGGCCGGGCTCGTCAACGCTGGTGAGCCCGGCGGGACGGTGATCAGCTGAGCTGATCACCGCTGGCCGCGCGGGTCAGCGGCCGCCGAGGAGGTTGCCCAGGGCCCCGCCGAGGCCGCTCTGACCCGACTGCTCACCGGACCCGCTGCCGCCCACGGCACTGACCGGCGGCTCCTCCGACGCCTGGACGACGACGAAGCCCCGGCCGTGGAAGGAGAGCGTGAACCGCTCGCCGGTGCTGCGGCCGAGCAGCGTGCCCAGGCCGAAGGAGTCGTTGGACTGCAGGCCGGTCTGCAGGCTGCTGGACCAGGCGACGGCGGCCTGCGGGTCGGCGTAGGTGGGCTGGTCGACGTTCAGCACCACCGGCTGGCCCTTGGTGGTGATCGCGATCCGGCCCCGGCCGGTGAAGACGCAGTTGAACAGCCCGGCGTTCCCGGCCCCACCGGCGCCCTGCACGCGGCGGATGTCGTAGGACAGGGTGGGCTCGAAGGCGAGCACGTTGGCGCCGTTGATGGTCAGGCCGTCGCTGCCGTCGAGGTCGACCAGGTGCACGTCCTGGGCGGCGTCGGCCAGGAACAGGTCGCCGTGGCCGCGGACCTTCATCAGCGGCACGCCCTCCCCGGTCAGCGCCTGCTTGAGGAAGCGGCCGATCCCGCCGGAGCCGAGCGCCTCGAACTCGAGCTGCCCCTGGTAGGCGACCATGGAGCCCGCCCGCGCCATGACCTCGCCGGCCAGGCCGACCCGGACCATCTTCCCGCCCTGCTTCTGGATGCCGGGCTGCGGGTTCTCGGCGAACGCGGGGGCGAAGAGCTCGCTGTGCACGTCGGTGTCTCCTGTCGTCAGGGGTGGGGCCGGTGGCGACGGTCATCCTGCCGGGTCCGGGCCGCCGCGTCACCGGTCCGCGGCACGCACCGCTCAGCCGACGACGGCGCCGCGGAGCACGGTGCGCTGCGGGCGCCGCAGGGTGTCCAGGTCGGCGCGCGGGTCGGCGGCGTAGACGACCAGGTCGGCCGGTGCGCCCTCCTCGATCACCGACAGCCCCAGCCAGGTGCGCGCCGCCCAGGACGCCGCCGCGACGGCGGCCTCCGCCGGCAGGCCGGCCGCGTGCAGCGCCCGGACCTCGTCGGCCACGACCCCGTGGTCGATGCCGCCGCCGGCGTCGGTGCCGGCGAACACCGGGACCCCGGCCTCGAAGGCCGCCCGCACCACCGCCCCGGAGCCGGCGTACAGCCGCCGCATCGTGGAGGCGTACGCCGGGAACCTCTTCTCCCCGGCGGAGGCGAAGCCGGGGAAGTTCTCCACGTTGACCAGCGTCGGCACGACGGCGGTGCCCCGGGCCGCCATCCGGGCCACCAGGTCCTCGGTCAGGCCGGTGCCGTGCTCGATGCAGTCGATGCCGGCGTCGATGAGATCGGGCAGCGCGTCGGTGCCGAAGGTGTGCGCGGTGACCCGGGCACCCTCGGCGTGGGCCGCGGCGACGGCGTCGGTGAGCACCTCGCGGGTCCAGAGCGGCCCCAGGTCACCGGCCTCCCGGTCGATCCAGTCCCCCACCAGCTTCACCCAGCCGTCACCGGCGCGGGCCTGGGCGCGCACCCCGGCGACCAGCTCGTCCGGCTCGACCTCCACGGCCAGGCCGGGCAGGTAGCGGCGGTGCCGGGCGATGTGCCGGCCGGCCCGGACGATGCGGGGCAGGTCGGGGTGCTCGTCGAGCTCGCGGGTGTCCACCGGGGACCCGCAGTCGCGCAGGGCCAGCACGCCGGCGGCCCGCTCGGCCAGTGCCTGCTCGCGCAGCTGCGCCAGCCCCTCGGCCGGGCCGCCGCCCCGGGCGATGCCCACGTGGCAGTGCGCGTCGACCAGCCCGGGCAGCAGCCAGCCGCCGCGGCTCACCGTCTCGGCGCCGGGCACCGGCTCGAAGGTGATCCGCCCGTGCCGCACCCAGACGTCCCGGTGCTCACCGGCGGGCAGCAGCACCCCGCTCAGGTGCAGGTCGGGCAGCTGCCGGCCGGCCCGCGCCGGGGAGGTGGTCACCGGCCGCGACGCTCGGGCCCGCTGTCGGGTGCGTCGAAGCGCAGCTTGGTCAGGTCGGGCAGCTGCTGCCCCGGCGGCAGGCTGGGCATGGCACCCGGCGGCAGGGCACCCGGCGGCAGCGACGGCATGCCACCGGGACGGCCGGCGGGCAGCGCCCCGGCGGCACCCGGGCCGCCCCCGGCGCCGATGGTGCGGCGCACCGGCTTGCCCTTCTTGCCCTTCTTGCGCGCCGGCACCTGGTTCTGCCGGCCACGCTGCTTCTTCGACATCGGCCCCATGCCGGGCATGCCCATGCTGCCGGCCATCTGGCCCATCATCTTCTGGGCCTGGGCGAAGCGCTCCAGCAGCTGGTTGACGTCGGTGACGCTCATGCCGCAGCCGTTGGCGATGCGGACCTTGCGCGAGGCGTTGATGATCTTCGGCGTGATCCGCTCGGCCGGCGTCATCGACCGGATGATGGCCGCGGTGCGGTCCAGGTCGCGCTCGTCGACCTGCTTGAGCTGCTCCTTCATCTGCCCGGCGCCGGGCAGCATGCCGAGCAGGTTGGCCAGCGGGCCCATCTTGCGGATCGCCATCATCTGCTCGAGGAAGTCCTCGAGCGTGAAGCCCTCCCGGGAGGCGAGCTTGCCGGCCATCGCCTCGGCCTGGTCGGCGTCGAACGCCTGCTCGGCCTGCTCGATGAGCGTGAGGACGTCGCCCATGCCGAGGATGCGCGAGGCCATCCGCTCGGGGTGGAAGACGTCGAAGTCGACGAGCTTCTCACCGGTCGAGGCGAACATGATCGGCTGGCCGGTCACGTAGCGCACCGACAGCGCGGCGCCACCGCGGGCGTCGCCGTCCAGCTTGGTCAGCACGACGCCGGTGAAGCCGACGCCCTCGGCGAAGGCGTTGGCCGTGGTGACGGCGTCCTGGCCGATCATCGCGTCGACCACGAACAGCGTCTCGTCGGGCCGGACGGCGTCCCGGATGCCGGCGGCCTGGGCCATCAGCTCGGCGTCGATGCCCAGCCGGCCGGCGGTGTCGACGACCACGACGTCGTGCATGGTGCGGCGGGCGTGCTCGATCGAGTCGGCGGCCACCTGGATCGGGTCGCCGACGCCGTTGCCGGGCTGGGGCGCGTAGACGTCGACGCCGGCCTGGCCGGCCACGATCGCCAGCTGGTTGACGGCGTTCGGCCGCTGGAGGTCACATGCGACCAGCAGCGGCGTGTGCCCCTGGGCCTTGAGCCAGCGGCCCAGCTTGCCGGCCAGCGTCGTCTTCCCGGCGCCCTGCAGACCGGCGAGCATGATCACCGTCGGCGACTGCTTGGCGAAGCGGATGCGCCGGGTCTCCCCGCCCAGGATGTCGACCAGCTCGTCGTTGACGATCTTGATCATCTGCTGCGCGGGGTTCAGCGCCTGCGAGACCTCGGCGCCCTGCGCGCGCTCCTTGACCGAGGCGATGAACGAGCGGACCACGGGCAGGGCCACGTCCGCCTCGAGCAGGGCGATCCGGATCTCGCGTGCGGTCGCGTCGACGTCGGCCGCCGACAGCCGGCCCTTGCCGCGCAGGCCGGTGAAGACCTTGTCCAACCGGTCGGAGAGGGTCTCGAACACAACACGTCCTCTGGGCTGTCGGGCGCTCGCCCGCTGGTCGTCGGGACCAGCTGCTCGGCTCAGGCGGCCCCGGCGCACCAGGGCTCTCGCGCCACCTCGCCCCAGGGTAACGAGGACGACCGCTCGGCTCCCAGTGGCGCGGGGCCGCGCGGGCTCCCACCGGCGGAGCGCGGGTGGTCAGCGCCGGGCGTGCGCCGCGCCGAGGTCGGTGGGGTCGGGTGCCTCGCCCCGGGCGGCGGCCACCAGCACGGCCTCGGCCCGGGCGCGCTGCCCGGCGTCGATCGGCGTGCCGGTGGGGTCGGCGACGTAGAAGGAGTCGACCGCGTCGGCACCCAGGGTCTCCACGTGCGCCGAGACGACGTCCAGCCCGGTGTCGGCCAGGGCGGCGGTGAGCCGGTACAGCAGCCCCGCCCGGTCCCCGGCGCGCAGTTCCACCCGGCTGGCGGCCACGCCGGTGGCCTCGGTGTCGTGCCAGGAGATCCGGGGCGGCGCGGACCGGACAGCGTCCTGCCGGTAGTCGGCCTCGCGCTGGCGCAGCCGCTCGGCCAGCGGCAGCGTGCCCTCCAGCGCGGCCCGCAGGCCGTCGGCCAGGATCTCCGGCACCGGCGCCCGGCCGAACCGTGGCCGGACGGCGAAGACCAGCACCGCGCCGCCGCCGTCCACGGTGACCTTGGCCGCGCGCACGTCCAGCTGGTTGAGCGCCAGGACCCCGGCGCAGATGCTGAGCAGCCCGGGCCGGTCCGGTGCGCCGATGCTGACCTGCTGGCCGTCGGCGACGTCCTCGACACCGACGGTCAGCTGGACCGCGGTGCCGTCGGAGCCCGGGGCGCGGGCGGTGACCTGGGGCGTGGTCGGCTCCAGCACGGGGTCCGGTGCCGCGGCGGCACCCAGGCGGGCCTGCACCCGGCCGACCAGCGCGGCGACCAGGTGCGCCTTCCACGGCGACCAGGCCGAGGAGCTGGTGGCGGCGCCGTCGGCCTGGGCCAGGGCGTGCAGCAGCTGCAGCAGGGCGGGGTCGGCCCCGATCGCCGAGACCACGCCCTCGATCGTCGCCGGGTCGTCCAGGTCCCGGTGGGTGGCGATGTCGGGCAGCAGCAGGTGGTGCCGCACCATCGCCACCAGCGTGGCGACGTCCGGTGGCGCGAAGCCCATCCGGACGGCCATCTCCTCGATCACCACCACACCGACGTCGGTGTGGTCGCCCGGCCAGCCCTTGCCGATGTCGTGCAGCAGCGCGCCGACCAGCAGCAGGTCGGGCCGGTCGACGTCCCGGGTGAGCTCGGCCGCGGCGGCCGCGGCCTCCACCAGGTGCCGGTCGACGGTGAACCGGTGCCACGGGTGCCGCTGCGGCAGCGACCGCACCCGGTCCCACTCCGGGAGCATGCGGGACAGCAGCCCCTCCTGGTCCAGCTGCTCGATCACCGCGACCGCGGACCGGCCGCTGGCCAGCAGCCGCAGCAGCGACCAGCGCACCTCCGGCGGCCACGGCTCGGGCAGCTGCGGGGCGTGCGCGGCGAGCACCTTGAGCGTGTAGGGCGACAGCAGCAGGTCCGCCCGGGCGGCGGCCGCCGCACCGCGCAGCACCAGCCCCGGGTCGACCGCCGGGCGGGCGTCCCGGGCGAGCACGACCTCGTCGCCCTGGCGCACCACGCCCTCGGCGAGCGGTTCGCGCCGCACCCGCCGGTAGCGGGCCCGCGGCCGGCGCACGATGGCCGACTCCGCCCGCCGCCACGTCTCGTCGGCGACGAAGGCGAGCCGGCGTCCGGCCAGGCTCACCTGCCGGATCAGCGCGTCGTCGTCGGGCAGGCCGAGGGCGTCGGCGACCCGGGCCTGCTCCTGGCGGACGAGCACGTCCGAGGGGCGCCCGGACAGCCGGCGCAGCTGGTCGCGCACGTCGAGCAGGAAGGCGTAGGCCTCACCGGCGTCCGCCGCGGGCTCGTCGGCGACCTGCGCGGCGGACAGCGCCCGCAGCACCTGGCCCTCGCGCAGCCCGCCGTAGGCCTCCTTGAGGTCGGGCTCCAGCAGGAAGCCCAGCTCGCCCACCTGCCGGGCCCGCTCCCGGCGGATGTCGCGCAGCTCCGGCAGCAGCCGGGACGCCGACTGGCGCCAGCTGGCCAGCGCCGCCGAGCGCAGGGTCGCGGCGAGCACCGGGTCCCCGGCCACGTGCCGGGCGTCGAGCAGCCCCAGCCCGGCCTTCACGTCTGACCCGGCGACGGCGACGGCCTCGGACACCTGCCGCACCGAGTGGTCCAGCCGCACCCCGGCGTCCCAGATCGGGTACCAGAGCGCGTCGGCCAGGGCGGCGATCTCCGGCCGGCCGTCGTGCACCAGCACCAGGTCCAGGTCGCCCAGCGGGGCGGGTTCCCGGCGACCCAGGCTGCCGACGGCGACCAGGGCGATGCCGGTGCCCTCGTCGGCGGCCACCGTCCCGCGGCGGCCCTGCGGCCGGGGCGTGCCGGCCAGGGCGTCGGCCAGCAGGCCGGCGAGCCAGCCGTCGATCGCCTGCACCCGCTCGGTGCGGGGCAGCGCGGGGAGCGCAGCGAGGTCGAGCACGGGACTCCCTCCGGTCGGTGCCCCCGCCCCGGCGACGGTGCGCGGGGAGCCGGCCGGCGCGGAGCCGGCCCAGACGGCACCGGCCGGGGCAGCGGGTGGACCCACCGCCCCGGCCGGCACGGACGATCGTGCTCAGACTGCCTGCGTGCCCCGGGCCCGGCCGGTCCCCGGGTCGTGGTGACCCGGGGACCGGCCGCTGCGCCGGGGGTCGTGCACGGTGCGGTGGCTCAGAGTGCGTCGGCCCCGCGCTCACCGGTGCGGACGCGGACGATCTCGTCGATCGTGGTGACCCACACCTTGCCGTCGCCGATCTGGCCGGTGGACGCCGACTCGACGACGGCGTCGACCACGCGGGCGGCGTCCAGCTCGCTGACGACCACCTCGATGCGCACCTTGGGCACGAAGTCGACCTGGTACTCCGCGCCGCGGTACACCTCGGTGTGACCGCGCTGCCGGCCGAAGCCCTGCACCTCGCTCACGGTGAGACCGGCGACCCCGATGAGCTCCAGGGCGTTCTTGACGTCGTCCAGCTTGAACGGCTTGACGATGGCGGTGACGAGCTTCATGCCCGGGATCCTTCCGTGTTACGTGCCTCGGCGCGGGCCTGGCCGGCCAGCGAGGAGCCGCTGGCCGCGGCCGGACCACTGCTCGCACCCAGCGAGGCGAAGTCGTAGGCGGACTCGGCGTGCTCGATGGTGTCGATGCCGGTGACCTCGTCCTCCTCGGAGAGACGGAAGCCCACGGTCTTCTGGATGACCGTGCCGATGACGAACGTCAGCACGAAGGAGTACACCAGCACCGCGCCGGCGCCCACGGCCTGGCGCCACAGCTGGTCGACACCGCCGCCGTAGAACAGGCCCTCGGTGCCGTACACCCCACCGGCCGACGACGCGGAGGACAGGAACAGCCCGACCGCCAGGGTGCCCCACAGGCCACCGACCAGGTGCACGCCCACGACGTCCAGGGAGTCGTCGAAGCCGAACCGGAACTTCAGGCCCACGGCCAGCGCGCAGAGGACGCCGGCGATGAAGCCGACCAGGATGGCGCCGACCGGGGTGACGGCGGAGCAGGCCGGGGTGATCGCGACCAGGCCGGCGACCACGCCGGACGCGCCGCCGAGGGAGGTGGCGTGGCCGTCCCGGAGCTTCTCCAGCAGCAGCCAGCCGAGCATCGCCGCACCCGTGGCCACCATCGTGTTGACCCAGACCTCGGCGGCCTGGCCGTTGGCCGACAGCGCGGAGCCGGCGTTGAAGCCGAACCAGCCGAACCACAGCAGCCCGGCACCGATCATGACCAGCGGGAGGTTGTGCGGGCGCATCGGGTCGCGGCCGAAGCCGCGCCGCTTGCCGAGCACCAGGGCCAGCGCCAGGCCCGCAGCACCGGCGTTGATGTGCACCGCGGTACCACCGGCGAAGTCGATGGCGTCGATGCCGTTGGCGATCCAACCGCCGGTCTCGGACTGGGCGCCGTCGAAGGCGAAGACCCAGTGCGCCACCGGGAAGTAGACGACCGTGGCCCAGATGCCGGAGAACAGCATCCACGGGCCGAAGCGGGCGCGGTCGGCGATGGCGCCGGAGATCAGCGCCACGGTGATGATGGCGAACACGGCCTGGAAGGACACGAAGGCCAGCGCCGGGATGGTGAACACCGACGAGGTGGTGTCGGCGAACGCACCGTCGAAGGTGCCGGCGCCGATCAGGCCGTCCAGGCCGAAGAACTCGAACGGGCTGGCGAACCAGCCGCCGGCGATGTCGTTGCCGAAGGCCATCGAGTAGCCGTACAGCACCCACAGCACGCTGATCAGCGCCATCGCGCCGAAGCTCATCATCATCATGTTGAGCACGCTCTTCGCGCGGACCATGCCGCCGTAGAAGAGGGCCAAGCCCGGAGTCATCAGCAGCACCAGGGCGGCGCTGACGAGAACCCACGCGGTGTCGCCGGTGTCCACGGCAACCTCCTGACGTGTCGTGTGGCCGATCGCCACGTGGATACGGGCCCGGACGGGCCCCGCACGCACCTCCGGGGAGGGCGGTCACCGCGCCGGATCGACCGGGCGGTGTGTGAACACGGTGACGGGGCTGTGTTTCGGCGTCGGTCCTGGTCGTGTTTCCCCGCGGTGAACACGTCCCTGCGTGTCGGGCGGCTGTGTTCCGGCCGTGTTGCGCCCGGCCCCGGGTGTGCCGCGGGCCACCCCGAACCCGTGCGACCCGGACGACAGTTGCCCAGTTGCGACCGAGGTGCAATAAGCTCGGGCCCGCCTGGCGTCGCCCGGCACCCCGCCAGCGCCTGGAGGCAACGTGCACGTCCCCGACGGGTTCCTCGACACCACGACGTCGCTCAGCACCGCCGCGGTGGCCGCCGTCGGGGTGGCCGCCGCCCTGCGCGGCGCGCGGCACGAGCTGGACGAGCGCACCGCGCCCCTGGCCGGGCTGACGGCGGCCTTCGTGTTCGCGGTGCAGATGATGAACTTCCCGGTGCTCTACGGCACCAGCGGCCACCTGATCGGCGGCGCGCTGACCGCCGTCCTGGTGGGGCCGTGGACGGCGGTGCTGTGCATGACCGTGGTGCTGATGGTCCAGGGACTGCTGTTCGCCGACGGCGGGCTGACCGCGCTGGGCACCAACGTGACGCTCATGGGCCTGGTGGCGGTGGCCGTCGGCTACGGGGTCTTCCGGGCCCTGGTCGCGGTGCTGCCCCGCACCCGCGCCGGGCTGCTGGCGTCGGCGGGCGTGGGCGCCTTCCTGTCGGTCCCCACGGCGGCGATGGTCTTCGTCGGCCTGTTCTCCCTCGGCGCCGTCGCCGACGTGCCACTGGGCACCGTGGCCACCTACATGGGCGGGGTGCACCTGCTGATCGGACTGGGCGAGGCCGCGATCACGGTGGCCGTGCTCGGTGCCGTGCTCGCCGTGCGCCCCGACCTGGTGCGCGGCGCCCGGCACCTGCAGGCCGCCGTGGCGCTGGCCCCGCGGGCGCACCCGGCACCGGCCGTGCCGACCGGGTCGGACGCCCGGTGAGCACCCTGACCCGCGTGCGCAACCCCAGCACCCGTGGCCTGTGGGTCACCGGCATCGTGCTGGCCCTGCTCATCGCCGGGGTGGGGAGCTGGTACGCCAGCGCCCACCCCGACGGGCTGGAGTGGTCGGCCGAGCAGAGCGGCTTCGGCGACTCCGCGCAGGACAGCGTGGCCGCCGACTCACCGCTGGCCGACTACGCCGTCGAGGGCGTGGACGACGGCCGGCTCTCCGGCGGGCTGGCCGGCGTGATCGGCGTCGTGGTCACCCTCGTGCTCGCCGGGGGCCTGACGCTGCTGGTCCGGCGTCGGCCCGCGGGCAGCGGCGCGGACACCGCCGGCACCCCGCCGGCGACCGCCCGCGAGCACGGCTGAGGTGGGCGCAGGACACTCCGCGGGCGGGATCTCCGCGGCCTACGTGGCCGGGGACTCCCCCGTGCACCGGCTGGAACCACACACCAAGCTGGTCGCCGTCGTCGCCTTCGCGCTGGTGGTGGTGACCACGCCGGTGCAGGCCGCCAGCGCACCGGTCGCCTACGCGGGCTTCCTCGCGCTGGTGCTCGGCGTCGCCGCGGTCGCCGGTGTGCGGGCCGCGCGGCTGGCCCGCTCCCTGCTCGTCGAGCTGCCGTTCGTGTTCTTCGCCCTCCTGCTGCCGGTGGTCTCCGGCGGCCCCCGGGTGCAGGTGCTGGGCCTGTCGCTGTCCGAGCACGGGCTGTGGACCGGCGGCGGGCTGCTGGCGAAGGCGACGCTGTCGGTGCTGGCCGCCACGGTGCTGGCCGCCACCACCGAGCCACGCGCGCTGCTGCGCGGGCTGCAGCGGCTGCACCTGCCGCAGGTGCTGGTGCAGATCCTGATGTTCATGGTGCGCTACGCCGACGTCGTGCTCGGCGAGCTGCGGCGGATGCGGGTGGCCCGGGAGTCCCGCGGCTTCCGGCCGCGGCACGTGGGGGCGCTGCGGGTGCTCGGCCCGGCCGCGGGCTCGCTGTTCATCCGCTCCTACGAGCGCGGTGAGCGCGTGCACCTGGCCATGCTGTCGCGCGGGTTCACCGGGCGGTTGCCCACCGGCCCGCCCCCCGTGGTGGGCGCCCGCTCGTGGGCGACGGCGCTCACGCTGCCCCTCGCCGCCGCCGTCGTCCTCGGGACGAGTTCACTGCTCCTGTGACCACCGCCGCCCCCTCCCTGCTCGTCGACGACCTGGCCTTCGCCTACCCCGACGGCCACCAGGCCCTCTTCGGCGTCGACCTGCGGATCGCCCCCGGCGAGCGGGTGGCGCTGCTGGGCCCCAACGGCGCCGGGAAGACCACCCTGGTGCTGCACCTCAACGGGATCCTGCGCGGCGGCCGGGGCCGGGTGGCCGTGGCCGGGCTGCCGGTGGCCGAGGCGAACCTGCAGGAGATCCGGCGGCGGGTCGGCATCGTCTTCCAGGACCCCGACGACCAGCTGTTCATGCCCACCGTCGGTGAGGACGTCGCCTTCGGCCCACGCAACATGGGCCTGGACGAGGCCACCGTCACCCGGCGGGTGACGCAGGCACTGGAGCAGGTCGGCATGGCCGACGCCGCCGACCGGCCCCCGCACCACCTGTCCTTCGGCCAGCGCCGCCGGGTGGCCGTGGCCACCGTGCTGTCGATGCAGCCGGAGATCCTGGTGCTGGACGAGCCGTCGTCCAACCTCGACCCGGCCGGACGGCGGGAGCTCGCGGAGGTGCTGCAGGCACTGCCGGTGACCCTGCTGATGGTCACCCACGACCTGCCCTACGCCCTGCAGCTCTGCCCACGGTCGGTGGTGCTGGACCGCGGGGTCATCGTCGCCGACGCCCCCACCCGGGAGCTGTTGGCCGACGCCGACCGGCTGGCCGCGCACCGCCTGGAGCTCCCCTTCGGCTTCTCGGTGCGGTGACATCGCGGTCCTCCGGATCGCACCGCGGCCAGCAGCCGTCCCCGGCCACCTCAGCCCTGGCCGACGAGCGCCTCGGCGAAGGCGACGGGCTCGAAGGGGGCCAGGTCGTCGGGGCCCTCACCCAGCCCGATGAGCTTCACCGGGATGCCGAGCTCGCGCTGCACGGACACCACGATGCCGCCCTTGGCGGTGCCGTCGAGCTTGGTCAGCACGATCCCGGTGACGGTCACCGCCTCGGTGAACACCCGGGCCTGCACGACGCCGTTCTGACCCGTGGTGGCGTCCAGCACCAGCAGCACCTCGTCGACCGGGGACTGCTTCTCCACCACCCGCTTGACCTTGCCCAGCTCGTCCATCAGGCCGCTCTTGGTGTGCAGCCGGCCGGCGGTGTCGACGAGCACCGCGTCCACGTCGGCCTCCCGGCCGGTCCGCACGGCCTCGAACGCCACCGACGCCGGGTCCCCGCCCTCCCGGCCGCGCACGGTGGCCACGCCCACCCGCTCGCCCCAGGTCTCCAGCTGGTCGGCGGCCGCGGCCCGGAAGGTGTCGGCGGCACCGAGCAGGACGCTCTTGCCGTCACCCACGAGCGAGCGGGCGATCTTGCCCACGGTGGTCGTCTTCCCGGCGCCGTTGACCCCGACCACGAGCACCACGGCGGGGCGGCCCAGCTCGCGGTCGGTGGCCAGCGTGCGGTCCAGGTCCGGGCCGAGCACGGCGGCCAGCTCGCGCACGAGCAGCGCCCGCAGGTCGTCCCCGGAGGCGGTCGCCAGCACCATCGTCTGGGTGCGCAGCCGGTCGACGATCTGCGTGGTCGCCGCGATGCCGACGTCGGCGGCCAGCAGGGTCTCCTCGACCTCCTCCCAGTCGTCCTCGGTCAGCCGCTCGCGGGCCAGCACGGTCAGCAGGCCGCGGCCCAGCGAGGACTGGGAGCGCGCCAGCCGGGAGCGCATCCGCACCAGCCGCCCGGCCGAGGGCGGCGGGGTCTCGAACAGCACCTCCGGGTCGGCCACCGCGGGCGGCAGGTCGACCGGGGGCGCGGGCACCCGGGTGGCGCCCTGGCTCGGCGGCGGCAGCAGGGCGGTGCCCGCGCCGGCTGCCGGCTCGTCGGTGCCGGTCGCGGGCGGCTGGGGCGGGCGCGGCCGGGTGAGCGTGGTGCCGGCGGCGGCGTCGTCGTCCAGTCGGGTGGTCTTGCGTCCGGCGCCGACGAGCAGGCCGATGCCCACCAGCAGCGCCAGGACGAGGATCGCGATCGCGATCAGCACGAACTCCATGGGAGGAGTCTCCCAGCTCGGTCCTGGCCCGCACTGGGCGCAGGCAGGCGGCGAGGGGCAGGCTGTGCCCCATGCCCCAGTCCGCCGGCATCCGCCCGCTGCTCCTGCTCGGTCCCCTCCTGCGGCACGTCGACCCCGTGTCGGCCACCATCTGGGTGGAGGTGGACCGACCCTGCGAGGTCGAGGTCCTCGGCCGCCGGGTACGCAGCTTCGGCGTCGCCGGCCACCACTACGCCCTGGTCGTGATCGAGGACCTGGAGCCGGGCACGAGCACCCCGTACGAGGTCCTGCTGGACGGCGACGTGGTGTGGCCCCAGCGTCACTCGGCGTTCCCGCCCAGCCGGATCCGCACCACCGGGCGCGAGGGGGCCTTCCGGTTGGCGTTCGGCTCCTGCCGCTACGCCACCCCCAGCTCGGCTGACATCCGCGACGGCATCCCGCCGGACGCGCTCAACGCCTACGCCCGCCAGATGGCCGAGACGCCCGAGGACACCTGGCCCGACGCGCTGGTCCTGCTCGGCGACCAGGTCTACGCCGACGAGATCACCCCGGCCACGCGCAGCTGGATGGCCACCCGGCGCGACCTGTCCCAGCCGCCCGGCGAGCAGGCCGCCGACTTCGAGGAGTACAGCCGGCTCTACGCCGAGAGCTGGGGCGACCCGGAGGTGCGCTGGCTGCTGTCCACCCTGCCGTCCTCGATGATCTTCGACGACCACGAGATGATCGACGACTGGAACACCTCCGCCGCCTGGCGCGCCCAGGTGACGCCGGAGACGTGGTGGGACGAGCGGATCAGCGGCGGGCTGGTCAGCTACTGGGTCTACCAGCACCTGGGCAACCTCTCGCCGGCAGAACTGGCCGACAGCCCGGTCTGGCAGAAGATGCAGGGCCAGGCCGACGCCGAGCCGATGCTGCGCGAGATGGCGATCAGCGCCGACGGCGACCCGGAGGCGATCCGCTGGAGCTACGTGCGGCACTGGGGCCCGGCCCGGCTGGTGATGGTCGACAGCCGCGCGGGACGGGTGCTCGACGAGCAGCGGCGGCAGATCCTCGACGACCGGGAGTTCGACTGGGTGGAGTCCGAGCTGTCCGGCGCCGTCCGGGACGGGGTCGAGCACCTCCTGATCGGGACGTCGCTGCCCTGGCTGCTGCCGCACGCCGTGCACGACATCGAGCGCTGGAACGAGACGCTCAACAAGCGGCACCACGGGCGCCCGCTGGGCAGGCTGGCCGAGAAGCTGCGGCAGGCCGCCGACCTCGAGCACTGGGCCGCGTTCGGCCACTCCTTCGAGCGGATGGGTGCGGCCCTGGTGTCGCTGGCCCGCGGGGAGCGGGGCCGCGCCCCGGCGACCGCGCTGCTGCTGTCCGGCGACGTGCACCACGCCTACGCCGCGGAGCTGGTCCGCCCCGGTGGGCTGAGCACGCGGGTGCACCAGCTGACGGTCTCGCCGCTGCACAACCAGGCCCCGCACGCGATCGAGATCGGCTTCCGGATCGGCTGGAGCCGGTGGGCGCGCGCGATCACCCGGGGCATCGGCCGGCTCGCCCGGGTACCGGGCACCGAGCTGGCCTGGGAGAAGCAGGCCGGTCCGTTCTTCGGCAACGAGATCGGCGAGCTCGTGCTCCAGGGGCGCGACGCCCGGTTCCTGCTGTTCGCCGGCGCCCGTGCCGAGGACGACGGCGGCCACCTGCGGAAGGTGCTGGACATGCCGCTGTCCTGAGGCCCCGGCCCGGGTGGGCGCGGCGCCGTCAGGGAAGGTGGAGCCCGTGACCGACCTGACGCCGAAGCCCGCCCCGGGTCCGGACCAGCCGCCGATCCCGGTGCGGCTGGTGACGTTCAACATCCACCACGGCGTGGGTGAGGACGGCGTGCACGACCTGGCCCGGACGGCCCGCGTGCTGGCCGAGGCCGACGCCGACGTGATCTGTCTGCAGGAGGTCGACCGGCACTACGGCCCGCGCAGCGAGGGCGTGGACCAGGCACTGCTGCTGTCCCGGGCGCTGGACCTGCAGCTGGCCTTCGGCGCCTCGATCGACCAGCCGCCGCGACCCGGCAGCCGGGAACGGCGCGAGTACGGCAACGCCCTGCTCTCCCGGTTGCCGCTGCTGATCAGCGACGTGCACCCGCTGCCCGGCACCGGCGAGCCGCGCAGCGCGCTGCGCACCATGATCGAGCTGGACGGCGGGGCGCTCTGGGTCACCACCACCCACCTGACCAACCAGGGCGCCGACGAGCGCGCCGCCCAGGCACGGGCGCTCGCCGCCCTGCACACCGAGCCGATGGAGACCGGCGTGGTGGTCGGCGACCTGAACGCCGGGCCGGACGCCCCCGAGCTGGGTCCGCTGCGCGAGCGGTTCACCGACGCCTGGCACCTGGCCCAGGCGCGTGCCGACCACCCGCGGGACGCCGGGCGCAGCTTCCTGCGGCGGGAGGCCGGCCGGACGTTCTCCGCCCGGCACCCCCGGGAGCGGATCGACCAGGTGTGGGTCTCCGCCGGGGTGACGGTGACCAGCGCCGAGGTGCTGGACGCCCGCGGCAGCTCCGACCACCACCCGCTGCTCGTCGAGCTCGCCGTCCGCTCGGGTGTCTGAGATGTCGCCGACCGAGCTGCGCGCCGACTGCAGCCGCTGCGCCGGGCTGTGCTGCGTGGCCCCGGCCTTCGCCGCGTCCGCGGACTTCGCGATCGACAAGCCGGCCGGCGTCCCCTGCCCGAACCTGGCCGGCGACGCGCGCTGCGGCATCCACCCGGTGCTGCGCGAGCGGGGCTTCGCCGGGTGCACCGTGTTCGACTGCTTCGGTGCCGGCCAGCTGCTCACCCAGCACACGTTCGCCGGCCGCACCTGGCAGGAGGCGCCGGAGCAGTTCTCGCTGTTCCCGGTGGTGCGCCAGCTGCAGGAGCTGCGCTGGTACCTCACCGAGGCGCTGGCGTACCCGGCGGTCGCCGCGCTGCACCCCCGGACGCAGGCAGCCCTGGACGAGGTGACGGCGCAGGTCACCGGGGACGCCGCGACCCTCGCCGCCGTCGACGTGCCGCTCCTGCGCGGCGAGGTCGGCGGGCTGCTGGGCGAGGTGAGCGAGCAGGTGCGGGTGGGCGTGCCGGGCCGCGGCCGGGACCGCCGAGGGGCCGACCTGATCGGCCGCGACCTGCGCCGGACGACGCTGCGCGGGGCGAGCCTGCGCGGCGCCCACCTGCTGGGCGCGGACCTGCGCGGTGCCGACCTGACCGCCACCGACCTGCTCGGCGCCGACCTGCGGGCCGCCGACCTGCGCGGTGCCGAGCTCTCCACGGCACTGTTCCTCACCCAGCCCCAGGCCGACGCCGCCCGCGGCGACGCCGCCACCCGGCTGCCCGCCCGCCTCACCCGACCGACCCACTGGTCCTGATCGGCGTTCCGCCGTCGTGGCCGTCGTCCCCCGGCGGCAGTGGCCCAGCGTCGGCCATGTCACCTGCACTTGTGGCCGCTCCCGGGACAGAGCTGAGTGCAGGGGTGAGCGGGCACCGGCGGCCGCGACGGCGTCAGACCGCCTCGGTCTCCCGGAGGCGCTGGCTGATCACGCCGGTGATGCCGTCGCCGCGCATGCTGACCCCGTAGAGGGCGTCGGCGATCTCCATGGTGCGCTTCTGGTGCGTGATGATGATCAGCTGCGAGCTGTGCCGCAGCTGGTCGATCAGGGTGATCAGCCGGCCGAGGTTCACGTCGTCGAGGGCCGCCTCCACCTCGTCCAGCACGTAGAACGGCGACGGCCGGGCCCGGAAGATGGCCACCAGCAGCGCCACGGCGGTCAGCGAGCGCTCCCCGCCGGACAGCAGCGACAGCCGCTTCACCTTCTTGCCCGGCGGCCGGGCCTCGATCTCCACGCCGGTGGTCAGCAGGTCCTCCGGGTCGGTGAGGGTGATCCGGCCCTCCCCGCCCGGGAACAGCGTGGCGAACACCGTCTCGAACTCCCGGGCGGTGTCCGCGAAAGCCGCCGCGAACACCTCGTGGATGCGGGCGTCCACCTCCCGGACGACGGTCAGCAGGTCGCGCCGGGTGGCCCGCAGGTCCTCCAGCGCGGTGGCGAGGAAGGTGTGCCGCTCCTCCAGCGCCGCGAACTCCTCCAGGGCCAGCGGGTTCACCTTGCCCAGCGTGGCGAGGTCCCGCTCGGCGCGGGCCGACCGGCGTTCCTGGGTGGCCCGGTCGTAGGGCACCGGCTCCGGGACGGGCGCGCCCGCGGTCTCGGCGGCGGCCAGCTCCGCCGGGGTGGGCGGCACCGGCGCCGTGGGCCCGTACTCGGCGACCAGCGTGGGCAGGTCGACGCCGTACTCGTCGGCGGCCCGGGTCTCCAGCTGCTCAATCCGCAGCCGCTGCTCGGCCCGGGCCACCTCGTCGCGGTGCACCTCGTCGGTGAGCCGGTCCAGGTCGGCGGTCAGCGACCGCACCTGCGCCCGCACCGCCAGCAGCTCCGCCTCCCGGCCGGTGCGGCCGGCGGCGAGCTCGTCGCGCTCGGCGGCCGCGGTGGCCAGCGACCCGGTCAGCGCGGCGAGGGCGGACTCGGCCCCGGCACGCACCTCGGCGGCCACCCGGGCGCCCTGCTGCCGGGCCAGCCGGGCGGCGGCGGCCTGCTCGCGGGCGATGCGCTCCTGCCGGGCCTGGCGGCGCAGCGACTCGGCCCGGCCCTGCAGCGAGCGGGCCCGCTCCTCGGCGGTGCGCACCCCCAGCCGGGCCTCGGTCTCGGCCTGCCGGGCCGCGGCCACCTCCAGGCGCAGCCGGTCCCGCTCGACCGGCGACGGCTCCTCCTCCACCGGCGCGGCCTCCGCGGCCGCGAGCCGCTCCTCGGCGTCCGCCAGCGCCAGGAGGGCCTGCTCGTGCGCCTGGTCCGCGCGTACCCGGGCCGCCTCGTTGCGGTCGGCCTCGGCCGCTGCCGACCGGGCCGCCGCGGCCAGGCCGGCCAGCTCGCTGCCCACCGCCGAGCGCACCCGCTCGGCCGCCTGCCGGGTGGCCAACGTGGTCTCCACGTCCGCCGACCGGTCGCGGGCCACGTCCCGGGCAGCCACCAGCGCCTCGGCGAGCTCCTCGGCCCGGGCGGTCGCCGCGGTCAGCTCGGCCGCGGCCTCCTCGACGCGGGCCCGCACCTCCAGCCCGGACGGCGCGTCGGCCTGACCGCCGGTGGCCCGGTCGGCGCCGAGCAGGTCACCGGTGCGGGTGACCGCCCGGACCCGCGGGTGCACCCGCAGCAGGGCCACCGCGGCGGGCAGGTCGTCGACCACGGCCACGCGCTCCAGCACCCGGCTCACCGCGGGCACCAGCCCGGCCGGGACTCCGACCAGGTCCAGCGCCCACCGCGCCCCGTCGGGCAGCTGCGGCCAGCCGTCCCGGGGCACCGGCGGCAGGCCCCCGGTGACCAGCAGCTCCACCCGGCCGGCCGCGGACTCCTGCAGCCGGGTGAGCACCGCGGCGGCCTCGGCCACCCCGGACACCAGGACGGCGTCGGCCAGCCCGGTGAGCGCCGCGGCGAGGGCGACCTCGTACCCGGCGGCGACGGTCAGCTGCTCGGCCGCCGGGCCCAGCACGCCGGGCAGGCCGGCGGACAGCGCCGCGGCAGCACCGTCGGCGGGGGCCAGGCCCAGCGCGAGGGCGTCCCGGCGGGCGGCCCAGGACGCCCGGTCGCGCTCGGCGGCACGCTCGGCGGCAGCCAGCTCGGTCACCCGGGCTGCGGCGTCGGCGTGCGCGGCCACGGCGTCGGCGTGCGCGGCCACCAGGTCGGCGTCGGCGTCCTCCAGATCGTCGACCTGGTCGCGGCGCTCGGCCAGGCGCTCGGCGGCGGACTCGGCGCGCTCCACGGCGTCGGCGGCGGCGCCGGCCAGCCGGTCGATCTCGGCCTGCCCGGCGGCGACGCGGGAGCGGCCCGCGGCGACCTGGCCGGACAGCCGGGCCAGCCCCTCCCGCCGGTCGGCCAGCGCGCGGGCGGCGACCACCAGCGCACGCTCGGCCACGACCAGGGCGGCGTCCAGCTCGGTGCGCGCTGCCAGTGCAGCGGACAGCCGGGCCTGCTCGGCGGCCAGCTGGTCGGCCAGGTCGCGCTCGGCGGCCTCGACCCGGTCGGCCTCCGCCTCCAGCTGGTCGGGATCGCGACCGCCGGTGCCGGCGGCCAGCGGCGCGGACAGGTGACGGGAGCGCTCGGCGGCCAGCTGCGCCACCGCACGGAACCGCTCGCCCAGCGCGGAGAGCCGGTACCAGGTGTCCTGGGCGGCGGCGAGCAGGGGCGCGTCGGCGGCCAGCTGGGTCTCCAGCTCGGACTCGCGGCGCGCGGCCCGGCCCAGGGCCGTCTCGACCTCGGCCCGGCGGGCGCGGGCGGCGGTCTCGTCGGCGACGTCCCGGTCCAGGGCGTCGCGCAGCTGCACCAGGTCGTCGGCCAGCAGCCGCAGCCGGGCGTCCCGGAGGTCGGCCTGCACGCCCGCGGCGCGGCGGGCCACCTCCGCCTGGCGGCCCAGCGGCTTGAGCTGGCGGCGCAGCTCGGCGGTCAGGTCGGTCAGCCGGTCCATGTTGGCCTGCATCGCGTCGAGCTTGCGGAGCGCCTTCTCCTTGCGCTTGCGGTGCTTGAGGACGCCGGCGGCCTCCTCGATGAAGCTGCGCCTGTCCTCCGGGCGGCCGGACAGCACGGCGTCCAGCTGGCCCTGGCCGACGATGACGTGCATCTCCCGGCCGATGCCGGAGTCGCCGAGCAGCTCCTGGACGTCGAGCAGCCGCACCTTGTCGCCGTTGATCTCGTACTCGCTCTCCCCGGAGCGGTACATGCGGCGGGTGATCGACACCTCGGTGTACGCGATCGGCAGGGCGCCGTCGGCGTTGTCGATCGTCAGCGTCACCTCTGCCCGGCCGAGGGCCTGGCGGCCGGCGGTGCCGGCGAAGATGACGTCCTCCATCTTGCCGCCGCGCAGGGTCTTGGCGCCCTGCTCCCCGAGCACCCAGGCGATCGCGTCGACGACGTTGCTCTTGCCGGAGCCGTTGGGCCCCACCACGGCGGTGATGCCGGGCTCGAGCCGGAGCGTGGTGGCCGAGGCGAAGGACTTGAAGCCCTTGAGCGTCAGACTGGAGAGGAACACCGGAAGGACCCCGTCCTACTCATCCCCACACGCTCGCGACGAGCCTCTGGACGGGGCCGCGGGCCCCGTCGGGAGCCTAGCCCGGCATGCCGACAGCCCCCGTCCGGCGCGGCCGGCGGGGGCTGGGGTGCTGCGGTGTGCGTCGTCAGGCGAGCGAGTGCTCGCTGTCCGCGGCTGCCATCGAGAGCAGCTCGCGGGCGATGACCGCGTCGCGCTCCTCGCGCAGGACGGCGATCTCGCGCTCGAGCCGGCGCACCTGTGCTCGCAGCGCTGCGTTCTCCTCGGCTACTCGCACCTGGTGAGGAGCGACGACGTGACCGAACAGAGCCTTCGCCATGAGGGGGCGGCCTTCCAACTGCGGGGTTCTCCCGTCGTCGCTGTCCCCGGGGAGGGCGGGCGGCGCGGGTCTGGTGGGTCCAGGGTGACAGCCTGGACAGCGAGGGTCAACGTGGCCACGGCGGCCTGCCCGTGTCGGGGGTGTGTCATCTTCGTCACTCCGTGGTGAACCCGCGCACCCCCTGTGCCGGCTCGTCCCGCTGGTGCACCGCGGCGACCTCGCCGGGCGCCCGTGGGCCGCCCAGCGCCTCGACGGCCTCGCGCACCGCGGCCTCCGCCCCCTCGAACACCACCTCGACGTCACCGTCGGCGGAAGGACCCCGTCGCCCCCCCACGCCTCGCAGGCTCGACGCCGGCCCCTGCGACGGGGCCTGAACTCCCTGGACGACGCCGGAGACCCGGGCGACCACGCGCACCGTGCTCAGGAGGGCACCCGTGCGGGCACGGCCCGGCGCCGTGCACGCGGGCGCGGCTGGCAGCTCGGGCAGCTGTAGCTCGACCGGTTCATGAACGACTCCCGGACGATCGCCGTGCCGCAGCGCCGGCAGGGCCGGTCCTCCTGGCCGTAGACGGCGAGGAAGCGGGAGAAGTAGCCGCTCTGCCCGTTGACGTCGACATAGAGCGAGTCGAAGGAGGTGCCGCCCTGGGCCAGCGCCTCGCCGAGCACGCCGCGCACGCCCTCCAGCAGGGCGGCCACCTGTGGCCGGGTGAGCGCGTCGGTGGGCCGGGAGCCGTGCAGCCGGGCCCGCCACAGCGACTCGTCGGCGTAGATGTTGCCCACCCCGCCCAGCAGCGTCTGGTCCAGCAGGGCGCGCTTGACCTCGGTGTGCCGCCGGCGCAGCGCCGCGGAGAACGCCGACTCGTCGAAGGTGGGGTCCAGCGGGTCGGTGGCGATGTGCGCCAGCCGGTCGGGCAGCCCGTCCCCCTCCGACGTCTCGACGACCAGGCCGCCGAAGGTGCGCTGGTCGACGAAACGCAGCTCCCGGCCACCGTCGGCGAACCGGAACCGCGCCCGCAGGTGCACCTCGTCGGGGGCCTCGGGCAGCTCGACGAGCAGCTGGCCGCTCATGCCCAGGTGCGCGACCAGCGCCCGGTCGGCCGGCGCCCCGTCGGGCTCGGTCACCGGCAGCCACAGGTACTTGCCGCGGCGGTGGGCCGCGCCGAGCACCCGGCCGGTCAGCTCGGTGACGAAGTGGTCGGCGCCCTCCAGGTGCCGGCGGACCGCCCGGGGGTGGAACACCTGCACCGACTCGATCCGGCGTCCGGTCGCCCAGCGCTCCAGCCCACGGCGGACGACCTCGACCTCGGGCAGCTCGGGCACGCGGTCAGCCCCGGGTGCCCGACCCGCGCGGGGCGCCACCGGTCGAGGTGTCGGTCAGCGCGCGCCAGGCTGCCTCCGCGGCCACCTGCTCGGCTGCCTTCTTCGTGCGGCCGGTGCCCGTCCCGCGCACCGTCCCGTCGAGCAGGACGGCGGCGGTGAACGTCTTGGCGTGGTCCGGGCCGTCGTCCTCGACGGCGTAGACCGGCGCACCGAGCGACCGCGCCGCGCCCAGCTCCTGCAGGCTGGTCTTCCAGTCCAGGCCGGCGCCGCGCGTGGCCGCCTCGACCAGCAGCGGGTGGAACAGCCGGTGCACGAGCGCGAAGGCCGCGTCCAGGCCCAGGCCCAGGTGCACGGCGCCGATGAGCGCCTCGAGGGCGTCGGCGAGGATCGAGTCCTTGTCACGGCCGCCGGTGCTGCGCTCGCCCCGGCCCAGCCGCACGTGCGGGCCGAGCCCGCCGGTGCCGAGCCGCCGGGCGACGTCGGCCAGCGAGGTCATGTTCACCACCGAGGCGCGCAGCTTGGCCAGCTGCCCCTCGGGCAGGTCGGGCTGGCTGCGGTACAGCTCGTCGGTGACCACCAGCCCGAGGACCGAGTCGCCGAGGAACTCCAGGCGCTCGTTGGTGGGCAGGCCACCGTTCTCGTAGGCGTAGGAGCGGTGGGTCAGCGCCAGCTCGAGGAGGTCGCCTGGCAGCGCGATGCCGAGGGCGTCGTGCAGCCAGGCCGCCGCCTGCGCGTGCGGGGAGCCGTCGTCAGCGAGCCGGTCGGACGCACCGTCCCCCTCGGGGGGACCCGTGCGCCCGGCCGGCTCGCTCCCGAGGGCCCTGGTACCGGCGATCGGTGTCGCCGATCAGACCGCGATGGTCTGACGGCCGTCGTACTGGCCGCACGTCGGGCACGCCTGGTGCGGGGGCTTGAGCTCACCGCAGGCGCGGTTCGGGCACGGCGCCAGCGTGGGGGCCGTCGCCTTCCACTGCGAGCGGCGGGAGCGGGTGTTGCTGCGCGACATACGCCGCTTCGGGACTGCCACGGTCAGTTCTCCTCTGGGTGGTGGTTGCGGACGACGGCGCGGGGCCCCGGACCGGGCCGGGGCCCGGGTCGCGGACCCGGCCTCGGACCCGGTGCGGGCACCGCTGGTGCACCGGTGTCGCGTGCACTGCTGTCGTCCGCGGTCTCGCCGGGGGTGCCCGGCGAGGGGGTGGTGATGGTCGGGAGGCGCCCGGCGAGCCCGGCCCAGCGCGGGTCGAGCAGCTCGTGCGTGTGGTCGTCGGGCAGGTCGTCCAGCCGCTGGCCGCAGTCGACGCACAGCCCGGAGCAGTCCGGGGTGCACGTGGGCGCGAGTGGCAGGGCCAGCACGACGGCGTCCCGGACCAGCGGCGCGAGGTCGAGGAGGTCGCCCTCGATCCGGCGCACCTCGTCCTCCTCGCTGGTGGCCTCGGTGGTGCTGCCGGCGTAGGCGAAGAGCTCCTGGACGTCCAGGGTGTAGGAGTCCTCGATCGGCTCGAGGCAGCGGGCGCACTGCCCGGTCACCGGGACGTCGACCTCACCGGTGACGAGCACGCCCTCCATGACCGACTCCAGCCGCAGCCGCACCTGGACCGGCGCACCCTCGGGCACGCCGATCATCTCCACGCCCCAGCCGGCCGGGGCCGGGATCGTCCGGTCCAGCTCGCGCATGGTGCCGGCGCGGCGGCCGAGCTCGCGGAGGTCGACCGCCCAGGGGTCGGCGGCGGGACGCCGTGCGTCCTGGGACGCGGCGCCGGGGCGGTGCGAGGGGGCAGCAGACATGTCGGTAACCAGGGTCGGGGTCGGGGGGGTGGCCGGTCACGGGCGGGCAGCCCCACGGGGCCGGGCCACCCGACGACGGTCGGACCGGTGCACGAGGCTACCCGATGACGGACGACGCCGGTGACGGAGGCAGGGCACCCGCGGCACCCGGAGGTCAGCCGCTGCGGAGGTTCGTGCGCGCCTTCTCCACCGAGCGGAGCATGTGGTCCAGCGTGCCGCCGAAGTCGGCCAGCCGGCTGTCCACGTACTCGTCGACCTCGGCGCGCATCCGGGCGACGTCGGCGGCGGTCTGGGCGCCGAGCTCGTCGGCGCGGGCGACCGCACCCCGGTACACCTCGGTCTCCAGCACCAGGCGGTCGTGCTCGTCCTGCCCGGCCTCGACCAGCCGGTCGTGCTCGTCCTGCCCGGCCTCGACCAGCCGCGCCTGCTGCTCCTGCCCGTCGGCCAGCAGCTGCTCGCGGCGGCGGCGCGCCTCGGCGACCAGCCGCTCGGCCTCGGCCTCGGCCCGGGCCAGCACCGCGTCGGCCTCGGCCTGCGCCTCGGTGAGGATCTCGTCGCGCTGACGGCGGGCGGTCCCGATGATCTCCTCGCGCTGGCGGCGCGCGTCCCCGACGGCCTTCTCCGCGTCCAGCCGGGTGCGGCCGGTGAGCCGCTCGGCCTCGGCCTGCGCCTGCTCCAGGATCTCGGTGCGCTGCTCGACGATCGCGCCGGCCTGCTGCACCTCCTCCGGCAGCGACTCCCGCAGGTCGTCCAGCAGGTCCAGCAGGTGGTCCCGCGGGACCATGCAGGAGCCGGACATGGGCACGCTGCGGGCGTTCTCGATGACCGAGCTCAACTCGTCGACTGTCTCGTAGAGCCGGTAGACGACGTCGGTCACGGACGTCCCCCGGCGACCCGCACCAGCCGGTCGTTGACCGCCGGGGGCACCAGGCTCGACACGTCCCCACCGAAGCGGGCGATCTGCTTGACCAGGCTGGAGGACAGGTGCCCGACCTGGGGCGCGGTCGGCATGAACACCGTCTCGACCTCGGCGAGCTCCCGGTTCATCTGGGCCATCTGCAGCTCGTACTCGAAGTCGCCGACGGCCCGCAGGCCCTTGACGATCACCGGCACGTCGTTGCGCCGGCACCAGTCGACGAGCAGGCCGTCGAAGCTGTCGACGGTGACGTTGGCCAGCCCGGACACGGCGTCGCCGATCAGCGCCATGCGCTCGGTGACGTCGAACAGGCCGGCCTTGCCCGGGTTCACCAGCACCGCCACGACCAGCTCGTCGTAGAGGGCGGCGGCCCGCGTGATCACGTCGACGTGCCCGTTGGTGACGGGGTCGAAGGACCCGGGGCACACGGCTCGTCTCACGGACAGCGACCGTACCGGAGCACGGCCTCGCCGTAGCGTCGCTCGCGCAGGCCCACCAGGGGTGTCGGCCACGTCCAGTCGCGTTCCCGGCTGGAGCGCTCGACCACCACGACCGCGTCCGGGGCCAGCCACGCCCCGTACACCAGCGCCCGCAGCACGTCCTGCAGCTCGTCCGTGGCCAGCGCGTACGGGGGGTCGGCCAGCACCAGGTCGACGGGTGCCGCCGGCCCCGCGGCGACCACCGCCGGCACGGAGCCGGCCACCACCCGGGCGCCCGGCAGCCCCACCGCCGCCACGTTGGCCCGCAGCACCGGCAGCACCGACGGCCCCGACTCCACCAGGACCACCTCGGCGGCCCCCCGCGACAGCGCCTCCAGGCCGAGCGCGCCGGAGCCGGCGTACAGGTCCAGGACGCGGGCACCGTCGATCTCCAGCAGGGAGCCCAGCGAGTTGAACAGCGCCTCCCGGGCGCGGTCGCCCGTCGGCCGCACGCCCGCCGGCGGCACCTTCAGCCGCCGCCCCCCGGCGACCCCCGCGATGATCCGCGTCACGCCTTCTCCAGGAAGTCGGCCTTGTCGTCGGTGGTCATCCGGGCCACCTCGACGGCCAGCCCCGGGTGGTCGGCCAGCCCGCCGCCGGTGTCCAGCAGGACCGCGGCCTCGGCGCGGGCCTCGGCGATCAGCTCCTCGTCGTCCAGCAGGGAGAGCAGCTTGACCTCCGAGCGGGTGCCGGACTGAGCCGCGCCCAGCACGTTGCCCTCCCGGCGGGTCTCCAGGTCCAGCCGGGCCAGCTGGAAGCCGTCGGTGGTGGAGGCGACGGCGGCCAGCCGCCGCCCGGTGGACGACCCGCTGGGTGCCTCGGTGACCAGCAGGCACAGCCCGGCGTGCGCGCCGCGGGCCACCCGGCCGCGGAGCTGGTGCAGCTGGCTGACCCCGAACCGGTCGGCGTCCATGACCACCATGACCGTGGCGTTGGGCACGTCGACCCCGACCTCGACGACGGTGGTGGCCACGAGCACGTCGATCTCCCCGGCACCGAAGGCGCGCATCCGCAGCTCCTTCTCCTCCGGGGTCAGCCGGCCGTGCAGGGTCTGCAGCCGCACGCCCGCCAGCGGCCCGGACCGCAGGCCCTCGACCACGTCGAGCACGGCCAGCGGGGGCCGCTTCCCCGAACCGTCGTCCGGGGCCCCGTCGGCGTCGACCGGGGCGTCCTCCCCCGCCTGACCACGGGCCGGGGCCTCGGGGTCCTCGCCGATCCGGGGGCAGACCACGTAGGCCTGCCGGCCGGCGGCGACCTCCTCCCGCACCCGCTGCCACGCCCGGTCCAGCCAGGCCGGCTTCTCGCCCACCGGCACCACCGAGCTCGTGACCCCGCCGCGGCCGGCCGGCAGCTGGCGCAGCGTCGAGGTCTCCAGGTCGCCGTAGACGGTCATCGCCACGGTGCGCGGGATGGGTGTGGCGGTCATCACCAGCACGTGCGGGGGCCGGGTGCCCTTGGCGCGCAGGGCGTCGCGCTGCTCGACGCCGAAGCGGTGCTGCTCGTCGACGACCACCAGCCCCAGGTCGGCGAACTCGACGCCCTCCTGGATCAGCGCGTGCGTGCCGACGACGATCCCGGCGCTGCCGTCGGCCACCTCGGCGCGGGCGGCGCGCCGGGCCGCCGACCGCTGCGAGCCGGTGACCAGCGTGACCCGGGTGCCCGCGGCGTCGCCGTCGAGCTCACCGGCCCGGCCCAGCGGGCCGAGCACCGCCTGCAGGCTGCGCACGTGCTGGGCGGCGAGCACCTCGGTGGGCGCGAGAAGCGCGGCCTGCCCGCCTGCGTCGACGACCTGGGCCATCGCCCGCAGCGCCACGACGGTCTTGCCCGAACCGACCTCGCCCTGCAGCAGGCGGTTCATCGGCTGCTCGCGGGAGAGCTCCGCGGCCAGCTCCTCACCGACCTCGCGCTGGCCGTCGGTGAGCGCGAAGGGCAGCTGGGCGTCGACGGCGTCGAGCAGCCCGCCGGGCACCCGGGGCCGGGCGATGCCCGGCTCCAGCGCCGAGGCCCGGCGGCGGGCGAGCAGGGTCAGCTGCAGCACCAGGGCCTCGTCCCACTTGAGCCGGCCGGTGGCGGCGTCGACGTCCTCGGCGGTCTCCGGGCGGTGCACGCGGGTGAGCGCCTCGGCCAGCGGCAGCAGTCCGTGCCGGCTGCGCACCGACTCCGGCAGCGGGTCGTCGACCAGCTCGGCGAGCCCCTGGCCCAGCAGCACCCGCAGCGCCTTCTCGATCACCCAGCTGGAGACGTCCTTGCTCGAGGGGTAGATGGGCACCAGGGCGCGGGCCCAGCCGTCGTCGTCGTCCGGGTCGTCGAGCAGGTGGCAGTCGGGGTGGCTGAACTGCATCTTCCCCTGCCAGAGGCTCACCGTGCCGGCGAACAGCCCCCAGACGCCGGCCGCCATCCGCGGGTGCCGGTTGCTGAAGAAGACCAGCCGCATGGTGCCCTCGCCGTCGCCGACGGTCACCTCGGTGATGGTTCCGCGACGGCGCTGCATCGAGCGGGTGCTCACGCTGCGCACCTGCGCCAGGACGGTCACCCGGTCGCCCACCTGCAGGTCGGTGAACTTCGCCATCTCGCCCCGCTGGGCGTAGCGGCGCGGGTAGTGCCGCAGCAGGTCGCGGACGGTGTGCAGCTCCAGCGACTCCGCCATCGCCGTGGCCGTCTTCGGCCCCAGCACCTTCGCCAGCGGGGTGCCCATCGTGGTCCCCGGACCGGTCACGCCCTCCCCCTCCCCCCGCGGTGGCTCACTCGACGCCGACCAGCAGCAGCGAGCCGCTCGGGCCGCCGTCGTAGCGCACCGTGTCGACGGTGGGGTGCACCCGGCTCAGGTGCCGGCACACCGCATCGCCGAGGGCCGCGTCCTCCCCCACCACCAGCGTGGCCATCTCGCCGCCGGCGGACAGCATCCGGTCCAGCAGGTCGCACGCGACGGTGAGCGGGTCGGGACCCAGCACCACGACGTCGCCGTCGGCGGAGCCCAACACGTCCCCGGGCTGGCAGCGGCCGGCCATGGTGAGCGCCTCCTGCTCGGCGACCGTCACCTCGGCCCAGCGGGTCGCCGCGGCGGCCTCGGTCATCGCGATCACGTCGTCGGAGAACGAGCGGCCGGGGTCGGCGACCGCCACGGCGGCGAGCCCCTGCACGGCCGCGCCGGTGGGCAGGACGGCGACCTGCCGGCCCTCGGTGCGCGCCCGCCGCGCGGCCCGGACGGCGACCGGGTAGGTGTGCTCGTCGTTGGGCAGCACGACGACGTCCTCGGCGCCGGAGCCGAGCGCCGCGGCCAGCACGGCCTCCTCCAGCTGCTGCTCGTCGCCCGCCGGGTCGACCGGGACGACGACGGCGCCCTCGGCCGCGAACACCTCGGCCAGCCCGTCCTGGGCCACCACCGTGACCACCGCGCGCAGCCCCGGGACGGCGGCCTGCGGGCGGGGCGGTGCCAGCGGGGTCACGGTGATGCGGTGCGGGCGGCCGGACTCGATGCCGGCCTCGATCGCCGCCCCGACGTCGTCGACGTGCACGTGCACGTTCCACTCCCGCCCGGACGGCGTGTCCACGCCCACCACGACCAGCGAGTCCCCCAGCGCGGCCAGCCGGGTGCGCAGGTCGGCGACGGCCTCGGCGGAGGCGTCGGCGAGCAGGTACTGCACCTCGCTGCCCGGGCCGCGCGGCGGCTGGTGCGGCACGTCCTCGCGGCGCTCGTGCCGGTCGGGGAGCCGCCCGGGCCGGCGGTGCGCGGCGGCCGGCGGCAGCCGCACCCGGGCAGGGTCGACTCCGGTGACGGTGGCGACGAGGGCGTCCAGCAGCACGCACCAGCCGGCACCGCCCGCGTCCACCACCCCGGCGGCGCGCAGGGCCTCCAGCTGGCCGGTGGTGTCGGTGAGGGCGACCCGGGCGGCGTCGGCGGCGGCGCCGAGCACGTCGGCCAGGGCGCTGCGACCCTCGGCCACCGCCCGCACGGCGGCCTCCGACCCGCGGCGGGCGACGGTGAGCAGGGTGCCCTCGGCCGGGTCGGCCACGGCGCCGTAGGCGGCGTCGGTGGCCGCGTGCAGCGCGCGGGCCACGGCCGCGCCGCCGGCCGGGACGCCGCCGGGCAGCGCGGCGGCCAGCCCGCTGAGCAGCTGGGACAGGATCGCGCCGGAGTTGCCGTGGGCGCCGAGCACCGCACCGCGGGCCAGGGCCGTCCAGGCCGGCTCGCCCGGGTCGGCGTCGGCCACCGCCGCGATGCCGGCGCGCAGCGTGAGCAGCAGGTTGGTGCCGGTGTCACCGTCCGGGACGGGGAACACGTTGAGCGCGTCGAGCTGGCTGCGAGCGCCGTCGAGCGCGGCCACGGCGGCCTCGCTCCAGCGGCGGACCGCGGCGTCGTCCAGCTCCTGGAGCACGGGCCGCACGCTACCGGTGGGCACCGACGGTCCCGGCGGAGCGCCGGTCGGACGTCCGGTGCGGGCCTGCGGGGACGGGTGCGTCTGACAGCGGCAGGGTCGAGCGGTTACAGTGTGCGGAGTCTTGTCCGCGGGTGCCTGCTGCCCTGGCGTCCTCCGCCGGTCCAGCGCCCCGCCTCATCTGAACCACCATCTCTAGGAGTGATCGACCGTGGCTGCCGTGTGCGACGTTTGTGGCAAGGGCCCCGGTTTCGGCATGTCGGTGTCCCACTCGCACCGCCGTACGCCGCGCCGCTGGAACCCGAACATCCAGGCCGTGAAGGCCCTCGTCGGTGCCGGCACCAGCCGCCGCATCAACGCCTGCACCTCGTGCATCCGCGCCGGCAAGGTCGTCCGGGGCTGACCGAGGACCTCGTCCTCCTCGCCCGTCCACGACGGGCCGCTCCACGCGCCTGACGACCCCGGGGACCTGACGGTCCCCGGGGTCGTCCGCGTGCGGGTCAGGAACCGATGCCGCGGGCGCGGGCGGCGGTCACGACCAGGGCGACCGTCGTCTCCAGCGGCAGGGCGGTGGCGTCGACCACCAGGTGGTAGTGCCGGGCATCGGTCGGGTCGCAGCGGTAGAACTGCCGCACGTAGGCCTCCCGGGCCCGGTCGTTGGTCGCCATGAGCCGGCGCACCTCCTTCTCCGGCTGCCCGGTGAGGTCGACCGCGGCGGCCAGCCGGCGCTCGGCCGGGCCGTCCAGGCGCACGTGCAGCACGTCGGGACGCCCGCGCAGCACCATCGCCGCCGCCCGCCCGAGGACCACGCCACCGGGGCCGGCGGCGATCTCCTCCAGCACCCGCTCGGTCTGCTCCCGGTAGGCCCGCTCGTCGGGCAGCGTCGTGGTGGGCAGCACGCCGCCGACCGGGTCGGGCATGGTGCCCAGCGAGGCCACCAGCCTCCACAGCCCGCGCACGACGGTCTCGTCGTTGGCCTCGGCGTCCTCCACGGGCACCCCGAGCCGGCTGGCCACGGTCACCGGGATCGCCCGGTCGTGGAAGGGCAGGCCGAGCCGCCGGGCCACCGCCGGGGCGACGTCCTGCCCCCCGGCCCCGAAGGAGGCCGACACCGTCACGACGCCCACGACTGCTCCTGTCCGTCCGCCCCGGGGACGCGCCCCGGGGGGCCCGGCTCGGGCAGCTCCCGGCCGAGGAACACCGCCTCCGGCGAGCCGGCGTAGATGCCGTACCCGTCGACGGGTGTGTACCCCGCGCGCTCGTAGAGCGCCAGGGCCTCGGGCTGCCGGTCACCGGAGTTGAGCACCATCCGGCGGTGCCCGGCACGGACGGCGGCCTGCTCGAGGGCGTGCAGCACCGCGACGGCCACGCCGCGGCGGCGCATCGACGGCTCCACGTACATCCGCTTGAGCTCCACCTCACCGGGCCCGTGCACCCGCCAGCCCCCGCAGCCGGCGGGCTGCCCGTCGATCTCCGCGACGAGGAACAGCCCGCCCGGCGGGCTGAACTCGGCAGGGTCGACGACGGCCTCGTCCCGGCCGCCGTAGCGGCGCACGTACTCCTGCTGCACCCGCTCGACCAGCTCTGCCGCCACCGGGTCGTCGTAGCCGACCTGGCGCAGCACCAGGCCACCGGCCGGCCCGGCGGTCGCCTCAGCGGAAGTGCTCATGTCCGGTCCCCCTCCCCACCGTGTCGCCCGCGGCTGCGCCGCCGGGCTGCAGCTCCCGGGCCACCTGCTCGGCGGCCACGCCGTCGAGCAGCACCCCCGGGGCGCCGTCGACGACCCGGCCCACCACGGACCAGCCCTCCGGCAGCCGTGCCCCGGGCGGGAAGGTGCCCACCAGCGCGTGGTCCTCACCACCGGTGAGCACCCAGCCCAGCGGGTCCACACCCAGCGCCGCGGCCACCGCCGCCAGCGGGGGCCCCGCGCCCGGCCCCGCGAGGGCGGCCCGGTCCAGGTCCAGGACGACGCCACTGGCGGCGGCCAGGTGCCCGGCGTCGGCGAGCAGCCCGTCGCTGACGTCGCACATCGAGGTCGCCCCGGCTCGGGCGCCGGCCGGCCCGGCTCCGTAGGGCGGCTCCGGCCGGCGGTGCGCCCGCACCACGAGCGCAGCAGGGCCGTCACCGGCCCCGGCGACAGCGCCCGCGCGGAACAGCGCGTACCCGGCGGCCGACCAGCCCAGCCGCCCGGCCAGCGCGACGACGTCGCCGGGCCGGGCCCCGGAGCGGAGCACCGGCGGGCGCCCCTCCAGGTCGCCGAGCGCGGTCACCGACAGCACGACGGCCGCCGAGTCCGGCGCCGACGCCGAGGTGTCCCCGCCCACGACGGCGGCGCCGGACGGGGCGCACTCGGCGGCCATGCCCTCGGCGACCTCCTCCAGCCAGCCCACCGGGGTGTCCGCCGGGCAGGCCAGACCGACCAGCAGGGCCGTCGGCACCGCCCCCATGGCCGCGACGTCGGCCAGGTTGGCGGCAGCCGCCTTGTGCCCGACGTCGCGCCCGGAGGACCAGTCCCGCCGGAAGTGCCGGCCCTCGACCAGCACGTCGGTGCAGACCACCACCCGCCCGTCGGGGGTCCGGACGACGGCCGCGTCGTCGCCCGGTCCGACGTCGGCGAGCCGGGCGGTGCCGGCGCGGGCGACCACCCGGGCGATCAGCGGGAACTCCCCGACCAGCGCCACCGGGTCCGCCGGGTCGCCGCCGGCCGGTGCCGCACCGGGGCGTGTCACCGACCCTCCCGGCTCGCTGCGGTAGGTTGCCGATCGGCCCGCCAGCTGGCGGGCACGACGTCCCGGCAGTGTTGCCCGAGGAAGGGTCTCCCGTGGTCCACGCCTACATCCTCATCCAGACCGAAGTCGGCAAGGCAGCCGCGGTCGCCACGACCATCGCCGAGATCGCCGGGGTGACGCGGGCCGAGGACGTCACCGGCCCCTACGACGTGATCGTGCGCGCCGAGGCCAGCACCGTGGACGAGCTCGGCCGGCTGGTGGTGGCGCGGGTGCAGTCGGTCGACGGCATCACCCGCACGCTCACCTGCCCCGTCGTCAACCTCTGACCTGCTGAGCAGCGACCCGGACGCCGGCCCGGCGGACGGCCTCCCCGGCCCGTCCGCCGGTACCGGGGGCACGTCCGACGCACCGGACACCCCGCCGCCCGCGCGCTCGGTGGAGGACACCCTGCGCCGCGCCGCCGTCGTGGTCGCCGCCGTCCTGGTGGTGGTGGTCGGGGTGGTGCTGGTGCTCGTGCAGCGGGTGGACCGCACCTCCTCCGACGACCCGGCCGCCGTCTCGGCGCCGGCGCAGACGCCGTTCAGCGAGCTGCCCACCGTGCCGGTCGACACCCCGCCGGTGACCCCCGAGGCGGAGGCCGCCTGCCCGGCGCTGATGAGCAGCCTGCCGCCGGAGCTGGCCGGGGAGCAGTCGCGCCGGGTGGAGTCGGCGTCGCCGTACGCCTACGCGTGGGGCGACCCGCCGATCACGATGGTCTGCGGCACCCCGCCGACCGACTACCCGCCGGACGCCTTCCTGGTCACCCTGAACCAGGTGACCTGGAGCGTCGACCTCAGCGACCCCGACGTGTACGTCTACTCCTCGGTCGACCGCACCGTGCCCATCACGGTGCGGGTGCCGTCCTCCGAGGACAGCGCCACGGTCACCGCACTCGGTCCGCTGATCGCCGCGAGCATCCCCTACGTCGAGCCCGCGCCCCGCGACTGAGCGCGGGTCCCGGGGACGGGCTGCGCGCCGGTGCCGGACCGGCCGCTCAGCCGGGCAGACGGGCCAGCTGGGCCTCCAGCGCGGCGTACATCTCCGCCGCGGCGGCCGCCGGCGTGGCTGCCACCGCCGACACCGCAACGCTGACGTGGCCGCGGGCACACCAGCCGAGCACCGCCGGGCCACCCATGCCGCGGGCCTCGGCGGCCCGCCGGTCGACGACCAGCACCCGGCAGCCCTCGGGCGCGCGCGGGTCGTCGTCGCGCAGCTCGCCGGAGTAGTAGCCGGCGTCGTTGCGGGCCAGGTCCTCGGCGTAGGCCCGGGCACCGGGCGCCCCGGTGAACTGGTCGAGGAACACGGTCGTCTGCGCGCCGTCGGCCTGCCAGAACCGCTCCCAGCCCCACCGGTACCCGTACCCCTCCAGCACCGACCGCTCGTGCTCGGCGTCGTCGGCGTACCCGGCGACGTCGTCGACGGTCTTGGGTCCGGCCGGCGGGTCCAGGTCCTCGTCGGGCACCCGCGGCAGGCCCGACGGGACGTCGGAGAGCAGCAACGCACCCAGCTCGTCGGCCGAGCCCGGCACCGGCGGCGCGGACGCGGGGGCCGTGGACCCCCGGTCGGTGGTGGCCGGGCCGGCGGTGGACCTGCCGGGGTCCGCGCCACCGCAGCCGGCGAGCGCGACCAGCAGCAGCACTGCTGCCGCGGGCCGGCACCGGCTCACCCGTGCGACCGGGGGCCGCCGTCCACCGCGCCGGTGACCAGCCGGTCGACGAGGTCGGGGTAGCTCAGGCCGGAGGCGGCCCACATCTGCGGGAACATCGAGGTGGGCGTGAAGCCCGGCATCGTGTTGACCTCGTTGACCAGCACCCGCTCCTCCCCGGTGGCGGGGTCGGTGCTCAGGAAGAAGTCGACGCGGGCCAGGCCGCTGCAGTCCAGGGCCAGGTAGGCACGCCGGGAGACGTCCTGGATCCGGGCGACCTGCTCGGGCGTGAGGTCCGCGGGCACGTCGACGTCGACCGCGCCGTCGACGTACTTGACGCTGAAGTCGTACCAGTCGGTGCCCGGCCGCAGCCGGATCTCGGCGGGCAGGCTGACCTCGGGAGGCGCGCCGCCGACCCCGGCCAGCACGCCGCACTCGATCTCCCGGCCCGGCACGGCGGCCTCGACGAGCACCTTGGGGTCGACGGCGGCGGCGGTGGCGACGGCGTCGGGGAACCCGTCCCAGTCGGTGACCTTGGTGATGCCGATGCTGGAGCCGGCGCGCGAGGGCTTGACGAAGACGGGCAGCCCGAGCCGGTCGCGGGTGGCCTGGTCGAGGGCCGCGGGGTCGCTGGTCAGGGCGCCGGCGGCGTCCCGGAGCACCACGTGGTCGCCCTGCGGGATGCCGGAGGCGGCCAGCAGCTTCTTGGTGAACTCCTTGTCCATCGACGCGGCGCTGGCGAACACGCCGGACCCGACGTAGGGCAGCCCGGCCATCTCCAGCAGGCCCTGGATGGTGCCGTCCTCGCCGTACGCGCCGTGCAGCACCGGGAACACGATGTCGACGGCGGTGAGCGCCCGCCCGATGCCGACCCCCGGTTCCAGCACGGCCAGCCCGCGACCGGCCGGGTCGCCCACCAGGGACACCGCGGTGCCGCCGGACACCTCGGGCAGCCGGCCCGCCACGATGGCCAGCTCCGCGGGGCCGGCGTCGGAGAGCACCCACCGGCCCTCCCGGGTGATGCCGACGGGCACCACCTCGTAGCGGTCGGGGTCCAGCGCGGCGATCACGCTGCCGGCGGACACGCAGGACACCGCGTGCTCGGCGCTGCGACCGCCGAAGACGACGGCGATCCGGAGCTTGCTCGCGTTCCCGCTCATCGCCGGTGACCCTAGTGGAGAGCGCCCGCCGCCCCGGGCGACGGGCCGCACCGGAACCGCCCGGGGCCGGTGGCCCGGGGCGGCGGTCCGGTCAGGACGGGGGGCGGCCCAGCAGCGCCGTCTCCACCGCGGTCCGGACCGCGTCGTCGTCCAGGCCGTCGGTGCGGGCGGCGTCGACCAGGCGGTGGGCCGTCACCTGCAGGCGGGCCAGGGCCGGGTCGCCCTGGGTGCTGGTCACGACGGTGCCCAGCCGGCCGCGCCCCTGCACCAGGCCGTCGACCTCGAGCTCGGTGTACGCGCGCGCCACGGTGCCGGCCGCGACGCCCAGGTCGGCGGCCAGCGCGCGCACCGTGGGCAGCCGGTCCCCGTCGGCGAGGGCGCCGGAGTGCACGAGCGCGGCGACCTGGGTGCGGATCTGCTCGTACGGCGGCGTGGCCACCCCGATGTCGACGACGACGCCCAGACCAACGGTCCCCGTCATGACCTGCTCCCTCTCGACGTCCCCGCAGCCGTCCGCGCCGACACGGTGCACCCGCACCGGCGTCCGGGCAAGCCCCGTTGCGGCGTTGCCGGCGACTCCACTCAGACCAGGGCGTCCAGGCCGCAGGTGAGGTCGGCGACCAGGTCGGCGGTGTCCTCGATGCCGCAGGAGAACCGCACGAAGCCCTCGGCGACGGCGTCCCCGCCCCACTGGGCCCGGCGGTCGACGGTGGTGTGGATGCCGCCGAAGCTGGTCGCGGCGTCCACCAGCCGGCAGGTGGCCACCAGGGTGCGCACGGCCTCGGCGTCGGCGAGCTCGGCGGAGACCACGCCGTTCTGCCGGCGCATCTGCCGGCTGGCCAGGGCGTGGGAGGGGTCCTGCGGCCGCCCGGGCCAGCGGACGCCGGTGACCGCCGGGTGCGCGGCCAGCAGCTCGGACACCGCGGCCGCGTTGGTGGCCTGCCGGGCCAGCCGCAGGTCGAGGGTGCCCATGGACCGGTGCCCCAGCCACGCCTCGAACGCGCCGGGGGCGTTGCCGGTGTGGTCGCGCCAGCCGCGCAGCCGGGCGTGCAGTGCCTCGTCGGTGACGCTGACGTGGCCGAGCATCAGGTCGCTGTGCCCGGTGAGCGCCTTGGTGTCCGCGCCCATCGTCATGTCCGCCCCGAGCGCCAGCGGCTGCTGCCCGATCGGCGTCGCCGTGGTGTTGTCCACCGCGAGCAGCGCGCCGGCGGCGCGGGTGGCCCGGGCGACGGCGGCGATGTCGCAGACGTCCAGCTGCGGGTTGCTCGGGGTCTCCAGCAGCACCAGGGCCACGCCGGCGAGGTCACCGCGGGCGGCGACGTCCTCGATCTCCAGCGTGGGCACGAAGCGCACCTGCAGGCCGAAGCGCTCCAGCTCCTCGCGGGCCAGCACCCGGCTGGTGTAGTAGCCGTCGGAGGGGACCACCACCTGGTCCCCGGCGCGGGTCACGGCCAGCACCGCCGAGCTGATCGCCGCCATCCCGGTGGCGAAGGACAGGCACAGCCCGCCGTCCAGCTCGCCCACCGCCCGCTCGAACACCCGCAGGGTGGGGTGCTCGGGCCGGGCGTAGGAGTCCGCGCCGTTCGCCCGCGGCGGCAGGTCGCCCAGGTGGTAGGGCGCGGCGAACACCGGGCTGGGGCGCAGCGGGGTGCCGGGCACCACCGGCTCGTCCCCGGCCCGCACCAGGCGGGTGCCGTCCCCGGTGGGGAGCTGCTCGCTCACTCCTGCTCCCTCTCCGTGTCCACTACTCCGGCTTCGCCTCTCGGCTCATGATCTCGCGAACCATCCGCGCCGCGGACTCTCCCTCGTGGCACACCCGCACGACGGCCTCGGTGATCGGCACGTCGACGCCGTGCGCCCGCGCCAGGTCCAGCACCGACCGACACGACTTCACGCCCTCGGCGGTCTGCCGGGTGCTGCGCTGCACCTGCTCGACCGACAGGCCCTGGCCCAGCTTCTCCCCGAACGTGCGGTTGCGGGACAGCGGCGAGGAGCACGTGGCCACCAGGTCACCCAGCCCCGCCAGCCCGGCGAACGTGGCCGGTTCCGCGCCGAGCGCGGCACCCAGCCGCGCGGTCTCGGCCAGCCCTCGGGTGATCAGCGACGCCCGGGTGTTGTCCCCGAAGCCCAGTCCGGCGGCGATGCCACAGGCCAGCGCGATGACGTTCTTCACCGCGCCGCCGAGCTCGCACCCGATCAGGTCGGGGTTGGTGTACGGCCGGAAGTAGCCGGTGTGGCACGCCGCCTGGAGGGCGGCCGCGCGGTCGGCGTCGGTGCACGCGATGACGGTGGCGGCCGGCTGCTCGGCGGCGATCTCCCGGGCCAGGTTGGGCCCGCTCAGCGCGGCCACCCGGTCGCTGCCGGCGCCGGTGACCTCGCAGACCACCTCGCTCATCCGCTTGGTGGTGCCCAGCTCGATGCCCTTCATCAGCGACAGCAGCGTGGCGTCGCCGGGCAGCAGCGCCCGCCACTCGGTGAGGTTGTGCCGCAGCGACTGCGAGGGCACGGCGAGCACCACGACGTCCACGCCCAGCAGCGCCTCGGCGGCGTCCGCGGTGGCCCGCACGGCGTCCGGCAGCCGCACGCCGGGCAGGTAGTCGCGGTTCTCGCCGTCCTCGGTGATCGCCTTGGCGAGCTCGGGACGGCGGGCGAACAGGTGCACGTCGCAGCCGGCGTCGGCGAGCACCTTGGCGAACGTGGTGCCCCAGGAGCCGGCGCCCAGGACGGCGGTACGGGTCATGCGCGCTCCTCCGGAGGTTGCCCACCGGTGCCCGGGGCGGGCAGCTCGTCGGCGGGTGGGACGGGTCGGACGGCTCGGGGGTGGAAGCCCGCGGGGGGCTCCTCCTGGCGGATCTCGGCGAGCTGGTCGCGGACCCGGCCCATCAGCAGGTCGGTGACCTCGCGCAGCAGCGGGCCGCTCAGCGGCCGGCCGGCACGCACCTCGGCGCGCAGCCCGGACAGGTCGACCGGCTCGCCGACCAGGTGCTCGGTCGGCGTCCGGGGCCGCAGGTGCAGCCGCCGGGCGTGGTAGTCGTGCAGCAGCTGCGGGCCCCACTGCGCCACCGGCAGGACGACGGCGTCGGTGGTCAGTGCCAGCCGGGCCACCCCGGTGCGTGCCTGCATGGGCCACCAGTCCGGGTCCCGGGTGACGGAGCCCTCCGGGTAGATGACCACCAGCTTGCCGTCGGCGAGGGTCTGCCGGGCCTGGTCCACCGAGGAGCCTGCGTCGGAGGAGCCGCGGGACACCGGGATCTGGCCGGCTGCCCGCAGGACCACGCCGTACCAGCTGCGGAACACCGCGTCCTTGGCCAGGAAGTGCGGGACGCGGCCGCTGTCCCAGACCATCCGGGCGCAGGCCAGCGGGTCGAGCACCGACACGTGGTTGGCCACCAGCAGCACGCCGCCGGTGGGCGGGATGCGCTCGGTGTGCCGGTGGTGCTGCCGGAACATCAGCGAGGACGCCGGGTACACCACGGCCACGACGAAGCGCAGGGCGTTGTTTAGCGGGCGGCGGGTGACGCGCCGGGGCGGACGACCGCCGGGGCCCGCCGCGCAGCGTCGTCGGACCGCGGGCAGCCGCCCGCTCGTGGGCGCACGCCTCACCGTGGGCACCGGCACCTCCGCCTCTCGTGGTCCGCAGCGGGATCGGACCGCCTGGTCGTGGGACGCCCGGCTCGCCGCACGCCGTGCAGCGCGACGGCGTGCGGTGGGCCGGGACGGCTCACGACGCCCCTGATCGTGCACCGTCCGGACCGCGACGCACACGCCGCCCCCGTGGCCGGGGTCACGGTCACGGCCGCGGCGCCCGCGCGGCAGCGGTGTGCTGCCATGGTGCCGTGCAGCAGTGGACCGTGGTGGTGCCGGCGAAGCGGCTGGACGGCGCCAAGACACGGCTGGCCCCGGCCAGTGCGGCCGGGGACGCGTCCGCGCACCGCGACCTGGTGCTGGCCCTGCTCGCCGACACCCTCACCGCTGCCGTCGCGTGCGTGGACGTCGGGTGCGTGGGCGGGGTGCTGGTGGTCACCGACGACCCGGCGGCCGGTGCGCTGGCCGTGCGGCTGGGCGCCCGCACCGTGCCGGACGAGCCGGACGGCGGCCTCAACGCGGCGCTGGCCCACGCGGCGGCCACGGCGCGGCGGGGCGGGGCGACGGCGGTCGCCACGCTGAACTCCGACGTGGCCGCGCTGCGGCCGGCCGAGCTCACCGCCGCGCTCACCGCGGCCGCCGGTCACCGGCGGGCGTTCGTGGCCGACCACGACGGCAGCGGGACGACGCTGCTGACGGCGCGCGGCGTGACGCTGGAACCGCGCTTCGGCCGGGGCTCGGCGGCGGCCCACGAGGCGTCCGGCGCGGTGCGGCTCGGCGGGGCCTGGCCGGGGCTGGCTCTCGACGTGGACACCGAGGCCGACCTGGCGGCCGCCCGCCGGCTGGGGCTGGGCGCGCACACGACCGCGTGGCTGGCCCGGGCCGGCGCGACGGCTGCACCGGTGACCTGCGCCGACTGACCGGGGCCAGGGAGCGCCGACTCCCGCCGTTCACCCGGGTGGGGCACGATGATCCGGTGCCGAGTGAGACGACGCTGCCCGCCGACCGCTTCATCAACCGCGAGCTGTCCTGGCTCGACTTCAACGCCCGGGTGTTGGAGCTCGCCGAGGACGACACGCTCCCGCTGCTGGAGCGGGTGAAGTTCCTGGCCATCTTCGCCAGCAACCTCGACGAGTTCTACATGGTCCGCATCGCCGGGCTGAAGCGGAGGCAGAGCACCGGGCTCACCGTGCGCTCCCCCGACGGGCTCAGCATCCGCGAGCAGCTGACCCGGATCACCCAGCGCACCCAGGACCTGGTGCACCGGCACGGCAACGTCTTCGACAAGGACGTCGTGCCGCGGCTGGAGGAGCACGGCATCCGGATCGTGCACTGGAGCGAGCTGGACGACGCGGAGTCCCGGCGGCTGCGGGAGTACTTCCGTGACCAGGTCTTCCCGGTGCTGACCCCGCTGGCGGTCGACCCGGCGCACCCGTTCCCCTACATCAGCGGCCTCTCGCTCAACCTCGCCGTCTCGGTGCGCGACCCGGAGACCGGCGCGCCGCGGTTCGCCCGGATCAAGGTGCCGAACAACGTGCCGCGGTTCATCCCGGTGCTGCCGGCGGCGCAGCAGACCACCTTCCTCCCGCTGGAGGACCTCATCGCCGCGCACCTCACCCAGCTGTTCCCCGGCCTCGACGTGCTGGACCACCACCTGTTCCGGGTCACGCGCAACGCCGACGTCGAGGTGGAGGAGGACCGCGACGAGAACCTGCTGCAGAGCCTGGAGCGCGAGCTGGCCCGCCGCCGGTTCGGCCCGGCGGTGCGGCTGGAGGTCACCGAGTCGATGGACCCGGGGATCCTCGACGTCCTGGTGCACGAGCTGGAGGTGCAGCCCGGCGACGTCGTCCACGTGCCCGGCCTGCTGGACCTGGCCTCGCTGATGGCCTTCTACGACCTGGACCGCCCCGAGCTCAAGGACGAGCCGTACGTGCCGGCCACGCACCCGCGGCTGACCGACGGCGAGACCCCGAAGAGCGTGTTCGCCACCCTGCGCGAGGGCGACGTGCTGCTGCACCACCCCTACCACTCGTTCGCGACCAGCGTGCAGAGCTTCATCGAGCAGGCCGCCGCCGACCCGCACGTGCTGGCGATCAAGCAGACGCTGTACCGCACCTCGGGCGACTCCCCCATCGTGCAGGCGCTGATCGAGGCGGCCGAGGCCGGCAAGCAGGTCGTGGCGCTGGTGGAGATCAAGGCCCGCTTCGACGAGGCGGCCAACATCAGCTGGGCCCGCTCGCTGGAGCGCGCCGGGGTGCACGTCGTCTACGGGCTGGTGGGCCTGAAGACCCACTGCAAGACCGCGCTGGTGGTGCGGCGGGAGAACGGCGTGCTGCGCCGCTACTGCCACATCGGCACCGGCAACTACAACCCCAAGACCGCCCGGCTCTACGAGGACCTCGGCGTCCTCACCGCCGACCCGCGGGTGGGTGCCGACCTCACCGACCTGTTCAACACCCTCACCGGCTACTCGCGGCAGACCACCTACCGCTCGCTGCTGGTGGCCCCGCACAGCGTGCGCGCCGGGTTGCTGGAGAAGATCCGCCGCGAGGCCCGCAACGCCGCCGAGGGCAAGGCCAGCGGCATCCGGATCAAGGTCAACTCCCTGGTCGACGAGGAGCTGATCGACGCGCTGTACGCCGCCTCGGGTGCCGGTGTGCCGGTGGAGCTGCTCATCCGCGGCATCTGCTCGCTGCGCCCGGGCATGCCCGGGGTGAGCGAGAACATCCGGGTGCGCTCGATCGTCGGGCGCTTCCTGGAGCACTCCCGGGTCATCCAGTTCGTCAACGCCGGCGAGTCCGAGTGGTGGCTGGGCAGCGCCGACCTGATGCACCGCAACCTCGACCGCCGCGTGGAGGTGCTGCTGCGGGTCAACGACGAGCCGGCCCGCCGCCAGCTGCAACGGATGTTCGACGCGGCCATGGCGCCCGACGTGCGCAGCTGGCAGCTGGGCCCGGACGCGCACTGGACCCGCACCGGCGAGCAGGACTACCAGGGCATGCTGCTGGACGGGTCGGGTGAGATCGCTGGCTGAGCCGCCCCGGCCCGACCGCGCGGCCGGGGGTGCCCTGTGGCGCCACCGGCCGGACGGCGTCCTGGAGACCGCGGTCGTGCACCGCCCCAAGTACGACGACTGGTCGCTGCCCAAGGGCAAGCTCGAACCCGGCGAGCACCCGCTGCTGGCCGCCGTCCGCGAGGTGGGCGAGGAGACCGGCCTGCAGGTCGTGGTCGGACGGCGCAGCGTGCAGACCCGCTACGAGCACCGGCACGGGCCCAAGAGGGTCGACTACTGGCTCATGCAGGTCGTGGGCGGCGACTTCGTGGTCAACGACGAGGTGGACGAGCTGCGCTGGGCGCCGCTGCCGGAGGCCGCCGAGCTCTGCACCCACGACCACGACCGGGCGGTGCTGGCCGACCTGGGCCGGGAGGACCACCCGCGGGCACCCCGGCTGCTGCTGGTGCGGCACGCCAGCGCCGGTGACAGCGCCGACTTCGACGGCCCCGACCGGCTGCGCCCGCTGGACTCCACCGGCCGCCGGCAGGCCGCCCGGCTGGCCGACGTCCTGCCGCTGTTCGGGGTGACCGACGTGCGCACCGCCCAGCCCACCCGCTGCCGGCAGACGGTCACCCCGCTGGCCGAGCGTCTCGGGCTGCCGCTGGGCGACGCCGCGGAGATGGGTGAGGAGCAGTTCTCCACCGACCCGCAGGCCGGCCTGCAGCTGATCGAGCACCTGATGACCGGACCGGCGGACCAGGAGGGCGCGGGGGTCACCGTGGTCTGCAGCCAGGGCGGCGCGATCCCCTCGGCCCTGCTCGCGCTCGGGGTGCGCTGGCAGGGGACGGCCGGCGCGCTCTGGCCGCCGTCGGCCAAGGCCAGCGTCTGGGCCCTGGCCGGCCGGCGCGGTGGGCTGCTGGCCGACTACTACCGCGACGTCGCCCCCGATCCCGCCGACACCTGACCCACCCTCCAGGATCGACACCCCCAGGCCGCCAAGATGGCCATCTTGGCGGGCTGGAGATGTCGATCGCGTCGGGCGGGTGAAGGCGGGTCAGGGGCCGTAGGTGGTGACCCGCACGGTCTCCGGCATCTCCTGCAGGGCGGTCAGCAGGTCCGGCGGGAGGGGCGCGCTGACGTCGGCCAGCACGTAGCCGAGCTCGCCCCGGGTGGCCAGCACCTGGCCGTCGACGTTCAGCCCGTGCCCGCCGACCAGCGCGGTGACCCGGGCCAGCACGCCGGGCACGTTGCGGTGCAGCACGGCGAACCGGGTGGCCGACGACCCGTACAGCGCCGCGGTCGGCAGGTTGACGCTGAGCGTCGTCGTCCCGGCGGTGCGGTACTCCAGGAGCTTGCCGGCCACGAACCGGCCGATGTCGTGCTGCGCTTCCTGGGTCGAGCCGCCGACGTGCGGGGTGAGCACGACGTTGGGCAGCCCGCGCAGGACCGAGTCGAAGGGGTCGCCCTGCTCGCGGGGCTCGTCGGGGAACACGTCGATCGCCGCACCGGCGATGTGCCCGGACAGCACGTGCTCCCGCAGCGCCTCGTGGTCGACGACGAAGCCGCGCGACAGGTTGAGGAACAGGCTGCGCGGCCGCATCATGGCGAACTGCTCCGCGCCGAACATCCCGGCGTTCCCGGCCCGGCCGTCGACGTGCAGGGTCACCGTCTCCGCCCGCTCCAGCAGCTCCTCCAGGCTGGCGCAGGCCTCGGCGTTGCCCAGGGCGAGCTTCTGCTCCAGGTCGTAGAACAGCACCCGCATGCCCAGCGCCTCGGCGAGCACCGAGAGCTGGCTGCCGATGTTGCCGTAGCCGACGATGCCGATCGTGCGGCCGCGCACCTCGTGGCTGCCGGCGGCGGACTTGTCCCAGGTGCCGGCGTGCAGCGAGCGGTCCCGGTCGACGAGCCGGCGGGCCAGGCAGATGATCTCCGCCAGCGCCAGCTCGACGACGCTACGGGTGTTCGAGTACGGCGCGTTGAACACCGCGACGCCTGCGGCCGCCGCCGCGGCGAGGTCGACCTGGTTGGTGCCGATGCAGAACGCGCCGACCGCGGTCAGCCCGGGGCAGCGCCGCAGCACGTCGGCGGTGACCTGGGTCTGGGACCGGATGCCCAGCAGGTCCACGCCGTCCAGCGCGGCGACCAGGTCGTCCTCGCCCAGGGCCTCCCTCAGTCGTTCGACCTCGTAGCCGGCCGCGCCGAGCAGGTCGGTCGCCACCGGGTCGATGTTCTCCAGCAGCAGGGCCTTGGGCATGGTGTGCCGATCTCCTCGGGGACGTCGCGCAGCGGGTCGGCGGCGCCGGGGTGCGGCGCGGCCGGGCGGCGCCGCGGCGTCGACGGCGACCGGGGTGATCGTCGCATCCCCGGCGGTGCAGCCCCGCGTCGCACTCGCGCCGTCGACTGCCCGGGGCACCGGTCGGCCCGTGCGCCGGGGCCTCGAGATGCCGAGGCAGGGGCGCTGTGGTCAGGTGACCGCAGGGACACCGCCGTCACCGGACCGAGGACAGGACATGACCGACACCACCAGGGTCCAGGAGCAGTACAACACCGTCCGCGCCATCCACCTGGCCGCGGTCGCCGCGCTGGGTGGCTTCCTGTTCGGCTACGACACCGCGGTGATCAACGGTGCCGTCGTCGCCCTCGAGGCCGACTTCGAGATGGGCAAGACGCTCACCGGTTTCGTCGTCGCCTCGGCCCTGCTGGGTGCCGCGTTCGGCGCCTGGGCCGCCGGCAAGCTGGCCGACCGGTACGGCCGGATCAAGGTGATGGTGGCAGCCGCCGTGCTCTTCGTGGTCAGCGCGCTCGGCTCCGGGCTCGCCTTCAGCCCGCTGGACCTCACGTTCTGGCGCATCGTCGGCGGCGTCGGGGTGGGCGCGGCCTCGGTCATCGCACCCGCCTACATCGCCGAGATCTCCCCCGCGTCGATCCGCGGCAGGCTCGGCTCGCTGCAGCAGCTGGCGATCGTGACCGGCATCTTCGTCGCCCTGCTGGTGGACACCGTCCTCGCCCGGACCGCCGGCGGTGCCGGGGAGGAGCTGGCGCTGGGCCTGGACGCGTGGCGCTGGATGTTCCTCAGCCTGGCCGTGCCCGGCCTGGCCTACGGCGTGCTGGCGCTGACCATCCCGGAGTCGCCGCGCTACCTGGTGGCCCAGGGCCACCCGGACGACGCCCGCCGGGTCATGGGCGAGGTGCTGACCTCCGGCGTGGACGCCCGGATCGCGGAGATCCAGCGCACCGTGGACGCCGACGAGCGGACCAGGTCCAGCTTCGCCGACCTGCGTGGCAGCCTGCTCGGGCTGCAGCCGATCGTCTGGGTCGGCATCCTGCTGTCGGTCTTCCAGCAGGCTGTGGGCATCAACGTGATCTTCTACTACAGCTCGGCGCTGTGGCAGCAGGTCGGCTTCAGCGAGGCCGACTCGCTCACCATCACCGTGATCACCTCGGTGACCAACATCGTGGTCACCCTGGTCGCCATCGCCTTCGTGGACAAGGTCGGCCGGCGGGTGCTGCTGCTGATCGGCTCGGCCGGCATGTTCCTCAGCCTGGGCACCCTCGCCGTCGTCTTCGGCACCGCGCCGGTGCAGGGCGGCGAGCCCGTGCTGGGTGACACGGCCGGCATGGTGGCGCTGATCGCGGCCAACCTGTTCGTGGTGTTCTTCGGCGCCTCGTGGGGCCCGGTGGTCTGGGTGCTGCTGGGCGAGATGTTCAGCAACCGGATCCGGGCCGCGGCGCTGGGCCTGGCGGCCGCCGCCCAGTGGGTCAGCAACTTCGTCATCTCGCAGTCGTTCCCGAGCCTGGCCGACGTCGGCCTGGCCCTGGCGTACGGCATCTACACCGCGTTCGCGTTCGTCTCGTTCTTCTTCGTGCTGAAGTTCGTGAAGGAGACCAAGGGCCGCCAGCTGGAGGACATGGAGTAGCCGCCCCGCGGGGTCCCGGCCGGGCGGCCGGGACCCCGCGGTGTCACGCCGCCGGTGTCAGCGCGCCGGGGCGGGCAGGGTGCGTGGCAGCCAGCTCGGCCGGGCCGCCTCGAAGGCCTCGATGTCGCCCAGGTGCCGCTCGGTCAGGCCGACGTCGTCCAGGCCCTCCAGCAGCCGCCAGCGGGTGTAGGCGTCGATGCTGAACGGGACCGTCGTCGCCGCGTAGCGCACCGAGTTGTTCTCCAGGTCGACGGTCACCGCCAGCGACGGGTCCTCCTCGATCGCCTTCCAGAGCGCCTCCACCTCCTCCTGCGGCAGCAGCACGGTGAGCAGCCCGGCCTTGGTCGAGTTGTTGCGGAAGATGTCGGCGAACCGCGAGCTGATGACCACGCGGAAGCCGCCGTCCATCAGCGCCCAGACGGCGTGCTCCCGGGAGGAGCCGGTGCCGAAGTCGGGCCCGGCGACCAGGATCGAGGCGCCGGCGAACTGCGGCAGGTTGAGCACGAAGTCGGGCTCGTTGGTGCGCCAGGCGACGAACAGCCCGTCCTCGAAGCCGGTGCGGGTGATCCGCTTGAGGTACTCGGCCGGGATGATCTGGTCGGTGTCGACGTTGGTGCGGCGCAGCGGCACCGCGGTGCCGGTGTGCGTGGTGAAGGCGTCCATGGCGGTCAGACCCCGGTCTTCTCGAGGGCGGCGGGAGCGGTGAGCTTGCCGGTCAGTGCGGTGGCCGCGGCCACGGCCGGGGACACCAGGTGGGTGCGCCCGCCCTTGCCCTGCCGGCCCTGGAAGTTGCGGTTGCTGGTGGACGCCGAGCGCTCGCCCGGCTTCAGCTGGTCGGGGTTCATGCCCAGGCACATCGAGCACCCGGCACCACGCCACTCGGCGCCGGCGTCGGTGAACACCCGGTCCAGCCCCTCCGCCTCGGCCTGAGCCTTGACCTGCACCGAACCCGGGACGACGAGCAACCGGGTGGAGTCGGCCACCTTGCGCCCGCGCACGGCCTCGGCGACGACCCGCAGGTCCTCGATCCGGCCGTTGGTGCAGGAGCCGACGAACACGGTGTCCACGGCGATCTCCGACAGTGGCGTGCCCGCGGTCAGGCCCATGTAGGCCAGTGCCTGCTCGGCCGCGCGCCGGTCGCCCTCGTCGGCGATCTGCGCCGGGTCCGGCACGCTGGCGCTCAGCGGCAGGCCCTGCCCGGGGTTGGTGCCCCAGGTGACGAATGGCGCCAGCGAGGCCGCGTCCAGCACCACCTCGCGGTCGAAGACGGCGTCCTCGTCGGTGGTCAGCGTCGACCAGTAGGCCACAGCGGCGTCCCAGTCGGCGCCCTGCGGCGCGTGCGGGCGCCCGGCCAGGTAGTCGAACGTGGTCTGGTCGGGGGCGATGAGCCCTGCCTTGGCGCCGGCCTCGATCGACATGTTGCAGATGGTCATCCGGGCCTCCATCGACAGCGCCCGGATCGCGCTGCCGCGGTACTCGATGACGTGCCCCTGCCCGCCGCCGGTGCCGATCTCGGCGATGACGGCGAGGATGACGTCCTTGGCGCTCACCCCGGGCGGCAGCTCGCCGTCGACGGTGACCGACATCTGCTTCGCCCGGTACTGCGGCAGCGTCTGGGTGGCCAGCACGTGCTCGACCTCGCTGGTGCCGATGCCGAAGGCCAGCGCGCCGAACGCGCCGTGCGTGGAGGTGTGGCTGTCGCCGCAGACGATCGTCATGCCGGGCTGGGTCAGGCCCAGCTGCGGGCCGATCACGTGCACGATGCCCTGGTCGCGGTCGCCCATCGGCGCGGTGCGCAGCCCGAACTCGGCCGTGTTGCGGCGCAGAGCGTCGACCTGGGCGCGGGAGATCGGGTCCGCGATGGGCTTCAGGATGTCCAGCGTCGGGACGTTGTGGTCCTCGGTGGTCATCGTCAGGTCGGGACGGCGCACGGTGCGCCCGGCCGCGCGGAGGCCGTCGAAGGCCTGCGGGCTGGTCACCTCGTGCACCAGGTGCAGGTCGATGTAGAGCAGGTCGGGCTCACCCTCGGTGCTGCGCACGACGTGGGCGTCGTAGACCTTCTCGGCCAGGGTCTTCGGCACGTGGTCCCTCCAGGGTCCTCGTCCCATCCTGGACTGCCGTCTCAGACAGTGGGATGAGAGTATTGCTGTGTGGGACAGACTAACCCGGTGGCGGTGCTGGACAAAGCAGTGGCCATCCTGCGCGCGGTGGCCGACGAACCAGCCACCCTCGCCGAGCTCGTCGAGCGCACCGGCCTGCCGCGGGCGACCGCGCACCGGCTGGCCGTGGCGCTGGAGGGGCACCGGCTGGTGCGTCGCACCGCGGCCGGCGCCTGGAGCCCGGGACCGGCCCTGGGCGAGCTCGGCCGGGCCGGCACGGACCTGGCCGACGTGGCCGGCCGGCACCTGGCCATCCTGCGCGACGTGACCGGGGAGAGCGCCCAGTTCTACGTCCGGGAGGGCACCACCCGGGTCTGCCTGGCCGCCGCCGAGCGCAGCAGCGGGCTGCGCGACACCGTGCCGGTGGGCGCCCGGCTGCCGATGACCGCGGGCTCCGCCGCGCACGCCCTGCTCGCCTTCGCCCCCGCCGAGGAGGTGACCCCGCTGCTGCCGGCGGCCACCTTCACCGCGCGCACGCTGATCGACGTCCGGCGGCGCGGCTGGGCGCACAGCATCGCCGAGCGCGAGGCCGGCGTGGCCTCGCTGTCGGCCCCGGTGCGCGAGCCGGGCGGCGGCGTGCTGGGGGCGGTGTCCATCTCCGGCCCGGTCGAGCGGCTGGGCCGCCGGCCCGCGCCGGAGGTGGTCACCGCCGTGCTCGAGGCGGCCGCCGCCATCTCCCGCGCCGCCCGCTGACCGAGGAACACCGGCGCCCGACCTCACGTCGCGCCCTGCCAGGCACACGTCACGCCCTCTCCGTGGGCACACGGTTCGCGCGCTTTCCGCGGACACCGTTCGCGCGCTTCCCGTGCGCACCTCGGGGCCTCCCGGGAGCCGGTCAGGTGCTCCCCGGACGCCGGGGCCGGGTCAGCGCAGGCGTCGGGCCCCGGCCGAGGGCACGGCGGTCACGATGGCGGGGGCGGTGTACCCCTCGCGGTCGAAGCGCTCGGTGACGGCCCGGACGACCCGGTCGGCGTCGGCGACGTCGACCAGCGCCACCGCGCTGCCACCGAAGCCACCGCCGAACATCCGGGCCCCGTGCGCGCCGGCCCCCAGCGCGGCCGCGACACAGACGTCGAGCTCGGGGGTGGAGATCTCGAAGTCGTCGCGCAACGAGGCGTGCCCGGCGGTGAGCAGCGGACCGATGCCCCGCGGGTCGCCCCCGCCGTCGAGGAGCCGCACCACCTCGAGCACGCGGGCGTCCTCGGTCACGATGTGCCGCGCCCGCCGCCGCAGCACGTCGTCGGCCAGCGCGTCGAGGGCCGCCACGTCGGGCACGTCGCGCAGCGCGGCCACGCCCAGGGCGGCGGTGGCCTCCTCGCACTGCCGGCGCCGCTCGCCGTAGCCGCCGTCGGCGTGCGCGTGCCGGGTGCCGGTGTCCAGCACGAGCAGCTCCAGCCCGGCGGAGGCGAGGTCCAGCGGCACCTGCCGCGCCTCGCGGGACCGGGTGTCCAGGAAGAGCGCGTGCCCGGCGGTGCACAGCAGCGACGCCGACTGGTCCATCAGCCCGGTCGGTGCGCCGACGAAGTCGTTCTCCGCCCGGCGGGCGACGTCGACCAGCTCGACGGTGTCCAGGTCGAGGCCGAGGAGGTCGCGCAGCCCGAGTGCCACGGCGCACTCCAGCGCCGCCGACGACGACAGCCCGGCCCCGGCCGGCACGTCGCCGTCCACGAGCACGCTCAGGCCGCCGGCCACCGCCGCCGGCAACTCGTGCACGACCCCGCCCACGTAACCGGCCCAGCCGCCGGGGTGTCCGGGCCGAAGACCGGCCACCGGCACCTCGACGACGTCGCCGGGCTGCTGCACCGAGGCGATCCGGAGCAGGCCGTCGGTGCGCAGCGCCAGCGCCGCGCGGGTGGTGTGCGGCAGGGCGGTCGGCAGCACGAAGCCGCCGTTGTAGTCGGTGTGCTCGCCGATCACGTTGACCCGCCCCGGGGCGGCCCACACCCCCTGCGGCGGACCGCCGAAGACCGCGGCGAAGTCGTCGGCGGCGCGGGCGGCGAGGGTCTCCTCCGGCAGCGTCACGGCAGCTGCACCGCCCGCAGCTGCCGGGCGACGTCCTCGGGGTCGGTGTCGTTGATGAAGGTGCCCATGCCCGACTCCGACCCGGCCAGGTACTTCAGCTTGCCCGGGGCGCGGCGGAAGGAGAACAGCTGCAGGTGCAGCCACCACTCGTCCCGCCCCTGGTGCACCGGCGCCTGGTTCCAGCTGGCGATGTAGTTCATCGGCTCCTCGAACCGGTGCGCGAAGCGGCCGAGCACGTCGAGGTACACCTCGACGAAGGCGTCCCGCTCGGCGTCGGTGAGCGCGGCGATGTCGGGCACCCGGCGGTGCGGGAACAGCTGCAGCTCGTACGGCCAGCGCGCCGCGGCGGGTACGAACGCCGTCCAGTGCTCGTTGGCGGTGACCACGCGCGGGCCGGCCTGCTCGGCGGCCAGCACCTCGGCGAACAGGTCGCCGCCGTCGGCGGCGTGCCGGCGGACCCGGTCCAGCACCTTCTCCAGGCGGGGGGTGAGGAACGGGTAGCCGTACACCTGCCCGTGCGGGTGGGAGAGGGTCACCCCGATCTCCTCGCCGTGGTTCTCGAACACGAAGACGCACTCCACGCCGGCCAGCGCCGACAGCGCCTCGGTGCGGTGCGCCCACGCGTCGAGGACCAGCCGGGCGCGCTCGGGCCCCAGGTCGGCGAAGCTGCGGTGGTGGTCGCTGGTGAAGCACACCACCTCGCACCGGCCCAGCCCCGGCCGCACGGCGGTCAGCGGCGCGCCGGGCGCGGTCGCCGGCACGTCCAGCTCGACGCCGGTGGCCAGCGACGGGAAGCGGTTCTCGAAGACCACGACCTGGTACTCGGCCTCGGGCACCTCGGTGGCGCGACCGGGCGAGGACGGGCACAGCGGGCACTGGTCGGTGGTGGGCAGGAAGGTGCGGGTCTGCCGGTGGGCGGCCATGACCACCCACTCCCCCAGCAACGCATCCCAGCGCACCTGCGAGCGGGTGCTCACCGGGGGCAGGTCCCGGGTGTCGACGGCGTCGCGCGCGGTGGGCTCGCTGTCGAAGTAGAGGATCTCGCGGCCGTCGGCGAGGTGGCGGGCGGTGCTGATCACACCCTGCAGGCTAGTGCCGCCCAACCGGCGGGCGATCAGCGGCGGGCGATCAGCCGTGCACGGCAGGAGCCCCCGACCCGGGTGGGTCGGGGGCTCCTGATGTGTAGCCCCGAAGGGATTCGAACCCTCGCTACCGCCGTGAGAGGGCGGCGTCCTGGGCCGCTAGACGACGGGGCCAGGACCGTGCTGGTCGTGCCGGCCCATCCTGCCACGGGCCCGGGCACCCGCGCAGCGGGCCCACGGGCCAGGGCCCCCGATCCGGTGGGGATCGGGGGCCCTAATGGTGTAGCCCCGAAGGGATTCGAACCCTCGCTACCGCCGTGAGAGGGCGGCGTCCTGGGCCGCTAGACGACGGGGCCAGTGCTGCTGTGGTGCTGCTGAGGAGATGACGCTTCCTCGCTGGGGTACCAGGACTCGAACCTAGACTAACGGAACCAGAAACCGTCGGGCTGCCAATTACCCCATACCCCAAGGCCGTGCGACGCGTTCCCGCGCCGGGGAAGACTGTACCCGACGCCTGCCCCCGGTCCCACCGGGGGGCGGTGCGCGCGTCGGGGGTCAGCCGGGCCCGGTGGTCGACGGCGGCGCCGCCCAGGTGGTCGGTGCCGGGCCGCCGTACCCACGCGGCGCTCCCGGCCCGTACCGGCCCGGCGCCCCCCACGGGGGTGCACCCCACGCGGGCGGGACCGGGGCCGGCGTCCAGGGTCCGCGCCGGGCGCCGGGCGACCGGGACCCGGCGCGCAGGTCGAGGGCCGGGCTGAGCAGCTCCGGGGCGAGGCGGGCCCGGGAGCGGTCGACCCAGTGGACGAAGCCGGCCATGCCGAGCAGCAGCACCACCGCGGACAGCCAGGTGCCCACCAGCGCCGAGCCCGGGTCGGAGGACGTCTGGGCCACCGTGCCGATCAACCCGCCGGCCAGGAACAGCGTCATGTTGTAGACCGCGTGCATGACGATCGCGGCCTCCAGCCCGCCGGTGCGCCACACCACCCACGAGGCGGCGAGCCCGAAGCCGAAGCGCAGCACGAACGACGCGACGTCCGGCGGCGCGTGGGCGGCGGAGAACAGGGCGGCGGTGAGCACCGCGGCCAGCACGGCACCGGCGCGCTCGTGCCGCACCCAGGCGGCGACGGTCTGGCTCAGGTATCCGCGGAACACGTACTCCTCGGCAGCGGCCTGCAGCGGGGTGGTGGTGACCACGACCAGCGCCAGCCACACGAACGAGCTGTCCGGGCCGGCCCCCGAGCCGTTGACCAGCACGTCGAACAGCACGACGACCAGAGCGGCGACGGCGACCGTGGCCAGCGCGCGCAGCGTCCACGGCCGGACCAGCCGCCAGCGCAGCCGGCCGAGAACCGAGGACGACCAGCCGATCCGCAGTCCGTGGGCGACCGCCCAGCATGCCCAGACGATCGGGATGGCGACGATGAGCGTGGCGTTGGTGAGCAGCAGGACGGCGGGTTGCAGCAGGTCCAGCAGCTGCAGCTGGGGCACCACCCCGGTGAAGCCCACGACCACCAGGACGACGACCACCGCCACGACGTACAGCACGGTGAACAGCAGCAGGCCGAGCAGCGGCCGCCACCAGGCCCAGTCGCGGGCACGCATGGCCAGCAGGTAGGGCACCGGGGTGTCGTGCGGGGGCGCACCCGGCGGGGTGGTCGGCCGGCCGCCCGGCGGCGGGGGCCAGGGGACGACACCCCGGGGCACCGCGAACCGGGGCACGAACGGCGGGGCGCCGTAGCGGGCCGTCGGCGGGGGCCCGGTGTACACGAGCTCGGACGGCGGCGGCCCGGCGTACCCGGGCCCGGACGGTGGGAGCCCCGGGTGCGCGGGTCCGAGGTGCGCGGGTCCGAGGTGCGCGGGTCCGAGGTGCGCAGGTCCGAGGTGCGCGGAGCCCGGGTGCGCGGGGCCGGCCGGCGGGCCGTACCAGCCGCCCGGTGGCGGGCCGGGGGTGCCCCCGCCGCCGGCCGGCCGCCCCGGGCCGGGCCGACCGGCGCCCGGGTACGGCGGGCCGACCGGGACGCTCATGTGCCCGTGCGTGCCCGAGCGGCAGCCAGCCGGGCCAGCGTGCGCTCCCGGCCGAGCAGCTCCATCGACTCGTACAGCGGCGGGGACACCGTGCGCCCGCTGACCGCCACCCGCACCGGGCCGAACGCCTGCCGTGGCTTGCGGCCCAGCTCCTCGACCAGCGCCTGCTTGAGGGCGGCCTCCAGCGCCGGGGTGGTCCACTCGTCCAGGGCGGTGAGCGCGTCGGTGGCGGCGTCCAGCACCTCGGCGGACTCCGGGCCGGACAGCTGCTTCTCGGCCGCGGCCGGGTCGATCTCGACCTCGTCGACGAACAGGAACGCGAGCAGCCCGACAGCCTCCGACAGCACGATCATGCGCTCCTGGGCCAGCGGGGCGATCGCCTCGAGCACCCGCTGCTGCTCCACGGTCGGCGGGTCGGTGACCAGGCCCGCGGCGGTGAGGAAAGGGGTGACCCGGGCGACGAAGTCCGCGACCGGCAGTGCCCGCAGGTGCGTGGCGTTGATCGCCTCGGCCTTCTTCAGGTCGAAGCGCGCCGGGTTGGCGCTGACACTGTCCACGTCGAAGGCAGCGGCGAGCTCCTCGGGGGAGAACACGTCCCGGTCGTCGGCGATCGACCAGCCGAGCAGCGCCAGGTAGTTGACCAGGCCCTCGGGCAGGAAACCGCGCTCGCGGTAGACGTCGAAGTCCGACTGCGGGTCCCGCTTGGACAGCTTCTTGTTGCCCTCCCCCATGACCAGCGGCAGGTGACCGAAGCGCGGCGTCGCGGTGGCCACGCCGACGTCGGTGAGCGCGGCGTACAGGGCGAGCTGACGCGGCGTCGAGGGCAGCAGGTCCTCACCGCGCAGCACGTCGGTGATGCCCATCAGGGCGTCGTCGACCGGGTTGACCAGCGTGTAGAGGGGCGAGCCGTTGCCGCGTACCAGCACGAAGTCGGGCACCGCGCCGGCGGCGAAGCGCACCTCGCCGCGCACGTGGTCCACCCAGGACAGGTCCGCCTCGGGCATCTGCAGCCGGATCACCGGCTCCCGGCCCTCGGCCCGGAACGCGGCCTTCGCGGCGTCGGTGGTGAACCGGTCGGCGCCGTCGTAGCCGAGCTTGGCGTCCTGTCCGGCGGCCACCCGGCGGGCGGTGACCTCCTCGGGGGTGGAGAACGACTCGTAGGCGTGACCGGCCGAAAGCAGCTTCGCGACGACCTCGCGGTACACGTCGCTGCGCTCGGACTGCCGGTAGGGGCCGTGCGGTCCGCCGACCTCGGGGCCCTCGTCCCAGTCCAGGCCCGTCCATCGCAGGCAGTCCAGCAGGTGCCGCTCGGACTCGGCGGTGTTGCGGGCGGCGTCGGTGTCCTCGATGCGCAGCACGAACGTGCCGCCGGTGTGCCGGGCGTACGCCCAGTTGTAGAGCGCGGCGCGCATGACGCCGACGTGCACCGTGCCCGTGGGCGAGGGGCAGAAGCGGGTGCGGACGGTCCCGGTCGGGTCGGTCATCGCGCGGCGCCGGCCGTGGAGACGCCGTCGGCGCCGGTGACCGGGTTGGACAGCGTGCCCAGGCCCTCGATGGTGCACTCGACCCGCTGGCCGGGCGCGATCGGCCCGACCCCGGCCGGGGTGCCGGTGAGCACCACGTCGCCGGGCAGCAGCGTCATCACCCCGGACATGTAGGAGATCAGCGTCGACAGGCCGAACAGCAGCTGGCTGGTGCGGCTGGCCTGGCGGGGCTCGCCGTCGACGGTGCAGGTGATCTCCAGGTCGGCCGGGTCCTTGCCCAGCGCGGCCAGGTCGGTCTCGATCCACGGGCCCAGCGGGCAGAACGAGTCGAAGCCCTTGGCCCGGGTCCACTGGCCGTCGGACTTCTGCATGTCCCGGTCGGTGACGTCGTTGCCGATCGTCCAGCCGAACACGGTGGACAGCGCCTGCTCGGGGGTCACGTTGCGGGCTCCGCGCGCGCCGATGACGGCGGCGAGCTCGACCTCGTGGTGCACGTTGGTGCTGCCGGTGGGGATGCGGATCGCGTCGCCGGGCCCGATCACCGACGTCGACGGCTTGAGGAACATCAGCGGCGCGCCCGGGGCGTCCCCGGTGCCCATCTCCTTGACGTGCTCGGCGTAGTTCTTGCCGACGCAGACGACCTTGCTGGGCAGGATCGGGGACAGGAGCCGGACGTCGGCCTGGGCGTACCGCTGCCCGGTGAAGACGATCTGGCCGAACGGGTGCCCCTCGATCTGGGCCACCTGCCCGTCGCCGTCGAGGACGCCGAAGGACATGCCGGACGAGGAGGCGAAACGGACGATGCGCACGCGCCGAGGTTACTGACCTGCCGGGGTGCCCCGCCGAGCGCGGTCGCGGCGTCCTGGGCAGGATCATGGCGGGGAGGAGACCCTGCCCGCGCTGCCGCTCGACGAGGAGAGCCCCGTGATCCTGATCGTCATCAAGTTCCCGGTCCGGCCCGACCGCATCGACCAGTTCCGCGTGCACGCCGACGAGTACGCCCGCGCGGTGGACGCCGAGGAGGGCAGCCTGTTCTTCGAGTGGTCGCGCAGCGTGGAGGACGAGAACACGTTCGTCTGCATCGAGGGCTTCCGCGACTCCGACGCCGGCGCCTCGCACGTGGCGACCCCGCACGCGAAGGCGGCCTTCGACTGGATGTCCGACCACGTCGCCGAGCAGCCGCAGATCATCTACGTCGACGCCCCGGACGTGGCCGGTTTCGGCCCGATGGGCGAAGTGCAGCCGCGCGGCTGACGCCGGGCGCCTGGCGCCTCACCGGGCCCGACGCCGACCGCCACGGGACCCGGCCCCACCCGGACCCGGCCCCACCCGGACCCGGCGCCACCCGGACCCGGCGCCACCCCCGCGCGGCACCGTCCACTGCGCGGCAGTGGCCCGCTCCGGGCCGTTCCCGGCGTCGGGATGGCCGACCGCGGGCCACTGCTGGCCGTGGGAACCGAGGGCGGGCGGGGTTAGCTCCGCCCCCACCCGGACGGCGAGGCGCAGCGCGTCGCCGCGCAGCTGCCAGGCAGTGGCCCTCCCGCGGCCGTTCCCAGCGCCGAGACGGCCCACTCCGGGTCACTGCTGACCGCGTACCCGGACGGCGTGCGGAGCGCGCCCCGGCCCGACCCCGGTCGGCGTGTGCGAGCGCGCCGCTCGCGACGCAGCAGTGGCCCTCCGGCGGCCGCTCCCGGCACTCGAACGGCCGAGTCCGGGTCACTGCTCCAGGCGCTCGGACGGCGAGGGCCCGGCCACTGGTGCGTCGCGGGAGGTCAGCTCCCGCCGCGGACGCGGACGGCGTAGGTGAGGGCGTCGACCAGGGCGTGCCAGGAGGCCTCGACGATGTTGTCGTGCACCCCGACGGTGGTCCACTCCCCCGCGCCGTCGGTGGAGTCGACCAGCACCCGGGTGGTGGCGCTGGTGCCGCCCTTCCAGCCCAGGATGCGCACCTTGTAGTCGGCCAGCGACACGTCGGCCAGCTCCGGGTGGCGGCTGACCAGGGCCTGGCGCAGCGCCGAGTCCAGGGCGTTGACCGGGCCGTTGCCCTCGGCGGTGCAGATGACCCGCTCGCTGGTGCCGTCCGGGTTGGGCAGGTGCACCTTGACGGTGGCCTCGCTGACCACGACCCCGTTGCCCCAGTGCTCGACCGACGTCCGCCAGCTCTCCAGCTCGAACAGCGGCGCCGGTGCGTCGGGCAGCTGCCCGCGCAGCAGCAGCTCGAAGGAGGCGTCGGCGGCCTCGAAGGACCACCCGTCGGCCTCCAGCACCTTGACCTGGTCGACGACCCGGCTCACGGCGTCGGACTGCCCGGTCAGGTCGACGCCGAGCTCCCGGCCCTTCAGCTCGACCGACGCCCGGCCGGCCATCTCGGTGACCAGGATGCGCATGTCGTTGCCCACCACCTCCGGCTCCAGGTGGTTGTACAGCGCCGGGGACACCTTGATCGCGCTGGCGTGCAGGCCCGCCTTGTGCGCGAAGGCGGACGCACCGACGTAGGGCTGGTGGTCGTCCGGGGCGATGTTGGCCAGCTCGGCGATGGCGTGGCTGACCCGCTTGAGCTCGGTGAGGCACTCCGCCGGCACCACGGGCAGGCCCATCTTGGTGACCAGGTTGGCGATCACGGCGAACGTGTCGGCATTGCCGGCGCGCTCCCCGTAGCCGTTCGCCGTGCCCTGCACGTGGGTGACGCCGGCCTCGACAGCGGCCAGGGTGTTGGCCACAGCGCAGCCGGTGTCGTCCTGACAGTGGATGCCCAGGCGCCCCTCGACCCGCCCGCGGACCTCCGCGACGACCCGGCCCACCCCCATCGGCAGCATGCCGCCGTTGGTGTCGCACAGGACGCCGACCTCCGCGCCCGCCGCGAACGCCGCCTGCAGCACCGCGATCGGGTGGTCGGCGTCGGCGGCGTACCCGTCGAAGAAGTGCTCGCAGTCGACGAACACCCGGCGGCCCTGGGCGACCAGGTGGGCGACGGTGTCGGTCACCATCGCCAGGTTCTCCTCCGGCGTGGTGCGCAGCGCGTCGCGCACGTGCCGCACGTCGCTCTTGGCGACCAGGCACACCACCGGCGTCCCGGCGTCGAGCAGTGCCTGCACCTGGACGTCGTCCTCGACCCGGACGCCGGCCTTGCGGGTGGCACCGAACGCCACCAGCTGGGCGTGCCGCAGCTGCAGCTCGGTGCGGGCGCGGGCGAAGAACTCGGTGTCCTTGGGCAGCGCGCCGGGCCAGCCGCCCTCGATGAACCCGACCCCGACCTCGTCCAGCAGCCGCGCGACGGCGAGCTTGTCGGCCACGGAGTAGCTCACGCCCTCGCGCTGGGCGCCGTCGCGCAGGGTGGTGTCGAAGACGTGGAACTCAGGACTCACGGAGCACTCCCCCGGGCCTCAGCCGCTGGCCAGGGCGGCGAGCCGGTCGCCGACCTCGGAGGTGCGCATCGGGGCCAGCGGGTCACGGGTCGAGAGGTCGAAGGCGACGGCGGCGTTGACCTTGCGGGCCTGGTCGCCCAGACCCAGGTGCTCCAGCAGCAGCCCGACCGACAGCACGGTCGCGGTGGGGTCGGCCTTGCCCTGCCCGGCGATGTCCGGTGCCGAGCCGTGCACCGGCTCGAACATGCTCGGGTTGGTGCCGGACACGTCCAGGTTGCCGCTGGCGGCCAGGCCGATGCCCCCGGTGACCGCCGCCGCGACGTCGGTGATGATGTCGCCGAAGAGGTTGTCGGTGACGATCACGTCGTAGCGCGACGGGTCGGTGATGAAGAACATCGACGCGGCGTCGACGTGCTGGTAGGCCACGGTCACCTCGGTGAACTCCGCGGCGACCTCCTCCACGGTGCGCGACCACAGCGACCCGGCGTGGGAGAGCACGTTGGTCTTGTGGACCAGCGTCAGGTGCCGGCGGGGCCGGGCCAGCGCCCGCTCGAAGGCGTAGCGCACCACGCGCTCGACGCCGAAGGCGGTGTTGACGCTGACCTCGGTGGCCACCTCGTGCGGGGTGTCCCGGCGCAGCACGCCGCCGTTGCCGGTGTACGGGCCCTCGGTGCCCTCGCGGATGCAGAGCATGTCGATCTCGCCGGGCTCGGCCAGCGGCGACCGGACGCCGTCGTACAGCTTCGCCGGGCGCAGGTTGACGTGGTGGTCGAGCTCGAAGCGCAGCCGCAGCAGCAGGCCGCGCTCGAGGATGCCCGGCGGCACGCTCGGGTCGCCGACGGCGCCGAGCAGGATGGCGTCGTGCTGGCGCAGCTCCTCCAGCACCGAGTCCGGGAGGAGCTCGCCGGTGCGCTGCCAGCGCGCCGCCCCCAGGTCGTACGAGGTCGTCTCCACGTCGTGGGCGACCTCGCCCAGGACCTTGAGGCCCTCGGCCACCACCTCGGTGCCGATGCCGTCTCCGGGGATCACTGCCAGGCGCATGGCTGCAGAGGTTAGTGCCCTGCGTGCGGGCAGCTCCGGCAGCACTCCGCGCGGTGCCGGCACCGGGCACCAGGACGCCCCCCGCACGTGGTGTGCGGGGGGCGTCCGTGGCGCTGCGGGTCGTGCCGGCGGTCAGCCGGTGGGCTCACCCCCGGCCGGGACGACCGGTGCGGTGACGTCCCCGGCCGGCGCCTCGACCACCGGAGCGTCGACCACCGGGGCGTCGGCGGCCGGGGCGTCGGCGACCGGCGCCTCGGTCACCGGCGGTGCGGGCTGGCCCGTCGCCCCGACGATCGGCAGCGACTGCGTCCGGCCGGTGGCGGCGTCGTTGTGCGCCAGCACGACCATCGCCCCCTTGGGCCCGCCCACCGCGACGTCCGCGGCGTAGGCCGCCGCGTCCTGGGTGACCGTCAGCGTGGTGCCGTCGGTCGCCGGGGTGAGCAGTGCCGGGTTGCCGCCCTCGTCGGTGAACGTCAGCCCCGGTGCCAGCGGGTCGAAGCTCATCGGGGTGGTCAGCTCCGGCAGGCCGGTCTCGCCGATCGCCGTCCCGATGTCGTCGATCGTGCCGTAGACCCCGCTGATCGCCTCGACACCGAAGCTGATCCGCCCGGTGACCAGGGGCATCGCCGACAGCGGCACCCCGAGCAGCTGGACGTCGCTGTCGAAGGTGTTGGTGTCCACCTCACCGTCGACCAGGTTCAGCGCACCGGTGTACGGGGCGTCGTTGCTGGGGAGCAGGTTGAGGTCCCGGTCGGTGACGACGACCAGCGGCAGGTCGTAGTCGGCGATCCGAGTGGTGGTCACCTGGTAGTCCCAGACGCCGTCGCCGTCGGCGTCGATGAAGACGCCGTAGTTCACGACCGTCTCCGGGGACGTGGAGATCCCGTGCGAGGAGACCGCGAAGTACAGGCCCGGGTCGTCGCCGTAGGCGGCGACGTCGGACGCGACGCCCACGGTGGCGAGGTCGACCGACCGCTCCAGCTCGGACTTGTAGCAGTCCGTGCGCAGCTCCGTCGTGCACTTCTCCAGCTGCGGGCTGGTGCCCAGCTGCTCGAAGCCGTTGACGAAGGAGGTGTAGGAGGTGGGCTGGTAGGCCTCGCCGTTGGCCACGCCGTCGCCGGTCAGGGTGATGGTGGAGCCGTCCTCGCTCGCCGACGACGTCAGGGTCGAGGCGGGCTTGGCGTTGGCGTGCACCGGCACCCGCAGCTGGCTGCCCTTGCCGTTGACCGGGTCGAGCACGACCCGGCCGCTGGCCTCACCGAGGAACTGGCGGCCGTCGCCGGTGACCAGCGTGGGGTCACCGACCTTGCGCAGCTGGTCCTTGGTGGCGGTCATCGTCACGGTGACCTCGCGGGACTGGCCCGGCGGCACGGTGATGCGCTGGGCGGACAGCGAGTACTGCACGCCCGGCTGCTCGGCGAGCGCCTGGTAGGCGACCCGGTAGACCGCCGCCGAGCTGCCCTTGTTGTCCACGGTGATCGTCTTGACGGCCTGCACCTGCTCCTGGGCCACCTCGACGACGCCGAAGGACGCCGACACGACACCCGACCCGGCCTCGGCGTAGGCGAGGACCTCGTTCTGCAGGGCGTCCACGGCGTCGATGCGACCGGCGCCGACCCGGTTGGGGCCGTACACGTCGCCGCTCTGGCCCTCCTCGGTGTAGACGTCGTGGCCGGCGGTGTTCATCAGGTCGGCCTTGACCTCCTCCACCGTCCAGTCCGGGTGCGCGGCGCGGACCAGCGCGGTGACCCCGGCGGTGGTCGGCGCCGCCATCGAGGTGCCGGACTCGCTGATGCCCGCACTGCCGGAGCCGACCGCGGCCGAGAACAGCGTGACCCCGGGGGCGGCCAGGTCGGGCTTGACGCCGTCCTCCTGGCGGGTGCCGCGGGAGGTGAAGCTGGCGGCGAGGTCGACCTGCTCGGGCGAGACGTCGACCCCGGCGTCCTTCAGGCTGGGCCCGAAGGTGACCGTGACGGTCTGGCCGGCGGTGACGGCGGTGGTCAGCGCGGCGCCGTCGGTGGCCGGGACCAGGATGCCCGGGATGGTGGGCACGCCGGTGATGCCGGTCTCCAGCAGGTCGTCGTCGGCGGCGATGACGAAGCCGATCGCTCCGGCGTCGGTGGCGTTGGTGCCCTTGGCGACCGAGCCGCAGGCGAAGCCGGCGGCCTGGATCAGCAGCACCCGGCCGGTGGCGTACCCGGCGGGCAACGGTGCGCAGGCGTCCTCGTTGCCGGCCGGGGCGGCCAGCAGGTCACCGGTGAGGTCCGGGCGCACGGCGCCGGCCTCGTCGGTGTCCGGGTAGGCGACCGAGCGGAGCCCGGGCCGCACGCCGTCGACCAGGCCGGCGGGCGCGGTGACCTGCCAGCCGTCGAAGACGCCGTAGCCGTCGTTGGTGGCGGCGACGCCGATGCCGCGCGGGGCGTTGCCCGGCGAGCCGCCGATGTCATAGCTGTCCCCGGCGTTGCCGGCGGACATGACCACGAGCATCCCGGCGGCCGAGGCGGCCTCGGCGGCCATGGCGTCGGCGTCGTCGGCGAGGCCGTAGTCCGAGCCGAGGGACAGGTTGACCACGTCGAGGTGGTCGGAGATGTCGCCGTCGCCGTTGGGGTCCAGGGCCCAGTCGATGGCCTGGATCGTGACGTCGGTGGAACCCTCGCAGCCGAAGACCTTGAGCGCGTAGAGGTCGGCGGCCGGCGCCATGCCGGGGCCGATCTTCAGCGCAGCCGGGTCGAACCCGCTGCCGTAGCCCCCGGTGTAGGTGCTGCCGTCGGCGTTGACGCCGAAGCCGGCCGCGGTGCCGGCCACGTGCGTGCCGTGGCCGTTGCAGTCCAGCGGGTTGACGTCGGGCTGCGCGATCGGCTGGTAGGCCGGCGAGGTCGGGTCGGCGTCGTAGCTGTCGCCGACGAAGTCGTACCCGCCGACGACCTTGGCGCTGGGGAACACGCCGGCCGGCGCGGGCTGCGTCTCGGCCGCCTGGATCGCGGCGAACTGCGCGGTGTCGCCGCTGCCGCCGAAGTCGGTGTGCGTGTAGTCGATGCCGGTGTCGATGATCCCGATCGACACGCCCTCGCCGGTGTTGCCGAGGTCCTGCCAGGCCTGCACGGCCTGCACGACGCCGGCGGCGCCGGTGTTGCTCGCCTTCTTCGGGGTGATGGCGTGCACGGCGGTGACGCCGCCCAGGGTGCTGAGCGCCTCGTAGTCGCTGACGTCGGCGGTGACCGCGACGCCGGACATCACCGTGGAGGTCGTGTAGAGCACCGAGGCGTCCGGTGCCGCGGCGGGCAGCTGCGCGACGAGCCGGGCGGCTGCGTCGTCGGCGGCCGCCTGCGCGTCACCGGCCGCGACGGCGGCACCGGCGGTGCCCGACTGGGCGAGCGCGTCGGTGTACACCTGCGCGCTCGCCGGTGCGTCCAGCTGGATGAAGAAGGACGCCGGACCGCTGTCGGGCAGGCCGGCCGGACGCCCCTCGGTGCGGCGGGCGGCGATCTGCTGCTGCACCTGCGCGCGCTGGGCAGCGGTCAGCGTGATGCCGTCCTGCCCGGCCACGCGCTGGGCCACCGAGTCCGGGGAGGCGAGAGCCGTCCCCGTGCCACCGGTGGCCGTCAGGGCCGCGGCGACCGCGACCACCCCCGCCCGGACGACGACGCGTCGGCGTCCCGCCCGGTTCTCACTCGTCGTCCTCGACCGCACGTGCACCCCTGTCAGTGATGAGCCTGGTGATGCCGCCGGCACCGGCTCGGCCGGCGCCGTCCCGGCGACAGAGGTCACCGGGCGCGGCCCCATCACGGTGGTCCTTGCCCCGGCTAACGGCCAATAGGCCATCCGGCCCACGCCGAGCGCCTGACGCTGGGCCGTTCGGCCCTACGGAGGGTCGGGTGGGACCAGAGGTGCGCCCGGGTGCTCACAGGCAGGTGACAGCTGGTCCGAACGGCCTACCCAGGTACGCCGTTCGACACGTTCGCACAGCGCTCAACCAGAGTCCCCGCGTGCCGGGTCAGACGGCGTCGAGGTCCACGGCGCGCGCCTCGCGGGCGCCGATGCCGGCCGCGATCCCGGCCAGCAGGTCGCTTCCGACGGGTGAGTCCACGGTGACCGCCATGAGCGCCTCGCCGCCCCGCGTCGACCGGCTGACCTGCGCGCCGGCGATGTTGACGCCGGCCTCGCCGAGGGCGGCTCCCACGCTGCCCACCACGCCCGGCCGATCGGCGTAGACGAAGAAGAGCAGGTGACCGGAGGCCTCCAGGTCCATCTCGAAGCCGGCCACCTCGGTCAGCCGGGGCACCTGGTTCTTGCCGTAGAGCGTGCCGGACACGGTCACCTCGCCGCCGTCGGCCATCGTGCCGCGCACGGTGATCAGGTTGCGGTAGTGCGGGCTCTCCACGTCCGAGGTCAGCGACACCTCCAGCCCGCGGGAGCCGGCCAGCAGCGGGGCGTTGACGTAGGTGACTGGTTCCTCCACCACGTCGGCGAACACGCCCTTGAGCACGGCCAGCTGCACCACCGAGACGTCGAACTCGGCGAGCTTGCCGAGCACCTCCACCGCCAGCGACTGCGCCAGGCCACCGGCGACGGCGCTGAACACCCGGCCGAGCTTCTCCGCCAGCGGCAGGCCCGGGCGTACCTCCTGCGCCACCACCCCACCGGCCTGCACGTTGACGGCGTCCGGCACGAAGTCGCCCTGCAGCGCCAGGCGCACGCTGCGGGCCACCGCGGTGCCCGCCTTGTCCTGCGCCTCGGACGTCGAGGCGCCCAGGTGCGGGGTGACCACGGTGTTCGGCAGCCCGAACAGCGGGCTGTCGGTGCACGGCTCCGTGGCGTACACGTCGATGCCGGCGGCACCGACCTGACCCGACCGGAGCGCGTCGGCCAGCGCGGCCTCGTCCACCAGGCCGCCGCGGGCGGCGTTGACCAGGATGACCCCGCGCTTGGTGGTGGCCAGCTCGTCGGCCCCGATCAGGCCGAGGGTCTCCGGCGTCTTCGGCAGGTGGACGGTGATGAAGTCCGACTCGCGCAGCAGCTCGTCCAGCCCGACCATCCGCACGCCGAGCTGCTGGGCCCGCCCGGGCTGGATGTAGGGGTCGTAGGCGATCAGCGTGACGCCGAAGGCCGCCAGCCGCTGGGCGACCAGCACGCCGATCCGGCCGAGCCCGACGACGCCGACGGTCTTCTCGGTGACCTCGACGCCGGTGAACTGCGACCGCTTCCAGGTGCCCGCGCGCAGCGAGGCGTCCGCGGCCGGGATGCGGCGGGCCGCGGCGAGCAGCAGCGCCACGGCGTGCTCGGCGGCGCTGACGATGTTGGAGGTCGGCGCGTTGACCACCATGACACCCCGGGCGGTCGCCGCCGCGACGTCCACGTTGTCCAGCCCGATGCCCGCGCGCGCCACCACCTCGAGCAGCGGCGCAGCGGCCAGCGCCTCGGCGTCGATCGTCGTGGCGCTGCGGATCATCACCGCGTGCGCCTCGGCGAGCGCGGGCAGCAGCGCCGAGCGGTCGGCGCCGTCCACGTGGCGGACGTCGAAGCCGTCGCCGAGCACCTCCAGGGCGCTGGGGGCGAGCTCTTCGGCGATCAGGACGACGGGCGCAGGCGAGGTCACGACCGCACAGCCTAGGAGCGCGGGGTCCACCGGTCGGCGGCGGTCCGACACGCCGGGGCACCGCGGAGGACGACGTCCGGCGCGCGGGTCACCCCACCGGATGCCTTGTGCTTGCCGTGGACGGGCTGTGCCGGACATCCTGGCGGCACATGGTCGGCAGTCGCCGACTGCTGCGCGGAGGGGACCATGAGCAACCAGCAGGACGACGACCAGGCCCGCACGGACGGCGGGCGCGACGGGGGCGACCGCAGCTGGACGACCCCCTTCGACACGGGCACCCCGGGTGCGACCGGTGGGCAGGGCTCGGCGCCGTACGGGCAGCAGTACGGGCAGGGCAGCACTGCCTACGGGCAGTCGGGTGGGCAGGAGCCGGCCTACGGGCAGGGGCAGCCCGGCTACGGGACGCAGTACGGGCAGGCGGGCTACGGCCAGGCGCCGTACGAGCAGGGCGACCAGGCCCAGAGCAGCTACGGGCAGAGCAGCTACGGGCAGAGCAGCTACGGGCAGAGCGGCTACGGGCAGAGCGGCTACGGCCAGAACAGCTACGGCCAGTCCGATCACGGCCAGGTCGCCGGCTACGGCCAGGCCGGGTACGGGCGGGCCCCGGCCTACGGACAGGCCGGGTACGGGCAGGCGCCGGCCTACGGGCAGGCCGGCTACGGGCAGGCACCCTACGGCCAGTCCCCCTACGGCCCCCTGCCCGCCAAGCCGGCCGGGGTGGTGACCGCGGCGGTGTTCGGTTTCGTGTTCGGGGCCCTGGGCGTGCTGGTCACCGTCTTCTCGTTCATCGGCGCGGCCTTCATCGGCGGCGCGTCCGGGGAGTTCGACGACATCCCGGGGCTGAACGGCCTCACCGACGGCGTCACCGCCGTGCTGGTGTTGTTCGCCTTCATGGCGCTGGCCTGGACCGTGGTGATGATCTGGGGTTCGGTGCGGGCGCTGAACGGCCGCAGCCGCGTGCTGCTGCTCGTGGGCGGCTCGATCAGCATCGCCGCGACCGGCCTGGGCCTGCTCGGCAGCTTCGACGACCCCACCACCGGTGGCGTGCTGTTCAGCCTGCTCTTCTTCGCGATGGCCGTGGCCATCGTGGTGCTGCTGTGCCTCGGCAGCGCGGCGCGCTTCTACGCCGCCCACCGGGCGCACCGGGGGTCCTGACCGCTCCCCCTCACGCCCCGGGCAGCCGCCCGGGTCGCGCGCAGCGCCGCACCGTGTCACCGTGCACGACCGTCCCCCACCAGGCCCAGGAGGCTCATCTCCCATGTCCACCCCCACGTCCGGCGAGGACCCCTACTCCCAGCAGGGCGGAGGCCAGGGCCCGCAGCCGGGCTACGGGCAGCAGCCGCCCTACGGCCAGCAGCCTCCGGCCTACGGGCAGCAGCCCCCGCCCTACGGCCAGCAGGCCGGCGGGTACGGCCAGCAGCCCCCGCCGTACGGCCAGCAGGCCGGCGGGTACGGCCAGCAGCCGCCGCCCTACGGCCAGGCACCGCAGGGTCCGGGCGGTTACCCGAGCGCCCCGGCCGGCTACGGGGACGCCCCGACCGGCAAGCGGCCGGGTCAGGTGACCGCCGCGGGCGTCATCGGGATCGTGATCGGCACGATCAGCATGCTCAACCTGTTCGCGATCGGCTTCGCCTTCGACCTCAGCCCGCTCTACGGCATCCTGACGCTGCTCGGGCTGGTCGTCGGCGTGGCGATGCTGGTCGGCGGCATCCAGGTGATCCGCGGCCAGGCGCCGCAGCTGCTGCTCAACGCTGCGTACGGCGCGATCGCGGTCAACGTGCTGTCGATCATCGTGGTGCTCGTCGACGGCGGCGGTACCGCGTTCGGCGGGATCCTCGGCTTCGTGCTCCCGATCCTCATCGTGGTGTTCATCCGGCAGAACAGCGCCTGGTTCGCCGGCCGCGGCACCTCCTGACCCGCCCGCTCCGGGCGGCCACCCGGAGCACGACGACAGCAGCCCCACGCACCGTCCGGTGCGTGGGGCTGCTGTCGTCCGCGGGCCCCGTCCCGATCCTCGCTCCGGGCTGCGGGGAGCGAGGAGGACGGGGGTCCCGTCAGCTGCGGGTGGCGGTGCCGGTGTAGTCGTCGGTCGAGGACACCCAGCTCATCAGCCCGCGCAGCTGGCGGCCGGTCTCCTCGATGGGGTGCGCCTCGGCGGCGGCCCGCTTGGCCTTGAAGTCCGGTGCTCCGGCGTCCTGGTCGGCGATGAACCCGGCGGCCCAGGTGCCGTCCTGGATCGCGCCGAGGACCTCCTTCATCGTCTCCTTGACCCGCGCGTCGACGACCTTGGGGCCGGAGGTGTAGTCGCCGTACTCGGCGGTGTCCGACACCGACCAGCGCTGCTTGGCGATGCCGCCCTCGTACATCAGGTCGACGATCAGCTTGAGCTCGTGCAGGCACTCGAAGTAGGCGATCTCGGGCTGGTACCCGGCCTCGGTGAGGGTCTCGAAGCCCGCGGTCACCAGCGCCGACATGCCGCCGCAGAGCACGGCCTGCTCACCGAACAGGTCGGTCTCGGTCTCCTCGGTGAACGTGGTCCTGATGACGCCGGCCCGGGTGCCGCCGATGCCCTTGGCGTAGGAGAGCGCGAGCGCCTGGGCGGCACCGCTGGCGTCCTGCTCGACGGCGATCAGGCACGGCACGCCCTTGCCGTCGCTGAACTCGCGGCGCACGAGGTGGCCGGGGCCCTTGGGGGCGACCATGGCGACGTCGACGCCGGCCGGGGGCTTGATGTAGCCGAAGCGGATGTTGAAGCCGTGGCCGAAGAACAGCGCGTCGCCGTCCTGCAGGTTGGGCTCGACGGACTCGGCGTAGAGCGTGCGCTGCACGTGGTCCGGCGCCAGGATCATGATCAGGTCGGCCTCGGCCGCGGCCTCGCCGGGCGTGAGCACGCGCAGGCCCTCGGCCTCGGCCTTGGGGCGGCTCGTGCTGCCCTCGGGCAGGCCGACACGGACGTCGACCCCCGAGTCGCGCAGCGACAGCGCGTGCGCATGACCCTGGCTGCCGTAGCCCAGGACGGCGACGGTGCGCCCCTGGATGATCGAGAGGTCGGCGTCGTCGTCGTAGAAGATCTCGGCGGCCATGCGGTGGTGGGTCCCTTCGTCTGTGCTTTATCGCGATAAAGCGTGCGGTGAGGTGCTGGGTCGGCCTCGTCGGAGGGTCCCGCGGCGCACGGCGTGCGTCGTGGGGCGACGAGGTCCTTCGTCAGGCGGTGCGGTCGACGGGGCGCAAGGTACCGGCGCCGGACATCGACCGGGGACCCCGGCCCAGCGCGACGGTGCCGGACTGGGCCATCTCCTTGATCCCCAGCGGGGCGAGGACGGCGAGCAGGGCCTGGAGCTTCTCCGGCGTGCCGGTCGCCTCCAGGCTCACCGTGTCGGTGTTGACGTCGATGACGCGGGCGCGGAAGAGCTCGGCGGTCTGCAGCACCTGGGTGCGGTCGGCGAGCGGTGCGCGCACCTTGACCAGCAGCAGTTCGCGCTGGACGGCGGCACCTTCCTCGAGTTCCACGATCTTGATCACCTCGATCAGCTTGTTCAGCTGCTTGGTGATCTGCTCCAGCGGCGCGGACTCCGCGTCGACGACGATCGTCATCCGGGAGAGGTCGGGGTTCTCGGTGGGTCCGACGGCCAGCGACTCGATGTTGAACGCCCGCCGGCTGAACAGCGCCGACACCCGCGCCAACACCCCGGGGTTGTTCTCCACCAGCACGGACAGCGTGTGCCTGGTCATGAAGGGGTACCTCTTCGTCTGGGCGGTTCGGCCCCCTCTCAGGGGCCCGCCGCGTGCGGAGCGCGTGGTGGGGGGAGAGGGGGTCCTTACACCTGGTTCTCCCCGAAGACGGGTCGCACGTCGCGCGCGGCGAGGATGTCGTCGTTGCTGGAGCCGGCGGCCACCATCGGCCACACCTGGGCGTCGGCGCCGACGATGAAGTCGACCACCACCGGGCGGTCGTTGATCGCCATCGCCTTCTCGATCGTGGCGTCGACGTCCTCGCGGGTCTCGCAGCGCAGCCCCACGCAGCCCAGCGCCTCGGCCAGGGCGACGAAGTCCGGGATGCGCACCGAGCGCGGGGTGCCGGCGTCGGCCTTGCTGCCGTGGGTGCTCAGGTGCGTGTTGGAGTACCGGCCCTCGTAGAACAGGGTCTGCCACTGGCGGACCATGCCGAGGTTGCCGTTGTTGATCACGGCGACCTTGATCGGGATGCCCTCGATCGCGCAGGTGGCCAGCTCCTGGTTGGTCATCTGGAAGCAGCCGTCGCCGTCGATCGCCCACACCGTGGTATCGGGCAGGCCGTACTTGGCGCCCATGGCGGCGGGCACGGCGTACCCCATCGTGCCCAGGCCACCGCTGTTCAGCCAGGTGCCGGGCTTCTCATACTGCACGAACTGGGCGGCCCACATCTGGTGCTGGCCGACACCGGAGGCGTAGACGGCGTCCGGGCCGACGATCGCGCTGAGCCGCTCGATCACGTACTGCGGGGCCAGCGAGCCGTCCTCGGGCCAGTCGTAGCCGAGCGGGTAGGTCGCCTGCCAGCGGTGCAGCTGGGCCCACCAGGCGGACAGGTCCGCCACCGGGCCGGTGCCGCGCAGGGCCTGCAGGGCGGCGACCAGCTCGGTGATCGTCTCCTTGGCGTCCCCCACGATCGGGACGTCGGCGACGCGGTTCTTGCCGATCTCGGCCGGGTCGATGTCGGCGTGCACGACCTTGGCGTGCGGGGCGAACGAGTCGAGGTTGCCGGTCACCCGGTCGTCGAAGCGGGTGCCCAGCGCGATGAGCAGGTCGGCCTTCTGCAACGCCGTGACCGCGGTGACGTTGCCGTGCATGCCGGGCATGCCGATGTTCAGCGGGTGGCTGTCCGGGAAGACACCGCGGGCCATCAGCGTGGTCACCACCGGCGCGCCGGTCAGCTCGGCCAGCTCTGCCAGCACCTGGGACGCGCCGGCCTTGAGCACGCCGCCGCCGACGTAGAGCACCGGCTGGCGGGCGGCGGCGATCATCGCCGCGGCCTCGCGCACCTGCTTGCTGTGCGGGCGGGTGGTCGGCTTGTAGCCGGGCAGGTCCAGCCGCGGCGGCCAGGAGAAGTCGGTGGTGGCCTGGAGCACGTCCTTGGGGATGTCCACCAGGACCGGCCCGGGGCGCCCGGTGCTGGCCAGGTGGAAGGCCTCGGCGATCCGCTGCGGGATGTCGTCGGCGCAGGTGACCAGGAAGTTGTGCTTGGTGACCGGCATGGTGATGCCGCGGATGTCCGCCTCCTGGAAGGCGTCGGTGCCGATGGCGCCGCTGGGCACCTGGCCGGTGATGGCGACGATCGGGACGGAGTCCATGTGCGCGTCGGCCAGCGGGGTGACCAGGTTGGTCGCGCCGGGGCCGGAGGTGGCCATGCAGACGCCCACCTTGCCGGTGGCCTGCGCGTACCCGGTGGCCGCGTGGCCGCCGCCCTGCTCATGCCGGACCAGCACGTGCCGCACCGCGGAGTCGAACAGCGGGTCGTAGGCCGGCAGGATCGCCCCGCCGGGGATGCCGAAGACGACCTCGACGCCGACCGCCTCCAGCGAGCGCACCAGGCTCTGCGCGCCGGTGATGCCGGTGACCGGCTCGGCGGCCATCTCGCGGGGCGTGCGGGTGGTCGTCTCCACGCCGAGCGTGGCGACGGCCGCAGCAGCCGACGGCGCCTCGCGGACGTCACCGGCGACCGGGGCGGCGGCCTGGACGGCGGGGGTCGGGGCCGGGGTCACGGGCGTGGTGGTGCTCATCTGGATGAACTCCTGAGGCTGCAGGGCGGGCGTGCGGTGTGCGCCGGGTCTCGTGGCAACAAAAAACCCCTCGTGCCCGGGGCACGGAGGGGTCGGCGCGTCGGTCGTCGGACCGGCGCGCTAGTCGATGACTACGAGGGTGCGGGCGTGGAGCACATGCACACCATGCGCTCCCCCCGGCCCGGCGTCAACCGACTCGTCCCGCAGAGTGGGACGAGTGGTACCCGTACGTGGGACGGTCAGCCCGGTACGGGCAGCGCCCGGGAGGTCGTGACCGCACCGTCGACCGTCCTCACCGGCGCGCCGTCCAGCACCGCCGGGTCGAACCCGTCCAGCATCGCGGGCAGCTCGGCGGCCGGCACCGGGCGCCCGATCAGCCAGCCCTGGACGAACAGGCAGCCGATCGCCCGCAGTGCCGCCAGCTGGTCGGCGGTCTCCACCCCTCCCCCGACGACGTCGATGCCGAGCCGGCGGCCGATGTCCACCACGCCCTGGACGACGACGGCGCGGCGCGGGTCGGTGTCCACCCCGGCGGTGAAGGCGCGGTCCATCTTGATCACGTCCACCGGGGAGCCGGCGAGGTGCCCGAAGGAGGAGGACCCGCGACCGAAGTCGTCCAGCGAGATCACGCAGCCGGTGGCACGCAGCCGGGCCACCTCGGCCCGGGTCCGCTCGTTGTCGTCCAGCAGCATGGACTCGGTCAGCTCGACCATGAGCCGGCGGGCCGGCAGCGACGCGCGCTCCAGCGCGGCCTCCACGTCCTCGACCAGGCAGCCGGCCTGCAGGTGCCGCACGGAGATGTTCACGCCCAGCTGCAGGTCGCGGCCCTCGGCCAGCCACCCGGCCAGGTCCCGGGTCGCCTGCTCCAGCACCCAGCGCTGCAGGGGCACGATCATGCCGTCCTCCTCGGCCAGGCCGACGAACTCGTGCGGCAGCACGGCACCCAGCGTCGGGTGCTCCCAGCGGATCAGCGCCTCCACGCCCAGCACCGCGCGCTGCTCGATCCCGGCGACCGGCTGGTAGGCCAGCTGCAGCTCCCCGTGGGCCAGCGCCTCGGGCAGGTCACGGACCAGCCGGGTGCGCCGGCCGGTGGCGCTGTCCACGGTGTCGGCGTGCACCCGCACGCACGTCTTGCCCGCGGCCTTCGCCGCGCGCAGCGCGGAGTCCGCCTGCCGGACGGCGGTCGCGGCGTCCCGGTCGGCGCCCAGCGCGGCCACCCCACCGCTGCAGGAGACGGCGAACTGCAGCGGCCGGCCGTCGTCATCGGCGCCGTCCAGCCGGTAGCCGCCGTCCAGGGCGGCGACGACCCGCTCGCCGAGCGCGGTCGCCTCTGTGATCCCGGCGTGCACCAGGACGGCGAACTCGTCCCCACCGAGGCGGGCCACCAGGTCGCGGTCCCGCACGACGGCCCGCAGCCGGTCGGCCACCTCGACGAGCAGCCGGTCCCCGGCGTGGTGCCCGGCGACGTCGTTGACGGCCTTGAAGCCGTCCAGGTCCAGCAGCAGCACGCAGCCGGCCGAGCCCTCGGCGAGCCGGGCCCAGGAGGCGGTGAGCGCGGTCTCGAACCGGGGGCGGTTGGCCAGCCCGGTCAGGTGGTCGGTGTAGGCCAGCTGTTCCAGCCGGCGCTGGGTGCTGCGGCGTTCGGTGACGTCCCGCAGGGAGAGCACGGTGTCGCCGGCGTCGCCGTCCGCCGCCCCGCGCGGGCCGTCCGCGGCGGGCCCGGTGGGCCGCCCTGCCCAGGAGCCCTCGAGCTCGCGCCAGGCGCCCTGCCGGGTCCGGACCCGCAGGTGCACCGTGCCCCCCGGTCCGGGCGCGCCGCCGACCACCGGGCGCAGCGCCGGCCGGTCCTCGGCGTGCACGAGGTCGACCAGGGCGCGCCCGCACAGCTCCCGGGCCGACCAGCCGAGCTGCGTCGCGACGGCGCTGGACACCCAGCTCACCCGCCCGGTGGCGTCGAGCACCACGGTCATGTCCGAGGAGTGCTGCACCAGGCTGCGGAAGTGCGCCTCGGTGTGCACCAGCTGCCGGGCCAGGCGGTCGCCGTCGGCCGCCCGGAGCAGGCTGCGGACCAGCGTCACCACCAGCAGCAGCGCCGCGCCCGCGGCCGCAGCGGCGTCCACCGGGTACCCGGCGGCCGGGCCGGCGAGGACCGGGAGCACCAGCACCGCGCACGCGCCGTGGCCGAGCACGATCCCGGACGGCGGCAGCGTGGCCGGAGCCCCGCCGACCGGCCGCGGCGTGCCCTGCCGCGCGGCGCCGGGACGGTGGACGGCGGCGAGCAGCCCCGCGGCCAGCGCCCCCAGCCAGGCGAGCCCGGCCACCAGGTCCAGCCCGCTGTCGACCCCGCCCAGGGCGCCGCTGACGGCGACCACCGTCAGCGCGACGAGTGCGGTGAGCAGCCACCGGGCGCCCGCCCGGCTGCCCCGCGGCGTGGCGGTGAGCACGACCACGACGAGGGCCACCAGCACGGCACCGACCACGGGGTGCCCGATCTCCACCAGCACCCCGGTGGCGGCGCCGGCCGCGGGCACCGCGCCGGAGACCAACAGCTCGACCAGCACGCCGCCGGCCAGGGCGGCCGCCGCGGCGTCGAGCAGCACCCGTGAACCGATCCGTGGGCGCGGGGCGCGGCCCACCAGCCGACCACAGGCGACCAGCGCCAGCAGCAGGGCGAGCACCAGCGGCAGGTCGAGCCAGCCGGTCGACCCGTCGGGGACGCCGGCACCGAGCGCGGCGCTCACGCCCAGCCCGACACCCATCAGGGCGACGGCCAGGGCCGTGCCGGACCGGGCCGGGACGGCCCGCGACGACGGGGCACGCCGGGCGAGGGCCGCGGCCACCGCCCAGCAGGCGACGGCGAGCACGGCGGGGCCGGCGTCGGCCGTCCGCGCGGGTGCCGCGACCTGCAGCACGCACAGCAGGACCGCGGCGACGCCGAGCAGGCCCAGCACGCTGCGGAGCACGGCGGCCCGCTCGGTGGCGGGCCCGGTCACGACCGGCCGACCAGGCCCGGCCACAGCAGCCCGGCACGCTCCTCCACCAGCGCGTGCAGCGCCGACAGCGCCATCGGCCGGGCCAGCAGCCGGCCCTGGGCGGAGCCGCAGCCCAGCTGGCCGAGCACGGCGAGCTCGCTGGGGGACTCCACGCCCACCGCGACGACGTCGAAGCCCAGCGCCTGGGAGACCCGGATCGTCGACTCGCACAGCGCCCGGGTGGTCGCGTCGCGGTCGATGCGGGTGAGGAAGCTGCGGTCGATCTTGAGCAGGTCCAGGGGCAGCCGGGTGAGGTGGGACAGCCCCGAGGTGTGCGCGCCGAAGCCGTCCAGGCCGACCCGCACGCCCATCAGCCGCAGCGCGTCGAACTCGGTGCGCAACCGGTCGCCGTCGGCGGTGACCGCGGCCTCGGACACCTCGACGACGAGCCGCTCGGGCGCCAGCCCGCTGCGGGCCAGGGCGGCGGACACGTGACCGACCAGCATCCCGGTGGCCACGTGGCCGGCCGAGACGTCGACGCCCATCCGCAGCGGCCCGCCGACGTCCGGCAGGGAGGCCGCGGCGGTCGCGGCCTCGGCGAGCACCCAGCGCTCCAGGTCGGCCAGCACACCGGCACGCTCGGCGATCGGCAGGAACTCCTCCGGCGGGATCTCGCCCAGCAGCGGGTGCGTCCAGCGCACCAGCGCCTCGGCGCCGGTGATCCGGTGCTCGGCGACGGACACGATCGGCTGGTAGACCACGCCGAGCTCGCCCCGGGCCCGCGCGCCGACGAGGTCGCGCAGCAGCAGGTCCCGGCGGTCACGGGCAGCAAGCAGCGAGGCCGTGGCCTGCCGGACCACGCCGGGGCCCGCCTCGGCCGCCGCGGCCAGCGCCAGGTCGGCCAGCTGCACCAGCTCCTCGATGCCCTGCCCGGGGCGCAGGGCGGCCAGCCCGACGTCGCCGGCCAGGTCCAGCGGGCCGAGCGGAGTGCTGATCGGCTGGTCGACCACCGACAGGCAGCGGGCGGCCACCCGCTCGCCCTCGGCCGCGGTGCCGTGCGCCAGGACGGCGAACACCTGCTCGGAGAAGCGGGCGACGACGTCGTCGGTGCGCAGGACGCCGCGCAACCGGGCGCCGACCTCGGCGACCGCGACGTCGACGCCGGCGCGCCCCAGTGCGGTGCGGGCCTCGCCCAGCCCGACCAGCTCCAGCAGCAGCAGCGTGGCAGACCCGTCCGCCGCCGGTGGGCCGGACGACGGGTCGGGCTCCTCGTCGTCGTCGGTGTCGTCGGTGGGCGGGTCGACGGCGGCGGCGGTCAGCTCGACCGCCGGCACGGCCTCGAGCGCCGCGGTGAGCGCGACGGCCAGGGCGGCACGGTTGGGCAGCCCGGTGACCGCGTCGGTGTAGGCCAGGGCGGTCAGCTCGGTCTCCCGCTCCACCCGGGCGGTGACGTCCCGGCAGTGCAGCACCACCGCGCGCACGTCGGGGTCGGCGCGCAGGTCGGTCGCGCTGGCCTCCAGGTGCACCTGACCGCCGTCGGCACGCGGCAGCCGGAACGCGTGCAGCCCGGTCGCCTGCCCGGCGCCGGGGTCGGGCGTCGACAGCCAGCCGGACAGCGCGGGGACGTCGTCCGGGTGCACGGCGTCCAGCAGGCGCCGCCCCACGACGGTGGCGGGGTCGGCGCCCGACGGCGCGAGGATGGAGGGGGCGGCCCACAGGACCACCCCGTCGCCGTCCAGGAGCAGGACGCCGTCGGTGTTCGAGCGGACGAGTGACCGGAAGTGCGCCTCGCTGCGGCGCAGCCGGGTGGTCAGGGCGATCTCCTGGCGGGCCGTCGCCCACCGGTGCACCGCGGCGAGCACCACGCAGGCGAGGGCCGCGGCCACGGTGGACGCCGCCGGCGGCCGGCCGAGGGCGGTGGTGGTCACCAGGGCCACGGCCGCGACGACGGTCACCGCGTAGGGCAGCAGCTCACCGACCTGGCCCAGCCGCTGGCTGACCGGGGAGTCCGCGCTGGGGTCCACGGCCGGGTCGGCGGTCGCCGGCTGGCGGAGCACCGCGCGGCAGGCTGCCGCCCGGGCCAGCAGGAGCAGGCCGGTGACGTCCAGGACGCGGCTGAGGGCCGTGAGCGTCGCACCGGCGGGGACGCCCTCGGCGAACACGGTCGCCAGCCCGTCGGCGCCACCGAGCAGGGCGAGGGCGAGCAGGACGACGCCGGCCTGCGCGCGCCGGGCGCCGCGGGTCCGGACGATGAGCGTGAGACCGGCCGACAGCACGGCGGCGCCGGCGAGCACGGTCAGCTGCGCGTACAGCAGCCCGGGGACGCCGAGCTGCCCCCGGCCGGCCGCCGGGGCCACGACGAACAGCTGGGCCAGCACGACGCTGCCGGCGTAGAACAGGCCGATCTCGGCGACGAGCCGGGCGTCGGTGCGCCGGGCACGCACGCGACCGAGCAGGCTCAGCAGCCCGAGGCAGGCGAGCACGGAGCCCGGGACGGGGGCGAGGGCGCGCAGCGGGTCGACGGCCTGGAGCACGTCCGCACCGCGGAGCAGCTGCTCCGCGGTCGAGGTGACGACCCCGGTCAGCACCGCCCCGGAGAGCAGGCGCCAGCCGCGCCGGTGCCCGCCCACGGCTCGCCCGCCGGCGCGCCAGAGCGCCACCGCGGCGCCCAGGGCGACGACGACCACGACCAGTTGACCGGCCAGCGCGGCGCCGGCCGGGGCCAGCACCGCGGGACTGCCGGCCACGACGGCGACCGCCACGCCGAGGCACGCCAGGGTCCCTCTGCTCGGGTGCACACACTGAGTGTCGGCTCGCTGACGCCACGTGAGCAGCTCGGACGGCGGACAGTCACCCGTTCGGGGCGCACGCGCCGGTCGACCCGGTCAGCGGCCTCCGCCCGGTCCGCCGCCCGCTCGCGCAGGAGGGCGCGTCACCCGCAGACGGCACCCTGGGCGGCCGAACCCACCAGCTTGGCGTACTTGGCCAGCACCCCCCGGGTGTAGCGGGGCGCGGGCGGCGCCCAGCCCTCGCGCCGGCGGGCGATCTCGGCCTCGTCCACGCCGAGGTCCAGGGTGCGGGCGGCCATGTCCAGCCGGATCCGGTCGCCGTCGCGCACGAAGGCGATCGGTCCCCCGTCGGTGGCCTCCGGGGCGACGTGGCCGATGCAGAGGCCCGTCGTCCCGCCGGAGAAGCGCCCGTCGGTCAGCAGCAGCACGTCCTTGCCCAGGCCGGCGCCCTTGATCGCACCGGTGACCGCGAGCATCTCGCGCATCCCCGGGCCGCCGCGCGGGCCCTCGTACCGGATGACGACGACGTCGCCGGGCTCGAGGCGGCCCTGCGTGACGGCGTCCATGGCGCCCTGCTCGCCGTCGAAGACGCGGGCGGTGCCCTCGAAGACCTCGGCGTCGAAGCCGGCCGACTTCACGACCGCGCCCTCCGGCGCCAGCGAGCCGCGGAGCACCAGCAGGCCACCGGTCGTGTGGATCGGGTCGTCCATCGCGTGGATGATCGCGCCGTCGGGGTCGGGCGGGGCGATGTCGGCCAGGTTCTCCGCCAGCGTCCTCCCGGTCACGGTCAGGCAGTCCCCGTGCAGCAGGCCAGCGTCCAGCAGTGCCCTCATGACCACCGGGACGCCGCCGATGCGGTCGATGTCGGTCATGACGAACCGGCCGAAGGGCTTCACGTCGGCCAGGTGCGGGGTGCGGTCGCCGATCCGGTTGAAGTCGTCGAGGGTGAGGTCGACGTCGGCCTCGTGCGCGATCGCCAGCAGGTGCAGCACGGCGTTGGTGGAGCCGCCCAGGGCCATGACCACGGTGATCGCGTTCTCGAAGGCCTTCTTGGTCATGATCTGCCGGGCGGTGATCCCCCGGCGCAGCAGGCCGACCACCGCCTCGCCACTGGCCACCGCGTAGCCGTCCCGGCGGCGGTCCGGGGCCGGCGGGGCGGCGCTGCCGGGCAGGCTCATGCCGAGCGCCTCGGCGGCGCTGGCCATGGTGTTGGCGGTGTACATGCCGCCGCAGGCGCCCTCACCGGGGCAGGTGGCCTTCTCGATCTCGGTGAGCTGCTCGCGGGTGATCTTGCCGGCGGCGCACGCGCCGACGCCCTCGAAGACGTCGATGATCGTCAGGTCCCGGTCGCCGAGCTTGCCCGGCAGCGTCGCGCCGGCGTAGAGGAAGACGCTGGCCAGGTCCAGCCGGGCGGCGGCCATGAGCATCCCGGGCAGCGACTTGTCGCAGCCGGCCAGCGTCACCGAGCCGTCCAGCCGCTCGGCGAACATCACCGTCTCGACCGAGTCGGCGATGACCTCGCGGGAGACCAGCGACGCCCGCATGCCCTCGTGGCCCATCGAGATGCCGTCGGACACCGAGATCGTGCCGAACTCCATCGGGAACCCGCCGGCGGCGCGGACGCCCTCCTTGGCCGCCTTGGCCAGCCGGTCCAGCGAGAGGTTGCACGGGGTGATCTCGTTCCACGACGACGCCACGCCGATCTGCGGCTTGGTCATGTCCTCGTCGCCCATGCCGACGGCGCGCAGCATGGCCCGGGCGGGCGCCTTGGCGTCGCCGTCGGTCACTTCGCGGCTGCGCGGCTTCATGTCGTGCTGTGCGGTGTCGGTGGCGGCGTCCTCGACGGTGGTCACGAGGGCAGATGCTATGCCCGCTCGCGGGCCGTGCGTCTGGGAGCATGTGCAGACGTGCCCACCGCCCGTTTCCGGATGAACCAGACCATGCTGCTGCCGGTGGGCATGCTGGCCATCTGCGTGCTGCCCTTCGCCCTCGGCTCGCCGTGGACAGCGGTGTTCCTGCTCGTGCCGGTCGTCGCGGGGGCCTGGGTGCGCCGCAGCGGCGTCGACGTCGGCGAGGACGCCGTCACCGCGCGGTCGCTGGTCGGCAGCCGCCGGGTGCCGTGGACCGACGTCCTCGGCATCCGGGTCTCCCCCGCGGGGGAACTGTGGCTGGTGACCCGGCAGGGCACCGAGGTCCGGCTGCCCGCGGTGCGGGCCCGTGACCTGCCGGTGCTGTCCCGCTTCTCCGGCGGCCGGATCGACGTCCCCGCCGCCCCGGAGTCCGGACCCGCCTGACCGCGGAGGGGCTCGCGGCTCAGGCGACCTGGTTCTCCCGCCGCAGCGCCCGGGCGCCGAGCACCGTGAGCCAGCCGGCCAGGCACCACAGCGCCAGGCCGGCGAGCAGGACCACCCAGCCGGTGAGCAGCAGCAGGCCGGTGAGCTGGCCGACGGTCACCAGGATCACCGGGAGCACCGCCACCCCGGCCACCTGGGAGGCTGCCTGCACGCTGCGCGCCTGGGCCGAGACGAGCACGGTGAGCCCCAGTGCGGCCGCGCTGAACGCCGGGCCGAACCACAGCACCATCAGCAGCCAGGACCCGGTGGGCAGCAGCAGGTGGTGCAGCGTCGACCAGAACAGCACGTCCAGGGCAGCGCCGTAGGCCAGCGAGCTGGCCAGACCCACGACCAGCGCCGGCACCCAGGCGCCGAGCAGCTTGCCCAGCAGCACCTCGGTGTCGGTCACCGGCGCGAGCAGCAGGCCCTCGATCGTGCCCCGCTCCCGCTCCCCCGCCACCGCGTCGGTGGCGATCACCTGCGCGACGACGAGCGGCACCACCAGCATCAGCGGCGGCACCACGTAGCTGGCGAAGACCAGCGCGAGCCGGACCGACGGGTCGGCCGGCAGGGCGTCGAGCACCGGCCGCGGCACGAGCTCCAGGATGCGGGCGAAGTCGCCCAGGTCGACCGACACCTGGCTGATGCCGAAGGCCAGCGCGGGGAACACGACGACGAAGACCAGCGGCACGATCAGCATGGGCGCCAGCACGCCCTTGTCGCGCGCGACGGCCGTGAGGTCGCGGCGGGCGATCGCCCGGACGGCGTCCCCGTTCACGCCGCACCTCCGTCCCGAGTGGTGTGCAGGCTGAAGTAGAGGTCGGCCAGCGTGTGGTGCCGAGGCGCGACGGCCTGCACCCGCACCCCGTCCCGCAGCAGGTCCGACAGCAGCCCCGGCACCCCGGCCCGGTCGACCCCGGGCACCTGGAACTCCCCGGCTCCGGTGCGCTCGCCCGGCGTGCCGCGGCGGCGCAGGACGGCGGCCGCGGCCGTCTCGTCCGCGGGGTCGCACCCCAGGTCGACCACGGCGGTGACGTCCAGCCGGGCGGCCAGCTCGGCCGGCGGACCGGAGGCCACCACCCGCCCGGAGGCGAGGATGACCACCTCGTCGCACAGCTCGGCCGCCTCGGCCAGGTCGTGCGTGCAGAGCACGACGGTGCGTCCCTGGCTCCGGCTGGCGGTGCGGACGAGGTCGCGCAGTTCCCGTGCCGCGACCGGGTCCAGCGCCGACGACGGCTCGTCCAGCAGCAGCACCGGGGGCTCGGGCAGCAGCACCCGGGCCAGCGCCAGCCGCTGGCGCATGCCGGCGCTGAACGTGCCGGCCCGGTCGTCGGCGCGGTCGGCCAGCCCCAGTTCCTCCAGCACGGCGGCCACCCGCGGCGCGACGGCCGCGGCGGGCAGCCCGAACAGCCGGGCGGCGAACACGAGGTTCTCCCGGGCGGTCATCCGCAGGTCGACCAGCTGCGAGCTGGGCAGCACACCGAGCCGGCGGCGCACCCACACCCCGTCGGTGGTCGGGTCGTGGCCGAGCAGCCGCACCTGGCCCCGGGTGGGCGCGACCAGCCCGGCCACCAGCCGGGTGACGGTGGTCTTGCCCGCCCCGTTGTGCCCCAGTAGCCCGACAACCTGCCCAGGCTCGGCCCGGAAGGTGACGTCGTCGAGCGCGGTGGTGTCCCCGAACTGCCGGGTGACGCCGGTCAGCTCGATCGCCGGCGCCGGTCGGGCGACCTGCTCGCGCGGGGTCACCGCCGTGACCGCGCCGGTCACCGTCGCACCCGCTCGCCGGCCCGGACGCCCAGCCGGTCCCGCTGGCCGCAGACGCCGACCCGATGGTCGACCCGGGCCTCCTGCTGGACGTCCACGGTCGCGGCGCACGCCGTGCAGCCGGCGAGCAGACCGTGGGTGGCGAGGTGTCCTCCCATGACCGGCCTCCCGAGGGCGCGCTGACCTGTCCCCACCCACTGGTTGCGGGGTGGGAACAATCTAGGGAACGGTCCCGGACCGGGCCAGGCCCCGCAGCCGACCGGCAGGCAACGCACCGCGAACTCACAGGCACGTCACGCGCTGGACCCCGACCGCGTTCGGGGTCCAGGGAGGTCAGTACTCGTCGACCACGTTCGCCAGGGGCTCGCCCCGCAGGATGCGGCCGAGCTGGTCGGTGAGGGCCTGCGCGGCCCGGTCGTTGGTCTGCGGCACGGCGCCGCCCACGTGCGGGGTGAGCAGCAGGCCCGGCGCCGACCACAGCGGGTGCCCGGCCGGCAGCGGCTCCGGGTCGGTGACGTCCAGGGCGGCGCGCAGCCGGCCGGACCGCAGCTCGGCGAGCAGGGCGTCGGTGTCCACGATGGCGCCGCGCGCGGCGTTGACCAGCAGCGCGCCGTCGGGCATGGCGGCGAGGAACTCGGCGTCGACCATGCCGACGGTCTCCTCGGTGACCGGCACGATGAGCACCACGACGTCGGCGTCGGGCAGCAGGCGGGGCAGGTCGTCGGTGGACAGCACGCCCTCGCGCGCGGTGCGGCCGACGTAGGTCAGCTCGACGTCGAAGCCGGCCATCATCCGCCCGATCCGCCGGGCGATGTCCCCGGCACCCACGACGAGCACCCGGGCCCCGACCAGGGACCGGTGGACGGCGGCCTGCCAGTGGCCGGCGTCCTGCTGGCGGACGAACGCGGGGATGCCCCGCTGCGCGGCGAGCGTGGCGGCGAGCACCCACTCCGCGGTGGACGGCGTGTGCGCGCCGCGGGCGTTGCAGAGCACCAGCCCGCCGGGCAGCCGGCCGGCGAACGCCTCCGCGCCCGCGGTCAGCAGCTGCACCACCCGCAGGTGCGGGGCCCCGTCGGCCAGCCACGCCGGGATGCCCGGCCCCCCGGGCACCCAGACCTGGGCGAGAGCGGCCTCGCCGGTGGGCGGGCCCTCCCCAGCAGGCAGCCGGTGCGCGCGGACCCGCGGTGAGACGGACTGGGCGGCGGCGGCCAGGGCCCGCGAGGGCACGAGGACGTGCAGGGTGTCGGCGGGGCCGAGGTCGACGTCGGGCACGGTCTCCGAGACTAGGGGCCGGGCCCGGGCGCGCGGGCAGCGCCCCGGCACGGCACCGGGGGCGGGGTCGTCCCGCGAGCCGGGCCGGGGGCCGGTCCGCACGTACTGTGGCAGGGGTGAGCCGCCCGACCACCCGCCGCGCCGCCTGGGTGTCCGCTGCACTGCTGGGCTCGGTGCTGCTGGCCGGCTGCGGCAGCGACGGCTACGAGCCGAGCGGCCCGTGGCGCGCCGTGCCCGAGGGCGAGCCGCCGGTGGTCGCGCCACCCAGCCAGCAGCCACCCGGTCAGGCGCCGACCGACCCGGCGGACCCGGCCGACCCGGGCGACCCCGCGGCCGGCGACCCGAACGTGGTGGCCACCGACCTGGCGGTGCCGACCGGGCTGGTCGTGCTGCCCGACGGCAGCGCCATCGTGGGCGAGCGGGAGACCGGGCGCCTGCTGCAGGTCTTCCCCGACCGCTCCCCCGCCCGCGAGCTGATGACCGTGCCGGTCGACACCGCCGGCGACGGCGGCCTGCTGGGCCTGGCCCTGTCCCCGACGTACACCGAGGACGGGCTGCTCTACGCCTACCTGTCCACCGCGACCGACAACCAGGTGGTGCGCTTCCCGCTGGGGGGCACGCCCAACCCGGTGTTCACCGGCATCCCGCGCGGGGAGACCCACAACGGCGGCGGCCTGGTCTTCGCCCCCGACGGCACGCTGTACGTGGGCACCGGCGACACCGGCAACCCGGCCCTGGCCCAGGACCCGGCGTCGCTGGCCGGCAAGGTGCTGGCGATCGACGGCTTCGGGCAGCCCACCGTGGGCGGGGACCCGGTGTTCACCCGCGGGCACAGCGACGTCACCGCGCTGTGCCTGGGCGCGGACGCGGCGGTGTTCGCCACCGACGACTCGGCGCAGGGCCTCGACGAGCTGGACCGGCTGGTGCCCGGCGGCGACTACGGCTGGCCGGCGGAGTCGCCCACGACCGCCGACCCGGTGACCACCGTCGCGGCGGCCGACGGCGGGCTGGGCGGGTGCGCCGTCACCGCGGGGACGGTGTTCCTGGGCGCGCGGGACGGCAAGCGGGTGCACATCGTCACCCTGGACGGCAACGGCGTCCCGACCGGTGAGCCCGCGGACGTGCTGGGCGACAGGTACGGGCGGTTGCGCACCGTCGTCGTCGACGCGCAGGGCGGGCTGTGGGTCACCACGTCCAACCGGGACGGGGCGGGCACCCCCGCGGCCGATGACGACAAGGTGCTGCGGATCGTGGCGCCGACGTCGTCGGGGGACTCCCCGCTGTGAGGCGGGGCCCCGGTCACCCGGTCTGACCGACGACCCGTTCCTCCAGCATGCGGCGGACGGTGGCGGCGTCGGCCTGCCCCTTGGTCGTCTTCATGACCTGACCGACCAGGGCACCCAGGGCCTGCACCTTGCCGGCCCGGACCTTGGCGACGACGTCCGGGGCGCCGGCGATGGCGGCCTCGACGGCGGCGACCAGCTCGTCGGACTCGCCCAGCACGGCCAGGCCGCGCGCCTCGACGACCTCGGTCGGCCCGCCCTCGCCGGCCAGCACGTGGTCCAGGACCTGACGGGCCAGCTTGTCGTTGACCCGGCCCTCGGCGACCAGGCCGGACAGCTCGGCGACCTGGGCCGGGGTGATCGGCAGGTCGGTGAGCTCGGTGCCGCTCTCGTTGGCCCGCCGGGCCAGCTCACCGAGCCACCACTTGCGGGCCTCGGCGGGTGAGGCCCCGGCGGCGACGGTCTCGGCGACGACCCCGAGCGCCCCGGCGTTGAGCAGCCAGGTCATCTCGGTGTCCGACAGGCCCCACTCCTGGATGAGCCGGGCCCGCCGGGCGGCCGGCAGCTCGGGCAGCGCCAGCCGAAGCGACTCCACCCACGCGGCGTCCGGGGCGAGTGGCACCAGGTCGGGCTCGGGGAAGTACCGGTAGTCGGTGGCCTCCTCCTTGCTGCGGCCCGGGGACGTCGAGCCGGTGTCCTCGTGGAAGTGCCGGGTCTCCTGCCGGATGCGCACGCCCTCGTCCAGCAGCGCGGCCTGGCGGCGGATCTCGTAGCGCACCGAGCGCTCCACCGACCGCAGCGAGTTCACGTTCTTGGTCTCGGTGCGGGTGCCCATCTCCAGCGCGCCGACCGGGGCGATGGACGTGTTCACGTCGCAGCGCAGGCTGCCCTGCTCCATCCGGACGTCGGAGACGCCGAGGGCCTGGATGATCTCGCGCAGCTCGGTGACGTAGGCCTTGGCCACCTCGGGTGCCTTGGCGCCCGCGCCGGACACCGGCCGGGTGACGATCTCGACCAGCGGGATGCCGGCCCGGTTGTAGTCGACCAGCGAGTGGTCGGCGCCGTGGATGCGCCCGGTGGAACCACCGACGTGCAGGTTCTTGCCGGTGTCCTCCTCCAGGTGCACCCGCTCGATCTCCACCCGGTGCGTCTCGCCGTCGACCACGACGTCCAGGTACCCCGAGACGCACAGCGGCTCGTCGTACTGGCTGGTCTGGAAGCCCTTGGGGATGTCGGGGTAGAAGTAGTTCTTCCGCGCGAACCGGCACCAGCTGGCGATCCGGCAGTTCAGCGCCAGGCCGATCTGGACGGTCGCCTCGATGGCGGCGGCGTTGGCCACCGGCAGCGAGCCGGGCAGGCCCAGGCAGACCGGGCAGGTCTGGGTGTTGGGCTCGGCGCCGAAGGTGGTGGAGCAGCCGCAGAACATCTTGGTGACGGTGCCGAGCTCGACGTGGGTCTCCAGGCCGATCACCGGCTCGTAGCGGGAGACGACGTCGTCGAAGTCGAGCAAGCGGTCGCCGGTCGTCGTCGTCACGGGGTGTCCTTCTCTGGTCGGGTGGAGGCCGGCGGCACGGAGCGCAGCATCAGGGCGGCGCCGACGGCGGTGAGGATGCCGAGCACCAGGAACACCGAGAACACGGCCCGGCCGGTGGTCGCCCAGCCGATCGCGCCCACCAGGACGACGAAGGCGGTCAGCGCCCACGCGGCCTTCAGCGCGCCATTCACGCCGGCCCCCCGGTGGTGCGCCGGGCGGCCAGCTCGTCGAGCAGCCGGTGCCCGCGGGCGGCGTCCTGCGCGGCCTCCAGTGCCGCGGCCACCCGGTAGCAGCGGTCGTCGGCCAGGGTCGGCGCCATGATCTGGAAGCCGACCGGCAGCCCGTCGGAGAGCCCGCACGGCACCGAGATGGCCGGGGTGCCGGCCAGGCTGGCCGGCAGCGTGCAGAGGTCGGCGGCGTACATGGCGATCGGGTCGTCGACCCGGGCGCCGAGCGGGAACGCGACCGTGGGCGTGGTCGGCGAGACGAGCACGTCGACCCCGTCGCCGTCGCCGGAGCCGAACGCCGAGGCGAAGTCGCGGCCGATCAGGGTGCGCACCTTCTGCGCCTGCCCGTAGTAGGCCTCGTAGTAGCCGCTGGACAGGGCGTAGGTGCCCAGGATGATGCGGCGCTTGACCTCGGCGCCGAAGCCCTGCTCGCGGGTGAGGGCCATGACCTCGTCCAGGTCGCGGCTGCCGTCGTCGCCGACCCGGAGGCCGAACCGGACGCCGTCGAAGCGGGACAGGTTGGACGACGCCTCGCTGGGCGCGATCAGGTAGTAGGCGGCCAGCGCCAGGTCGAAGCTGGGGCAGGACACCTCCCGCACCTCGGCGCCGAGACCCTCCAGCACCGCCAGGGCCTCCGCGACCCGGGCCAGCACGCCGGGCTCGTAGCCCTCGGCGTGGCCCTCGCCACCGAGCTCGCGAACCACGCCGATGCGCACCCCGGTGAGGTCGCCGCCCGCGCCCAGCCGGGCCGCCTCGGCCAGCAGCGGGTGCTGGCCGGGGATGCTGGTGGAGTCGCGCGGGTCGTGCCCGCCGATCGCCTCGTGCAGCACCGCGGCGTCCAGCACCGTGCGGGCCATCGGCCCGGCCTGGTCCAGGCTGGAGGAGAACGCGATCAGCCCGTAGCGGGACACCGAGCCGTAGGTCGGCTTGTGGCCGACCAGCCCGGTGAGCGCGGCCGGCTGCCGGATCGAGCCACCGGTGTCGGTGCCCAGCGCCCACGGCGCGAGGTGCCCGGCGACGGCCGCGCTGGACCCGCCGGAGGAGCCGCCGGGGATGCGCTCGGGGTCCCACGGGTTGCGGGTCACGCCGTAGGCGGAGTTCTCCGTGGAGGAGCCCATGGCGAACTCGTCCATGTTGGTCTTGCCCAGCAGCACCGTGCCCGCGGCCTTGAGCCGCGCGGCGACCGTGGCGTCGTACGGCGGGCGCCAGCCCTCGAGAATCCGCGACCCGCTGGTCGTCGGCACGCCCTCGGTGACCACGACGTCCTTGAGCGCCACCGGCACGCCGGCCAGCGGGCCGAGCTCGTCGCCGGCGGCCCGGGCGGCGTCCACCGCGGCGGCCGTGGCCAGCGCGGTCTCCCCGTCGACGTGCAGGTAGGCGTGCAGCAGGCCGTCGTCGGCGGCGATCCGGTCCAGGTGGGCCCGGGTGACGTCCACGGCGCTGACCTCGCCGGCGCCCAGCAGCCGGCCGAGCTCGGCGGCGTCGAGGTGGGTGAGGTCGGTGGCGGCGGGTGTCGTGGTCACGCGCTCTCCCCCAGGATCCGCGGCACCCGGAAGCGGTCGTCCTCGGACGCCGGGGCGCCGGCGAGCACGGCCTCCCGCGGCAGGCTCGGGGTGAGCTCGTCGGGGCGCAGCACGTTGGTCAGCGGCACGGCGTGCGTCGTGGGGGGCACGTCCGCCACCGCGGCGGTGCCGACACGGGCCACGGCCCCGAGCACGACGTCGAGCTGCCCGGCGAAGAGGTCGAGCTCCTCGTCGGTGACCGCCAGCCGGGCCAGGCGCGCCAGGTGGGCGACGTCCTCGCGGGAGAGGTTGCTCATGCTGTGGTGGAACCCCACTTCGACGATGTCCGGGCAGGTGCCCGGCGGGTCTGTACAACCCGATCACTGTACGTGCCGAGGGGACAGCGCTCGCGGGCGCGAGGCTGGTTGACGCCGCCCCGCCCCGGTACGGCAAGCTCGCCCCCACCACCGACCGCCACCGATCGACGCTGATCGCCCGACCAGTCGCCCCCGGAGGCCACGCGTGTCCTACCTGCTGCGGTTGGTCGTGCCCGACCGCCCCGGCTCGCTCGGTGCGGTGGCCACGGCGCTGGGCGTCGTCGGCGTCGACATCCTCTCCGTCGAGGTGCTCGAGCGGGGCAACGGCTACGCGGTGGACGACATCGTGGTCGAGCTGCCGGAGGACCGGCTGGCCGACTCGCTGATCACGGCCGCGCTCACCGTGCCCGGCGTGCAGGTGGAGTCGCTGCGGCCGTTCTCCGGCCCGCTGGACACCCACCGCGAGCTGGAGCTGCTCGACGAGCTGGCCCGGGCGGGGCGGCAGGGAGCCCACCTGCTGGCCGAGATGCTGCCCCGGGTGCACCACGCCGGCTGGGCGGTGGTGCTGCGCTGCACCGAGCCGGACGACGTCACCGTGCTGGCCGCGCACCCCGCCGCGCCCTCGCTGACCGAGCTGGCGATGCCCTGGCTGCCGCTGGGTGCGCCGCTGCTGCTGCCCAGCGAGGGCGAGTGGCTGCCCGAGCGGTGGCGGGAGATGGCCATCGAGATGATGGCCGCCCCGGTCGACGCGCGCGGGACGGCGGTGCTGCTGGGCCGCTCCGGCGGGCCGGCGTTCCGCCGCTCGGAGCTGCTGCGGCTGGCCCACCTCGCGGGCCTGGCCGCCACCGTCGCGGAGCTGCCGCCCGTCTGACCGGTCCCCGTATCCGGCTGACGTGCGGGGAGGAGCGCGCTGTCAGGCCCCGTCGGCCAGCGCGTCCGGCCCGGCCCCGGTGCCCGGCCCGGCCTCGGTGCCCGTCGCGGCCTGGGTGCCCGGCCCGGCCTCGGCGGCCTGGTCGGCCCCAGCGCCCTGCTGGGCCTCGGCGGCCTGCTCGGCAGGCGGCGCCGGCTCGCTGCCGTCGCCGATCGTGGCCACGGCGCGTGCCGCCTCCGGGCCCTGTTCCAGCAGCACCGCGAAACCGTCGTCGTCCAGGACCGGGGCCTTGACCGCGACGGCCTTGTCGTACTTGCTGCCCGGGTCGGCACCGACCACCACGAAGCCGGTCTTCTTGCTGACCGAGCCGGTCACCTTGCCGCCGCGCTCCTGGACAGCGGCGATCGCCTGGTCCCGGCTGTGGTCGCGCAGCGAGCCGGTGACCACCACGGTCACCCCGGTGAGCGGGCCCGGGCCGTCGTCGGACTCCGGGTCGGCCAGCCGCACCCCCGCACGGCGCCACTTCTCCACCACCTCGCGGTGCCAGTCGACGTCGAACCAGTCCCGCACCGCGGTGGCGATGGTGGGCCCGACCCCGTCGGCGGCGGCCAGCTCCTCCTCGACGGCTGCCTCGATGGCGTCCAGGGAACGGAAGTCCCGGGCCAGCGCCGCGGCCGCAGTGGGGCCGACGTGCCGGATGGACAGCGCGACCAGCACCCGCCACAGCGGCACGTCCTTGCGCTGCTGCAGGTTGGCCAGCAGCTTGTGCGCGTTGGCGGTGAGCCGGCCGTCCTTGCGGGTGTAGAACGACGAGCGGCACAGCGTCTGCTCGTCGAGGGCGAAGACGTCGCCCTCGTCCTCCAGCAGCTGGTCGGCCAGCAGCGCGGTGGCCGCCTCGTAGCCCAGCCCCTCGATGTCGAAGGCGCCGCGGCCGGCGACGTGGAAGACCCGCTCCCGCAGCTGCGCCGGGCAGGAGCGCGCGTTGGGGCAGCGGATGTCGGCGTCGCCCTCCTTCTCGTGCCGCAGCTCGGTGCCGCACTCGGGGCAGTGCGTGGGCATGACGAACGGGCGCTCGTCGCCGGTGCGCGCGTCGACCACCGGGCCGAGCACCTCGGGGATGACGTCGCCGGCCTTGCGCACCACCACGGTGTCGCCGATCAGCACGCCCTTGCGCACCACCTCGCTGGCGTTGTGCAGGGTGGCCAGCTGCACGGTGGAGCCGGCCACCGTGACCGGCTCCATGTGGGCGAACGGCGTGACCCGGCCGGTGCGCCCCACGTTGACCCGGATGTCCAGGAGCCTGGTCGTCGCCTCCTCCGGCGGGTACTTGAAGGCGATCGCCCAGCGCGGGGCCCGGCTGGTGGAGCCCAGGCGGCGCTGCAGCGCGATCTGGTCGATCTTGACCACGACGCCGTCGATCTCGTGCTGCACCGAGTGCCGCTGCTCGCGGTAGCGCTCGATGTAGGCCCACACGCCCTCGAGGTCGTCGACCACCTCGTAGCGGTCGCTCACCGGCAGGCCGAGCCCGCGGAGCAGCTCGTAGGCCTGCGACTGACGCTCCAGCTCGAAGCCGCGCCGGGCACCGATGCCGTGCACCACCAGGGCCAGCGGCCGGGACGCGGTGACCTTGGGGTCCTTCTGCCGCAGCGACCCGGCGGCGGCGTTGCGCGGGTTGGCGAACGGGGCCTTCCCGGCCTCGACCAGGCCGGCGTTGACCTCGGCGAAGGCGGCGACCGGGAAGTAGATCTCGCCGCGCACCTCGATCAGCTCGGGCACGTGGTCGCCGATGAGCTGCACCGGCACGTCGGCCATGGTGCGCACGTTGGCCGTGACGTCCTCGCCGGTGGTGCCGTCACCACGGGTGGCCGCGCGCACCAGCCGGCCGTCCTCGTAGACGATGGCCACCGCCAGGCCGTCGACCTTGAGCTCGCAGAGGTACCCGGCGGCACCGGCGCCGTCCCGCTCGGCGCGGGCGGCCCAGGCGGAGAGCTCGTCGCCGGAGAAGGCGTTGTCCAGGCTCTGCATCCGCTCCAGGTGCTGCACCGGGGCGAAGGTGGCGCCGAAGCCGCCGTTGACCTTCTGGCTCGGCGAGTCGGGGGTGACCAGGGCCGGGTGGCGCGCCTCCAGCGCCTCCAGCTCGCCCATGAGCTCGTCGTACTGGCCGTCGCTGACCAGCGGCGCGTCCTTGACGTAGTAGGCGAACGCCCACGCGTCGAGCTGCTCGGCGATCTCCCGGTGCCGGCTGCGGGCGTCGTCCGGCAGCTCGGTGACGTCGTCGGCGTCGAGGTGTGACGCGGGGCCGGCGCCGCCGGCGGTCACGTGCGTGCTCACGGTGCAGACCGTAGCCAGCGGTGACGACAGTCGACCGGCGCGTTCACATCGACCCCACCAACGGATTGCGTGTGCGCAGCTCCGGGAACCGACCGAAGTCGCGATCGGCCGTCCACAACTCGCGGACGCCGTGGTCCAGGCAGATCGCGGCGATCCGGGCGTCGTGCACCCGGATGCCGGCGACCTGGGACCGGCGCACGAGTCCGCGGAGGACCGCCCACGAGCCCGGGCCCTCACCGATGACCCGGGAGGAATCAGGTCTCAGCCACTCCTCTACCTGCGCGACGGCCTCGTCGGGACGACTCGCGGGATCGAGCATCCGCGGCCCGGTGACCACGGACAGGAACTCGCCGATGCACGGGGCAGGCAGTGCCACCGGCTCACGGGAGCCCAACAGGTCCCTGATGGCTGCGAACGCCGCCTGGTGCAGTGGGGTGTCCCGTCGATGCGCGTACACCAGCAGGTTGGTGTCGAGCGCGATCACCGGCCGGGGCCGTAGGCGGCGTCGAGGAAGGCGTCGTGGCCGCCGGCCAGGTACTCGGCCCGGATCCCCCGACCTCCGACACTGAGGTCCTGCAGGACGAAGGGCTCGTCCTGCGACCTCCGGTCCAGCAGCTGACGCAGCCCGTCCTCCACCAGCGACCGGAGCGACGTGCCGCGCCGTTCTGCTTCGGCCTTGGCCTCGGCGAACAGCGCGTCAGCAATGTCGATCGTGGTCTTCACACGGGTCACCATACCATTCGACCCGTACACCCGTATCGCTCAGTCGGGCAGCAGGTACCGGGCGGCCTCGCGCACGTGGGCCATCGCCGCACGCGCGTGCTCCGGGCTCGCCCCGGCCAGCCCGCAGGACGGCGTGAGGGTCACCGCGGTGTGCAGCTGGTCGGCCGGGAAGCCCAGCTCGTTCCACCAGGCGTGCACCCGGCGGGCGGTCGCCGCGGGCGTGGGCAGCGGCGCATCGGTGCCGGGCACGACCCCGACGAAGAGCCGGGTGCCGGCGTCCACGGCCTCGCCGACGGCGTCCAGGTCGTGCACCAGGCCGAGGTCGAAGGAGACGGCGGCCGCACCGGCGGCCCGGAACAGCGCGACCGGTGCCCGCGAGGCGCAGCAGTGCAGCACCACGGGGACGCCGATCGCCGAGACCAGCAGGTCCAGCTCGGCCTCCACGATGGTGGCCTCCACCGGCGGCAGCCTGCCGAAGCCGGTGATCGTGGGCAGCCCGCCCTGCAGCACCGCGGGCACCGACGGCTCGTCCAGCTGCACGACGACGCGGGCCCCGGGCACCCGGCCGGTGACGTCGGCGACGTGCTGCCGCAGCCCCTCGGCCAGCGACTGCGCGACGTCGCGGCGGGCACCCGGGTCGACCACCGCCCGGTCACCGCGGCTGCGTTCCAGCGCCGCGGTGAGCGTCCAGGGGCCGGCGCTCTGCACCTTGAACGGGCCCACGTGCCCCTCGGCCGCCTCGTGCAGGGCGTCCAGGTCGCGGGCGAGCATCTCGCGCGCACGGCGCAGGTCGTTGCCCGCCCGCGGCACCAGCCGCCAGCCCGCCGGCGTCAGGTCGACGGCGAGGTCGACCAGCAGCGCCGCGGACCGGCCCACCAGGTCGCTGCCGGCGCCCCGGCCCGGCAGCTCGGGCAGGTGCGGGAACTCCGGAAGCTCCCCGAGGACGACGCGCACCGCCTCGGCGGGGTCGGTGCCGGGCAGCGACCCGACACCGGAGGCCGGCCCCCACGTGGGCGGAGCAGGCCGGAGGTCGTCGCCGCTGTCGCTGGTCTCGCTCGGCGTGGGCACGACGGCGACGCTACCGCCGGCGCCCGGGGCGGACCGCGCCGCCGGGTGCGGCTCAGGCGGTGCCGAGCACCGTGCCCTGGCCGAGCACGCGGTCACCGCGCACCGGGTCGGGGTCGTAGAGCACCGCCGACTGCCCGGGGGCCACGCCGCGCTGCTGGCCGTCCAGCAGCAGCCGCAGGCCGCCGTCGCCGGCGGCGCGGACCTCGCACGGCACCGCGGCGCCGTGCGCCCGCAGCTGCACCTCCGCGCGCAGCGGCAGCTCCGGCGCGGCCGCCGTCCAGGTGGGGGGTGCGGTGCGCACCTCGCCGACACCGGTCTGGTCGGCGGTGCCGATGGTCACGGTGCGGCTCACCGGCTCGATGTCCAGCACGTAGCGGGGCCGCTGGTCGACGGTGGCGACACCCAGCCCGCGGCGCTGCCCGACGGTGAACCCGTAGGCGCCCTGGTGCTCACCCACGGTGGTGCCGGTCGCGGCGTCGACGACCGGTCCCGGCAGGGCACCCAGCCGGCGGGCCAGGAAGCCGCGGGTGTCGCCGTCGGGGATGAAGCAGATGTCGTGCGAGTCGGGCTTGGTGGCCACCGCGTAGCCACGCTCGGCCGCGATCGCCCGCACCCGCTGCTTGGTCATGCCGCCCAGCGGGAACGCCGCCCCGGCCAGCTGGCGGGGGGTGAGCACGCCGAGCACGTAGGACTGGTCCTTGGCCGGGTCGACCGAGCGGCGCAGCTCGCCGTCGGCCAGCCGCGCGTGGTGCCCGGTGACGACGGCGTCGAAGCCCAGCGCCAGCGCACGGTCCAGCACGGCGGTGAACTTGATCTTCTCGTTGCAGCGCAGGCACGGGTTCGGCGTCCGGCCCGCGGCGTACTCGGCGACGAAGTCGTCGACGACGTCCTCGCTGAACTCCGCGGCGAGGTCCCACACGTAGAACGGGATGCCCAGCTCGCCGGCCACCCGGCGGGCGTCGTCGGCGTCCTCGACGGTGCAGCAGCCCCGGGAGCCGCTGCGCATCGCCCGCCGGTCCTGGGACAGCGCCAGGTGCACCCCGGTGACGTCGTGGCCGGCGTCGACCGCGAGCGCCGCGGCCACCGCGGAGTCCACCCCGCCGCTCATCGCGGCGACGACCCTCACCGCCGGCCCATCCCGGCCCGCCGGGCGCGCTCGACCACCGGGCCGATGACGTCGAGGACCTGCTCGACGTCCTCGGGCGTGGAGGTGTGGCCCAGGCTGAACCGCAGCGAGCTGCGGGCCCGGGCGGCGTCGGCACCGGTGGCCAGCAGCACGTGGCTGGGCCGGGCCACCCCGGCGCTGCAGGCCGAGCCGGTGGAGCACTCGACGCCGCGGGCGTCGAGCAGCATCAGCAGGGCGTCGCCCTCGGCGCCGGGGAAGGAGACGTGGGCGTTGCCCGGCAGCCGGCCCGGGCCACCCTCGGGCGTGCCGTCGAGCAGGTCGTCCAGCGGCGGCCCGTTCAGCTGGGCATCGGGGACCGCGGCCATGATGCCGGCGACCAGCCGGTCGCGCAGCGAGGCGATCCGCTCGGCGCGGTCCTCCCGGCCGTCCACGGCCAGCGCCGTGGCGGTGGCGAGGCCGACGATCGCCGGCACGTCCAGGGTGCCCGAGCGCACGTCGCGCTCCTGACCGCCGCCGTGCAGCAGTGGCATGCAGTCGGCGTCACGGCGGAGCACCAGCAGGCCGGCGCCCATCGGCCCGCCGAGCTTGTGGCCGGTCATGGTGAGGGCGTCGACGCCGCTGGCCGCGAAGTCGACCGGCACCTGGCCGACCGCCTGCACGGCGTCGGTGTGCAGCGGGACCCCCACCGCGTGGGCGACGTCGGCCAGCGCGGCGAGGTCGCTGACCGCGCCGATCTCGTTGTTGGCCCACATGACGCTGGCGACCGACACGTCCTCGCCGTCGCCCAGTGCCGCCCGGAGGGCCGCCGGGGTGACCCGGCCGTGCGGGTCGACGTCGACCCAGGTGATCTCGACGCCGTCGTGCTCGGCCAGCCACTCCACGCTGTCCAGGACGGCGTGGTGCTCGGCCGGGCTGACCACCACCCGGCGGCGGCGCGGGTCGGCCTCGCGGCGCGCCCAGGCGATGCCCTTGACGGCCAGGTTGTCGCTCTCGGTCCCCCCGCCGGTGAACAGCACCTCCGAGGGCCGGGCACCGAGCGAGGCGGCCAGCCGCTCGCGCGCCTGCTCGGCCGTGCGGCGCGCGGCGCGGCCGCTGGCGTGCAGCGAGGAGGCGTTGCCCACCCGGCCCCACTGCTCGGCCATCGCGGCGAGCACCTCGGGGAGCATCGGCGTGGTGGCCGCGTGGTCCAGGTAGGTCATGACGGGGCAAGCGTAGTCGCGGGACCGCCGGTCCCGGACGGTGACGAGGACTGCACCCCGACACCCGGGGCGGGCCGGGTGCCGCCGTCCGCGGGCGGCGCGGCCCGGCCGGCCGCGAGCGCGCCGGCCACCGCGATGGTGGTGAAGACCGCGATCGCCACGAGCAGCGCGGTGCTCAGCGGCAGCGCCCCGCCTGTCGCCGCTGCCACCAGCACGCCGGCCAGGCCGATGCAGAGCGCTGCCCCCACCACGTCGGCGATCTGCAGCGCGGCCGAGTCGGCGCCCCGCCGGTGTTCCGGCGACAGGTCCAGCAGCAGCACGCCGACGCTCGGCATCCCCAGGCCCATCCCGAAGCCGGCGATGCTCCAGGTGACGTAGGCGCTGAACCCGCCGAGCCCCGGCGCCACGGCCAGCGCCGTGCCCGCGACCCCGACGGCGATGCACACGAAGCCGATCTGCAGCAGCCGCACCCGGGAGGTGTCGGGCCGCCGTGCCTGCAGCTGGGAGGCAGCCGACCAGCCGAGGGCACCGACGGTGAGCGGGATCCCCGCCTGCACCGCGCTGTAGCCGTGCACCTCCGACAGGGCCAGCGGCAGCAGGGCGTCCACGCCGAAGAACGAGCCGGACAGCAGGCCGCGCACGGCGATCACCGTGGGCAGCCCCCGCCGGAGGCGGGCCGTGCCCGCCGGCAGCAGCGGCCGCAGGCCGGCCACCAGCGCCGCCAGCCCGAAGACGGCGATGCCGACGGCGATCAGGTCCAGCCGCTGGCCGGCGTACTGCAGGCACCCGACGCCGAGCCCGGTGAGCACCGCCCACGCCCGGCGCGCGCGGGCCGGGCGGGGACGCTCGGTGGGCACCGGCAGCCGGCTGGTGGCCGGCAGCACCAGCAGCAGGCCCACGGCGATCAGCGGCAGGATGCCGAGGAACACCAGCCGCCAGGTGGCGTGGGTGGCGAGCAGCCCGGCCACCAGCGGGCCGAGCAGGGCGGGCAGCACCCAGGCTGCGCTGAAGGCCCCGAACAGCGCCGGGCGCAGCGCGGCTGAGTACGCCTGGCCGGCCACCACGAACAGCGACACGGAGATGAGGCCGGCTCCCAGGCCCTGCAGCACCCGGCCGGCCACGAACGCGACCATGGTGACCGACACCCCGCAGGCGAGCAGGCCGAGGGCGAACAGGCCCACGCCCCACAGCAGCGCGGTGCGGACGCCGCGCCGGTCACCGACGTCGCCGCCGACCACCATGCCGATGACCTGGGCGACGAGCAACCCGGTGAACGGCCAGCCGTACCAGGACAGCCCGTCCAGCTCCCGCACCGCGGAGGGCATCGCGGTGGCGACGGCCATCGCCTCGAACGCGACGAAGGTGATCAGCATCAGCAGCCCGGCGGTGGTCAGCCGGTGCCGCCGGTCGAAGACGCCCGCCGTCTGGTCCGCCACCCTGCCCCCAACCCCTCGGTGCACTCCCTGCTTCCCCACCCGACTCATCTCGATGCCCGTACGGGACCGTGCGCGGCACCGGCGCCACCGCGTCGTCGGGACCAGGCTGCATGATCGGCGCGATCGCGTCACCGCGGCGCGACCGGACGAGGTGGGGTCACGGTGTACGCGTGGATGGACACGAGGACCTTGCTGGAGCGTTGGCGGTCCGAGGCCCGGGCTGCCGAACCGCTCGCGCACGAGCTGTGGGTCGACCGCGAGCCGGTGCCGCCGGCAGAGCTCGCGCGCCTGGAGGGGCTGCTGGGGAGGGTCCTCCCGCCCAGCTACCGGGAGTTCCTCGCCACGACCGACGGCTGGCCGCCGACCGGCCGGTCCCGGCACGGCCTGCGCCGGGCCACCCAGGTGGGCTGGTTCGCCACCGTCGACCGTCCTGCGTTCCTGCAGGCCCAGCGCGCCTACGCACACATGTACCCCGGGGTCGAGCGCAGCGAGGTCACTCTGATGTCGCGCGCGCTGGTGATCTCGCCGGTGGGCGAGGACACGCTGCTGCTCGACCCGGAGGACGTCGATCCGGCCACCGGCGAGTGGGCGTGCTGGAGCGTCGACTGGCACACCTGGGCACCCGTCCCGGTCGCACGGTCGTTCCGCGACGCGCTGGAACGCCGACTCCTCGAACACGTGGCGCTCAGCGGGACGCGCTGGGCGCTGGTGGACGACGCGGTCGAGCACCTGTACCGCGACCTGCTGGCCGGCGAGCTCGGCGCCCGGGCCGCGCTGAGCGAGCTGGTCGACCTCGACTGGCGCGCCGCGCTGATCGCGGCGCAGTTCGACGCGTTCGGCACCATCGACCGGCCGGACCACTCGTTGCTCGTCGACGGGCTCTGGTCGGGCACGGTCGGCGGGGTGTCACCGGACGAGGCGGCCTCGAACGACGTGCTCGTGCAGGAGCTCCTTCCGCTGTACCTCCAGCGGCTCACGGAGTCCTCGGGCTCGGTGTCCGACGTGGTGCAGCAGGCGCCAGGCCCGATCGCCGACCGCCTGCAGGCGCTCGTCGACGAGCGTGACCCGATGCGGGGCCTGGTCGCCGACTTCTCCTACGCACCTGCGTTCGCCGCGCAGATGGAGACCGCCCGCGAGCAGGTCCGGTCCGGCGACCTGGTCGGGGCGTGGGAGACCGTACGGCAGGCCCTGCCCAGCTGGACGCCACGCAACGGCGACCACCTGGCTCCGCTGGGCCTGTACTACGACGGCACCCTGCGCATCCTCCTGATCCCGCCACCTGCCCCGGGTGAGCCAGCGCCAGAGCTCACGCGCGTCCTCCGTCTCCAGCACGAGCGCCAGCAGGCCTGGCTGTCCGGTCCCCTGTGGGCGATACCGCGGGCCGAGGCCGAGCCGATGGACCTCAAGTGGCACTCGGCCCGCACGCTGGCCGTGCTCCAGACGCCGTTCAGGGCAGCCACGCTGCCTGCCGCACCGGAGGCGGTACCCGTGGACGAGGAGGTGCTCGCAGCTGAGATCCCGGCCGGCCCTGCTCCCTCCCTCCTCGCGCCGAGCGACCAACCCGAACCGGTGCTGGGCGCCGAGTGGTCTGCGGTGGCGCACCTGACCACGCGGGAGCTCTTGCAGCGATGGCGCTCCGAGGCCGTCGGTGAGGCCATCGCCTCACCGGGGGCATGGGACGGGCACCGGGGGCCGGCCGGAGCCGAGGCGTTGCGGACCCTGGAGGACCGGCTGGGGACGCCACTGCCACCCAGCTACCGCCAGTTCTTGTCCGTCTGCGACGGCTGGCCGGCCACCCGGGGCTTCATCGCCGGGTTGGCTCCGACCCCGGCGGTCGGCTGGTTCAGGGACCTGGAACCGGACTGGGTGCAGATCTGGCTGGAGATGGAGCCCATGGTCGGCAGAACACTGATGGTCTCCAAACCCGGTGGCGACGTGCTGCTGCTCGACCCGGGCGACGTCGACCCGGAGTCCGGGGAGTGGGCCTGCTCCCGGTTCTGGAAGGAGGGCCCGGTGCCGCTGGGTCGCTCTTTCCGGGCGGGACTGGAGGACCTGTACCGGGACTTCCTGAGCTACGGCGATCCCATCCCGTCCGTCACGCTCGACCAAGCTGCCGATGACGTGGAGCAGGCCTACCTGGCCATCCTGGCGGGCGACCTCACTGCCCGGGACCGGCTGGAGGAGGTGCTCACGACCACCTGGCGGGCCTGGCTCCTCGCCGCTCAGTTCGACGCCTTCGGGGCCGGCTCGGCCGTGAGCGACCACTCCACGTCGGTCAACCACCTCTGGTGGGGCATCGGGGACGTCAGCACCGACGAGGCACTCGTCGACCAGGTGCTGATCGAGGACCTGCTGCCGTTGTACGTCGTCCGGATGGTGGAGTCGGGGTTGAACGCCGAGTACCAGGCCGGTCGGGCGCCGCGCGCGGTGGCCGACGAGATCCGGCGATTGCTGGCAGAGATCGCCGACGGCAGTGGGCCGGCCGCCGTCTTCTCCTATGCACCGGAGTTCTCGACCCAGGTAGAGGTTGCCCGCGGTCAGATCGCCGCCGGCGAGCCGGACGCGGCCTGGCACACCGTGCGCGCTGCCCTGCCCACCTGGCGGCCCATGTCGTCCAACCACCTCGCCCCGCTCGGCCTCTACTACGACAAGGACCTACGCCGCGCGCTCGCGCACCCGAACCGGGTCGACCAGCAGGTCCACGAGCCGGCAGTCCCGTCCGTGCCCGCGGGGGCGGCGCCGCGGGCTACGCCTTCCGTGGTCCCGGGCGACCAGCTGCACCCCGGGCGCCTGCTGGAGGTGCTGCGCACTCCCTTCCGATCACCGGAGGCCTGACCCACGACGCAGTCGAGCGCCACCCCTGGCCGGGGCGGCGCTCGACGGTCAGCTGCCGGACCTGCACTCCCGCGGGCGTCAGGTCCGGCAGCCCTGCACGGTCCCGCCCCGAGCCTGCGAGGGGTCGGGGGGCGAGAGGGTCGCCTACTTGCGGGCGGCGATCTGCTGGGTCGCAGCCGGGACGACGGTGTTCAGGTCGCCGACGACACCGAAGTCGGCGAGCTCGAAGATCGGCGCCTCGGCGTCCTTGTTGACCGCGACGATCGTCTTGGAGGTCTGCATGCCGGCGCGGTGCTGGATCGCACCGGAGATGCCGACGGCGATGTAGAGCTGCGGCGAGACGGTCTTGCCGGTCTGACCCACCTGGAAGGTGTGCGGGTAGAAGCCGGAGTCGACCGCGGCGCGCGAGGCGCCGACGGCGGCACCGAGGGAGTCGGCGAGACCCTCGATGACGGAGAAGTTCTCGGCGCTGGCCACGCCGCGGCCACCGGAGACCACGATCGCGGCCTCGGTGAGCTCCGGCCGGCTGCTCTTGGTCTCCACGACCCGGTCCAGGACGCGGGTCTGCTTGGCCTGCTCGCTCAGCGCGATCGACACCGGCTCCTCGGCGGCCGCGGCCGGGGACGGCTCGGGGGCCACGGAGTTGCCGCGCAGGGTGTAGATCGGGGTGCCGACGGTGACCTGGGAGTGCACGACGGTGCCACCGGCGAAGGCCACCTGGGTGGCGGTGCCGTCGGCGGCGATCTCGGTGACGTCGGTCAGGAAGCCGCTGCCGGTCTTGATGGCCAGCCGGCCGGCGACCTCCTTGCCCTCCGAGGACGAGGGGATGACGACCGCGGCGGGGCTCACCTGACCGACGAGCTGCGCGAGCACCTCGGCCTTGGGCGCGACCAGGTAGGCGTCCATCTCCTCGGACTCCGCGACGTACACCTTCGCGGCGCCGTACTCGGCGAGCGCGTCGTGCACACCGGCCGCGGTGCCGGGGGCGCCGACGACGACGGCCGACACCTCACCGAGCGCGCGGGCGGCGGTGAGGGCCTCGAGCGTCGTCTTGCGGACGCCGGTGCCACTGGGGTTGAGCTCGACCAGGACGAGTACCTCTGCCATGGCGTGCGTTGCTCCTCTGTCTCTGAGTTCGGTCGGTGGGGTGGGCGTCAGACGAGCTTCTGGGCGGCCAGGTAGCCGACCAGCTTCTCCGCGCCGTCACCCTCGTCGGCGACCTTCACGCCCTCGCCCTTGGGCGGGCGGCCGGCGAAGTCGAGCACGCGGCTGGTGGCGGTGGCCAGGCCGACGGAGGCCGGGTCGACGCCGAGGTCGGCCAGCGACTTGGTCTCGACCGGCTTCTTCTTCGCCGCCATGATGCCCTTGAAGGACGGGTAGCGCGGCTCGTTGATGGTGTCCCAGGTGGACACGATCGCCGGCAGCGAGCTCTCGAGCATCCAGTAGCCGCCGTCGGTCTGCCGCTCCACGCGCACCGTGGTGCCCTCGACGGTGAGCTTGCGGGCCCCGGACAGGTGCGGGATGCCCAGGCGCTCGGAGAGCAGCGCCGGCATGACCGACACCTGCCCGTCGGTGGACTCCGCGCCGCAGAGCACGAGGTCGTACTCCAGCTGCTGCAGCGCGGCGGCGATCACGGCGCTGGTCTGGACGGCGCACGACCCGTGGACGGCGTCGTCGGTGACGTGCACGGCCTTGTCGGCGCCCATGGACAGCGCCTTGCGGATGGCGTCGGTGGCCGAGCCGGGGCCGACGGTCAGCACGGTGACCTCACCGCCCTGGCTCTCCTTGACGGTGAGCGCCTCCTCGATGGCGTACTCGTCCATCTCGTTGATGACGTTGTCCGCACTCGCCCGGGCGACGGTGTTGTCCGAGGAGTCGAGCTTGCGCTCGCTGCCCGAGTCGGGGACCTGCTTGACAAGAACGACGATGTTCATCGCCACCAACCTCCGTGGTCGAAGTGCGACGCGGATCCGCGCCGGCAGTACCGATCATCCATGTTACCCGTCGGTAACGTCGGGGCCGAGGGGTCCGGTCCGGTGACCCCCCTCACGAGGGATCAGGTGTACCCCGACAGCGTCCCGGTCGCCGGGTCCCAGGCGACCACCGCACCGGGCGCCGGGTACAGGGCCGGCCCGACCACCTCGGTCGGCAGGCCGAACAGCGACGACCGGCCGGTCGCGACCTCGGCCGGGCCGGTGCCGCCCGGCAGCACGACGACGTCCCCCGGCGCCCCGCCCCAGGGTGCGACCCGCAGGACCCAGCCGCCCGGGTCGGGCGCCACGGTGACCGCGGCGTCCACGAGGGCCAGTCGCCCGCCGAGCCGGCGGCTGGGTTCCACGCCGAGGTCCGCGACCCGGGCGGCCGGGTCACCTGCCCAGGTGTCGTACACCCGGGTGTCGGCGACCGCTGCCGGCCCGAAGGCCCGGGCGCCGCGCGCGATCGGCCCCGTCACCGAGTCCCCCAGTGATCTCGCGTCCTCCGCAGCGGCGTCAGCACGCCGGAGCTCCCGGCCGGTGTGGACGTCCAGCACGACCTGGGTGGGAGCGACGAACTCCGGGACAGCGGCCAGAGGATCGAGGTCCCGGGTGGGGTCCAGCACCAGCACGACCAGCTCGGAGGTCAGCGCCACCGCCGTGCGTTGCTCGATCTCGTTGCGCAGTGGGACCCCGGGAGGCTGGTCGGCCGACCAGCGCGAGCTGCCGTCGGTGGCATCCAGGGCCACCAGCCGCACCCGCTCGTCGGAGCCGGCGCGGCACACCAGCGTCAGCACCACCGTGTTGCCGGTGCCTGCAGCCCAGTAGCCGTCGCTGAGGCGCTGGTACCGCCGGCACCCGGGCGGCGGCGCCCACTGCCACACCTGGTCCCCCGTGTCCCAGTCCAGCCCGGCGAGCACCCCGTCCCCGGTCCGGACGAGCACGTCGTCCACAGCCAGGTACGGGGTCGTGTCGTCGATCGGGCCGGACCCCCACCGGCCGGCCCGGCCGTCGGCGTCGGCCTGCCACCGCACCGACCCGGTCACCGCGTCGAGGACCACCAGCTGGTCGGCGTACGAGTGGTGGGGCTGGAGCACGTCCCCAGGACGGAGCCGGAGGAACACGTGCCCACCGTCCGATGCCGCCGTCGAGCCCACGACGACGGCGCCGGGCCGGCGGTACGTCCACCGCTGCGCGCCGGTCACCCCGTCCAACGCGGTGACCCCGTCGACGGTCGTGAGCACGATCCCGGCGCCCGCCGCGACCACGGCCCGCGGGGCCTGGCCGGCCTGGGCCGAGCGGGTCCACGCCAGTGATGCCACCGTGGCCGGGACCGGCGCCGGGTCGACGCCGGCTGCGGTGGTGGAGCCGCGCTCGGGCGACCACAGCAGGACGACGGCCGGCAGCGCGACGAGCACCGCGGCCGCGGCGGCCGCGCCGGTGGGCAGCAGCCGGGGCCGCCGCTCGCCCCGGGCGGCCAGGACGACGGCCAGCGAGAGCACGAGCAGCGCGGCCGAGGTCGCCGTGACCGCGAACGCGGCGCCCGGGAAGCCGCCGCTCCGCTCACGCTCCGCGGGCGGGGCCGACGCCCAGCAGGTCAGCAGGGCACCGGCCAGCGCCACCCAGGCCCAGTCGCGCGCGGCGGCCTGCCAGCGCACGGCGGCGAGCACCGCCACCAGCGCGACGACGGCGGCGGTCGCCGTCCCCACCACCGTCAGCCAGCCGCCGGGACGGTCGCCCACGGGGCTGCCGGGCAGCCACAGCCCGGTCTCGACGCCGGCGGCGGCGGCGAGAGCCGCGCCGGCGGCGACCCACCCCGCCGCACCCGCCGGCACCGGGTGCCTGTCCGGCGCCTGCCCGACCTCCCGGACGCGCGCGCCGGAAACCGGACGACGGGGCAGATCGAACTGGTGCTCCACGGGGAGCATCGGCGAGTACACCCGCGCAGCCTCGCCCGCCGGACGGTCCGGCCGCTGGGCCCGACCTCCGACCTGTGGACAACCCCCAGCCGTGCACCGTCCGTGCGGACGGGGTCGGTCAGGCCCGCCACTCCCCCGTCGCCAGGAAGTGCTCGACGGTGGCCGTGGGCGGTCCCAGGTCCAGACCCTGCGCAGCGACCCACCCGTCGTCGTAGTAGGTGTTCGCGTACCGTTCGCCACCGTCGCAGAGCAGCGTCACCACGCTGCCGGTGCGGCCGGCGGCGAGCATCTCGGCGACCAGCAGGTAGGCACCCCACAGGTTGGTGCCGGTCGACCCGCCGGCCCGGCGGCCGGTCAGCATCTCCAGGTGCCGCATGGCGGCCAGCGATGCGGCGTCCGGCACGCAGATCATCCGGTCGACGATGGTCGGCACGAACGACGGCTCCACCCGCGGCCGTCCGATGCCCTCGATCCGGGACGAGCGGCCGGTCACCGTCGCGGGGTCGCGGTCGCGCCAGCCGGGGAAGAACGAGGAGCACTCCGGGTCGACGACGGCCAGCCGGGTGGGCAGCCGCCGGTAGCGCAGGTACCGGCCGATGGTGGCGCTGGTGCCCCCGGTGCCGGCGCCGACCACCACCCACTCGGGCACCGGGTGGCGTTCCAGGGCCAGCTGGTCGAAGACCGACTCGGCGATGTTGTTGTTCCCGCGCCAGTCGGTGGCCCGCTCGGCGTTGGTGAACTGGTCCAGGTAGTGGCCGCCGGTCTCGTCGGCGATGCGCCGGGCCTCGGCGTAGACGGTGCCGGCGTCGGCGACCAGGTGGCAGCGCCCGCCGTGCCGCTCGATCAGCGCGATCTTCTCGGCGCTGGTCCTCGCCGGCATGACGGCGACGAACGGCAGGCCCAGCATCCGGGCGAAGTAGGCCTCGCTGACCGCCGTCGAGCCGCTGGAGGCCTCGACCACGGTGCTGCCCTCGGTGATCTGGCCGGAGCACAGGGCGTACAGGAACAGCGACCGGGCCAGCCGGTGCTTGAGGCTGCCGGTGGGGTGGGTGGACTCGTCCTTGAGGTACAGGTCCACCCCCCACTCGGGCGGCAGCGGGTGGGTCAGCAGGTGGGTGTCGGCACTGCGCCGGGCGTCGGCTTCCACCAGGGCCACCGCGCGGTCCACCCAGGCCCGGCCCACCGGGTCCGAGCGGTCCACGTCGGAGGCGGCCCCGAGGGCGGCGTCGGCGGCACGGTCGGCCGGGGTGGCGGTCACCCCGGCATGGTCCCGCACGCACGGCGACCGGCCGTGCGGGTGGGGCGTCAGCGGCCGGTGAAGGTGGCCTTGCCCGGACCGCTCTCCAGGAAGGAGCGCATGCCGGTCTGCTGGTCCTCGGTGCCGAACAGCCCGGCGAACAGCTCGCTCTCCAGCGCCAGACCGCGGTCCAGGTCGCCGTCCAGGCCCTCGTCGATGGCGCGCTTGGCGGCCGCCAGCGCCAGCGGCGGCCCGGCGGCGAACTTCCGCGCCATGGCCACCGAGGTGGCGTAGACGTCCGCGTCCGGGACGACGGCGTCGGCCAGGCCCAGCTCCAGTGCCTCCTCGGCACCGACGTGCCGGCCGGTGAACACCAGGTCCTTGGCCTTCGCCGGGCCGACGAGCCGGGCCAGCCGCTGGGTGCCGCCGGCCCCGGGGATGACGCCCAGCAGGATCTCCGGCTGACCGATCTTGGCGTTCGTGCCGAGCACGCGGAAGTCGGCGCAGAGCGCCAGCTCGTAGCCGCCGCCGAGGGCGTAGCCGGTCACCGCCGCGATCACCGGCTTGGGCAGCCGGGCGACCGTGCGGAAGGAGTGCTGCAGCTCCCGGCCCCAGGCCACCATCGTGTGGCCGTCGAGCTCGGCCATCGCCTTGATGTCGGCGCCGGCGGCGAACACCCGCTCCCCGCCGTAGATCACCACCGCCCGCACGTCGGCGCGCTCACCGGCCTCCATGGCCGCCGCCCGCACCTCGTGGTGCAGCTGGGCGTCGATCGCGTTCATCTTCGGCCGGTCGAGGCGGATGGTGCCCACGCCGTCCTCCACCTGCAGGGTCACGAACTCCGGCTCGGTCATGGCCCGTACGGTAACGGCCCCACCCGGGACCCGTCGGGGGCCGCTACCCCGCCCGGCGGGCGGTGAGCCGGCCGCCGGCGCGGTGCAGGGTGAGGCGCAGGCCGAAGGTCTCGCTGAGCGCGCCGGCGGTGAGCACCTGCTCGGCCGGCCCGGCGGCCACGACCCGCCCCTCGCGCAGCAGCAGCGCGTGGGTGTAGTCGGCCGGGATCTCCTCGACGTGGTGGGTGACCAGCACCTGGGCCGGCGCGTAGGGGTCCCGGGCGAGGTCGGTGAGCCGGCTGACCAGGTCCTCCCGGCCACCGAGGTCCAGCCCGGCGCCCGGCTCGTCCAGCAGCAGCAGCTCGGGGTCGGTCATCAGCGCCCGGGCGATCTGGGTCCGCTTGCGCTCGCCCTCGCTCAGCGTGCCGAAGGGCCGGTGCGCGATCGCGGCGACGCCCCACTGGTCCATCAGCATCGCCGCGCGGGTGAGGTCGCTGACCTGGTAGCGCTCCCGCCACCTGCCGACCACCGAGTACCCGGCGCTGACCACCACGTCCCCGACGCGCTCGGCCGGGGCGATCCGCTGCCCGAGGACGGCGCTGGTGAGCCCGATCCGCGGCCGCAGCTCGAACACGTCGACCGCGCCGAGGGTCTCCCCCAGCAGGGTCACCCGGCCCCGGGTGGGGTGCATGGACGCCGAGGCCAGCTGCAGCAGGGTGGTCTTGCCCGCCCCGTTCGGCCCCAGCAGCACCCAGCGCTCGTCCGCCCGGACCGTCCAGTCGACCGCGCGGAGCAGGAACTTCTCGCCCCGGACCACGTCCACCCCCTCGACCTCGACGACGGCCTCGGGGGAGAGTGCACCGGCAACGACACGGGGCTGGGCGCTGGACTGGGCGCTGGACACGCCCCCATCCAACCAACTCCACCGGCGGAGGTGTTGGCACCATGCGTCAGGTGACCGAATCCACGAGTGCACTGCCCGCCGAGGTCTGGCCGGGCTCCCCCGCCCCGCTGGGCGCCCACTGGGACGGGACCGGCACGAACGTCGCACTCTGGTCGGCTGCCGCCCACGCGGTCGACCTGTGCCTGTTCGACGCCGACGGCACCGAGCACCGCCAGCGGCTGCAGGAGACCACGCACCAGGTGTGGCACGGCCGGCTGTCGGGCGTGGGCCCGGGGCAGCTCTACGGCTACCGGGTGCACGGCCCGTACGACCCGGCCCGCGGGGCGCGGCACAACCCGGCGAAGCTGCTGCTGGACCCCTACGCGCGCGCCGTGCACGGGGAGCAGACGCTGCACCCGTCGATCTTCGGGTTCGCCGAGGGCCACCCGGAGGTGCCCGACGCCCGCGACTCGGCGCCGTTCGTGCCGCGCGGGGTCGTCGTCCACGACTCGTTCCCCTGGGACGGCGACCGGCGGCTGGCGACCCCGTGGTCGGACACCGTGATCTACGAGGTGCACGTCAAGGGCGCGACCATGCGCCACCCGGAGGTGCCGCCGGCGCTGCGCGGCACCTACGCCGGTCTGGCCCACCCCGCGTTCGTCGAGCACCTGGTCGCCCTCGGGGTCACCGCGGTCGAGCTGCTGCCGGTGCACCACTTCGTCAGCGAGCCGCACGCGCTGAGCCGGGGCCTGACCAACTACTGGGGCTACAACAGCCTGGGTTACTTCGCCCCGCACGCGGCCTACAGCGCCACCGGTAGCCGTGGCGGGCAGGTCACCGAGTTCAAGGCGATGGTCAAGTCGCTGCACGCCGCCGGCATCGAGGTGATCCTGGACGTCGTCTACAACCACACGGCCGAGGGCTCGCACACCGGCCCCACGCTGTCGCTCAAGGGGATCGACAACGGCGGCTACTACCGCCTGCAGGCCGAGGACCCGTCCCGGTACACCGACTACACCGGCTGCGGGAACACCCTGGACGTGCGCCGCCCGCAGGTGCTGGCGATGCTGATGGACTCGCTGCGCTACTGGGTCACCGAGATGCACGTCGACGGCTTCCGCTTCGACCTGGCCTCGGCGCTGGCCCGTTCCCTGCACGACGTCGACCGCCTGTCGGCGTTCTTCGACGTCATCCACCAGGACCCGGTGGTGAGCACGGTCAAGCTGATCGCCGAGCCCTGGGACATCGGCGAGGGCGGCTACCAGGTGGGCAACTTCCCGCCGCTGTGGACCGAGTGGAACGGCAAGTACCGGGACACCGTGCGCGACGTGTGGTCCGGCGCCCGGGTCGGGGTGCGCGACCTCGCCTACCGGCTGACCGGCTCCTCGGACCTGTACCGCAGCGACGGCCGCAAGCCCTTCGCCTCGATCAACTTCGTCACCGCGCACGACGGCTTCACCATGGCCGACCTGGTCGCCTACCAGCAGAAGCGCAACGAGGCCAACGGCGAGGACAACCGGGACGGCGAGAGCCACAACCGCAACTGGAACTGCGGCGTCGAGGGCCCGACCGACGACCCCGCGGTGCTGGCGCTGCGCACCCGGCAGGTGCGCAACCACCTGGCCACGCTGCTGCTGTCCACCGGCGTGCCCATGCTGACCGCCGGCGACGAGCTGGGCCGCACCCAGCTGGGCAACAACAACGCCTACTGCCAGGACAACGAGATCTCCTGGCTGGACTGGTCCTCGGTGGACGACGACCTGCGCGCCTTCGTCAGCCGTCTGGCCGCGATCCGGCACGCGGCGCCGGTGCTGCGCCAGGACGCCTTCTTCGAGGGTCACGAGCTGCCCGGCACCGGCGGCACCCGGGACCTCGCCTGGTTCGCCCCCGGTGGCGGCCAGCTGACCAGCTCGGACTGGTTCGACAACCAGCTGCAGACCATCGGGATGTACCTCGACGGCCGCGGGATCCGGCACCGCGACGAGCGAGGGCGCCCCGTCGTCGACGACTCCTACCTGATCTGGCTCAACGCCGGGGCCGACGAGCTGACCGTGCAGCTGCCCGGCCCGCCCTGGGCCGACGGCTACGAGCTGGTGCTCACCACCGACGAGCCCACCGGGGCGCTGCCGCGCACCACCGTCGTCCCCCCGGGGCCGATCCGGCTGGAGGGCCGCACCGTGTGGCTGCTCCGCGTCGTCCGCCGCCCCTGACCCGGCGCGCTCACCCGGGACAGAACAGCCCGCCACGATGGCCATCGTGGCGGGCTGTTCGTGTCGGTTGTGGAGGTGCGGGACCCGGCGCGGGGCCGGAGGCTCCCGCCGGGGACCGCAGGACACGCTCAGCTCACCAGGGGGACGGCTCATGGTCGCGGTGCGGTCCGGAGGACCGCGACGTCACAGCCTCACTCGGGCTGCTCGAAGGTGATGACGGTCCAGCCGAGCAGCAGGCGGTCGCCGTCGGCGAGCGGGTGCGCGACGCCGGGCTCCAGCTGGGTCCACTCGGTGGCCTCGGGGCCGGCGACGTGGGTGCCGTTCAGCGAGCCGAGGTCGACCAGCGACACGTCCCGGCCGGAGCGCTGGATGGCGGCGTGGGCGGAGGAGAGCACGTTCTGCGTGTCGGCGATCGGGACGCCGCGGGCGCCGCCGCCGGTGACCAGGTCGTGCCCGTCGGGGCGCCGGCCCAGCACGAGGTCCTCGTCCACGGTGACGACGAGGCCGTCGTCGAAGCGCAGCACGGGGGCGGCCGGCGGGTCGGGTGACCAGAAGGCAGTGGCCTCGCCGACCGGGGCCGGGGCCTGCCGGCCGAAGCCGGAGTCCTGCCGGGAGCCGAAGCCCGCGGAGCTGCCGAAGCCGGAGTCCGGCGAGGAGCCGAACGACGAGGAGCCCAGGTGCCCGGCACCCGACGGCGCCCCGGACTGCGGGACGGCGACCGCGGGCGGCGCCGAGGCGGCCAGCTGCAGCAGCGCACCGGACCCGGGCACGGTGCCCTCGGTGAGGTCGAAGGCCACCCCCGGTGGGACGGCGACACCGGCCTGGCCGGGGCCGACGTAGAGCGTCTGCCCCAGGGCGAAACCGGAGGCCAGCGTGCAGCCCTCGACCGAGGACCCGGACACCGGGACGCCGTCCACCGACGGCTGGCCCTTGCCGGACCACAGCGCCACGGCCGACCCGGTGCCGCCCTCGCTGTCCAGGATCACCAGCGCGAAGGACGCCGTGCTGTCGGCCAGCTCGTTCACCTGCCGGGCGATCGCGGTGAGCACCCGGTCGGCGCCCGGGCCGGCCACCCCCAGGCAGGCGTGCAGCGTCGCCACCAGGGCGGGCGAACCGGGCGCGTCCACCCACAGCAGGCCGCCGCCCCGACGGGCGACGACGGAGTCTCCGGGGAGTACTTCGCAGCGGTCGGGCATGACGAGCAGACTAGTGATCCGCACCCGATCCCGCCCCCGACGCCCCCCAGCCACGCCGGAGTGTGGCGAGGGTGACGCCTGGGTGTGACTGCCGGGGCGGTTGAGCGGCGATGGGACGGCAGCCCCACCCCACCCCGGCCCCAGCCCCCACCCACCCCGACTCCTGGCCCCGCTGCAGGGCCCCGCCCGGCGCGGAGCGTCGGGCGGGGGGCAGCGGGGTCCTTCTCCTTCGTCAGGCGACGCTGACCACGCCGAGCTCGGCCGGGTCGGCCATGTTCGACGAGTGCGGCAGCACGCGCACCGTGTACCCGAAGGCCCCGGTGCGCTCCAGCGGCAGCGTGGCGGTGAACCAGTGCCGGCTGCCCTCGGTGGTCTCCAGCTGCATGGGCACCGTGGTCACGTCGTGCAGCCCGTCGGCGTCGTCGACCCGGCCGTAGGCGGCCTGCACCTCGACGTCGGCCGGGCTCAGCCCCGGCAGCTCCACCTCGGCGCGCAGGTCCAGCGTGGAGCCGATCTCCGGGGTGTCCCCGGCGCCGGTGGCCTCGACGTGGGCCACCCGCACCGCACCCCAGTGCTCCAGCAGGTGCTGGCGCCAGTTCGCCTCGGTGCGGGCCACCGCGTAGCCGTCGCCGGCGAGGTTGCGGGCGGACACCGCGGCCGGCACGTACAGCTGCTGCACGTAGTCGCTGACCATCCGGGTGGCCAGCACCTTGGGGCCGAGGTTCTTCAGCGTGTGCTTGACCATCTCCACCCACCGGGTGGGCACGCCGTCCCGGTCGGTCTCGTAGAACCGCGGCAGCACCTGGGTGCTGATCAGGTCGTAGATGCCGCGGGCCTCGATCTCGTCCCGGCGGTCGGCGTCGTCGATGCCGTCGGCGGTGGGGATCGCCCAGCCGTTCTGGCCGTCGAACCACTCGTCCCACCAGCCGTCCTTGATGGACAGGTTCAGCCCGCCGTTGAGCGCGGACTTCATGCCGGACGTGCCGCAGGCCTCCAGCGGGCGCAGCGGGTTGTTCAGCCAGACGTCGCAGCCCCAGTACAGGTACCGGGCCATCCCGATGTCGTAGCCGGGCAGGAACGCGATGCGGTGCCGGATCTCCGGGTCGTCGGCGAACTTGACGATCTGCTGGATCAGCTGCTTGCCGCCGTCGTCGGCCGGGTGGCTCTTGCCGGCGATGACCAGCTGGATGGGCCGCTCGGGGTCCAGCAGCAGGGCCTTGAGCCGGGCGGGGTCGCGCAGCATCAGGGTCAGCCGCTTGTAGCTGGGCACCCGCCGGGCGAAGCCGATGGTGAGCACGTCGGGGTCGAAGGCGGTGTCGGTCCAGCCGACCTCGGCCACCGACGCCCCGCGGGACAGCGCCGTCTCCCGCAGGCGGCGTCGGATCTCACCGACCAGGCGGCCGCGCAGCATCCGCCGGGCGGTCCACAGCTCACCGGCGGGGATGCGGTCCACGCCGTCGAACCACACCGGGCCGTCGACGTCGACCGGGTCGCCCTGGCTGGTGCTCTGGGTGCCCATCTCGACCAGCTCGCGGGCGGTCCAGGTGGGGGCGTGCACGCCGTTGGTGATGGAGCTGATCGGCACGTCGGGCTCGTCGAAACCGGGCCACAGGTCGCCGAACATCCCGCGCGAGACGTCGCCGTGCAGCTGGCTGACGCCGTTGGCGCGCTGGCCCAGCCGCAGGCCCATGTGCGCCATGTTGAACTTCGTCGGGTCCGCCTCGGCGCCCAGGGCCAGCATCCGGTCCACCGGGACGCCGAAGCCGGCGAAGTACCGCTCGATCAGGGCGCGGGGGAAGCGGTCGATGCCGGCCGGCACCGGGGTGTGGGTGGTGAACACCGTGCCGCCGCGCACCGCCTGCAGGGCCTCGTTGAAGGACAGGCCGTGGGTCTCGGTGAGCTCGCGGATGCGCTCGACGCCCTGGAAGCCGGCGTGGCCCTCGTTGGCGTGGAACACCTCGGGGGCCGGCGTGCCGGTGATCGAGCAGTACTCGCGCAGCGCCCGCACCCCGCCGATGCCCAGCAGCATCTCCTGGCGCAGGCGGTGGTCCTCGTCGCCGCCGTAGAGCCGGTCGGTGACCCCGCGCTCGGCGGGGGTGTTCTCCTCGATGTCGGTGTCCAGCAGCAGCAGCGAGACCCGGCCGACCTGGGCGCGCCACACGTGGGCGTGCAGGGTGCGGGCCTCGGGGAGCGGGACGGTGACGACGACCGCGGACCCGTCGGAGCGGCGCAGCAGCTTGACCGGCAGCCCGTGCGGGTCCAGGGCCGGGTAGTGCTCGAGCTGCCAGCCGTCGGCGGACAGGCCCTGGGAGAAGTAGCCGGCCCGGTAGAGCAGCCCGACCCCGATCAGCGGGACGCCGAGGTCGGAGGCGGCCTTGAGGTGGTCACCGGCGAGGATGCCCAGGCCACCGGAGTACTGGGGCAGCACCTCGGTGATGCCGAACTCGGCGGAGAAGTAGGCGATCGCCTTCGGCGCGGTGTCGGGCAGCGACTGGTACCAGTGCGGGGCGGCGAGGTAGTCGTCGAGGTCGTCGACGACGTCGGTGAGCCGGCGGACGAACTTGCGGTCCTTGGCCAGGGTCGCCAGCCGCTCGGCGGAGACCTCGCCGAGGACGGTGACCGGGTCGCCGCCGCAGGAGGCCCAGAGCTCCGGGTCCAGCGCCTCGAACAGGTCGCGGGTCTCCGGGTGCCAGGACCAGCGCAGGTTCATCACCAGCTGGGACAGGGGCGTCAACGCGTCGGGGAGTGATGCTCGGACTGTGAACCGTCGGAGGGCGCGCACGGCGGAGAGCCTAGCGAGAGGGGCGCTCGCGGGTGTCCTGGGTCACCTCTGCCGCCGGCTGGCCGACCTCCGGGGCCGGGTGGCGGCGTGGACGGCGGCGGTCGGCACGGTGGCCGGACGGCGGGCGGCAGGTGACCGGCAGCTCGCCGACGTGCCGCGGCTCCCGGACGCGGCTAGCGTGATCGTGATGACTGGCCGCGCTGACCTCCGCCTCGGCATCACTGATGTCGCCCCCGTCGTGTCCTGCGGGGCCTTCTCGGCCCGCGCCGTGGTCGGTGAACACCTGCCGATCACCGCCACCGTCTTCCGCGAGGGCCATGACGCCGTCGCCGCGAACGTGGTCTGGACCCCGCCCGCCGGGTCCGCCCGTCCCGGCCCGGCGCCCCTGCTGCGGATGACGCCGCTCCCGCCCGAGCCCGACGAGTGGTGCGCCACGGTCGTCCCGGACACCGAGGGTCTGTGGACCTTCCGGGTCGAGGCCTGGGACGACCCGCTCGGCACCTGGCGGCACGCCGTCGAGGTGAAGGTGGAGGCCGGCCAGGGGGCCGACGACCTCGCCAACGACCTGGAGGAGGGTGCGCGGCTGCTGGAGGAGGTGGCCCAGGCCGTCCCGGACCGCCGCGGCGAGCTGCTCGGCGCGGCCTCCGCCCTGCGCGACGGGATGCTCGACCTGCCCGCCCGCCTCTCCCCCGCGCTGGCCCCGGAGCTGCAGCAGCTGCTGCACGAGCACCCGGTGCGCCGGCTGGTCACCGCCACCCCCGACCACGAGGTGTGGGTCGACCGCGCCCGGGCGCTGTTCGGGTCCTGGTACGAGTTCTTCCCCCGTTCCGAGGGCCCCGTCGTCGACGGCCGGCCGACGCACGGCACGTTCGCGCAGGCGGCCGAGCGGCTGCCCGCGATCGCCGGGTCGGGCTTCGACGTCGTCTACCTGCCGCCGATCCACCCGATCGGCACGGTCAACCGCAAGGGCCGCAACAACACCCTCACCCCGGGCCCGGACGACGTCGGCTCACCGTGGGCGATCGGCAGCGCCGACGGCGGCCACGACGCCGTGCACCCCGAGCTGGGCACGCTGGAGGACTTCAGCGCCTTCGTCGAGCGCACCCGCGCCCTCGGCATGGAGGTCGCCCTGGACCTGGCGCTGCAGGCCGCGCCGGACCACCCGTGGGTGACCACGCACCCGGAGTGGTTCACCACCAAGCCCGACGGCACGATCGCCTACGCGGAGAACCCGCCGAAGAAGTACCAGGACATCTACCCGGTCAACTTCGACAACGACCCCGAGGGCATCTACGCCGAGGTGCTCCGCGTGGTGCGGCACTGGGTCTCCACCGGGGTGAAGATCTTCCGGGTCGACAACCCGCACACCAAGCCGCTGAACTTCTGGCACTGGCTGATCGCCGAGGTGAAGGCCACCGACCCCGACGTGCTCTTCCTGGCCGAGGCGTTCACCCGGCCGGCGATGATGCACCAGCTCGCCCGGGTCGGGTTCACCCAGAGCTACACCTACTTCACCTGGCGCACCGGCAAGGCGGAGCTGGAGGAGTACGGCCGCGCCCTGGCCTCCACCTCGCACTACATGCGGCCCAACTTCTTCGTGAACACCCCGGACATCCTGCACGCGTCGCTGCAGTCCGGCGGCCCGCCGATGTTCAAGATCCGCGCCGTCCTGGCGTCGATGATGAGCCCCACCTGGGGCGTCTACTCCGGCTTCGAGCTGTTCGAGCACCAGGCGCTGCGGCCGGGCAGCGAGGAGTACCTGGACACCGAGAAGTTCCAGCTGCGCCCCCGTGACTTCGCCGCCGCCGAGGCCGAGGGCCGCAGCCTGATGCCCTACCTGCGCCGGCTCAACGAGATCCGCCGCGCGCACCCGGCGCTGCAGCAGCTGCGCACGCTGCGCTTCCACGCCGTGGACAACCCCGAGCTGCTGTGCTTCTCCAAGACCGACCCGGGCTCGCGCGACACGGTGCTGGTGGTGGTGTCGCTGAACAGCGCGCACACCCAGATCGGGACGACGGCGCTGGACATGCCGGCCCTCGGCCTGGACTGGCACGAGCGGTTCATGGTCACCGACGCGATCACCGGCGCCAACTACGACTGGGGCCAGCACAACTACGTGGAGCTCGACCCGTACCGCGAGCCGGCCCACGTGTTCACGTTCCAGCGGCCCAGCCACCCGGCCTGAACCGTGCCTCCCACCACTCGCGAGCTCGCGGCGGGCCCCCGCACGGGGGCCGCCGAGCCGCCCCTCCCACCGTCCCGGAGGACATCCACCCCATGAGCGTCCCGGTCCCCGAACTCCCCACCGGTGGCCACGCGCTGCCCGCACCGGGCACCGACCCCGAGTGGTACAAGCGCGCGGTCTTCTACGAGGTCCTCGTCCGCGGCTTCGCCGACAGCAACGGCGACGGCATCGGCGACCTGCGCGGCATGATCGGCAAGCTCGACTACCTGCAGTGGCTCGGCGTCGACTGTCTGTGGCTGCCGCCGTTCTTCGCCTCCCCGCTGCGCGACGGCGGCTACGACGTCGCCGACTACACCGAGGTGCTGCCCGAGTTCGGCGACATCGACGACTTCCGCGACTTCCTCGACGCCGCCCACGGCCGGGGCATGCGCGTGATCATCGACTTCGTCATGAACCACACCTCGGACCAGCACCCCTGGTTCCAGGCCAGCCGCAACGACCCCGAGGGCCCGTACGGCGACTTCTACGTGTGGTCCGACGACGACACCCGCTACGCCGACGCGCGGATCATCTTCGTCGACACCGAGGTCTCCAACTGGACCTTCGACCCGATCCGGAAGCAGTACTTCTGGCACCGCTTCTTCTCCCACCAGCCCGACCTGAACTTCGAGAACCCGAAGGTCGTCGAGGCGATCATCGACGCGCTGCGGTTCTGGCTGGACCTCGGCATCGACGGCTTCCGGCTCGACGCCGTGCCCTACCTCTTCGAGGAGGAGGGCACCAACTGCGAGAACCTGCCGCGCACCCACGAGCTGCTCAAGTCGGTGCGCAAGGTGGTCGACGCCGAGTACCCCGACCGGGTGCTGCTGTGCGAGGCGAACCAGTGGCCGGCCGACGTCGTCGAGTACTTCGGCGAGGACGGCGACGAGTGCCAGATGGCGTTCCACTTCCCGGTGATGCCGCGCCTGTTCATGGCCGTCCGCCGCGAGCAGCGCTTCCCCATCTCGGAGATCATGGCCCAGACGCCGGCGATCCCGGACAACTGCCAGTGGGGCATCTTCCTGCGCAACCACGACGAGCTCACCCTCGAGATGGTCAGCGACGAGGAGCGCGACTACATGTGGGGCGAGTACGCCAAGGACCCCCGCATGAAGGCCAACATCGGCATCCGCCGCCGGCTGGCGCCGCTGCTGGACAACGACGTCAACACCCTGGAGCTGTTCAACGCGCTGCTGCTGAGCCTGCCCGGCTCGCCGGTCCTGTACTACGGCGACGAGATCGGCATGGGCGACAACATCTGGCTCGGCGACCGGGACGGCGTCCGGACCCCGATGCAGTGGACGCCGGACCGCAACGGCGGGTTCTCCACCGCCGACCCGCAGCGGATGCACCTGCCGCTGGTGGCCGACCCGGTCTACGGCTTCCAGGTGACCAACGTCGAGAACCAGCTGCGCAACACGACGTCGCTGCTGCACTGGATCCGCACGATGATCAACGTCCGCAAGCAGCACCCCACCTTCGGCGTCGGCTCCTTCGAGGAGATCGGCTCCCGCAACCCGACCGTGCTGTCGTTCGTGCGCGAGTTCGGCGACGACGTGGTGCTGTGCGTGAACAACCTGTCCCGGTTCCCGCAGCCGGTGGAGCTGGACCTGCGGCGCTTCGAGGGCTACGTGCCGGTCGAGCTGACCGGGCGGGTGGAGTTCCCGGAGATCGGGGTGCTGCCCTACATGCTCACCCTCGCCGGCCACGGCTTCTACTGGTTCGAGCTGTCCCGGCGTGAGACACCGGTGGACGAGGCACCCGTCGAGGAGCACGGGAGCACCGGGGTGAGCGTCGCGCAGTCGCTGCGGGAGGCCGGTGTCGTCGGCTCCGCCGAGGACGAGACCGCGCAGCCGGGCAACGGGGCCCGGGCGATCGAGGGGGACACCAGATGAGCGCACTGACCGACCTCCTGCGGGAGTGGATGCCGCACCAGCGCTGGTTCGGCGGCAAGGGCCGCGAGTGGGCCGACGTCGACGAGGAGGGGTTCTTCCTCGACGAGGGCGACCCGGCCGTCTCGGTGCACCGCGTCCGCGTCACCTTCACCGACGGCGCCGCGGACACCTACCTGGTGCCGCTGTCCTGGCGCGACCACCACGTCGAGGAGCTCGCGCACGCCTTCGTCGGCACCATCCCCTACAGCGGCCGGGAGACCTACGCCTACGACGCGCTGCGCGACCGGGACGCCACCGTGCCGTGGCTGACCAACCTGGTGGCCGCCGCGACCGTCGGGCCGATGCGCTTCCACCCGGCCGGCGTCGACTACATCCCCGAGGGCACCCCGGGCGACGTCATCTCCACCGAGCAGAGCAACACCTCGCTGGTGTTCGGGCAGACCGCGATCCTCAAGCTGTTCCGGCGGCTGGAGCCCGGCCTGAACCCCGACGTGGAGATCCACGACGCGCTGCGCCGGGCCGACAACGAGCACATCGCCCCGCTGCTGGGCCACATCGAGATCGACGACGCCGACGGCGAGCCCGCCACGGTGGGCATGCTGCAGAGCTTCGTGTCCAACGCCAGCGACGGGTGGCGGCTGGCCACGGCCAGTGTCCGCGACCTGTACGCCGAGGCCGACCTGCACGCCGACGAGGTCGGTGGGGACTTCGCCGGGGAGAGCGAGCGGCTGGGTGCGGCCACCGCCTCGGTGCACGCCGACCTCGCCCGGGTGCTGCCCAGCGAGCCGGCCGAGCGCGCCTGGTACGACGAGGTGGCCGCCGCGATGAACGCCCGGCTGGACGCCGCGGTCGCCGTCGTCCCGGAGCTCGCGGCGCACGCCGACGGGCTGCGCCGGCTCTACGCCGCGGTGGCCCGCACCGAGGAGCCGGTGGTGCGCCAGCGGGTGCACGGCGACCTGCACCTGGGCCAGGTGCTGCGCACCGCGACCGGCTGGGTGGTGCTCGACTTCGAGGGCGAGCCGGCCCGGCCGCTGGCCGAGCGCCGGGAGCTGGACACGCCGCTGCGCGACGTCGCCGGGATGCTCCGGTCCTTCGACTACGCCGCCCGGCACATGCTCATCGAGCAGCCGGAGGACAACCAGCGGGCCTACCGCGCGCAGGAGTGGGCCGAGCGCAACCGCGCGGCCTTCTGCACCGGGTACTCCGAGGCCAGCGGGCTCGACCCGTGCGGCGGGTCGCCCCTGCTGCGGGCCTTCGAGGCCGACAAGGCCGTCTACGAGTGCGTCTACGAGGCGCGGAACCGGCCGAACTGGCTCATGATCCCGCTGACCTCGCTGTCGCGTCTGAGCGCCGGGGAGTGACCGGGACCGGGTCCACCGGCCCAGCGCGGCGAGGACAGCCACCAGCACGACGCACCACCGACCTGAGGACGGAGCGAGCATGAGCACCGACGACGCAGGCACGACGAGCACGTCCGAGCAGCCGGGCGCCGGGGAGGTCGCGGCCGCCGCGGTCGAGCAGGTCACCAAGGCAGCCCGGAAGACGGTGCGCAAGGCAGCGAAGAAGGCCGCCGAGGCGACCGCCACCGCCACCGCGGCGACCGCGGGCGCCGTGGAGTCCCTCGGCGAGAGCGCACCGGCCCCGGTGCGCAAGCGGGCACCCAAGAAGGCCGCGGCAGCCGCCGACGGCGCGGCCCCGAAGGCCCCGCGCAAGCGTGCCGCCAAGAAGGCTGCCCCGACTGCACCCGCCGGGGCCGCACCTGCACCTGCCGACACGGCGCCGGCCGCCGCCGACGTGGCGCCGGACGCCCCGCTGGGCGGGGACCCCGCGGGCACCTGGGCCACCGAGGAGTCCAGCAGCGGTTTCGCCCCGAGCGTGGACGCACCGGCCGCCGAGGCCGCCGACGTCGCCGCGGAGTCCGCCCCCCAGGACGCCGCACCCAGCACGGAGATCGTGGCGGTCGGCGATGTCGCCGACGTCGAGGGAGGACCGGTCGCGGCCGACGTCGTCACCGCCACGTCCGACGCACCGTCCGACGCGACGTCCGATGCCCCGGTCGAGGTGCCCGCCGTGCCCGCCGGCCCGCAGGAGGCCACGCAGGAGCAGATGCAGGCGATCGTCGACGGCTGGTCGCACGACCCGCACGCCACCCTGGGCGCCCACGAGGTGCCGGGCGGCTGGGCGGTGCGCACCCTGCGGCCCGACGCCGTGTCGGTCGTCGTCGTCGACCAGGACGGCAGCCGGTACGACGCGCAGCAGCTGCACCCCGGCGGCGTCTTCGAGGCGCGGCTGCCCGCCCAGCCGGGTGACTACCGGATCGACGTCACCTACCCCGACGGCGCGGGCGGCACCGACACGTTCCTGGTCGACGATCCGTACCGCTGGCTGCCGACGCTCGGTGAGATCGACCAGCACCTGATCCGCGAGGGCCGGCACGAGCGGCTGTGGGAGGCGCTCGGCGCGCACCTGCGCGGCTACGACACCCCCGGCGGCCGGGTCGAGGGCGCCTCGTTCGCGGTGTGGGCGCCCAACGCGCAGGGCGTGAAGGTCACCGGCGACTTCGACATGTGGCAGGCGCGGATGCTGCCGATGCGGTCGCTGGGCTCCTCCGGCGTGTGGGAGATCTACGTCCCGGGCGTGCAGGACGGCCAGCGGTACCGCTTCCACGTGCTCGGCCGCGACGGCGTGTGGCGGGAGAAGAGCGACCCGATGGCCTTCGCCACCGAGGTCCCGCCGCTGAACGCCTCCGTCGTCACCCGCTCGACCCACGAGTGGGGCGACGACGCGTGGCTGGAGCAGCGGGCGCGGGGCAACTGGCACGAGCGGCCGGTCAGCGTCTACGAGGTGCACGCGGGCTCCTGGCGCGAGGGCCTGAGCTACCGGGAGATGGCCGACGAGCTGGTCGCCTACGCCGCTGACGCCGGGTTCACGCACCTGGAGTTCATGCCGCTGGCCGAGCACCCGTTCGGCGGGTCCTGGGGTTACCAGGTCACCTCCTACTACGCACCCACCGCACGCTTCGGCTCCCCCGACGACCTGCGCTACTTCATCGACACGGCGCACCAGGCCGGGCTCGGCGTCATCGTCGACTGGGTGCCCGCGCACTTCCCCAAGGACGCCTGGGCGCTGGCCCGCTTCGACGGCACGGCGCTGTACGAGCACGGCGACCCCCGCCGCGGCGAGCAGCCCGACTGGGGCACGCTGGTGTTCGACTTCGGCCGGTCGGAGGTGCGCAACTTCCTGGTGGCCAACGCGCTCTTCTGGGCCAAGGAGTTCCACATCGACGGCATCCGCGTCGACGCCGTCGCCTCGATGCTGTACCTGGACTACAGCCGCAACGACGGCGAGTGGTCGCCCAACGTGCACGGCGGCCGGGAGAACCTCGAGGCGGTGGCCTTCCTTCAGGAGATGAACGCGACGCTCTACCGCGAGGTGCCCGGGATCATGACGATCGCCGAGGAGTCGACGGCGTGGCCGGGGGTCACCCGGGCAACCCACCTGGGCGGTCTCGGGTTCGGGTTCAAGTGGAACATGGGCTGGATGCACGACTCGCTCGGCTACGTGGAGAAGCAGCCGGTGCACCGCGTCTACCACCACAACCAGCTGACGTTCTCCCTGGTGTACGCGTACTCGGAGAACTACGTGCTGCCGATCAGCCACGACGAGGTCGTGTACGGCAAGGGCTCGCTGCTGCGCAAGATGCCCGGCGACCGGTGGCAGCAGCTGGCCAACCTGCGCGCCTACCTGGCCTACATGTGGGCGCACCCAGGCAAGCAGCTGCTGTTCATGGGCCAGGAGTTCGCCCAGGACGGCGAGTGGGCCGAGAGCCGCTCGCTGGACTGGTGGCACCTGGACGACCCGGCGCACCGCGGCGTGCTCGACCTGGTACGTGACCTGAACGGCCGCTACACCGAGTCCGAGGCCCTGTGGAGCCAGGACGTCGACCCGGCGGGCTTCGCCTGGATCGACGCCAACGACGCCGGCGGCAACACGCTCAGCTTCCTGCGCTACGGCGCGGGCGGTCAGGCGCTGGCCTGCGTGGCGAACTTCGCCGGCACCCCGCACCAGGAGTACCGGGTCGGGCTGCCGCGTGGTGGCCGCTGGCGCGAGGTGCTCAACACCGACGCCGAGGCCTACGGCGGCTCCGGCGTCGGCAACCTCGGCGGGGTCGACGCCGTGGAGGAGCCGTGGCACGGCCAGCCGTTCTCGGCGACCATCGCGGCGCCCCCGCTGGGCACGGTCTGGTTCCTGCACGAGGGCTGACCCCCGAGGTCGCGGGTACGCGGTGCGGTGCCACCCCCACGGGTGGCACCGCACCGCCGTCCCCGGCGGGCGCCCGCCGCCCGGGCCGCTGACCGGGCATCATGGCGGGTACCGGCCCGGGGCCCGCCCACCGCCGGGTGATCGAGGGAGACGACGACCATGAGGCACGTCCTGCGCCGCGGTCTCGCGGCCGGAGCCGCCTGCGGCCTGCTGCTCACCGGCTGCGCCACCGCGGTCACCGGCCAGGGCCGGCCCGGCGCGGGCATCGCGCAGGACGTCTCCCCCGACCAGCAGCGCATCGACGGCTCCGTGGTGGGCGACCCGGTCGACGACACCGCCCGGGACGCGCTCGCCGACCTGGACACCTACTGGCAGCAGACCTTCCCGGAGACGTTCGGCGGGTCCTGGGAGCCGCTGGCCGGGACGCTGAACTCCGTCGACCCGGACGACTTCGACCCGGCCGACTACCCCGACGGCCTCACCTGCGGCCTGGAGGTCGCCGACGTCGAGGACAACGCCTACTACTGCGCTGCCCCCGACTACCCCAACAGCGACGGCATCACCTACGACCGGTCGTTCATGGCCGAGCTCGCCGGCGAGTACGGCCGCTACCTGCCCTCGCTGGTGATGGCGCACGAGTGGGGCCACGCCATCCAGGCCCGCTACGACGACGCACCCCAGGCCAGCATCAACGCCGAGACCCAGGCCGACTGCTTCGCCGGCTCGTTCACCCGCTGGGTGCTTGACGGCGAGGCGCAGTACACCAGCCTGCGCGCGCCCGAGCTGGACCAGGCCCTGCAGGGCTTCCTGCTCATCCGCGACCCGGTCGGCACCGACGCCGACGAGCAGGGCGCACACGGCTCGTTCTTCGACCGCGTCTCCGGGTTCCAGGAGGGCTACGACGGCGGCGCCGGGGCCTGCCGGGACGCCTTCGGCGACGGGGAGCGGGTGTTCACCCAGCAGCCGTTCACCGACGACGAGGACCTGGACAACAACGGCAACCTGCCGCTGGAGGACGGCGACGACGACCCCCGCACCGCCGACACCCTCGAGTTCACCGTCAGCACCCTGGAGACCTTCTGGACCACGGCGTTCGACCAGCTCTTCGACGCGGGGTTCCAGCCGCCGGCGGTGGAGCTCTTCCCCGGCAGCGGGCCGGACTGCGAGGACCTGGACGCCGACCGCGACCTCGGCTACTGCCCGGACGACCAGACCGTCTACGTCGACGAGACCGACCTGATCGCGCCCGCCTACGAGATCGGTGACTTCGCGGTGGCCACCGCCGTCGCACTGCCCTACGCCGAGGCGGCACGCGCCCAGCTGGACCTGCCGGACGACGACGAGCAGGCGGTGACGACGTCGACGATCTGCCTGGCCGGCTGGTACGCCGCGCAGCTGTTCAACGAGACTCAGGAGACGGCGCAGCTGTCCCCCGGTGACCTGGACGAGGCCATCTCGTTCCTGCTCGACTTCGGCACGCAGGCGGCCGTGTTCCCGGGCAGCGAGCTGTCCGGGTTCGAGCTGGTCGACACCTACCGCAGCGGCTTCTTCGAGGGCGCCGGCGTCTGCGACGTCGGGGTCTGAGGAAGGACCCCGTCGCCCCCCTACACCTCGCTGGCACTCGGCGCGGGCCCCTGCGACGGGGCCGGCTCTCAGCGTTGATCAGCTCGGCTGATCAGTGTCCGTCCGAGCTCACCGACGTTGGTGAGCTCGGCCGCACGGTGATCAGCTGACCCGGCGTCAGGGGGTCGTTGCATCACCCCAGCTGAGGGGTGGGATGGGTGGCAGTGACACGGG